>NZ_CP104067.1:0-1255833 GCF_026651875.1 Alicyclobacillus fastidiosus | reverse complement strand
ATGGGTGAAATTGCGATGCTTTACAACCAGACGCTTCCCGTCCCCGCTCTGCTCACTGTCATCCGCTGTGAAGGCTGGGAGCGTTCGATGTGGCAAGGAGAGACTGGCATCCCCTTCGTCTCGCCCTCACCAAACACGACCAACCTCGACATGGTCGCTCTGTATCCTGGAACCTGTCTGTTCGAAGGGACGAATATCAGCGAAGGGCGCGGGACCACGCACCCGTTTGAAATGATAGGCGCCCCGTTCATCCATGCGTTCGAACTGGCCGACGCCGTGAACGAGAGAAACCTCCCTGGCGTAGTGGCCCGGCCGACGTTCTTTGTGCCCACCTATAAAAAGTATCCAGGCGACCTCTGTGAGGGCATCCAGCTTCACATTACGAACCAGCGGGCCTTGCGCCCACTCCAGCTCGGTCTCACGCTCATCGATGTCATCTGCAAGCTCTATGATGAGCATTTTACGTTTACACATAAAGACGAGGAGGGCCGCTACTTTTTCGATCTCCTAGCTGGCACAGACCGCCTCCGCAACCTTGTCAACGCGGGCAAAACCCTGGATTTCCTGGCGGAGTGCGACGAATCGGTCCAATCGTTCGACAAAGGTTTGGCCGATATTCTCCTATATTAATCTCTTCATGTTTGAGTCGAGGAAGGCGATGACATCGTGTTTGAACACCTACAAACGGAACAGATCAACGAGGAAACGGAGCATCTGGATTCAGCCAGTTCCCTTGAAATCGTGACGCTGATGAACCGCGCCGACAAATCTGTACCGAGGGCAGTGGAACAGGTCTTGCCCCAGGTTGCCCGCGCGATAGACGAAATTGTGATTCGGCTGAAACAAGGCGGTCGCCTCATTTATGTCGGCGCCGGCACGAGTGGTCGATTGGGCATCCTCGACGCTGCAGAGTGTCCGCCCACGTTTAGCACCCCACCGGATCTCGTGCAATCGGTCATCGCCGGTGGCAAAGAGGCGACCTTCAAAGCGCTGGAAAATGCGGAGGACGACGAACCGGCCGGCGCCAAAGCGCTCGCCGACCTCGAAATATCCAGTCTGGACGCCGTGGTCGGACTGTCCGCGAGCGGCCGAACGCCGTTTGTCAAAGGGGCTTTGCAATACGCGGCGACACGCGCTGCCTTGACCATTGGCGTGGCTTGCAATGCGGAATCTGAAATCGGCAAGCTTGCACAGATTGCGATTGACGTCCACACGGGCCCTGAGGTGCTGGCCGGGTCCACCCGCCTGAAAGCGGGGACCGCACAGAAGCTGATTTTAAATATGATCAGCACAGGCGCGATGGTGCGCCTCGGCAAAGTCTACAAGAATCTGATGGTGGATATGAAAGCGACCAACTATAAGCTGCAAGAGCGCTCCAAGAGCATCATTATGCGCGCGACTGGAGCCACGTACGAAGCGGCTGAGACCGCGTTGGCCGCCGCCGACCAGCACGTGAAACTCGCCATTTTGATGATTGAAAAAGGCGTGTCGGCAGATGTCGGTAAGCGATTGCTCGCTGGCGCCGAGGGCTATCTGCGGACCGCACTCTCGACCGAGGAGGGCTTAGGGTGACGTTTTCGCTAGACACGCACCGATTAGAGCGCATTGCGGCGCTTTTGGAGCGCGAGATCGAACAAGAAAACATTCCGGGTGCGGTCGTGGCTGTCGGTCGAGGTGAAACGACCGCCTACTTCGAGTGCTTTGGCTACGCGGAGAACGCAAACGGCAGGTCACGGCCGATGACCAAGGAGACCGTGTTCGATTTGGCCTCGCTGACCAAAGTTACAGCGACACTGCCGTGCATCTTGACGCTCATAGACGATGGAGACATCCGGCTGAATGATCCAGTCGCACTCTTCATCCCGGAATTTGCCGACGCCGCGAAGGGCGTTGTCACCATCCGCCATCTGCTGACGCACTGTGCAGGCCTTGTCCCATCGCGGCAGTTTTACGAGTTGTTCAGCACCCCGCAGGCCATCCGGGCGGCCATCCGCCGCGAAGGGATGGGCATCACCCCGGACGTCCGGACGGAGTACAGCGACATCGGCTTCATGTTGCTGGGCGAGGTCGTAGAAGCAGTGAGCGGCCTCGCGCTCGACCAATTTGCCAGCGAACGCGTGTTTACCCCGCTTGGCATGTCGGACACGATGTTTTGCCCACCGCCATCCTTGTTTGCACGCATTGCTGCGACAGAATATGGAAAGGTCGGCGTCGTCCACGACGAGAACGCGGAGGCACTCGGCGGCGTGTCCGGTCACGCCGGGCTCTTCGCACCCATGACAGACCTCATCTCCTACGTCTCGATGTGGCTTGGACACAAGCCCCTCTTGTCTGATGCAGTAAGGCGCCTGGCCGTAGAGAATCACACGCCTGCCCTCAATGGAAACCGCGGTTTAGGCTGGGTCTGCCGACATGACGCGTACGACCACACAGGCGATCTCTGGCCAAGAACGACGGTCGGCCACACGGGTTTTACGGGCACGAGCATGGCGTTCGATCCCGCTTCCGGCCTCTGGATGATCATCCTGACCAACGATGTTCACTACGGCCGCCAGAAGAAAGCGATCATCCGCCTGCGCCATCGACTGCACAACTTGGCTGCGTCAGCCATCAGATGGGAGTGACGCAAAGTGTCGACGTATATTGGTGTAGACGGTGGCGGCACGAAAACGCAAGTCTTCCTCATCGATGACGATGGCGGGGCGACGGTCATCGCCCCATCGAGCAATCCCAACGTAGTCGGCTGGGAGCGGGCGCAACAAGTAGTGACACAATCGATTCAGGCCTGTATGGCCGCTCGTAAGTGTACGGCAGAAGATGTGAACGGGCTGTCCATCTGCATGTCAGGTGTCGATAGGCCAGATGAAGCGGCCCGCCTACACGCTGTATTCCAAGACATCTTCCGAAATGGCGCCATCGAGATCAAAAATGATGCCCTTGCCGCCCTCGCCGCTGGCACCCGCGGCCAGTCCGGCGTTGTGCTGATCGCCGGAACTGGATCGATCGCCGTCGGCGAATCGACGACGGGTCAAATCGCGCGGGCTGGAGGGTACGGCTACCTGCTCGGCGACGAGGGAAGCGGCTTCGCCATCGGTCGCGCCGGCCTGATGGCCGCTATCCAAGGCTTCGAGGGCCGCGCCCCAGAAACGGCACTCTGGGAGCGCGCCATGGACGTGTATCACGTGACTCATCCACAATCGCTGATCCCGCTCGTCTACGCGTCCGACCGGCCCGTGAACACGATCGCGAAGTTCGCCAAGGAAGTCGTCGCTCTGGCCGACCACGACCCTGTAGCCAATCAGATTATCGCAACCGCCATCTCCGATTATCTACGGCTCATCGAGGCAGTCGTTCGGGAGTTAGCTGGCGACGTCGGCTACACCACCGTCCTATCCGGAGGCCTGTTCACAAATACGGACGTCCTGGTTCGACGCCTTTTGGCGGCGGCCCCGTCGATGAAGTTTCAACCGCTTAGCGCTGCGAGCGCTTTTGGCAGCGCCGCGGCGGGCGCCGCACTGCGAGCAATCAAGCTGGCGTTTCAGGCTCGTGGACGCTCGACAGACGCGGCGGTCGCTCTGTGGCAGGCGAACCTCGAAAAATTTATGCAACTTGGCCCGACGGTACAGGACACCGACGTGGTGCTGACGTACGGATGAGGCCTATCCGTCCCGTGCCGTGAAGCACGTGAGGTACCCTCGCAGCGGATATGCGAGGGTACCTCACCATGTTCTAGATAATCGCCTTCAAACGCATGGGCCCTCTTCGATGACCTGCGCGTGCGTACAGGTCACGCGGGCTTCGAATCGCTCCTGGAATCTCTGTCCCATAGCGTGACAAAGCTCCCACAGGTCGACCACCGGCTGATCCGTAAACGGCAGTGTGTGCATATATCTCGGCGGTCCGAACTCGGGAGTGAACGTGAAGAAGGGCTTGTTCATGCGCACGTGGCAGTCGACAATCTCATCCCACCACAACTCGTGTTTCGCAAGCGCGTACTCGTACTCCGGGGCGCGAAAATCGGACACTTGCGGACCTTCCTCAAACCCGACGCGCCCGTGTACGTGAATCGTGTGCTCTGCGACAAGGGAAATGTTCTCCTGCTCATCCGCCAGCATCGACTCACACACGCAGCACCAATGGCTTAAGTCCGCGACAATGTGCAGGTTCGGTAAGTCGCTCAGTAACCTCGCCGTGCTCCAGGGCGTGAACGTCGCGCGACCGCGGTGGGTTTCGTGGCCGATGGGGATACCTAACTGCTTCTCCACTTCCAGCGCTCGCTCAAAAAACGACAGTTGTGCGTCGTAAGGCATGGAGTCTTTCGCGCTGTGCGAGTTGATCAGCAGTGGATGAAAGGCGGCTGCTCGCTCGGCTTGTCGTTCAAACGAGTCGAAGTGTTCTCCTTGGGTAAAAATTTGCAAAATCAGTTCCAAACCGTACTCTTCGAGTAAGGAAAGAAATAGCTCCTCCTCCCCCTCAGCTGGCATCCCGCACTCCACGCCTGTATAGCCAGCCTCAGCGATTTGCTGAAGCTTCGCAGCCCACGTCCCGGACATCCCCCATACGGATTTGAACAGTTTGAGTTGCAATCGGTTCACTTCCCCTCTAGACGACCTGATTGTGACACATTGGAACGACGGTGTCCGATGAATGAAACGCCCTGCACGCCAAGGACCCGAGAAGCTAAATGGACATCGCCGTGAATCCGCCGTCCACGGTGACCAGGGAACCTGTGACAAATCCGGCCGCCGCATCGGACGCCAGCCACACGGCGGCGCCCTGTAACTCCTTCGCCTCGCCGAGCCGCGCCATGGGTGTATGGCGAAGAATATCCTCCACCCGCTTTTCACTCAGGATTTTGCGATTTTGTTCCGCCGGGAAGAATCCAGGGATAATGGCATTCACTCGAACGTGCGGAGCAAATTCACGGGCGAGATATTGTGTCATGCTGTTGAGCGCTGCCTTCGACGCAGAATAGGCAAAGACGCCAGACAGAGGGGGTCCCGAAGAAACCGACGAGATGTTGATGATGGATCCGGAACCCCGTTCCAGCATGTATCGCCCAAAGACTTGGCTCGCGACGAAGATGCTCTTGGCGTTGACCGACAAGATGTGATCCCACTCGTCATCGGACACTTCAAAAAACGGCGTTTTACTGTTGACGCCCGCACAGTTGACGAGGATATCCACCTGATGGCGCCAGTCGATGACAGACTGGGCCATCGATTCAATCGAGTCTCGATTCAGGACATCCACCAAAAATGCCCGCGCGACGGCCCCATTGTTCTCTAAGGTGGTGACCACGCGCTGTGCCTTCTCTCCGTCTCTGCCGACGATGGCGACGTTTGCCCCGTGACCCGCCAATCCTTCTGCGATGGCACTTCCTAGTACCCCACTGCCGCCGATCACGACCGCGGTCTTCCCACTCAGATCAAACAGATTCATGTTGACGTGTGCCCCCGGTTTCCGCCCGCCTGAACCGCTTCATCGGCGACCCAAGCGGCCGTAAAATATCGCAATGTCCTCATACCACAGGTTCCAGCGTTAGACCGTAAACGACTCTTCCATGTCGACGCTCAACTGTTGCGTGGTAGACTTCACAGATTTAGACGTCGCTATCAGCTCTTTCAACTTCTGTTCATACGCATCCGCATCCAACGGGAGACTGATCATGCTGTTTGTGAACGAGGACAGCATAATTCCATTTCCAAGCGTCAGTCCGTTCAATCCTTCCGTTCCATGCGCAATCAAATCCTGCGATCCCGTCAAAATGGCATTCACAAATTTCTCGGCCACCACTTTGTGCCCTGTCGGAGCACTTGTATCGACTGGGATTTCGGTATACCAACTTTCTACGTTCGCAAAGCCCTGCTTCGACTCCTTCAAGAACTGAAGTGTCGAAACGCGATTTCGATAAAACACGAGTTTCCCACTCTCATAGACAAGCTTTCCGTTCTCGCCGACGATTTCCATTCGATTGGTTCCCGGGGACTCGGCAGTGGTGACAATAAAGTGCCCGATCATCCCATTGTCGTGTTCAAAATAGGCGGTTACTTCGTCTTCCACCTCGATGTTGTGGTATTTCCCAATGTGCGCATGACCGCTGATGCGCGCCGGAAGTCCAAACAGCCACTGATACATATCGAGGTTGTGCGGGCATTGGTTCGTGAGGATACCTCCTCCCTCACCAGCCCAGGTCGCTCGCCAATCGCCGCTGTCGTAGTACGCCTGGGATCGAAACCACGCGGTGTTGATCCACGTTGCGCGCGTTAATCTGCCGAGTTCCCCACTGTCGAGAAGGTCTTTGATCTTCTTGTAGAATGGCAACGTCCGCTCTTGAAACATAATGCCAAACACGATATTCGGGTTACGCTTCTTGGCCTCTTCATACGCTGCGATGGTGCGCTTCGCGTCATTGACGTGTACAGCGAGCGGCTTCTCACTCAGTACGTGCAGGCCTCTTTGAAACGCCTCGATAGAGATGGGCGTATGGCCGTAGTGAGGCACCGCGACGATGACCGCCTCGAGCCCGGATTGCTCAAACAAATCGCGATAATGATAGTAAGCCGTGGTTTGATGGTCGCTCGCAAATCTGTCAGCCCGTTCTTTCACTACGTCGCACACGCCGACCAGTTCCACGTTGTCCAGGTTGGTCAGGTAGTTGAGGTGTGTTACACCGATATTCCCTAAGCCAATCAAGCCGATCTTCACTCTTTTTGCCACACGACTCAGCTCCTCGTCTATGATCCTGTTTCCGGTATGTCGAAGAAGACCTGCCACTAGCGTTGTGACTTGGACGTCGCTAGATACGCTCGCAATCTTTCCAAGTGCTTTGGCAGCGCCACGTCAGCGCTTTCAATTTCGGGATGCCACTTTCGCTCCCACTCGACGCACACGTACCGGTCATACCCGGCTCGCTGAAGCGTCTCGACAATCGAAGCGACTGGAACATCCCCCTCGCCAAACGGCACCAGGTCCCAACCGTCCCCGTTGCGCCGCGCGTCTTTTAAGTGCACGTGCCGCAGTCTGTCCTCGAGGTTATGAAATGTTTCGTCGACCGTTTCGCCGACTCGAACCGGGTGATGTGTGTCCCAAAGTGCTCCGATGGCGCGACTGGGTACCAACGCCAGGACGTCCGCCACGAGGTGCGACGAAGAGAATTCGTCATGTGTTTCAAGCAACACTTGAACGCCCAACGCCTCAGCCCGCGGGGCAACCTGGTTTAACGCGTCGGAGACCCACTCGACATACTGAGCCAAGCGATTCTCATCGCCCTGCGCGAGCGCGTTTGCCCCGCCGCCGAACGTGCGAACGATGGGCACCTCCATGCGCGCGGCGAGTTCCACATACCTAAGCAGCGCCCCCACGTTAGTGTCCCGTTCCACCTTGTCGGCCAGTGCAAAGCGAGTCGAGGCCCCGATCCCGACGACGTCGATGCCGCTGCGCCTCGCCGTCACCATGATCTTCTCCTGTGTAGCCGGGTCGATGTCCGCTCGGATGACTTCGCCGTCGAGCAGTCGAAGTTCCACCCCGTCGTAACCGAATTTTTCGGCGTTTGCGAAAACTTCTTCGATAGACCATTCTGGACACGCTAGGTTAGAGTAGGCAATTTTCATGTGTATCCCTCTTTCTACCATACACTTATTTCGCTAGATGTATAGGGGGTAGGTTGAGCATCGATTGCCGGGCAAACTCCTATCGCGCGGTCGTCAGCCCCTTACAGGATATCGTTACGCGCATCGCCGGACTGTCCGTCCCACGGTTGATTCAGTGCTTTCAGGAGATCCTTCAGTGCCGCAGCGGCGACGTGGAATAACGCAGGCCCGCTGAAACCCGCGAAGGCGGACGCTTGTGCCAAGTGTGGTTCAATCGACAGAACGCCATCGTAGCCATTGACAAACATCGCCTGGAGGATTTGCTTTACCTCACCGTCGCCCTGACCAGCAGGAACCACACGCCTTCCCTCAAACACGGCGTCTTTGATGTGGATATACTCGATGTATGGTCTAAGTAGGGGGAACGCTTCCGAGAACGGCTTGACGCCGCACTGGACGAAATTGGCCGGATCGAAGGCGAATTTGAAGTTGTCCGAATGGAGTTCTCGCATGATGTCGAGACAGCGTTCTGCTTCGTCTCCGTATATTTCCTTCTCGTTTTCGTGCAGTAAAACCAGACCGCTATGCGCCGCACGCTCTGCGAGTTGCGTCAGGCGGCGCAGGACTTCGTCGCGGTAGTCGCCGGCGTTGTGACCCGTTGGGATGAAAAATGAAAAGATGCGAATGCATTTGGTACCCAAGTATTTGGCGACGTCCATCGCCCGCTCAAATTTTGCGAGGTGGGGGGCAAAGTCGTCGATGATCGATATCTTTCCAATCGGAGAACCGACCGCCGAGATGCGAAATCCTCGTCCATCGAGTGCCTCCCGCACTCGTCTCAACTCGTCATCGGACAAGTCGAGCACATTTTTGTTCCACACACTTCGAAACTCGATGTGTTTGATTCCCTCTGCATCTAACACGTCGAGCTGCTCTTTTAAATCAGCCGAAATTTCGTCGGCGAACGCAGATACAGTGACCACTCAGTACACTCCCTTTTGCTGTACGTCTGTACAGTAGTCGGTCAACCTTTTACGGCCCCATTTGCCAATCCACCAATGATGTACTTTTGAAAGAATAGGAAGATGACGACAATCGGGATTCCGCTGGTCAGGCTGGCCGCCATCAATTGGCCCCAGTAGACGGCACCTCCTGCATCACTACTCGACATGTACGCCTGCAGACCAACAGCTACCGTTTGCGTGGCAGGCGTCGTTAAGACGCTGGCAAACAACACGTCGGACCACCCCAGCAAAAACGAAAAGACGAAGGTGACGACGAGCCCTGGCAAGATGAGCGGGAGAACCACGTGGTAGACGACTTTCGAGCGCGTACAGCCATCCATTTGCGCAGCTTCCTCCAGTTCGACAGGGATGTTCACCATATATGATAGCAACAACCAGCAAGCGAAAGGCAACGCGAAAGTCATGTAGGTGATGATAATGGTGTAATACTGGCCGACAAGGTGCACGTTCAGGACATTTTGAATGATCACGATGATCACGAACAACGGCAGCAATATCATGACTTGAGGGATGGTCTGCATGCTGATGAGGGAAAACATGAAGGGCTTGCGGCCCTTGAAGCGAAACCGCGATACGACGTAAGCCGCACCGAGCGCCACGACGGTGGAACACAGCCCGGTCAGCCCCGCGATGATCACACTGTTGACGATATCCCTCGCCAGATGAACCGTATTCCACATCATCGCATAATTGTTCCATGCGATATGCGTCGGCAAAATTGTCCCCCCACTCACTTCTGTGTCCGGCGTAAGCGAAACCAAGACCACGTAGGCGAGTGGCAGGAGAATCGCGATGGCAAAAATGACAATGCCGACAAAGCGTACTTTGTTCCAATACGACCGCTGCCTCGCTAAACTATCGCTCATGACACGTCCTCCCCGAGCCGCAGCATGCGAATATAAAAGAATGCCGGAATGAGCATGAGGACGAGTGTGATCAACGACATGGCCGCGCCTAATCCAAAGTTAAACGTTTGAAATGACGTGACGTAGACGTTGAGTGGAAGGACGTCCGCTTGCGGCGACGGCGGCGTGCCGAACATGATAAACGGCAGGGTGAAGTTGTTAAAGTGATTGAGCGTCGAGAGCAACAACGCGAGCCCTAAGATTGGGCGTAACATCGGCAACGTGATGGAGAAGAAACTCCGAGTGGGCGATGCGCCATCCATGTGGGCCGACTCGTACAGATCTCCCGGTATCCCCTGAAGCCCGGCCAGTACCATCAGGTAAATAAACGGCCAAGATGACCACACATCGGCGATGACCATGGCCCAAAAACTGTGAGGGCCAATTAACCAATACGTGTTTCTACTGGCTAGGTGGAGTGCCGCTAACACTCTATCAATTAAGCCCCAACCGTTCATAAAGAGCAATCTCCAGGTGATGGCGTTGACAAATATCGGCATCACATAGGGCAACAGAAACAGTGCGCGCACCAGTGCGCGTCCTCGAAAAGGCTTATTCACCAAGAGCGCGGCCACGATTCCGATTGGCGTGATACAGAGGGTGGTGAGGACGGAGAAAGCGACACTCACCCACAAACTTAGAAGGGCCGACGCGCCAATCGCGTTTCCCTGTCGAAAGGCACTGACATAGTTCTTCAAGCCTACGAAAGGGGCGTGCGTCCAATTGGCGATGGTGTACTGATCTAGCTTTGTAAAACTGGTGTAGATACTCACGAGAAACGGCGCCACCACAATCAAAACCAACAACGCGACAGCCGGGATGACCATCCAGTACGGAGGTCTGTTTCTCGCGTGCCTCTGTTTGCTCCCCGATTAGCGCGATCCCCCCTCAAGGCGTCAACGATCCCTTAGTTTCGCGATTCCAAGTAGAAACGCGACGACGATGTGAGTTCCGGTTACCGCATCCTGATGGATTCACCCCCGCCCTATGACCGCGCTATCAGACAAGCTCTGGCTGTTTGCGAAAAGTGGCTAGCACGCGGATATCGCATAGTTGAACCAAGCTTTCGACAGCACATGGATAAGGATATGAGGGAAATATGCTGATATTCCCTTTACAAGATTCGACCGGTATACGTTTTTGGGGGACCTGTTCCCACGCGCAAAATGGGGCGGCGGTGGCGTCTCACCCGTCCCCCCATTTTGCGCGCTCATACAAAATCTTGCAGACGCCAATCAGTATTCTGAAAAGAGGACGCTGATTCCACCAAAGAGTTCGGTTCTCGAATGGAAAAAAAGAGACCCCTTCCAGCAGCAGGTAAGCTACTAGAAGGGATCCACTGTGAACGTCAGAGGACGGCTCGTTCTTTAGTTGTGTAGATCTTTTGCTGTTGCTGCTGTGTGCAGGCGTTTGCCCCCAGCATTTTTCGCAAAGAAGGCGGTTATGATAGGGACGAGAATGGACGTCACAATGACGGCGGCCGCCACTTGAACCGTCGCGGTACCTGCCACCGATTGATAACCGGTATACACAGCGGCTACAGCCATCGGCACGGCGGCGGCGTTACCCGCCGTGGACGCGGCTGCCACGCCCGCGACGCCCGTGCCACCAACCAAGCGGTCGACGAGGTACAACACGATACCGGTCACCACGACGACGGCCAGCCCTAACACAATACCGGCGGCACCCGCCTTGAAGACATCCATGAGGTTGATCCCAAAGCCCAACCCAATTGCGAACAGCGGAATCAGTACATCCTTCCCTTTGCTGAGGAAGTCTCGCATGCCACTGTCCAGATTTCCTAACACCATCCCGATGATGAGCGGCAAGAGCGCAAAGATGAAAGCACGCAGCGGGAACGCCGCGAGTCCTGCGACACCCAGGATGAGCATCGTGAAAAACGGACCGGATTCAAGAGACATGATAGAGTAGGCTGCGACGTCTTCCTGACGCTTCCCGAGTTGGCCCATCAGCGCCATGTACAAGCCGCCGTTTGAGTCGGAGAAAGCCGCGACAATGGCCAACGCAGAAAGGCCTAACACAAGGTGATTCTGGTCGTGCGCAAGAAACTTAATCAGAAAGCCGATGATGGCAGCGGTTACAATCTTACTAAGCCAAAGAGACACACCTTTTTTCAGCACATACCCTGCAGCGCGGAACTCGATAGTCGATCCCAAACAAATATAGAACGCTGCCAGAATCGCTGTCGCGCCTGTGAGCAGGCCACCGGTGAACGAACTCTTAAACACGGTGTCGTCGGGCAAACCAGGCCAAATCGTGCGAATGGCCGCGCCGATGAGGAGTGGAAAGATCATCATACCGCCTGGAACTTTGTCTACCATTGCTTTTATTTTCATGATAATTCCTCCAGCCGCGTGTTTACGCTTTCTTTAGGCCCGGGGGAAAACGCACATCACTGTGCGTCCCCGGAAGCTTTACCTTGTAGGAAGTCGATGGCCACTTGCAGTGACTGGACCATACTTTGTTCGCGGGCGATGCCTTTGCCTGCGATGTCGAAAGCGGTGCCGTGATCGACAGAGGTACGGAGAATCGGCAAACCGAGTGTCACGTTGATGCCGGTATCAAAGCCCAGCATCTTGATGGCGATGTGCCCCTGATCATGGTACATCGCGATGACCGCGTCGAACTCGCCCGTCGCTGCTCGAGAGTAGATGGAATCTGGCGGCCACGGGCCACTGACATCCATGCCGGACTGTTTCGCCAACTCGATGGCAGGGCGGATTTGCTCGATGTCTTCTTGGCCAAACAAACCGCCTTCCCCAGCGTGTGGGTTGAGACCCGCGACCGCGATGCGCGGATTCTTGACACCAAACTGTTCGAGAGAGTCGACAGTCAGCTTGATCCGCTCGAAGACCCGCTCCGTCGTCGCCATTGCAATGGCGTCTTTGAGGCTGACGTGCGTCGTCACGTGGACGACGCGCAGCCCGTGGTTGACGAGCATCATGGCTGACTTGTCCGATCCCGACAGCGCCGCCAACGCCTCCGTATGACCGGGATACGGCACGTTCGCGAGCTTCCACGCTTCCTTGTTGATGGGCGCCGTGCAAATCGCGTCGACCTGTTTTGCGACCGCGAGTTCAACCGACTTTTTCACATACTCGAACGCTGCGTTACCAGCTTCGACGGAAACTTGTCCCCACGGCAGATCACTCGGTACGTTGGCCAAGTCCAATACGTCAATCGTGCCCTGCTCGTACTTCGCTTCGGATATGTCGGAGATGGTGCGCAGGTTCACCTGACCTTCCGTCAACCGCCCTGTCGCCTTCAGTGCCGCCGCCGCCGCTTCCAGCCGCTTTGTATCGCCGACGACCACCGCTTCGACTTCGCTCGCAATCGACGGATCCTGTAATCCCATCAACGTAATTTCGGGTCCTATACCAGCTGGGTCACCCATCGTGACTGCAATACGCGTCTTTTTCATCTTCATTTCATCTCCAGATTGTCTTGTGCTTGTCTGACTCAACATGGCCGCCACACGGCAAAGCGTGTGTTCGTCCCCAAATCCTCCCGCCTTCGACACCAACGTCAAACCTCCGTTCGGTTCGCCGACGTAACTCCAAGGAACACCGGGCAGTAACTCGCCTTCTGTCCAAATCTGTGTCTGCCCCAAGGCCTCACAACATGCCAATGCGGTGTCACCACCCGTGGCAAAAATCGCAATATCTTGATCAGCAGTTTGGTTCACAGAGCTCTTCGTGCAGTCGACCCAAGCTTTCGCAACCCCAGCCAGCGAATCGACCAGGCGGGTCCGATCGGCGGCTGTAGCGACTCGCTCCTCAGATAAAGTCAGCACCGTTCGTTCTGCATCCCGCTCAATCACCTTGCGAATGGCGTCGGCGACCTCATCGACGGCCGCAGCGTCGTCGACAATTCGACTCGAAGACAACTCCACGTGATGAACGTCCACGTGCTGCTGGAGCTTTTCCAGTTGTTCTCTCGCTAGACGATTGGCACTGCCAATCACGTACAACTGTCTGAACGCACGAGGCGGGTAGTGAACCCCGCCGCCCTGCACGCCTTCCGATTGCGTCCACACTGAGGCCAAGGACCTGGCGAGCCCTGCGGAACCACAGGGTAAACAGTCGGGCCTGTCGGCAACGACTCGTGTCAATTCCATTAGATCTTCGTCGCGTTCTGCGTCGCAGACGATCACCACGGGCGCATCCCCAATGGATTGAAGCCATCTGTCGATAGCTGCCGCGCCGGATCGGATGGTTTGTAGTCCCAAGTGCTCAATTGGCAGGTCGCACGTGGCACGAACTTGTTCCGCCACGTCCGCACTTCGGATAGGATGATGTGGATCATTGCGAAAAGCCGTTTGGTTCACTGGAACCCCGTTCACATATAGCTTTCCGTCTTTCACCGTCCGCCCACCGCCAGGAAACGCGGGTGCCAAGACGGCGATAGTCCGCGAGAGGCCGCGCAAGCCGGCCTCGATTTCAGCCCCGATGTTGCCGCGCAAGGTGGAGTCCACCTTCTTGTAGACCCGAGCATCGGCATGAGCCCGCCCAATTTGAGCGCACGCATTGAACACCCTGGAAAACGAGTTCTTGGCCGACAAATGCCTCGTCTCGGCGTCAAACACCTGGACGGTGTCGTAAAGAACGCCAAAATCCCACGGTTTCGGCGTCGCAAAGCTGACTCTGACACGTCGTTCGGTCGTCCGAAAGTAATTGGCTGCATCCGCGGCACCTGTTAGATCATCTGACAAGATAAACGTTGGCGTACCACGTTCTTTCATCGCACCCACCTCCTTTAACTAGACGACTGCCCAACCTCGATGAGCTCAATGCCGGCCGCAATCACCTGCTCCCGAAATTCCGTCGGCACATAATCTGTAATCAGCACATTGACCTGACTTAAAGAGGCGTAACCCGCGAGCCCGGAATCACAAAACTTATCGTGGTCAACCATCAAAATCACTTGGTTCGCACATTCGATGGCCGCCCGCTTCACGGCTGAGGTCACGTGATTGACGTTCCAAAGCCCTGTTCGGACATCGACGCGGGCGCTCGATAGGAAGTATTTTGTCGCCTTTCGATTTCGAAAGTACGCCTCTGTCTCTTCACCAAACACGGCCGCCATTTCCGGAATATACAATCCCGGTGCCAGATGGACGTGCAAATTTCGCCGAGCCGCCGGTTGCAATATCGCGAGTGAATTGGTGTACAACAACGTGCCTTCGTCGATAAACGGAACCATACCAGCGACCGTCGATCCCGAATCCAGCACCACCACATCCGACGGCTTGATAAATTCAGCTGCCTTCACCGCAATGCGCTGTTTTGCTTCCCAGTTGTGGCGACTTCGCAATTCAAAATCTGGCCCTAGCTGGTTGTCCGTCTTACGGCGCAAATTTCGCCCCGCTTCATTCGGGTGATAATTTAAATCCTGAATTGCTTGCCTAACTCGATTCGCAATTTCTGGATTCACGGTAGAAACGCCATTGAGTACGCGCGAAACGGTTGCGGGCGACGTACCCGCGGCCTTAGCCACATCTTTCACCTTAACCACGAGTCATACGCCCCTCTGTAAGAAATCACTGCCCTACGTTTATATTTCTGTGAAATCGATTTCTGAAATCGGATTCTGAATATAGTATGGTACGCGGGTGGGCGGTTTGTCAATACCGTTTGTTTGCATACTGTCTCGATGCTGGGTCGTCCGATGGGAGCGAGGAATGAATGGACACGAATGAGGACTTGGCTATCAGTGCGACAGTGTAGATAGAAGGGCGGAGATAGAAACATGCGGTGCATGGTACCTTATACAGTTCGTTACTGGTTAAGTGAAGTTAATTGGAAACATTTTGAATTTAGAAGTTTCGGTGGATAAGACATATCGCGCGCGATGCGCCTCGCTACGTGTTGCGTGGGAACGGAGCGGGATGGAAGAAAGGGATAGAGCAGCCGTGTCGACAAGTTGCGCTTCATAGCCAGGAGGCCGCTCAGTCGAAAACTGGCGTGGAGGATGTCCTAGTGCCTGCGATCACGCGTCATACTTCAGATTTTTTAACAGGTAGAGTTCCTTCTCATGCTTGCCCAATTGTTCGGCAGTGAAGTCCGCCCATTTGTCGAGCCGCACCACGGTCCGTTCGATCACGGTGATCTGCTCCTTCACCGCTCCGAGCTCCTCATAGATCAGATCAAGTTTGCCCTCAAGCCGAACGAAACGCTCGTCCACTTGGTCAAACCGGCGGTCTATCTGCTCGAAGCGAGCGTCCACCTGGTCCAGGCGTGCATCCACCTGGTCAAACCGTACATCCACCTGGTCAAACCGTGCATCCACCTGGTCAAACCGTGCATCCACCTGGTCAAACCGTACATCCATCTGGTCAAACCGTACATCCACCTGGTCAAACCGTGCATCCACCTGGTCAAACCGTGCATCCACCTGGTCAAACCGTACATCCATCTGGTCAAACCGTGCATCCACCTGGTCAAACCGTGAATCCACCTGGTCAAACCGTGCATCCACCTGGTCAAACCGTACATCCATCTGGTCAAACCGTGCATCCACTTGGTCAAACCGTGAATCCACCTGGTCAAACCGTGCATCCCCCTGGTCAAACCGTACATCCATCTGGTCAAAGCGAGCGTCCACCTGGTCAAACCGTGCATCCACCTGGTCCAGGCGTGCATCCATCTGACCCAGGCGTGCATCCATCTGACCCAAGCGCGCATCCATCTGCTCCAGGCGTGCATCCATCTGACCCAGGCGTGCATCCATCTGCTCCAGGCGCGCATCCATCTGGTCCAAGCGCACATCCATCTGCTCCAGGCGTGCATCCACCTGGTCAAACCGCGCATCCATCTGGTCCAGGCGTGTATCCATCTGGTTCAGGCGTGCATCCACCTGGTCCAGGCGTGCATCCATCTGGTCAAACCGCCAGTCTATCTGCTCGAAGCGGTCGTCGACCCTGACAAAACCTTGTCTCATTTCGGATTGGAAGGTCTCGAGAAAGCTCCTCAATTCTGTATCCAACACATTCTCACCTCCATTTTTCGAAATCATATAGCAAACTATCATCTGGGACAATGACCATTCGAAGATGAAGGATGGCTTTTGTAAAAACAATCGAAAAACGCGATATCGGTGTGTTCTGACGCCAAGGCTTGCAACGTTGGGGCGACGGATTCGGAAACCAGGGTGAGGTTCGAGCATCGCCACACAGTCGAGGAACCTGAAATGGAGCCACGACGTTAAAGGGCCTGTCCACACAAAGAGAGGCCACACGGCGACGTGTGGCCATCTGCTTCTCAAATTAGTATACGCCGTACGCACCGGCACCTGTTCCACAACTGCAACTCGTCGAAACTGCGCCGTAAGCCGGAACCAACAGGAAGAACAGAACGAAGATGATCAGGAATACAACTGCCCACTGCGTATATCCACCGAATGTACCCATGCGAAACGCCTCCATTGCTTCAGGATGGTGTATCGTATGGAAAGACCGTACTGGATTACACGGACGGATGCCGCACCGTTCTGCGCACGCCTTGCGTATGTATGCCAAAAACGACCAGTGCGACACCGTGACCCAGGCCCATGATATTCAAATGAGCAACTTAAATGCGAGATGGACAAACGATTTGACGCCGACCGGAAGCGCTGCTTCGTCAATCGCGAACTTCGGGTGATGGTGTGGATACCAGGTATCTGCCGGACCGTAGCCAGCGCCAACTGTGAAGAACGTCCCCGGGGCCTCTGTTTGAAACGCGGAAAAGTCCTCGCCGCCCATCGTCGGTGTACCGTCGACGACCACTTCTTCGCTGAACACATCCGTCAGCAGCTCTCTGACCAACTGTGTCACGCGCTCGTCGTTGATAACCGGTGCGTATCCATGGACGTACTCGAACTCATAGGACGCCCCATGAGCCTCAGTGACCCCCCGAATCACGCGCTCCATGAGTTCGGGCGTGGACTGACGGAGGGCTGGATTGTAACTGCGGACCGTTCCGCGAAATTCGCAAGATCCAGGAATGACGTTGTCCGCAGTGCCGCCGAAGATCTGGGTAACCGAGAGGACGAGCGGATCGAGTGGGTCCGTATTGCGTGAGACGACGTGCTGCAAATTGGTGATGGCTTGCGCCGCAATCGCCACGCTGTCAACGGTAGTGTGTGGATATGCCGCATGCCCTCCACTGCCAATGATGGTCGCCCGGAACGTGTCGGGTGCGGCGTTCACAGGGCCCGCTTTTACGCCGATCCGGCCAGGTTCGTCGTTTGATCGCAGGTGGATGCCGATGACCAGATTGACGCCGTCCATGACGCCTGCCTCCACCATTTGCTTGGCGCCACCCGGAAACAATTCCTCGGCGTGCTGAAAGAGAAAACGGACCTCCCCTTCGATATGCTCCTTCAGCCGGACAAGTACCTTGGCGGTTCCGAGCAACATCGCCGTGTGCCCGTCGTGGCCACAGGCGTGCATAACGCCTGGATTCTCGGAGGCAAATTCGAACGAAGTCTCTTCGGTGATGGGCAATGCATCCATATCTGCGCGAATTGCGAGCGTCTTGCCGGGCTTGTTCCCGAAGAGACGCGCGACGACGCTGGTCTTCGTCGGCCGCGAGATCTCGAGGCCGCCAAAAGATGCGAGTGTGTCATACACGTACTGCGATGTGTTCGTCTCCTCGAATGACAACTCAGGGTGTCTGTGAAGGTGACGTCGCCAGGCAATCACGTCCGCCGTCACTTCGTCGACCAGTCGCGAGATGTCATGCTGGGTAATGGTGGTGGTCATAGGTATCCCTCCAGTAGGTAAGATGAGGATGCTTAGCGGATATCCTTAAGGATTTTGCCGCCTTGAATGACGGTGACAATGTTGTCTTTGTTTTCGAGCGAGCGGATATCCGTGAGCGGGTTGGTGTTGGAGATGACGATGTCCGCGAGTTTCCCAGGTTCCACGGTCCCCAAGGTCTCGTCCCACCCCAGACACGCTGCAGCCGTCTTGGTCGTCGCGACGATGGCCTCCATCGGCGACATCCCGATGTCGCACATCAGGCCAAGTTCACGCAGGTTCGTCCCGTGGGCCATCACGCCCGCGTCGGTGCCCATCGCAATGCGAACGCCCGCCTCGTAGGCCTTGGCGATGCTCTCTTTGTGGAACTCGACGACCTCCCGACATTTGCGCACGCCGTACTCAGGCATCGCGTCACTGTTCTCTGCCGCTTCGAGGACAGCCACCGGGGCGAGAAGCGTTGGGACGAGGTAGGTGCCGTGTTCAAGCATCAACTCAATCGCTTCGTCATCGAGGAAAATTCCGTGCTCGATGGAGTGAATGCCGGCCCGAATGGCGTTCTTCACCCCTTGTGCGCCTTGCGCGTGGGCCATGACCTTGACGCCCTTGCGGAAGTTCGCCTCTTCCACCATCACCTTCAGTTCGTCGAGTGAGAATTGCGTGAATTCCGGATGGTCCGTCGGACTGAGGACGCCCCCTGTGGCGTGGACCTTGATGATGTCCGCCCCCGCGCGAAGAACCTCGCGGACTTTCTTACGGACCGCTTCCACCCCGTCGCAGATGCCATCTGGATTTCCCGGGTAACCGCCGAGGTTCAAGTCGATGCCCGACAGCGTCCACGAGTCCCCGTGGCCGCCGGTGATGGTGAGCGGCGTGATGCTAATCTGCATCCTTGGTCCGATAGCGAGTCCCTGTTCGACGGCCGTTTTGACACCGAGGTCCGCGCCCCCCGCGTCGCGAACGCTCGTGATTCCAGCGTCGATGGTGCGGCGCATATACGCAGCCGCTTGGTAGAAACGAAGGGAGAACGGGTCACTCAAGCGTTTTGCCAGATTGGAGATCTCCATCATCATGTGCACATGTGTATCGATGAGTCCTGGCAGAACGTACTTGCCCCTCGCGTCGATCACCGTCGTGTCGTCCTCGAAAGCTATCGCGCGTTGCGACGGCGCGATTTGTTCGATCCGCTCACCCCGCACGACAATTGTGACGCCTTCCTGAGCGTCGCCCCCCGTGCCATCGATTAGCGTCGTGTTCTTGATCAATAAAGTGGTCACCAACTACCCGCCTCCAATGTTCGTAGCTCATAGGCATGAAGAGACCGTGACACATCTGCGCAGAGTCTACCTTACCTAAAAAAATCCTATGACAGCTAGTGTTCCACGATTCCAATTAGGTAGATATTGCTGCCGCATACAGTGAGACACCCTGTCATAGACATGGCACAAGCCCTTACTGGCGCGAAATATCTACCATTTCTTTACTCGGTATCTATTGGAATCCTGATTCGGGGAGGTTATTGTAGGTGCTCAGTGTTCCGGTCGTATCTTCCGTCATCGCCCTCGCCCTGCTCGCGGTAAGCGAAATCGTCTCAATTGTGACTAGGGCGAGAGTGCCCATGTTGTTGGTGGCGCTGCTCGGTTATCTGCTCCTCTTGTGGCTTGGCGTTTTCCCAAAGAACCTACTCGAGAACTCTACGCTCCCAACTGTCGGATCACTGATGGTCTGTCCACTGATCGTGCATATGGGCACGCTCATCCCGATAAAAGTGATTCGGCGTCAGTGGCGGGCCGTCTGCATTAACCTCATCGGCTTGGTCATCGCGGCCTCACTCATTCTCGTCGTCGTCAGTCTGGTCCTAGGTTACAAGACGGCGGCAGCAGGCGTAGGGCCGGCCGTAGGCGGAACCATCGCCTTTCTCGTCACATCGACCAAGTTGCAGCAACTGGGCCTCACCAGTTTGGTCGCACTCCCTGCGCTCGTGCTCGCGTTCCACAGCCTCGTAGGGATGCCGTTATCCGCCAATCTGCTAAGGCGCTATGCGAAAAAGTACGTGCAAACACTCCGCAGCGGCGATCTCGCCACCGGCAAGACGAGAAATGCGGCGGCGCTCGGCGTGTCGATGGGGGCGGCGAGTTTGCCAAGCCCGTCCCAGTCAGAGGGGGCCACCGTCGCCAAATCCCTTATTCCAAAGAAGTATCAAACCAACGTCACCTCCCTGTTTATCCTGTTTGTGGGCGGGGCACTCGCCACGGTGCTGGGACAGTACACAGGAATCAACTACAGCCTCTGGTGTCTCGTCATTGGCCTTGTCGGGGCAAAAGTTGGGTTTTACCAGCCGAAGATGTTGGAGCGATCCAACGCGTTTGGCGTGGCTATGGTTGGCCTCATCATGTTGATCCTGCCGAGCATGGACACGGTCACGGTCAAGATGTTTGTCGGCTACCTTCCCTCTATTTTGCTGATCATCGCACTGGGTATCATCGGTTTGCTGCTGGGGGGGTACGTCGGATCGAAGATTTTCAAATGGGATCCGCTCAAGGGCATTCCGGTGGCCCTCACTGCAACCTTTGGCTTTCCCGGAGATTACCTCATCTGTGAGGAAGTGAGCCGAAGCGAAAGCGGCGACGAAAGCGAACGCCAACGCCTGTTCGACGAGATTCTGTCGCCCATGCTCGTTGGTGGTTTTACCAGTGTGACCATCGCGTCCATCATCATCGCGAGTATTGTGATGAGCACGCTGTAGGCATCGATTGGTGACACCAGGCGCGCTGCATCGCTGGGGACTCCGCAACAGATGGCGCTGAATTACCCAGCCCTGAAGTTTAGATGAAACAGCCTCCGAACCCACTGTCCAGGTGGACGGAGGCTCTGTTATGCGGATAAACGATTCGCCAGAGCGGCGCCGAAATCAAAACTTGGCTTTTGGGTACCCCCGTACCTTGACCAGGCTTTCCAACAAGCCGATAGATCAGCGCAACAACTTTGGTTCGTACTGGAAATTCGTGTACTCGTGTAGTTGGTCGCCGCAGTAAGATAGCGTCGCTGCCGTGTGCAGGCCATAATATCACTTCGTTCACCCAAAATTCGGAATAGACATATTTTTGCCGCGTTAATATAGTGATATACTATCACGCGTCTGTACACTCCATATACGGCGGGAGGAAATACCGTGCTTCAAGATATTGAAGACTTTTCCAGGCTACATAGTAACCGCTTACCTGCAAGGTCGTACTTCCATGCCTACCCGAATAAACTGGCGGCCCTATCCTACCAACGAGAGAATTCCATTGGATTTTATTCGCTCAACGGCGACTGGGACTTCCACTATTCCCGGACGCTAGCAGACGCACCCGCCCACTTTTACGAACCAGACTACAATACGGCGAACTGGGACACGATTCCGGTTCCTTCGTGTTGGCAACTGCATGGCTACGGTACACCGCACTACACCAATGTGGTCTACCCGTTTCCGGTCGATCCGCCGCACGTCCCGACGGAAAACCCCACCGGGTGTTACAGACGATCCTTTTTGGTGGACAACAGTTGGCGGGATAAACAAGTGCACTTACGGTTCGAAGGCGTCGACAGCGCGTTCCAGATCTGGGTCAACGGTCGCGAGGCCGGGTTCAGTTCCGGCAGCCGCCTGCCTTCCGAATTCGATATCACAGAGTACTTGCACGACGGAGAGAACCTCCTCGCTGTACGAGTCGCCCAGTGGTCTGCGGGTAGTTATTTAGAGGACCAAGACATGTGGTGGCTCAGCGGGATATTCCGGGACGTTTACCTCATCGTCTCGAATCAAGTTCACGTGCAAGACGTATTGATTCAGACTGCCCTAGACAGCACATATACCAATGCATCCTTAAAGGCGACCGTCACCATCGAAAATTTGCTCGACGTGAAGCTCGGCGGTTATCAAGTCGGGGTCAAACTGCTCGACGCCGAGTACATGTCGATTGAAGAGAGCACGCAATCAGAAGTAACGCTCAACTCGGGCTGGAACCACTTCACGTTAGACGTCGCAGTGGATAATCCACACAAGTGGTCAGCGGAGTCTCCCTACCTGTACCACGCATTGGTTTCCCTCGTCGGACCCGATGGAGACGTCGTCGAACTGGTACCAGTCCAAGTCGGCTTTCGAACGGTGGAAATCGCCGGCGGTCGATTGTTAGTGAACGGCGTCCCGATTTTGCTGAAGGGAGTCAACCGCCACGAATTCCATCCGGAGCTCGGGCGCAGCGTTCCGATTGAGACGATGAAGCAGGACCTCATCCTCATGAAACAGCACAATATCAACGCGATACGGACGTCGCATTACCCTAGCGATCCGCGCTTTTACACCCTGTGCGACGAGTATGGCTTCTACGTCATCGATGAAGCCGATTTAGAGACACACGGCTTTGAGACGATTGGCAACTGGGCGCAACTGACCGATGATCCGGCCTGGGAGGCCGCATGCCTCGACCGAATGGAGAGAATGGTGCAGCGAGACAAAAACCACCCCAGCATCATCATGTGGTCACTCGGCAACGAGTCGGGACTGGGGCGCAATCACAAGGCGATGGCCGACTGGGCTCGCGCATTCGATCCGTCCCGCATCATCCACTACGAAGGCGAGACGCGGCACATGCTCACCCACGGTGGACTCGAGGAGCCGCTCGTCGCCGACATCTACAGCACGATGTACACCTCAGTCGAGGAATTGGCGGAGCTCGGGAAGATGAGCCACCTGACAAAGCCACATATCCTATGTGAGTTTGCCCACGCCATGGGAAACGGCCCGGGGGGATTGCAAGAGTACTTCGACTTGTTCTACAAGTACGGGCGACTTCAGGGTGGGTTTGTGTGGGAGTGGATTGATCACGGCATCTCTCAGGAGCTCCCCGACGGCACGAAATATTTTGCCTATGGTGGGGATTTTGGCGAACGCCCACACGACGGAAACTTCGTCATCGACGGGCTGGTGTTCCCAGATCGGACGCCGAGTCCTGGACTCATCGAGTTTAAGAAAATCGCCGAACCGGTGCGCGTGGAAGCCGTCGACTTAGACGAGGGGACCGTTCGCATCACCAACCATTACGACTTCTTGTCGCTCAACCACCTTCAGCTCGCTTGGTCGGTAACTTCTGAGGACCAAGTCATCCAATCGGGCACCGCCGCATTGCCAGAGCTTGAACCCGGTCACTACGCGGAGATCCGCCTCTCAGATGCGGTGCAAATCACGCCGCAACCCGGCCAGGACTACTGGCTGAACCTCCGCTTTCTCCTGGACGGTGACGCGCGCTATGCACAGGCTGGTCACGAGGTGGCATGGGCCCAATTTGAACTCCCACAGAAGCTTTCCGCCCCCATCGTGTCCCCTGTCACGCCCATCGCCCTTCTGGAGACCGCCAAACACCTCGTGGTGGCGGGCCGCAACTTTGAACTCAAACTGAATAAAGCCTATGGTCTCATCGACAGTTGGTCATACCTCGGTGAACCGGTCATTCAATCCGGGCCCAAACTCAACTTTTGGCGGGCTCCCATCGACAACGATCACATTTCCGTACAACACTGGCGCAAATTCGGCGTCCACCTGATGACCAGCCGACTGTCCTCCATCGCCTGGGAGACGTCCGATACATTCGCACGGATTGTCGTGAACGCGCGGCTCGCGCCTCCTATCTGGGCTTGGGGCATAGACGCGACGTACACCTACACCGTATATGGTTCAGGCGACGTGATCGTCGAAGTCCAGGGGACCCCTCGCGGAGACCATCCCACGACACTCCCCCGAATTGGCTTGCAGATGACGCTGCCAAAACACATGGAGCACGTCAGTTGGTTCGGTCGGGGACCTGGAGAGTCCTACGTCGACTCCAAGCAAGCGGGACGATTTGGCGTGTGGCACCACCTCGTCGACGGTTTAACCACACACTACGTACACCCTCAAGAAAACGGCAATCGGACAGATGTGCGCTGGCTGTCTCTGACCAATCTGCGAGGCGTCGGACTCTTTGCCGGCGGGCTCCCGGATTTTAACTTCAGCGTTCACCCGTATTTGCCGGAGGACTTTGAACAGGCCAAGCACCCATATGAGCTCACGCGACGCGACGACCTGGTGCTGCATCTAGACCATGCACAACATGGACTTGGGAGTGCGACCTGCGGCCCAGACGTCCTCCCGAAGTACGAGCTCAAAACTGGCCCATTTCAGTACGCGGTCCGTTTGCGCCCGTACACGGCGGCCAGTATATCGCCTATCGCCTTAAACAAACATCGCTTGAAATAAGACAACAAAGGGCCAGCACGCTACCATCGGGGAAGCGTACTGGCCCTTTGCTGAGGGAGGCCCTTTGTGGCGGGGCTCACTTGGTTGCCGGTTGTCGAGGGACTCCTGAGAAGAGACCACACGAGGCACGAAGGCAGCTCGTTACGACACGTCCGCCTTCGGTCCCGTGAAGAAGTCGTGCAGGACCAGCGCAGCGGAACCGATAGGACAAGCGTCTCGCCCGAGCTCGGAGACCTGAACCGATACTTTTGAATGGGGGGAGATAAAGCAGCGTTTGGCGATGCTCTGAGAAATGCCGTCTACGACCACTTTACCGCCTTGAGCCAAGCGGTTGCCGACGATGATCATCGAGGGATTCAATCCATTGATGAGATTGGAGATGCCGACCCCGAGGTACTGCCCAACTGACTGGAACGCCTGCAGCGCCGCTCGATCAGACGCCGGCAAACGACTGAGAATGTCCTCGAATCGAGACGAACTCCCGGCCAGCTTCTCGTATGTCGACACGAGCGCTCGCTCGGAGGCGTACATCTCCCAACAGCCTTGATTGCCGCATGGGCACTGCGCACCGTTGGCTTCGATGCTCATGTGGCCAAATTCACCGGCGATACCGTCCGCGCCGCGAAGGAGGTCGTTGTCGATCACAATCCCCGTACCGATACCGGTTCCCGCACTTACATAGAGGAGATCGGCGACATTTGCGCCTGCGCCATACAACTTCTCGCCAAGCGCGCCTGCGTTCGCCTCATTGTCCACAAACACCGGCTTGCGAAGACGGCTCTCCAGCATCGCCTTGAGCGGGATATTATCCCAATTCAGGTGCGGTGCCTTCAAGACGATGCCTCTGCGATAGTCGACGAGTCCGGGCACGCCAATCCCGATGCCAATCACGCCACACTTCGACGGAGGTGCCTGCTCCATCGCTTCTTGAATCGACGTGACGACGGTGTCGATGACGGCGGTCGCATCCGCACCGTCAGGCAAAACCGTGTTGTACGTGTTTTGTACCTGCGCCGCCAAATCGGTCACGACGATGCGCACGTACTCCACCCCGAGCTCGACGCCGAGCACGCTGCCTGCCTTTGCGTTGAACAGAAGCATGATCGGGCGACGGCCGACTCGCGATTGCCCCTGCCCGATCTCCAAGACGAGGCCTTCCTGCAGCAGTTCGTCGATCAAGGCAGACACCGTCGCCTTGTTCAGCCCCGTATCAACCGAGATTTGCGTTCTCGATATCGGGCTGTGAAACCGAATTTTGTTGATGACGATGGACTTGTTGATTTCCTTCATGTACGCAGGGTCCGCAGTTCGGGTCACAATCGTCAATCTCCTCTATCGCATTCTCTATGTCTGTCACTCCTGTCCTTGGACACGGTGCGATGATGCTACTAAATCTTCAAGAAAGTATAGCAATTTGGCTGGTAGAAAAGAAGTTGTCAAGGGAGAACCCCACTGGCAGAGGCTCTGCGCGTTGGCATTTGTACGCCAGCTCGACATGTCGGTTCTGAGTCGACGCCGTGTGAAATCCCTCCATCATTTCGAGCACATGCAGCCCCTGTTCCAAACTTGCGCGGTGTGGGCGGTCCTTCATGATGGCGTCCGCCATGTCGGCGACGGCCAGTCCGCGACTATTCTCGGAGAAACCGTGCGTCAGAGGCATCTCTATCCACTCGTTGGCATCATAGCGACGGACTCGGACAGGGCCGCCGAACGTGTTCGGGTCCGGCACGCTGATAGTCCCCTCTGTCCCGTAGATTTCAATGCGCGGAAGCTCAGCGTGCCACACGTCAAAACTCGTGACGAGCGTGGCGACGGCGCCGCATTCAAAATCGACGATGCCGGCGATATGCGTCGGAACCTCCACTTGGATTTTCTCCCCGCGCTTTTGCTCACTGAGGATGGTCCGCTCTGGAAACGACGTTTGCGTGGACGCCGTTACGCGATTCGCAGGGCCCAGCAGATGAACGAACGCGGTCAGGTAGTACGGCCCCATGTCGTACATTGGACCACCGCCCTTTTGGTAGAAGAACGCCGGGTCTGGGTGCCAACGCTCGTGGCCGTGTGACATCATAAACGCGGTTGCGGCAACAGGCCGACCAATCCAACCGTCGTCGAGAATTTTACGGGTGGTCTGAAGTCCTGCGCCAAGAAACGTGTCTGGCGCCACGCCGACGCGCAGGTTGCGCGCTGTGGCGACGCTCTCAATCTGCCGCGCGCTCGCGGTGTCGGTGGCGAGCGGCTTCTCCACGTGTACGTGCTTGCCCGCTTCCAGCGCGCGAAGGCACACCTCTGCATGCGCCTGTGGAATCGTCAAGTTGACGACCAGTTGAATCTCCTCGTCCTGCAACAATTCCTCAACACTACACGCCTTTTTGACGTTGAATTCCACCGCGCGAGCTTTGGCGCGCTCGATGTCGATGTCCGCACAGGCTAACACGCGGACGTTCGGGAACTTCGACAGATTACTGAGATAAATGGCGCTGATGTTCCCGCAACCGATGACTCCGACGTTGATGCGTATCATGTGATCCCCTCCCGTGCCCTGTTTTTAATTGTCGGCTGCCGCCCACAGCATGCCTTGTATCGTCAAGCGCGTGACCTCTGGCATCGCCACGATGTCCGGCTTGTGGCCGAGCGAATGGTAAAACACCTTGCCCGCTCCGTATGTCTTCGTCCACGCCACAGGCATCGCAACCTCGCCGAAGTTCGTTGTCGCGAGTGTGTGGATGGCGGGATCGATATGCATGTAATACTGTTCTGAGGTGACGGTGAAGTCGGATATGCCAGCAGTGATGACGTGCTCCTTGTCGACGATGTTGACGCCGTACGTGACGCCGTCGTTTCCCGGATGCGCCACCCATTGGCCGCCAACCATGTACTGATACTCTGGAACGTTGCGGAAGGCGTCACCCATGCCGCCGTGAATGCCAGCCAGACCCACCCCATCGTGAACGGCCTGCCGCAGTGCCGCAAACTGTTCCGAGGTGATGTCGCCCTGCGTCCAATGCGGGACGATAAGTTGGTATTGCCGCAAATCGTCGACGCTGGAAAACGCATCTAACGTGTCGGACAACGTCACGCGAACGTCGCTTTGTTCGAGGAGCCCTGCGAACATTTCGGCGATGTCCTTAGGATAGTGCCCTTCCCATCCGCCATAGACGACGAGTGCTTTTTTCATGGATTCGTGCCCCTTTCAGGATTCATCTGCCAGCGCGTGAAACACGTCTTTCAACTGCACGTATGCAGTTTGGTACAGCGAGTAGAGGCGCTCATACGACGCCTGCCAATCAGTCGGCCCGGCGATGTCATCGCCTTTTTGGACCCAGTCGAGCACGCCGTCGCGGCGCGCACCAAAGCCCACTCCGTCGGCGGCGATCATCGCCGCGCCAAGTGCTGGGCCATAGCGAGCTTGAACGACCTGCAGCGGTCGTTTCACACACGCAGAGAGAATCTCGACCCAGAGTCGGCTGTTGGCTCCACCTCCGGAGATGAGCCACTCTGCCGCTTTCACACCCTGCTTTTCCATGGCGTTCCAACAGTCGGTGAGGCTCAGTGACACGCCTTCGAGCAGGGCCCTGACCAAGTGCGCTTGGCGATGTCTGCGCGAGAGGCCGAGCCAGGCGCCGCGCGCGAGCGGATCGAGAATGGGCGTGCGCTCTCCCATCAAATAAGGCAAAAAGATGAGCCCCTCACTGCCAGGGACGACCTGACTGGCGCCGCCAAGCAGCGCTTCAAAGGTGTCTTCGCGCCCGCCTGTAGACACACCTGTCGCCTCGAACGTCTCCCGGTACCACTCCAGGGATCCCCCGGCAGCCTGAGTGACCCCCATCATGAACCAGGTGTTTGGCAAGGCGTGACAGAAACTGTGGAGCGCGCCGGATGCGTCCACAACGGGACTAGCGGTGGGCGTCAGGACGACGCCCGAGGTGCCGAGCACCATCGACACTTGACCCTGCCGCCGGACGCCTACACCGAGGGCTCCTGCAGCCTGGTCCCCAGCGCCTGCCACGACCGGGATGCCTGGTTGCAAGCCCATCAGCCGCGCCGCTTCAGCCGTGAGTTCCCCGGTCACAGTGGAAGCCTCTACCATCTCCGGCAGCCAACTTTGCGGGATGCCGAGTGCGTCGCACATCGGCTGCGACCACTGGCGGCGACTGACGTCGAACAACAGCGTGCCCGAGGCATCGGTGACTTCCGCGTGGTAGCGCCCGGTCATGCGAAAGCGCACGTAGTCCTTTGGCAACATCACTTGCCTAATCCGGCCGTACACCTCCCGTTCGTGCTCCTTCACCCACAGCAACTTGGTCGCCGTAAAGTTTGGCAGCGGCGGGTTGTTGGTCCACTCGATAATCTGCTCGCGAGAGAGGGCACGCTCCAACCAATCTGCCTCGGCGGTCGTCCGCACGTCACACCAAATGATGGACGGGCGCAGGGGGTGACCGTCGTCATCGAGTGCGACGAGTCCGTGCATCTGGCCAGAGAAGCTGATGCTCTGAACCGCTACGTCGTAGCCTTTCCCCTTGAGCAGCCCAACGACCGATTTCACGCTCTCCACCGCAGCCCCCCACCAGAGGTCCGGATGTTGCTCGGCATAGCCGACTTTGGGAACGTCCATCTCGTAGTTGGACGACGCGGACGCCTGCACCTGACCGAGTGCATCGACTGCGATGGCCTTCGTGCCGGAAGTCCCCACGTCGATGCCCAAAACGACTTCCAATCTACTCATTGTGCTCCCTCTCCCAGTGACGACGTGTTCACGGTCGTCGTAAAAATCTTCTCCGACTCCACATCCGTCACTTCTCCGTCAATGGTGAAGTGTCCTCTCAATCGAATGTCATCTGACGCGGCGCCTATGGACACGTCTATGACGCCAGGTTCCACCACATACCGCAACCCCCGATTGTAGAAGCCGAGTTGATGTGCGGATAGCGTGAAGGTTACCTGCATCCGTTCACCCGGTCTCAAGAACACTCGAGCGTATCCGCGAAGCTCTTGCAATGGTCGCGTCACGTCCGCCTCGACGTCGTGGACGTAAAGTTGTACGACCTCTTCTCCAGCGATAGCCGAAGTGTTCGTCACGACACAGGAAACGTCTACACCCCCATGTACGTCAATCGCCTCGGACGAGATGACAAGGTCACTGTAGTCGAACGTGGAATAGCTCAGCCCATGGCCAAATGCATAGAGTGGTTTGTTGCTTTCATCGACGTACTCGCCTTTCCAGTGCGAGCGGCCCCCGGACGGTTTGTGCGCGTAGAAAATGGGCACCTGTCCGACCGATCGCGGTACGGTGATCGGGAGTCGACCACTGGGGTTGTAATCGCCAAACAGAACATCCGCCACTGCAGACGCGCCTTCTTCGCCAGGCAGCCACGCCTCCACGATGGCTGGCACGTGCTCTGCAATCCAGGGCGTCGCAAGGGGCCGGCCACTGACGAATACGACGACCGTCGGTGTCCCAGTCTCGACGACTGCCTCCACGAGCGCCTGTTGTGCCCCGAGGAGACCAAGTGTCGCTCGGTCACGGGATTCACCTGTCGTGCAGTCGTCGGTCAGACCTGCCTTATCGCCTACCACCACAATCGCGACGTCGGCATCTCGCGCAATGTCTAGCGCAGTTGTGAAGCCGGACTCGTCCGATCCTGTAACCGAGCAGCCCTCTGCATAGGCCACTTGCACTCGTCCGTTCACTTTCTCCTGAATGGATTCGAGGATGGACTGCATTGGCACGAACTGCTGGACTAGTTGAACGTCATTCGGCATCGGCGTTTCGAAGACGTTGTCCTGGTCGCGCATTTCCAAGAGCGACTCGATGTGGCACGGGTACGCGTAGTCACCTACCATGTTGCGGATGCTATTTGCATTCGGTCCGATGATCGCGAGTTTTTGCAGGGCGTTCGCGTTCAGTGGGAGCAGCTGTTGTTCGTTTTTCAATAACACGATGGATTTTTGCGCGGCCGTTTTCGCCAGCGCTCGCTGCTCCGCGTTGTCAAACACTTCGAGCGCTCGCCCAGTGTCGACGTACGGATGCTCGAACAATCCGAGTCGGAACTTCATCGTCAACACTCGACGAACCAGTTGGTCGACTTCATCTATCCCGACGAGACCGCTGTTGACGGCCTCAATGAGCGCTTCTCCGTATACGTCACGACTCGGCAGTTCGACGTCGACGCCCGCCTGAACCGCAAACTGCGCGGCCTGCACCTTGTCGCGCGCGACATGATGGTATTCGTGAAGCATGTTGACGGCAAAGTAATCCGATACGACAATCCCCTCAAAGCCCCACGTGTTGCGCAGCACGTCGACAAGTAGCCGCTCGCTGTGATGACAAGGAATCCCATCCAGTTCGTGATATCCTGGCATGATGGAACCCAGCTTCGCTTGGCGTACCACCGCCTCAAACGGGTGCAGGTAGACGTCGTGCAATTCACGTTCAGGAATATGAGCTGGGGCCCAGTTCATTCCACCTTCCGAAATCCCGTACCCCACAAAATGCTTCCCGGTCGCAATCACGCCATCGGTCAAACGATCACCCTGTAACCCTTCAACGTAGCCAATGCCCATTTGTGCGACGAGATACGGGTCTTCACCAAACGTCTCCTCAACCCGTCCCCACCGCGGGTCCCGCGTCACGTCCAGCAGCGGCGCCAAGGCTTGATGGGCGCCGGCTGCGCGCATTTGCTCGCGGATCACCGCACCGACGCGCCGAGCAATCGTTTCATCCCAGGTGCTGGCGATGCCTATCGACTGCGGGAAGCACGTCGCCCCCTTTGCCATATAGCCACTACACGACTCTTCGTGGACGATAGCAGGAATTTGAAGGCGGGTCCGATGGGTGAGGAACTGCTGGATTTCGTTCGCGATGCGTCCCGTACCCACTGGCCCATGGTTCGTCGCACCGCCGATCCGCGTGATTTGCCCAATCCCGTCGCGAAAGTGCCGCTTTGCCTTTTCCTCTGAGAACTCCAGTCCATCGAGTACCTCGTATGCCCAGACCGCCGTCAGTTGCGCGGCTTTCTCCTCGATGGTCATCTCAGCGAGCAACAAATCTACTCTTTCTTCTACCGAAAGTTCAGTGTTCTGATAAGTTGCGCTCATTGTCACGCCTCCAGTCTCCTTATTTTCCAAATCCAGCAAGCATGCCCCGGAGCAAGTAACGACGTCCAAACATGTACGCCAAGATCAGCGGCAGCGCTGAAAGAATGACAGCCGCCATGGTCACTGGGACATTCATCGTATACTGCCCTTGAAAACTGACGATGGCCATCGGCATGACACGGGGACTGTTACTCTGGGTGAGGACCAACGGAAACAAGAAATTGTTCCACGCCTGGACGAATCGGAATACCGTACACCTTGCCTTCAAGGTAACCGGTTTCATAACGGATGGAAGAAACCGATTTGCCCAGTCCGGGTCTGATTTCAAGGTCAGAAGTGAGATCGTACACATCTCCTGCATCGATGTACGACTTCAGCACGCCGCCGCCCCAACCGGTAAAAATATCTGGAGGGTTGTGTGTACCTATTGCAATTTGAATCTTTTGCTTATATGGATCGTTTTCGAAGAATTGCACTGTCGACTGAATGTCTGGATGTGATTTGTTGAACGCCTGCGACATATTCTGCACAACCTGTTGCGAAGCTCCTGTTTGGATGACTCAGATAGTGATTGCGGTGCTCTTGCTCGAAGTCCCGGATGCACCGCTTGAACCATTTCCGCCGGCACCCGAATTTCCACATCCAGTGACGAGAACACTTGCCGTAAGACAACATTTGATCCCTCACCTTTTATTTGGATGTTAAACAAACTTATAAAATGATATTCGGAGCGCTAGATTAAATTCCTGCACAACGTTCCGAATATTTAATTCGATAAAATCAGAAATATTTCGACCTATCTCGGAACCTTGGATGGGAAGCATTATTTGGCGCGTATACGAATAATTTTGGGATCGTTCATATCAATGTGCGTGGCAAAACCACAACAATTGCCAACCATTAAGGTGCTGTTTTTCTACTCGTGGTTCGGCGTTTTTTGGTATGATATTCTTGCAATCATATGTAAAAAGCGGTTCTGAGTTGTGTTACTACCCTTGGGATGAGCAGGTGTTAAGTATGACAGGCGTTAAGCAACCGAACTGGCTCCGCTTTATCCCGAGTGGAGACGCCATCGAACGAGCAGAGACTGACCATACAGTGGTGTCCCTGCTATCGAGCCGCAACGGAACTGAAGTCATTCATCATGAGCTTCAGTCAGGGTGTTCGTGGGCCATTGCACCACAGAAAGACTGGAATGAGCTGGAAACCGTTTACTTGCTCTCCGGCAAACTAAGGTACGCTTCTGGTGATCTGCAAGGTATTTTGCGACCTGGAGATACGCTGTCTTGTGAGCCAGCCAGTGAGTTTATCATTTTCACGGCCGTCGAACAGACGAGCTTTCTTTATATCTGTTCAAACTACGTATTCCACCATTACAGTGAATCTACCAGGCAATTTTATAAGCTAGCGATTGAAATAGCCGAAAAGGACGGATATACAGCCCAACATTGCGAACGTATTCGCCGGCTCTCCGTACTTATCGGGGAGAAAATGGGGCTATCCACTACCGAACTGTTTTCTCTAAGTTACGGAGCGTTCTTTCACGATATCGGAAAAATAAATGTTCCGGATGAAATTCTACTAAAGCCTGGCAGACTATCGCCGGAAGAATTTGATATAATTAAACAGCACACGATTTATGGTAGGGACATTTTGAATTCATCACCCTTGCCATATCTTGCACAAGGCAGTTATATTGCAGAGCAGCATCATGAGCGCTACGACGGAAGTGGTTATCCGTATGCCTTGAAGGGAGACCAAATCTCCATAGGGGCCGCTATCGTCGCTGTCGTTGACAGTTATGATGCCATGATTTCCAATCGCCCATATCAGGGTGCGAAATCGAAATCTGCTGCCATCGAGGAGATTTTATCTCTACGAGGAAAACTGTATCACCCCAGAGTAGTCGATACGTTCTTGGAGGCAATTCGCGAATACACAGATCCAGCCTAAGGAGATGTTACGGATGAAAGCTCTACACCGCGCAGTAGTCATTGGGTCATTGTCATTGGCGTCAATCGTCACTGTACCAGCTCTCGCAAGTGCGGATACGACGGGTACAGACACGACGTCATCCATTCCGGCCAATGCTCAAACATGGACCGTAGGAGATGTATCATTCGTAGAGTGGACTGAAGGTTCACATATGTACCTCGCCATCACGACGTCGCAGGGAACCGTAATTGTAGACCCGCCGATTGTCATGTATTGATCGAAACGAATACATAGCATCACAGGGGGCTGAGGCCCCCTGTTCCTATTTCGCCGACTCCTCATCTGCCCCATATAGACATTCATTGCATGATATACCATTCCTATCCAGCATCGCAGTACCACGGCAGGCCGAGTGAACGCTGACTTACACAGTATCTCCCCCCTCTATTTGGCTCGCTATGCTATACTGAAAGCGCTATCAGAATTTTTCGTGAGTCGGGAGGTTGTTGCGTTGGGGTATAACTTTGCTTTCGAAGTCGACAAAACTGCGCGGCAGACGCCAGACAAGACGGCTGTGTATTGTGTGCGAGAGTACGGCGAGATAGAACAGCTTTCATACGACGAATTACGCCGCCGATCAAACCAGTTGGCGCGCGCCTTAATGACCAATGGGATTCACAAGGGCTCGCGGGTCCTGGTCCTGCTGCCAAAAGGTATGGAACCGTATATCGTGTACCTGGCTCTGTTGAAGACCGGAGCCACGGTCATGCCTGGCTCAGAGATGCTCCGCAGCAGCGACATCCGATATCGAGTCCACCATGCGGGAGCCACCGCCGTCATCGCGCATCACACCCTGACGGGCGAAGTCGACGACAGCCGCGTCGACTGTCCAACCCTCACTCATTTCTACAGCGTTGGAAGCGACGTACGTGGATGGACCACGCTGGCATCTCTCGTGCGCGATGTATCCGATGCGGACCTCTCTATGGAGACCGAAGACAGCGACATCGCTTTTCTTTCCTATACAAGCGGCACCACGGGGGGCCCCAAGGGTGTCGTTCACCGCTACGCGTGGCCGCGCGAACACCTCGCCGTCGCTGGGACATACTGGTTTGACGCGAAGCCGACGGATATCGCTTGGGCGACCGCTGGGCCTGGCTGGGCGAAGTGGGTGTGGAGCCCGTTCGTATCCATCCTCGGCAACGGTGCGACCGCGTTCGTGTACAAAGGACGTTTTCAGCCGGACACTTACTTGCAACTGATGCAGGACCACCGCGTCTCGCTATTGTGTGCGACTCCCACAGAGTATCGGCTGATGGCGAAGGTTCGCGACATCTCGAAATACCAAATCGCACTCCGATCCGCCTGCTCCGCCGGCGAACCCCTCAATCGCGAAGTCATCGACACGTTCGCGCGCCAATTCCAGATCACGGTGCGCGACGGCTACGGTCAGACGGAGAACAGCTTGTTGGTGGGGACGTTGCGGGACATGGAGGTTCGGGCCGGATCGATGGGAAAACCGTTTCCCGGCACACGCGTGAGTATCGTCGATGACGACGGGCATCCGCTCGCAGTTGGTGAGATTGGGCATATCGCCGTCCACAAGACACATCCGACCCTGTTCCAAGGGTATTTGGATGACGAGGAGCGCACGCGTCGGGCATATCGGGGCGAGTGGTACGTGACCGGAGACAAGGGCCGCGTGGATGAGGACGGCTACTTCTGGTTTGAAGGTCGATCCGACGACATCATCATCTCCGCAGGTTACACGATTGGCCCCTTTGAGGTGGAAGACGCGTTGGTGAAGCATCCAAAAGTGGCCGAGTGCGCCGTCGTTGCAAGTCCCGACGCGGAGCGCGGGCATATCGTCAAAGCGTTTGTGATTCTGCGCAACCCGGATGACGCCGAGGACCAGAACATAGTTGCTGAGCTTCAGGAGCACGTCAAACGGACGACGGCACCGTACAAATACCCGCGAGCTATCGTGTTCGTCGATTCGCTCCCCAAGACCAACAGTGGCAAAATTCGGCGCATCGAGCTGCGCCAAATGGAGGAGTCTGCAGCCGCCTCTTTCGAAGGCTAAATTGCAATCCGGCCAAAACGAGACGCCCCCTGCCGCCTTCGTCGATAGGCGGCAGGCGGCGCCATCCCCACTTTAGGAGGGATTCGGGCCGCTGATGCGAACCCTTGTGACGCGCCCTTGTTCCGCTCGCTCGACAGTAAACGTAAACTCGCCTTGGACCACCGAATCCCCTTGTTCCGGAATCTTGCGCAGGCGGGAGATGACGAAGCCGCCGACGGTGTCCACATCGATAGGATGGAACGCAAGCCCCAGCAAATCGACCACTTCATCCATGAGAAGTCGCCCGTCTACCGAGTACTCTTGCCCCAATTTCACCACGGGTGCCAGTTCGTCGTCGAATTCGTCTTGGATTTCGCCCACCAACTCCTCAATGATATCCTCCATGGTGACGAGCCCCGCAGTGCCGCCATACTCGTCCACGACGATGGCAATCTGCGTCCTGGACTTTTGCATGTCGCGCAACACATCGTGAATTTCTGTGGTCTCTGGAACTTTGATCATCGGCCTGATGCAATCCATGACGTTCCGTCCGCTCTCCCTCACGTACATGTCCTTCACGTGGATATAACCGATGATATGGTCCTTGTCGCCGTCGGCCACCGGGTACCGGGTGTGCTCATGCTCGGTGATTAGACGCATGATTTCCTGCTCGGAAGCATCCGCAGAAATGGCAATGATGTCGACGCGCGGGATCATGATCTCCCGAGCAATCCTGTCTGAGTACTCGAAAATGTTGTCGAGCAACGCCATTTCAGTGCTGTCAATCAAGCCGCTCTTGTGGCTCTCATTCATCAAAATTCGCAGCTCATGCTCCGTATAGGCCTCTCCGTCTTCTTCTGTGACATTCATTCCACTAAATCTGAGGAAAGCGTTGGCGGAGCCGTTGAACACCCAGATAAACGGGTACATGAGCTTGCTGAGGACGGATAGAACTGGCGCGGCATTGAGCACTACTGCGTCCGAACGATGAATGGCGAGTGATTTCGGCGTCATTTCACCCAGGACGATATGAACATAGGTGATGACCACAAAGCTCACGATGTACGAGATGGTGTCGACGGCATCGCCTAGGCCAACTCGCGTGAGTGGGCCCTCCAATAGGTGCGCCACCGTCGGTTCCCCGATCCAACCGAGCCCCAGCGACGTCAGCGTAATCCCAAGTTGACAGACGGATAGATACGTATGTAAGTGGGCGATGACACCCTTCGCCATTCTGGCTCGCTTGTGGCCCTGCGTGACCAGTTCGTCGATCCGACTCGAACGCACCTTGACCAGGCCGAACTCGGCGGCTACGAAAAACCCGTTCAGAAATACCAACACGAAAATCAGGATGATATTGACCAGTGCTGAAGTACTGTTCAACAACTTGCCCCTGGTGGGGGACTTCACCTCCGTTCAGACAGGTGGCCGCAAATCACAAATAGCGCACTTGCGCGTAGACTCCGCGATGGTCAGAAAACTGTAGTTCCACGTGTGTCACATTGTTCTTTGCGCTGCGATACCGCTCGCGCTCGGCCACGTACTCTTGAATCGCGTCAACGAGATCTAACTGTTGCATGGAATTCTCACGAACGCCTCGAACCGTGATATCTGCGCCGAACCCATCCTCGTCGCTAAACGTCAACTGAACCACGACGTCCTGCGGCATGCAATTGAGTCGATTGGCGATAAAGTCACAACACGCGTCTGCGATATCTGGTTCGCTCAACTCGATGTCTCGCCGATTTCGCCCAAACATCAAACCCCTCCTCACGTCCTTCCCCAGAGACGATCGCGCGTCGGAATCGTACCGTGTAGATGGCGGACGGTCGCCGCTCGCGGTGATGGCCTCGCCGCGACCTGTAAAAAGCAGCCGAGGTGCGGTTGCATCAAAATAGTATCTCCAATGTGATAGATTCGGATGCCGTAAATTTCACCTTGCCAAAGTAAACGTACGAGTGCCCTCGCGGCCGACTCATGCGTATGTGCGGACAATATCCTCCGGCGCCATCGGTCTGGCCAACAAGTAACCTTGAATCTCGTCGCACCCCTGTGCCGTTAAGAAGTCCAGCTCCACCTGCGACTCCACGCCCTCGGCTACCACGCGCATGCAAAGGCTGTGACCAAGCTGGATGATGGCCGTCACGATGTCGGGCTTTTGGTGATCTTGAACGAAACTCTGGTCAATCTTCAGGAAATCCACAGGGAATTTGCGCAAGAGGTTCAGCGAGCTGTGCCCGATGCCAAAGTCATCAATCGATACGGTCACGCCGATATCTCCGAGCTCTTGGAGTTTTGCGAAAACGTGCGCTTCTGTCGCGTGCTGCATCAGTGCCGTTTCCGTGATCTCGATGTCGATGAGGCCGGCCTTGACGCCGTACTGCTCGATGGTTCGGCGGAGCCTGTCTCCGAAATCAAACTGCTGAAAGTGAATCTGTGAGATATTCACACTCACAGGTATCTCGAGCCCGTGGCGGGCCCACACCTGAATTTGCCGACAGACTTCACGGAGTACCCACTCGTCGACGCTGCTGATGAGCCCCGCCTGTTCGGCCACTGGGATGAAATCGCCTGGGGAAATGAGCATTTCCCGCGGATGATTCCACCGAATTAACGCCTCGACGCCAGTGATGCGGCCGTCAGCTGCGTGAAACTTTGGTTGATAGACCATGTAGAACTGCTCTTGGTCGATGGCGCTCTGAATGTCACTTTCCATGACCAGTCGGTCATACGTGACAAATTTCATGTTTGGATCAAATCGTTTGATGTTGTTCCGCCCGCTGTTTTTCGCCGTGTACAACGCGGTGTCCACATTGCTGAGCAACGCTTCGACGTCACATTCCGCATCGGGCGACAAGTACGTTCCGATACTCGAGGTCACGCGCAAGTTGTGCCCGTCGATGTGGACCAATTTGTCGGACAGCCGCAAAACCCGCTCGGCCACGGCCATCACGTCTTGCTCCGTAGTCACGTCTGGCACAATCACCGCGAACTCATCACCGCCAAGGCGAGAAAAGAGCGCTCGTGTGTCGAGGCATGAACTCACCCGGCGCACATACTCTACGAGAACCTTGTCGCCAAACGTGTGCCCCAAGGTGTCGTTGATCCACTTAAACCGGTCGAGATCGAGAAAGATAAGTCCGACCTGCTCTCCCGCCTGGACCGCAGAGCGCAGCCTATCCATAAAATAACGACGGTTCGGCAGCCCTGTAAGTGGATCCGTATTGGCCAATGCGTGCAGCTTGGCCGCATGCTGATGTCGAACGATGGCCAGTCCCGCCAAGTGTGAGAAGGTCTTCAGCGCTTCCATGACCTCCCCTGTGGGTTGCTTTCTCGTCTTGTAGTAGACACCGAATGTCCCAACGACTTGGTGGTCATCGGACAAAATCGGCACCGCGAAGCATGCGCGCAGCCCTTCGGCGCGAGCCAGGGAGCGATAATTCTGCCACAGGGGATCCACTTCGATATCCGTGACGACGACCGGTTTGTTGTTGTAAGCGGCTGCCCCATAACTTCCGGCATTGGGGTTTATCGGCACCGCGTCCAAGGCGCCGATGTATTGCATCGATAGCTTATCCGAACAAGCTGCAGGCAGCAGGGCGTCACCGCGTTCACTGACCAGCATGATGCACGGGATACAGTCCTCGAACAGCTCTCCGGCGCACTCTGTGATCTGCTGTAGAACGTGCTCGACGTCGTCACCGGCCGCAATCGATTCCGACACGGATTTTTGGACGAGCAAGAGTTTCTCCTTGTGACGAATCGACGTGATGTCTTTGGCGATGCCGTAGATGCCGACAACCTGGCCATCCACTGTGATGGGCAAGCTGGTGACATTCAACACGACCCGCTCTCCCGAGCGGTGAATGATGGTGACATCATGATTGCTAGGCTCCCCGCGGCACGCACGGACAAAATTCTGGTTGACGACCGCTAACTCCACAGGGGCTATCAGGGGATAAAACGCAGTTCCCTGGAGTGCCTCAACAGCGTAACCGGAAACGCGCTCGCACGCCTTGTTCACTTCCACGAAACGGCCTTCAAGATCCAGTGCAAAGACCGCGTCGGCGTTATATTCAAAAAGGGATTTGTAGACTTGTTCACTTCGATGAATTTGCGCCTGAATCCGGCGCTCCTGGGTGATGTTTCGGGCGCACAGGAGGACCCACTGAAGCTCCCCGGCGCCGTCCGCTTTCGGAATGACGTCCACCGCTAGGAAGAGCGGCCCAGATTCCTCGTGTAAGCATCGCCACTTTGCGTGGCGGACTCCGCTCGCGGGCGCGTTTCGGACGTCGGTCAGTAAGCGTTCGAATTGAACGACATCCTCCGGATGGATGTGCTCTCGCAGCGGTGTACCAATGAGACCATGTCCTGTCACGCCAAGGTTCCGATACACGGACGGCGACGCTTCGCAAATGCATCCATCGGGGGAAAGGACCACTAGCAAGTCCGATATGTATTCCATGACCGCCGTCGAGACATCTCTGATATCCAAACGCAGTGGCCCATTTGAGACCATTTTCACCGACTCCAATAATGACAGAAATTCAATTCATATGATCGAGATGGTGATATGTTTTCTCTGTCATTCTCCAGGTTCCTTCTAAATTCGACCTTCGCTTTCTCATTCTCCCTTGTTAGGATAGAGATTATCTTTGGTCCAGGAGTGAAGACATGTTTACTCGATTGATTCAGGTGCGCTTTTCCGAATGTGATGGCCTCGGGCACGTCAACAACACACAATATTTGAACTATATGGAAGATGCCCGAATTGACGTGTTCCGACTGTTTAACCCGTCGCTCTCCCTCGACAAGTGGAACTTGATTGTCGCCTCCACCCGCTGCGACTTTCTGGCACAAGTCACCTATGCACAACAATTGACGGTCACCACGTGGATCCCACGCATTGGCAACTCCAGTTTCTCCGTGCACCACGCGATTCAAGACGAAAGTGGCGCCTGGGTCGCGCGAGCAGAGGGCAGCCTGATTGCCTACGACTACGAAAAACAGTGCGCGATGCCCATCTGGGAAGAAGCCAGAGCAGCACTCGGGGAGCACGCCGTCGGCCCGCTTGGGGTCCCTGACTTACGGAATTGACCGGTCCAGTCCGTCCATCGCGTCCGCCACGGCCTGCCGCAACCGTACGTTGTCGGCGTGCGAGCGAATCGCAAAGCGCACGTAGCGGGCGCCAAGACCTTGGAAATCATCACAGCGTCGACAGAAGATCCCCTGCTCGACGAGCGCTTGCACGACCTTTTGTGCTACCTCCGTCGACCGAAAGTCGACGAGGAAAAAGTTCGCGCCTGGCGCATGCCAGATGAGCCGCATATCCGCACCCCAAGTGTTCTCGAGATACACCTTCTCCTCCTCGAGCCACCTGTGTGTCGCCTCGAGGAAAGCCGCGTCTTCATACGCCGCGCAAGCCGCTGCCTGCGCCAGTGCATTCACGCTCCAGCCGTCGCGATTGCGCTCGATTTCGCGCACAAACTCCTCGTGTCCGACGCCGAAGCCAAAGCGCAGGCCAGGGATGGAGTAGATTTTGGTGGCGGATCTGACGACGAACAACCGCTCTGCCACGGCAGCGTCCGCGATGGCGGAAATCTCTCGTCCGTCCGGCAGAAAGTCAATAAACGACTCGTCGATGACGACAAACACCCCTCGCCCACACCAGCGCTCCACGCACGCCTTCAAGGTCGGCCACGGCCACACGCTGCTCGTCGGGTTGTGCGGGGTGTTGATAACGACCAGATGGCCCGGCTGAAGTTGCCGGTCGAGGGCTTCCAGCGGCAGTGACCACGCTCCGTCCGCGCGCGTCAAAGAAAGAGCGGTCGGCATGGAACCCACGCGACGAGCGATGTCTGCGTACTCGGAGAACGCCGGATTTAACACGAACGTCCGCGACGGGCGCACCGCGCGAAACACGAGCTCCATCACCTCAGTCGCCCCATTGCCACAGAGCACGGACGACGCCCGCAGACCGTGCGCTCGCGCGACGACTTCCTTGACCGCAAAATGCCTGGCGTCAGGGTAGTGGACCACGTGGGGTAACGCCCTTTCTATCGCCACGAGGACCCGCTGTGGAGGTCCAAGCGGATTGATATTCGCGCTAAAATCCAACACGCTCGCCAAATCGATCCCGTGCGTATCCGCATACTCGTACACTTTTCCGCCGTGTGCCATGTGACTCTCCTCACTAGATGAATGAAATGCCGTACCTTCTGTCGCACGGTTCTGTTCAAAGCGGCCGTTACGCGCCCCACGGGCGCACGCCCTCTGCAAAGCCCCACCAGACGCCAGCAGCGACGAGAGCGGCTGCGAACAACACCCACGAAACGGCGCTGACCAGGTGTGCCGTCCTCCGAATGTCCGCGGACTCGAGAGAACGCGTGGCGTCGCCCATCGTCGCGCGATTGGACAGTACGCCATCGTATACGTTTTGACCGCCCAACTGCACGCCAAGTGCGCCCGCCACCATCGATTCGGGGATGCCACTGTTGGGACTGGGGTGTAAGTGCGCATCCCGGCGCCAGGTGCGCCAGGCCCGGTGGGCATGGCCCTTGCACAGGGCGATGGCGACAAACAAGAGAAGCGCCGTCAACCGCGCAGGAACGTAGTTCAACAGGTCGTCCAACCGCGCCGACGACCAGCCGAAATGGCGATGGCGCGCACTCCTGTACCCGACCATCGAATCCAGTGTATTCGCGGCGCGATAGGCCATCGCTAAGGGCGCACCACCGATGCAGCCGAACACCACTGGGGACACAATCGCATCGACGATGTTCTCCGCGAGCGTCTCCACACAGGCGCGGGTCACCTCGGCCTCGTCGAGATGTGCCGTGTCGCGCCCGACAATCATTGCGACAGCCGCGCGTCCGGCCTCGATGCCATCGCGTTGAAGCGCCTTTTGTACAGACTGTCCGGCCTTAAGGAGCCCGCGCCACGCGATGGTCGTCGAAATCAGCCACACGTTCGCCAGGATGGCGAGCCACGGCGAGACAAAGTGCAGCAGATAGAGAATCAACCAGGTGAGGGCACCCGCGCCGACGACGGTCGCAACCGTCAACATGCTCCCAAGTATGCGCGAACGCACAAACGCCGACGGATGTTGATTCCACGACTCGTCGATACACTTAATCCACCTGCCGATGAGGACGACCGGGTGGGGGATGCGGGGCGGATCGCCGACTAGATAGTCAATCAGGAGCGCAACACCTGTAAACAGACAGGGGTTCAACCAATCCATGAAACTACGACCTCCCTGTCATCACAATGGGTCGATATGACGCAGGGCGTACCCGGCGGGCGTTTGTGCCGCGAGTAGTCGGGCCCGGTATTTCGCGCCAGAATCTAGTACCCCATGGTACACCGTCTTGGCCAGCGCTCGCCCGAATGGCGTGGCAAGCCCGGTGTACGCCACGGGCGTGCAACCGGGCGTGCGGTCGGAACCGATGACGATGGCGTCCGACGTCGTCCCGGTCGCCGGATGCTGGTGCGACCGCGTGAGAATGCCCATCTCGGACAGGGCAGACGCTTTCGCCTCGGTCGCGGTCATCACGGCGTTCACCAAGGCGCCGTCTGTCAACCAGCCATGGACGACGCTGATGATGTTGATGGTGCCAATCGTGCGTTTGACGCGCACGTCATCGATTTCGTCGACGTCCTGTACACTCGCCGCATTGCCAAATCCACACGTGACGACCGTGAGGAGTTCCCAACCGTCGCCTTGTGCACTGACAAAACTCGCGTCGGCGACGCGCACGGCAGTCATCAGGGCGAGGGAATCCTCGGGGCGGATGCCGCGATTGACAAGGCGCTCGACGAGGTCGTTCGCCGGATCTACTCTCGCATAGTCCGACTCCACCTGAAAGTTGAACAGGTGGCGCACATCGCAAAGTCCGCCGCCCACGACAGCCGAACTCATCGCCCGAATGCGATACGGGCTCTCGAGGTGTAGCCCATCCGAATGCTCGCGGATGCGAATTCTGCCAGGCCCCCACCAATCGGGTGTCGTCTGTCCTTCTGACGGGTGGAGAAACGTCCACGTACTCCTCAACCGCTGTCGCCTCCAGCTTTAGATTGTGATCGACGCCTCAAAGGTGTCATCCTCCGTGCGGCGCTTTTGGTCATTGTAAGCAACGTCACCTGTGTTCGTGCCCATCCCTACGAGCCTATCTTCCCATTCTAGCACGACAGGCGAGTTGCAAGAGACAAATGAACCGGTGTGCTACACTAGGCGTAAAGCCTATGAGCGAATTGCCATCCACCCCTAATCGCTGTTGCAAACGCAACCATCGCGAGTGAGAACTGCATCCTGACGGAGGTGTTCCAGATGTCCTCTTTGTTCACGCCACTGTGCACGCTCATTCAAACGCGGTTTCCAATCATTCAAGCGCCGATGGCGGGCGGTCCGACGACGCCAGCGCTCGTCGCGTCCGTGTCCAATTCCGGCGCGCTCGGATCACTTGGCGCAGGGTACATGACTCCGGAAGCCATCCGAGAGGCCATCCACGAAATTAAGCGACGCACCGATAGGCCGTTTGGTGTGAATTTATTCATCCCGTCCGACGCGTCTCTGGCGGTGCCCGACCTCGCACCTATGAAACAGTTCCTCTCGCAGATACACCCCGCAAGCGAAGCACAATTTGGCGCTATCGAAATCCCCTCCTTCGAGGATCAACTCGCGGTCGTCCTCGCAGAAGAGGTACCTGTGTTCAGCTTCACGTTCGGCCAACTCGGCGGCGATGTGGTGCGTGAATTGCAAAACCGCGGTACGGCCGTCGTCGGCACAGCGACCACCGTCGAGGAGGCCTTCGCACTCCAAGCGTCCGGTGTCGATGCGGTCGTCGCTCAGGGGTACGAGGCGGGCGGCCACCGTGGAACGTTCCTCCACCAAGTGGAGACCTCACTCGTCGGAACGATGGCCCTCATCCCACAAATCGTGAACCAACTGCACGTTCCTGTGATCGCCTCCGGCGGCATCATGGATGGGCGCGGAATCGCCGCAAGTCTCATGCTCGGCGCTGCAGGGGTTCAACTCGGGACCGCTTTTCTCGTCGCGCAGGAAAGTGGTGCGCACCCGGCATACAAGCGGGCCGTAGTGGAGAGTGGAGCGTCAGACACGGTACTGACCAACGGATTCTCCGGCAAAGTGGCACGTGCCATTCGCAATCATTTTACGGAAGAGATCCGCGAGTTTCCGGGCGAAATCCCACCGTATCCCATGCAAAACAGCCTCACGCGCCCTTTGCGCAACTGGGCTGCTAAACGAAGCGACACGGATTACATGTCGCTGTTCGCCGGGCAAGGTGCAGCCATGGGTCGGGAGATCCCAGCGGCCGAACTCGTTCACCAGTTGGTCGAGGAGACAAAAGCTTCCCTGCTCCGCGGCAGCGAGCTTTTGTAACGACGTCCGCCATCGGCACTCGGGTCAGCCAATGCCGTTTCTTTCCCTACTCGCGCGTCCTTCCCACGCGCGACGCCAACCGAGTCACCAGCCTAGACTCGCCGTCATACATTGATGCGACGAATGGAGGGACTCCAAAGAGATGGACTACGTCAAACTAGCTCTGTTTGAACACCGATTCTGGCTGCAAATATTAGGCGATCACGCCCGATTCATCCACACCAGCTTAGCCCCGACAGAGGAATCGGACATCCGCCGAGCAGAATCGTTTATCGCTCGCTTCGATACATTGCTCGAAGAGGCGCGGGGCGATGTCTCGGCGCCATCCCTCTCTGCATTAAATCAGCGCGCTCGCCGCTACGCCACGAAGTTGCGCGCATACAAGCTTCATCTCCTCGAACGGCATCTCGTCGGCAAGATCTCGACCAGCCTGCCGCCGACGTTTTTGAATCATATGGTCAACGAAATCGAAGAGTATCTGCGCATTTTGGCTTGCCTCTGCGAAGGTGAAACGCCACCGCCACTTCATCCCGTCCACCATCACCTGCTGTGGCTCCACGATGCGTCCGGACACGCGGCGACCCTCGCGCAACAAGCCGATCCCACCGAGCAGAACTTCGCACACAAGAGCGAGGCATTTCGCAAACAATTCGAGGCGTTCTACCTGAAGGCGGTCGAATTCGCCGGGTACCTGCGCACGCAGTTAGACCAGTTCCCAGCGCTCTCGAAGTTTAACCTGGACGTCGGCCTCGAGATGAAACTATTTTGCGAGTTTCTCGGAGAACTTGAAGAACTGCGCCTCTCCCACGAACTGCTTGGCGCCCTCGAACCGCTGCTTCCCGACCACATGGCGCGCGAGGAGTGTTATTACCTGCTCAAACTCGCGGAAGTCACGGAACTGAAGACACCGAATTGCGATCCGGCAACCCCCCGCGTCAAGGCGTGAGCTTTTCGACAAAAAGTTCGATTTGTCGATTCCGCCCCCATCTGCTCGCTTGGGTCGCTATAATGAAGAGGACAACTCACCTGTCGCCGTTCACCAAGTTGGCGATAGATCTGCACCACAGGTGTACAGCGATTTCCAACGCTCACATAGATTGAGATCATTTCCCCGTTGAAACAAGGTCGTTTTTAACGGACACTGGGTATGTCGTCGCAATCTGGACAATAGGCATCATAGAGGGTTTTGTGCTAGGTGCTAGGTGCTCGTTCCACTTGGTCGACGCCAAACCCAACCACTTATCGCGTTTCAATCACTTTTCTAACACGAGCAAAAGACCGCTCTTCGGGGGCAAGCCCGCCCGCGAGGTGCCACGACGAGGTATGATTGGATGAATAACAAGCCGAAAACAATAAAAAAGATGCTCCGCATCAACGTCGTGTATTCGATTATTTTTTTGTCGTTCACCGGCCTTGTGTTGCGCGCGGCGTACGTCGAAATCGCCAAAGGCCCGACGTTTCGCAACGCCGAGGTGAACACGCAATTCGTCACAGTGGCGGAAGCGCCGCAGCGCGGTTGGATTTATGACGCAAACGGCCAGGTTCTCGCCTGGGACACGCCATCCGACAACATCGTGTTGGACAACTTCACAACCATCCCGTCAAACACCTTGCACAACATCGCCAACCAGTTGGCACCGGTGTTAAACGAGACACCACAAAAGCTGTATCACACGATGACCACCGACAAGACAGACCTGCAGATTCCGCTGGCGACGAACGCGACGGAGAGTCAGATTGCATATGTGGTCGAGCACAATTCCGATTTGCCGAATGTCGAGATCACGCAAACCTATCAACGTCAGTACCCAGAAGGCGACTTGGCGGGCCAAGTGCTAGGGTATGTCGGCAGCATTACCGCCCAGAACAAGTCCACCTATGTCGATAAAGACCACTATTTAATCAGTCAAAAAGTCGGTGTCACCGGAATTGAAGAGGAGTACGAGTCGACGCTGCAAGGTAAAGCCGGGGACGAGATGCTCACGGTCGATCCCTCCACAGGCGCGGTTCAAACCGTCGGTTCCGCACCGCCTGCGCTCGCGGGTGACAACATTCAGCTCACCCTGGATGGCCACCTCCAAGCGGATGCGCAAAATATCGTCATGAACCTGATCAAGCAGCAAAACGACCAGGGGATTATCACCAACGCGTCCGCCGTGATGCTCAACGTGAAAACCGGCGGCGTCCTTTCCATGGTCAGTTACCCGTATCTGAATCCCAACTGGTTTACCGATGGCAAGCCGATTACAAATGCCGAAGCAAATTATCTAAATTCGGGTGCAGAGGTAAACTACGCGATTCAAGATAGGCAGAACCCAGGGTCCACCGTGAAGCCTGCCAATCTGCTCACCGCCTTCAAACAAGGGGCGATGTCGCCTGACTCCACACTGTACGATGCCGGCCTTTTGTACATCGGTAAAACCCGGCTGAATGAGGACATGAACATGGTGTTCGGCGAACTGGATCCCATTCGCGCCATCGCCGTCTCCAGTGACGTGTTCTTCTATCAGGTCGGGTTGCAACTCGGAAAGTGGTTCGGGAGCAGCGCCTCGAGCGGCGGCAGTTATCCGCCGAGCGATGGAAGCTATCAACACTACTTAAACACCGACTTTGCAAAAGGAATTAACGAGCTCTTCCAGGGCGAATGGGATTTTGGCTTAGGGCCGAAAACCGGGATTGACCTGCCGAACGAAATCGGGGGACAATTCTACATTTACGACACCCAACAAGGGCTCACCGTCCCGTATGACCTCCAGCAGAGCGAGGCGTCCATCAAGAAGACCGGGGAATACCCAAACAACGGTACACCCGCGAGCTTGGCGGAGGGCGGTATCGGGCAGTCGCAAGAGTTTACGACCATGCAATTGGCGACGTACGCGATGACGTTGGCCAACAACGGCAAGAAACTGCAGCCACACTTGCTAGATAAGGTGTACAACTCGAGTGACACGCCAACGAATGGCGCTAAACCCGTGTCTACGTACAAGACCAAGGTCACGGGCCAGGTAAGTGGATCAGCGCAAGATTACGCGCTCATCCGGCAGGCGATGTACGACGTGACCACCGGAGGAGAAGACGCGACGGCAAACGGACTGTTCAACAATTCGCCTTATCAAGTGGCGGCGAAAACCGGTACAGCCCAGATCACGATTCACGGTCAAAAGACGGACAACTCGGTGTTCATCTGCTATGCGCCGCTAAACAACCCACAAGTGGCGATGGCCGTAATGATTCCTGGCGGTGGTTACGGTGCATCGCTCGCCGGCGTCATCGCGAAACAGATGCTCGACGCGTACTTCGACGAGCACCACGCGTCGTTCATGCCGAAGCAGGATTGGACGAATACCCAAATTCCGTCCAACTGGGCGTCCTCACCGGCCAACCAGTTGCCATAAACGCTATGTTTTCGCCAAGGGGCAGCTTCGATGTACACACGACATCGGAGCTGCCCTTCTTTTATGGGCCCATCGGCGCACAGGGGCGGATCGAGAATCAAGTGGACGGGATATACACGAAGGTGTCAGCATTGCTTTCAGGAGGAATCTTGACACGGGATTTATCCGATTACAGATATTTCGACAGCCTTTGCAGCTCACTCGTCATATACTCAGTCTCATACAATTCCGTCAAATGAGGGACAGACAGATGATCGAAGGGACTGTGAAGTGGTTTAACTCCGAGAAGGGTTTGGGGGTCATTCAGGCTGAGGACGGGAACGACGTATTCGTGCACGCCACCGCCATCTGTAATGGCTGCCCATTTCTCGAGCACGGGCAGCGCGTGAGCTTTTCCATCATCGATAGTTCAGACGGGCCTCAGGCCGCCAACGTCGTGAAGTACTGACCGACCGGTGGCGCATTCGCCGGGCACGAAAAGCCATGAAACTTAGAAAGGGGGCACCCCTCCGTCATCGACCATGACGTTCGGGGTGCCCCCTTTGCACTTACTTCTTAATTACTTTACTTTTTCTTTCAGATTGTTACCCGGTTTAAATGCCGGTACAGTAGAAGCCGGGATTTCGATGACTTCACCCGTCTGTGGGTTACGACCTGAACGAGCGGCGCGTGCGCGGGTCTCAAACGTGCCAAAACCAATGATTTGAACCTTCTCACCTGCACCGAGTGCTTCTTCGATGGTTTCGAAAATCGCGTTTACCGTCGCTTCACTGTCTTTTTTCGTAAGTCCAGTCTTTTCTGCTGTCTTGTTAATCAAATCTTGTTTGTTCAAATGAACAACCTCCTGCAATGAAAACGTATTAGTGCTTTGTTTGCCACTGTTACCGTGTTTTTTAAGACCCAATTGCGTGCAGTTTATCATGATCCGGGCTTGTACACAATCCATTCCTTGTGTAGCCTAGACGTGTGGAATGTCGCAGATGGGCCCGGATGGCATAGAATGCGTTCCGGGCTCTTCTGTGTCTCGTGATGCTAACAGCAGTATTGTCAGGCTTTGAAACGTTTATACCACTGTTTCCTATGATTTTTCACCAGACTCAAATTGTGCCACACACGGGTGCCGGGCGTCATGAAAAATTCTCTAAAACGATTTTCCCAATCGTCGATCCCGACTCGATCATCGCGTGCGCCTTGCGCAGGTTTGCCGCGTGGATAGGCGACAGCACCTCCGTGAGCGTGGTTTTTACGCGACCCGCGTCGACGAGGTCAGCCAACTGATTGAGAAGGTGATGTTGCTCTATCATGTCGTCTGTCTCGTACATCGCTCGTGTGAACATGTACTCCCACGCATATGTACCGCTCTTGCTCTTGAGCAAGTTGAGATCTAGTGGCGCTTTCGTCTCGACAATCGAGCAGATAACTCCTTGTGGCGCGAGGGCATCGGCCATCTTTCTCCAATGGTCATCGGTGGCATTGAGACAGAAGATGTAGTCCACGTGGTCGAGATTCAGTGCCTTCAGTTGCGGAACAAACGGCTCGTAATGGTTGATGACAAAGTCTGCACCATGGTCTTTCACCCACTGTTCCGAGGCGCTTCGCGAGGCCGTCCCAATGACCGTCAGCCCTGTTAGTTTGGCCAATTGTGTCGCAATCGATCCGACGCCACCCGCCGCACCCACAATGAGGATGCGTTTGTCTCGATTGACAGCGGGGTCGTCGGAAACGCCAAGGCGGTCGTATAAGCCTTCCCAAGCCGTGATGGACGTGAGGGGCAACGCCGCAGCCTCGGCAAAGCTCAGACGACTTGGCATGCGGCCGACAATGCGCTCGTCCACCAAGTGAAAGGAGGAGTTCCCTCCCTGCCGCGTGATACTTCCCGCATAGAACACGCTATCTCCTGGTTGAAACAGCGTGCAATCGGGGCCTACCGATGCGACGACCCCAGCGACATCCCACCCGAGGATCTTCAATTCTGGCTCTACTTTATCCTTCGGGGATCTCACTTTGGTATCCACCGGGTTGACTGAGATGGCCTTGACTTCCACCAAAATGTCCCGACCGGTCGGAACCGGAATTTCAACTTCGACATCGATGAGGCTCTCTTCGTCTTCAATAGGTAGATACCGATACAGCCCAACGGCCTTCATTTTCTGCACGCTTACGCACCTCCGCCTGTTCTCTGTCCCGTACCTATCATGCAGGAAACCACTTTGCGGATGCAAGGTGCGTGGTCGCTTTTAAGCCCCTCGCAAGCGCAGAGGGGCTCAAAAGGACTTCGCGATAGACAAACGGCCGTCATGCAGTTGGAGCAGGCGGCTGTGCCGCACCGTCTTGAATATTGAAGTCGTTACCGCTGGGGCCTGGGGCCGATGGCGTCGATACCTGCTGATTATTCTGGACCATAATTCCAGCCGCGCTCAGTTGCAAGTACGGGTTTGCGCCATTGACGGTGACATTGTGAAAGGACACTTCGCCGTAATTGGCGAGTGCGGTCACCGTCCCATTCACCTCCGGCGCCTCCTCAATCCATTCGACTGACGTCTGCGGACCCGTGTACTGGATGCCGCTTTTGATGAACGTCCAGCCTCGCGTCTGGTTGTGAAGGACGATTTGCCACGTGCCATCGCCCTGCTGTGCGATGGTGCTGGTCATCGCATCTGAGCCTGACACCGGGTACTCGACGGGACTGATCTCCGACTCTGCAGCGGGGAGGATTTCCCACCACGCGTAATACTGAGGTGAGCCGTTGACGATATTTTGAGCGGTGCCGGCCTGAATCAGGTTGCTATTCGTAAATCCATCGATTCCAATCCAGGTCGCCGAATACGCGTCGGAAGACGAGGGACCGACGCCGAACAGCGACGCGAACCATCGCCCGAGCCATCCCCACCAGGAGCTCGTCTGCGTGCCTGACGAGGCCTTTACCGTCGGAACATTCCACGACGCCGCGACACTCTTGTAGGTTCCGTTTACGTCACTGGCAATGGCGTATCCAGACCAGTTGGTCGAGGACCAACCGAATGACGTCGCATCTGCGATGTCAGAGGTGTCAACGATGTGTGTTTTCGGGGTGCGTTGGGGTACATGTCGGACATTTGCCATAACAAACTGACCTCCTTGTCTCACATCTCATGCATCGTATGAGTGCGTAGACAAGTCAGCCCACGACATTTACCAGTGGACAGGTGTGCAATTTCTCGGTGCGGCACCGCTTGCGAAAGGCACAAAAAAAACCGCCTTCTACTCTGAACGGTGTTCCGGTCAACTTGTACGGTTCATAACAAGAACGACGAGTATCTGTTTAGACAGATGGATAAATTGAGGGACGTTGTTGACCAACACGGACAAACGATTAGGGAACTGGTGGATGTCATTAAGAATATGGGTGGCCTCGGCTAACACAGTCGGGGTTTGTCTTTGAAAGATTGTACATTTCCCTGGACCGTGCTGACCGCGACTTTATGGAAGTGGCATGTATCATCAGAACACACGCAAATATGGATGCAAATGTAGATGGTTTAGGCAAAATAAATGGCTCAACCCACGTGATCTTTTGATCACGCAATTGATTTACTCAATACGAATCTTTTTTGTTTCTTCATGCATTTTGCTGTTGCACATCGGACATTTGGGGTTATCGTCGCTAACAAACTCTTTCCTGGACCAACAGTTACACTCTGAGCACTGCCAGATAACAGTGTCGGCGTAGACAGGCTCAGTGGCAGGTCTTCTATTATTGAAGTACAATCCACTACCCTCTTTCTGCCCAAAAGTAAAAAGCCCATGCAGAACGGAATCCGCATGAGCACCACTGTACTTGTTTAGCGTATAACGACTACGTTAGCCGCTTGTGGGCCTTTTGGACCATCAGTAACGTCGAATTCTACGCGTTGGCCTTCATCAAGTGTTCTGAAACCGTTGGATTGAATAGCGCTGAAGTGTACGAATACATCGTCGCCGCCTTCAACAGAAATGAAACCAAAGCCTTTGTCACCGTTAAACCATTTCACTGTTCCTTGTTGCAAAGTAATTCCTCCATGCGGTGCTATTACAGCACACTTCAATTTACCAGAAAAGCCGTTCCTCTGACCCAAGGGCCAAAGAGAACGGCTCATGTATCAAAAGAATGCATTCGGTATCGGATTTATAATACCACAAATTGAAACCTGTGTAAATGCGTTACAGAGAAGGACAATCCGAATGCCGTTGGTCAACGGCCTCTTCGATGTTATCGAGGGAACTTTGGGCGCCAGGCGGTGTTTTTATTTGCGTTCCTCCGTTCTCCAGATTTCGACATGGCCACTCTTGTACAATGGTGAATACGAGTATCTTTAAGCAACTTTTTATTGACGCTCAACCTTTTACATTAGACCGTATACCGGAACCATCACTCGCTCAGTACTAGGTGTCCACAAGATTAATATTCATAAAATTCTGACCGTATAGAGAGAGTGATGGATGTGGCCTTTGAACCATACAGAGTGGTTAAACAACTTGTTGAAGAGATGAGCAAAGCACCAGGGGAACGCAACTTTGTAACAGCAAAATCCCTTGGTATTTCAGAGTACGATCTGGTAATTACTTCACTGGAACTTGAGCGAAACGGATATATGATAGGCGCCCGATACGTCGTAATAGAACAGGTTACACATCCCGTTAAGGTGATTTTGAACAATGCTGAAGTTACCCCGTTGGGAGTGGATTATTACAGGAAAACAGCGCGATATAACCTAAATGCCTTCGGACGTGGTGTTTGATCTCATCAGTAGACTTGAGAACGACTTAACTGTGGTGGAGCAAGACGAAAATAGCGTGTGGATGCGGTACATCACAGACGTAATCCGTTTGACCGAAATGGGTATACTGGTTATATAATGGCTCATACAACGCGGGATGGAGCAGTTGGCAGCTCGTCGGGCTCATAACCCGAAGGTCGCAGGTTCAAGTCCTGCTCCCGCAACCAAACTTAACTTAGAGCATCTCTCCTGGGAGGTGCTTTTTACATGCCATTTAATTTAATCGGATGATGGTCGGTGAAGCGATGAGGATTTTTGTTGTCAGTTATGAATTGGATGCAGGTAGTAGTCGTCAACGTCATGACCGGGTTGTAGAAGTTATAAAGTACCAAGGAGAAGCCATTCAAATACAGCAATGTGTATGGATAGTTAAATCCATTTATGCTCATTCTGTAATTCGTGATTTTATTCAAAAGGCACTGGGTCCTGAGGATAAATTGTTTGTTGGAATGCTTAAGGGTTATTCGGCTATAGGTGATACATTCCCTAAAGACGCTGCATCGCTTATTTCATCGGTGTGGCATTCCTCTGTAGAGACGCATCGATAAGCTGTGTGACGGACTACCGAGCGAATAAATGAGAAAAGACCGCCGAAGCGGTCTCTCTCCGTAAGTCTGCTGCGGTATTGTGAATCCCTAATAGGTCATCTCCATTACACATCAGCCTCCCTACGCCAATTATTGTGTGCAAAGTTGGTGAGTTCATACGCAAGAGACGTGTTATCATATGTCCAGGAGTTGATCGAACGTGGATGAGCAGTTGCAACAAATGGAGAAGCGCATGAATGAACGCTTTGACCGCATGGAAAAGATGGTTGCGGACTTGATTGGTGTGGTCGGTAAAACTAATGCGATGGTGTCCGACGTCAAACAAGAAATGTCTAACATGCGATCTGACATCAAAGGCATGGAGGGTGCAGCTGCACTCGTCGATAAACGTTTGGACTGGCAGAGCGCGAAAATCGGCCAGCTTGAAGAAAAAGTTGCAGTGAAATAACAAAACACGCCATCCATTACGGGTGAGCGCGTTTTGTTTAGTTATGTGCCCCGGTTCTAATTGATGGTTCTTGATTAAACCCATTCCCTAATTATTACACACTGTTCAACCTTATTCCATTGTCTCTCCGCCATGTTGGTCTGCCCAGGAGGGTCCAGTTGGGTTTCCTTGATCGTCCGTCTGAAACGCCTGCGTTTGGAAGGCAAGGAACGTAGCAACCCATCGTTGATCCTTGGGGAAGTAAACCAATAGGCCGCCATCTTGGTACGTTCCGTTATCCCTTTCGTACGGGGAAGCATTTCCCTGGTTCATGTGAATATCATGAATCCCTTGTGTTGGCAGGTTTTCACGCCGATCCTGTGCATCGGAACGCGATTTATCATTAAAATATTGACCGAACGCGAAGACGGACGCGTTTTCCGTTTGAGCGGATGAGGCAACGGTACCGATGAACGCGTCGAGATCGTTTTGTGAAGGCCCATCCATGGGCAAAGGTTTCATCGCGGAGGTGTCAAACAGGGACTCCCTTAGATAATCCAGAGCATCGGAATTTGCGTTACTCTCCAGCGGTGTGAAACATCTGGAAATTCTCGTTTGCATAGTACAACACTTCCGATCCGTCCTGCGATAGCACGTTGACATCAACTTGATACTCTTGATTGCTGTTGTCCGCCAAAATAATTATGAAGTGGGGAGACTGGGTTGAGCCGGGCGTGTACCGTACAACTTGCCCACGAATGACACCATAGTTTTGGATAGGCATGAATATTTCAGCTTTCGAATGAATTTACTGTCTTTGCTCATACATTTCGCTAATCCACGCATTTTCCTGACGGCTAATCAGTGTGAGTCATCCAGTTTGTCCCCTCTAGTTACCACTTGGAGTTATTGTTTTTCAGTGCTCATTTGGCAGCGGGAAGGGTAGATATACTCGGTATGCAATTCTTTCAGACGGCAATTCTTCGGCGGCATTTGTCCCCATGAGGCGGAACGTGTAGTAAGTACAGCGTATGTACCGTCATCCAAGAATAAACAGACAGACACAGCACCCGATTTAAATGAGCAGCAACTTATAAAGGTGGCCAACTCGTTTCAATAGGTGTCAACCACCGACCGATATTCACTGTAGGTGTTGTTCGGCATGTACAAATTACGAGTTGCAGCACCAAAAGGTTAGAGCCTTGTTCAATAGCCTCTCGGTATTGGATGGTTAGAAAATTACATGAACCAGATGAATTTCCAGAAATGAACTGGTAACCATCGGCTTCATGGTTGTTCGACAAGGTTCCTTGAAAAAGGGTATAGCAAACAAAGCGATGACGATGGGATTTTTAAAAACTCAACTTTCGCAGGCCAAAACAGGGAGATATGCCTTGATATAGCTGGGTAAACCGTCGATCCACCGCTGTAGTTGACTGCGAATCAGTTTCGAGAGTCGTTTGCCTGCCTTCTTGGAAACATCATTTACAAGTTCAACCAATTGGCTCAATGCGATGGCCCAGTCCAGTTCGCTCACTTCGTCGCAGAGCATTAGAAATAGATTCCCCAATGTACGGTTGTCCGTGCTCTGGCGGTGCTGCCAAGCTAACAGAATATACCGTGAAAAGACAATCGTCGTGTGGCTGATGAGCATGTCATAGGAACGTCCTTGAAACTCTTTCTGCAGACGCAGTAATGATTTTGTGCATTTGAAGAACACTTCAATGTCCCATCGAATGCCGTAAATCTGTACGATTTTCTCGACCGTCAGCGTCGTATCTGTAGACAGGATAGCCAGCCATTCCTTCTTGTTGGTTCGGTGACGAACGAACACCATTTTGATCGGGATGCCTGGGCGCAGTTGAGTATGTATGGACCTTAAGATTCCTTTCTTCGTACTTTGAACGGGCGTAGCAGCGTAGTACAGCTCTTGCAAGGACAGGCACCGTCCGTCGAGTAAATATCGTTTGTTGTCCGCCTTGACCATTCCGATGACGTCCAGTCCCCTATCCAGCACGGCTTGAATCAACGGAGCGTGCGTGAACCAACTGTCCATCAATACGTACGAGGCATTCATTCCAGCAGACAGAGCACGGTCAATCATGGCAGGGATGATATCTGGGGCCGGGAGAAGTGATTCCATTCTGCGTTTGTATCCGTGAGTGCGTTTATCAATCGATTGACCCAAGCCTTGAATCTGCGACTTGACGGAACTGAGGAGAGAAAAGTCCACTGGGACGAATGTATGACCGTCAGACCAGCCTAACGTCAACATACGAAATCCCTTGTAGTAGCAATTCCGTGCATGGTCTTTGAATCGAGCCAAGAGTTCCACGCACTTACTCCTGTTCCGCTCATACATGGAGTCATCGACAACGAATACGCTGACACGCTTGTCAGATGTTAACGAACTGGTTTTGTTCACGGCCTCCACACTGAGCAATAGGAGAAAGCGTCGCCATGCAAATCCGGCATGATTGAGAAAACGGTACACAGCATCCTTGCCAGGATATGATTCTGACTTTGCGCTATCAAGAAATTGAAACCAGTTTCGATGATGGAAGATGAGCACAAACACAAGCTGGAATAGGTAGGAACACGCAACCCCAAACCTCTTGGTGATGCCAGCATTACGCAGATGCTTAAGGACCTTTAGTTCTTGAAAGGCAGGACGAATTTCGACAGGCAATTGATTGTTGTTTTCCGTCTCATAACCTATCATATAGGAGAGCACCTCTTCCGGTATGGTAGTGTTTGGTCGCATTTACTATACCAAAGGAAGTGGTGCTTTTGATTTGTCAACGCTAATATTCTAATCCGTTCAAGTCTTTACGCCACAAGGGCTAGCTACACATTTCACTCTGCGAAAGTTGAGTTAAAAAGTCATCGCTGGAGATGGTATGATTGGGGTGTTCTCAAGCTGACAAGAGCATTGGCTTTAGGTCCAGGTTGCTCTCTTGGTACCAAGCGTCAATGTGTTGACACATTTCAATGCCATAGACCCGGATGGTCCACATCATGGTGCTGCGATGCTTGGCGGCTTCGAGGTGGTAATCCTCTTTTGCTCGCTTGTTGCTGCGTTCGCAGGTGGTTCTGCGTTTGTAGATATTGGTCCACTCGTTGCTGTTGCGAGCGACGGGTGGAAACAAGCGGGGATTATCCTTGGTGTATGTGTGGACACATCTTCCGTAAGGTGAAACGGAGCATGGCGTGTCACATGTCACCACTCCCTTTACGACAAGCGGACAGTGATATTTGCGACGGGCTCTTGAGCTGTCGTATCCACGGTCTCTCATCTCCAGCCCTTTCTTGCAAATCGGAACCCCATTTCGAGAGATCATCATATCGTCTTTGTATTTCTTGTTGCCCGTGTTGCGCTGATTCATGTCGATGAACGGTGTAATCTTTTGTGACCTTAGATACTCGTAAATCGCCATGGCATCATGTGCAGCGTCAAGAAGAACTCTGTCCCAGGTGTATTCTCGGAAGTATGCCTTGAACTCACGGGCACTCACGACCCAAGATGTGGCATCGTGTCGGGAAGCCCTTTGTAGCCTAGGGTAAATCGGTAGGTCGTAAGGGCTATCCGCAGCGACAAGGCTGTATAAGTGGTAGCCGAAGTAAAACTTATTTCGGTAGCTGTCCCAGCCCATGTCGCAGTCTGGTTGTGAGAACTGGCGATGACAGGAGCACTGATTTTTTCCCTGGTCACGACAGGAACAAATTCGCTTGCTACGAATCTGGGCTGCTGTTTGCACGGGCATACCGTCACCAGCGATGGACAGGGCATGTACATTTCCTAACAAACCAAGTGAAGAGGAGACAGAGAGAAATTGTTGTTGGAAGAGGCGAAGCAGCACGTCAAAAGGCTGTGAACGAATGGCTGTACGTCTTTGCAATTGAGATATGAGTTTGGCAATTCTCTTTGGATTGGTAGTGGGCGCCTTTTCTCCCTTTTTTCCTCTCTTGGGTTTCTTTCGACTAAGTCTTCGCCTAGATGCAATGTTGGGAGAAACGTGATTCCATAGCCGCCCAAAGAAATCGTAGAACGTACCTACGCCCGGGGTGTGACCATACTCAAAACCACTGAGGATAGCGTATAACGGGCAGCGGCGGAGCTGGTTCACCCACTTCGTGATGGATGGTTCTCCAACCTCAAGCATGAGAAGGTAGGAACGGAGTAGGTTCGCAGGGTCAATGGATTGGGGACCACGACACGAGTAAGTACCTTTGACGCACTGGAAGGTGTCAGAGAGATCTGTGACCCAAAATTTTGCTACGAGCGCCCAGTCTTTGGCGATGAACAACAGTGAGCCATTCGAGTAGTGCAGGCGAAGACGTTCCTCAATGAACGATTGATACTGTTGGTGAGACCGAAGGATAGGTAACATAACACAACCCCAATATGGATGAGATAGGACGGCTAAGCCCTTCTCGGTGATTATTGGGATGATTCCAAAAAGTCAAGTGTTATTTGATGTTCCAGCATAATTTGTTCCGAATTCGTATTTGAATTTCCAATTCAGTACCCTCGGCATATGGAGGGAACGTGGGGGCAAATGAAAATCTCTCTAGGTCCAAAACCTTGAGAGACCAATAAAAACCAAATGCCGAGAGGCTATTTCAGTTAAAGGGGCGAGAATTGAAAAAGCTCATCCATCGCTGGGTGCATGGTTATTCAGTCCAATGACGGATGCTGTAATGTCGCTTAGGGGCAGGATAGTTTAATAAAAGACCACGGACGTAAAGTGTCCGTGGCATGGTCAAACGCTATTAGTTCTTTTGGCAAATGTATAAACCGTGTGAACTGATCCCCAATATGCTTCTTTCTCTACAAGTTTGAAAATGATAATCCAACCAGGTATTAAACTCATTTTCCCCCAAGTTATCGATGGAATCCTGTATCGTGTGGCTGATGCCATCGGTTCCAACGTGATCAACAGTACGCACACCGTAGTTCATCAAAAGTCCTTCGATTTCTTTAGGGCTTGTAAAATATGCGTCTGTCCAGAAGCAATCCTCATCCCCATCTAAAATGACACCGTTGTTAATTACCTTATTGACAACACTTGGGCGGATGAATTGTGGGGTTCTTGTGGTCAGCATAGGTATTATGGAGTATTTATTTATATACGCAATAGCCAGATGTCCACTGCTTTTCAATACCCGTAAGCATTCTTTCAAGCATTTATCCCGTTCGGTATCATCTATAATGTGATAGAGCGGACCAAAACACATTACACAATCAAATGTTTCGGATTCAAATCGGCTCAAATCAGTTGCATTTTCAACATAAGCCTTGACTTCTAACTTAGTTTCATCACTTCTGTTTTTGATTTCGTCGATGTGTTTAGGAGTAATATCAACTGCCGTAACCTTATGTCCTCTTTCCGCATAATAGAACGAGTAAACCCCAGTTCCCGCACCTACATCGAGTATTTTTGCACGTTGCGGTAAAATCTGATTTAAGACATAAGTACTTGTTAGAAATTCAATTCGTCTGGAATTTCTTGAGAACCTTGAACCCTCATCAATCATTTGATAGTAATTCACAATGCTCTCCATGCACGTTCCTCCCGCCCTTTTGTGTTCAGATCCCATTTTAGGATTTGAATTGGTGATTTATTGCGGAACTTGTCAAACTAAAGGGGCATGCATTCCATAGCACTGCGGCGTAAACTGTATGAACATACATCTAAGCGCAGTTCTATTTTATTAAACATCAGGGCAGGATAGTTCAGTGCGCCATGAGGCGCTATGTATTGAAGCCGCAACAGTGCGGTTGGCGGGTACCTCATCCCGCCAAGGCTAGGATGGCATGCGTTGGGTTTGAGCAAGCCCAGGGTGTGAAGCCCATCTAACAATGTACCCGTGAGGGAGAATCGACCTCCCAAGATGCGGGGCTAGCCTCGAAGAACTGCTATGGTCAGCGAAAGCGAAGCCATGTCTGAAGCGTGGTCAACTGCAACACTCGAAATCGTCGGATGATACGAGTGGTTGGAATGAGCGTGGCACCCTTGAACTTGGTGTCCCGACCCGGACTCTCCGGTGGTCAGGGTCAGTATAGAGGTGCAACTCCCTGAATCTTCCCCGCGTATAGTGGCGACCTAAGGCAGCGAGACAACGCATAGCGAACATGGGAACCGTTACATTCGTCCCAAACAGGATGGACAGCTACGTTGAAGTGAATGCAACGGGACGGAGGAATCGTAGTAGTCCGAGATGGATAATGACCATTACATGGCGAAGGGTTCCAGTTTGAAGTAGGTGCGCGTGAGTAAAGTAGGGCTCCCCCATAAGGGAGTGATTGCGATTTCTACCATCACTCAATCCTCCGCACAGGAGAGAAAGAGATTCGAAACACAAGCGCGCCTTGCACGCAGGTCTTTGGCACAACGACCATTCTCAAGACTGCATCACTTACTGAGATGGAATGTCTGGATTGATCTCTCCATTGCGAGAGTACTGAGAAACTCGGGTGCACAAACAGCCGGCGTAGACCACAAGACAAAATGGGATTATGCCACACAAGAGGCTTGGCAAAAGCTTCGGGAAGATGTGAAACAAGCACTCCGACTGTACGCATCGAGTCCAGTCCGGAGGGTGTACATCCCGAAGAGCCACAAGCCGCATGAAAAGAGGCCGCTTGGCATTCCAACCATTGTCGATCGCGTGGCCCAAGATGTTGTCCGCAGCATTCTAGAGCCGATTTACGAAGGCAAACAGCACCCACACAGTTATGGGTTCCGACCATACCGTTGCACCCACCATGCCATTGAACGCATTCGCTTTCTCATCGGTCGGCACCGCTACTGCTGGGTGATTGAACTCGACATTAAAGGATTCTTCGACAACGTAGACCATGAAATCCTGCTAAGTATCTTACGACGGAACGTTCACGACCGCCGTCTGATACGGGTCATCCGCAACATGCTCAAAGCAGGCCTCGTCTACGAGGGAGAATTTGAAGAGACAGAGCTCGGCACACCGCAGGGCGGCATTGTGAGCCCGTTGCTTGGGAATGTGTATCTGAATGAACTGGACGAATTCATTGCAAACAAATACGAATACCTGTCGCCTCGCGAACGACGAAAAGCGCAAATTCCCTGCTACATCGTGAGATACGCAGACGATGCAGTGATTCTCTGCAGGAGCAAAGAACACGCCGAGATACTGAAAGAAGAAGTTGCTCAGTTCTTAAATGAAAAACTTCGGCTTCAGCTGTCTGCAGAAAAGACACTGATAACTCATGCAGATGCCGGTCTTGATTTCCTCGGATTCAACATCCGACGATGGAAACGGCAGGGGCAAGAGCGAGTACTCGTTAAACCGAGCCGTAAGTCAATTCAGCGATTCAAGCGAATGATGGCCAAAGATTCGCGGGCATTCTGGATGGCCCCAGGTCCGGCAGTTGTCGCCACGTTGAACCGAAAAATCCGAGGCTTCGCGGAGTACTTCCGACGAGGGAATTCAAAAGATACCTTTCTGACCCTCGACTCTTATCTGTGGTGGTTAGTGTTCCAACGACTCAAACAAAGAACAAGAGAGCCGCCGGGCGTTGTGGCTAGACGGAACCAACACCGCTACAACGAAGCCGCCAACCTTCCATACCACAGAAAATCCACAGCGAAACACTTTGGGTTCAAGGACAGCGATGGAAATGTACACATGCTCGATAAGTTTGGGTTCTACAAGATAGAGTATCCGGATAAATGCTCTCAAAGGAATCCATATGTTTCTGAAGACCGAGAATGGCTTGATGGGAACCGTAAACTTCGAGCAACGATGAAAGTCCAGCGAGCCAGATACATAGCGAGATTGTACGGACTACCGGAAAATTGGGTGTATTACCGGCAATCTGTGATGAATCGGCAGAATGAGCGATGCGCGGTGTGTGCTTGTAAACTGACGGCACGCAACGTATACGTTGATTATTGGCCCGGAATTGCAGGAGATGTGTGGGGTAATAAGGAATCCATACCAGACTACTTCGTAGCCTTATGTCTGCCCTGCCATAGGCGACAACAGCGGCGGCGAAACAGAATTGTCACGGGTCAGACCGAACCATGTGCAACCTAAGACTACTTCAAATGGAGAGCCGGATGCGTTGAAAGGCGCAAGTCCGGTTCGGGGAAGGGCTCGGGCGTCCAACTACCTCCTGAAGGAGGTGGGTCGGCCCGGGCCTATTCTACATATCAAACTCACCCTACATACCGCCACTCCAAGGACTTGGCGCTTTGCCATTGAATAATCGTATGGAGAAGGGCGTGTGATTAATAGTGAAAAAAGGTTTGATACCAAGCATTACGATTGCTTGTCTTGCTTTAAGTGGTTGCTCCGTTACACCGAATCATAACCCTCAGTCGAACCATTATGCTGTGTCGTTCGCCATCGACAACGGTCCGAGCTTTCTGTCCTCCCCAAAATCACAGTATCAAACTCAGTTTAGGGTAAATGTGTCCGACTGGAGCCAGAACTATGACCAGAAGGATTGTGAGGTATTCCTGATCGTCACAAACAAAGACGGAGCCACCGTTAGTGATATAGAAACTGACAATGCCGACAACTTCGCATACGGTGGATGGTTTAATCCTACTGTTGAAAATGCTTCATTACAATCGTTGGGGGTTCAGCCCATTCAGACGGCAAGAGTTGCAAATAACTGGTTTAATGTGGTGAACACCACTCAAGCCACTGCGAGATTTACTGCACGTACCAATAAACCAGTCAATCCGAAAGATTGGCGATTCGTTATTATGGCGATTCAGGGTAACCAAGGCGGAGCTAAGGTGCTGTGGACAAAAGTTGTGTCACCGTCTTAGCCCGATAAATAGATCTTGGGGCGTAAATACAGTAAGAGTCAGTCAACGGGGGCATTAACCCCATACCCCACAAGCTTTTGAATGCGTTTGTGCATGGATATACACTTTCTCGCACCGATGTCTTGTGCCGTTAGTGGGCAGGTTAGTCCCATAAGAACATCCCAAATTCTTTAGGTAATGGAGGGGGCGAGTGAAGGACCAGTTGCTTTCAATATATTGAACATAAGTTTCCAGGCTTACGTCATGACATTCATTTGAGGTTTGAACTCGGAGAACCTTATCATAACTAAATGAGGTTTTTATTGAAACTCCTTTATGTTAGTTGTAGAAAAACGACTGCCCAAGGCTATTATAGACCGTTTAAGACATTCCCATATTTTTTAGATCATTATATATCTAGTTCTGGCGCGGATTGCTCAAATACTTTGGAGACAATGACTAAATTAATTTGCAAACGCAAAAAAAGGATGCCCCTGAAAGATCATATCAGGAACACCCTTGTTAATCGGGACTATTTCTGACTTTGCTGCTTCTCCATATAACTGCGCATCCGGACCATATACTCGGGTGCGTCCATCGGATCGCTGGCGATCATTTCAATGATGCAGAGTCTTCCGGCATGTTCCTTTTCAGCTTGGGTTAAAGCTCGATCAAGCTCTCCATTCGTCCGGACTGTCATGTTAAACGCATCGCCTCCAAATACTTCAGCGAGCTTGGTGTAAGACCAGCGCGGGATTTGGTTATATCGCTGATCCTTTATCTCTGTTTTGACATTCAAATATTTCTCGATGGTATAACCATCGTTGTTCAAAACCAAGATAATGGGCTTACAGCCATAATAGAGCATGGAGCTGATTTCCTGGGCTGTGAGCTGTAGGGAGCCGTCCCCCGTAAAAAGCAGCACCCGACGGTCTGGCGCGGCGATACTAGCACCGTACGCTGAGGGTGTGGCGTATCCGATTGACTGCCAGCCTCCTTGTGCAATATATGTTACATTGCGCGGCAGTCTGACCTGCGCCATCCCATAGTAGAACGATCCGGTCTCGGCGATGACAATATCGCCCTCTTTCAGCATCTGCTGAAAACGGGGATAATAGCCGGCCGCATTCAGCGGTTGGTCAACACTGCCGGTGATTTGGTCGTACGGGAATGACACATTTCCTTGCACTCCTTGGCCCCTGTACCCCAATCCCTGTACCGAAAGCAGCATGTCGGCTGCCAATACATTCGAATATTCCGCTTCAGCGACCTTGACCATGTCCGGTTGAATATTAACCGTTACCAGCGGATTTAGCTTTGCGGTGAACGTTGCGGTGTTAATGTCTGACCATACCATGCCGACCGCAATGACACAGTCAGCATTTTCTACCGTCTTTTGAACTAAGGAACTACCAAAAGCTCCTTCATACATTCCGATATAGTTGGGATGGGTCTCGTCGAATGCTCCCTTGCCTGACATCATCGTCACAACAGGAACGTTCATGGCGTCGGCCAGCTGGCGAACCGCTGTCTGAAGGCCGAAACGCATCGTTTTGAGGTCGACTAGAATAACCGGGCGGTGGGCACGCTCCAGTAGTTGGCGGACATGATCTGCTGCTGCCTGAAGGGTTTTCAGGCTGGACGTTGGACGTGTCGGTTCCGGCTCTTTCCGGATGTTGATCGGCTTGGTCACTAAATCATCGGCTACAACCAGGTATACCGGCTTTTTCTTTTCCTTCGCAATGCGAATCGCGGTCGGAATTACAATCTCGGCGTTTTCCGGCGTGAGCACTGCGGTATAAGCCGTAATCTGCTCATACACTGTTCGAAAGACATTAAAATTTCCGTCCATTAGAGTGTGGTGCATCAGCTTGTGCTCCTTTTGATCCTTCTCAGGAGGCGCCCCCACAATGTGAATCATCGGCACATTCTCGCTGTTGGCACCAGCTATTGCATTGCAGGCACTGAGTTCCCCTACTCCAAAGGTCGTAATAAGAGCGGCTATGCCTTTGATTCTTGCGTAGCCATCCGCCGCATAGCCCGAGTTCAGTTCGTTCCGTCCATTGATAAACCGGATGCCGTTATACCGTTCCAGCGTATCTAGCAGTGTAAAATTATAGTCTCCGGGGACACCAAAAATTTCAGTAATGCCCTCCAGCTTCAGGCAATCGAACAAATACTGGCCAAGTGTTTTTTGAGTCGTTCCGGATTGCGAGCCAGAGCCGCTCACAGCCATCATGTTTCCCATCGATTGTACACTCCTAAGGATTTATCTGTATGATATTAACCTTTTATTGGACCGGTTATTCGGCGTTCAAGCGATTAGGGATGTTCTATTTATAAACACTTTTGTTGTTGTACATCTGAGCAGGAGTGTGCAAGTGGTTCTCTGACAAAGAGCAACCTGGCAATCCTCGTAGTACGGACAGTTCTCATTCGTCTAGTAGTGTGGTTATTGAACAACGGGGGCGTAAATTCTATAAGCTCTGCTGCTTCACGCTGTATGAACATACAGCGACGGATCAACAGGCTTTATGGCACTATTGGGCAGAAGAGCGACAAAACAGCCATTGTTTCGTTTCATGACGTAAGTGCTCTAACGAAGGGTGTATTATGTATCTGAGTGTAAAATTGGAAGGAGAACAGAATTGAAGAAACTTGGTTTGTTCTTGTGTAGTGCGATGTTGTTCGGGGTAGTATCAGGGTGTTCAACCACACCGCAGATATTTGATGATAAAGATGTTCACTTCAAATTGCTTAATCAGCAATCGATGAATGGTGCAGAAACATATACGATTCAAATAATGAGTACATCGCCCATGGAATTAACTCACCTTTCTTTATATCTAGACTATCCAATAAAACTTCAAAATGGACACGAGTCGAATCCCTTTCAAATTAAAGGTAGGACAAACCAATCCATAGTTACTTTGGATAAAGGGCAATCCACACAGTTCACTTTTTACGCTCCAATAAAACAAGTGTTTGGGGATTCCACGTTGCTTGATTTTAATCATCCAGACATTGAATTGGATGGATTCTCGAAAGAAGGAAGCAAAGAAATACCCTTTGAAATAGCTGGTGACTTGAGTGTTTTCTTAAGTCAGCATAAATAAACAGTCGCTGACGAGTGCGATAATTCTGTCGCTATCGGGCAGATAAATGCAACAGAGGTTCTCCTTGGATTACTTAAAATAATTAGAAATGCGGTGTGGATGTTGGCTGAACACGAACCAAAAAAACACGAAGTCAATGGGCGTCCGATTAAATGCTCAGCTTGTGGAAATGAGTTATTTTACGAACGCAAGGTCTTTCTCGGACAACGGAAAGTACTTGATGGACAACTGGATGTGATTAATCGCACCTGTAGTGAGTGCGGTCACATCATGCTTTTTGACCCGTATCCAGGTGCTCCGTAACCATCCATAAACGACTCGTTACGCAGCTAACGGGCAGACTAGCGACAGAGTGATTCATGTTGTAGTGTCGATACTGGGAGTGTGACGGTATGTTATTGCAGGCTATGCAAAAAAAAATTAAATCCAGTAACTCAACCGTCAATATCCTAACGCCTAAGAGATGGGTGCGGGAATTGCACATCAACGGCACCAAGGCTTACGAAATCGGTCCGACATGTGACACATGTGAGTTTCTATTTGAGAGTAACGGGACGGCTCCCAATCGGGATTTCCACGCATATGTTCCCAATGAATTGAGGTCTGGACTAACGGACTTAACTGACGAGTTGACCATGGCAGTTTCAACGGTCATGCCTGTGGGTGATTACCACGTAGGACTACATCGTGTTTTTCCGTTATTGGTTACGCCAAACGAGCCAAATGATTACTTTTCTCACGAACAAGTTACATTGTGGGGTTTGAATCGTTATTACGGCTTACCAAATTACCCAAGAACAAAATACTATCGAACGCTTACCAGACCTATTCCAAACAAGTCGCTGTTTTTCGAGTTTATAGTTCCATTGTTTCCACCGCATTGGCTCGATGAAGATGTCGTACAAGAATATCAGGAACGGTTAATCGGTGGTGACCAACCTACAGCCCTTGCAATTTCTGTACTCGACATTAGGTCACCTGAACCAGATTTTGGAGACCTAACATCGGATATTGATACTCACTGGTGTCTTGCACACTATCTTCTTGATGGGCATCACAAGGTGTTTGCAGCGAGTCAAACAGACAGACCGATTACTCTCCTATCCTTCTTGTCAGTTAACCACAGTATTGCAAGTCCTGAACAAATTCAAAACGTCCTTGATGTGGTCTTATGTGATAAATCCAATTGAACTTTGGGGCAAATGTCCCAGAAGCGATTCGTTAAGGTAATGCATGAACATACAATCAGCAAAACCGGTCCTAATGGGACTCTCGGGCAGTATAGTTCAATAAGGATTTACAAGGATTACACTCTTTGGATGTGGAATAGGTATCCATATGGGGGGATAACATGCGCTTTATACAGCTTTCACTGATAAGCGTTTTAACCGTATTGATGGTATCTGGATGTAGTTCACAGTCACATCCTAATTACTCTGCTTTAAAAAACGTTCCTAAATCACAAATGGATGCTTTGAAAAGCGCAATCAAAAAATCAGGATTAAAAAATCTAGAGTTGCCAACCAAAGTTCCATTCCCACTACAAGACGCACGGATCGCCCACGGAGAAAACCTTAATCATAATATTGATATTTTCATGGGTGGGGGCAAACAGCTCGAAGCACTAGAAGAAAGCGCAGCATCCGTTGACGCTAATGCAACACTTGCCTCGGTCAGTGGCGTCATCTGCAATACCAAACTAGCTGATGGCACGAAAGCATACTTCTCCAATAACGGATCTGTGACACAATTATTGTGGATTAAAAATGGAATTTTTTATGACATCCCCTCCTCTAGAGCAGGAGCAAATTTAGCCGAAAGCAAACCAGATCTGTCTAAGTCTCAGTTGAGCGGTATCGCAAATTCATTTGGCTATTCCTGAAGCATGTACTCCTTCTTGCAGAGACTTATCACTGTGTTGAATAAAATAGAACGAAGCCGATTGCATGATTATACCCTTTGGTGTCAACCGTGTTTATGGGATTCAAGGGCAGGTTAGTCCCATAACGACTTATTAGCGACTTGTTTCCTTGAAGGTAATTCCACTTAGTTTCTGGTTTGTTTTGTTGAATACGATGTAAACGTACAACCCAAATTCGTGGTTGGTATTTCTCATCCACAACTTAAACGTCTCCTGGGACTCAGTTGGGGAGAGGTCTTTTCGCCCAACATGTTTATAGAGGTTGTCCGAAAAGCATCCGATTCGAGTAAATGTCTAGCCAAATACATGAATACAGGCTTCCTGATATGGGATAAGTTTACTTGGTAATTTGGTGAATGCCTCCGTATGGGAACACATTGCCTGCTCACCCTTGAAAATGGGCGCACGAACCCCTTGTCAGTAACATTGGCTTTTGTTTATTTTCCAGGTTCTGCTTGCCTATGCAGCGATATCGAGTTTCAATTGCTCGGCCTGGACTGTATACATTTGTGTAATTCGCTCTATGTGGTCATCAGGCAGCATGGTCTCTCGAATGTGACCTATCCTCGCCTGCATGAGCTGGAATATATCCTGCATGGTGAAGAAGGACTGTACTCGTTTGTTTGTTCGTACAGGCACCTTCTTGTGTTTCATAACTGTTGTCAACTCATTGGACTCTTGCGCAAAGGACAGCTCAATCTGCCTTCTGAAATCAAGCATCTGGGCATGCAGCATGGTGCCTTGTGGCACCGGGCCGTATGCAATCGGTTTGTCGTCAAAGGAAAATTCGAATTGCCTGCTGCATACCCCGGATAGCGGGCATGACTGGCATTTCTCTGAGTCCCCACGAAACCAGGAAGTGGCCGTTTTCCAGTCAAAGCCATCCCAAATCAGTCGTTCGCCTTGTTCGCACTCAGGTTGCCCATGTTCATTACATTCCTCTGGCATCACCATACCACTGCGAAACCCTGTAACCACAGCCATACTGTGTTTGTGGTATGCCTCCTTCTGGTCATCCGCATCTATGTAACCCATGTCGGCAACGAGATACTGAGTGCGCATTTCGTTAATCTGCCGGAGTTTCTCTATCAGTGGAAGCATCACTCGAATGTCGCCCACATTCGCAGGCTTAAGGATAGACAACAAGGCCACAGGTCCTTGAGATGTTCTTACTGCAATCGAGTGCTTCCGGTAACCAACGAAGAAACGGTTCTGGTTCACCTTGCTGCGCTGTGCCCCATAGGTGGCGTCCGGGTCAGAAAACGTTTTTTCACATGTGCAAACTGACTTAACCTCACAATCGCAGCGTTTTTTCTTGTATCCGTTGACATTGGCGTAAATCGGACGAGAGTCAATAGCGGCGAGGGTGTCCTGGATGAATCCCTCCATGTGAATGGATTGACGTATAAACTCGTCACGAATTTGTTCGAATACGTCCGGCCCTACTTTGTTACGGAAGTCACTCAGGCTCTGGTGTGACGGAACCTTTGCTGGATTGGGTACACCGATGAAGCTGCGCCACGCCTGGTTCTTTGGGTCTCGCAACTGTTTGCACAATTGACGGAATGAGGTAATCTCCGGCCTAGTGAAATACAGATAGTGCATCCGGAAATAGGCGATTGGAGATGCGGGTCTGCGTCCTCTCTTGTCGTACAGGGGTCCGACGAGCAGGTCCAGGAATGAGTCGTCAATGTGATCTACGTAATCAACGAGTTCGGGGTCGAAGCCAAGCGTGTTATAATAGGCGTATGGAAGCAGGTCTAACTGCAAATCTATGGAAAAACGCACCTCCAGAACTGGAAAATTTGACGGCTGGATACCTTCAATTTTACCAGTTTTGCGGATCGGTGCGTTTTGCTATTTACTCAAAATTGCGGGCTTTTCGGACACGCTCTTATAGTCGATCACTAATGAGTTTGGGTATCGCTTTTTTGCTTCTTGAACTGCCAGTAACCCCCACTTGGAATATGTAGGCGTAGGCTTTGCGATGTTCGAAACACCGCTCGCCAAGGCAATGGCTGGGGCTTTATCAAAAAGACATACTGACGATATACAAAAAGCGAGTAATAAAAACCATACCTTCATCGAAAACCTCTCCTGTCATGGAAAAACAAGGGTATTATCCCGTTCATGACAGAGACTATACGGATTTTTTGAACTACGAGGGCATAAATCGCATAAGCTCTGTTGCTGCAAACCGCATGAACATACAGCCACTGAGGACCAGTTGTTATTGCGTTAAAGGGCAGTTTAACGCAATAAGAATTTGGTTCAATTGTATTATGGAACAGGAAAAATAGATGGTTTATAGTAAACAGGTTGTTGGCTTATTGAAATCATTCATAATAGGAGTCCAAAATGAAAACACATCAACATCAAATTCGATTTGCCCTTATGCTCGCCATGTTTTCTGGCTTAGGACCGTTTACTTTTGATATGTATCTTCCGTCATTCCCGAAAATGATGAAATTCTTTGGAACCTCCGCATCGACCATTCAGGTAAGTTTAACGGCTTGTCTCTTAGGTCTTGCTCTGGGACAGCTAACCATGGGAGCGCTCAGTGATGTCTATGGCAGACGAAAGCCATTAATCATTGCCATGATTATTTACTGTCTTTCTTCGCTTGGTTGTGCCTTTGCACCGAACATCGGGATATTCATTGCCTTGCGCTTCGTGCAAGGATTTGCGGTTTCGGCTGGAACGATTTCCAGTGCGATCGCACGCGATAGTTATCATGGCACGGAACTCACGAAGTTCTTTTCGCTCATTAGTGTGATGAGCAGTGTGGCACCCTTGCTTGCGCCTTTGGCGGGGAGTGCGGTTATTTCGTTTACGAAATGGGAAAGTGTATTTCTCTTTTTAGGACTTCTCGGATTCATCCTTTCCATTACAACGACATGGCGGTTGAAAGAAAGCTTGCCAGTGGAAAAACGAATTCGTCCCAATTTTGGTGAGATGTTCGGAAACTTCAGAACGTTACTCTGCAATCGGATATACATGGGTTACGTATTGGCACAGGGATTTATGCTCGGGGGCGTCTTCGCATACGTCGCTGGTACACCATTTGTGTATCAAAAAATTTACGGGGTTTCGCCGCAAGTGTTTGCCATGCTTTTTGCATTAAATGGCATCGTGTTGATTGCAGCTTCTCAGTTGGTTCGAAAATTGGTTACTAGGATGGACGAACATCGCATCCTTCATTTTGGTTTAGGTTTATCGCTCGTCGCAACAATCACCGCGATGGTTGTCGTTCTGACGCATGGACCGCTCTTTGCGCTCGTCATTCCGCTCGTGCTTTACGTCGCATCCATGGGAACCATCGGACCCGTTTCGTTCACCTTGGCAATGGAATCGCAAGGACACATCGCGGGTAGTGCCTCTGCTTTGCTTGGCGTGATTCCGTTTTTATTAGGTTGTGTCAGTTCTCCATTAGTGGGCATTGCAGGAGAGTATTCCGCTGTGCCATTAGGCATTATCCTTTTAATGGCGAGCCTACTTTCTATAGGTTGTTATACGTTTTTAACGGTAAAGAGAAGAATGGATGTCCAAAATACGGAATCGGTTTAAATGTCGCGTACAAGCATGAAACATAGCCCGCCATAGATTATTGTAAAACGACACCCTAACGGCGCCGTTTTTTAACATACGCTGTTGAACGGGGTAGAAAACTGAATAAGCGATCCTACAAGTTTTTGCATGGATATACACAACCTCGCATCGATGTCTTGTGTCGTTAGCGGGCAGTATAGTGACATTGAGCTGCGTCGTGTCTTCAGACGGATGCGTGTCTAACATAGTCAACATGGTGTAGGCGAAGTAAACTAACGATGTAATAAAGAAAAGAGGTGGGTAGGCCATGACACAGGGATGGCAAGATCCAGTTGCTGCGAGCGACTGGGATGCTAATGGTGACAACATCAATCCAACTCGGGCGGAACAGTTGGATATGTTGGTCACTATACTAGCGGGGTTTACAAACTCAGGAGATTGGATTCTAGACTTGGGTTATGGCTCCGGCAAGGTTGAAGAGATCATTTTTGAACGAATACATGATGCCCAAGTCGTTGGTATCGACAATTCTCTTGCTATGGCACGTCTAGCAGCGAATCGTCTGCAAGGGTATGCCCACCGCTTTGTTCCTGTACATGGGGATTTAGCCCAGTTATCCAGTATTCAGTTACCTGTATCGGAAGTAGGTGCAGTCATCGCTATTCAGTCACTGCATCACTTATCTGCTCCGGATATGCAGAGCGCATACCGCCATATACATACCCTTTTACGTCCTGGTGGTGTTTTTCTTCTTTTGGATCGACTCAAAGTTGAAAATGAGGTTGTGTTTCCTCTGTTGCAATCCGTTTGGAACCGCTTGGATCGTTATCACGGTTCAGGAACTGCGCCCCAAGAAGGCAATACTTTCGATGAGCACACAGCCATTCTCAAAGAAGATGGAGACTTTCCGGTCACATTGGAAACTCATCTTGAATGGCTGCGTGCATGTATGTTTCATGCGGTCACTTTACATGTGCATGGCAATCGAGCACTGATAGCTGCCGTAAAGTGAGCAGTGTGTGGTGCACGTTTGAAACATGCTATTGAGCATATGGATAAATGGGAGCAAGGTCCACGGATTTTCGTGCTTGCATAAACATGCGTCGCCGTGGACCGAGTCTTATTGCGCGGTTGGGCAGCAATGTCCAAGAGCGACATACCTTTTGCCCTTTACACTGATACCCCTGCCATTAACGTAGTGACCTGCCTCACCATGCCCCAACTGCGTTTGGCTTTGACTTAATCAGTTCCATCCTTGACTAAACTCCAAAATCCCTTCGATAATTTGACGAAAAGCTTAATTCTTGACACGTAACGCTATTGAGTGATACTATGTACCGGTAATGAGTAACACTTATTATCAGTATTACTGAATACATGTGATGCAGAGTACTGAACACAAATGAGGGAGAAATTTGGAAAACCTAACGGAAATGCTCAAAGGCGTGCTTGAGGGCTGCGTCCTTGAAATTATAAGCCGCAAAGAAACCTACGGCTACGAAATCACGCGGCGGCTGAATGCCCTCGGCTTCACAGATGTTGTGGATGGAACGGTGTACACCATTCTGATCCGGCTTGAAAGAAGCAAGCTGGTAGAGGTCACTAAAAAGCCCTCCGACATGGGACCGCCGCGAAAGTTTTTCGTGCTCAACGACGCGGGACGTGAGGAACTGCGGAAGTTCTGGGAAAAATGGGAGTTCGTATCATCAAAAATTAATGAGTTAAAGGAGAGGAACTAATGAATTTTTGGGAGAAAATCACGGGCAGCGACATGACTAAAGAATTGAAAACTTTCGAACTGAGAACCAAAAAGCTGCCGGCTGATTATCAAGCGGCATGGAAAAAAATTAATGCCAATCTTTGGCCGCACTCAGATTTCACCGGTCGCAACCTCATGCCAATTCTTGACGGTGTGCTTGGCCTGCTCGAAGAAACGGCGTCGGACGGTCAGAGTGTCCAAGAGGTTTTGGGTGACGATATCAAAGGCTTCTGTTCAGCGCTGGTCGGCGAAGAAGGGGCAAAGTCTTTTCGCGACAAGTGGCGCGAGCAACTCAACAATAATATCGCCAAAAAATTAGGTAAATAGGAGGATAAAATGAGAATACGAGATATCATCGAAGGCAAAAGAGAGTGGCGAGCGCACGTGGCGCGTGTCAAAGCGCTCCCGCAAGATTATCAGATTGTTTATAAAGAGATTCAAAAATATCTCTTTAAGGTCGGCCCTGTTGAGCTAACCGACGGGACGGGTTTGCTCTCGGGGATTATCGACCTTTTTGAAGAGGGCGCGGCCTTGGGGAAAGGCGTGCTCGAAGTGACGGGCAGTGACGTAGCGGCTTTCTGCGACGATCTAATCAAAGATTCAAAAACTTATGCTGACATCTATCAAGAATCTGTTGACCAAGAAGTTAACAAGGCCATGAAAAAGGTTACGGATAAAACAAAGTAAAAGGGGGATATCGAGATGGAAAAAGCAATTGAAGTGAAAGGTCTGCGAAAGTTTTTCAAAGACACAGAACTCCTAAAGGGCGTCGATTTTGAAGTGAAGCATTGTTGATGCAATTCGGTCTTTGTTTTCAGGGCAGCCTGTCGCACATGACATTTGGATTGCGCTCGCGTGGTGTCTAGGCATTCTGGTTGTTGCGTATATATTTGCAGTGTGGGGTTATAAACGGAGAATATCTTAAATCCGATATGTGAATTCAACGGCGGTGGCGTCTAATTTTAAACATCAACGTCATCGCCTAGCAGGAACCTCCTGTTTCAATCATTCGACTCCGCAGCTTTTATATCAAAAATATTAATAGATTTCACCGAAATGCTATTGAACAAACGGGGGCGAATGTTTAAGAAGTTGCTCCAGCAAGATGTGCGTGAACATGGCCTATTCCCTATTAAAATGCAGAAAATGAGTGCCTTGCAGTTGTCTACATCTCCGAATTGTTCTGCGGGCCCTCTACCCATCGCGCCCTTGTTTAGTAACGAGGGCATTGGCTCACTCGTTGGATTCTCCGCTTCATGATACATTGGGTTTGTAAGTCCACAGTCGAACCAACATATTTATTAAAATTCTACGTGTTTTCTCGCTCATTGAATCACTCCCCGACAATCTAAAATACCCTACAGCCGTGAGGAAATGGATGACGTAGACACAAAAATACCTTGCCTACCGCGGACAAGATTCGACAAATTGCATTAACAATTGTTTTGGTAAGAATGATAAAATTATCCCAGCGATACTAACCGCGGGTGACTTATTCGCCTTCCCACACAGTCTTTCGGACTGAGGGGAGGCATGGGCATGGTACACATAGACGCAGTATTAGATGCAGTCTATAAGGTGGTTATGACTTCAAAGCCATCTTTAAAGTCGTACTAGAAGCCGCAAAGCGACTCCGTCGCAAACATAAATAAGTCACCCCTATAGGTTAGCGCCCTCTGGGGTGACTTATCTCGACTTGCCGCATAGTGGCGATTGTTTGATCGTCCGAGTGTGGGAAGCCCAGTCACTCAAGGCGATGTATCGCAAGGAGTCAGAGTTGCAGCTCTGGCTCCTTTTTTAAAGATACACGATGTCGAAATCAATCATACATTCACTATAACATTTTGTATGCTCGATTGGGACTCCTTTTGTATGCTCAAAACCGAATTTTCGAGAATACGCATTCTAACCCTTTTTCTAACGATTGATGACCAGGTTCGATATATTATCACCTGAAGGTCATCAAAAACGCTTCAGACGGGCTATTACGAGGCCGTTTTTTCTTCAACCCGCCGAATTTTGTTGCGTTGGAATATGATTTTCTGCAACAGCCTTCTCGATTAAACTGCTAACCAGCTTCTGAACATCCACGAGCCTCACCACCAACAGAAATGAGCCCAGCACCTTGAGAGAGTACAGCTTGAATTGCATCCTGTTTGACAGATTGAGCCAATTGAGGCGTGAATACACCGTTTGCCTTTGCGGATGCGACAATCCGTTGATTGAAGTCTTGGACAACGGCTTCCGCAATGTTTGCCAATCCATCAATCACGTTATTGGCGACAGCTGCTTGTTGTGCACTCAAATGTGCATCAACGATTTTCTTGATCTGTGGCCTGGAATAAAGGAGACCTATGATCACAGCGATAATCAGTAAGTCGAGAAGACCTTCCACGATTTTAATTTCTAAACCTTGCATGTTACTTCACACCTTTCAACAGATTTTCTACTTGTTGCAGTAGGTTGGTGACTTGGGAGGCGATTGCGGCGTTCGTTGGAGTTGATGGAGCAGGCGCCGGTTGTTGATTCGTGAAGTTCCATCCGCCAGTTATGCGAACGGGCGTATAGCCAACGAGTGCGATATACCACGGAAAATACGTGACGTTGTTTTGAATCACGCCTTGAACGTCTTTTCCACGAATGGTGAATAGACCGTTACCTTTATTCGTAAACGGAACCTTTACCACTTCAAGTGCGCCCCAGTTCACGTACGTAACGCTGTTCACGTCTATACCGTCAGGTTGTTTGAGGCCGTTGATTTCAACGGTCAATGGTGAAAATTCCACTTTAGACCCTCCTTGCCCATCCAGCACTGCTTGCCACATAGCCGCCGTGCAATGTTGGTAATCCCAGAAGGAATATCCCGAGAGACCTGAACATCCGCTTATGAACGACTTGATTTGATCAGGCGTAACAGGACCATACAATTGACCGATTGGGACGATTGGAACGTCGTATTTGTTGTAATACGCAAGGCATTCATTCAATGCAGTGGTTGGTGACAGTTGCATGTCGTCCCAATACACTTGCGGCATAGTAAAATCCGCATACTTTGAGAAGACTGTAAACGGAAAGCCGGGATGAAACTGAGGCAAATTGTGACCCAAGCTCGCGACCCATCCGATGACCATTCCGATTAGACCCAAAGCACCGCCGATTTTCCAACGCCATTGCTTTAGGTTTTCAACGTCCTTGCGGACTGTCTCCACTTCCACTTTCGTCGCGTATTTCTCGTCTTGTGTCTTAATTGCCCTTTCTAGGGCTTCTTGCAAGTTCTTGATACCTTCGTTCATATCCGCAATCGTTGCTTTCATCCAAATGATGTCGTTAGTGGCAATCGCCAATTGTACCTCTTGTGAGTTTTCGCCCATATCCAACACCACCTCAGACATATATCGGGAAGTCCTTGACTGCCAGATAGATATCTTCGGGCGAAGCATTGCGACCCAATTTTGGCCCCCATAACGCCGCATTCAGATACGCCACCGCAAGGGATGAGCACACCTTGCCGCGACGTTCATCACTCTGAATGAAAGAGACAGGTAAATGCCAAGGACCGCCGAGACGTTTGGGAATGAACTTTGTAAGGTATCGAATGGCGTCATCGATGATGAGCCACCAATCGTAACCTTGGCCGACACACCGACGAATGACCGCGAGAGCGGATTTTACACGATGAGAACCGATTGGAGGACGGAAAGCGTCAAAATTCCCGTAGTCGATTGGATGGATTGCGACTGATTTCCCATAGGCTTCGATTTTGTTATTCGCATCGAGGGCAATGGCAACGTGGTAATATTCGCGGTCTTGGCGACCGTCCTCGAACGATTCGCCTTCGATGATAAGATCATCGCCTATGGATGGGGATTTACGATAAAGCAAGATATCGCCTGGTTTAGCGAGGTACATGTTGATCACCTCTGTTATGCTGCTAGATCATCAATGACATAGGCCTCCGAAACGAGATTTGCGTAGTATTCATATGGCATCCAGAAGTAGCCTTCCAGACCCCAATCTGCGCCCCATTGGTTACGGACGAGGATCATTTGTTTATCGTCATTGTGACCAACTGCAATCACCGCATGCCCGCCCAAAGGCTGTTCCCCTTCTGTCGGCAATGGCAAAATGCCAGTTTCAGCGACTTCCTGTGACTCCAATGCAAGAAATACAGTGAAGCCGAAGAGAACCGGCATGTCGTTAGATAATGCATCGATTGTGTCCTCTAAGAGCGTGCTTTCTGAAATACGCCGTACCAAGCTCAAAGACAATTGCGATCCCTTGATGAAATCCTGTTCCGGCGGTTGATCTTCGAAGTCCGCCAATGCATTCGATTGGTTCGCGGTTAGGCTGATAGGCGTATACGTCTGATTCTGTAATGCAGGCAAAATCACGTTGAACACCGCATCAGTCAAGAGATTCACCGCAGTACCAATGTCTGCAAGAAGTGACTGGATATCAGCAGGAGACAGCACGTAATACGATTCAAGAAATGACCTGCTTCCTTGTCCGCATGGCGCGACTGTATATGTCGTGCTTCCTGTCGGGAGATAGGCTTGCAATTCAATGTTGTTACTTTGGCCACCGATAAACAGAATTCCATCAACACATCCAGAAGCGGATGCTCTAATGAGCATTCGTTGATTCGAACGGGCTCACCATTGATGATTTTGTATCGCATGGAATTGGCATACACATCGGCATACTCTGTATCACTGAGATATAAAACGCTTATCGCTCCCTGTGGCCTAAAGGATGTATCTGCATCGTTTGGTTGACCGCCAGAAGAAGCCGCTACAATGGTTCCGTCCTCTGCGTAGTACAGAATCACGTTTTCACCCCTTTCGTTAGTACACAAGAACAACCTTGGCTTGGGTAAGGTTGCATGTGCCTCCCGATTGAGTTGCAATGGACATTGGGTTCCTATTGTCGGTGTGAAAGGAGTTCGTATGATTGTCCCGTAGGTGTTTGTCGTATGGAACGAACAAATGACATTGTTATTTCCATCTCGAATTGCTACTTGCGCCTGATCACCTGAAGTCGAGTTCCAAGCAACGGCTTCAAACAACGCTGCTTTGTACCCTATAAAGTCACTGGTCACTTCAAAATAAGAACCCGATATATCACTCCAGCTTGTAGAGGTAGTCGTAGCAGGCGTAATCGGCGCTAGAATCGGTATATAAACATCGAATCCGCGATTAGAATCGTCCCATACTGTAGCCCCATTATGGGCAGTCATACCGCCATTAGCAGTAACAAAGCCGGTTGTGTTAGTGGTTGGAGGTGTTCCTGAAGTCGAAGGTGCGCCATCCCAGTCATAATCATTCGTTGACCCACTAACAGTAGCAAGAAGGCCACCAGTTTGAGGGTTTGTATCGTTTGAGTTGATATAAATTTTATACTGCGTTGCGCCAGGCACATCGTCCCATGAAATGTGGATTCCGTAATTACCATTGGACGAATTGAGCGTATAACTAGCCATGTTACCGACAGTGGTTTCCCCACCCTGATAGTCCAAAGACGTGACCCAAAAATAATATGTCACACCTTCCACAAGGCCTTCGTTTGCTACAGTGCTTTGAGTTGCCTGTACGTTGGTTGGTGCGGTAAGACCAAGGATATTGACGCCTGCAGCCGCATATAAGGTCGTGAATTGCGTTCCTTTTGTATTTACCACGGGCGCGTCGGCGCCTAGATTGCTGTCTGGAACGTTGTCGGGGAATGTGGTGGTTGTATTATCTGGGATCGTTGCGAGAAGTAAGAACGGCCCATTTGACGCGCTACCGCTTGATTGGTTGCGATAGATACGTCTCGCAACGGTTCCTGTCGGCCCTGTTGGGATATTACTGAGCATGACTTGCTGGCTTTTTGGGCTAACAGACGAGCTAACCGTACCCGCGAGTGTTTCACCGATAATATTCAGCGTGCCATTGCTTTGAACGATACCCGTACAATAGGTGACCACGTAACCGTATGTACCCGTAAGGTTGCCCGCGCCGTTAAGAGCGACAGTAGGTGCTCCAGGTGCCGAAAGGGGTTTAAGAAAGGACAACGCGCCCATGTCCAATTGCCCTAAGAATCCTTGCAAAATCTGATTCAAATCACTGGATTGAGGGATTGCGCCCTTACTTATTGGATAGAGACCATATTGGTTTGGCATTTAATATCCCCCATTAACCGTTCTGCGCGTAAATCTGCCATTGGGCCGTAAGCTGTTCACCGGGGCCTACTGTCACCCCGTTACCTTGAAACACGACATGCGCGAGAAGATTGCCGGAGAAGCAATACACGGTCGTTCCCATCGCATGACTGTATTGGAGTCCACTTTGGAGAAACCACGAACCTTGTCCGGATGCATATGAACCAGAAACAGTTGCGTATTCTGGATTGGTCGAATCGGCTATGTACAACTGCTGACCATTCATCATCGATGGAGCATTGCTGTCTACACCGATTTGGTTATCCCCTGGCACAACAGGGCCTGTTAATGTCGTTGATGTATAAACCTGATCCCAAAGTCCAGCCTCTGTGTAGGTGATTGGATTTCCGCTTGTATTGACAGGATATTGCACAACTGTTTGAGCGTAGTACCCATTCAGAACGTCACGATATGTGTACTGTTGGCGCGTGTTGTACGTCTCTGAAAACATACTGGTATCCGTGAGTTGCGGAGTTCCAGTACCAGTTCCGAGCGCAATGGCGTAAGGCAAACTAGGTTGAACATGCGATGTACCAACAAAAATATTGGTCATTGAACCTGATAAAAAAGACGCGATCAGCGCTCGCGTCCAGTTGGTGATTGTATTCCTGTGTTCCGATTGTTCACGAATGTTCCCTTGTGCATCCCTAACCGTAAGGAGCACACGTCCTGCAATGCCTAGACCGTCAGATATCATAAATTCACGCTCCCAACGGTGGTTACTTTGATTGCAAGAGTGTTGTTCTGTGACTGGTCATACCGTCCAGCTTCATCCCATTTCCAAGGAGGAATACTGAATAGCCATATGTTGTTCACGACAGCACCGGCGCCATCCAGTTCAAGGTTCAACGTCGAATCCGTGGATGTTGGCTCGTCGATCACGTACCACGAATAGTTCATGAGCGGAACTGCCCCTGTGTAACTCCATACTTGATTGACGAAACCAGTAGTAATCCAATCGGCACCTGTTCCGTTTTCGATCACATTTCCTTGTGGGTCTTGTATGGACAAGAGAACGCCTGTCGCCGGAGGTTGAAGTCCGTAGTTTATGGCATCGATTGTGAGCTTGTGAATCCCCTGTGACAGTTGGATTTGCCCGACTGCAGGAGACCCCGAATAATGTCCACCACTACAGACTTCTTGCCCATCTATGTAAAGCGTGGCTGTATCGTCCGCCGAAAGGTAACAGGTGTAATACAAACCATCGACCGGAACATAGAGCCATTTACCCAATAACCACTGCCCGATGGATGTTGTAAAAGGGAAATTCGAGTCTGGCCCCAACCACATGGCATATGGATCATTCCATCCTGGCGGCGTCCCCCAATTGGTTAAATCCTGTTGAATGTACCAAGCGCCGAACCATTCGAATGGATCGCCATACATCGGAATCGGCGCAGGACTTATGGGCGTTATCTCCTGGGAACCGGATAGAGAAATGGACGTTCCAGATGAAAGGTAACTGCTCACTCGAAGTAGCCATGCCGTTGCTTCGGGTTCCGTGAGGGAGATTGACCCTGTTCCGCCTGTATTCCCCGACAAGACAGATAGCGAACCAGGATATTGATTTGGGGTCAATCCAGACAAGTTCCATTGTGACCACGGAGGCAAAAATTCGCCGTAGCCATAAGGATATCCACCTTCACGAAGAATGGCGTTCACGTTGTCCGGAAGACCAACTGTATCGTTTGCACTAGAGAACTGTTGCAAGACGATATTCGACGGAAGACCCTGCGGATATGCGCGAGACAAGGCATTCTGAACAATCATCTGCATTACATTGTCGAGCATGCTATCACCTTAAGAATGACAAAAACACGGCCTACTGATATGCCGTGTCTTGTATATTGATGCAGTATAGGAATTGATCCCTTCTTAAACTAACCCCCGTTTGTTCAAGATTGACGTAACGTAACTGGCTGTGTCATATCACCGTGGCTTATGTTCGGCAATCACGTCTTTAATCACACGAAGAGATTCTTCCAACCGTCCCGATGGGTAATTTGATGGGTATGCAATAGTCGTCAAGGCTTTCCACAATGCCCACCCACGGGCTCTCTCCCATGTTGCATCATCAAGTTGAAGATGAGAACGGAAAGTTTCTCGGCTTTCCCCGAAAAAAAACGTCCATGCAATCGTTAAATCGCACGCTGGGTCTCCTACCCCCGAACAGCCAAAATCAATGACGGCACTTAGACGTCTATCTTTGACTAATAGGTTTGTTGGATACACGTCTCCATGAACCCAGACAGGGGGGGTATTCCAAACCGTCTGAATCGCTGACTCCCATACCGTAATCGCCCCGACTCTATCAATCATACCGTTCAGGTCTGCAATAGCATTTCGAGTTTCCCTGTCATAAATGCCCAATGGACCACCACGGTAAAAATTATGGGCTCCAGGTGGAGGACCACCATTCGCATCTATTTGTTGCAAGGTATTGAGAAATTGGGCTAACTCGATAGCAAAGTCGTTCAGGTTAGTAATGCGTTCAGTTGTCGCATTCTCGCCATCAATCCAACGGTAAATTGACCAATGCAATGGATACTCCTCAGACGGCGTACCCATAGCTATAGGAGTCGGAATCGCTATAGGCAGACGGGAAGCAAGCCTGGGCAGCCATTGTTGTTCTTTTTTCACTTGTGCCTCATACGCCTCGTGACTAGGTAACCTCACCGTCATGTCGTCACCAAGGCGAAAAGTTCTGTTGTCCCAACCACTAAGCTCTACAGGCTTGATAAGAAGACCTGCCCATCTGGGAAACTGCTTTAATATCAATCGACGTACTAACGAAACGTCAATATCCACTCTTTCACCCCTGTCTCTAAGCCGTCATTTCTTCTTAAAACATTTCGATGTATTTACGTCGTATTACTGCCCGATAGTCCCGTATGCAGCGCGTATACATGGCTTTTGACGGTCGAGTAATGATGCAAGCCGGAACCGACAATCTTGCTCGGCTCTCGCCCCCTACCGTGAAAATGGCATAAAAAAGCTCCCGTGTTCTCCCTCTTAGACATATCTGGATATTTCAGGAACTCGGCTTCGACAGTCGTAGATACACGAAATCCCGAAACCCGTTGGTGCTTCTAGGGTTTCGGGACTGTGGATAACTTCGTGTGGTGCCTACAGCGTATCTGTGGATATGTCCGAGAACAACGGTGGATGTTCGTAACCCAGCGCTTTCAGGATTTGTGCCTGCTCCGGGGTTACTTCTGTTCGCTGCCGGACTCTGCCGCTACCAGCTTTGTAGGTTACAAGGTGCATCTCGTTCATGACAGAACGGATCTCTCGCCATGTGTGGCTAGTTCGGTTCTCTGCCACCCGAACCAAAAGTAACGAGAGCCAGCACAGTAGTACATGTGCCCGAATCCGCTCATTCTTCCTGTGGTACATCGGGCGCAATTCCATGGTCTGTTTCAGAGAACGGAATGCCGCCTCAACCTGCCAGAGCTGCTTGTATCCAAGGGCCACATCTTCCGCGGACAGTGTGTCGTCTGAGGTTCGGATCAGATACTTTCCGTCCAGTCGTTCCATCGCCTTAACCGCCTGGTGGTCAACTGTGAGATTGCCACGCTTGTCCGACTTCAAGTAACGCTTGAAGGTCGGGTGACTTTGCAATCGACAGTGCGCCTTGGTGTGTGCGTCGTTATCCAACTCCTTGAGTCGTGCGAGCTCTGCTTCCAGGGCCTTGAGGTGTGCCTCGCGCCGAAACGCATCTCGGCGAGCTTCATCTGGGTTGCGAACGAGCACATATCGGACCCGTGCCTCACCGTCTCCTACGACGATTTCCTTTATTTCAAGGTTATCCCGTATCGTTTTAAATCGCCCAGGACGAGACATGGCATCTTCGACTGTCTGCTTCCCAGAGGTCATCTTCTCTCCAGCAATGTAATGCCCTCCGGCTTTCTGGAGTTCACGTAAATTGTCCTCCGAGCTGAACCCACGGTCGACGACCGTAACGACGCGTCCGAGACGCCAGCCAATGAGGTCCTTCTTCACTTCTGGAATGACGGTCATGTCTGACGTGTTCCTGGCCATACCCAACACCGCACAGGGATGCCGTCTCGGGTCACTACAAAACCAATTACGACCTGCGGTAAGTCCGGCCGGTGGTCCTTGGAGTAGCCGGGTTGCTTCAGACTGTCTTCTTCCGGCTCGTCATCCATTTCAAAGTAGCTTGACGTGGTGTCAAAGAACAGTAAGTCGACTTCCAGGTTCAACAAGTCGGCGACAGTCTCGAACACTTCTCTCTGGATGTCTACGTCCGATTCAATCAGGAAATCCATTGCACGGTACCCCTGGTGGACCTCAAAGTTCTCAACACCGGGGAGTGCGATGTCTCGCTTCACCCAGTCCTCCATGCCAAGCTTGCTCGAGGGGTCCAAGGCTCGATTGGCGACCATCGCAAAGATGGCCCGCTCTATCGGGGCTTCATATTTGCGCTGTGCCAGACGCTTGGATATGGCTTGACCCACGCCAAGTTCATGCCACAACGAGTCGACGATATAAGCGGTGCCAAACGTTTTGCTATCGAGCAGACTCAACTGCACGCTATCCTTGGGCTCCGACGCAACGGGTTCATCACCAAGGAATCGTGAGATGCTCGCGGCAAGCCTCTTCAATCCATCCATGTCCACTTCATCTTCACGCCCGAAGTGGTAGAGGACTTTCGCTTGGGGATTGCCGGTCTTGGGATTGCGTTCATTATGGGCAAGCTGCACGTAGGACGTGACAGAACCGTTTTTATTTTTTCGTGATATCCGCCGTATGTACATGTCTACATTTAAAAATCATATGTTCTACGAAGTCAACTACTGTGGATAACAATACTAGTTATCCACAGAAATTCGCATGTCTACAACTTTTCGTAAAAATGCCTACATAAAATAACCGGAATTCCGCGCCGTTACGGGATTCCGGTTATCCACAAATGCTTATAAACGGGTTGTAACTGTCGAACCCGAGAGGAAGTTGGTTGAACTATGACTGTCAAACCGAGTTTCTCCAGAGAATACAAGTGACGACGGATAACTCGTTCTCGGTTCCGCTCTTCGTGGTACGTTGGCCCAAGGTCCTCGTATTCTGTCTGATTGACCAGCATGTGATAGATGATAATTAACATGTAGTGACCGACTGCCACGGCTGCTCTCTTGGATCCCCGACGCGCAGCGATTCGGTGATACTTAGCGGACAGATAGGTATTCTTTGTTCTGGCGGCGCCACGTGCGGCTTCGATTAACGCTTCTCGTAACCAAGGATCTCCCTTGCGGGTCTTGCCACTTCGTCGTTTACCCGCACTTTCATTGTTGCCTGGACACATTCCTGCCCAGGACGCCAGGTGTTGCGCACTTGGAAACCTGCTCATGTCGGTACCGATCTCCGCCAGTATCAGTTCCGCCGTCCGCTCGCCAATTCCAGGTATCGTCTGGATTCGCCGGAGATCTTCGTCAAAAGGGCGCATCCGCTGCTCAATTTCAGCACTCACTTCCTCGATCAACTCATCAAGGTGATCGATGTGCCGAAGCTGAACAGCAAGCATCATCTGCTGGTGCGGACGAACAACACCGTGCAATGCACGTTTCAGTTCTGCGGTCTTGTTACGGAGGCGTCCCTTCACGATCTCCTTGAGCCGTGATTCATCCATTTTTCCACCAATGAGTTCAGTGAGGATGGCTCGACCCGATACGCCAACCACATCACTTGCCACCGATGCCAATTTGATATTTGCTCCTTCAAGGACTTTCTGGAGGCGGTTGACTTCATTGGCACGTTCCCGGACGAGAGACTTGCGGTACCGGACCAGTTCCCGAAGTTCACGCTGATTTCGGTCAGGGATATAGCTCCCCTTGAGCAGGCCATGGCGCAGCAGGTCCGCTATCCATTCAGCGTCCCGAACATCCGTCTTTCGACCCGGAACCTGCTTGATGTGCTGGGCATTGACGACCAACGCCTCGAGATCCCTGTCTTCGAGAAGGTTGAAGATCGGCTTCCAAAAGACGCCCGTACTTTCCATCGCCACATGCGTGCATTCATGACCGAGAATCCACTTTATGAGGGACTCAAGGTCATCCGTCATCGTTCCGAACGTCCGAATCTCCTTTATCTCCGGCGTGATCACACAACCAACGACCTTCTTCTTGTGGACATCCAGTCCGCAGCATCGCTCGTGTACAACCTGCATAATGCTGCCACTCCTTACCCAAAGAAGTACAGCCACGTGGCGACCGATGCGATAGGAATTCTACCGTACGTGCTTCCCGACAGCGGGAGCGACAAATCGTGGTGCTCCAAGTCGCCAACTCCGTCTTATGCACGGACTCGTGGTACCAGGGGGCGACGAGCTCCGTGTGGCTGTCTAGCGACATAGTAGATCACGGATCTACATTTTCATAGATTGTGGTGCCGCCAGGCGGCATGGGGGTCTTATGTTCAAGAAGCAGGCGTGTGTTTATGCCTTCCCAATGAAAACCCGAGGGTAAACACGACAAGCATTAAGAAGTACCCTATTAAACTGAGGATCGTGACAGTCAACGTGGTTAAGTTGGTATTAACCATACTGGGAAGCACGTGTGTAAGCCAATAGAATGACGACATGTAATACTTCGATATCAACTCTAACAATGTGTTTCTGTGAGCTTCTGATTCGAGTAAAAACTGCCAAATGAATATAACGAGACATATCCCCCATACACTATTGCCAAGTGCAAAGCTCCGTATCTTCGACATGTTAAGTCCAGCGAACCTTCTACCGACCCAAAACCAAAACATAACGATGATGAACTGACTTAGTAGCGGTGCAGGGATAAAATATAGACCACCCCACCCAATCGCAAAAGGAAGCAGAACCCAGAGCAATTCTTTTGCGTATTTCACGGAACCCCTCCCATAATCAACATTACTGCCCGTTTAGCACCGAAACGCACTGTATTGATTGAATATTTTACCACACACATTGCTTGGGGTTTGGAGAACCGTGTCGTAATCCAAACCCTTCGATATCACTGAACGAAGTACCGTTGATAAGACTGCTGACGTGTCGAGCCACTGAGAGCGGCATAAAGTTGTGTTGTTTCCGGCTTCTCGTGACCCAGAATCGACTGTACAGCGACTAGCGGTGCTCCTTGGTTAATTAGGACTGTTGCCAGAGTATGCCGCATTTTATGCGAGCTAACGCGCTCCTCTAAACCGCATCGCCTTACAATCCGTTTAAAGACGTACTGGATTTGGTGAATGGACATTCGGTGTGGCTTGCGTACCGTCACAAAGAGAGCACGGTCACTGTCGGATCTTTGCTCTATATAGCGCTGCAACCATATACAGGCTTTTGCACCAAAGTAAACTTCGCGCTCCTTGTTCCCTTTACCCAGAACGTTGACTGCACTCCGTTGCCAGTCAATGTCGACGCAGTTCACGCGCTGAAGTTCTGCTACACGACAGCCGGTCGCAAACGAAAACTCGACAAGTGCGTGCTCCAAGGGATTCAAACACGAGTCTCGGAGCATCTCCAGTTCTTCTATGGTCAGGGCTTTTGGAACACGTTTACCGCGTTTTGGTTCCTTTAACTTGAGGGTGGGGTTCCGTGAGACTAACTCTTCCTCAGTCAACCAGTTAAACAGGCTCTTGATTGCGCGAATCTTATGTCCAAGACTTGCTGGCTTGAGATGTCCGTTGTTATTGAGATGATCCCGCAGCGTCTGAAGTGTCACGTCTGCGATTTCCATGTCGCCAACGTCACGGATCAGAAGCTTGTGTTGCAAACGATACGCGCGAATAGTCTGTCTTGAAAAGCCCTCTTGATTTCGAACGCTCAAGAATGTCTCGGATGCTATCGATAACTTCATCTTCACATACCTCCTTATGGCAACTCTCCCATCAACAGAATGGTCATGACATAGTGGTGTAAACCCACAATGTTTTTGAAGAATTTGTATAATGGACATAATCACTCGGTACACGGAGACAAGGAGGGATCCATGATGCGTTCAATCAAAACGGATTTAAATGAGCTGTGTGATGCGTATTCCATGAATAACGACGAAATCGATCATTTCCTAGATGTTGAGACCGGGGAGATCATCGTGCGACTCGACCCGGTGCTTACCGGTGAGCGGGATGAAGAGTGGGACGAGGAATTAGAGTTTAACGATCGGTACATTCACGTTCCGAAAATTGACTCTGATACCGCGTACCATTTGATGACTGAATTTGCGTCCACTGTAACCTCTAAGGTGCTTGGGGAGGCACTTGAAGAAGCACTACATAGGAGGAAACCGTTCCGTGGTTTCAAAGATGTGATATCCGATTTTCCGGAAGAACGGAATCGGTGGTTTGAATTTGAGCGGGAAGCGCACCAGCGTGCTGTTTTGGAGTGGCTGGAACAAAACAATATAAAATTAACCCGTTGACGAACGTCATGTTGTTAATAAAGTGGCATGGGAATGGAGGACCGGATTTGACCAATCCGGACACCAAAGCGGAACGCTGGCGAGAAGCGAAAGCTCGGTGTAGGTTGACCGACGAAACAGTAAAGATGGCAAAAGAAATGGGATTAAATCCATTAAGTCTAATCAAGAACATCCCGAATAAAAGCCAACTATGGAAGGAGCCCGTTGAGGACTGAATTTCACGACATGTATGAAAAACGCCGGATGAATAAATGAAGACTGCTCACCGTTCACAAACGGCACGGATAATAGTCCGCCATGAAAGAATATGCAGTGAAGCAAGAGGCTTCGCTCTTGCGCTAGTCATAATGAACGACACCGGCCCCATTTCGTAGGTCTTGGATTACACTGAATCTTGAGAAACCAGTGCAGAGCCACATACGAAGGAGCCGATACTATGAAGACTACCACAAAGTTTGTTGGTTTGGATGTGTCTAAGGAGAAAATCGCAGTTGCAGTCGCTGACGAAGGAAGAAAAGATTCTCGGTTTGTTGGGATGATTCCACACACGGTAGAGGCGATCCGTAACCTGGTTCGTCAATTGGGAGACGAAGATGTTCAGCTGGAATTCTGCTATGAGGCCGGTCCAACTGGGTACGGACTTTATCGGTTGTTACACGCAATGGATTTGTCTTGTACAGTTATTGCACCTTCTCTTATCCCCATCAGACAGGGGGATAGGGTGAAAACGGACAAACGTGACGCATTACGACTGGCACAGTTGTTCCGAGCTGGGGAGTTAACTTCGGTGTTTGTACCGAGTGAAGAGAACGAATCATTACGGGACTTGGTACGAGCTCGAGAGGATGCCATTGAAGATAGACTCAGGGCAAGACACCAACTGTCAAAGTTTCTTCTAAGACATGACAGGCGTCCACAAACCAAGCTTCGAGCTTGGGGAAAGATGTATGAGCGTTGGTTAGATGGACTGAGTTGGACGGACCGTCGAGAGCAAGTCGTGTTCCAGGAGTATCGGCATCACTTACAGGAAATCGACGGGCGAGTCAGTCGTTTAGAGGCTGCTATTCATTTGGAGGCAACAGAAAGTGAGCGTGCTCCGGTGATTCAGGCACTGCAAACGCTACGTGGTGTGGCAGAAGTTGTAGCCACTTCGTTGGTTGCTGAAATTGGAGAGTTTAAGAGGTTCCGTAATCCAAAGCAGTTAATGGCATATGCAGGCTTGGTACCCAGAGAGTACTCGAGTGGCTCATCCAGGTGGCAAGGTGGAATCACAAAGACGGGAAATTCCCACTTACGACGAGTGCTCGGTGAGGCGGCCTGGTGCTATAGATATAAGCCAGCGGTCAAGAGAGCGATCAAGAAACGGCAAGAGGGACAGAGTCCGAAAGTGCAGGACATTGCATGGAGAGCACAGGACAGGCTACACCGGAAATACACGAGGATGGTATCAAGAGGAAAGCATCACAATGTGGCAGTGACATCGGTATCGAGAGAACTACTTGGTTTCATATGGGCAATTGCATGTGAGGTAGAGAATGCGATGGAGACATCGCAGGCTATGTAACTATTTGGCTCAATGTAGTAGATAGCACACAAAAAACAATTCAAGAAATGGGTTAAAGGTTGGGCCTGAAGGCAGAGGAATCCGGTACAGGGAACCCTCGTTGCCCGTTTGTGCAAGGTAATAACCTGACGCACGTGACTAGTCCGAGGCAGCCCTTTGACGGAGGTACGAAATGCGGTAACCAACCCGCGTATATCAGTCTGCCAACCGTCGACGAACCTTGCCTTCGGGCCGAGCCTTTAACCCCATCGCGACACGGGGCTTGACAGGTGTCGTTCATATCAGCGGGCAGTAACATGCAATAGCGTCACGTTTAGAAATCTGAATAGAGAATTGAGTTTTATCACTGAGAGAGTATAATCTGCCCCAGTGAACCATTGCTTATACGTCCAAAAGTAACAGATAAGGATATTCCAACAGACGTTTGATATCATTGATAAATTGTTGCCCCAGTGCGCCGTCAATTATGCGGTGATCGAAACTTAACGAGAGCGACATCATTTGTCCGACTGCAAATTCCCCATCGCGAAACACAGGTTTCTCCGTGATGCGGCCTACACCAAGAATCGCGACCTCAGGATAGTTGATAATCGGGGTGAAGAACATACCGCCAACGGAACCAATATTCGTAATTGAGATGGTACTGCCCTTCATCTCGCCCAGGGACAGTTTCCCACTTCGGCCACGTGCCGCGAGAACGTTGATCTCTTGCGCGATATCCCACATGTTTTTCTTATCAGCGTGTTTGACGACGGGAACGAGAAGACCGCGGTCCGTATCTGTCATAATGCCGATATGATAGTAGTGTTTCAGTACAAGTTCCTGTTTCGCTTCGTCAAACGACGAGTTCAATTGAGGGCGGTATCGCAAAGCGACGATCAGCGCCTTCACGATGAACGGAAGATAACTAATCTTAACGCCGCGAGCCTCGGCGACAGGTTTGACTTCCTTGCGCAACTTGACGAGTTCAGTTACGTCGATCTCGTCCATCAGTGTCACGTGAGGTGCCGTGTACTTACTCTTGACCACCGTACGAGCAATCGCCTGACGGATCATCGGCAATGCTACGCGTTCTTCGCTCTCCTCGCCGCGGGCCTGTGCAATTGTCGAGGACGGCGTTCTGTGAGTGCTTACTGAGTTCGATAATTGGGTTAGAGCCGCTGCCTGTCTTTTCATGAAACCATCAATATCCGCCGTGGTTACCTTGCCGTTGTTTCCCGTGCCATGGACAGATGCAATATTTACTCCTTGCTCTCGAGCATACCGACGTACGACTGGCATTGCCAGAACGTCGACGGCAGCGCTCTTTTCCGGAACTGCCTCTGGCTCTGAAACACTAGCAGATGCCGAACTCTGTATAGCGGGAGTGTGTGCATTCGCCGGGGGAGTTGACGATTTGTTACCCCCTTCTGCGCCATCCAATTGTACGTCGTCAGCAACCTCAATGCTGACAATGATATCTCCAACGACACACGTGATGCCGTCCCCGACCTTGATTTCGACAACTTTTCCACTCACCGGAGACGGGAGTTCAACGAGAGATTTGTCGTTTTCCACTTCAGCAATTGCATCGTCTTCCTGAATGGTGTCTCCTGGCTGAACGAGCCATTTACTGATTCGACCCTCATGCAGGCCCTCCCCGAGTTCCGGGAATCCAAGTTCAAATAGTGGCATATAGTTACCTCCAACCTAAAAACGCATAACTTCGTCTAGCCTTCACAATGTACTGCGCGTTAGGAGCTAATTATCCTAGATCATACCGAACGATAAACCGCATCCGTGGACGTTACACGTAGCTTCGAGATGGAAATGGTCAATTGACCTGTACAGCGATCTCTGCGCTAGCACCGGCGAATGACGCCATTCCGAACAAGGTGAACCATCACGAAGGATGATCTATCCGTTTATATGAAGTGCCAACAAGCGTGTTAGGTTTTCATTAATCAATTTATTATCAGCACTGTTGATTCCGCGACCTGCAAAATGGCCCCAAATCGACTCTATAGGATTAAGAACAGCATTAGGTATAAACTTAGCCTCGTACTCATTATCGTGGAGTGTGCAGAAGAGATCTGTACTCCCTGGCATGATGCAGGCAAGCGCTTTAATATTTTTGAGCGCCGCTTCGAAGTCTCCATTATAGCAGGGGTTTGCGCTAATATCTGCAAATTGTCCAGTCCATAACATGGCCAGGACATTGTGCGGGTCCATCTTCATAAAGCTATCTTCCCAGACGCCAGCCACAAAATCCGCCAATGAGTCATATCCCAGTTCACGATAAAGTTCCTCTCTGTAAAATGCCTGTGATAAGCCCCATCCTGCATACACACGGCCCACAGGGCGCATGTCTGCAGAAGTCAACTGATGTAATTTACTTGAATCGAAGTCTACTGCAGCCATGAGCGGAGCTTTCATTCCATCCAAGACCACAAAGGTATGGGGCCAAGTCCTAGCTGTCCCAGCGAAAGGTGCAATTCGCTCCACCATGTCAGGATAACTTGCTCCCCATTGAAATGACTGAATGCCTCCCATGGACCATCCAACTACGAGAGCAATCTTTTGAATGCTAAATTTTTCGGTGACGAGACGATACTGCAATTTAACGTTGTCATAGATGGTTACCTGCGGAAAATTAGCGCGATCGAATGGTGGCGGCGTGTTACTGGGAGATGAAGATAATCCGTTGCCTAGCAGATTTGGAACGATAATAAAATATTTCTGCGGATTTAGTGCCATACCGTCTCCAATCAACCACTCATTCTGGACATGCTGGTCGCCAAAAGCAGTTGGGTAGACGATGACATTATCTTTGTTTTCATTTAATTTTCCATAAGTCTTATATGCAAGAAAAGCACTTGGTAACGTCACTCCTGATTGCAAGGTAACGTCACCTAAATCAAAAATTTCATAATCCATCGCGTGGTCGCTCCCATCAAAAATTAAACCGGACATGTAAACCGCGTTTCTTGTACTTAATATAGGCCTGTGATACCTTCAATAAAAGTGAATGAAATTGAAAGCGGTATTCATTAATATTGAAAGTAAAAGGGGTTCGTATGATGGAATTGCGTCAACTGATTACGTTCCGCACGGTTGCATCAACTTTAAATTTCAGTCGAGCTGCGGAAGTGCTGAGCTACGTCCCCTCCAACGTCACGATGCAGATAAAAGCATTGGAGGATGAACTTGGGGTTCATCTCTTTGATCGCTTGGGCAAGCAGCTCGTTCTCACAACTGCAGGTAATCGCTTTTTAATTCATATCCAAAGCGTTCTAAACAAATTGGACGAAGCTCGCGGTGTCGTTCTTGATGATGAAAACAATCTAAGTGGCACCCTAACTATAAGTGCTAACGAGGTTCTTTGCGCCTACCGGCTTCCAGCGGTCTTTCACCTATTTCGTTCGCGCCATTCGGGAGTTCGTCTCATCTTCCGCTCTGTTCCAAATCAACAACTCAAGCAAACGCTCTTTGACGGTACGGCTGATATAGTCTTTATGTTGGACGAACACATTCGCTCAACAGGACTTGAAGTGGAATCATTGCTGGAAGAAACTTTCCGCTTTTTCGTCGCTCCAGACCATCCCCTCGCAAAACGAACCGCACTACAACTGGAGGATTTTCACGGGGAAGTATTTCTAACGAACGAAAAGGGTTGTACTTATCGAACCATGTTTGACCGATCATTTGAGAAAGAGGGAACCGATAGTATTACGTTTTTGGAGTTTCAAAACGCTGAAGCTATTAAACAATGTGCAATTACGGGAATCGGTATTGCCTTTCTTCCCGAAATGGTAACAAAAGCCGAAGTGGAACGGGGCGTACTTGTTGCTCTTCCGTGGCAAATTCCGGACTTGCACGTATACACACAGATGTTATGGCATAAAGACAAGTGGCTATCACCAATTATATTATCGTTCATAGAAGCAGTAAGGGAGGTTATCGCTATAGAGGAGGAGAATCAAGCTGTTTAGCCTATTAAAACACCTATTCACCTATGTTTACTCTACCTCAACGCGCAACCGTTCGAAGACAAGGTGTCATGATATTTCCAATCGCGTCAATGATAACGATTTCATTCAAGAGGTTTTAAGGGCATCTAGCACGTACTCTACTTGCGCATAAGACCCCCATGCCGCCTGGCGGCACCACAATCTATGAAAATGTAGATCCGTGATCTACTATGTCGCTAGACAGCCACACGGAGCTCGTCGCCCCCTGGTACCACGAGTCCGTGCATAAGACGGAGTTGGCGACTTGGAGCACCACGATTTGTCGCTCCCGCTGTCGGGAAGCACGTACGGTAGAATTCCTATCGCATCGGTCGCCACGTGGCTGTACTTCTTTGGGTGAGGAGTGGCAGCATTATGCAGGTTGTACACGAGCGATGCTGCGGACTGGATGTCCACAAGAAGAAGGTCGTTGGTTGTGTGATCACGCCGGAGATAAAGGAGATTCGGACGTTCGGAACGATGACGGATGACCTTGAGTCCCTCATAAAGTGGATTCTCGGTCACGAATGTACGCATGTGGCGATGGAAAGTACGGGCGTCTTTTGGAAGCCGATCTTCAACCTTCTCGAAGACAGGGATCTCGAGGCGTTGGTCGTCAATGCCCAGCACATCAAGCAGGTTCCGGGTCGAAAGACGGATGTTCGGGACGCTGAATGGATAGCGGACCTGCTGCGTCATGGCCTGCTCAAGGGGAGCTATATCCCTGACCGAAATCAGCGTGAACTTCGGGAACTGGTCCGGTACCGCAAGTCTCTCGTCCGGGAACGTGCCAATGAAGTCAACCGCCTCCAGAAAGTCCTTGAAGGAGCAAATATCAAATTGGCATCGGTGGCAAGTGATGTGGTTGGCGTATCGGGTCGAGCCATCCTCACTGAACTCATTGGTGGCCAAATGGATGAATCACGGCTCAAGGAGATCGTGAAGGGACGCCTCCGTAACAAGACCGCAGAACTGAAACGTGCATTGCACGGTGTTGTTCGTCCGCACCAGCAGATGATGCTTGCTGTTCAGCTTCGGCACATCGATCACCTTGATGAGTTGATCGAGGAAGTGAGTGCTGAAATTGAGCAGCGGATGCGCCCTTTGACGAAGATCTCCGGCGAATCCAGACGATACCTGGAATTGGCGAGCGGACGGCGGAACTGATACTGGCGGAGATCGGTACCGACATGAGCAGGTTTCCAAGTGCGCAACACCTGGCGTCCTGGGCAGGAATGTGTCCAGGCAACAATGAAAGTGCGGGTAAACGACGAAGTGGCAAGACCCGCAAGGGAGATCCTTGGTTACGAGAAGCGTTAATCGAAGCCGCACGTGGCGCCGCCAGAACAAAGAATACCTATCTGTCCGCTAAGTATCACCGAATCGCTGCGCGTCGGGGATCAAGAGAGCAGCCGTGGCAGTCGGTCACTACATGTTAATTATCATCTATCACATGCTGGTCAATCAGACAGAATACGAGGACCTTGGGCCAACGTACCACGAAGAGCGGAACCGAGAACGAGTTATCCGTCGTCACTTGCATTCTCTGGAGAAACTCGGTTTGACAGTCATAGTTCAACCGACTTCCTAAAATATCCAGATATGTCTAAGAGGGAGAACACGGGAGCTTTTTTATGCCATTTTCACGGTAGGGGGCGAATGTGCAATAAGTGCCCCTTTCGAAAATGGGATAAGTATGCAACTTTCTGTATATGATGTCCGGTAAATTATCCGCTCGAAAACATCTCCCGGATGGCCATACACCTTGATTTTTCACGTTCACATCTCAACCGGCAATTTAGGAATACGTCATCAGAAAAAGGGAGACGGAGCGCATATAATTCTCTGCTCCGTCTCCCTCATTTTTGAGTCAATAAAATATACAACATTATATTCAGTTCCATATGTTTATTGGCTCAGTGACGTATTTCGCCTAGTTCAATAAAACAATCGGGAAGGCGGAGTTCACGACCTGTCCATCATGTGGTCAGTCTGGCGATGTCTTGCGATTCGTCATGTTTATATGGCAGCGCCATTCGGCGGCGGACCTCCCACCAGCCATGGAGGCGGGGAGTCACCATCGACACAAGGACCGCGAGGAGCATCCCGGCGAGATCGTCAGTGCCGTAGTGAATTCGCAAATAGAGCGTCGCAAAGATGATCAGTACGGCCATCGGGATGTACGCCAAAAGCCACTTGCGCGCAAAACGAGCGACGTAGATCACCATCAGTACGGTCGTCGCCGTGTGCAGACTCGGGAAGCAGTCACGGGAGATCTGCAGTCGCGAAAGCGTAAAGGTGGGTGCAATGTCGCCGAGTTGAACTGCGTAATGCAATGTATATCCGGGCCCGATCACCGGGACGAACACATAACAGACATAACCGACGTAAAACGCGAGGAGCGTCGCCAACAAATACTCGGATGCCGCCTCGCGACGTTTCACCAACATGAGGGCAATCGTTGCGAACAACAACCAAAACCACGACACGTAGGCGCCCGTCAACAAATCTGTCAGCCAGTGTGAAGCCATCGGTTGCAGCAAGTAAGAGACCTGGTTTCCGAAAATAAAGGCGTCAATTCGCTGGATGACGGCGTCATCAATACCTGGGTGAAGCACGGGAACATAAAAGTTCACGACGCGAAACACAATCAGCAACAGGCAATAGGCCAGAAAGATTCGCAGCCCGTAAACGAACTGCTTCAGCGCGTCCTTGCTCCGCCTGCGCATTCGCAAGGATACGCCGAACACCACGAGCGCGCCAAAGGCGATGGCGTAAGGGATGAACCGTGCGTAAATTCCCACGATCACGGCAAACATCCGCCAATGATAGTTTTCCTGCCCCATCAACCGGTCTAATGCAGCACCGTAGTGAAAGAAAATGACACCGGCCGCAAGCGTGGCTAAGACGCCGATAAACTCGAAGCCTTCAAGCGAATACACGACTTTTTTTAACATCGTCACAAGAATCGTCTCGCCCCACTTTCAAAGTACGGTTCTTTTGCCAACGTAAAAAGGGAACAGTCCCAACGTCCTGTCCCTGAGGAAAGCAATCTTCTCCTATCGAGGATACATGGTTTGGTTCAAAGGCACTTCAAAATCAGCTCGCCTTGTACTTGGCCAAGTCCGCCTTCAACTTGGCCAAAGCGTTAGCGAGGTCATTGGAAGCGCGTGCTGGCGCGCCCTCGGCGTTCGCTGCGTCGTCGAGCGAAATGACCATGGCAGCGTCCTCGTACAAGATCGAGTTTGGCGTTCCCTGTCGACTGTTTTGCCCAATGTCCTCGATGGCCTTGAGTTTCGAGTCGAATTCAGTGTCTTTATTTTCACTCACGGCGGTTTGCACGCTCGTGTAGATGTCTTTGCATACGGCGTACACTTTCGGACTGAGCGTCGCCGTTCCAGCCGACTCACTCGTATTGGCGGCGGGGAGGTTGTTCAACTTTGCGCAGCCGCTCAACGTAAGTGCAGTCACGACGCACAAGAATAACGCCTGTATCTTCACGGTTGTTACCTCCACTAAGTCGATATCCCACTTAGTGTACCGCACAAACTCGAGAGGTCCAATTTCTAACCGTGACAGATGTGTGACCAAAGGTCTGAAGACTAACGAGCTTTCGCTGGATCGACGAAACCAAAAGGTCAAGCTCGCACAAAAAAACCCATATGGGGAATCCACATGGGTCTCGGGTTTGAAGCGAGTGATCTCGTTGTGAATCACTTGCCTCGAATCAGTCGACGTGAAGCGTTATACGGAGATGCCTGCTAACTGGAACACTTCGTTTTCGTAGCTCTTCGAGTGGTTGTAGTTGTACAAGGCCGCCTCAGGGTTCGTTGCAAACCCGTCCGCAGAGAGCATGTGTGCGGTGCTATAGATTGCGTCGTCGACGTTGAAGACGTTTGGCTTTTTGTGACCTGGGGCGGCGACGCCGTATGCAGCGAACGTGGACGGCATAAATTGCATTGGCCCTTCTGCGCCCTCTGCGTTCTTGAGCCGGCCCGACGTGTTGAAATCACTTTCCAATTTATGAATGGCGGCGAGCACTGTCCAAGTGACGTGATACTTTTTCCCCGCCGACTCATATACCGGTATCAGTTGCTTTGGGGCACTGACAGCCGCTTCACTGGGATGTGTGCTGGCGGGTCGTACGGAGGATTTCTTCGTTGTGGACGTAGGAATCACTAAACGCTGCCCGACGACAATCGTATCCGACTTGAGGTGGTTTAACGACTGTAACTTCTGTACGGTGGTTTTTGCCGTCCGTGCGATGCCCCACAGCGTTTCCCCTGACTTGACGGTGTGCGTCGTGTTGGCAAAAGCCGTCACAGGGGTCAGAGTTAATGCGGACAAACCGACGGTCACGAGTGCAAAACGACTACCTCTATTCAACTCATTCATCCTTCCAAGCCTGCGAGGTTAGTTGACGGGTTCGGCTGGAAGTAGCCTAGGATGGAGATCCATTCACCCCAAAAGAAATTCGTCCCCCGCTCGCCAAGGCGATTCGGCATTCTCGTTATCAGACAAAGCATTCGAACAGTCGTCGGCCTTTACGTCCGTGGTAGCCACCCTGCGCATCGTAGAAATGGGTCCGACCGACGCATAGTCGCTATCAGAACGCGAATCTAGTAGGGACTTGATGCGCAAACAGAGGTGAACGGGTTGTTAGATCTCGAAAAAGGTTGTCGGACACTACTGCTCGAATTATTTAAGTTGAGCCAAAAAACTCGTCTGGATGAACATATCCTTCTGCCACAGCAAGTCGCGATGATTCTCCGCGTCGATTTGGCGGACACAATTGTATTTGTGGATTTTTTAGAGCGAAAAGGGTACATCCGCTGCGGTCGCCCCGTAGGGAGTCATTATTCGTGGATAAAGTTAACGAGTCAGGGCATGGAATTGGTGATGAACCCGGCAAATTTGGATACCGTTTTCCACGTCAGCGCTTCCGATGAGGTGCAGGTGCTGGCGCTGGGCGCGGCGACGCGCGAAAAAATTGCGCAAGGCACAGATGTGCCAGACGAGACGCTCTTCGAGATCGAACAGTCGCTTTCAGACGTCGTTTACGCACTGCGCCAAAAAGACGATCAACCGCTTCGTGAGTTCCTGTCCGATTTGATTCTGCGCGGCGGAATCGATACGACGGTGGTCGGCGTCAAGGCGCTGCTCGCGATTCACGGTGTAGAATTGTAACTGCGGCACGCCTGCGATTTGTGATAATCTGTTGCTGATGCGAGCTACAGTCGATGTTCAACATGCATTCATCTCCTGCGTTCGCGGAATTTTCCACGCCCATGAAACAGGAATATCATTCGAATAAGTAGTATATCGTTATAGATCTGGGGGCATGAACGCATGTACGCCTATGTGGTTTTGAACGTGCACCCATATAAACGACGGGAAAGCGAGGACACACCGTGAACACCCGGTACAAAATGATTGCTAGTGGAATGCTTGGCGGCGTGATCGTAATCATTGCGGTAATTGCATTTCATTTCTTGGGACCCTCCCTGAAACCTGCAGCGAGCTCACCGAAGCCGACCTCGACACCCACGACGAATCCGTCCAACGTAATCATCAAACTCGTACCGACTAAACCTGTCAATACGTCACACCAAACGCAGTTGAATGCGACCGTTCAACAGATGCTCAGCAACCCGTCGGGCGTCTCGTTTGACGCTTCGGGGTTTCTCCAATACGTATACGCCCAAGTCGGAGTGCAACTGCCGCGGACGATTGCCGAACAGTCCCAAGTCGGGACGATGGTCGCGCGCACAGATCTAGAGGAGGGAGATCTTGTCTTCTTTGACCTGGACGGGACAAACGGCACCGCGACATTCGATGGCGTGTATCTCGGCAACAACCAGTTTGCCGCCGTCACCGGTCACGGTCTAATGGCGATCAACCTAAATAACGCCTACTGGAGTGACAAGTTTTTATACGGCCGACGCGTGCTGTGACATGGACGTGCAGGCGCTGGCACACAGAAAACGCGCAAAGGCACTCGCTTCCTAGCTGAAGCGAGTGCCTAGTCGTCGTTTCCTTGAAGCGGTTTGTTCAACTCGAGTACATCGATTCCATTCGCCAGAATCCGGATGCTCCATAACTCTGCGCGGCAAATTCGAATATACTCCTTATCCTCGAGGTACATGTAATGCATAAAATCGCTCGATGACAGGTTGTGCGGGTTGACCAACAAACATCGCCTGTGGGCGACAAAATGTGTGTCGTACACATATTTTAGGAGTTCCCGTCGCCGACTGCAGTTTTCGCGCATGTGCTCCCCCTCCAATGGCATAGCGTATGCCATTGGAGGAAGCAGTTCATGGTGCCAACGCCTATTCTCGTCATGAGCATCGTACACTGCACATATCGCGCGCAACGGACATTTGCTTCAGCGAATGGATCCACACTCTATCACCGACCTCAAATTTCGCTTTTTCCTCGACCGCCTCAAAATGTCCTTTGATGTCCGGTACAGTCACGGTTTCTTCAAAACGCGTCGTTAATCCGGAAGTCGGCGCCTCGCGCTGGCGCCCCGCGCGGATGGACGTCTCCCCAAGGTGGGAATCGTGAGGACCGTCTCGAGTCCGTCGAGCGACGGCAGTGGCTGCCAAGCGCTCGGGGGAGACCAACATAGAAAAAGGCAGGGGAACCCACCGGTTCTCACCTGCCTGACTGCGATGTACCATCTGGCCATCGAGGTTACATGGTACATCGCATTGGTCTAACGCCGCATGTGCACGAGCCAGACGGCATCGCGAGGTGTCCTCATCGGTCAAACGGCTCGTTATAGCCCCTACCCTTTCGTCGCCCCACTAAAGCTGAACCCAGCCGACATGTAGCGCTGACCGATGATGTAGAGGACGACCGCAGGGATGGTATAAAGCATCGAAAATGCAGCCAATTTTCCGTATTCGACCATGCCATATTGACCAAAGAACTGATAGATGCTGACCGAAGCCGGTAGCTTCGACGGAGACTGGATGAGGATAAACGGGACAAAGAAATTTCCCCAACTGCCCGCGAACGTGAAGATACCGACCGTGAATATCCCTGGCACCATGAGTGGTGCGACCACCTGCCGCAAACTCGTCCACGTCGAGGCGCCGTCCGTCCATGCAGCTTCCTCCAACTCAATCGGCACCGAGTCCATGAAATTTTTCATAATCCAGATGGCGTACGGCAGACCAGAAGCGGACAAAAACATCATGGTCCAAAAGATGGAGTCCTCCATGTGCAGGAACACGAACAGTTCATAAACCGGGACCATCACTGCCGTGATGGGCAAACTGGTCGAAAAGAGAATGACGTACATAAAGGGCCGTTTGTACTTGAGTTGGTATCTCGACAGTGGGTAAGCGGCCAGCCCCGCCACAATGACCACGACGATAGATTGACCGAGTGACAGAACCAAGCCGTTGAGGAAAGCTTGTTGATTTGCCGATTGCGTCAAAATGGAAGAAAAGTTGGAGATGGATGGGTGTTTTGGCCACTGCAGCGACAGTGTGGCGTTCGGATCAAACGCGGCGAAGATCATCCAGAGCAGTGGGATGATAAACAGAATGCCAACGAACGTCAGCACCGCATATGCCATAGCTCTATCCGCCGTAAATCGATTGACGTGTACCATTTGGCCTCTCTCCCTCGCCCAAGACGCTCAGTTGCATGGACCGCCGTGTGCTCAAAGTTCCACCTTGAGCGTGCGAATGTAGACGATGCTAGCGATGATGCCAATGAGCAGCAGAATTAACGAAATAGCGGTTCCGTACCCAAGCTGGTAATCTGCAAACGCTTGTTGATACATGTAGATGGGGAGTGTCTCGGTCTTGTTGCCGGGGCCACCGCCAGTCAGAGAGAAGATGAGGGTGAATAGCCCCAACGTCTGTAGCGTGATGAGGACCATATTCGTCGCGATTGAACCGCGAATCACAGGCAGCGTGACACGCCACAAGCGCTGAAACCGCCCCGCACCGTCCATCATCGCCGATTCCAAGATTTCCTTTGGCACGTCACCAAGCGCCGCCTGGTAGACGAGCATCGAGAATGCTGTGCCGTGCCAGATGTTGGCGATGACCACAGCCACCATCGGGAACGTGTACAGCCACGCGATGGGTTTCACATGAAACCACTGTAGGATGCTGTCGAGCGTTCCTGTGTCGCTGAAGAATGCGAAGAAGATAAACGCGACGACGATCTCCGGCGTCACCCACCCGGCCAGGACGAGTACGCCGATGACACTTCGAAACGTGCGGTTGCGCTCGTTCATCAGGACGGCGAGAATCAGCCCAAGCAATTGCTGACCGACGATGGCTGAAAAGATGAGGAAGACCAGCGTCTTCAATACACTCACCCGAAACGTCGGATCTGCGAACATCGACGCAAAGTTTCTAAAGCCGACGAATTGGGTGGATGCACTGGCCGCCCCGGTCAAAGACAAGTTTGTAAACGCGAAGTAGAACGTCAATAGAATAGGGACAAAGAAAAACACCAACAAGAGGACCCACGACGGCAACATAAACAAAGCTGCGCGCCAACCGACATGCCCGCTTGTGCGCCTGCGCACCTGCTTGCGGTTGCCCGTCGACGCCCCGAATTCCAGGGTAGAGTTGGTAGACACGGTCCGGTTGCCCTCCTCGATCACTGTGACTCGTACGGTTGCCAAACCATCGCGGCGCAAAGGCGGCCGGGGCGACTCGTCCCCGGCGCCGTCCAACCGTCGATCCTACTTTGTCTCGGTCTTGCCCGCGCCCACGATGCGCTGGACACTTTGCGCGTACTGTTGCATCGCTTGCTGCGGCGTCTCCGAACCGGTGGCCACCGCTTCCACTGCGGCCTGGATTTGAGTAGAGACGCTTGGATACTGAGCGTTCGCCGGGCGGAAGTGGGTGAATTTCACGAAACTCGTCGCCTGCTTAAAGAATTGACCGGGAGCGTTTGCGTAGCTCGGATCTTTGGCAACGTCTGTCCTAGGTGCCAAATTGCCTTGGTGGACGTCGTACCACTCCATGTTCTGTTTGTTCGTGGCAACCTGAATGAACTGCCACGCTAGATTTTGGTGCTGGGATTTCGATGCGATAGACAACGCCCAGCCGCCAGACATCGACGTGTACCCAGGAGATTGGCCGTTCTCGGTCGGCATCGCGGTTAACTGATAATCTTTCGTCCCATCTGGCCACGGCGTAGGTCCGTTTGGCAACCAGTTACCCGGCAGCCAGTTCCCATCGAGCGCGATGCCGATTTTTTGGGCGGGCATCAGTTGCTGGACCTCCACGTTGCCCGCCTGTGCATTAAGCACTTGAGACAGGCTTGGACCAAGCTGATCGGCGAAGACGGTATGGATGAAGTTGAGGGAATCTAGGAAGCCTGGACTCTGCACAACCCACTTGTTTGTACTGCTGTCGTACAACGTGTCGTTTGTTCCGTATAACAGCATTTCAAACGTCTGCATGGTGGTTGCCTCGCCCGTCGCCTTGCCAACTTGCGCCCAGAATGGAATGACGCCAGGAACTTTCGCTTTGATCGCTTTTGCTGCATTGAGTACGTCATTCCAAGATTTCGGTTGCCACGGTACAGGCAGTCCGGCTTGTTTAAAGATGTTGACGTCGTAGTACAGTCCGCGGGTATCGGTACTGAATGGCACCCCGTAGATGGAACCGTCCGCCGCTGTCGATCCCGCCTGCATCGACTTGTCGAACTGCGACCAGTCCGCCCAGTTGGACACGTCCTTGTTAAGTGGTTCGAGGTATCCTGCAGATCCGTCCGCATTGATGAGAAAGGTATCCTCCGTCACCACGTCAGGTGCAGTGCTCGCAGATTTCATCATGAGGTCAATTTTTGTGTAAAAATCGTTTTCCGACGCTTCGATTGGCTCGAGCTTTACGGTGACCCCGGGATGGTCCTTTTCAAACTCCTTAGCCGATTGTTGCAGCCACTCTGCGTTAAAATATGGCGGCTGTCCGAATTGTTGATAGGCAACTGTGATGGTTTGGTTCGATGAACTCCCATTCCCCGACGAAGCTTTGGATGAATTGCCATCAGAACCTCCACTGCTCGCCGGTGTAGTTCCACACCCCGCCACAAGTAGCCCAGATAGAGCAACGCTAGAGATCGCCCCGACAATGTGCCTGCGCATCATAAGCCCCCCAATACGGTCAGATGTTTAGACAGCTTAGCCCACCACAAACGAAGGCGTTTTCAATTGATGCGGTTCGAATCGCGTTTCCCCCCTTCCCGCACATGCCGGAAATATCTCCTGACAAATCAGCATTCTTCGTTACAGGAAGATACACTATGTATACTTTGTATTCTATGTGTGTGCAAGAAAAAATTTCCGACGTAATTCAACATCGTCCGACTCTGTGTCCGAATATCGCACACAGCGGATGCATTGCATTCTGAAGGGAGTAAAGCCAAATCAGATGGTTGACATGCGAGGCTCTAATCTCCAATATTCAATATCTAATTTGAAATTGCTGCAGGAAGTATGTAATGTATGAAATGTATAGATTATAACTCAAGTCATTCGTATGACTGCGTCAAAGGGGTATGTGTGGATTGAGATCAGGACCACCTCTACGAGACGAAATTTACGAATCCATCCGTTCCCGCATTCTGTCAAGTGAATTCTCGGCAGGCAAGCAATTGCCGACGGAGAAAGAGTTGTCGAAGTCGCTACACGTCAGCCGCATTACCGTCCACAGAGCGCTGCAGAGGTTGGCCCAAGAAGGTGTGATTCTACGGTACCCGGGCAAGGGGTCGTTTGTTTCAGACGAAGCGATTGACATATTGAACAGGCACAGTGGGCACTCCGTGACGACCAAAGACCAGCCTATGCTCATCGGGTTTACCCTGCCGTTTGTATCCGAAGATTTTGGCTTGGGTGTGCTGGCTTCCGCCCTCGAACGAGCGGAACAATTGAATGCTTCTGTCATCGTCAGTTTCACGCACCAATCACAATCCGCAGAGGAACAGTCCATCCGTCGCGCCGTCCATTCAGGCGTCCAGGGACTTCTCGTTAACCCGGTCAATGGCGAGTACTACAGCGAAGAGATCTTACGGCTTCACTTAGATGGATTCCCACTCGTCCTGGTCGACAAACGATTGGGGAAAATCCCTGTGCCATCGGTCACCACAGACAACAAATCAAGTGCCTATGATCTGACGACTTATCTGATTGACTTAGGCCACCGGCACATCGGCTTTATTTCGCCGGACATCACTGCGACGGCGACTCTGGAGGACCGTTTTACAGGCTACATGGCCGCATTAGATCATCACAAAATCCCCTATCAGCACGCTCTCACCCTATCGTCACTTCCAACCGGCGGCGTCTACAGCGAAATGGATGGGCCAGAAGCCTATGACGCAATCCGAACATATCTGACCGAAAACCGCGAAGTGAGCGCACTCGTCACCACGGAGTACGGTTACGCGGTCATCGTTCTGGAGGTCTGCAAAAAACTTGGTCTCTCCGTCCCAAACGATATATCCCTCGCCTGCTTCGACAGTCCAAAGCGCGTGTTTCACCAGACATTGACACACATCAAACAAGATCAGACGGGCATCGGTGCTTGCGCCGTGGACATGCTGCTTCGGTTGATGGCGGGATCAGAATTATGTGGCGAAGCCTCCGTGCAGTTGCCAGGTACTCTCGTTGTCGGTGAGTCCACCGCCCCGTTGCGAGAGAAGTGACCTCTGCGAGTGCGTATCGCGCGTATGAAGAATCGAGGGAAACGCTCTTCGTGTCTAAGCCACTCCACTCCTAGGCGACGAAATGCGAGCCGCTCGTGCGCGGCTCGCCGACAATGTCTATTTTGACGATTGTCTTATTGTTGCATAGTAGGCCCTTGGGAAACCTGCGGATAATAGCCTGGAACAACCGTCGCGTTCGCTTGCACATCTCGCTCTATCTGGTTGCAAGCTTGTTCTATCTGTCGCATTTGTTGAATGCCCACGTGATGTCCCTGTAGCACCTGTGCGATGGTTTGAGCCGCCTGTCTTTCACGCTGCGCCAACTGCTCGAGCAGTTGTGCATTTTGTAACTCCTGATGCATCATCCGCTCATACTCCGCACTGGAACGTTGGGTCTGCTGAACAAGCTGTTGCACGATTTGACGGCATTGATTCAGTTGCATGCTCACGCTTTGAATGTTGTTGTACATCATAACACTCCTTTAAAGCATCTAGTTTTAACAGGGTATCTATCGACTGGAAACATCGACTGCGAGGCTGCTTACCGGTTGGCCAAATCTGTCACTGGACGAATGAGCGTTACGAATCGCTTGGGTCGTACTCGTCGAACTTGAGGTTGGTCACTTTCGTGGCGTTGTCCTCGGCTATTTCCTCAGGTGTCGCCTCTGCGTTAAGGCCCTCGACACCATTTAACCCTGGCGCAAGTTGCTGTTCATTACGCTCTCTACCATGCTCGTCGTGCTGAGCGGCAAATCTCTTTCTCTCCAAATTCGCTTACCCTCCTGTCGAATTCACCATGGCCGACTTATTGTCAGTCGAAAATGTCCTTCGTATCCGTCTGACATTTGGGAATTTCGACGGACCGCACAGATACGAGATAAATGATCAAACCAAAATAGGTATTTAATCCAATTCATTGAGGAAATGAAAGCTGAAATTCACACCAATCATGAGAGAAACTACATACGTAATCGTTCACTCCTCGTCTCATGCTATAAGCGAAGGAGTTGGTCCGCGTGACAGCAGGTAATGATTCGAACAAACGCAAAGGGAACGACATGACGTTGGCGTTGAGCGGCCCCGACAATGTGAAACAAGATAAGCGCTATCGCGTACAGACAGAAGCGACGATGGACTTCATGATGAAAAACTCGAGAAAACAACAAGCCTTATCCAACGAAAGTCCCACTGAGGACACGCAAGGATAGGGGGTGTCCCAAAAGTCAATTTTGGATTTTTGAAGCCCCACTTTGATTAAGAATTCCTTAAAACAAAAAGCCTCCATCTCCACTTTCACTGTGGATTTTGAGGCTTTTCTATATGATGTTGGGACTGGATGATTTGGTATGACCCTTTTTGGGACACCCCCTTTTTATTCGCTATTTGGCCGTAGGGGATTGACAACACACAACAAAGAGTTACTGGGCCACTCAAGGCGGTTTTGAATACAATCGGTTTGAATACAATCTGGCGCTCGTGGCCGTCGGCGTGGCGCTAATAGGCTCAGGTGGATACGCAGTACACTTCTGATTCGTCACAAAAAGCCATCCCTAAGTTAAGTGAGCGTTTTGCAGAATGAAGTTTTTTGATGGAGTAAAAAGAAACGACAAGCGAATTAGGGACTTACCTTTACATTTTTTGCAATGCACTTATGCAGGTATTGTCATCAGTACGGACATTAGGCTACTGTTTGCGTGCTAGCTGCCTTTCTCGTCGCAAGTGCAGATGCTAACAAAACTATGACATTGAGATAAACATGTGTCGTGACTTTTTGGATACCACGAACGTGAACATCGTTTGCCGTGAGATTCTCCTTAAGTCTTGAGTTACAGCGTTCAGTCGAAGTTCGTTCGTCGTACAACTCTGTCCAACCGCGTGTGTTTCGGTGTGGATTCGAGTAGCGACGAATATCTTCATTGATGTTCTTCTTGATAACCATTCCATAGTTGGAATCAGAGCAAGCTGCTGCCCCGAGAGGGCAATTCACCTTGCCCAGAACGTGAGGGCAACGGAACTTTAGCCGATCACCATCAGCGCCCCAGTAGACCATGTCATAACCCATGGAGCAACAAGGTGTTCCGTTGGACGCTATCCCAGCAGGTGGCTCTTTTTCACCTCTTCGGTTCAATGCTATGATTGCCTGTGCACCATAGCTGCGAGCGACTTCATAATTCTTCACCTGGTCATATCCGGCGTCCATCATGACGAACTTAACTTTCCAGCCGTAGTTCTCAACAACGTCTTTTATCAATGGCATCGCCATTTCTCCGTCATACACATGAGCAGGTGTGACCTCTAAGGAAACCGGTAGTTCACTAGCGGTATCTACAGCAAGATGAATTTTGGTATCCGAACCATGTGAGTTTATTACCGAACGTGTCGAACTTGGCACCCCAATTGGCATTACCCGAACCTTTACTCCGTGATTTTGGCTGCTTTTTCTGATATGAACGAGGATGTCAAGCACCACTACAACTCCCGCTGTGCCACTGTTCTAAAACAGGGATTTCGCGTTGCTTCACATGGAGTGGCGGCTCCGATAGGCTGATTCGCCATACGGCCCTTCCGAGGCGCTCGTCCGGCATCACGTCGGGGCCGCAGAGGCTCCATGTCAAGCAACTAACCTCGAAGACTCGGCACGAAGGCAAAAACTTCTCGACGGTGAGCATTCTGATATTCGTGGGTTGATTACCACAGTTAATCTCTCCGTCTAGAGGACCTGCCACGAACTCATGGCGTGCGTTCGGTTCGCGAGGGCAATACCTAGCACAAGAAGAAAACGTGGGTTATCCTCCTACGGTTTACACTTTTGCCTTCGAGCCCAGTCTTCCAGTTTTCTCATTCAAGGTTCCCGGTGAACGCGGAAGTATAATTCTATTGGTTAAGCTTTATCTTTCTGCATTTGGCGTGCGATTGCCCACATGAACCCAGCTAATTCACGAGCGACTGCAGTTATAGCTTGATTAGAAGGTTTCCCTTTACTGACAAGGCGTGTGTACTTGTTATGGAGTCGATTTTGGGCCTTCCATGATATTCGTTGGACCTCAGCCGGCTGACCCTGTTGTCGTTTTCGAATTTCTCCTTTAACCGCCGGTCGATAGCGGTAACTCCAGGCTGACTCAACCAGTACCCGTCGTAGATGTGTGTTTCCTGTCTTTGTAATTCTTCCTTTGCGTTTCACGCTACCGCTCGAGTGTTCACTAGGCACGAGCCCTGTATAACCCATGAACTGACGCGGATTCACAAACCGTCTAAAGTCACCGATTTCTGCTACAATCGTGACTGCAGTGGTTTCCTTTACTCCTCGAAGAGATTGCAGTGCTTGGATAAGAGGGGCATGAGAACTTGTCTCTGCAGCATGATGAATCTCGGTCTCTAGTCGTTTGATTCGTTGCTCCACCTCATCTATGGCATGGAGATACTCGCGAAAAGTCACGTCTTCGTATCGATTTTCAAATTTCAAGGTGTCTAGCCATGCCCGATATCGAGTCTTCCAGGTGGTCATTTTTTGTTTGGGCTTAATATCGTGACGAAGCAAAAACTTAGATAGACGGTGGCGCGCACGCAATTGGTCTTCTTTTGCATCCTCTCGCGCTCGTACTAAGTCTCGAATCCCTTCATCTTCTCTTGTCGGAACGTAGACTGGTGTGAGCTCTCCAGCTCGAAACAACTGAGCTAATCTCAATGCATCTCGACGGTCTGTCTTAATTCGCTCACCTGGCCGTTTCGGAATGAGGGTGGGTGCAACGACGATGCATCTAACCCCAAGTTGGGTAAGTAAGCGTTGTAACTCATAACCCGTGGGACCAGCCTCATAACAAGCTTCGATTTCACTTGCGTTTCCGAGCTTTGAAAACAGTTTGCGTACAGCTTCCGGAGTATTGGGCACTTCTCCGTAATATCTAGCCGCCTCACGACTTCCGACATCTGCTATGGCCACCGCAATGAAATCCTTTGACACGTCTAAGCCCACGACTTTTGTGATATCCTTCATATTATCGGCTCCTTCACAGTGTAGCTCTGGTCGGTCACATCTACTGGTAATTCTCTTTACTCAGCAGTATGGCCACTAACCTACGAGAATGTGACATGGAGCCGAACCTCGTTCATGATAACTCATAGGCACCAATCGCCGTACTGTCGATAGCAATGTGACTCCCATCAACAATACCGGACTCTTTACATTGGCTGACCAGGTCAATGAAGAGTTCCTTAGCAAGGCCTCTATCCACAACTGTCATGAAAACTCGACTGAATGTGGCAATCGATGGGGCTGGTTCATCTAACCGGAAACCGCATTGGTACCTAAACTGCAAGTCGGTTCTCAAGCGCTTGTGTAGCCGAGAAAAAGTCGAAATGCCCTCAAGCGGCGCAGCCAGTAACGCTCGTAAAATTGCTTCACGATTGATAGGTTTTGCACCCTGGGGTGACGAATTCCTCAACTTTGCGGCATATGGTTGCAAATCCAGTGCGGAAAAGAACAGCTCCCATCGCTCACTGGGTTCGATTTCTAGCCACTCTTCAAAGGAAAACAGAGACTTTTGGAGAAGATACAAGTGGACTTTCCTCCTGTCGAGGTTTCTTGTTTCGTCACTTGAAATTTTCTCGATGTTGGGGTGAAGTCCTTTTTTATGTCCTGTTATCCCTTGCCCCGCAAGGGCTTAGAAATCTGCAAAACGCTCAAGTAAATAACCTAGGGATGGCTTTTGGCTTTTTACAAAACGATGCATTTCTGTCGTCCAAAGTGCGTGTCCGTGTGCTCTTCGCCACTTACCGACTTATCTACACTGGCTCTCCATTCGGGTAGACCATGACTTTGAGGCTGCCGCTCTTGTTCGTGCGCGCGCGCTCCATCGCTTGCTGCGCCTGACTAAGCGGATACCTGTCCGTGATCAGACTTCGCACGTCGGCGATGCCTGACGAGAGGAATTCAATTCCACGTGGATACGTATTGGCATATCGAAAAATGCCGTATATATCGACTTCGTTGTCGACGATGCCCGGGACGTTCAGCGCGATGTCGTCCTGTGCAGGCAATCCCACAATCGCCATTTTGCCCCCGCGCCGAACACTCGCCAACGCCGCCTGTAAAGCGCGTGGATTCCCCGCTGTTTCCCAGGCCACATCTACCCCAATCCCATCAGTGAGTCGGTGAATGGCTTCAACGGCGTCCTGATTGCTGACGTTCAGAGCGTACGACGCACCCAGGAGCATCGCCGCGTTTAGCCGCACTGGTTCCAAATCAGTCACGATAATTGTTTTCGCACCATGTGCCTTCGCTGCGACTACAGCCAGGAGTCCGACCGGCCCCATTCCCATAATCGCGATGGTGTCGCCCGGCTTGATTACGCTGCGGCCGGCCGCCTGAAGGCCCACCGAAAACGGCTCGACCAACGCTGCTTCCTCAAAGGAGAGCTGCGGTGGAATGGCAAATACGTTGTCCTGGCGGATGCTGATGTACTGTACAAAGGCACCGTCGACAGGTGGTGTCGCCAGGAACTGAACGTCTGGACACAGATTGTATCTGCCCTGTTTGCAAGCAGGACACATCCCGCACGCTACACCTGGCTCTATCGCCACCCGGTCTCCAGGGAGAAAACGCTTTACTTCGTCACCGACGTCCGCGACGACCCCTGCGCATTCGTGACCAAGAATGATAGGCGACTCGACGACGTAACGGCCAATCCGACCATGTTCGTAATAATGCACATCTGATCCGCAAACGCCGACCGCCATCACTTTGACAAGCACCTCGTCCGACTTTGGACGAGGTACCGGGAGAGTTTTCATCACCATCTCCATTGGTCTTGTGAGGACGGCCGCTTGCATCGACTTAGGGAGATTCGGAGTATCCACGGGAACGATTCACACTCCTCATGTCACGACGTAAGCGCTAACACCAATACGTCGGAAACGTTTATACTTCCAGTAGGTACTGGTTCAACGTAGACAGCAGCCATTCCTGCCGGCCGGACGTCTGCAGGACGACGTTGCGATCGATGACGTAGTCTTCTAACGACTGAAGTGTGGCGACGCCATCGACAATCTCTTTGCCGATGCCGGTCTGGTAGCTCTTGTAGCGCTCCTCGACGACAGAATCAAACACTCTGTCCTCGACGAGTTTCGCCGCAACTTTCAATCCGCGGGCGAAACTGTCCATACCGGCGATGTATCCGTAGAAAATGTCAGTCGGTGTCATCGATGCGCGGCGCACCTTGGCGTCAAAGTTCAACCCGCCGCTGTGTAGGCCGCCGTTTTTCAGGATTTGTACCATCGCGAGTGTCGTGCTGTACAAATCAGTCGGAAATTCGTCAGTATCCCACCCCAACAGTGGATCCCCCTGATTCGCATCGACCGACCCAAGCATACCGTGAATGCGGGAGACGGCCAATTCGTGATCGAAGGTGTGCCCAGCCAAAGTCGCGTGGTTGGCTTCGATGTTCAACTTGAATCTTCCATCGAGACCATAGTGTTTCAAAAAGGAGATGGTGGTGGCTGCATCAAAGTCGTACTGGTGCTTGGTCGGCTCTTTCGGCTTCGGCTCGAGCAGGAATTGCCCAGTGAATCCGATTTCATCGGCATAATCGCAAGCCATTTGCAACAGGCGTGCCTGATTGTCCAATTCGCGTTTGAGGTCCGTATTCAACAGCGTTTCATACCCTTCGCGCCCGCCCCAGAACACGTAGTTCTCAGCGCCAAGTCGCTTGGCAACTTCGATGCCCTTTTTCACCTGGGCGGCGGCGTAGGCGAACACGTTGGCATCACAGGAAGTTGCGGCGCCGTGAACAAAGCGCGGATTGGAGAACATATTGGCCGTATTCCAGAGAAGTTTCTTCCCCGACGACTGCATATACTCCTCAATCATCTGAACGATCTCGTCGAGATTGCGGTTGGTCTCACGCAACGTGTCTGCCTCTGGCGCAATATCGCGATCGTGGAAGCAGAAGTACGTCACATCGAGTTTATCGAGAAACTCAAACGCTGCTTCCACGCGCTTCTTGGCTAACTCCATTCCCGTAAATCCATCCCAAGGACGCACCATGTTCGGCAATCCGAATGGGTCATTCCCCTGCAAAGTGAACGTGTGCCAATAGCTCACAGCAAATCGGAGATGTTCCTCCATCGTTTTCCCGAGCACCTGTTCCTCTGCACGGTAATATTTAAATGCGAGAGGATTGCGAGATTTTGGACCCTCATAACGAATCTTGTCTACCTCTGAAAAGTACGCCACCTAAATCACCTCAACGTAGTTAGGAGTTGTAAAGCTGCTGCAGGACAATTAGTTAGTTCGTTGAATAAATATATACTATCAGAACATTCATTATGATTCAATTTAAGAGTAACCAATGCGTCCCATGTGCGACGAGAATCGTGGTCCATCGTGCAATGCGTGATATAATCAGGGAATTGACCAATCGAGAAAAAATCGTGGACAGGGGTATTTTCGTGACCAGAACCGGGGATCAATCCTATATTAAAAATTTGAACCGCTCTATTGTATTGAATCTCTTGCGCTATCAAGGCCCGCTGTCGCGTGTGGAAATCGCGCGGCGCACCGGACTAACGAAAGCGACGATATCAAGTATTGTCGACGAACTGATCAGCGAAAAATACGTATCCGAATTAGGCCATGTGTCATCGAGTGGCGTCGGTCGCAGAGCCGTCCTACTCGAGTTTAATCCCGCTGTCGGAAGTGTGATCGGCGTGGAGTTAGGCGTCGATTTCATCAAGGTACTGCTCCTTGACTTGTCAGCACGGGTCATCAAGATTACCGAAAGTAGCATCCAAGAAACCCAGAACCCAGAATACGCCGTCGGGCAGATGTCCGAGATGGTGAAATCGGCCATCGCCGATGCTCCAGACTCCCCGCTCGGCGTCATCGGAGTTGGAATCGGCATTCCGGGACTCGTCGATGCAAAGCGCGGCGTAGTGTTAAATGCACCAAATCTGCGCTGGAAAGACGTCCATTTAAAATCCCTTTTGCAATATCAGTTGGGCCTCCCTGTCGTCTTGGACAACGAAGCCAACGCAGGTGCAATGGGCGAACAACTATTCGGTGCAGGCAAGGGAGTTTCCAACATGGTGTACCTCAGCATCGGGACGGGTATCGGTACGGGTATCATTTTGAACAACCAACTGATCCGCGGTGAAGGCGGTATTGCCGGGGAGTTCGGTCACATGACCATCGACAGAAGCGGTCCAAAGTGCTCGTGTGGCAACCACGGGTGCCTCGAGACCTACGCATCAGAAAAGGCCATGCTCGACAGGTATGAACAGCTAGCGGGTACACGAAAATCGCTCTCCGAGATCACTCGACTCGCACAGTCCGGTGACGCAAGTGCCACCGCAGCCATCCAATCGGCGGCAAGCTACCTCGGCATTGGCATCGCGTCGCTCGTCAACGGCCTAAACCCTGCACTCATTCTCATCGGCAGCCGCGTCGGTCCTGCGAGCCACCTGATTATCGATACGGTGGACGAAACCGTTCGCGACCGAAGCTTTACGGAGCCCTATTCACCCACTCGCATCCAGAATTCCGCACTGGGGGACCTAACCTGCGCAATCGGCGCCGCATCGCTCGTCCTCCACGACCATTTCTCCGGACCTGCGGCGTAGCATGTTAAACGAATGGAGCGTCTTCGAGGCGGCTTCGGAGGCGCTTTTGTATGGACAGGCTTTCAGAAATCCTTCGTATCCCAAGTCCCCTAACAGGACAACATAGTGTCGTAGACACTGGTCGATTTCGGAGGGGACATCGTGGCAGAGGTAGCACAAACGACCTACGCGTTACCCGCTTCAATCAAAGACAAGCTTAAGTTCGAGATTGAGCAAATCCGGCGCGAGATAAACGACTTGTTCAACGACCTGGATCGCAATGACCACTGCATTCTGTGTGAGTTTGAAAAAATTCACGAAATCCTCCGCGGATTGCACTCAACGGCCGCCACATCCTATCTGCAAACGTACCTTTCGCCCTATACTGACAATTATCAGGCCATCTCCATTGCGGTTCAACATCTATCGGAGCGCAGGCACGGTGCACTCATCGTCATTCAACGCGAAGACTCGCTCGACAAACTGATTCACTCTGGCATCCCCATCGGAGCCACGTTGTCGAGTTCGCTGCTGGAATCGATTTTTTATCCCGGCGGACCGCTCCACGACGGAGCCGTACTCGTCCAGGACAATCAGATCATCTCCGCAAGTAATGTCCTCCCTGTATCGAATATATCCGTGGGCGATTCCAAACTGGGCACGCGGCACCGCGCCGCAATTGGGCTGTCACAGCACAGCGACGCACTGATTCTCATCGTCTCGGAAGAGACCGGTGCCACCTCCTTCGCGTTTGGCGGAAAACTGTTTCCGTTCAGCGCGACCCAAATTGGCGGCTGATGCACATTCATTTCGGCAGCCATACGACAAACGTCGTGCCATGCCCGAGTTCACTCTCGCAGGTAATGGTACCGTGGTGGCCTTCGACAATCGATTTTGTAATGGACAGCCCCAGGCCTGCGCCCCCTTGTGTCCGCGCACGCGCGGCGTCAATTCGATAAAAGCGTTCAAATAACTGCGATTTGTGCTCCTCCGGGACCCCAGGGCCATTGTCCGAAACCGTTAGGCGTGCCCCGTCGGCCAGTCGCACGAGTGACACCGTAATACGCCCCGCTCTGGGAGCAGTGTGATCGACCGCATTTTGGAACAGGTTCAACACCACCTGCTTCACGCGGTCCTTGTCGCACGTAACAGAAAGATCCTCGTCCAGCTTAAACTCCACGTGCCTTGACCCGGCGAGTAAGCGGAGTTGTGGCTCCATCTCCCGAACGATGACATCCAGATGATGACTTTGCATATCAAACGTCATATTGCGGTCCAGCTTCGCGAGCGTCAGTAAGTCCTGTACCAGTCGCGATAGTCGCTCCGTTTCCATCAGCATGCTGCGAAGCGCCATATCGAGTTGTTCAGGCTGGTTCGCGGCTCCTCGGAGGAGGATTTCAACAAATCCGCGAATGGACGTCAGCGGAGTGCGCAATTCGTGTGAGGCATCCGCAACAAACTGACGCATCTTCTCCTTTGCCTGTCGTTCTGCCTCAAAGGAAGACGAAAGCCGTTCGAGCATCGCATTGAATGATCTCGCGAGCAGTTCGATTTCCGTTTGTGGCCGCGTCAATGACACGCGCTCGTTCATATTCCCGGCGTTCACCCTAGCCACCGTATTCGACATGTCGGAAAGCGGGACGAGCGTGCGCCGGAGCGTTGGAATGAACGTAAACAAGCCTGCCAAGAGCGCGCCCAGTGCCAGGCAGATGAAGATGACGAGCTGATTGCAAAGTATCTGCTGCAACGGGTGCACGTCGGTGGTTACTTGAACGACGCCGAGCGGTTGGTCAGGGGGGCCCACAGGGGTAAGTACGACCATTTCCTTCACACCAGATTTATCGGTTACCATCTGGTACTGTTTGTTACCTTGTCCATAAGCCAACGCCGCCTGATAGTCGCGCTCCGGCAACTTAGGCACGGACAGTTCAGAGGACTCGTTGGGGATGACGTGAAATTGTCCCGATTGATCGATATACGAGACGGTGGAATCCGGATTCATAAAGCCGAGCGGTCGTGGTCCCTTCTGAGTGTTGCCCTGCTCCGTCGTTGTACTGGCCCACATCCCGGGCGGAACAGCACGGACCTGGCTGCGCAAGTTCTGAGCTGTGTTCTGAAACAGAAAATGGCTCATGAACACGTATTGTAGAGCGCCGATGAACAAGAGCAGGCCCGATAGAATCAACAAGGACCTCGACAACAACTGATATCTGAGCGAACGAGGGGCGAACAGCGCACGAAGGTTCAACCGACGGACGCTCCTCATCCCAAGTCAACCATGTATCCCGAGCCGCGAATGGTTCGGATGATCGTGTGATGCGTATCGCCTAACTTCTCGCGGATGGATCGGACGTACACTTCCACGATATTTTCTTGTCCGCCAAAATCGTATCCCCAAACTCTGTCCAAGATCTTTGCTTTACTGTGAACGATGCCGTGATTGATGACGAGGTACTTCAGCAGGCCGTACTCTGTGGTGGAGAGTGCAAGAATGCTGTCCTTGTAGGCAATTTCTTTGCGGGCATCATCTATCCGAAACGATCCGATGACCAGTTCGTTCATGAGTTGCGGATAGTGGTCGCGGATGCGAGCGTGTATCCGAGCTAACAGTTCTTGAAAGCTAAATGGTTTGACCATGTAATCGTCCGCACCCAAAGTGAGGCCTTTCACACGGTCATCCACCTCGTCCTTTGCGGTCAACATGATGATGGCGATGTTCTGTGTCGTCTTCAACATCGAACACACTTCAAATCCATCCATCCCGGGCATCATGACATCGACAATGGCGATGTGTGGTTGGAACTCTTTGGCCTTGTTCACACCAGATATCCCGTCCTGCGCCGACTCTACGTTGTATCCCTCATTCTGGAGCCCCAGCGTCAAAAACTGCGATATGCTTAACTCGTCGTCGATGACGAGAACTTTGATGTCTTGCGGCTTGTACATTGGTGATTCACCTCGTCTCCCAGTTTACCTCCTCCAACTGACTTTGTTCCCTTTTGGTACCCATGTTTCAGCAAACTTTCAGTTGGCCCCACTCACGCCAACCGCCGTGTCGACATGGTACACATCACCATCACCCGCCAGGACGAGGGATAGGGCACAAAGAGAAGGGCAGAGGGGATTTCCCACCTCTGCCCTTCTCTTCATCAAGATTGAACGGAGTAACTGCCAGCACTACGCTCACATCGTTACCGAACCGTCCGCTGTGACAGCTGGAGAGCTGTCCGGTGCATCGTCCAAGTCGAATTCCGGGTTTGGCACCGCAGTAAACACGCCCCAGTAATAAGCGCCGAGGGAAATCAAAATCACGATAATTTGGTCCCATGGCGTCTTCAATACGTTAGATCCGCCGAACGTATCACTTCCCAAGTAAGACACAATCATCATCGCCGCGTAGTAGGCAATGAGCCACCACGAGGATTTGATCTGTTGTGCAAATGACACTTTGCCACTCGGCGCAAGGCGGTTGAAGATCAAATACAGTACCCAGACGAGTAACTGCATGCCAATCAGCAATCGATCCGTCTGCCACCCTGACCAATAGATGATCAACGACGCGATGATGAAAGAAATGGGCGAGATGATCCCCATTCCAGCCAACCGGAATGGACGCGCGAGATTCGGTGCTGTCCGTCGAAACGCGTGTGCGGAAACGGGACCTAGAATGTAAGTGAGTACTGTCGCGGACGAAACCACGCCAACCAGCTTGCCCCACGATGGGAACGGAAGGGTGAAGACGATGGCCATGATCAAGGATAGCCAGAGTGCTGGGCGCGGTACGCCGGACGCCCCGTCCACCTTGCCAAACACCTTAAAGAAGGTCTTCGTCCGCGCCCACGCGAAGATGACGCGAGCGGTGGCCGATAGGTAAATATTTGCTGTACCGCTCGGCGAGACGACGGCGTCCGCGAGGATGATGGTAGATAGCCACCCCAATCCAATCGCCGCAGCCACGTTGGCGAATGGGGACGTAAACTCGACACCGACCCAGCCATTGGCCAACGAGCTGGTCGGAAGTGCTCCGACAAAGCTGATTTGCAGCAACACATACAAGAGTGCGGATCCGACGACGGCAAGCACAATTGCGATAGGGACGTTGCGTTGCGGATTCTTAGCTTCTCCCGAGAATCCGACAGCTTGTTGAAAGCCTAAGTAGGCGAAGATGATCCCCGCCGTGGCAACGGCTTTTTCTATGCCTGCAAAACCGTATGGCGCGAAACCGTGTGACGAAAAATTAACCACCTTCATGTGCGTCAGAAGGACGATGATCGTAAGCACCGGCACGATAAACTTGATGGCCGTGATGACCGTATTGGCCTTACCAAACAAGTTTACGCTGAAGAAATTGAGTGCAAAGAAGATGAGCAGCACCACGAGTTGCACACACCAACCGAGCACCGTAGGATTGTCCTTACCGAGCGCGGTCCACCAAGTATCGGCGTATTGACGCATCGCTTCGGCCTCAATCCCAGCGACGCTGGCAAAGGCTATAAGTGACGCAAATCCGAGCAAATAACCGACGAGCGGCCCGTGCGAGTATTCTGGATATCTAACCGTCCCACCAGTGCGCGGAATGGAACCTCCGAGCTCCGCATAGACAAAACCGAGAAGCGCGACAGCTACAGCGCCGATGATCCAAGAGATCCACGCAGCAGGTCCAGCGATCTCCCCAGCTCGTTGCGAAGCGAAGAGCCAGCCTGAACCAATAATTGAACCCAGTCCAATGAACGTAAGGTCGACAAGTCCTAGTTGTTTCTTAAACTTTCCTTGCATGGTCTCTCCCCTTTCAGATGACTGATGACTCGTGTAACTACAGTAGTTGAGTGACATTTATTTATATTAACTGATAAATCAAATTTGTGCACCTATTGAGTTGAGCCACATGTGGTATTTTACGGTATATATTAATTAAAATGGGACTTAAGGGTTGCCCTAAAGTCCCAGTCCGTCGATTCCTTCAAAATTCAGGATGCTACTTGAAACATAAAGTCCCCGTCGAGACACGTTCTATCGCTCACACTCTCTTTGCGTGGGTGCGCCCACAAATTACCGCAAGTCGCAACGGCACAGTGAGTTTCGATGAATCATCCACATCATACCGCAACAACCAGGACAAGACCGACCAGCGTGATCAAACTTCCATAAATCGTTTGTCTCGTAATTTGACCGGTCTCTTTAAAAATCAAATAGGTCAATGGGACGACGATGAGGGGTTGAGACATGCTGATGACTGTGACGATTCCGATTGGCATGTATCTCATTGCGAAAAGAACACTCATCTGAGCCGTGATAGTGCATAGTCCACCTAGACAGTACATCAACAGCGCTTTTTTATCAGCATTCTTGAGCGCTTTAACCGCGTGAACTATCCGAGGGTTGGTCATGATGAATGCGATGAGGCCGACGAGCGCTCCGAGGAATCCGCCAAAAACCGGATCATTCCAGTGGCGTACCCCTTCTCCCCTAAAGATATTACCCGCTCCATAGGCACTGAGACTGAGAAAGGCGAATGTATTGCCTTTTCCTGTACGTGACCCGTCACGCGAAGCGTTCAACCGTTCCACGCTGGTTTCAATCTCACGCTTGGAAGCCGGTTCGCGGCGTTTTGAAAATGTACCAGGTACATACGTGACGAAGAACAACCCGAGAACGGTACAAAGGCAACCGACCCATTCGACTAAACTCAGCACCTCTCGGATTGTCAAACACGCGAGAACCACCGTAAACACAGGGCTCGCAACCTGAATGCTACTCGCTTTCGCCGCACCCAAACGAGCAATTGCGTGAAAATATGTAAGGCGACCGATGTAGGTGGTTAAACATCCTGCCACGACATAGTCAATAAACCCGCGCCACATCCAATGGAACGGGTTGTGTAAAACGCCGTGTTCAAAACATACCATCGCTAGTGCAACAAAAACATTCACGCAGATAGAGGCAAAATACCCGAGCTGAACGTTGAGTCGAGATGAAGCCGCCTTCGTCAGCAACACATTACACGAAAAGCATAGCAATGAGAGAAACGCCATCACTTCGCCCACGGTGCCACCTCCCAATCCATCTCGGTGATATGACGTGTGCCGTCGTCTTAGATTGCACAGACAAATTTTAGTTAAGGCGCCGGTAGGTTGGGCCTATCAAGTCCGTATTGAGTTGTAGCACCACAGTGGAACAAACTAGTAGGACTTCACACCTGTCCATCGCATCGTCGGCAATGGCTGTCTGCAGAAAACTTGCTATGAGATCAAATTTGATGAAATTTCTTTCGCCGCCCTTAGGAGATGACGAATATATCCCTCCAAGTTCGTTGGTTTCATTCGATAACTTGGACCTACGACATTTACGGCTGCCACCACTTCGCCGAACTTATTTCGAATCGGTGCAGCAACAGCCATTACGCCTTCAAACTTTTCCTCTAGGCTAACCGCGTAACCTTGCTCACGGACCTTGGCAAGTTCTCCGATAAATATCTTCGCATCAGTGATAGTCTGGTGTGTGAATGCTACCAATCCATCTCGAATAATTTCATCGACGAGCGACTCGCTATGAAATGCGACGAGGACCTTACCTGAACTTGAGCAATGTACCGGACTGCGACTACCGACGTGGGAAAATAGCCGAAGGGGATGTTTATACTCCACACTGTCTAAAAAAATGACCGTCGTTCCTTCCAGGACAGCTAGTTGGGCCATTTCCTTCACATCATCCGCCAAATTCCGTAGGATCGGCTTCGCCTCCTGGCAAATTTCATTCGCCGCAACAAATGCACTTGCTAATGATACTACTGTCGGACCAAGCCGATATCCCCTGGAATTTCCTTTTAGTATCAGTCCTTCACTGGCGAGAGTCGACATGATGCGACTGACAGCACTTTTGCTTAATCCGAGCCTGATTGCTAGCTCGGTAACCCGATGCTCAGGTTCTTCCGTCGAAAAGGATTTTATAATGCGCAATGCATTGCGGACAGATTCCAGTAATTGGTCCTTGGCCTCAGGATTTAATGGAATGTTCATAGCACGTTCCCTTTCTAACGTCTTTCCTGTTCTAACCAAAGGATTTTCGAGTGACGACCGCACCGGAGAGAATTGAGGGGCTGTACCTTACTGTCCCTAGGACTCGACCTATCACTGCCCCACCCCGACTTTACCCTTTAACTTAAGCGTTTCCATTACTCCACAGGCCAGGCCAGACGCGACGACCAAGGCCGTACCTGCGCCAATAAATACCACTACAAGGCCGAGGTGCTGTGCCACCAAACCTGCAATCGCTGGTGCAAAACCACCGAATATTTCCCCAAGTGCAGTCGGAATACTGATGGCCGTTGCGACAATTTTTACATCAACTGACTCAGAAGGAATAATCGCCGAAAACAAGGGATAAATCCCCTGCCCGAAGAAACCGGCAAACAACATGAAAATATATAAGACAGTTATGCTTGCGCTAGTCCCCCCTGCGGTTGCATACAGAATGGTAAATACCCCGGCTCCCAAGCAACCAATGACAAGTGTCGGCCTTCGCCCCACACGGTCCGAAATTGCCGAAAGAACGGGCATCCCCAAAAACGCACCAATTCCCCATGCCGAAACGATTGTCACCGCTAATCCGAGCGTTAGCTGGCGTGCTTGCGTTAAATAGATTGTGCCAAAAGCAATAAATACGTTAGTCCACGCCATAAATAGAAGCATGATGATCGTCGTTAGCACGATATTTCGATTCCGAAAGGGCTCCGTCCAGGAGAGCTTCTCCGAATGGGGTACCTGACTTCGTTGAACCACGGACGGGGGCTCTTTGATGAACCGCCAGTGAACCACAGCCAACACAAGTCCAGGAATCAACGTAAGATAGAACACCCATCTCCAATCCAAAGTGGTTACTACCTGGCGCACGTATATCGCGGCAAATAATCCTCCCCATAATGGATATGCACTTTGATGAAGACCGACGATCCAGCCTCGCCTCTTATCCCCGGCAAGTTCAGAAAGTGTTGCCGTTGCAGGGGCCAAATAGCTGCCTTCGGCAGCCCCCATGATGCCACGAACGACCAACAATTGAGCGAAACAAGAAACTGCTCCTGTAACCCATGACAGAACTGAAAAAATAAGTGTTGCCGGTACAATAATCTTCTTTTTTCCGACCTTATCTGACAGGATCCCTCCAGCGAAGAATGAAAATGTTCCCCATGACACGCCAAGAACACCAAAAATCATCCCTAAGTCTGTAAGACTGAAGTGTAAATCCTTCGCCATTGACGGCGCCACATAGGTGATCACAAGGCGATCCATCGCTACAAATCCCCATATAAACCAGTGAATAACCACAGCCGTATACAGGTATCGTCTATCGACCCCTGTCCCCACCAAGACCACCCCTGTTGTTTGAATTTTTATATTTTATAAAGAATCGAATCATACGGTGGTTGACTCACCGCATTTTCCTAACGTGTCTGTGTCTCTATATACCAATTGGCTAACTCGTCACTGGTTGTCACCCAAACCTTCGAATGACTTGTAATGTAATCTAACGCCATTTCTAGATATTTGTGTCTGAAGGGGACGCCGGTCACAAATGGATGTAGCGCGATGCACATGACACGCCCAGTCTTGGCCCCCTCGGCGTAAAGTACGTCGAAGTGGTCTTTTAATAATTGATAGAAAGCGTTCCCTGTCATACTCTTGTAAACAAATAGTGGAATGTCGTTCAATTCAATTGAATACGGTATAGAAATCATTTTTCTCTGCGGAGTATTTAAGAAAAAAGGTTGGTCGTCAGAACACCAATCACACGTATAGGACAATCCTAATTCTTCCAGGATTTGTGGAGTATTGAGCGTCTCGCTAAGCGCTGGCCCCAACCAGCCGTTTGGCTGCCGCCCCGTTGATGCCTTTATCGTATCAATGACCTCAGTCAGATACTTACGTTCTTCATCTAGACTCATGTTGGCCTGTAATCGCGAGTTGTTCTTGCCGTGAGCGAGCCATACCCAGTTTCGCTTGTTACCCTCCTCTATGATCTGCGGATAGTAGTTGCAGACATCTGAATTTAATAAGACACTCGCCTTCACTCCAAACTTATCAAGTAGATCCATCGTTCTCCAAACGCCCACACGCGGCGAGTAATCCCGCCAACCGTAATTCAGTGGGTCAGGAATTAAGTTCTGTGTCCCTGCACTGAGGCTTGTCGCCGGTTTATCCAGTTCATAGTGCTCGATGTTCAACCCGACCCAAAAGGCAACACGTGCGCCACCCGGAAACTCTAGGCGTGGTCGCTCAATAATTGGTGAGTAGTCATATAGGCGATTATCCACTCGTATTTCCCCCTTACGTGGTCTTTAAAATCCCGATTTCAAGTTGCTCGCGCAATATTCCACGACGTCATCGACAGATACAACATCCGCATATTTGGCGTTGAGGTCAAACAGGCTTTGTTTGTGGGCCAATTCTGCGCGGTCACCCACTGCTTCCTCGACAACCATGACTCTGAAGCCGTACTGCAGTCCATCGACAGCAGTTGCTCGAACACACCCACTCGTGGTACACCCAGTGAGTATCAAAGTATCTACCCGCAACGTGTTGAGGCGTGACAAGAGATCTGTGCCGAAAAATGCAGACGCGTACTTTTTCACGAGAACTGCTTCCCCCGGGAGGCGACCTAAACGCGGATCAATCTCTACCTCTGGAGTACCGGCCTGTAGAGTCATCACTCCAGATTGCTTCAACGCCCATATTCCTGCATCGTGCAGGTCTCGATCTTCATAGGCCACCGTGGTGTAAAATATCGGTACATCCATTGATCTGGTTGCCTCTAGAATGCGTCGAATTTGATAGATTTCCTGATCTAAATTAGCTCCAAGTGGCAGTTCGGGATTTGTGAAAGCTGGAATGACGTCCACGACCACAACTGCAGGATACTTTCCGAACCCAATCTTTCGTCCGAATCCCCGTGCTTTGAAGAACTCGTTCAATTCCTGGAATTCCACCGACTACACCCCCTTCCATTCGTCATTTGAACCTTCGCAATCTAAATATTCAGTTTTCGTACATCGACATGTGGGGCGTGGAAGTTTGAAACCCTTTTGTTGAACTCAGCATAACGACCCATGATCCGGTTGAAAATAGCATTGTTTCGGCTAGAGAAACAAATGGTTCATTGAAGTAGATTTTTTGGATGAACTGAAAGAGGAAAGGTATGTTTAATGGACTGAAAATCCTTGAACCATCTAAAGCGTGGGCGTGTTTCACGATAAATACGAAGAAGACGCGGACATTAAGATATGCCGCGTCTCGACATACGGTGTTTCATGAAACATACATGTAGTTACTGAATGAGCAGTTCGAGATACGTCAATACGGGATCCGATAAGATACCTAATCGGTCAGCCAAATTATCCGTAGTTAACGGCGTAATGTACACACGACGGTAGAGACTTATGCTCTAAACCTGCGAGTAAGTTCCTTGCTTATATACCACCCAACAATATGGAATTGCAGCGAGGATACACTACTGTGCATTCAACTAAAGAATGCTGCTACTTACAGTTGCAGGGTATGATCGGACTTTAACTCAGGAACCTTTAAATGTTTTGCAGGTCCTACGATAAATACGTACGACAAGCAAGAAATAATCAAAAATCCAGTACCGACTAGAAACGCCAAGTAAAATGAGTTCGTAGCACTTATGATGACACCAGTAATGATTGGTGCCACAATACCAGCAAAATTACCAATACCGTTCTGAATACTAGAAATGGATCCAATCGTATCCGATCCTGAAATATCAACCATAATTGTCCAGTAGTTGGATGCCGCGACGCTATACATGAAGTCGCTCCAGACTAATATGGCGATTGTCCAGAATGCGCTGTGGAGACCGACGGTAGCAATCATAGGTATGGTTAAAACCAATCCGGCCACAATAAAACTCTTTCGGACAATCGTGCGGCTGAACCCTTTCTTTACAAGATAATCCGAGAGCCACCCGCCCAAAAAAACACCAACGATCCCACCTGTAAAAATTATCCCCGAAGCAAAGCCGCTTTTGAGAATGCTTAAATGATGTGATTTATATAGATAGTCAGGCAACCATGTAATAAAAATCCAGTTTACATAGTTTGCGCTGAAAAAACCAATCGACATACCTATTACAGAGCGGTTTCTAAGCAGGTCTGTCCATTTTACCGTGCTTAGTCGCACTCCACGATGTGTCTCGATCTCCTTTGGTTTGTATACAATTATCCAGATGATACCTAAAATTACCCCAATCGCTGCGGTGACTGTGAAAGCAGACTGCCAACCGTATAAAAAGATGAGTGTACCTGCAAGCGGAACTCCCACAATTAAACCTATTCGGACACCACGGTTCCAATTTGTCTCGGGTTAGAAAGTATCCTACGCCCTTATTAGCCTTATGCTGGGCCGTAAAGGGTGCGGTCGTCTGTCGTGTCTTTCAATTTCCTTTTAAGGTTTCGAGAATACACTCCCGAAAGTACCGCAATTGAAAACGCAATCCCAGCAATGATGATGTAACAATTCCGGAACGACAGAATTATCTCCCTGTTTGTCGCGTGGATCTCCCCATACACGCCCTCTATTTGCACAAATAGTTGATATAAAACTCCGCCCAACGTCACTCCGAGCGCCATGCCAAGTGTACGGGACATATTCAACATACCACCCGTTATGCCAAGTCTGTTAGACGGAACGCTGCCCATGACTTGACTGTTGTTAGGGGGAGTCAATACTCCCATTCCTGCACCGACCAATAGCAATCCACAAATGGTCGCGGATGCTGAATACCAGACAGTTGTCACCGCTAGAAGGCAGATTCCTATCGTCGTAGATACCATTCCTAATATCAGTGGGAGTCGACGCCCAAATTTATCCGAAATAGAGCCAGAAAAAGGGGTTAAAATTGTCATTCCAATCGGAATGGAGCGAATCCACAAAGAAATGATCCGACAATAAACACAGAAAACCCCATTGCGTAAATCCATCGCCTTCCAAACATATCTGCAAGTCGGCTAAACCCCCTCTTCCACACTCGGAAGATCTCTGTTTATGCTAGATACTAGATGAACAAATCTTGCATGAATCGGCCATCCAGCCCCAATGTTTGACTCAAGCCCAGTAGTTTTGAGATTGTCGTTCCAACATCATTCATCGCATATGCACCGTAACACAAGCGGTCACGTACGTAGCCGGATCGTGTCCCGTCGCCATACCACAATGCGATACCGTAGTTCGAGGAATATCCTGTGCTGGCAGTTGGTATCTGCGGTCCGTGGTTAGCACCCGGCTGAGAAACTGCTGCAACAGTGTCACACTGATTGGTACCCCACACAAATCCTTGATTGTAGGCAAAGATGACATCGCCAGTATGGCTGCCCCAGTATCCAATCATCCCGGCGTCTTGTTTCCTTAACACAAGTCCGACTACGTTTTTGGGGCCCTCCGGTGTTTCATGGTACCAAGTTGTCAGGGCTCGGAATATTTCAGTCTGTACGGATTCATAGTCTTCAGGTGGGACGATCCCTTGTTCTTCTCGACCTTTAAGGTTCACGAAAACTTCAAGTCCGCCTCGCTCATTTTTAAGATAGACTTTGCTGTGTTCCAATATCGGCTGTCCATTCTGATCGAGCTTCGTCAAATTACAGTCTTCTAAGCGGCGGTAAATGTCACAGAAATACGAATTGGGGGCATCTCCATGATCGGACACTACAAGTAGTGTTGTATCTTCACTTTTCTCGCGAAGAATCTTCCCAATTGCACGATCTAACAGCTGGTAGCTTTGGCGCATCACCTGTTCGTACCTTGGTGCGCACTCGGGATCATAAAATGGAGACCGCGGGTCACATTGCCCAAGACACGTATGATGCGTCTCATCATTCAGTCGAAATACAGTAGCAAATAACTGAAAGTCCCCGTCATTCAGTAGGTTTAATGCCGCATCGGCCAGCCACGTTGCCTGGTACTCCGCCTCTTCAAAGCTCGTTTCATGATAGGGCTCGTCCGGAGATGCCGTTACCGTCCACTTTGAAATAAACGGTCCGCATTGCTGGTGCAGCAGCTGCTCCAATCCTGGGTCATTAGAAATACCTTCTTGGACATTCGTCTGTGATTGAAGCACGTCCACAGCCCGCTGGTCCGGGTCGTACGCCAAGAGCTTAAAGCGCACACTACCTACGTGTTCTCCCAATTGAATGTAAGTCCAAGGCGTCCATTCTCCCACGGCTAAAATGAAGGAAGCATTGTTAGGCAATCGGAGTTTAACGCTTTCATCGTCGACAGGATCGACATAAACCTGAACTGAGCTTCCATTCACACCGTGCATCCAAAATGCGTATCCGTCATTCGTGATCTCAATTCCGTCTCGATTCGCTTTCAAATGATGTGCCACTGTATTTTGCGGTGGCCATCCTAAATTTTCTTTCACTTCGTGTCGAGGCCACTTCTCCGGATTTGTGCTGTAGATCATGCCGGGTATCAGTTCCACAAGCCGGGTTTGGTCTCCAAAGGGAGCATACACGAAATGGCTCGTACCTTCGGTCGAAACGCTGCATGGAAAGTGCACCAAAGCGCATTTTGAGCCCTGTTTATCCATAATGCTGAGTAAACTTTTATCATTGGCCAATGGTTGCCTTTGCCCACCCCAACACATCCCGGGTGTTTGTCCACTTACCATAGATACGAAGTTGACGTCCCCCCACGTCGATATGAAGGGAACCAACTCTGCACTAGCACCATCACTTAACATCCGACGAATATTGGGCAGGTCTCCTTCCTGGGCAAACCTGTAAACCAACTCGGGAATTAATCCGTCCACACCGAACAGAATCAGTTTTTTCGCCATTCTCATTTCCTTCTTTCGTACCTTTCATGAGCTTATAGGGTCGTCTCAGTTGCATGTTTGGGCGACTTTGTGTCTCTCGGATTAGATACCGTTTGTCTAATCATTAGAATCAGAAGAGCGGATACCAGTAGTGATAAGCTAAAGAAGGTCGTTCCCGCTTTTGTGCTATGAGTGAACGTCATCAGCAGACCAAAAACGTATGGGCCAAAAAACCCTCCCAAGTTTCCAATACCGTTAATAATTCCAATGGAGTTAGGGAGCATGTCCCGCGAGAGAACAGCTGTAGGAATTGCCCAGAATGGAGCGTTTTTCGCAAAGGACAAGTTTAAACAAATCAAGGCGATAATTGCGACATAGGGATGTATGGTTCCAGCAAAAGTAGCGACAAGTAAAAATATAGTTCCGCTGGTGCAAATCAGAGCATAGAACCCTTTATGATTGCCCGTCCTGTCTGAAAGATGCGAGATTACGATTGACCCTATCATCGCTGAAATCCATGGTAAAGCTGAAATAAGGCCTACCATTGTATTGCTACCGTGGGTGATTGTCTTTACTACCGTAGGAAGCCATAACCCCAATCCATAAAGCCCCATAATTCCGAAGAATCCGGAAAAGCTTAAGACCATAACATTTCTGTCTTTTAAAGCGACGAGAAATCCGTTCTTACTTACATTGGCACTTGAATTTTCACTCGCCAAGCTTGTTTCAATGTAGTCCTTCTCTTCTTTCGATATCCACTTCGCTAGACTCGGTTTGTCTGAAATTCCAAACCACCATAACAATGCCCAAGCCAACGGTGGTATCGCTTCAATAAAAAACATCACTCGCCAACTGGTATGGTCCAACAAATATCCGGAGATGGGAGACATTATGATAGCCGAAATCGGAGTCCCCAACATGAAATAAGCAGTTGCACGAGCCCGTTCTTTTTGTGGGAACCAGTTGCTAATTAATATCAACGAAGCCGGCCAAACGATGCCCTCCACCATTCCGAGTATGAAACGTACCGCTAATAACTCAGCAATGTTGTGCACGGTTCCGGTGAGAAATGCAAATACGCTCCATATGACGAGGCAGATTGTGATGACTTTCCGAGCACCATATTTTCTTGCCCAAATCCCACCATGTACCTGGAACACAAGAAATCCAATAAAGAAAATGCCACCCGCCAATCCAGAATAAGCTGCGCTAAATCCGAGATCTTTTTGCATTCCCGCAAATCCAAACCCAATGTTATTCCGATCGATGTATGCGAATGTATACATAATAAAAGCTATGGGCATAATGCGCAGCCATCGCCCGTTGCCAACCTTTGATTGTGTCATGTACATTCACCCCTTAATTTCCTATTTCAAATGCTTCGGTAGACAACTACTGAAATACATTACGTCTATATTCATTGATTACGTCGCGGTTTACCTCAACACCAATTCCTGGCGCAGTGGGTATTTTCACCTTGGCACCATGCATGGTAATCGAGCCGTAGATTAAATCTTCACGAAATGGATGCGCCGATTGGTCGTATTCGAGCATTGGTTCCTCTGCATTTAAGGAGAGGGGCACCGGGGGTAGGCTCGCGATGAATTGCAGTGATGCTGCGAGTCCAATACCTGAACCCCATACATGAGGAATTAGCATGGTATTGTACGCCTGAGCCATCGCCGCGATCTTTTTACACTCGGTGAACCCGCCTGAAGAACAGAGATCCGGCTGCAATATGTCCAAAGCCCCTTGCGAGATCCATTGGCGATAGCCGATTTTACCGAATATATTTTCACCCGCTGCAACATATGTTTTCGACAAGTGACGGATTGACTTGTAACCCTCAAGGTCTTCTGGAGCAAGCAGTTCTTCTAGGAAGTTTAATTGTGCCGATTCACTCTCAAGAAGGAGACGGCGCGCATTGGCTGCATTATAGGCACAGTTAGCATCGGCCATGAGCATGATATTGGCCCCCACAGCTTCCCGCACCGCAAAAATAGATTCCAAATCCTCTTTAATGCCAAAACCTATCTTTAACTTCATGGCTGTCAGTCCACGGCTAATATGGGACTTTGCTTCCTCAACTAAGTGTTCTGGGTAGTTTTCCCCCTTTATACGATAGAACCCAGTAGCATAGGGACGTACTTCACTTCTGAACGCGCCCCCTAACAATTTGCACACAGGCTGATTCACGGTACGACCGATAACGTCCCACAGTGCGATATCAACACCGCTAATCGCGTTCACTGCTGCACCTTGGCCGAATGGACGTGTAGCATTATACATTTCTTCCCACAGTACCTCGACGTCAAATGGATCACGACCAAGCAGCATCGGCCTGAACTTGAACTGAATGAACGCTGCTGCAATTTCCGGCGGTTGGAGTCCGTGACATAAACATTCTCCCCACCCAGTAATGCCTTCGTCTGTGATAATTTCAACCACAACTGTACTTCTCGAGTGCACCCATCCTTGCGAAAAGGCAAATGAATTTTCGAGTGGTGTGGATAACACGTGAGGCTTGATGTCTGTAATGCGCATGATGCACCTCTTCTTTCTTGTTTTGTCGCCGCCCGCTGTCTGCAGACGCCTACTCTCATTGTCAGCGCTTTCATTGCAAAGAGAGTCCGGTATCACCTCCTTAAACGAGTGTCAGATGAAGTTAGCGCTTTCAAGACGATGCCAACATCTCAGACAACCTTGCTGTGTCCCTTGAACAAATCAGATAACGGATGTCTGACGAGTTTGCACAAAAAAGCGTCAGGTATTAAACGAATTATGCAAAGTGGCCCCATTAACCGACAGCATTTTCTCCGTTGCATTTAAATGTTCCTTCATGTTCTGTACAGCTCCAGCAACATCTTTTGATCTCACACAGTCAAAAATCTTTTGGTGATAATTCATGCTAACTTCTGGTCGAATGTCTACATGCAATGTTGTTTGGATGCATCCTTTAAGAAGGGGTTCTAACGCTAGCAATATCGACTCCAGAATTCTGTTGCCAGAAGTCTTAGCGATTAGAACATGAAACAAAAAATCATTTTGAATATAATTCTCGTCACTAGATATGGAATCATACATGACGCGTAACGTGTCTTCTAGAGCCATCAATTCACGGTCGGTTGCATTTTCGGCAGCCAATCTGACCGTCTCCAATTCGACAATTCTACGCACTTGTAATAACTCATCCATACTGATGTCACAACGCACAATCATCGAGCGAAGGGATTCCATAACGACTTGAACACTTTTGTTCGTCACCCTTACACCCTTACCATGCTGAAGTTCAACAAATCCTCGAGATTCCAGCCCTCTCAGAGCTTCCCGAATCGTAGCGCGACTAACTCCGAAACTATCGCACAGTTCAGCTTCACTCGGCAGAAACTCATTCACTGCGTACTGGCCATTTTCTATCTTGTCAATCAGAACCTTTTGTACCTGTTCAGATAATTTGACGTTCGAGCGTAATGGTTGCATTTCCACAAACCTCTCCATGACACATCAGTTGTCTGACATGTTCTTATAAAGCAAACTATACGTTTTGTCGCAACCTGTCAATAGCAAGTGTATATCTTACGTACTCAATAAAGGGCGCGAATTGCAAGGATTTTTACGAGTGCCACACACTGTGGCTGTGCTGCATTTATATCATAAAGAGTCCACTCCTTAAGTTGGTTTAAGCCTTTTGCAGAATTCGATAGTTACAACGCTAAACATTCCATAATATAGCGCTGTATATATTTAAAACTCTAATAGTGTATCACCGAGTGTGGTAGGGAATTCTGCAAAAGGCTCGGCATATATAACAGGTGTTTTGTAAGGTCATCTATTACGTGATAAATAGAAAACTACGGCAGTGTGTTCGCGGATGAAGTACTCCAATTCGATGGAATATTTGTACTGGTCCACCCACTCTTCGGCATAAAAGGTTCATGATGTTCATTAAAGTAGGCATCCAAGATCTGCTTTGCGATGGGCCCCGCCAAACCCGCGCCGTATCCACCGCCAGGAACCATGATAGCCATCGCGACGATGGGATGATTGAGTGGGGCATAACAGATGAATACTGAGTTGTCTGTTTGGTGCCCATTGATGTTAATTTGAGCGGTGCCAGTCTTCGCGGCTACCTGGTAGGGTGATGAGCTAAATATGCCATATGCCGTTGCATCGGCCCCCCCTTGTGCACCTGTTGTCACATCGTTCATTGCAGTTTTCACCAGCTGATAAATTGCAGGACTTGCCTGAACCTGACCTTCTACCTTTGTATTGACTGTCTCAAGTGGGGTGGAGTTTGAGTTTGGTCCACCCGTGGCACTATACACTTTGCTTAGTAAATGCGGTTTTAATTTTTTTCCGTTATTAGCCAAATTCATTGCGTACGTAGCCAATTGCATGGTTGTAAACTGTTGGGACTGGCCGATTCCTGCAAAAGCTAAATCTTCAGGGGTCCCATGATTCACGTACTTTCCAGTTTTTTTAATGGACGCTTCGCTCTGCTGGAGGTTGTAGGGAACCTCCTCATATCCTTTGTCCGAGTCTTCAATATAGAAATTCCCACCAACTTCGCCTGGCAGGTCGATCCCGGTCTTAGGGCCCAATCCAAAATCCCATTCTCCTTGAAAAAGGGTATTGATACCTTTTGCAAAATCAGTATCGAGATAGTTTTGATAGCTTCCATCACTTGACGGGTATGAACCTCCACTTGTCGAACTGCTGCCGAACCATTTGCCCAAATCCAGTCCAACTTCATAAAAGAACACGTCACTAGAAACGGCGACTGCCTCAATAGGATTCAGCAACCCCAAGGCCATGCCCTCATCTTCATGGATGATGCTCTGTCCAATACGAATGTACCCGTTATCGTCTACGGTGGTATTCGGCGTAACTACACCGTGCTTCATGGCTGCAATTAAGTTCGCTGGTTTCACAGTGGAGCCTGGATACTCCGGTGCGTCAATTGCATAGTTTTCTTGCGCGCCAGAAGTGGTCAAATATTTGATTTGACTTGCTGTTAAATCGGTTCCTGAACTATACCAGTTAGGATTCAAGTATGGATAGCTGACCATTGCTAGAACTCCGCCCGTTTTGACGTTTAGCATGACAGCTGAGCCTTCCGCGATCGTACTATTCGATGAGGATGAATCGATAAGATTTTTCAAAATCATCTGCGCTTCTGCTTGTGTGCGCCCATCAAGTGTCAATTGAATATTGTCACCAGGAATTGCCGGCGGCGCGGCACCAACCTGTTCCACGGTATTTGTCGAGGGGTTTACTGTTAATAGTTCGGTCCCTGGCTTCCCTTGTAGCAAAGACTCGTATTGCTCCTCAAGTCCACCAACCCCCACCTTTTGGCTATCGATATACCCCTTCTTGCTGTAATATCCAACGTTTTGTGCAGTAATACTTCCGACATAGCCAAGAACTTGCCCAGCTAAATCGCCGTATGGATACTGTCTGTTGTAAGTTTGATCAACTTCAACATTTGGCAATTCGGATTGGTGCTCTACCACATAAGCAATCTGGGCATCAGTAATGTGTGTAGCAAGTGGAATCTGAAGGGAACTCTTGTTCGCTATTATGGTGTTATATAACTTTTGAGGAGTTTCGTTCAGGATAGGAGCTAGTTTGTTCGCAACGTCGTGATACTCCGTATCCGTGTTACCTGTACTATTATCAAGTTCAATTCCATCTGATGGTGTGTCCCAGGCAAGAACTTGGCCGTTTGCGTCGTAAATCCAGCCTCTTTGTGGGAGTAGTGGCATTTTCGTGAATTGTGTGCTTGTTTCCTCACTTCGGAACGCGGGACCTTTGGCTACCTCTACATAGGCTGCTCTTAAGATAAGACCTGTGAACGATAAAAATATAATGCTATACACTACATTTATTCTAAGTATTTTTCTACTAGACTTCTTTCCAGTCTGCTCTCTAGGTTTCTTTCGCATTAAAACACACCTCATAATCATATGGTCTCTCTGTCGATTACCCTCAACACTGAATACGAATTAGAGGTTTTAGCGGTACAACAGCTTTAAATTCACTCTATCGAAGATTAACTACCCACGAGTCTCGCAGACGCTATGCCTTCCGTATTATTAAAGGACACCACGAGTGAGATCACTGAAGTGCCGTTAACTGCCGTGATGCAACACAATAGCAGTAAAGGAGGACTCGTGATTTACTGTACATAAATTATTTGAAGAAGCAATGGAGCGCTTATGGAGTTTGTGTGGAAACAAAACTACAGACTTTAACCAGGTGCTGATTGAACTAATTAACGCGAGGCAAAACTGTCATGGTATGAAGCAAATCAAATGAACATACATCGATGCCTAACAAGGAGTATCCTATGGACGAAAACAGGTTCACAGAGGATTTTTCACAACTTTCCAGTTCAGGACGAAAACCATTACCATCCAAAACAGGAGCATACCTGCTCGCCATTCTAAAATCGCGTTTATACTGGGGGATTTTACTCTTCGCCATCATTCCGATACTCCTCGAAACGCTCGGTATCAACATTGTGTTTGGTATGCTCGTCTACTTTTCACTATTTTGGTTCTTTGTGTTTCGGCCATTAGTCAAGACAAGCCAACCTGGACGGTCTCTCATAGCGGATATTGTCGCTTACGTCTTCACGGCCGTAATCGGGACGATGTTTGCACTATTCGTCGAAAATTTTTGGGTATCAAATGGCGCTGCTCCATTTCTACAGTCCAACAGTCCACCCATCGCCATTCCAAGCTACATTGTGTTCGTTGGGACCACAGAGGAATTTTCGAAACAGATCATTATCCTCCTTGCAATAGCATTCGTTCGCATTCGCCGGATACACGTCAAACCAGTTGAGTTCATGATTATGGGTATTAGCTCGGGGCTCGGCTTCTCTGCTATAGAAAATATCTCGTACGTACAAAAGGGAATTATGAATGAGGTCGTCCACCACACAGTCGGTACCGGAGTTGTGACAGCACTTAGCCGAGCGCTATACACACCATTTTTGCATGCAATCTTTGCAGGCATCGCATCATACGGCCTTGGTTTAGCTGCTAGTCGCGGCGGTAAAACGTGGTGGGGGGCACTAGGTATGTGGCTAATCGCAGCCTGCTTTCATGGTTTCTACGACGCAACCATCGACACACACGTCGGCTGGGCTCTCATCGCCGTGGCACTCTGTTACTTCCTATTCCTTGCCCTATTGCTCAGCGGCATGCGAAGCCACAACTTTACCAAGCTGGGTAACCCGTGGTAATTCCAGGTGGAGTACAGAGGAAACATGGGTCTATACGCAAATAAGGGTTTCAGGAAGTTTCCTGAAACCCTTATTATGACAAGGATATTTGGTGTCGAGAGCGGGACTTGAACCCGCACGGGTTTCCCCACACGCCCCTCAAACGTGCGTATGTGAGCCAAAACCCGAAAGTCCTTGCTGGTGTTGGGAAAACACGTACTTCAAACCGCGCTTTTGTCGGTCGATCCGCACACGTCTCCTTGGTTGGTGACCCTAAGTGGCCTACGCGCATTTGTCGCAGACGTGCGTGCTAAGAATAGTGTGCGCCACTTTAGTCTCCTTTAATCTTTGTGGCAAATCGTTCTTAATAAACTGTTTCCGCCTATCCCTGTTTGTAGCCCCCGTTTCAAGAGTATTTCTCCTTACAAAATCAAACACTTAGATCGATACTCTTGTTTAATTATTAATAGGTTATCAGTCTCGTTTCTCTCTCAAGTTCCCTGATTTGAGCGCGAGTTTTCTCTATTGCTCATAATCTTTGCACCAGAACCGGAAAAACAATATGGCATTGCTCTCTTCGAAAACTGACTAGATCATGTAAGTGGTTTTTGCTCTTACCTTTCAGCCAGTTCACGGATGACATGTACAAATCGTTTTATGCCTTCGTAAATGTCGTTTTCCACAGAGCGGGCATACGTTAAACGTATGAATCCATGCTCAGCACCGTAGACGATCCCTGGAGTTACTATAACACCGTTTTGAATACACGCATCGAGCAATTCCACGTCAGATATGATATGTTTCAGGCGACACCAGATATGGTATCCCCCAAGAGGTTTATTCCAAACGCAGAGTTCCTCGGCATTGGATTGAAGGGACATCAGCATAGAATTCCGTCGTTTGGTAAGTTCTCGGGTAAGCCTTTGAAGATGGTCACGCCAACCAGTCCTCAGGTACAAGTTAGCCAATTCTTGGACGACCGTGTTCATACCAAAGTCCATTTGTTCCTTGGCGTCTGCCATTCTACGGATGACCGCAGAAGGCGCAATTACCCATCCAATACGTAACCCTGGCGCGGCTGTTTTGGACAGGCTGCCAACGTAAATTACAAGGTCACTGTTTCCGTGTAGCGTAACGAGGGCATTCGGAGGTGCCTCTGATTTATCCAAGCGAATTTCTGAGTAAGCACCATCTTCTACAATCGGAATCCGCAATTCTTCACAGATTTTTAAGAGTTGCTTTCGTCGGGAGAGGGAAAGCGTGGTTCCAGTGGGATTCTGATAAGTTGGATTTACGAAGACCATTTTTATCATATGCTTTTGATACAGTTCTTTAACCGAAATCGGGTCCAAACCGTCGTCATCTACCGGAATGCGGAATAATCGTAATCCCGCTGATGAAAATAGCGGTAATGAGTAAGCATACGAGGGACCTTCAAGTCCAATGGCATCACCTGGAGCGAGAAGACATTGCGTAATCAGATGAAGTGCCTGTTGGGATCCTGAAGTGACTAGAATATGTTCCGGATCAGTGTAAATTCCGTTCGCTTTTCGAAGATGGTCACACAAGGTTTCACGAAGCCGCAAACTTCCTTGCGGATGGCTGTAGCCCAGAGAATCGTCGATGTTCATCCGATGAAGGAGCTCTTGAACTTCTCGACGTGGAAGTAGATCTTCTGACAATTCCCCCCTGGCTAGGTTGATCTTTGTTGGATCCGTACTGGCACTTCGAAGTTTGCTTATGAGTGGCAACGTCGGACGAAAAGATGCTTCCAGTGTATATTGTCTCCAATTGGGGACTTTCCGCGCAGACACATCCCACATATGCTCACTTACACGCGTTCCGCTCCCTTGAACAGATTGGACGAGTCCAGTGGCACGCAGCTCTGCGTAGGCCGATACGACTGTGCTCCGGTTTACGCCCAATTCCTCGGCAAGTTTTCGCTCTGCCGGTAGCGGCTCCCCAGGAGCTAGTTTCCCTTCGATGATCAAAGACTCAAAGTGCTTGGCAATTTGGCGAAAAATTGGTTCCTTCATACTTGCATCCGGTTTCCAATTCATCGATGGTCACCCCATTCCGGACTCGAATAAATTGGTTGGTTTCGTCATGAATCAATTGGATGGATACAACTCTTCGAACGAATTATATGATGAATTCGCGTGCGGTCCAAACCACCACATTCAAGCGACTTGAGTGTCATTTTGAGTTTGAGTATTTTTATCAGCGATTAGAATCGAGATTCAGTGTCCACTAAAAGATAAACGAGAAGGACATCGATAGAATTATTGGTCACAATGGGAAAGAGTTTTCCGGTGACGATCGTCAATCCTTCCTCGGCTGTTATAATCGTTTACTCTACATGACATGGGGAGGACCACATTTCGTTCAGTCAATTTTGATAATGGGATGATGAAGTCCGTCGAGTCACTAAGGGCGGGATCCAAGTGTCCTTTAGGCTGTTGGATAGGCAGTCGCTTAATGCAAATTAGAAATGCCCCTTACCGGGGCATACTATTGTTCCGTCTCGTTGCTGGTGATGGGCACACTCCTCACAACAATAAAATCTTGCAAAGACCTTGAGAGTCGACTTGATAAACAACCGGTCACCTCTTTTTATTGTGTCGATGGTATTTAGATACTGCCCAGAGGGATAAACGCTGAAGAACATCTCTTCTTTATCCTCTTTCACGCGTACCCCAACTGGATCTTCTTGATACTGTGGATAGAATTTACCAAACAACCATCATATTCATGACGTCCTACATCCAATGCATTTATTGTGGTTTGTCTTTGTATACAGTATTTATGACCTTGAGCAGACAACTTTTACATACTGAATCTCTGGATCGTCGGTACCCTGCACAGGCAGTCCTGCACGGAGGTTTTCTTCAGTAAAGTCGATCGCCTCCTGCGTGACCATTTCCCCAGGTAACAGTATCGGAATTCCGGGAGGATACACCATAATCGTTTCGGCAATGGTTTCACCAACCGCCTCAGATAGACGAACACGCTTGGTTTTGGCATAGAACGCCTCTCTAGGGGTTATCTGCAGGACGGGTAAAGGTGGCAATTTAACGGATACCTCAGGCGTCCTACTATACTTCGAAAATCCTTCAGCGATAAATCGCAGTCCTCTCACAAGTTGTGCCATATCGTTCTCTGTTTCGGAACCGGTGAAAATACAAAGTATGTTGTATAGATCACTTAATTCGACCTCGATATTGAATTCTTTACGCAGCATCAATTCAACGTCATAACCACGAATACCCAAGTCTTTCACCGATATCGTTAACTTCGTAGCATCGATTTGATATGTTGCACTGTCTTGAAGAACCCGTTTGTCTAGACACCTCAACCCCGGTATGCCATTAATTTCATCCCGTATTCGATTCGCCATTTGAATCGCCCGTTCAAATCGCTCTCGTCCGTGCAGAACTAAATCTTGTCTTGCGGCATCTAAGGAAGCAAGCATAAGGTACGATGTTGAGGTTGTGGTGAGCATACTCATAATGACTTGAACATGAAGCGGGTCAATTATCCCGCTTCGCACATTCAGAATGCTTGCACCTACAAGTGAGCCTCCAAGTTTGTGCACGCTGGTGGCTGCAATATCTGCACCAGCCGCCATCGCCGACAGAGGTAAGGAATCGTGGAAATATGTGTGAGTTCCATGTGCTTCATCGACTAACACTGGAACACCGAAAGCATGCGAAATCTCAACGATACGCTTTAAATCACATGCGACACCAAAGTAGGTTGGATTTGTCACTAGTACGGCACGGATGTCAGAGTGCTGAGTAAGTGCGTCTTTAATAGACTCTACCGAGAGTCCGTGTGCAATCCCGAAAGTCTCATCCAATTTGGGGTGCAAAAAAATTGGATGTGCACCCGTGATAATTAATGCTGTTAGTACGGATTTGTGTATGTTTCGTGGAACAAGGATTTTATCGCCTGGTTTCACAGCGGACATAATCATGGCGACAATCGCGGAGCTCGTGCCCTGCACTGAAAAAAACGTAGAATCTGCTCTAAACGCTGAGGCTGTCAATTCTTGTGCGGCTTTAATTGGACCAGTGGGGTGATGGAGGTCATCCAATGGTGCAATATTAATCAGATCCATCTCAAGTGCGTTTGTACCGATAAAATCTCGGAACACATTGTTCATTCCGCGACCACGTTTATGCCCAGGAATGTGAAATTGGATTGGGTCCCGCGCAATGTGGTCTTTTAGAGCTGTAAATAACGGGGTTTCGTGATGATTCAATTCTGTGTCTCCCTCGTTTATTTGTATACATTCCGTAATACTGCCAACAGCCCCGCGTTGGCAGTATTAGCTTACATCTACTCGCTAAGATCAACCATCTATCTATTTTTGGTAATTAGTTCACGAAATCGGTCTAACCCTACCCGGCAGCAGTAATCACCAAAAGTTTCTCTGAACTCGCGCTCGGAAGCGTATGCGGAAACAATTGGACGCACTGTGTCGGCAAGTTTATCGATCGGAACGAGTTCCTGAAACAGTTGGTTCAATCGAGTGCCGTAGAAATCCCCAGCGAGCATCAAGTCGTACTTTCCGGGCGAACGCCCAACGAATGCAATGTCAGCCGTGTATGGGCGAGCGCATCCATTGGGGCAACCCGTCATACGAACACTGATGTGTTCATCTTCAATTCCGTACTCCTGAAACATCCTCTCAAAGTCAGGGAGAATGGTTGGCAATGCGCGCTCAGATTCCGCAGTGGCTAAACCACAGGTAGGTAATGCCACACATGCCATCGCGGACAATTTCGTTTTCGATAAAGTTTCAGCCAAAGCTACTCCTGCTTCGCGAAGTTTCTGTTCAATAACGGATCGATTAGAGTTTTCAATGTCACTTAAAATAATATTTTGTTGCGTGGTGAGTCTTACAGTAGGGCGAAAGTGTTCCACAATTTCGCGTAGTACAGACTTGAGTCGCAACTCCGCTGTATCCTTTATCCGTCCGTTCTCAACAAAAATGCCGATGTAGCTACGTCCTACCCTTTCGGTGTGCCAACCCAAGTGGTCATTTGCTCGATTCCAAGTCAACTCACGAGGCGGAACAAGCTCCCGGTTAAGGCGGCTTTCCATTTCTTGTTGGAACCATTCCAGCCCACGCGTGTCCAACAAGTATTTAAATCGGGCGTAACGCCGTTCGATACGGTTACCGTAATCACGTTGGATACCAATGATGGTTACCACAGTTTCGATCAATTGATCACGGTTGACAAAACAAATAGGTGTAGCCAACCGGGGATATGACAATTTGTCAGAGGCAGTTCGTCCCATCCCGCCGCCTACCAAAAGCGTATAGCCACTGATCCGTTTCTCATCTATATGAGCAACAATTCCAATGTCATTCGTATATACGTCTATGCAGTTGTCGCCTTCGACGGCGAAGCCTAATTTAAACTTCCGTGGTAAATAGACGGCGCCATACAACGGCTCTTCATTCAGTTCATCTGATAGAGGAACCTTCTCTCCATCTAACCAAATTTCATGGTAGGCGTTTGTCTTAGCCGATACGGCATTGACAAGTTGTAGCAAGTCTCTACGTACTTCTTTATGATAGATCTGATGTCCAGGCGCTGCACAGCACACAGTGTTCCTCACTTGGTCTCCGCATCCCCCGAGAGTCGTGACGAGGACTTCATTAAGCGCTTGAATTGTGGGTTTCAGGTTTCGCTTAATCACCCCATGCAACTGGATGGTCTGCCGCGTGGTGATGCGTAGCGATCCATATTCGTTATACTCGTCCGCAAGTCTGTCGAACACCAAATACTGTTCCGGTGTGAGTACTCCACCAGGAATCCGAGCGCGGACCATCATCCGGTAGTGCTTCTCCTTACCTTCTTTACGGAGAACGGACCTGAGATCACGATCATCTTGTTGATATACTCCGTGGAATTTTAGTTGCTGAACGTTCTCGTCCTCAAAGAACGTTTTATCGTCCGTTAAGGCTTCTTCGATTGTTCCGCGAAGAAAGTTCCCATTTTGTTTAATCACTTCTACCTTCGATACTTTCTCCTGAGTTGGATTATTTTCCATTTTGACACCTCCACAAGGCTGTCTGCGATGTTTCGAAACTTCAGGGTGTTCCAGTTTCTTGTGTAGTCCATCGAACCGAGTCCTGCTTCTTTTCGTCGATCATTAACTGGAATACATCGGGACGTCCGTAACTAGCGATTGGGTCAAAATCAAAGCGACTCTGTGCAATTAAATCGAGATCGAGATCAGCCAGTAAAATTTCCTCTCGACCGTAAACCGGCTCTACGACGTAATCACCTAACGGTCCAACGATTGCACTTCCACCAGCACACATCATTTCTGGTTCTGAGGAGAGTTCCTCGTAACAAGCAAGATCGGTTGGATACATATCCTTGGTAACAAACTGATTGCATGACAATACAAAACATCTTCCTTCAAGTGCGATGTGACGAATTGTGGCTTGCCAAACATCCCGAGCATCAGCGGTCGGGGCAACGTACAATTGAATGCCCTTAGAGTACATAGCCATTCTCGCTAATGGCATGTAATTCTCCCAACAGATGAGACCGCCAAGTTTACCAAAAGGTGTGTCGACAACAGTGAGGGTACTGCCATCTCCTTCACCCCAAATGAGGCGTTCGGAGGCTGTGGGCTTCAACTTTCGATGCTTGCCGAGTAGTGTTCCGTCGGGTCCAAAATACAGAACTGTGCAGTACAGCGTGCCACTACTCTCGTTGTCTTTCTCGATTACGCCTACAACTAGATAGACAGAGGCATTACGTGCTGCTTCTGCAAGCGCTTGAGTCGTATCACTCGGAATAACGACGGCGTTACACCAATACCGGGCCCAATCCTCCCGACCCGCAGCATTTCTGCTACCGATTCGAGCCCCAAATGCAAGTCCACGAGGGTATGCCGGAATGAATGCTTCCGGGAATACCACCAACTTAGCCCCCTTTTGTGAGGCTTCATGAATCAGCGATATGGCTTTTTGGGTGGTTGCCTCTCGGTCCATGATGACTGGAGCGCACTGTATAACCGCAACCTTAAGGACATTTGTCCCGCCAGACAATTCTCTCACTCCTTAAACCGGTTTCTGAGTCAAAAGTAGCCCATGTCAACATCAAAGTCTCCATCCAATTGGATTCCGAGTGAACCATCCAATTCGGAAATGGCGTGGAGTATGCCTTTCGACTTTAATTGGATGACCGCTTACCATTAACGGTTCTAGTGCAAAGATTACGAGCAAAAGAGATTGAGCCATCTCTCATATTTTCGGTTATGCAGATAGATCAAACAGGTGGTCCATGAACGCCACGATGGAAGAAACGGGCGAGTGCTGTATCTCAACCTGTCCTTTCCTCAGTATGTGCATGGCCCCAATTCCCTTAAGTGTGCTGTCAGCAGTTTGAAACGATTTGAATCTCAGCATCTGGTTCGTGATCTTCTTGATGAATCGGTGGTCTTGTTCAACAATGTTATTTAGGTATTTCGTCTGCCGGATTAAGGTTTCTTGCGGTATCTCCGTTTCGTCCTTTAATTGCTGTAGTGCCGGAGGGTAAGCATGGTTTTTATCTACGGTGATGACACGTGGTGATTGATTGTGTGGGAAGATAACGCCTCTTTAAAGAATCACTTTGCGGCGAGGACATCTCGATTCGTAGACAGCATGAATTCAATGGTTTGCCCATTAGAATCCACCGCCCTATAAAGATATTTCCATTGTCCTTTCACTCTAATATAGCTTTCGTCACCCCTGTAGGAATCGGTAGTTGACTTTAAGAAACGACGAATGCGTGTATCGATCTCAGGACCATACTGGTGAACCCACCGCATGATAGTAGTATGAGAAACCTGAACTCCTCTTTCCTTGAGCAGTTCGACGATATCCCGGTAGCTTAAGCTGTATTGCAAATATCACCGAACCGCTGTCAGGATAATATGAGATTCGAAGTGCTTCCGTTTGAACGCATGCATACCATGACAGCCTCATCCCTGAAATTTATCCGGACAATACTAGCATGCCTGGTGTTTTTACACCAGAGCCCCATCATATCCGTCGTCTTTCCGAAATGTGGATTTCACAAATACGCCCCATAACTTTCGCAAAGAGTTCGACAGTGTGTCGAAAGTGAATCCAACTTGTGAATGAAGAGTTAACAGTCCTTTACATAATTTTGAACCCTTTCGTTGGTCCATTTCTTCTACCCTAAACGGAAGTATACTCCTCTCGTCATCTAAGAGATGTCGACAAGAAAACATCCAAAACAAGGAGGCGAGCCCCACATGGCGGTGGATCTGGCGAGGTGGCAATTTGGAGTGACGACAGTGTATCACTTCTTATTTGTTCCACTCACTATCGGGCTTGGATTTCTTATCGCGATCTTGGAATCCATCTATGTCGCGAAGAATGATGAAAAGTACAAAAAAATGGCTCAGTTCTGGATGAAGTTCTTTCTTATCAACCTGGCGATCGCTGTTGTCACAGGTATCTTTCAAGAGTTTCAATTTGGAATGAATTGGTCAACATATTCTCGCTTTGTTGGCGACGTGTTTGGTCCGTCACTCGCCGTCGAGGGTCTGGCAGCATTCTTTCTCGAATCAACATTTCTTGGCGTTTGGTTGTTCGGATGGGAACGTCTGCCGAAGAAAGTACATCTTGCTTCCATTTGGTTAGTGTCCCTAGGCAGTACGTTATCCGCGTTTTGGATTCTGACAGCAAATGCATTCATGCAGGAACCCATGGGTTATGCGATTCACGACGGACGTGCGGAAATGACATCGTTTGGCGCAATACTGACAAATCCGCAGTTGTGGGTTGAATTCCCACACGTATTTTTTGGAGCCATCGCCACAGGCTCGTTCTTTATGGTTGGCATTAGTGCCTGGTACCTGCTCCGAAAACGATCCATCGATCTCTTTCAACCATCGTTTCGCATTGCGACAGTGGTTGCCTTGATATCCAGCATTCTCACCGCTGTCGTCGGACACGAACAAGCACAACACGAGGTGGTTGCCCAGCCGATGAAAATGGCGGCGGCAGAAGCGTTATGGAACACGAGTCCGCTACATGCTCCGGAAACTTTGATCGCTGGAATTGATGTTGCCGGTCACCATAATACGTTTGCAATCAAAATCCCGTATTTGCTAAGCATTCTATCGTACAATCGGCTGTCCGGTCGTGTGCAAGGTATCAATCAATTACAACAGCAATTTGTTCAAAAATACGGTCCAGGAAACTACATTCCGAACGTCTATATTTCGTTTTGGACATTTCGCATCATGGTTGGTGCAGGCTCATTAATGGTTCTTTTGAGCTTGATCGGCCTTGTGCTTTTCCTACGCGACCGCGAATTGAAGCACGGTTGGTTTCTCAAATCGATGCTGGCAGCTATTGCGTTACCTTACATCGCGAATACAGCAGGTTGGATTTTTACTGAAATGGGGCGTCAACCCTGGATCGTCTACGGGCTTCTTCAAACGCGAGATGCCGTCTCGCCAACAGTTTCTAATGCCAATGTCCTCTTCACGCTCGTCGGATTTGCGTTCGTCTACATCGTTCTTCTCACAATCGGTGTGTATCTAGCCGCTCGAGCAGTCCGTCAGGGACCCGACGATGAAAATGAGCGCGAAGACGGTATACCATCCAATTTGTTGCTTGAACCGTCGGGGGGAGTGCAAGTTGACGTTGAATAGTCTCTGGTTTGCGCTGATTGTCATATTGTTTACAGGTTTCTTCGTGTTGGAAGGGTTCGACTTCGGCGTTGGCATCCTTGCTCCGTTTGTCGGCAAGTCGGACGAAGAAAGACGTTTGCTGTACAATTCCATCGGGCCCTTCTGGGATGGCAACGAGGTTTGGTTGATTGCGGCCGGCGGTGCGATGTTTGCAGCATTTCCGCAGTGGTACGCCACGTTGTTCAGTGGATTTTACATCCCTTTGTTTCTGCTCGTGATCGCGCTGATCGCCCGCGGAGTTGGCCTCGAGTACCGCAGCAAACTTCCAGCGCAACATTGGCGCAAGGCGTGGGATACAGCCATTTTCTTGGGGAGCGTATTGCCACCGATCATCTGGGGGATTGCATTGGCAAACATTATGAAAGGTGTACCCATCGATGCCCAGATGAACGACGTCGGATCCCTTTGGGGGCTCGTTAACCTCTACAGCGTCGTTTGTGCCATCGCGCTGATGTTGCTATTCGCTACACACGGAGCTTTGTTCTTGACACTGAAAACGACCGGTGAAATCCAGGCGCGTGCCCGTAAAGCCGCGCGTAGAACCGGTCTTTTGACGACGATATTCATGTTGATATTTGTGATCTTGAGCTACTTTTACTCGAGCATATTTTCCAAAAAGGGGATCGATCCTGGCACCATTGCAGTGCTTGCAGGTATCTCCCTAATTTCCGTGCCGTTATTTATTCATGCAAAGAAAGATGGTTGGGCGTTTCTAATGACATCGTTCACCATTGTATTTTCGACCATCACCGTATTTATCGATCTGTTCCCGAGGGTAATGGTGTCATCGCTCAATCCAAATTGGAGCTTAACGATCTACAACGCGGCTTCAAACCCTTATTCGTTACACGTGATGACTTGGATCGCCCTGACGTTGATCCCTATCATCCTTGGCTACACGATTTGGACGTTTTGGACGTTTCGTAAACGGCTTTCCCTACACGACCATATGGAGTATTGATGCCTCATGAATGTTCAGGCTCGATTGATACGCCAATTATCAGCGACTAAGCCGTTGATGGCGTGGACGTTCGCGCTGGGTGTCTGCAGCAGTGTCTCATTGCTGCTGCAGGCCCACTTTATGGCTATTGGGATCGGCATTCTGTTCTTGCGTGTGCCACAACACACAAATTTGTTCACGTTCGACGCCGGATTGGCAGTTACGTTTTTGGCGCGCAGTGTATTTGGGGCTGTTTCAGGTTGGATTGCGGCTCGGTTTGCAGCAAATGCAAAACTCGACATGCGTTCTCGCTGGATGTCACAGTTATTTACGCTCAGTTCGACGAAAATCGAAAGAATGCAGACTGGAGAATTGATCACGACCGCAGTGACAGGTGTCGACAACCTAGAGTCGTACTTGGCAAGGTACTTGCCTCAATCCGTTGAGGCTGTTCTCGTTCCTGCCGTGTTGCTGCTCTACATCCTTCGGCTGGATTGGATTTCTGCGGCGCTGCTCGTCGTCACCGCCCCGCTTATCGTTTTCTTTATGATTTTGCTGGGTAACGGAGCTGACTCTGTAGCCCACAAACAGTGGCACGTGCTGGAGGACTTGTCTTCACGTTTTCTCGAGATGATTGAGGGTTTGATGGCGTTGAAGTTGTTCTCGCGCTCTGCCGACGCAAAGCGAGTTCTGTTCCGTATTGGCGATGCCAACCGAGTTGCAACAATGAAGACGTTGCGGGTGGCGTTTCTTTCCGCCTTTGTTTTGGAGCTGTTTGCCACGCTTGGAACGGCGGCTGTTGCGCTCGCGCTAGGACTAAGATTAATTCACGCAGAGTTGGCATTCACACCCGCCTTGACGGTGCTTTTACTAACGCCGGAATTTTTTCAACCGATTAGAGCTCTGGGGAGCGAATTCCATGCGGGACTCAATGGGCTTGCCGCGGCAGAGTCATTGTTTCAGTTGTTGGACGAACCAAACGAGGATGTCGATGCACGCAACATTCCTGGGACCATGGCGAACGGATTACCAGACATCCGTTTTACAGATATTCGTCTTCGCTATCCCGGCGAAAAAGAGGATAGTTTGTGTTCATTAAATCTAACCATTCATCCGGAGGAAAGGATTGCCATAGTGGGTCCAAGCGGATGCGGTAAGACCACATTGCTGCGACTATTGTCCGGAAGCTTGTCCCCGTCGGCGGGAATCATCGAGGTGGGAGGTAAACAGGTACAGACACTGGCATCTCCTGCATGGCGAAAACTCGTTACCCTGCTAAACCAGCAGCCACACATCTTTTCTGGATCGGTTCGCGAAAACCTCCAGATGGCCGTACCAGTTGGCGAAATGGTTGAAGATGATCAGTTGCACGAGGCCCTGCGAAAAGCCGGTTTGAACACTTGGTTTCGATCCTTGCCTAACGGTCTTGACACGCGGATTGGCGATGGGGGTAGGACGGTGAGTGGAGGTGAAGCCCAGCGTATCGCAATCGCACGTGCTTGGTTGCGCCAATCTCCGTTGCTCCTTCTCGACGAACCTACGGCACATCTTGATCCGCTAACCGCTGCAGATATCGAAACGGCACTTGAAGAGCTGATGGCGAATCGTACCGTTATTGTCGTCACGCATGACCCCGGACTCGCGAGTCGAATGGACCGGGTGATCTTTCTTACATCGCATGGATTCAGTACAGGTTGCGAAACCCCACTGGAGTATAGGTTCGCCGATTGAGGAGGAAGACCAATGCAAAAATGGAGCTGGATATTGAAGTGGGTTGCCCCTTTTCGATGGCGCATCCTACTCGCAATCGCGCTTGGATTTTTTGCCTTCGGCGCCAATTTCGGCCTGCTTGGTATCAGCGGATTGCTCATCAGCCGCACGGCTTTGCATCCCTCGACTATCTTGATGGTTTACGTTCCACTCGTGGCGGTCCGATTTTTCGGCTTATCGCGAGCAGCCTTTCGTTATACAGAGCGATTGGTGTCGCATGACTTCGCACTTCGGTCCTTGGTTAGAATTCGCGAATGGCTGTTTGAAACGCTCGAGAGACGGATTCCATTTCAGGTTTCCGGACGTACCTTCGGTGACATTCTGTCTTCGGCGCTGCACGACGTAGATTCGGTTCAGTTCCTTTATATTCGTGCGATCGCCCCCTCGCTCGTTGCTGTTTTCGCCGCTGCCCTCACTTTCACCGTGCTCGGTACGTTTGGTGTAAGCATCGCCGTGACGACCATGATTGGACTTTTGGTGGCTGGTTTGCTGGTGCCAATCACATTGATTCGCTATCGGCAGACGCTGGGGCGACGCGCGCAAGCGGACCGGGCAAAGGTTGCCGAGATATTGACAGACTCGGTTCGCGGCTGGAGAGACATTAAGGCGTTTGGTCAGGAGTCCGCTTTTTTTAATCGGTTGGTTCACCTGGGGCACACTCTGCGCGAAACTGATATTCGATCTGTTGGATCTCAGCGTATTGCTCAGTCGGCGTTCCTCTTAGTCCAGGGACTGACTATCTGTGCCGTTCTATGGGAACTAAGCGTCGGGTCAGGTCATGTGCAAGGCGTTGACGTCGCCATGGTTGCATTGTTTGTGTTGGCCGCGTTTGAGGCAGTGGCGCCCAGTTTTTCAGCCTTTGAACAGACGGGTGTCAGTTTGGCAGGAGTTGATCGACTTCGGGCGCTGGAGTCGTTTCCTGTGACACCGTTCATTCCGGGAGAACCGGAACCTCAAAGCGGCATTTTGACTGTGAGGGAACTCTCGTTTCGTTACGCTGACGGAGTTTCGCCCGTTCTCAGCAATGTTTCGTTTGAAGCGCATCCAGGCAAAAAAATTGCGATCGTTGGACAAAGTGGCTCCGGAAAAACAACGTTACTGAACATTCTCACCGGGCTCTTTCCCTACACCGAGGGATCGATTCAGTTGGACGGCACGGAACTGGCGTCTTTGAACACCGCTACGCTGCGGTCCACATTTGCAGTCGTGTCACAGCAAACGCATCTGTTTCGCGGTCGTATTCGTGACAACATCGCGTTAGGCCGTCCGAATGCACCACTTGGAATAATTATTGAAGCTGCCAAACTAGCCCGGATTCATCAGCGGATTGAGAACATGCCCGAAGGTTACGACACGGTGCTCGGTGAACGAGGCAGCCAACTTTCTGGTGGTGAGCGGCAACGCTTGGCACTGGCCCGTGTATTGCTCCTCGACGCACAGTTTCTCTTGATGGATGAACCGACGGGTCATCTGGATTTGGAAACCGAACGGGAGTTTTACAGCGGATTGTTTGAGAGCGCGCGTGGACGAACCATCATTTTGGTCACCCATCGCTACGCGGTTATGGATCAAATGGATGAAATAATCGTCTTGAAGCAGGGATGCGTCGTGGAACGCGGGGTTCACGCAGACCTGGTGCAGCAAGGTGGATGGTATGAAAAAGGTTATCGACAATATGCTCGGACTTCAGGAAACCAGCGTTCAAACTGATACAAGAGAGTGTAGCGGTCCTTTGAACCCATGTTAACGTGGTTGCCATACGAGTTCGCGTGCACCGGATGAAGAATGTATCGCTACTCTTAACTGAGTGTTTTGCAGAACGCAAAAACTGATTTCCCTACTCTAAGAATGTCTCCATGGAATAAAAACGTAGCTGATGTATATACCTTGGTTTGGATATTGATGCATATTGTTGTGGTGCCCTTTTTAAACTAAAGCACCAATCGTATTTTGAGGTCAGCCAGTTCATTCATTATTTCTGGTTGACCTCTCTTTATATGCGGTGTTTGATACACCAGTAGTCTGGGTGGGACGTACGCACCCGTGGGTCAGTATGAACCCATGCGCTAAACTGTCCCCCCTACTTGTATAAGCATGTTTGAAGCTAGTTGGGGTGACGATCCCGTAAAACTCGTCTGCGTCCCTGTGAAATCGTTTATTTAATTCGCGCTACTTGTTTGTATCGTGCTAAGAGACATCAAGAAATTTTCCAAGGACGCTGACCTCACACGATAGGGTAAATATTTCTTATTTTTTATTCTCACAATCTCAATCATTTGTTCTCCATATAGGTACATTTCAAAAGCAAAGGACGTTCTCCCTTGTGTAAAACGCACCCTAATTGGATTCTCAGAAAGATCTTTGATTACTCCACCATCATATAAAAAATTTGCATTGTTAAATGCCTCAACAAACTCAGCTTTACGTTCTCCACGCAATGCAACATCGTGCACTGTAATTTCTGAGATGTTCTCATCCTTCAACCTTGGGTGTGTTGCAAACATGTTAAAGAATCTATCCGCCCACGCCGTTGGGGGCGACATGAAAAACGCGAGGATAAGATGGAGTACTAATAGTACGACAACCAGCCAAAATATCATATCCAACAACCTTCCTAATTACTGATATCGATACGTTAAGCTTAGTATGAGCGTAGGGAGCGATATCAGTAAAAATTTAACTTATGATTGACCATCGGAACCGACAATATTCCGTTAAGTCCATATGGAGTTCCCCCGTGTCATTATAACTCCGTTCGACAATGAAACATGTCTTAAAGTTACAGTTCGTATCCCTATCAAGCACTGTTAATAAATTGTCCATAACTTGGACCGATCTGACATGATGGCATTGGTCACGCGAGAATGTATGACGACTATTAGATTTGTCCATCATGCGTAGTAGACAATCACAGAACGGAAAATTCGGTTCTGGTGCAAAGATTACGAGCAAAAGAGATTGAGCCATTTCTCATATTTCCGGTTATGCAGATAGATCAAACAGGTGGTCCATGAACGCCACGATGGAAGAAACGGGCGAGTGCTGTATCTCAACCTGTCCTTTCCTCAGTATGTGCATGGCCTCAATTCCCTTAAGTCTGCTTTCAGCAGTTTGAAACGATTTGAATCCCAGCATCGGATTCGTGATTTTCTTGATGAATCGATGGTCTTGTTCAACCATGTTATTCAGATATTTCGTCTGCCGGATTGAGGTTTCTTGCGGTATCTCCGTTTCGTCTTTTAATTGCTGTAGTGCCGGAGGGTAAGCTGGGTTTTTATCTACGGTGATGACTCGCGGCGTTTGATTATGCGGCGAAGACAGTGCTTTTCTAAAGAATCGCTTTGCAGCTTTAACATCTCGACTTGAAGACAGCATGAAGTCAACAGTTTTCCCTTTAGAGTCCACTGCTCTATATAGATAAGTCCATTTTCCCTTCACTTTAATATAGGTTTCGTCAACTCTGTAGGAATCGGTGGTCGGCTTCAAATAACGTCGAATACGCTTGTCCAACTCTGGACCGAACTGATGGACCCATCGCATGATTGTGGTATGAGAAACCTGAACTCCTCTTTCTTTTAGCAGTTCGACGATGTCCCGGTAACTTAAGCTGTATCGCAAATACCACCGAACCGCCATTAGGATAATATGAGTTTCGAAGTGCTTCCATTTGAACGTATTCATAGCATGTCAGCCTCATCCCTAAAATTTATCCGGACAATACTAGCATGCCTGGTGTTTTTGCACCAGAACCCACGGACGTAGCTGATGGTGGAATCGTCAGGTAGATCGTCATCTATGTTGAACCCGAGAAACCAACGATAAGCGAGGTTCACACGAATGTGTTCGATCACTTGAACGTCGGAATGATTGTAGAGATACTCCAAAAGACAAATCTTAAACATAACCTCTGGTTCTTCCGCAGGACGGCCTTTGTGTTCCGAATATCGATCACTGAGCAGGTCTCGGATAAAAGAAAAATCTATCGTGTTTGCAATTCTCCGTAACAAGTGATCTTATGGGACAGCTTTGTCGAAGAAATATTGGTCAAAAGCACTGATTTGCTTTGAAGTATCGTTTCGCAGCATCCCTGCATCCCTCACTCCAACCGTCTATAAAACTATTGTATTACATTTATAGAATAAGTTGGTGATACTTTTTTGGAGTTCTCCAGGGCGGTTCAATCAGTGTTTTGTTGAGCAATCTGTACCTTCACTACGTGCTTGACCTCTGGTTTGAGAAGGCTATAAAGCCTCGACTCAGAGGAGAGGCACACCTCATCCGCTACATAGATGATTTCATCGTGTGCTTCCAGTATCGAAGTGATGCGATACGGTTCCAAGAGGTGCTCCGGAAACGGCTGAACAAGTTCAAGCTAGAGCTAGAGCCAAGTAAGACTAGACTGATTGAATTTGGTCGGTTCGCGAGTAACCACGCAAAAGCCAGGGGTAGAAAGAAACCGGAAACACTATACTTTCTCGGTTTCACACACTACTGTACTCGAAACCGCAAGGGGAACTTCATGGTTGGGCGGAAAACGGAGAAGCAACGACTCAAGCGCAGTATAGGTAAAGTGCAGGAAACGATGCGGAAAATCCGACACCGGTCAATTGAAGAACAAGTCCGCCAAATCAACCAGATGCTTCAAGGGCACTATGCCTATTACGGCATGGCTGGAAACATGAGGTGGCTCATCAAGGTGTATCAGGCAACAGACTTTTACTGGCGACGCATGCTCAGCAGCCGTAGCCGGAAAAGCTATGTGACCTGGAAGGATTTCCAAGAACTGAAGACATTGTTTCCTCTAGCGCGGCCGAAACTCTTCATTCCATATTACCGAATGAAAGTATACGCGATGCTGTAAAACCAATTCTGAAGAGCCCGGTGCGGGAAACCCGCACGCCGGGTTCTGTGGGGGTTCGGGCCACCAGATGGGTGGCCTCTCTACCCGGAGGGACTGGGACACGTCCTCTACTCTACAGATGTAAGGATTACCTAGATAAACCTATTCGTGCGAGGTAATTCATGATGAAATAAGAGCAATATAATCTGAGCAGTTGTTCAAAAGTGCATGCGTTGTAGACATTGACTGCACACCACTGCTCTGATCTGATACAGGTCTCTGAGCCAAAGATGAGAAATATAATAGCACCGTTCAAAACTGGATGGTTTTGAACGGTGCTATTGGTATAGTTCTATCCAGGGCATAAATTTAAGTTTGATTTTCGATGGCATCCACTACTTTTTCAGCTGTACTTTTACTGGACTGTGGATTCTGCCCGGTGACTAGATTTCCATCTCGAACTGAGTAGTCTGTCCAATTGCTACGAGATGAGAAGAGTCCACCCTTTGTTCGAAGTGTGGTTTCAAGCAAAAAAGGCATATGTTGGTCCAATTTGACTTCGCCTTCTTCGTCATCAGTGAAGGCAGTAATGTTTTTACCTTTTACCAGAGGCGTTCCATTTTTGTAAGTGGCGTTCACTAAGCCCAAAGGGCAGCCATCAAAAAGTACCTCCCTGATGTGATTACTTAATACGTTTTCCCTTGTTTTTTTCATTATATTCACACGTGCCTTCTAGATTCGGGAACTAATTCGTAAAGTCATAATCATGTTCAACTTTACAAATTCGTGTTTTGCATGCTTTATACCATTCCGTCTTGCCTCTTGTCTGTGCCACTTGATGACGAGAATCACTCTTCCAATTTCGGATTGCCTCAAAGGAGTCCCAGTAGGACACGAGAATTCCTAGTCCGTTCTCAACACTTTCAGCCCCAAGGAAGCCCGGTTGATTTTTGACCAACTCCACCATCTCGCTTGCCATGTCCTCATAACCGTTGTCATTCTCTGTCGGGTTAGATGTGAAGATTACAGCGTAATATGGCGGCTTGGGTGTCTTGGCAATCTCTCTCATTTCAATACACTCCCTAATGGATTTGACGCAACCACTTGTTTTTTGTTCAAATTCATTCAAAGCCAAACTAAGTTGTAGCCTTACGAAGAATAGATGTTGGGATTTTTCTCGAGATCTTGCGATATTGATGGAACATCGCAATCCGCCACGGAATTAACATCCCAAACGCTAGAATAAAAAAGACTGAGCTCGTCTGAGCAATCGTGAGGTAGTGATCGATCACGCCATGCAAAGCCGTACGGGCAACAAGCAGAGCAATCATAACCACTATGAAGCCTTTAGATCGCTTCAGATAAATTTCCCGGCCAGAAATGTACATTTGTGAAGTAGTCATCAATGGATAAGAAAAAGTCACCCCCACTATTAAAGCTTCAATGCCGTAAAGCCAAGGAATTCTCATAACAGGGTCAACAAACATGATAAAACCCGTGCTCATTGCCATCGATGGAGCCAAGATTTTACCCGGCGATGTTGGTTTCTTAGCCGCTTGTAATCGTATAACTATGACCGACAAAGCCATACATATTGCCAAAACCCACATGATTGATGACCTACTTAACGACAACGCAGGGCCCCCTCCGAGGATTGGACTAACAATTGGGAACGGATATTGTTTAGGAACATGTTTACTCTGGTTTAGAAGCGTATGCCCTGTTCTCTAAAAACAGACGCCAGAACCAAATGAACCCCGGAAATAGAACAGCAATTCCCAGAATCAGAACAATAATTACCGCCCTAAACATCTCCGAGTTAGTGAAGCTGTCCTGAATGGTCACAACCGGATAAACGAAGTATGGAAGGTGTGCGCGTCCGTATCCCATCATGGCACATGCGTACTGCGCCACAATACTTACAACAGCCCACCTGAATCGACGTTTCAATTCCCACCCACACGTAATCACGAGTACATATCCAATTACAAAGAAGCATCCTGACGCTAAAAACCAATGCCACTGCGAAAGCATTGCTTTTTGAAGCCACGCAGCAGACCTACCTATACTGAGCAGGGCCAGGAAGGCAGACAATATGCTTACGGGGCCAAGCCAGAGTACATGTTTTCGGTAAACTCTATACGCTGATTCATCCTTGGCAACTCTGGAATAGTCACCTAACAACAAGGCTGACAAGAACAGTTCACTTGTAATTCCTAATATGACATATCCATACACGACTTGGTTTCTAAAGAGATCTGGCACTGAAAGCGTTAAACGTCCATCAACACTATGTAAGAAATTCCCTTCTGAAATTGGAAAAACCGTCATTAGCAACGCAGGAATCACTAGCCCTGTAATTCCTGAAACAATACGTAAAGTGTGTTGATAACGATCAACCGAATGGGCGAAAACCATAAAAACTGTCCTTATGGTTAATAAGATGAGGATTAAATCACCCGGAACCAAGAGAATATTTCCAAGTACAAATGCGGCAGTGGGAAACAGACCAACCAACGCCACTGCGAACAACACAAGAAATACGTTCGTAACTTCCCAGAGCGGTGACAAATATCGATTAGCGATGGTGGCCGCGCTTGCGTGACGCTCTTTGAAAAACACCATTGCCCAAAATCCCGCGCCAAAGTCTACTGAACCGGCAATACCGTAAATGAATACAATTAACCACAATAGTAAAATTCCCCATAACGCTGCAGTCAAGGTAACCATACCGCCCTTCTTGGTTTTGGCGTATTTGGCTCAATATCATCCGACAAAGGATGGCGAGAAAAATAGGACCGTAACACTGTAATGCTGCCAATAGCGAGCATGAGATACAGCATTATAAAGAGGAAAAACATCCAACCCACATAAGGCGAGGATGTAACAGCATCAGCCGTTCTCATTACATGGTAAATAATCCATGGTTGTCGGCCCATGCAAGCATAAATCCATCCCAACTCGATGGCTATAACGGCAAGCGGACCGCTAACTACCGTTGCACACAACAACCATTTTGGAAATGGAAATTGCTCACGCCTTCGAATGGTCTTAACTAACCATGCGAAGATGGCTAAAAAGATCAGCATTGTTCCAATCCCGACCATGCCATCGAAAAACAGATGTAGAAACAATGGTGGCCAGGTATCCCGAGGAAAGTCGTTTAAGCCTTTCACCACACCATCAACACGGTCAGTGGCCAACCAACTGAGGAAATCAGGGACCTTGATTCCACCTATGACATCTTGTCTAGAGCCGCTCACCCATCCACCAATAACGAGCGGCGCGTGTGATTGCGTATTGAATAAACCTTCTGCAACCGCAAGTTTTTCTGGTTGATAAGCAGCGAGATGTTTTGCGGCTCGATCGCCGCTGATTGCCGCTATCATTCCAAACACCCCGCCTAACGCAAGAGATAGCATTAGGGACTTATATTGATGCTGTCTCTCCCGGTCGGTGTGAGATTTCTTCAACAAACCGTATGCTGCAACTGCCGCCGTGATAAATCCCACGCTCATGTATGCGGTCATGAGTACATGGAAATCCGACGTTGGAAGTGCAGGATTGAAAACAGCCTGCCAAGGGTGAATGTCAACCGCTTTACCGTTCACCATACGGAAACCTTGTGGGGCATTCATGAAAGCATTCGCATCAGTGATCAGCAGTGCCGATGAGGCAGCCCCAATGGCGACTAACAAAACGCTCACAATGCGCCAGCGGCGTGGAATTCGGTCGGCTGCGTAAACGTAAATTGACATAAACAAGGCTTCCAGGAAGAACGCGAAAATCTCTAACAAGAACGGTAAAGCGATTACCTGACCCACGAGCTGCATGAATTTTGGCCATAACAAACTTAGCTGTAATGCAACCGTAGTTCCAGTTGTGATGCTCACTGCTAGCAATACTGTAAAACCCCGTGTCCAACGTTTTGCCATCACAGCGTAATCGGAATCCCCGGTTAAAGCGTAGGTAACTTCTGCAATCGTTACCATAAATGGAATTCCAACGCCGAGTGTGGCGTAGATGATATGAAATCCCATCGAAGTACCGAACAATGCTCTAGCGAGATGTACGTGGTCAGGCATATAACACCCTCCTTGGAATTCAAGGTTATCATTACCATAAATGTAGAACCTATACGATCGAGTTACAGCGTTCTTTTGCCTTATAGCACGCCTGTTTTACGTTCATAATTTGTAAATTACATTCGATCGGAGCACCATTGACTAAAGGGCGCTAATCTAGGGGAAGCCTTATTGAACTAACCGACAGGTTAACGACATAAGGGTTTCTTCTTATTGCTGTTAGCATGGGTGACCTTGAACCCACATTTCTCAGGACAAAAGTACAGATTTTTCTTAAATGAGCGTTTTGCAGAATAGCATTTCTGGTGAATTAAAAAAGAAATGGTCTACCTAGCTAAAAAGTCTAGCTTACATTTTTTTGCTTAGTTAGGTGATGCGTTTAGTTCTAACGCTGTTTGGGTTAGGCTACTTGTTCCGTTCTTGCTTGCCTGCTCATTGCAAGTGCCGATGCCAACATCACAATGGCGTTGAGGTAGATATGTGTCGTGACCTTCTCTATCCCGGACACATCGCTCGCAGTTAGGTTTTCTTTCAGTCTGGAGTTGCAGCGCTCAACAGCAGTTCGTTCATTGTACAACTTCGTCCATCCACGCGTGTTGCGGTGGGGGTTCGAGATCGGCGCACATCTTCGGCAATGTCCTGTTTTAGACCATTCCATAATTCGAGTCAGAACACATTGAAGCTCCTAATGGACAGTCGACCTTCCCTAAGACATGTGGACAGCGGAACTTCAATCGGTCAGCATCGGCTCCCCAGTACACCATGTCATACCCCATGGAGCAACGAGGAGTACCATTCGAAGACATCCCAGCGGGCGGTTCCTTCTCAGCACGCCGATTCAACGCAATGATTGCTTGTGCACCATAACTTCGTGCCGTTTCATAATTCTTGACCTGGTCGTAACCCGCATCCATCATGACGAACTTGAATCTCCAATCCAGGTTCTCAGCAATGTCTTTCATCAGTGGAATTGCCATGTCACCGTCGTACACATGTGTGGGCGTAACCCCCAGGGATACAGGCAATTCACTCTGTGTGTCGACTGCAAGATGAATCTTGTAGCCGAACCACGTAAGCTTGTTGCCAAATGTGTCGTACTTAGCACCCCAGTTTGCATTCCCTGTTTCTTGACTGCGCGATTTCGGCTGTTTCTTCTCGTAAGCAGGGATTGCCGTGCTATCGATGGCGAGGTGGCTTTCATCTATGACACCAAACTCCCGACATTGACTGACCAGGTCAATGAAGAGCGCCTTAGCCAGACCCTTTTCAGTTAAGGCGGTGAAGGCTCGGCTTAGGGTAGCAATCGACGGAGCTAATTCATCCAAGCGAAACCCGCACTGGTACCGAAATCGAAGGTCCGTATCCAAGCGTTCGTGCAACCTTGTAAAGGTGGATATGCCTTCGAGCGGTGCAGCAATCAGTGCTCGCAAAATTGCTTCACGATTGATTGGTTTTGCTCCACGGGGTGAAGAACTCCTCAATTTCACGGCGTACGGATGAAGGTCCAATGCGGAGAAGAACAACTCCAACCGCTCGCTGGGTTCAAATTCTAACCACGACTCAAAGGAAAACAGAGACTTTTGGAGAAGATACAAGCGGACTTCCCTCCTTGAGAGTTTCTTGTTTAGTCGCTTGAAATCTTCTCGAATTTGGGGTGAAGTCCTTTTTTACGTCTTACAATCCCTTGCCCTGCAAGGTCTCAGAAATCTGCAAAACGCTGTTATGAACGAGGCCTGTCAAGCCCCGTATTTCATGGATTTATTGAAGGTCAGGCGCCGAAGGCAAGTTATATCGACGGTTGGCATTCTGTTATTCGCGGATTGGCTACCGCATGTCGTACCTCCGTCAAGGGCTGCCTCTGACTCAAAGCGTGCATTCGGATAGGCCTAGCACATAGCGTTTACGAGGGTTCCCTCTTCCGGAAACTTGCCTTCGCCGCCCGACCTTCAAATAAGTAAGCTCGTAGAATAAGTGTACCGTGATCGAATTCTTATTTAAGCAATCGAATTTGTGTTTTCTTTATCCCGCATTCGTTCCGCCATGCACCCAATTGCCCAGATAAATCCTAATAATTCTCTTGCCACTGCTGTTACAGCAACGGAGTGATTTTTGCCTCTAGAAATCAAACGAAAATATTTACGGTGCAATCTATCTTGAGCCTTCCAAGCAATTGCTTGTGTCTGAGGTGATTGCCCTTCTTGTCGTTGTTTAATTCGACCTTTTATTGCAGGTGAATAACGATAACTCCACGCGGATTCGGCTAGAATGTGGCGAACATGTGCATTCCCTGTTTTGGTTATCCCACCTTGCCAACGATTTGCACCACTAGAGTATTCTCGTGGGACTAGTCCTGCGTAAGCCATAAGTTGCCTAGGATTCGAGAAGCGGGAAAACTGCCCAATTTCCGCAACCAATGATGTTGCGGTGACCTCAGCGACACCACGAAGTGTCTGTAAAGCTTGAATGACAGGAGCGTGGAAACTATCTGTTGCCTGAACATGAATTTCTTGTTCTAATCGCTGAATACGTCCATCAATTTCATCCAATTGGTGTAGGTATTCTTGGAATGCCATCCTCTGAGCGCGATTCGTAAATTGTAAGGTATCCAGCCACTTGCGATGTTTCGGTGTCCAATTGCGTATACCCTTTGGTGTGCGAAGACCCCATCGTAACAAGAATTTCAACAACCTATGTCGAGTACGCAATTGATCTTCTTTAGCGTCCTCTCTTGTACGTACTAGATCTCGAAGTCCCTCGTCATCCTCTTGCGGCACCCATACACTCGTCAATTCTCCCGCTCGTAATAACTGCGCCAGACGTAATGCGTCTCGACGATCAGTTTTTACTCGATCCCCCTGACGCACTGGGATTAGGGAAGGGGCAACGACCATACATGACAAACCCATCTTGGTTAGTTGGCGATACAACCCATATCCTGTAGGTCCCGCTTCATAGCAAAATTCCAATTGTACGTCGTTTCCTAACTGCCTAACCAATTTACGAATTGCTTCAGGATTATTTGTAATTGTTCCAAAAAACCGCGGGGCACCACGCCCTATGTCTGCTATGCCCACCGCAATCGAATCCTTTGACACGTCTAAACCTACGAATTTTGTGCTATCCTTCATATTATCGGCTCCCTTCGTATTGTAGCTCTGCATTGGCTATCGCTAGTAACAGTATTGCCAATGTAACCTACGTTGTTACGAAACGGGGCCGACCTCGTTCATTATGACTCAAATAAACAGGAGCGAATGTCTAATATCGGCATCGCTCCTTATTCAGCTAACGGTTAGCGCAATAAGCTTGTCACTTGTATAAGAGTTATCGTGAACGAGGCAACGCAAAAAATCACAAGGTGAGAAGTCCATTTCATACAAGACCAAGCCATCGTACAAACGTGATTCTTGGAACATTTCTCGGTTTTCAAGCACCCCAACGTTACGGAATTGGTGGACACATACCTCGAACGGGGTGGGCTTTTAGAACGCCCTGAGAACGTAGCCAAGGCGGAGGACGGGTTAGGCTTCTGTCACTACTACTCCACAACGTTCTGCAATCAATGCTGGATGGTCGACTCAAAACGGAGCACGTGTCGCAGGGTATTACGGCAGCCAAATGATAAAGAGGTATGTGGAACTCTCGACGGACGAATTGAAAAGGGTCGATGCAAGGTGTCCGATAGACGGATGCCCATTTCGTGCAACTAAATGGACAGATGCTGATACGGGTTGTAGACATTGACTGCACATTATATTGGAATCCTGTGATGTGATACAGGGCTTTGAGCCAAAGATGGAAATCTAATAGCACCGTTCAAAACTAGATGGTTTGAAACGGTGCTATTGGTACGGTTCTATCCAGGACATATATTTAAATTTCATTTTTGATGGCATCCACGACTTTTTCGGCTGTACTTTTACTGGACTGTGGATTCTGCCCGGTGACTAAATTCCCATCTCGAACTGAGAAGTCTGTCCAATTGCTACGAGATGAAAAAATTCCACCCATTTTTCGAAGTGTGGTTTCAAGCAAAAAAGGCATATGTTGGTCCAATTTGACTTCCCGTTCTTCGGCATCGGTGAAGGAAGTGATGTTTTTATCTTTTACCAGAGGGGTTCCATTTTTATAAGTAGCATTTACTAAGCCTGAAGGTCCATGACAAACAGCTCCAATGACTCTGTTATCTTCTGCAAATTGCTGTAAAATGTAAAGCAAGGTTTCATTATCTGGAAAATCGTACATCGTTCCGTGACCGCCAGGAAGAAAAATAGCATCGAATCCTTGTGCGTCATCTCTGCTTAATTTGATGGTATGGGTTAATTCTTTCTCCGCTTCCGCCCAATCTGCATTCTTCTCAGCGGGCAAACTGCTTGGATCAAGCGGGACCTCACCACCCAAAATACTGGTTACCTTAACGTCATAACCTTGTTCTTTAAAGACGTTATATGGGACAGCGAACTCTTCCAACCAAAGTCCTGTTTTATGATCATCGGTGATTTCTGTGTGGTTAGTCACGACCATCAAAATGCGTTTTGAAACAGTCATAAAAAAGTCCTCCCAGATTTGATTGCTTATTGAACGATATATAAATTATTTTAATGAACTATCCCGTATCGCCCATCAATTAGTACTCATGTGCTACTCTAGATTGGCATGTCTGCTGAACATGGTATCGGAGTCCAATCCTTGATTCTCCATCAGCCTCAATATCACAGCATCGTAAAACACTAATAGGCTCTGCTCGAATAATGCACCCATCGGCTGGATTGATGTATATCCACTGCCTTCTCCGGTTTTCGGCTGGGCAGGCAACTTAATGGAGACATCAGCTAACTGTCCAATGGTTGACTCAGGAAAAATCGTGGCGACGGCGATAGATGCGTCCAGGCTTTTCGCTTTTTCAGCCATTATCACCAAACTCTTCGTCTCACCCGAACCAGTCCCCAAGATTAATACATCATCTTTTTCTAGATTAGGGGTCACGGTTTCTCCCACCACATACGAATCAAAGCCCATCTGCATCATTCGCATGGCAAACGCTCGTGCCATCAGACCCGATCTGCCTGCACCCGCCACAAAGACCTTCTTTGCTCGCAGGATATGCTCTACGAATTGTTCAGCTTTATCGTCTTCGATTAAGTTAACGACACGTTCTAACTCCTGTAGAATTTTCGTGGCGTATTGGCTCGTCTTCATCATTGCGTTATCCTTGTTGAATGATCTGCTTCATTTCCCGTGCAACCGACTGCTTGTCTGATTCACCCGTAATACCACCGCCGACGATGACAATATCCGGGTTGGCTTTGACGACTTCTGGCAATGTGTTTAATTTAATGCCCCCTGCAACGGCGGTTTTTGCATTCTTCACAACACGCTTAATGGTGCGAAGGTCTTCAAATGAATTCTGTCCGACGGCTTGAAGGTCGTAACCTGTGTGGACACAGATATAATCGACACCAAGCACATCGACTTCCTTTGCACGAGTTTCGAGATCCTTCACACCAATCATGTCAACCAAGATTTTCTTCTTTTGTTTCTTAGCCTCTTCCACTGCACCGCGAATCGTTGCATCTTCCGACACGCCCAACACGGTGATGTAGTCAGCACCCGATTCAGAGGCTTTCATCACTTCATACCCACCAGCATCCATAACTTTGAGATCGGCTAATACCTCAAGAGAGGGGAACGCTTCCTTCATTGCCTTGACCGCATGAAGCCCTTCATTAATCACAACGGGCGTACCAATTTCAACGATATCGATATGCTCCTGTACTTCTTTTACCAGTTCAATACCTTCCGGAATGTTTACAAGGTCCAATGCTAACTGAAGTTTCATCGACGCTCTCTCCTAATCATTAGATTGTTGGTTGCTCACTTGTGAATGTGTTGGACAGATGCTCATGTTATACTCAATACGTCAAAACGTGAAGTACGCACTTTTTCGTGATATAGTCACCAAAATGAAACTATTACGACACGGAGGGAGAAATCGTGAATCTTAAAGGTTCAATTGTGAAAAGGAATTAACATTGTCCATTATCGGTGGGAAATGGAAAATGATCACCTATGGCACATTGGGTTGAGCAGTCCCCAACGATTTAGTTCTCTCAGAAGATTGTTGCCCAAAGTCACACCTAAAATGCTAACGGCACAATTGAGGGAACCGGAAAATGATGGTATTATCAACCGGAAAGTATATCAGCAGGTGCCCCCGAAGGTGGAATAGCCTCTCGGCATTGGATTTTCGTCGACTCTTCAATGGTTCTGTCCTTGGGGCAATCTCCGTTTGCCCCCATGTTCGTCTGCCCCACTTGACAATTGAGAATTGGAAATTCAGTGCCGCCATGATCAGAAAACATGGTGTTTTCACCATATAATACTTGACTTTTCAGAATGACCCCAACAATCCCCGAGAAGGGCTAACCGCTCTATCTCGTCTGAATTGGGGTTACGTTAATGTTACCAGTGGTCAGGTCTCATGAGCAGTACCAATCGTTCGTTCAGCAACAACTTCGTCTTCACTACACAAATGGGGCACTTCTGTTTGTCGCCAAAGACTGGTCACTTGTTAAGAAATTCTGGATCACCGACCTCTCTGGCACGTTTAACTTACTCCAAGAAAATTTCTCGTGTCGTGGTCCAAAGTCCATTGACCCTGCCGACTTACTGCGTTCGTATCTGCTGCGGCTTTCAGTACGGGCAAACGCCAGGCGTTGGTACATTCTACGGCTTCTTCCGACGGTTGTGGTCTTGTGATTCTGCAAATCTTTCACCCAAACACAGACTCAACCGTAAGAAAATCGAAGGTGGCAAAAAGGGTAAAAAGGCACCCTCCAAAGCGTACAGCAAGATCGCAAAACTAATAACTCAACTACAGAAGCGTTCCAGCAACAAAGTCCAACCTTTTGACGTTTTGCTCAGGTTATTTCAACATCAATTCCTTACTATCTCTGCTAAGTCGGGTTTGTTAGGTAACACTCGTGCACTTTCTATTGCCAGCGATGGAATGCCCCTTCAAACAGCAACCCAAGTTCGAAGTCGACGACTTTGCAACTGTCGCGAATTCGGCGTTGTACCATGCAGGTGCTATCGTATCTACTCCCAACCGACTGTGACATGGGCTGGGACAGTTATCGAAACAAATACTTCTTCGGTTATCACCTTTATACGTTTGTTGCTGCCGATAGCCCCTACGACCTACCGCTCTATCCCAGGTTGCAGCGAGCTTCCCGCCATGATGCGACATCGTGGGTGGTTAGTGCCCGCGAGTTTGTTGAACGCTTTCGTGATTACACCTGGGACAAGGCAATTTTAGACGCTGCACACGACGCGCTGCCAATTTACGAGTACCTTCATTCGCGAAGTATTAGGCCGTTCATTGATTTGAACTTGCGCAGTACAGGAAGTAAAGGAGTTCAGAAGGATGACATCACATTTTCCCCGACTGGGATCCCCTTCTGCAAGAAGGGATTGGAGATGAAAGACCGTGGATATGACAGTACACGGGGTCGACGCAAATACTATTGTCCGCTCGTCGTAAAAGGCGTGGTGACTTGTAATACGCCTTGTTCCGATTCACCTTACGGAAGATGCGTTTACACATACACCAAACACAATCCTCGCTTGTTCCCACCCGTTGCCCGCAACAGCAACGAGTGGGTCAATGTCTACAAACGCAGAACCACCTGCGAGCGTAGCAACAAGCGAGTAAAAGAGGATTACCACCTCGAAGCTGCCAAGCATCGCAGTACCATGATGTGGACAGTCCGCATCTACGGTATCGCCATGTGTCAACACATGGACGCTTAGTACCAAGAGAGCAATCTAGACCTGAGATCGATGCTCTTGTCAGCCTGAGAATACCCCAATCATACCATCTCCAGCGATGACTTTTTGAAAATCGGATCGTCATCGCTCTGTTTGCTATACCCTTTTTCATGGAACATCGTCCCAACAACCATGAAACCGTCGATTTCCAGCGCATTTCTGGAATTCCACCTGTTTTATCTCACTTTTCAAGACCCCAATGCTGAGAGGCTAGTGCAATAAAATTTCAATTGAATACATAACTAGAAAATATTGAAGGACTATTAAAACTGGTGTAGCCCAACTGCAATGAGCAATATCCCAGAGGCTATCGTTGCGCTATTCCCTAGCCAATTGGCGAGATATTTTCTGCTGATGAGCACTGGTGCAATTAAAAACAAAAAGCTGAAAAAACCAATGGAGAATGCAGTTTCAAACACATTAAATATGACTTACTCCTGTGCCAAATCCCACGGTTAGATCGTAATGGATTGTGCGATGGCGACAATGCATAACTCCCAAACGCCGATTTTTTTCGCCAAATTTTCTTCTTCCTGTTTCTCTTGTTTTCTTTGTATTAGTGCCTGGGCGATGATGAAGACACCCAGGCATATCAAGATCGATGCTCCGATAAAATTCGCTACAGAACCAATAAACGACGAAACAAAAATCCCCGAGATGCCACCAATCAGTGCAGCCAACAAGGAAGTTGACGCAATCACCATTGCAGATCGCCAGGGCACATGTATTTTACGTGCCCCATAGGAAAGACCAATTCCAATGTTGTCTATGTTGGAGGCAATCCCAATGATGATTGCGATTACGAAAGATGAAATGTTCAAAACGAAGTTCCCCCCCTATACTAACCGCCCATTCCGTGCCAGCCGAGAATGATTAACCCCAAAACAATGTAACTAAGTCCAACGATAATCATCAGCCATGGAGGCTTCTTTGTACCCATATGATCGCCACCATTGTTGCGTCACCTGATGTACCCTATAACTTGATGGAAACCAACCAGGATCAGTAAGAGTCCTGCGATAAAAGACGAATATTTACCGAGCATTCTTGCGAGAATACCGATGCCTATCACGTTTCCGAGCCAGATCATGATGTATCCCCAGATGGCAATACTGACGGCAGTTACCCATATCGTAGATGCATTAGAGACAGTAGCCCCAAATCCGACTGCCACATTCGTAAATGACAGTGCGAAGCCCAGAACAATCCCTTGCTTCCACCCTGGTTTTTGGATACCTATTTGTTTGCGAGTACGGGAAATTCGGGGGTGTAGGTATTTGGAATACCAGAAGAACAGTCCGATGCAAATCAAGACAACACACGCTGCCCAAGAGGCTTCAGTAAAAGTAATGTAATGAGAGATGACTTCACCCATGTACGCACCTAAAAGTGCCGTGCAAAAACCAATCGCGTTGACAATCACATTGACCCAGTACGGGAACTTAATTTTGTCGCTTCCGTACGCGATCCCCGTACCACAGTTGTCAAAATTTGAACCAATCCCAATCAAATTTGCTGTAATAAATGCACTTAACCAGCTCATTCCCTTCGCCTCCGCCGAAAAATTTCGAAAAGAAGTACATAAGGAACCACTGGTAATAGATTTGAATATTCTAAATTTGTCAGTTTAGAAAATCCTCACTATACAGCTTCCCTACGCCTCCGCCTTTCGGTCCCTGTCAGGATATAGAGGCTAGGTGTTCTGTGAGTAGGACAAATGAACCAAGCCATTCGCCAAAGTTGTGTTGGGAAATGCTTCGTACAGGCTTGAACATGTACAGGAGCCTATGCGACGCTCCTTATCCAGGATTACCAGCGCATAGACATTGCCCATGAAAACGAAAATGGGAAGATGTGCAGTGTGTAATCACTGGCGATACCAGAAGCTCTATAAAAACTGTGTTGTGAAGTGAACAGGCCCTGTCTTTTGTATGCCCACTAAACACAATGATAAGCAAATGTCTTACGCAGCGTGTGGTTCCGATCCGTTCCTTGATCCCCGTTGTGACGTGCCGGGGAGGCAAGTTAGAATAGAATATCAAGCAACCCTCAAGCGCATACTAACATCGTCCAGTAGGCGAGGTATCCGTCCTGGTGATGACGGGTACCTCTTTTTATGCGATACACTATATACATGTAGTCTATCAGCGACTGACATACCTCCATAAAGGAAGGTACAGGTCGAGTTACAGCACTCGCCTGTCTCTAACGTCGCAGAGTTCATCAATCACCTGTTTGGTTTATCTGCGTAATCGAAAAAATGATAGTGGCTCAGTCTCTATTGCTCATAATCTTTGCACCAGAACCATCTTTTGAACCTTATGCTTGGAAGCAAATGTCTGTAACCTAACTAGAGAATTTTCAGATATATATTGAAGATCAGTGTTCTGAAAGTGGCCCTTTGCATAAGGTCTCTCTATAGCCCGAAAAACAGTTACACTTGGAGCTCCCTACGATTTTTAATTGATCCGTAGGGGGTCATTTTGGATTTGCGGATACACTAATCATAAAGGTGATACGATGCGGCGATACAATCGAGAGGCAGTGGCATCCTTTGTTCTAGGCACAGTCGCTTTATCTATGGTCTTTACTTTCCCTTTTGGGGTAGTTCCCACCAGTGTGATCGGCGTCATAACAGGGCTACGTTCAATCAAAGGGGATCAATCTTCCGTTGCTAAGTCTGGGACGGCTCTATCCATTTTTGCATTTGTTCTCTTTATTCTTGTTTTAGTATACGGAGTCGTTCGTCCGTACCTGTCGTCGAAGCCATAAGGACTTTCTTGTTTTTGTTATATCTGAAAGAGACAGATGGATATTAAGCCTCTTTCGGATTATAGCTCTGGACTTGGGAGAGGTATGTGTCTTGTCTCATATGAACAACAAGCTGATTCTGAGCCTGGCATGTACGAAGTTTGAATATTATGCGGTAAAACTGGATACAAATTGATGATGCCAACCTTTTTAAATGCATGAAATAATTTAAATTTATTTCATATACTTAGTCCTTCAGATAAGGGAGCATTGTTTGAACCAATTTGTTGAGTTGCTCCCTCATTTCAGTATAAGATGCTTTAGCACTCCGATTTTCTGTTTGCAAAGCGAATGATTCGAAATCCGCTTGAATCTTTTTGAGTAGTGCAGCCAGTAATGCTTTCTGTTTGATTTGAGGCTGTTTTAATTTATCACGATAGAGATCGACGTACAGATTCCCATTCGAATCGATTTGGGCTAAAAACACATCTCGAAAATCAACTCCTCCTTGTTTCATTACCTCCCCGATCAGCCACTCCTTTGAATAGCCTATATCCTGTAAAGATTGTTCCATCACATGGCCATCGATAATAAGTAGTTTAGGAGCGTGCTCCGAAACAACTGGTATGCCTGCATCCTTTGGTGTCAAAGGTTGTAGTTCGGATTTTTTCAACACAGTGAGATGCCCACTATTCTCGAATATAGCAAATTCAACATCGCTTAGTTTAAATATATTTTTATCACGAAGGAATTGCATCATTTCATCTATTGTCAATTTTACCTTCTTCAAATTACGCTCCAATATTTCTCCATTTTGAACGACTACAACAGCAGTTCCATCCATCAAAACACGGATTTTGTAGGATTTTAGCTCTAACCAAGACAGGAACATAGTGGACCCGGACCAAATAATTAAACTTATCAAGGCCTGTATCAATTTAACTTCATCGAGCGATAGACTCGCGGCAATACTCCCCAGTGTAATGCCTGTAACATAGTCAAAAAAGCTCAACTGGGCGATTTGTCGCTTCCCCATCAGTCGTGCCAAAACAAACAGCGCTATAAAGGCGAAAATCGATTCGAGTGTTACTTCAGCGATCTTGTTCATGAGCTTTTCCCTCTTATCCAGAAAACTGGGTTATCTAGCATAACAGGCTCTATTATTCCAAATTTAAGGGGGAATTATACGACAGACTCCCAATCTCACTATTATCTTTAAAAATCGCCCCTACCCGATCAGCAGAAGTGACGAAATGGCTGATTTGTGTTATGAACCGTTCCCTAACCTTTGTCTTTTGGACATTACAAATAAAAAACTCAATATCATTCGTTTGGTGCACTATTATCCCGCTTAATCGCCGAGGTGAAAAGGAGCCACTCGCCGGTATGTCAACCATGGGACACCAAAATGCTCAATGGGATTCGAGATGTCCTACTGGGGCGCGGAGCAGACCGATTAAAGTTCCGTTGTCCGCATGTGATGGGGAAAGTAGATTGCCCGCTTGGCGCGGCATGGTGCTCAGAGTCGAATTACGGGATGGTCACAAAGACGATCGGCCCCCTTTGTGGGCAAGGGTCGTGTTTTCACGTCGTGTACGTCGGACAAGTTCCCGATTCAACATCCAGCGCATATTCTTACGGCACTACGTGTGTGAAGGGAAAGATATCGAATGAGACAAGAAACCTTTATGGAGATGGCCATAAAGTTGGCCGATGAAAATGTGGCGACGAATCATGGTGGGCCATTCGGAGCTATTGTGGTTAAAAATGGCCGGGTGGTGGGTGTCGGACGAAACGAAGTCACGGCAACAAATGACCCAACAGCTCATGCGGAGGTACAGGCGATTCGCGAAGCATGTAAGAATCTGAATGATTTCCAACTCACCGACTGCGAAATTTACACCAGTTGTGAACCCTGTCCGATGTGTCTCGGGGCTATTTATTGGGCTAGACCGAAAGCTGTCTACTATGCGTGTACAAAAGAAGAGGCTGCCGCAATCGGATTCGATGATCAGCTCATATGTGAAGAGATTGCGTTGCCTGCGGAAGAACGGTTCATCAATATGAAACAGATTTATTGTCCTGGGAGTGACTTGCCCTTTCGAAAATGGGAAGCGTCCGAACGTAAAACCGAGTATTAAATCTTGGTGTACATGGTTAGTGGCATCATCGAAGATTGCAGAAGAATACTTTGACGTTGTATTTAATATGTTAAACAAGCCTTAGCAGTCTATAGGGGGGCACATATTTGCATGGTGAAATGACTGCCCTTATCTCTGTCATTGCCTTTGGGCTTTCCTATATATTTGTCAACAAGGCTCAAACTGAGGGGAAAACATCGGATAACGGACTATTGCCTGTGCTCGTCGTAAGTACCGTCGTATTGATTTTGGCATTTCTCGTCGACTTGTTGCGATCACCTGTCAAATTTCACATTGGTCCGGAATGGCGCATGCCCATTTTGTATTGTATCTTGGCTGGCGTTAGTTGGAATTTTATAAGCCGGATGACTCTTCTCGCCTCCATCTACCACATCGGGGCGACTCGCGGCATCGTCATCAAATCTGCCGCGCCAATGATGACGGTTGCTATGGCTGTCGTTTTCTTCGGAGAACGGCTGGATATCGGAGACATATTCGGCCTTATTTTGATGTTCTTGAGTGCCGCCTTATTAGTCATAGAGAGAACGAAAGTCAATCAACGTTCGTGGTTGCCTAAATATGTTGTACAAGGCATTCTGCTAGGGTTAATCTCTGCCCTCTTTCAAAGCATTGGACATGTCTTACGTAAAATCGGTGCAGGGGTCGTCCCTCCGCTCCTTGGGGCTACTTTAGATATGACAGTGGCAACACTCGCGTATATCCTCTATTTAGTTTGGACTAAACGTCTAATGTACCACGCACGATTTTATCTACGTCATCCAAGTCATTATGTATTGACGGCAAGTTTTCTGTCTGCAGTAGGGGTGCTGACGTCATTCGTGTCTATCGCATCCTCATCCATCTCCACTGTCGCCATGATTCTTGGTATGCAGCCCGTGATTATGCCGTTGCTGTCTTCAATTTGCTTTCCCGGATTGGAGAAGTTCACGTGGATTTGTTACCTCGCGACTGCTCTTGCCGTATGCGGAGCTATATCCATCATCATGTACGGCCCAATGCGGTTCATTTGACGCCGCCGATTTAGGCGCAATCCCTCCGGACGATTCTCGAGACGCAGCATACTTATAATTTCGAACGGATAGAAATTGAGGAGGGAATATTTTATGGATGCTTCGGATAAGAATTCAAAAAACCACATTGAACGAGTGATGCCGCCAAGACATTGCACCTTTAGCCCAGAGGACTTCGCCATCCTTTCTCGATATTGGTACCCAATCGCAGCATCCGAGGCGGTGGACACCAAACCCATCTCCACGAAACTCCTCAACGTGGACCTCGTTTGTTACCGAGCAAACGGCGTGGCCACGGTGGCTCGCGATCTCTGCACTCATCGTGGTGTCCCATTAAGTCTTGGATGGGTTGAAGGAGACGAAATTGTTTGCCCTTATCACGGTTTCCGATACGGACGCGATGGTCAGTGTACTGCAGTTCCCGCTCTAAAACAAGAGGATGGGATTTCGCCGAAATTAAAAATTCGTGTATACCCGACGATGGAACGCTACGGCCTTATTTGGACGACCTTAAATGGAACAGACAACAGCCTGCCACCTTTTCCAGAGTGGGACGACCAGAACTTCCAGGGTATCCTCCCACCTAGCATTGATATTGCAGGATCGGCCGGACGACAGATGGAAGGGTTCCTGGATGTTGCACATTTTGCATGGGTGCACGACAAAAGTTTTGGAGACCGAAACAATCCGTTCGTACCAAGCTATAAGGTCGAAACGACTGATTACGGTTTGCATGTGGAATACCTGAGCACGGTGAGTAATTATCCAAAGCATTTGCAGCACCTGGCTGCCCCAGATTTTCAGTGGCTCCGGGTCTTCGATGTGTATCCGCCATTTGCGGCGAAGCTTACCGTACACTTTCCAAACAATGGGCGTTTGGTCATCTTAAACGTCCCCTCGCCTATGTCCCTTCGTATGACACGATTGTTCAGCCCTCTTGCGCGAAACTTTGACAAAACCTCGCCCGTGGAAGACGTACACAAGTTTAATCTGCAGATTTTTATGGAAGATAAAGCGATTATTGAATCGCAGAAACCCGAGGAGTTGCCACTCGATTTACAGTCTGAAGCCCATATTGCTGCCGATCTCGCTTCCATCCATTATCGCAAGAAATTGAAAGAACTCGGGCTGGGTAAATCCTATACTAGCTGATAAATTCAGCATTATAACATGAGGAACTTTTGTATATTTCTCCTTTGGAACAAAGCACTCTTAATACTAGGTAGCGCGAGGTTCTGGTGCAAAAATATTTGAATACACCATATGTAGTGTGGATTGAGTTACGATACACCACTGTATATTGTGGTTTCGTGAATTTTTGCACCAGAACCCATAATATTGACGAGCTAGCTCGGATAGCTACCTTACGAGAATCGTCAGGCCGAGAACGGGATAAGTGTGCCTAAAAACGACTTAAGAGGCAGAAAACAGGCGGAGGTGGAGCAAAAAGTGACCCCAAATACAGAATAAACGCACCATGCTGCACGAATAATCCCTATATTTAGGAAATTGAAAACTCCCCAAAAGATAAGACAGACAGATGACGAGCGTTTTTCACAGGACCCCTAGTGCTGTTGTCGTATCAGACTTCAGGAATGGTGTAAGGCTGTTGTAAACGGTGGTTCCTTACGTTTTACAATGCTTATTTTGTGGTCAGAAATGGTATGTACATTATTACCAAACGGACGCAGGGAGCGTCCGAGTAATGATGCGTACTTCATATTAAATACGTGGAATCCTTTGATGAACGCTCGATTACCAACTATAGTATCGAGCCAAACTTGCCACGACAAACGTCCGGTCATAAACAATATGACCGTCTGAGTAAATTTCGAGTCAACCAGAGAGTGAGGCTGGTTTCTTCACTTTTTATACGGGACCCGCTCGGAATAGGCGGGGTTGTATTAAAACCAATTCTCATGCTCGAATAGATTTCTTTTCTGAGAAATTCTCCGCTGTTGCATTGGACCCAAAATACGTGTAGGCATCATTTGTTGGTTTGCTCTTCTAGGTATGACTCCTCCACGAGGTTGCATGTTTGGCTGCATAGGGTTAGGAATATGTCGCATTTGACTGGCTAATTGTTGAGAACGTTGACGTAAACCATTCGGGGGCATTGTACTTCGGGGAACGGCATTTGGGTTAACTGCACGTTGATTTTGAACACGTTCAAGAGACTCGGTTCGATTCTTTGGTGTTCTAACCGCTGACCTGCGGCGTGCGAGGAAGGACAATAATCCTCGCCTCTTGGGGCGAGCGTCATCCTTTTTATTTACGTTATTCGTTGAATTGGGAACTGATGAATTCGGTACCCCACCATACGAACTCATGGGAGATGAAAGGGCACCAGGCCATATCTGAGGAGCGAAACCACGGCCCTGAGTTTGGGCAGATTCATTTGACTCAGTACCTGGTTGAAGTTCTGTAGTAGACCTGTTCTGTAAAAACTTAATCATGGATTGGACTTTTTCGGGTTCTGGTGCAAAAATTCACGAAACCACAATATACAGTGGTGTATCGTAACTCAATCCACACTACATATGGTGTATTCAAATATTTTTGCACCAGAACCGTCCACGATGATGTCCTGACGGGCCAGTATTTTCTCGAACGAAATCAAGTTTTCCCGATGCCATCGCTGTGTCTGTTTCGCCAAGTGGCGGCAATCCCTCAGAAACATGGTCTTCGCGTCGGCGAACGACAGCACCCCCTTTCGTTTTACTTCCGTAGCGTCATACCGTACATCGACTGTGTTCTTTCGGCGAGAGCCCATATCGCGCACGTCTCCTTTTTTGAGACGTGTGCGCCTTTACACGTCAGGCGCCACACGTCCCGAGTTGTGTGTGCACGCACGTCTCGTGAACAGACCGCCCGATTTTGAACCCCCAATACGTCAAAAGGGACTTCACGAAATATCCGTGAAATCCCTTATGCAGCAAGCAATCGCGCCCTATTATGGTGTCGAGAGCGGGACTTGAACCCGCACGGGTTTCCCCACACGCCCCTCAAACGTGCGCGTCTGCCAATTCCGCCACCCCGACATGGCTCACGATGAAGTCAATTGACGTCAACGCAGTTGATTATATAATGCGTTTGGACAACCTGTCAACATCGTTGTGTCAAAATCGATGGCTGGCACAATGCGCTTCCCAGTGGAATGAAGTCTAAGAGTGCACCTGCCATTGTGGATCCCGACCGTAGATCTTCTTGTACAAATTGTAGTTGTAAAACACTCGGTCCACAAAGTGTCTCGTCTCACCGACCGGAATCTGATTGATATCCTCCAGTTTACCGTCCCAGGTCCCCGTGCTGAGCCACCCTTGGACTCGCTTCGGCCCAGCGTTGTACGCAGCGATCCCCGCCGTCACGTTTCCGTGGAACTGCTGAATCAAGTTCTGAACATACCAACTGCCGATGAGGATGTTGTATTGGGGACTGGCTAACTGCTTGTCGTCCTTCGGCAAGCGGTTCACCGCTCCACCGGAACCGGTCGTCTGTTGGCGAATGGTGTCTGCGATCCACTCCGCCGTGTCGGGCATCAACTGCATCAGCCCCACCGCACCCGCGTGCGAGACATCCTGCGTGTCAAACTTACTCTCTACGCGAATGACGCTGGCGATGAGTAGCGGGTCTACTTTCGCGAATGACGCTGCACTTTGAATGTTTGACTGATACTCAATTGGGTACATCATACGCCAGAACGAGTTCGTTGAAATGACGACGAGCACGACAATAAGTAGTACTGCAGCGAGGAGAGGTCGGCCCTTTAAGACGATGAATCTCGTCCGCCGTTTACCTGGCTGCGAATGGTTGTCCATACAAGTTGCACCTGCTCCCGTGTTTTCTCAAGCGTACCGTCGTTTTCAATAATATAAGTGGCGAGCCTTCGCTTCTCGTCAATCGGCATCTGTGCCGCAATCCGCGCCCTCGCTTCGACTTCCGTCGACTGATCGCGCGCCATCAAGCGGGCGAGCTGGATCTCTGGTGGCGTGTATACCAGAATGGTGCAATCGACGAGTCGCTTGGTCTCACCTTCAAACAACAGGGGCACGTCCCACACCACTGGTTCACCCGGGTGCGCTTCAAGGTATTCCGCCGTCTCTCGCATCATGCCGAGGCGAATGCGGGGATGCGTGATGTCGTTCAAGCGGGCGCGAAGGGACGTATCGCCAAAGATCAATTGACCCAGCGCCTTACGGTTCAAACTCCCATCCGGTTCTAGCACTCTGTCGCCAAATGCCTTTCGAATCTCCTCCAAACCGTCCGATCCAGGCTCCACCACTCGCCTCGCCCACACGTCTGCGTCAACAACATACGCCCCCAGCTGGCGCAACATGTCCGAAACCGTACTCTTTCCTGTGCCAATTCCGCCCGTGAGCCCAACAATCAACGCTCTCACTCCCTCTGCCACGCGGGCCCTCCAAAAGTCAACCGGATGGCGCCCGACTGCTACAATTTCGTTACACACTCGACGGGGAAACGTCTGCGTGTGGCCTGCGACGACCACTTCTCGGTTGGCAGTTGGGGCAATAATGCGTGCCGCGACCGCCAAGGCGAATTTTTTCGATTGGTTGTCCACAGACCAGACACGGCTGGCCCTCGCGACCATATGCGTTCAACTGCATTTGAAACCCGCCGTGTCGGCCGTATCCGTTGACGTACGTCCGTATCGACGAACCACCCGCCGCGATGGCCCGCGTCAACACGTCCCGAATCGCCCTGAGAAGTGCCTCACACCTGCGCTGTCCAATGCGATTCGCCTTCGTGAGTGGGTGAACCCCAGCGAGGAACAGCGCCTCGTCCACATAGATGTTGCCAAGTCCTGCAACGACAGACTGATCGAGCAGGACGGACTTCACGGGTGCAGAGCGCTTGTGCAGCGACTGATACAGCACGTGCGGTGTGAGGGCTGGGTCAAACGGTTCTGGCCCCAGTGTGAGAAGGCCGGATGGCAGCGTCTCGTCAGCGGTGAGGAGATCCATCGTCCCAAACTGTCTCACGTCGCGATAACGCAACTCCGAGCCATCTGATAGTCCAAAAATCACGTGCGTGTGAAGGGCCAACGGCTCGTCCTTTGGTACCACACGGTACTGCCCCTCCATCCGAAGGTGTGAGACGAGTGTATAGGGGGGGAGAGCGAATAATAGATACTTCCCGCGGCGGTCAATCGACTCAATCTTGCGGCCCACCAACCGTTTCTCAAATTCCTCAGGAGAAGGATGGCGGACGATTCGCGGTAGGTGGACGTGCACATAGACGACGGTCTTCCCGACCACCAGCGCACTTAGACCTCTGCGCACCGTTTCAACCTCTGGAAGTTCTGGCACGCGCATCCTCCTCTCTCTTGCAGTCTATCGGCTTCGTACAGCACCCTACTTCGCTTCGTACCAGGTTTGGCCGTGGGCGATATCGACTTTGAGCGGCACGTTGAGCGTGATGGCGTTCTCCATCTTCTCGCGTACGAGTTGCTGGAGTTCCTCCAGTTCGTCCTTCGGACACTCAAAGATCAGTTCGTCATGAACTTGCAGCAACATACGCGCGTCGAGTCCGGATTCGGAAAGCGCCTCGTCAATGCGTACCATGGCCAATTTGATAATGTCCGCAGCCGTGCCTTGGATGGGTGTGTTCATCGCCGTTCGCTCCGCGAAACTCCGGAGATGGAAATTTCGCGCCCGAATATCTGGTAGATACCGTCGACGGTTCATCAGCGTGGAGACATACCCTTGTTTCTTCGCTTGGGCCACGATATCTTCCATATACCCCTGGACGCCAGGGAATTTCTCGAAGTAGTTCTCGATGAACGCCTTCGCCTCTTTTTGAGGGATATTCAAGTTGTTTGCGAGACCAAAGTCGCTGATTCCATAAACGATGCCGAAGTTCACCGCTTTTGCCTGCCGCCGCATCAAGGACGTCACATCTTCCATTGGCACCTCAAATACGTCACTGGCGGTGCGAGTGTGGACGTCCATGTCGTTGCGGAACGCGTCAATCAACGCTTCATCGCCTGAGAGATGGGCGAGAATCCGCAGTTCCACCTGGGAGTAATCGGCCGACACAATGACCCAATCGTCGTACGTCGCGTCGAATACTTGGCGAAGCTTGCGCCCCTCTTCGAGCCGAATCGGGATGTTCTGCAAGTTTGGCTCACTGCTCGACAGTCGGCCTGTGGCCGTCAAGGCCTGGTGAAAGCGCGTATGAATCCTGTCCGTCTCCTTGCGGATGACCTTCAACAACCCATCCACGTAGGTGGATTGCAGTTTGGCGAGTTGGCGGTAATCCAAGATTCTCTGCACCACGTCGTGATAGGGTGCCAATTTCTCCAGTACGTCCGCACTCGTTGAATAACCTGTCTTCGTCTTCTTTACGGCCGGGAGGCCCAACTTCTCAAACAGCACTTCGCCGAGCTGCTTGGGAGAATTCAGATTGAATTCAACACCCGCCAGTTCGTAGATCTCACCTGTTAAACGGCTGACCCGCTCGCTCAAATCCGCACCGAAAGCCCGCAACTTATCCGCGTTCACGTGGAAACCGGTGATCTCCATCTTGGCGAGAACAAACGACAGCGGCATTTCGATGTTGCGGTAAAGATCATCTAAAGTTTGCGCGGTCAGCGCCGTCTGGAACTGGTAGTGAAGATCTGGGAGGCTTTGTGCAATTCTGCACAACAGCGCCTCCCTGTCGTCCTTCACCTTGGCCAGGGGCGGTACTTGGATATGCAATTCACGAGAGAGGATATCCTCGAGTTCAACTTCCCCGTCGGTCGGATTCAACAGGTAGGCCTCGAGTTTCACATCGTTCCATCCACCGCTCGAGTGGATACTAATGCCGTGTGCATCGAGAACAAATGCGAGTGATTTGATGTCAAAGACCACCTTCTCGTGGTCTGACTTCAACCAAGCTTTGATATGTGACAGTTCCAATTCTCCGGTAAAGGAAATGTAGAACGCCGCGTCGCGCGACGCAAGCGCGACCCCGTTTACGTCCGCCGAATGATAGTCGTTCGAACTCAAATCGAACATACATCCCGCCACGCCACCAAGCTCTGCCCACACGCGCTCCAACTGTGCCGTACTGGTGATGCGCTTAAATTCGGTACACGTCCAATCCGCCTCTTCAGCGGCTGCGTTGTTATCCTCTGTCGACAGGCTCATTTCCTCGGAAATTTTGTCGATCAATGACTGAAACTCCAGGTCGCGGAACACCTGGACGACCGCCGAAGCATCATATCCCTGATAGCCTAGGTCACCTAACGTGATGTCGATAGGGACGTTGCGCTCAATCGTCGCCAGCCGTTTCGAGAGCAGTGCACTCTCGCGGTGCTCCGCCAGCTTTTGCTTCAGCTTCGCACCATTCACGTCGTCCAGGTGTTCCAGGACATCTTCCACGGTCGGATGAGCCGACAACAGCTTGATGGCCGTCTTCTCGCCAACGCCCGGAACGCCCGGGATGTTGTCTGAACTGTCGCCCATGAATCCCTTCAAATCGACGATTTGCCCCGGCTTTAGACCATACCTATCGGCGATGGCTTGTATGTCGTAGCGGTCTACGTCGGTAATGCCTCGGCGTGTGAGAATCGCGTGAACTCTTTCCGACACCAGTTGAAGAAGGTCTTTGTCCCCAGATACGATCCGCGTGTCGATGCCGTCTTCATCCGCCCGCAAAGAGAGCGTTCCAATGATATCGTCCGCTTCATACCCTTCGATTTCGATCACGGGAATAGAAAATGCGGTGAGTACCGCTCGAACCAGAGGAAACTGCTCAACGAGTTCGCTGGGGGTCTTTTGACGAGTCCCCTTGTACTGTGCATACAGCTCATGTCGAAAGGTTTTTTTGGATTTATCAAACGCCACCGCGAGATGCGTCGGCTTTTCTTCCTGGAGGAGTTTTAGGAGCATTAACGTAAATCCGTACACTGCATTCGTCTGTTGCCCACTGCGGTTGGAGAGGGGCGGGAGTGCGAAGAACGCGCGGTACAGAATACTGTTCCCGTCGATTAAAAGTAATTTTGTGGATTGCGTAGACATATGCCACCTCGTTTGTGAGATCCGTTCGAAACACACAACTCCATTTTAACATACGAACGGGGAAGGCGACGGGTGGTGAAATCGGTGAAAGGCCGTCGAACGGTAGAAGATTCTACAGTCGACGGCCTCTCGCGTTCCAAACACATGGAAGAACCTTTCGATCAAATACTCACTGAACGACCTCGATCACCTTGCGAACGGATTCGGCAGACTTGTCGAGCGCTGCCTTCTCCTCCGGAAGAAGCTCCAACTCCACGATCTTCTCGATGCCGTTGCCGCCGAGAATCGTCGGGACGCCGAGGAACAAGTTGTCGTAGCCAAACTCCCCTTCCAGCAACGCGATGGCCGGAAGCAGGCGACGCTTGTCTTTGAGAATTGATTCGGCCATTTGAGCCAGCGAAGCACCTGGTGCGTAGTACGCGCTGCCGTTGCCGAGCAAGCCCACGATTTCGCCACCGCCTGTGCGGGTACGTTGAACGATTTCATCGATGCGCCCCTTGGAGAGGAACTTCTCGAGCGGTACCCCGCCCACGTTCGAGTAGCGAACCAACGGAACCATATCGTCACCGTGCACGCCGAGGACGAAGCCGTGAACATCCTCCACCGACACGCCGAGCTCTTCCGCCACAAAGGTGTTGAAGCGCGCCGTATCCAGCACACCCGCTTGACCAATCACGCGGTTCTTCGGAAATCCACTCGCTTTGTGCGCAACGTAAGTCATTGCATCAACCGGATTGCTGAGGACGATGATGATGGTGTTCGGGGAGTACTTCACCACTTGTTCGGTGACCGACTTGACGATACCCGCATTGGTATTGACGAGATCATCGCGGCTCATCCCTGGTTTGCGCGCGATGCCGGCGGTGATGATCACGAGGTCAGAATCAGCGGTGTCCTCGTAATTTGCCGTGCCGATCACCCGCGAATCGGAACCGATGACTGGCATGGCTTCAAGCATGTCCAAAGCTTTGCCCTTCGTCGGGTTCTCCATCTGCGGGATGTCTAGCAGCACGACGTCTCCGAGTTCCTTCATCGCGATCATGAGCGCCGTCGTCGCCCCCGTAAAGCCGGCACCGATCACAGAGATTTTCTTTCTCTTCAACATAGATGTCGCTTCCTTTCAGACATGAAAGCACCCCGCGACGCCACTGGCGCACGAGCTACTCCAAAATGGCGCCAAACAGGGCCACAAACATGTGACCCTCTCGACGCGAAAGCTGCAGGCAAATTACATATTCTTAATAATCTGGTCGCCGAACTCAGAGGTCTTCACTTCGGTCGCACCTTCCATCAAGCGGGCAAAGTCGTACGTCACGATCTTTTGCTCAATCGCTTTCTCCAGTGCCGTAGTGATGAGGTCTGCTGCTTCTTGCCAGCCCATGAACTCAAACATCATGACGCCGGAGAGAATGACAGAACCTGGGTTGACCTTGTCGAGATCTGCATATTTCGGAGCGGTTCCGTGCGTTGCCTCGAATACCGCGTGACCTGTTACGTAGTTAATATTTGCACCTGGAGCGATGCCGATGCCACCAACCTGCGCGGCAAGGGCGTCGGAGACGTAGTCGCCGTTCAGATTCAATGTCGCGATGACGTCGTACTCCGCAGGGCGGGTAAGGATTTGTTGAAGGAACGCGTCAGCGATGACGTCCTTCACAATCAGTTTGCCGGCGGCTTGAGCTTCTGCCTGTGCCTTGTCGGCTGCCGCTGCGCCTTCTGCTTCCTTGATGCGGTCGTACTGTGCCCACGTGAAGGCCCTGTCGCTGTATTCGCGCTCTGCCAGCTCGTAGCCCCAGTTCTTAAACGCACCCTCGGTAAACTTCATGATGTTGCCCTTGTGAACCAACGTGACGCTCTTGCGGCCGTGTTGCAGCGCGTACTCGATCGCTGCGCGAACCAGGCGCTCAGTCCCCTCTCGCGACACGGGCTTGATGCCGATGCCAGACGTTTCTGGGAAGCGAATTTTCTTAACGCCCATTTCACTGCGCAGGAAATTGATGACCTTCTCAACTTCAGGACTGCCTTCCTGCCATTCCACGCCAGCGTAGATGTCCTCCGAGTTTTCGCGGAAGATCACCATGTCCACATCTTCCGGGTGCTTGACCGGGGATGGAACCCCTGCAAAGTAGCGAACCGGACGTTGACATACGTACAGGTCGAGCTCTTGGCGAAGTGCGACGTTCAAGGAGCGAATTCCGCCACCGACAGGTGTTGTCAGAGGCCCTTTAATGCTTACGATATACTCGGTCAAAGCTTTGAGCGTATCCTCGGGCAGCCACTCGTTGAACTTGTTGAAGGCCTTTTCACCGGCGTATACTTCATACCACGCAATTTTGCGCTTGCCGCCATAGGCTTTTTCCACAGCTGCATCGAAGACGCGTTGCGAAGCACGCCAGATATCTGGACCGGTGCCATCACCTTCGATAAACGGGATAATCGGGTGGAGAGGAACATTCAACTTGCCATTCTGCAAGGTGATCGGTTCACCAGTTGCAGGGGGAGCATAATGAGTGAATTCAGGCATGACAGGCCCTCCCGTATGTAAAGTGTGGACGTGAAAAGGGTTTCGCAGCGACGCGTCATCCTTTTCAGGGCATCCGTTTAGTTTACCTGTTTATGATAGCACAACGAAATTTTACAGCCAATGTCACCAGAGCGGTCTACGGCTCGGAACATTGATCGACACGCGAAACCGGCCATCGCGCTCCTCGACTTCCATCCGTCCTCTCATCCGCTCCACGAGACGCGCGACAATCTGCAACCCGACACCGCGCTCCGGCGCCGGCTTGGCCTCTTGGTTCCCAAGCGTCGCTACGTTCTCGATGACAAAGTACACCCGTCTCCCCTCCTCGTACAACTCCCAAGTGGCCTCGGTATGTTCGGCGGCGTGATCGACCACGTTTTTGAACAGCGTACTCGCCAGTCGCTCCCACGCGGGCGGCGAGGTCTCGACGAACAGGCCTGGTTCCGCCCTTCCGACGAGATGGCAGTCTTGCAGGAGGAGGATAGCACTGTAGCGTTCGGCAGCCTCTTCGGTGATGTCCGACACAGCCACCGGTTCGGTGGGCTGGAGAAACACGCCAGAACGCAGCCTGGACAAAAAGAGCATGTCGGACACCATCCTCGAGGCCCTCTCCAACTCGTGACGCACGTCCGTGGCCGTCTGCTCGTCGACATTGCGACTCGACATCATGGCACCGACCGTCGCCAAGGGCGTCTGTAACTCGTGCGACAGCTCGAGAACCGTTTCGCGATAAGCGGTCCACGCCTGGACGGTGGGGCGCATGAGGCGGGCTGCCAGAAAGAGGTTTCCGACTAACGCGACGACAAATCCGATGCCGCCGACCGTCCACATCAAGTGCCGCGCGTGCCACAGCATCGCATCTTCTTGCGAGATCAGCGAATACATGTAGGTGTGGGCCCGCTGGTGGCCCACGGTCGTGTCGAACTCGTAGACGCGATAAGGACTCCCGTCAAAGCGAACGGTCGCAAAGTGATCCTTAAAGCTGAGCCCCGACACGACAGCGAAAGGCACTGGCGTTCGCGGCGACGCGACGACCCCACCATCCACGACCGCAAAAAAGTACACGTTTTGGCCGCGCTCGTCGCGCAGATCACCAGGATCGACCCGTACGCCGCTGAGCAAGCTCTCGAGAGCGTCGTCGACCGGGCCCGACTGCGTCACCAAATCGTTCTGCCCATCTTTGGTCAGTTCTGTTTCCAACTCGCGATAGACTGCTCCCCCCAGTACGGCTAAGAGGAGCCCGGTGCTCAAGATGAGGAGACCCGCGATGCTCAGGTACATCCGCCGAAACATGGCCCTCTACTCCTCTGGCGACAACGTGTAGCCGCGCCCTCGTATCGTCTGTACCGCTCTCTTCCAACCGATGTTCGCACACTTTTTGCGGAGAAAATAAATGTACGTATCCAGTGCACTATCGGCAACCTCCGCGTCGGGGCCCCACACGCGTGCGATGAGTTGGTCTCGAGTGAGCACCTGTCCACGGTGCCGAAAGAGACACTCCATGAGAGCGAACTCCTTGCTGGTCAATTCTAAGACCTTCCCGCGAAACTCCATACTGCGCGTGCGCGTGTGCAGTTTGGCCGGACCGCACTCAATCGTCTCACTGTCGGACAGCTCTGGCGCACGCCGGACCAAAGCGCTGACACGGGCCATCAGTTCCTCCGGTGCAAACGGCTTGCCCAAGTAATCGTCGGCACCCGCGTTCAATCCTTGCACCCGGTCCTTCGTCTCATTTTTCACGGTGAGCATGAGGATCGGCGTCTTGCAGCCACCTTCTCGCAAGTCGCTCACGACGTCGATCCCGCTGCCATCCGGCAACATATAGTCGAGAATGATACAGTCGTACGCCATGGTAAGCCCTCTATCCGTCGCATCAAACGCCGCCGCCACCGCGTCGACCTGATAGCCTCCTTGCACAAATAACGCAACCAGTTCTCGTTGTAGCTCCAGTTCATCTTCAACGACCAATAGCCGCATACGACGTCCCTCCCTTACGCTCTAATTTGACTGACGCGCCGACGGTCTTCACGAGCGCGGTGAACATGCACGCGTTCACACTTTGTCACTCGCCGAGAAATCCGAGTTTCTCCTTCGTACAGGAGATGATCGGCTTCGACATCTCGCGGGCCTTTTCCGCTCCATCGCGCAGCACTTTATCCACTTCGTCCGACTCAATGAGTTCCCGGTACCGTGCTTGGACAGGTGCGAGCCCGTCGACGACGACTTCGGCCAGCTCCTTTTTAAACGGTCCATATCCCACGCCGCGGAAGTGTTCGGTGACCTGCTCCATCGTCATGTCCGTAAAGAGGCCAAAAATCGTCATCAGGTTGCTCACCGCTGGCTTGGCGTCGACATCGTAGCGAACCTCCCTATCGGAGTCCGTGACCGCCCGGCTGATTTTCTTGCGGATGACGGCGGCATCGTCCAGGATGGCGATGTACGCACCCGCGCTCTCATCGCTCTTGCTCATCTTCTTCTCGGGGTTTTCAAGGCTCATGATCCGTCCGCCAAATTTCGGGATGTACGGCTCGGGAATGACGAACGTGTCTCCGAATCGATTGTTAAACCGCTGTGCGATATCCCTGGTCAGTTCCAAATGCTGCTTCTGGTCCTCTCCGACCGGAACCAGATCTGTGCCATACAACAAGATGTCCGCAGCCATCAGCGCAGGGTAGGTGAACAGTCCAGCTGTCACCACGTCCTTTGCGGCCGACTTGTCTTTGAACTGCGTCATGCGCCCGAGTTCACCATAGTAGGCAATACACTGTAACAGCCAGCCGAGTTCCGCGTGCGCAGGCACGTGTGATTGAATAAAGACCGTCGATTTCGACGGGTCGATGCCGGCTGCCAGATACAATGCCGCTAAGTTGCGAGAATTTTGACGGAGGTCCGCCGGCTCTTGTGGAACGGTGATGGCATGCATGTCCACGACGCAGAACAGGCAGTCCGCCTCGTGCTGCAGCCGGACGAAATTTTTCATGGCACCCAAGTAATTGCCAATCGTCAAATTGCCAGATGGTTGAATGCCAGAAAACACACGTTTCATCGTAGATTTCCCCTTCCTAACTCGTTCGTGCTCGTTCGTCCAAATGCCAGGACATAAAAAACGCGAAGCCAACTCCCCCATCTCTGGGGCGAATCACTCCGCGGTACCACCCATATTCAGTGTCATTTCTGCCACTGCACTTTACCAGTCCAACCACTGGCAACCAAGTATCGCTGGTCAAACGAGTGAGCCTACCGGAGCGCATCCGCACGCGTTCGGCCGACTGGCTCGGAGGCCCATTCCGCAGAGTGTCCGCCCACCAGGCTCCCACCGCCCCTGGCTCGCTCACGCGATGAAATGACTGTATGAACAGCCATGTATCATCACAAAGTCGGAGATATTCCCGCGTACTCTTCCTCTTCAACGCCGCTTATATGACAATGACTCCTTCCGATTATATGCCTGCCATCACGGTGATGCAACTTGGACAACGCCTGCCAGTCGGTGTCTGTCGAGCCATTCGACAGCCCTTCTGTACGCGTGGATCTCGTTTTCCTTCTTCGAGAACCCGTGGCCTTCGTCGTCAAAGACGATATACTCGATTTCGGTGCCCTGCGTTTGCAGTGCAGCTACGATTTGATCAGACTCCGCCTTGACGACGCGCGGGTCGTTGGCGCCTTGAATGACGAGCATTGGCTTGGTCATGCCCTCTAAATACGTGATGGGCGAGTCGGCGACGAACCGTTCCTTATCCTCGACCGGGTCGCCGACCCACTGCTTCATCATCGGTTTCCAGTGGTCAGGCACGGACTCGACGAACGTGAACAGGTTACACGGGCCGAAGATGTCGACACAGGCCTGGAAGTACGCTGCGTGCCGACCGTGCAGAAGCAGTGTCATATACCCGCCGTAACTGCCGCCGACCAGAAACAGCTTGTCGCGCTCTGCCCGACCGCTTTGAAGCAGCCACTCAATTCCCTCCACCATATCTAACCGTGGACCATGCCCCCAGTCCCCCTCCACCATTTTGACGAACGTCGCCCCGTAGCCGGAAGACCCGCGAAAATTGGGCGCGAACACCTGGTAGCCCGCGTAGGTGAGGTATTGAAAGAATGCCCGATAGAATTTCCGCTCAGAGGCTTGCGGCCCGCCGTGCGGCCAGACGACGGTATACCCGTTCGCGGTGGCTGGGTTGGCTGGAAAGAGCAGCGCCTCGATTTCCAGCCCGTCAAACGATGGATAGGACACCGTTTGTGCACTGGAGAGTTCCTCCTCGGCGACGCCCATGATGCGGTTGTTCGTCAGTGGCACCCAGTCGTTTTCGCCGGGTGGCAAATAAAACAAGTTGCTTGGGCTCTTGTCGCGCATGCCGAGGGCGAAAATCGTACCCCGTTTGGTGACTTCTACTTGAGAGATCACGGTAAAGGGCGAATCGATTCGCGCGGCGGCGCCCGACGTTAAGTCGTACGCGAAGAGCTCGTCTTGCACGCTGCCGCTGACCGTCAGAATCGCCCGGTGATTCGCCTTGTCCAATTGAAACGAGGTGACGTCCGAACGCTCTACTTGGAATCGTTTTTGGAACGTGCCTGTGGACGGATCAAAGGAGGCAAAATAGATGCACTCCTCGCCGAAGTTAGTCGTCAAGTACAGCGTGTCGCCGAAAAATTTCACGTCGTACGTAACGTGCACCGCCGCTTCGTCCGGTGTGAGCGATGTCACTGTTCCTTCCTGGTGCAAGTGCGTGACGTTGTAGGTATTTGCAAATACGGTAGTCGTGACAAAACGAGTTTCGTCCTCCGAGACGGCCTGGAGGTAAGTGGGCCCGTCGCTCCCTTCAAACAGGATCGTTTCGACGTCGAGATCGACATCGTAGACGTAGCCGTTGAGGAAGGAATGATTATCCTTGTCGGACACGTAGAACAGCCGTTTTCCGTCCTTCGAGATATGGGTCCCCATAAAGCGACGCCCTTGTGCCATCCGAAGTGGTTTGAGCGGGCCCCCTGTTGGCGATACCGCGTAGAGTTGGGCGTTTTCGTCGCCGTCGTGATCGAATGCCACGAGGACATAGTCCCCCGATGGCGAAAATTGAATGTCGTGCGGCAACTGCCCGCGCGCCGTCAGCGGAGCTGGATAGGGGTTCGCCAGGGGCATCGACCAAACGTCGTATTTTCCTGAAAGATTGGTACTAAAGGCAATCTGCGTTTCATCCTCGTTGACGTCAAATGCAGAGATGGCGTAAGTCCTGAAAAATTGTTCGATGTCGACGCGCTCAAACTTCAAACAAAATCCCTCCTCAAGGCATGTACGGCCGCGATTACATCCAGATGGGCGCCTCGTACGACACCATCCATATGTCAAATCTAGCACAATCATCACAATGTTCTAAGGTTCGTTCAAATATGGTGAACATACGCGATGGCTGGATCTACGAAAAAAGCCACCGGACGCGAACAGCATGTGGCTGTCCGGAGTCAGGTGGCTGGTGCAGTTACGCTGTCGCCGCTTAGAGAACCTGCACGCGTCCGCGATAAATCAAGCCGCGTTGTGGATCAAGCGTGATGGTTTCCCCGTCCTGTAAGACGTCGAGTGCCTCTTTCACGCCGACAATCACTGGCTTGCCGAGCGATACGCCGACGACCGCCGCGTGCGACGTCAATCCACCTTCGGTGGTGACAATGCCCGCAGCCTTTTCAATCGCCTGCATCACGTCCTTGTCCGTCGAGGTGGTGACGATGATGTCGCCCTCGGCGACTTTCGCGTTCAGGTCCGTAACGTCCTTGACGACGACCGCCCGACCTGTGATGGACCGCTTGCCGACGCCAGTACCTTGCACCACGGATTCAGCGATGGTATGTACCTTGAGGAAATTGGTTGTGCCAGGTTGTCCTGCTGGAAGACCGCCAATAATTAACACCAAATCCCCGCTGTTGACGTGTCCGGTGGACAGCGCCCCTTCGACGGCTGCAGAGAGTAAATCGTCCGTCGTAGTGCAGTTCTGCTCAACCACGACTGGATGAATCCCCCAGGACACGGTCAGCCGGCGAGCGATGGTGCCGGTCGGAGTGACTGCGATCACGTTCGTCAGTGGGCGATATTTCGATATCGATCGCGCCGTGTGCCCAGAAGTGGTGACGGTGATTACGGCAGACGCGTCGAGGTCTGCAGCGAGCGTCTTCACCGCGTGGCCCAAGGCATCACTAACCAGCTTTGTGCACTCCGTCTCGTGACGGGAGGCGACTTCCTGTTTGATGAGCGCCGTCTCTGCTCGCGTCGCGATTTGCGCCATCGTCCGGACCGACTCGATTGGATAGCGGCCCGCAGCCGTCTCGCCACTTAGCATAATGGCGTCCGTGCCGTCAAAGATGGCGTTTGCGACGTCGCTCGCTTCGGCTCGCGTCGGACGCGGGTTGCGCTGCATCGAGTCGAGCATCTGCGTCGCCGTGATGACGGGCTTGCCGTACTTGTTGCACAGCGAGATAATGCGCTTTTGCGCGAGTGGAACCTCCTCAGTCGGAATTTCGACGCCGAGATCTCCGCGCGCAACCATCATCCCGTCCGTGACTTCGATGATCTCGTCCAGTCTCTCCATGCCTTCCTGTGTCTCGATCTTGGAAATGATGTCCGCGTGGTAATTGTGTTCCTCGAGAATGCGTCGAACTTCAAGTACGTCGCCCGCCTTGCGAACAAATGATGCCGCAATCAAGTCTACGCCCTGTTCAATTCCGAACACGATATCGTTCTTGTCCTTTTCCGTGACGCCAGGAATCCGCAACGTCACGCCCGGAACGTTAATGCCCTTGTTGTCCTTGAGCGTCCCGCCGTTGGTCACCTTGCAGCGAATATCGTGGCCTTTGACCTCGATGACCTCGAGCCCGATAAGGCCGTCGTCGATTCGAATGGGCGCGCCTGGATAGACGTCCTCCACCAGTCCTTCGTACGAAATCCAAACGCGTTCCTTGGTTCCGATTTCGACTGGGTCTATTGTCAACGTGATGATATCGTTATCTTCCAACTCCACTGCACCGTTTTGAATCTTGCCTGTGCGAATTTTTGGACCTTTGATGTCAAGCATGATCCCGACGTGCTTGCCGACGCGTTTCGACGCCTCGCGAATGCGCCGAATGCGTTCTGCGTGTTCCTCGTATGTACCGTGAGAAAAGTTCAATCGAGCGACATCCAAGCCTTCCTCGACGAGTCGAGTCAAGACCTCGACGGATTCGCTGGCAGGTCCGATGGTAGCGACAATCTTCGTCTTTCTCATCATAAAAACCTCTCTCTTATCAGGTGTGGTGTATCGTGCAAACGGACGACGATACGAACAAAGCAAAAAGCGGAATGCCCACCACAGAGGTGGACACCGCTTCGCTACCGTTCAACGTATTCTCCCATATCCCGATATTTATCGTATCGCTCGGTCAGGAGTTCATCAATAGGCTTTTTTGCGAGTTCTCGCAAACTATCGATGATTTTTTTGCGGACCGTTTCAACCATGGCGGCTGGGTCTTTTTGCGCGCCACCTTGTGGCTCGGGAATCAACTCGTCGGCAACTCCCAAATCGATCAAATCCGGGCCAGTGATGCGCATGACCTCCGCCGCGCGAGTCCCCTGGCTACTATCTTTCCACAGGATGGCAGCCGCTGATTCAGGCGCGATGACAGAGTACCAGGCGTATTGCAAGACGTAGATTCGGTCGGTGATCCCAAGGCCCAGCGCACCGCCGCTGCCCCCCTCGCCGGTCACGAAGCAGATGGTCGGCGTTCGAAGGCCGGCCATTTCGATCAGGTTGCGCGCGATGGCCTCACTTTGACCTCGCTCCTCAGCCGACATCCCTGGATACGCGCCCGCCGTGTCGATAAAGAAGACGACAGGCCGGCCGAACTTTTCAGCCTGCCTCATCAGGCGCAGAGCCTTGCGATACCCTTCGGGGTGGGCCATTCCGAAGTTCCGATGAATATTTTCCTTCGTATCGCGACCTTTTTGGTGTCCAATAATCGTCACCGGGCGGCCGTCGATAAGCCCCACTCCACCCACGATAGATGGGTCGTCGCGAAAGTTGCGATCGCCATGTAACTCGATAAACTCGCTACAGACGCCCTTGATGTAATCAAGCGTCGTCGGACGGCCGGACTGGCGTGCAATCTGCACGCGTTGCCACGGCGTAAGCTGGCTGTACGTGTCTTCCGTCAGGGCCTGCAGGTGCTCTTCAAGTTTACGAACTTCCCCAGAAAGGTCGAGTCCGTTCTTTTCCATAAACCCCTTGAGTTCCTGTATCTTGTTCTTCAGTTCGGTGATGGGCTTTTCAAACTCTAGTTCATTCGGCATCAGCCCACCCCCGTACACCGTGAATCCGGACGAGTACGCCGAGCGCATCCCGCAGTTGCTTGCGATGGACCACTTTGTCTACCATCCCGTGCTTCAAATTAAACTCTGCCGTCTGAAAATCATCCGGCAATTTTTGGCGGATGGTCTGTTCGATGACGCGCTTTCCGGCAAATCCAAACATCGCCCCAGGTTCTGCGATGATGATGTCGCCGAGGCTGGCAAAACTCGCGCTTACCCCACCGGTGGTCGGATGCGTGATAACAGAAATAAACAAGACCTTCTCCTCGTGCATGCGACGAAGTGCAACACTCGTCTTCGCCATCTGCATGAGCGATAAAATACCTTCTTGCATCCGTGCTCCACCAGAAGCGGTAAACAGAATCAATGGCTCTTTGCGCTGTGCAGCGCGCTCCATGATACGTGTAAGCTTCTCCCCGACCGCAGACCCCATCGAGCCCATGATGAAGCTCGGGTCCATGACGGCAATCGCCACCGGAACGTCATCGATGGTCCCTTCCCCAGTCACTGCCCCTTCGGTCAGTCCGGTCGCGCTCTCGGCCTTCTCTAACTTGGATTCGTAATCGGGGAATCCAAGTGGGTTGGCCGACGCGACATTACCGTATAACTCGACGAAAGAACCCTGGTCGAGCGTAAGCGCCATCCGGGTACGTGCATCCACGCGAAAGTGGAAATTACACTCTGGACACGTATACGCATGCTTTTGAAGTTCCTTCGCCATTAAGAGATTGCCACATGCGTCACACTTTTGAACCAAGCCCTTGGGAATATCCTTTTCGACGGTCACCGGCGCGATTGGCGCTGGTTCCACTGCCTTCCCAAGCGTGGCATAGTGTCGTCGCTTGTTAAACAAATCCTTTAGCACTATTCCACCTCATTATTTAGTGAGGTTGTCCGAACTCGTTCGCACGCGAATGAGCGCCGCGTGCATTTCGAACACACTCAGAAAGAGGAATGCAAGACGTCCTTTAAGACTTCCTGCCCCTCGTCCAGTTCGGTCTCAGGGATGAGAATTTCGAACTGTTCCTTCGCCCCACGGGCTTGCCTGACTTTTACGAGGAAACCCTCTTCTGTCAACTTGTCCTTTATGTGGTCCGCCTGTCTGGCGGTGGGCGCAATATAGATGACCGTCCACATCTTCTTCGCTCCTAGGACTCGACTCGAATTCTCCTTGGCATTATAGCACGTTCACCGAGGACAAACGCACATGGCCATGCGCAATCTACGATACCACATCTCACAGTCTGAGCAAGTTGAAGCAGATTCCAAATTCTATTGTGCACCGTCCGGCCATCCGAGTGGAGACGTGTGACACGAAGCTGACCATCGGGTCAGGGCGCGTCAGTCGGCGCGTCGTTGTAGGACGACGTATGATGCTGATGCGCGATGCGCGAAGCGGCAGCTGCGGCGACGGCGGCGACTAGATCGTCTAGAAAGACATGAATTTTTGTAGGATGTGCATTCAAACGACCCACTACCCCCAACTTCGTCTTGTCTAGATAGCCAAAATTTGTAAGACCTATCGATCCGTACACGTTGGTAATCGAGAGCGCCAGGATCTCATCGACGCCATACAGCGGTTCATCTGTCTCCATGATACTTTGCAGAGGTTCGGGCAAAGCCTTCTGTTCGGCCAGTTGGTCGAGGGCCAATCCCGTGTAAAGAGCGTGTTGTACTTCCCGTTTCTCGAGGACTCTGGCCACGTTTTCGAGGCAATCCGCAAGACTTAGAGATGGATGGTACGGTTTTTGAAGTTCAAAGACAATTTGAGCGACGTCCGAAAGCTCTACGCCTCGTGCTCTGAGTCGTTCTACCACACTGACGGCCACAAGCGTTCCCCCCTGTCCTTTGAGCCTACGATGAAGGGCGGCCAGGTATGTCTATTTCACAGGGGGCGATTCAGCTGAACGACGTCGGGACTAAAGCCCCCGGGGCGCGGTAGACGAAACGACGGCATGTCGTACGGGCAGATCATTTGCGCAGGCTGACCTTGACGTTGCCCATTCCGACCACGTCCTCGAGCAGCGTCATCAGTTCTGGCGACAGGGCGATATTCCACTTGTCACCGAGCAGACGCGTCCGCCTCGTCTTGACGTCGTAGAGCGCCACTCTGACCTCGCCAGGGGAAGTCGTGAGGACCTGTTGGATTTTCTTCAAGGCCATCTTCCCTTGTTGCGTGCCGCTGCTATAGCGGATGTACAAAACCTCCTGCCCGGTTTGTGCGGACGCCTCGCGCTCACCAGAGGCGTCGAGGCTGTCCGCGTCGAGCATGAGGCCGAGTCCGGCAAACTGGCGGTATTCGTCGGCCTGGCGCTGGGCTTCCTCGAGCATTTGAGCTTTCGCCAAGGCGTCCGAATCAGCCGGAAAGAATTCATCGAATGCGCCGGCTTGCAGCAGACTGTCAAGCGCTTTGCGGTTGACGACACGGGTGTTTACGCGCTGCAAGAAGTCCCGGAGCGACGTGAAGGGCGCAGACTTTCTCGCCTCGAGAATCGCTTCTACTGCACCCTCGCCGACGTTGCGAACGGCGAGGAGCCCAGTCCGGATGTCGCCGTCTTGGTCAACCGAATATCCGCGTGCACTGGTCACCACCGACGGCGGGAGCACGGCAATCTGATGCCGTCTCGCGTCAGCCGCGTACGCCTTCATTTTGTCGGCAGACGACATGGACATGGTCATCAGCGCCGCCAAAAAATCAGGTAAATAGTGCGTGCGCAGATACGCCGTCCGGTACGCGAGCACCGCGTATGCCGCAGCGTGCGAGCGGTTAAAGCCGTAGTCGGCGAAGCGAACGATGAGATCGTAAACATCGTTGGCGGTGGCCCCATCGTATCCCTTTTTCAGACACCCCTGTACAAACCGCTCCCGCTCCTCGTCGAGCGCCTCGCGTTTCTTTTTACTCACAGCCCGCCGCAAGAGGTCCGCCTCACCCAGCGAAAATCCGGCCATCTGCGAGGCGATTTGCATGATTTGCTCTTGATAGACGATGACCCCGTACGTGTCCCGCAAGATGGGCTCGAGATCCGGGTGCGGGTAATGGATAGGCGCGCGCCCGTGCTTTGCATCACAAAACGCCGGGATATTTTCCATCGGCCCTGGGCGGTTGAGCGAGATCACAGCCACGATATCGTCCATATTTGACGGTTTGAGCTGCCGCAGGACGCGCCGCATCCCAGGCGACTCCAACTGGAAGACGCCGTTCGTGTCCGCGTTCGTCAGATTGCCGTACGTCGCTTTGTCGTCCACCGGAACCTTCCGCCAGTCTATCGCGACACCCGTTCGCCCGTTCACACTTCGCGCGCAATCGTCCATCAGCGTCAGCGTTCGCAGGCCGAGAAAATCCATTTTGACGAGCCCCAACGACTCCACTTCCGCCATCGCGTACTGCGTCACCGGGATGTCGTCCGCGCCGGGTTCGAGTGGCACCCAATCCGTCAGTGGATCCGGCGAGATCACCACACCCGCGGCGTGAACGGACGTGTGGTGCGGAAGTCCTTCGAGAAACAGCGCCGTCTCGTAGAGCCGCTTCGCGTCGCTGTCGTCGGTGACCACACGGTCGAACGCTGGCGCCTCTTGGCGCGCCTTGTCGAGCGTCATGCCCGGTACGCCAGGGACGAGCTTCGCCAGCCGGTCGACCATCGCACCGTCCATCTGCAGCATCCGACCGGCATCTCGGACCGCCGCTCGCGCGGCAAGCGTGCCAAAGGTGCCGATTTGGGCGACGCGATCCCGCCCGTACTTCTGCACGACGTACTGAATGACCTCACCTCGGCGCTCAAACTCAAAGTCGGTATCGATATCCGGCAATGACACGCGAGCGGGGTTCAAAAAGCGTTCGAACAAAAGTCGGTTGGCGACCGGATCTACGTCTGTGATCCGCAAGGCGTACGCCACGAGGCTCCCGGCCGCCGATCCGCGACCCGGGCCCGTCGAGATGCCATGCTGGTGTGCGTAGCGAATAAAGTCCGCCACGACGAGGAAGTAATCGGCGTACCCCATATCACAGATGACGCCCAGTTCATGGTCGAGTCGAGCCTGCACTTCTTCAGACAGCGCCCCGTAGCGCTGTTTGGCCCCAGCTGTGGACGCCTCGCGCAAGACCTCGCGCGGATCGCGCCCGTCCTTGGTCGGATACGACGGCATGCGCACCTGGTGCAGCGGCAGCTTAAACTTGCACATCTCTGCGATGTGCAACGTGTTATCCAAGGCTTGCGGCAACGACGCAAAGCGCTCGACCATTTCCCGCGGTGGAGCGAGATGGAACGTATCGCTGCCCCAGCGCTCCTGTGCGTTTGCGAACTCGAGTCCTGCATACGCGCGGTGGAGCGCCGCATCCCCTGCCTTCCGATAGTGTACGTCGTTGGTGGCCACCAGCGGGATGTCCTGTTGTGAAGCCGCATGGAGCAGGTGCACGTACCCCGCCTCCTCGTGCGGCAACCGGTGGTTTTGCACGTCGACGAACAGCTGACCGGATGGGCATGCCCCGGCAAACTGTGCGAGGCGGAGCGCAGCCGAAGCGTTGGCCGACCGCTCGGCGGCAAACGTGCGCAACATCGTCGACTCGCCGCCGCCGACGAGGCAGACGAGATCAGTGGAGATGGCCGCTAGCTCGGCAAGGGTCACGTAGGGCAGATGCCCTCGCGATCTCGCCATCGTGATGAGCCGCGTCAATCCGCGGTAACCGTCGAGGCTCCTCGCCAACATCACCGTCCGCTCAAGACTTGCCTGAAAGGCGTCGCGCGTTTGTGGCAGGTCATGTGGTTCGGCAAAGCACACGTCCAACTGCGCGCCGAGAATGGGCTGTACGCCAAGTTGGATGGCTTTTTGGTAAAACGGAATGGCCCCGTACATAGCGTTGGTGTCGGTCAATGCGACCGCGGGCATCTCGTAGGCGGCCACATCTTCGACGAGTTGGCCGAGGCGAAGCGTGCTTTCGCGAAGCGAGTATGCACTATGTACGTGTAGATGAACAAACTGCGCCACTCTCGTCACCTCTCTATCCACTGCGCGGTCAACAACGCCTTCGCAAACACGTCGCCCTTGTCCCGGACGACGACTTCTACCTTCGCGTATCGACGACCGAAGTCGAGTACCTGTGCCGCCGCTTCGATGCGACTGTCGACCGCCGCCGGTTTCAGTAGGTACATCGTCAAGTTCTCGATGATCACATCCACGTGCCGCATGCGCCGCAAACACACGCGCGCCGCTTCCTGAATGAGCGTCGTCAAGGCGCCGCTGGCAAGCGTTCCGCCACTGGTCGTCATGAGCGGTGTCACGTCTCCACGAATGGCGGATGTCCCGTCACCGAGAACGACCTCCTCGAAGTTCCTGAGCGTCAAGTCCTCGACCGTCTCACCGACCTGCGGTTGGCTGCTCATCGTCTGCAGCGCGCGAATGACGTCCTGTCGGCTCAGCACGCCAATCAGTCTGCGATTGTGAACGACCGGCATCAATTCGATGCCCTCCCAGACCATTCGATGGGATGCCGACGCGATGGTGGTCTTTGGGGTCACGGTGCTCGGATGGCGGGTCATCCTCGACGCCAGCCGCTCGTCGCCGCTCGCCTCGCCGATGTCGCGCGGAGTGACAATGCCGACGAGCTTTCCATCCGCATCGACAATTGGGATGCGCGCGTGCCCCGTCTGCTCGACGACGCGGTAGTAATCCCGCACTGTCTGGTTCTCACACAAGGTCGACAGCGACTGCTTTTGAACGACGTCCTCGACGTAGAGAATGTCCTTTTTGATCAGCCTGTCGTAAAGCGCGCGGTTGATCAGCTGCGCCGTCGTATAGGTGTCGTAACTGCAAGAAATGAGTGGGAGGTCGTACTCGTTTGCCAGCCGTTCCACCGTCGGCGACGCCGTGAAGCCACCGGTGATGAGCACTGCCACACCGCTTTTCAACGAAAGTCGCTGAACCTGCTCGCGGTTCCCGACGATCATCAGGCTCCCAGCGTTCAAGTAGCGCGTAATATCGTCGAATTGCATGGCGCCGATGATGAACCTGTTGAGCGATTTGTGCAGCCCGTCGCGACCGCCCAGGACCGTCCCTTCGACGATGCTGACCACTTCGGCAAAGGTCAGCCGCTCGATTTGCTGCTTTTCCTGCCGTTCGATGCGCACCGTGCCGATGCGCTCCATGGTCGTGACGAGTCCCTCGCCTTGTGCCTCTTTGATGGCACGGTAGGCGGTCCCTTCCGAGACGTCTAGCACTCTCGCAATTTTCCGGACCGAAATATGCGCCCCCGGCGCCAACGATTCGATATAATCGAGAATTTGCTGATGCTTCGTTGCCAAGTGACTTCCCCCAGCCCTGACCGTTTCAGACACGCAGTAATCGGTAATTTCATTGTACCGCATGTTTGTGAAGAATCGATCCAGCCAAACAAGTGTACACTGGTCGAGAACGGACTTTACTAGAACACCAGAGTAGGAGCGGTCGTTGTGAGAGTGAGAGATGCCACGAAACAGATGATTCACATGCGCGGCTCGGACGGCCACCCGGCCATCACTTGGACGTGGAGATTTTTGGTGGTGATTGCAGCCGACTTTATCGGCGCCGTCGCGGTCAACAACTTTCTTACGCCAGCGCACATCCTCGCGGGTGGCGTGACGGGCGTCGCCCAGTTGATTCACCATTACGTGCCGTTTATCGGACTTGGCACCATGTTCTTCATTTTCAATATCCCATTGTTTTTGATAGGCTACCGCTTCTTGGGGAAACGGTTCATCTTTCTCACGGGACTCGCGATTTTAGGGTTTTCCGTCTTTACAGACGTCGTACACCTCCATTTTAAAACCGCCCCGGACCCGCTCTTGAAGGGGCTTTACGGAGGCGTGTTGAGCGGCGTGTCGTCGGCTATCGTCATTCGTATCGGCGGGTCGATGGGCGGAACCGACATCCTGAGCCTCGTGATTCACCGCTTGACTGGACGCAGTGTGGGATCGACTGGGCTCATCATGAACGTCATCGTCCTCTTGCTGTCGATGTTCGTGTTCGGCGTGCCCGCAGCGATGTACACCCTCATCAGCATGTTTGCATCGTCACGCGTCGTGAATGCCCTGATGCACTTTCAGCAGCGCAAGACGGCGCTGATTGTCACGGCGTACCCAGAGGAAGTGGCCAAGGCCATCGGGGATCGACTGACGCGGGGCAGCACCATCATGCGCGCGTCGGGCGCGTACACGCACGCTGAGCGAGGCGTCCTGTTGTGTGCGATGACGCACCTGGAAATCGCCGACCTGAAAGAGATTGTGCTGGCGACGGACGAACACGCGTTTATGACTGTGCTCGACACCACCGAGGTCGTGGGGCGATTTCGCGAGCTCAGGCTCTAGCGGCAGACCTTGTTCGCGCCTTTCGGATAGCGTCTATGACCATTTCCAGTGTTTCACGTTTATGTCTCTCTCAAGCTGGTTAAGCTATAAAAACTAGACATTCGAACCAGTGCCACAAGATTGCATAGATTCTCGCACACGCAGGTTCGAACTGCCTGAAAGCACACCTCTAGGAGGGACGAATGTGACTCGTGTTCCACTTACACTAGTCGTTGCACTGTTCTTGATCACACTCGCCGAATGGCCGTCCGTCGCGGCATGGTCAGAGCTAACCGACGTACATCACGCTCTTGTGCACGGACTCTTCCTTGTCGCAGGGGGCTTATTCGGCCTGCAAATCGCATGGTGGACTCGCCTGTCGAGCCGCGAGGCGTGGGCCTCGCAGGAAGAGGATAGCGAGGTGAGTTCATGAATCGCTTGGCAAATCAACAGGTGATCCTCATCTACGCGTCCGCCGTTCTGGCGATGATCGTATTCCTGCCGAATCTGCTGCTTCTGGACCGAGGCGTCGGACATCTGCTCGAACATCTGGCGCTGATTGTCGCAGGTGGCGTATTCACGTTCTCCGTCGAACGTCTTCGGCAGATGGCGGTAGACCGCAAGTACTCGAGCGTGCGCCCGCAGGACTAAACGCGCTTGGCCGTCAGGCGACCGCCCAACCCGCTACGATAGCCCCCGCGGCAGGTGATAGTTTTTTCGAGGTCGACCAGATGACCCCCACAGGATTTCTAGCTCTGACGAAGAACTAGATATCATGTAAAGGAGGTGCGTCGATTGCGGAAGTCTATTCTGTTATCTGCCGTGGCGGCTGTTACGCTGGTGGGCGCAACGTGGAATTCTCATACCGCCTACGCGGATGTGCATCGACACGGCTCGCACGCGCACCGCTCGGACGATTCTCGGGTAAACCGCCAGGTCACATCAGAAGCGCATCCTCACGACAATCCGTCGAAGTCGGCCAACGGATCGAGCAATACGTCTATCTACGCGGGTGCGGACCTCAATCAAATTATCACCCAATTCCAGCAGGCGATTTCCCAGTACACACACAATGGGCCATCGAGCCACAAAAACTTCGCTCCAGGCGCAGCAGAGGCGAATGGCACCGGCTATCAGAACGGCGCGTTGCCGTCCGTCGCCATCCAAGTTGGCAATCAGTCCGCGGACGAAGGAAATCACACGCGCCCAGACCAACGTGTACAATCTCCCCCGCCCGGCCTCTTCAGCGCTCGCGGCAGCAGCCAAAGTGCACCGGGGCCATCGCAAAAACACCCGTCGTCGGCGGGCAGTACGGTACCCAAATCGAACCTATCCGCTTGCCCTTCCACACAGGAGACGACTGTGCAACTGAGTCAGTCCTTGGCCGCCTATCGCCGGGCGACAGACGCTGACGCACGCGGGCAAGCGGCCTTGAAGAGTGCGATGCAAAGCTATGTGAGCGCATTACAAACGGCGTTTTCCACGCATCAGACCTCACGAGTGCTCGTGCACCAACAGGACACGTCGCATGCGCTGCAACTGATTCAGTCCGCTCTTCGCCTACAGGGCGACAACAGCGCTTTCGAGGCGGCGCTCCAGCGAGAGGCAGACGAAAAGGACAGCGCCGCGATGGTACCCATCCTGTCCAAGATGACATCCGACGAACAGAAAAAGGCGTCAGCTTTACAGCAAGCGGCACAGCTTCTAGCCAAGGCGTCCAAGTGACGAAGTGGGGAAAAGTGTGCGCGGTAAAAAAATAGCCTGCCAGTTGTCTGGCAGGCTTTTACGCATACGCGCAACAGAATCGGGGTTTCGTAGGTACAGTGTAGAATTACGGTCTACACTACGTGAATAAGTATATCGTCTGCATGTTTTATTCTTCATGAGTCTTAGGACCTATCTTTCGACCGAATTTGTCAAAAAATTTCCCAATCGCTATCAGCTCTGAAAAAGATCAGAAGACAGATACCGTTCCCCCGTGTCTGGTGCCATACAGAGTACGCGGGCATCGCGCGGCAAGTCGCCCGCTATTTGAATGGCGAAGAAGGCGGATGCCGCACCCGAAGCGCCGACGAGAATGCCCTCTTCGGCCGCGAGCCGCCGAGCCATCGTTTGGGCCTCGCTATCGTCGATGAGCAATACTTCGTCGTAGACTTCGCGGTTCAGATTTTTCGGGACGAATCCAGGACCTGTGCCTGGGATCTTGTGCGGTCCAGGCTTCCCGCCGGAGATCACAGGTGAGCCCTTTGGTTCCACGACGTAGATCTTTAACCCTGGAATGCGCCGTTTCAGCTCTTCCCCTGTACCAGTCACCGTTCCCCCAGTGCCGGCCGTCAGTACCAACGCGTCGAGCTTCCCCTCGAAGTCCTCAAAGATTTCGAGGGCTGTCGTATGTCGATGCGCATCTGGATTGGCAGGGTTCTCAAACTGCATCGGGATGTAGCTGTGCGGCGTCTTGGCGGCAAGTACCTCCGCCTCGTCAATGGCCCCCTGCATTCTCAGGTTCGCCGGAGTCAAATGCACTTGTGCACCGTATGCCTTGAGCAACTTCACGCGCTCTTCTGTGGCGTTATCTGGCATTGTGATGATGCAACGATAGCCGCGAGCCGCGCAGACCATCGCGAGCCCAATACCCGTATTGCCAGACGTGGGCTCGATGACCGTGCTCTTCCCCGGTACGAGTTTCCCCTCTTTTTCCGCCTCTACAATCATGTTGTAAGCGGGCCTGTCCTTGACACTGCCGGCGGGATTCTTCCCCTCCAGCTTCATGTAGACGCTCGCCCCGTCTGGGCCCGGAATCCGGTTTAGGCGAACGACCGGCGTGTGACCAATGAGATCAAGAATCGAATCATATAGTGGCATATCGCATGACTCCTCGAAGATAAAATTGCGTCCAAACCTGGCTTGCGCTCTGTAGACGGACCGAAACAACGGTCGCAGAAGGATTTACTCAACCGCTCGTGGGTCGGTATGTTGAAGTAGTGTCTCCAACAGCCTCGTCGCGGCATCGTCGTCTGCGCAGACGAGCAAGATGGTGTCATCTCCGGCGATGGTGCCGAGAAGTCCGGCTTGATTCATGCTGTCGATCATGAAGCCGATAGCTTGCGCGTTGCCCGGCAACACCTTGATGACGACCAAATTCTGCGCGCGCGCCTGCGACACGAATACGTCGGCTAGTTTACGCCGAAGCGTCTCCAGCGTCACACTCGAAGCGATGACCGGAATGGCGTACTTGTACCGCCCATTCGTGCCCACGACCTTGATCAACTGCAATTCCTTGATATCTCTCGATATCGTCGCTTGCGTCACGGCAAACCCAGAATCCTCAAGCGCGCGGACCAACTCTTCCTGCGTCTCAATTTCCTGCTGACTCACCAATTCGCGAATGCGCATCAAGCGCTGTTCTTTCACGCAATACCCTCCTAAGCTGGTACAGAATGTCCATTATTTCGGAAACGCCGAAAATAGCGTGACAACATGGGTTCGATTACACTGATGATAGAGAGGAGGCCACGAGACGTGACATCGCCTCGACAGATCCTTCACGTCGATATGAATGCGTTCTACGCATCGTGCCACGCTGCACAAGAACCGGACAAATATGCGAACAAACCAACCGCAGTGGCGGGAAGTCCAGAAACTCGGCACGGCATTGTCGTCACCGCGAGCTACGAAGCGAGACGGCGCGGCGTCAAGACGACGATGACCGTTCAACAAGCCAAACGCCTTTGTCCTGACGTCGTCTTCATCCTACCGGATTTTGCCCTCTACCGCGCCTATGCCAGACGCGTGTTCGACACCATCCGGCGGTTTACACCACTCGTTGAAGTTGTGAGCATCGATGAGTGCTATGCGGACGTCACTGGCAGCCGTCAGTTCGGCGACGGGCCGATCATCGCAAAAACCATTCAAGACACGATTCGCGATGAACTTCATCTCCCCTGCTCCATCGGCGTCGCAGACTGTAAGTTTTTTGCGAAGATGGGGAGTAACCTTAAAAAACCCATGGGCATCTCCGTGGTCAACCAGACCAATTTTAAGCGCCTGCTCTGGCCGATGGCCGTCGAGGAAGTCCACGGCGTCGGCGACAAGACTGCCGCGAAGCTCCACACCGTAGGCATTCACACAATGGAGCAATTGGCGCGAGCCAGCGATAGTCTGCTCGTGCACCTGTTCGGAACGCGGGGCCTCGAGCTAAAACAGTTCGTAAACGGTCGCGACGACCGTCCTGTGTCGTCTGACCGCGCACCAGCAAAAAGTATTGGACACTCCATCACTCTACCGAATGATGTGGCTGACGTCGAATCGATGAAGCCCGTGTTGTTGAATTTATCCGATCAAGTCGGGCGGAGAATGCGCAAACACGGAGTCGCCGGGCGCGTACTGACGCTCACCATCCGATACGACAACCGCGAGACCGTCACGCGCAGGAAATCGTTTCCGTACCCGACAGATTTGACGGAACATATTTATCAGCATGCCCAATCCCTGTTACAATCGAACTGGGCAGCAGGCCGTTTGCTCCGTCTCATCGGCATTACGATGAGCGACTTCGAGCGCAAAGACGAACTTTCGCAGGTTGGACTACAAACAGACTTGTTCCACGCGCCTCGGCAACGAGCTGAATTTGAACACAACGCCCGACTTGAAAAACTGACGAAGGTAACGGATGCATTGCGAAACCGGTTTGGGGAAGATATTCTCGTCAAGGGAAGAATGCTTCAACCGGATGACAGCAATGCACTGCGCGACCATCGCACACGCGGCACATCGCTGCAAAAAGACCGGCTGTTTGAAGAGGAGTAATCAAACGTGGAATTCATGAACGGCACACTAGATCCGATTGGGACCATCATCTTGTGCGTACTTTGCGCAATTGGAGCCGTCGCCTGGGTGACGCACAACGCGAAATAATCGCCTGACGCGCCTCAACTCGCTGTTTACCCAGAAGTTCTGGCGCGCCTTTGCTAAGTATCCGGAATTCAACCGCGCAAACGCTGAACCTCGTGTCGCAGATCTCGTGACTGTGATGCCACTTCCTGCTGTTCAAGCAGGCGTTTGCGCTCTTTGTCCGCCCCAAACAGGAAATACAAATTCGCTCCCACGCAGAGTGCCACGAACAACAGCCACACCAACGTAAAGGTACCGGCTAATCCGTGCTCCAGCCTCGGCAAACGCGGAACCCCATATACGGTCAGGCCAATCAACGCACAAGTGTAGACAAACGCTTTTTGTCGGCTATTGGTAATATTGGCCACTTTCCTTCTCATATGCATGCCCCTTTCACAGGCTCTCTCTTGTCCACGTTTATGCACAACCTGTCCGCGATATGTCACGCGCATAGCAGCTCGTTTTCGCCACTGGTGCTCACTGCGTCGAAAGAGTCGGATGATACGCGCCGCGGGCGCCTGTGACTTCCGATTTTTCCCCCGCATACGGGTCGCCGCATTGATGCAAATTGTAGGGGACACCAGTCATCTAGGGAGGAGCGATACGATGAGCGTAATCGACAATTTTGACCACTGGCGCGAATTTTTGGGTGAGCACGTCGACAAAGCACAGAACATGGGGTTTAGTGAAGAGCAGATCACAAACGTGGCGTCGAAGATGGGGGAATTCTTGTCCCAGAAAGTCGACCCGAAAAACGATGAGCAGCGTTTGCTAAAAGAGATGTGGGATGCGGGCGATGAACAAGAACGCCGCACCATCGCCGGACTGATGGTCAAGATGTCCGACAAAGCACACTGATCTGACGAGGTGGGGGGAACCCCCCCCCATCTTTTTGTCATGCGTGGCTGGCACCCAAACCCCTGCCGAATGTCGCAAATCCCGGGCGACCGAGAGGTGGTGCAGTCGCCAAACCGTCAACAGCCCGGCCGTCCAGCTACACCACTATGCAACCGCCCGCACGCAGACCGATTAGAACTCAGCGGTTTCGCCGATTTTCAGTGCGATCCCGTGAATACCCTTCGCTTCGAGATCGCGAGCGAATTGATCGCCATCCTGCGCGATCAAGGGGAAGGTGTTATAGTGCATGGGAATGACCGTTTTGGCACCTGTCCACTCGGCAGCCACGAGCGCATCCTCAGGGCCCATCGTGAAATTGTCGCCAATCGGCAGCAAAGCTACATCAATGTTGTGAAGATCTCCAATGACCGTCTTCATATCGCCAAAGAGCCCAGTATCCCCAGCGTGATAAATCGTCTTGCCTCCCATGGTGATGAGGAATCCGACCGGAGGACCAACGTAGACCAACCCGTTCTCCGTCTCTATTCCGGACCCGTGGAACGCGAGGGTGACTTTCACGCTTCCAAACGGGAAGTCGTGTTTGCCGCCGATACCTAAGGGATGCACGGTCAGCCCTTTGCTCGCATAGTAGCCTGCGAGTTCGTTCGGGGCGATGATGGTAGCGTTGTTCTTGCGAGCGATAGGTTCTGCGTCGAGCACGTGATCCGCGTGACCGTGTGTCAGCAACACGTACGAAACGTCCACTTCGTCAGGGCCGATCACCGCTTTGTCGTTTCCGCTGAGAAACGGATCGATGATGATCTTATGCCCGTCGTGTTCCAGGATGAAGCAAGCTTGACCATGATATGTAACCTTCATTCCGAACGCCCCATTTCCTCGTAAATTTGCTCCAGCGAGAGTAAACTGACCTCATCGAGCAGGTCTGACAAGAGTTTCTGCACATCCATCATCAGAACTTGCAACTCCATGTCGGCTTGCAGGTAGTTCCTAGCGTGAGGGTTCAATCCGATGACTTCGCTCAATTTTTGCATTTGGGACAGGTCGTCTTCTGAGACAGTTTGTCCCATCATCTGCTGCGCTTGCAATTGAAGCTGTCGGCGCTTAAAATCCTGCACCATACGTTTTGTCGATTCGTCTTGCTCAATCGCCTGTTTTGCCTGTTTGGCGCGCAAGAATGCGTCCGATTCGCGAATGCTGCGAACGAGCTCGTGCGCTTTATCGTGTGGATTCAACGGATATCCTCCTTCCCCTCGCACTTATTATAAATCGTTGGATTTTTGAGGTACAAGGCGAGACCAAGACCGGGACATTCGCTATACTAAGGGTAACTACGGGAGGACGGCCAGGATGAACGAACGACCGACGACTGTGTATCAGGCAATTGGCGGTGCAGCGACGATGGAGAAGTTGGTAGACGCGTTTTACAATCGAGTCGAGCAAAATGCGCTCCTGCGGCCCTTGTTTCCACCGTCATTTGACGAAGTGCGCGAGCGCCAATACTGGTTTCTCACGCAGCTGTTCGGAGGCCCGAGACTGTATCAGGAGAAACGTGGACAGCCTATGCTGCGGGCTCGACACCTTCCGTTTCCAATCACGGAAAAACACGCACAGGCGTGGCTATCCTGCATGTACGAGGCCATGGTCGAAGCGGAAATCACAGAGCCGGCTCGGGAAGCGATGCTGCAGCGATTGACCATGACCGCTTATCATATGGTAAACACAGAGATCGATACCGATGCGTAAATCGAGGCGAAGCATGGGCGATATTTCGCACATGTCGACGCTTGCATGGTCGTGTAAGAGGTGATTGAACATTGGCTACAACCGGAGAGAACATTGCATCTTTGCGCAAGGCGCTTGGCTATACGCAGGCGAAGCTGGCCCAAGCGGCGGGGATCTCCACCAGTGCCGTTGCGATGTACGAAACAAATCGACGGCAACCGGACGATGCGACGATGTTGCTGCTGGCAAGCGCCCTGGGTGCGGATGTCAGCGCCTTGACGGGCTCTGCGTCGGAGGCGGTGAAACCGCTCAATTCGCAGTCGTCGAAGTCAGCGCCCACCGGCGCGCCCACCGCGCCGAAATCGAGCAAGAAGTCGTCGGTCGTGAAGGTTTCCGCCGCCGCGAACAAGGCGATTCCTGCCATCGAGCCGTTTTCTCCCGAACCAGCCGCTCAGGCGGCGACGGCCACCGCCGACGCGGCGCCTAACCCACATGCACAAACGCCGGCGCACAAGCCGGATGCAGGTTGGACAAACCTCGCACTATCGCGAGACGAAGCGCGATTTATCCTGTTTATGCGCATGCACCCTGACACGCTTCCATTTTTACAGGAATTCATGAATGTCGACGCGCAAAAACGAAAACAAATTGAAAAAGCCTGGCGCCTCATTCAGGCGTTCCAGGCCTAACTTCCGTGTCATCGCACCAACCGCCCCGCGTCGTCGGCAGGCCATTGGTACATACCTATCGCAGATTGACGTCGTCTCGATACGAAATCGGATCCCGATAGCCTGCCTCAGCAAACCCCTTCAATCGCAATCTACAACTGTCGCACTCGCCACAAGCGACCGCTTCTCCCATGTAGCAACTGGTGGTGAGTTGATAGGGTACACCAATTTCCATGCCGTGGCGGATGATTTCCGCTTTCGTCCAGTGGAGTAACGGCGTCTCGATGCGGATGGGCCGCCCTTCCACACCGGCCTTCGTCCCACGCGCAATCGTCTCCTGCACCGCCTCGATGAACTCTGGACGGCAATCGGGATAGCCACTGTAATCGAGCGCATTGACGCCGATGTAGATAGCACTGGCTCCGATGACTTCTGCATACGAAGCGGCCATCGATAAAAACAAAAGGTTGCGACCTGGGACATATGTCACCGGGATCTCGTCTGTCACGCCGTCCTGCGGCACCTCGATGTCCTTGTCGGTCAAGGCGCTGCCCCCAATTTGGCGCAGAAAATCAAGCTTCACTACACGGTGATCCGCGACGTTGTAATGCTTGGCTACCGCAGTGGCGCACTCGAGCTCGATATTGTGGCGTTGGCCGTAATCAAAGGTCACGGGAAATAATTCAAACCCTTGCTCCTTCGCTAGTCCCATACATGTCGTACTATCTAATCCGCCACTTAAAATCACGACGGCTTTTTCCATACACGTTCACTCCAGTCTCCATCCAGGTCTATCGATGGCTCGTGGGCCGGGCTCCACGGCACATCCCATTATACCCAATGAAGTCTGGTACGTCGTTTGCACAACTTTGCCACAACGTGATATCATGTACTATCATTTTGACATGTGACATCTGTTGACGGGGCCGAGTAACCACATGCTGGTGCACAAGAGAGTGGGGATGGTGGAAACCCACGCATGCGGCGGTTGGCGAAGATCCCCCCTGAGGTATCTGCAGAACGCGCGCCGTTCAAGAAACGGCATGTCAGTAAGCAGAATCGGGTTTCTCCCGTTATCGAGAAGCGAATGTTTCGACTCGCGGTGAAGGCGTCCGACGCAGTTACAACGAGGTGGGCATTCGGCTGATGGAACGGCGAATCGATGCGTGTAAGACGCGTTACGCCGTTAAGTTGGGTGGTACAGCGAGCACAGCACTCGTCCCTTCGTGGGCGGGTGCTTTTTTATTTGCTTTCCTTTCCTTCACAAGTGCTTCAGCAATTCAAACACACGAACAGGAGTGAGCGTCGTTGGCATTGCGCAAAGTCGATGCAAAAGAAGCTGCGAAACAGCGTGAAGAACGAGTTCTCGCGTTTTGGAAGGAACACGACGTGTTCCACGAGAGCGAAAAAAATCGCGAGGGACAACCAGAGTGGGTGTTTTACGAAGGTCCGCCGACGGCAAACGGGCGTCCACACCCTGGCCACGTGCTGACCCGCGTCTTCAAGGACTTGTACCCGCGCTACCGCACGATGAAGGGCTATCACGTCACGCGCAAGGCGGGATGGGATACGCACGGTTTGCCGGTGGAAATCGAGATCGAAAAGAAATACGGCATCAGCGGCAAGAAGCAGATTCAGGAGTTTGGTGTCGAGAAGTTTATTCAGGCGTGCCGCTCGAGCGTCTTTCAATACGAACAAACCTGGCGCGAACTGACGGAACGGCTCGGCTATTGGACAGATCTCGATCACCCCTACATGACGCTCAACGACGACTACATCGAGTCGGTCTGGAACCTGCTGAAGACCGTCTACGACAAGGGCCTGCTCGAGCAGGGTCACCGCGTGAGTCCGTATTGCCCGCACTGTGAGACGACGCTGTCGAGTCACGAAGTCGCACAGGGGTATGCGGATGTAAAAGACCTTTCCGTGACGGCGAAGTTCCGCGTGAAGGACGGCGACGTCGACGGCCGCCCGACGTACATCCTCGCCTGGACGACGACACCTTGGACGCTGCCGAGCAACGTCGGGCTCGCGGTACACGAGGACTTGCAGTACGTGCTCATTCACCAGAAGGGCGCGAATCAAAACGTGTGGGTTGCCGACGGCCTCAAGGACAACTTCCTCGGCGAAGGCGACGAGGTCATCGACCAAAAGGCCGGGCGTTTGCTCGTCGGCACCGCATATGAGCCCGTCTTTCCGTACGTGACGGCAGAGGGCAAGAAACACGTCATCATCCCGTCCGGCCACGTGACAGACGAGTCGGGGACCGGGATTGTCCACATGGCACCGGCACACGGCGAGGACGACTACCGCGCATGTCGGGCAAACGGCTTGACGTTCATCAACTTCGTCGACTACACCGGCTGCTTTACAGCGGACGTAACAGACTATGCGGGGCGGTTTGTGAAGGACGAGGAACTCAATGTCGACATCGTCAAGGATCTCGCTCGCCGCGGCGTCCTCTACGACAAGCACAAGTTCGAGCACTCGTATCCACACTGTTGGCGCTGTGATACGCCACTCATCTACTATGCCATCGACAGTTGGTTCATCCGCACGACCGAGGTAAAAGACCAACTGATTGCGAACTCGAAGTCGGTCAACTGGATTCCGGAGCACGTTCGCGAGGGCCGCATGGGGAACTTCCTCGAGAACGTCATCGACTGGAACCTGTCCCGCAGCCGCTACTGGGGAACGCCACTTCCAGTTTGGCGCTGTCAGGCGTGTGGGCATGCGGAATGCATCGGCTCGAAGGCGGAATTACAAGCGAAGGCTCACCGCCTCCCACAAGAGTTGCACAAGCCGTACATCGATGAGCTGACGTGGGCGTGTTCTTGTGGTGGCACCATGGAGCGCGTACCGGAAGTCATCGACGTGTGGTTTGACTCTGGCAGCATGCCGTTCGCCCAGTTGCACTACCCGTTTGAAAATGAGGAAGCTTTCAAGCGCCTGTATCCAGCCGACTTCATCTGTGAAGCCATCGACCAGACGCGCGGCTGGTTCTACAGTCTGCTCGCCATCTCAACGCTGGTCACCGGCAAGGCCCCGTACAAGAACGTGCTGGTGCTCGGACACGTGCTGGACGAAAAGGGCAAGAAGATGTCGAAGTCCAAGGGGAACGTCATCGATCCGTTTGAAGCGTTCGACATCCACGGCGCCGACGCGCTGCGCTTCTATTTTGTCTCGAACACGCAGCCGTGGAACTCGCAGCTGTTCTACCACAAGGCGGTCGCGGAGAGTAAAGGCAAGTTTATCGACCTATTACAGAATATCCACGCGTTCTACGCGTTGTACGCGGGCATCGACGCGTTCCAGCCGTCCGCAAAGTTCATCCCTGTGGCAAAGCGTCCACTGATGGACCGGTGGGTCACGGCGCGCCTGCACCAAACGATTCAGACGGTCGATACGCACCTAGAAAAATACGACGCGACGACGGCTTCGCGCGCCCTGCAATCGTTCGTCGACGAGTTGTCGACCTGGTATGTGCGCCGCAATCGCGATCGATTCTGGGCACCAGGCATGGAAGACGATAAGGTGGCCGCCTACCTCACGCTGTATGAGGCGCTCGCGACCATCGCCAAGCTGTCGGCTCCTTTGACGCCGTTCATCGCGGAAGAGCTGTACCAGAACGTCGTGCGCCAGAACGAATCGTCCGACGAGCCCGTGAGCGTCCACCTCTGCGACTTCCCGAAGGCGGACGTGGGCCTCATCGACGAAGCGCTCATTCGCGAGATGGGCGTCGTGCTTCGCGTCGTCGAAGGCGGACGACACCTGCGCAACGAGAGCAAGATCAAGACCCGGCAGCCGCTGTCGAAACTGTACGTGCCATCGTCCGACCAGCCGACGCTCGGCAAATTTGTCGAGATCCTCAAAGACGAGTTGAACGTCAAGGAGGTCGTGTTCGCGAGTCTCGACGAGATGGCGAAACCGGAACTGTACCTGAACCTCGCCGCGGTCGGCAAGGACTTCGGCAAGAAGCTCCCGGCGCTCAACGCGGCCGCAAAAGCTGCGGACCTGGAGACCATCAACACATTCCGAAGCTTAGGCGCGGTGACGATTGAAGGCGAGACCATCACGACGGCGCATGCAGAGGTGCGCTATAGCGCCAACTTCGAGGGGCTCATCTCGGTCGACGCCCGCGGTTTCGTCGGCCTCAACACGGAGTTGACGCCAGACTTGATTGAAGAGGGATTCGTGCGCGAAATCATCTCGAAGATGCAGATGATGCGCAAAGAGGTCGACTACGGCGTCACGCACAAGGTGCGGTTCTTTGCCGACGGAGACGATGAGGTACTTTCGATTCTCAGGCGCAACGAAGAACGCATCGCGGGTACCGTGCTCATCCGGGAACTCACGTCAACCCCGCTCGCAGACGCGGACCTGACCAAGGATTGGGACGTCAACGGCAAGAAGTTGACGCTGTCTGTTAGCAAGTAACATCGATTCGAAAGGGGCTTTAGGCTAGGCGGCCTCCCCCTTCTCGCACGAAAACCATCGGGTGTCGCCGGCGTGTTCCGGCGACACCCTGATTTGCTTGTGGGCGAAAACGAGGCTTAGGATTCACTCGTACGCCGACTCCGCACCTCCCCTCCCCGTTCATCGTCCGTTCATAAAGCCGATGCATAATGCTTGTGAGCGAATCCCCGGTGACAAGCGCCACCGAGGGACGATTGCGCGGGCATCCACGCGACTCTGCGCAGATTCGATAGGCGGTCGCGAACAGAGCGAATGGAGTGTTGACCAGAATGACAAAAATATTGGTCGTCGATGACGACCCGCATATTCGCGAGTTGGTGAGCCTCAATTTGGAGCGGGCTGGCTTTGACGTCGAGGAGGCGACCGACGGGGTGGCAGCCTTGGCTCTGATCGAATCCACGCGGTTCGACATGGCCGTCGTCGATGTGATGATGCCGAAGCTGGACGGGTGGGAGCTATGCCGCGAAATTCGAGCGTTCTCCCACTCCCCATCCTGGTCCTGACAGCAAAGGCGGAGACGGTCCATAAAATCAAGGGTTTCGACCTCGGCGCGGATGATTATCTCGTCAAGCCGTTCGACCCACTTGAACTCGTCGCCCGTATCAAAGCCGTCCTCAGACGTTACCGCATCGCGACGGAGCACACGGTCGAAGTGGGTGGACTCACGTTGAACTGTGAAACGCACGAGGTGTCTGCCGGCGGCAAGGAGATTCGACTGCCGCTCAAAGAGTTTGAGTTGTTGTTTAAACTGTCGAGTTTCGTCGGCAAGACGCTTACGCGCGAGCAGTTGATCGAGGATATTTGGGGATACGATTACGAGGGGGACGAGCGCACGGTCGACGTGCACATTAAAAGACTGCGCGAGCGGTTTCCTGAAGAGGATTACGCCTTTCGCATTCGCACGATCCGTGGATTGGGTTACCGACTCGAGGTGCACACATGAGCCGACGTCGCGAGGCAACCCATAGAAACGCCCGTCAGTCGGCGCCCGTTGGCCCGCACGACGCAAAACGTCGTGGCGGGAATCTGAGCCGCAAGTGGCGGATCACCTTGACGATGGCAGGGGTGATCGCGTCTCTGGCGCTCTCCTTTATCCTGGCATTTTTCATCACGTCGTACTTCTTTGGGGTATTCAATTATCATCCGCGGGCACTCGTCGGTCAACTGATCACCTCCGGGCTGGGGATTTTCATCATGATGTCGGTCGGGCTCGCCATCGGACGCTTCACACACACGAGACAAATGGCGTTCTGGCAATCCTTGATCGACGCAATTCGGCAAATGGCCAAAGGTAATTTTAACGTCAATGTCCCGCTCCAACCGTCCATGGGGGATGAACCATTTCATGAACTCGTGCACAGTATCAACTACATGGCCGAAGAACTGGGCCAACTGGAACAGATGCGGCAGGAGTTTATCTCAAACGTATCACACGAAATTCAGTCCCCCCTCACGTCGATCACGGGATTCGTACAAGCGCTGAAAAATGATGGGCTGCCGATGGATAAACGGCTGCACTACCTCGCCATCATCGAGACGGAGAGCCAGCGCCTGTCCAAGCTCAGCGATAACCTGTTGAAGTTGGCTTCTCTTGAATCCAACCACCATCCCTTCCATCGAGAACTGTACCGGCTGGACACAACTTCGCGACGTGATTTTGCTCGTCGAGCCGCAATGGGTAGACAAAGGGCTACATCTCGACGTCTCTCTAGAAAAAGTAGAGATTGAAGCAGTATCAGACCTCCTGAGTCAAGTGTGGCTAAACTTGGTGGCGAACGCCATTAAATTCACGCCGGAGCAAGGTGCGATTCGAGTGGACCTGCACGCGGCTGACGGCCTTGCCGTCATTCGCGTGTCCGACACGGGAATAGGAATATCTACCCCTGACCAGGAACGGATATTTGAGCGCTTTTACAAGGCGGATAAGTCGCGCAATCGCGCGATGGGGGGAAGTGGGCTGGGACTTGCCATCGCGAAAAAAATTGTGGATATGCACGGAGGCGAGATCGAAGTGGAAAGCCGCATCGGCGAAGGTACCACGTTCACCGTGCGGTTGCCGCTTCACCCCGAACACGCGCTGTAAGGGGATTGCACTTCCCGCTGTGCGGCGGCGGAAAAGCTCCGCCGCCGAATGTGTCAGTGGGTCATCTATCAGCTGCAATGCGCAGCTTGCTTACTTGGTCGACTTGTCTGTACCCAAGAGGGATTGCACTGCGCCGAACGCGCCCATCACAGCGCTGGCTTCATATGGCACAAATACCTTGTTGTCGCTGTCGGCCAGGTGCTCAAATGCCTCAATGCCCTTCACGGCGAGCATTCGCTCGTCGACGTTCGCTGCGCGAAGTGCGCCATAGATCATTTGAATCTTGCTCGCCTCGGCCTCCGCGATTTGACGGATGGCCGCCGCTTCACCCTCCGCGCGGCGAATGTTCGACTCTTTCACCGCCTCGGCCTCGAGAATTACAGCTTGCTTCCGGCCTTCGGCCTGTGTAATGGCCGCCTGCTTTTCGCCCTCAGCCGTAAGAATGGCGGCGCGCTTCTCGCGTTCTGCGCGCATCTGCTTCTCCATCGCCTCGCGAATGTCTGACGGAGGGTTGATGTTTTTCACTTCCACGCGCTCCACTTTGACGCCCCAGGGGTCTGTCGCCTCGTCGAGGGAGATGCGCAGACGGGTGTTAATTTGTTCGCGGGAGGAAAGGGTCCCGTCGAGATCGAGACTGCCAATGACATCTCGCAAGTTGGTCGCCGTGAGGTACTCGAGCGCTCGGAACACGTCGTCGATTTGATACGTTGCATTGTAAGGATCGGTTACGCGAAAGTAGACGATGGCGTCGATTGAGATGCTCACATTGTCGCGCGTAATGACCGATTGAGGCGGCGAATCAATCACCTGTGTGCGCAGGTCCACTCGATTGACCACTTTGTCGATAAACGGCACGATCAAGTTTAATCCAGACTGTGCTTTCCGATAGAACTTCCCAAGCCGTTCAATCATGTATACTTCGTTCTGATTGACGATTTTGATACTCGACACGACGAGTACGACCACAAAAATGACAATAATGGCGAGTACGACATAAAGCGCTATCACACGAACTCCTCCTCATTCTCTACCGCGCGACGACCTCGACAATGGCGGTGACCCCTTCGATGCGAACAACCCGGACGGTCGTACCGACCGCAACAGCCCGGTGATTCAATTCGCGCGCCGTCCAAACCTCAGTGCCAATTCGAACCTGTCCCGTGCCATTCTCCGAAATGGCCCTCGTGACAGGTGCCTCCTGCCCGATGTTCTGCTCGATGTAATCCGGCACGGTGTAATCCTTGCCATACCGGCCTAGATGAAGCCACCTTCGAACGAACGGACGCAGGAACAACAGGCACAAGAGCGTGGCCGCCGCGAACACTACGACCTGGTCCATCACACTGACCGAAAAGAACGACACGACAAAGGCCAGCAAGGTACCCACTGCAAACAAGATAAAGAAAATTCCCGCGGTCAACAGTTCGAGAATAATGCAGACAAACGTTAAAATGAGCCACGTCCACTCGATCCAGCTCACCTCTTCACCCCCGCGCATTTGAGATGGATGCTTGTCGCATCGGAACCGCGCCAATCTAGAAATGGTGTTTGGTCAAGAATATTCCACTTTTTAGAGGACGTCTAGGGTCCAGTCGGATCGTCATTCGATGGTGGGACGCCCGTCGTGCCACATTGTTCGATCAGTGCCAATTTGTCTTTTCGCGCCAGCTTTTTTATTTCAATCTCTCGACGCAGGGCCGCCGATTTGTCGGCCATCTGTTCGCTGTAAACCAGGCGCACCGGTGTTCGTGCACGGGTGTACTTGGCGCCGCGCCCAGCGTTATGCACCTCCACGCGATGTGATAGGTCGTTGGTATAGCCCGTGTAGAGCGTTCCATCGCGACACTCGAGAACGTACACGTAGAACATCTGGTGAATTCCATTCCTCTCTGTTGCACATGCGAGAGGGAGTGGCCGGTGCCAAAGACTCCGGCGCCCTCCCGCTGGTTCTATCCTATGAGACTCGCTCAGTTTCGGATGCAATCCCTCTGCGGTCCAAACAACGAACGACAACAGTGCAAAGGGCGAATCAAGTGGATAAGAATTGCTGAATGTCCGTGACGACGCGCGATGCGACTTGTACCGCAAACCCGTGACCGCATCCCTCGTATTGAATCAGGCGGGATTTTTGGAGAACCTCGTGCATGATCTCACTGTTTTGCACCGGTAGGAGAATATCTTCGGCCCCGTGCAAGAGCAGCGTCTCGTGCTCGAGCGTGGACAGTCGGTCATAGGTGCCCCGCCACGTTTGAATCGCCTCCAACTGTCGCAAAAAATTGGTAGGTGACGTCGGTACCTGGACCATCATTTTGTGGGCCGCTTGAAGGAGTTCGTGATGCTTTTCAATGAAATCCAGAGGAAAGAGCAACTCCGCTTGGCAGCGCATCGCCTCGTCTGAAGAGATGGGCCTAGCTACTGTGGTCAAGAGTTGCTGGGCACGCGGTGTCGGCGGGATTTGCTTACTGCCACCACAACACGTACAACCTAAGATCAACCGATTCAGGCGATCGCCGTGGCGCAGTGCGAATTCCTGGCTGATCATGCCGCCCATCGAGATGCCGAACAAATCCGTACGTTCAATCGTAAGGGCGTCGAGCAAGCCTGCCACGTCATCTGCCATCTGGTCGATGGTAAGGGAGCCGTCAGGCGCCTTGCTCCGACCGACACCGCGGTTGTCGAACGCGATGACTTGTCTGGTTCGCGCAAGCTGCTTGCGGAAACCGGTCCCCCACCAATCGACATTTCCACCAAGCCCCATGATGAGAATCAGCGGTGGCCCTTCTCCCATCACTTCGTAGTAAATATCCGCGCCGTTGACAGCCGCGTACGCCATCGCGGACACCTCCCCGTAAAATTCCTACTCATACGCATGATACCATGTTCATCTTGGCGCATTCGACACAGCGGTATGCAGCGTGCGGTGGGCTTTTTGACGCAGGCCCAGATTCTCTGGTGGGGCAGCAAAAGTGCGTATCGCCATGTATCGAGCCGTCATCGAGGCGGGAGGTTGTGAAACGACGAGAGGCTACAAGTCCCTGTGCGGGAATGTAGCCTCTCTCTGCTCAGCTCGAACGTGGATTAGGGGAACTCGGGGATAAGTGAGCTCGGGCGATGGTGTGAATACACCATCGTCACCGCAAAGCTTATGCCTCGAGCAGTTTGCGAAGGTTGGCCATTTCGATTGCGCCGACAGCGGCGTCCCACCCCTTGTTTCCCGCTTTGGTGCCTGCGCGTTCAATCGCTTGTTCGATGGTGTCGGTCGTCAAGACGCCGAAAATGACTGGCGTGTCGGTGTTCATGGACAACTGTGCCACGCCCTTGGAAACCTCTGCGGCAACGAAGTCGAAATGCGGCGTCGAGCCGCGAATCACCGCGCCCAAAGTGATGACCGCGTCAAACTTGCCGCTGCGGGCCATGCACTTCGCCGCGTAAGGAATCTCGTAGGCTCCAGGAACCCATGCAACTTCAATGTCATCTGACTTGACGCCGTGCCGTTCGAGGCCGTCTATCGCCCCAGACAACAACTTCCCCGTGATAAACTCGTTAAATCGGGATACGACAATGCCGATGTGCAGGTTTTGCGCGACGAGTTGTGCTTCATATGTACGCATGCGAAGGTCCTCCTAAGATTTCAATATGATTTCGTGAATGTCTTCGCGCCGTGGGCGGCGCGAGGCGCGCACGAGGCGCGCGGCGTCACAGGCGCAAGATGTGCCCGAGCTTATCCCGCTTGGTCTTCAGGTAGCCTTCGTTATAGGGGTTGTGCTCGACCTCGAGCGGCACGCGCTCCACCACTTCTAACCCGTGGCCGAGAACGCCGGCCAATTTGCGTGGGTTGTTCGTGAGCAGTCGCATTTTTTGGACGCCAAGGTCGCGCAGGATTTGAGCACCAATGCCGTAATCTCGCAAATCGTCCTTAAAGCCGAGTTTGTGGTTGGCCTCCACCGTGTCCGCACCTTCGTCCTGTAGGGCGTAGGCGCGAATCTTGTTGAGCAGACCGATACCGCGACCCTCCTGACGCAGGTATAAGAGCACGCCCGTACCCTCCTGTGTAATTTGACGCAAAGCGGCATGCAGCTGCGGACCGCAGTCACAGCGCAGTGAACCGAACGCGTCACCCGTCAGGCACTCGGAGTGAACCCGGACGAGCGTGGGTTCGTCGCCACGGATGTCGCCTGCGACGAGCGCCACATGCTCCTTGTCATCCAGCTTGTTGGTGTAGACTATCGCCCGAAAATCGCCGAAACGCGTGGGAAGTTTCGCTTCTGCCTGGCGTTCAATCAGTTTTTCCTCCCGCTTTCGGTAGGCGATGAGGTCCGCGATGGTAATGATTTTGAGCTGATGCTCCTGCGCCAGTTGCTCGAGTTGTGGCAGCCTGGCCATCGTGCCGTCGGGATTGAGAATCTCGCAGATGACGCCGACGTCCGATTGGTCGGTGAGACGGGCGAGATCGACTGCCGCTTCCGTGTGACCAGCGCGGCGCAAGACGCCACCCGGTTTGGCGATGAGCGGGAAAATGTGACCCGGTCGACGGAAATCGTGCGGCCCCGTATCGTCGCGCACGATGGCGGCGACGGTTTGTGCCCGCTCGAACGCCGAAATCCCCGTGTGCGTCGTCGCCTCGTCGACGGATACCGTAAACGCCGTTCCATAGGCGTCCGTGTTCTCTTTAATCATTGCGTCGAGTTCCAGTCGCGAAGCCCGCTCGGGGCCGATGGGCACACAGACGAGCCCGCGCCCGTGTGTGATCATGAAATTGATCACGTCAGGCGTCGCCTTCGATCCCAAGGCCAAAAAGTCCCCTTCGTTTTCCCGGTCCTCGTCGTCGACCACGATCACGACCTTGCCCGCCGATAGGTCTGCCAACGCCTCTTCTATGGAATGAATCATCGAAATACCCTCCCTCTCTTGTCCGTACCGCCGAACCACTTCTTTGCTCGCAACCTTGAAATGGATCCTCTAAAGACGTCAAGCAAAGCCGTGTTGCTGTAGAAAGTCAACGGTGACGGACGACTTCCGTGGAGCGCTCTGCGGCATCCCGAGAAGGCGCTCGACGTATTTCGCGATGACATCGCACTCGAGGTTCACGACGTCGCCCACGTTCGCGTCACCAAGGCGCGTCACCCCTTGGGTATGCGGGATTATAGACACTTCAAATCCGGACGTCCCGACGCCCATGACCGTCAAACTCACGCCGTCGACGCAGATGGACCCTTTCTCCACGATGTACCGCAACAGGTCCGCGCCACACTCAATCAAGAGCACCCGAGCCATACCTTCCGGCCGGACCTGACCGATGCGCCCAGTCCCGTCAATGTGTCCAGAGACGATGTGCCCGCCAAATCGCCCCCCTGCAGGCATGGCGCGCTCGACGTGAACGCAGTCGCCCGCCCGCAAGGTATGCAAGTTCGTCCGCCGCATGGTCTCTGGCACCGCCTCGACAAAAAAAGTGCCGTCCGTCATCCGGACCACGGTCAGGCAGATGCCGTTGACGGAAATACTGTCGCCCAGAGCCATATCCTCTAAGATGAGCTTTGCCGCCAGTTCCAGTTGTGCCCCCTGTGCAGTAGCCCGGATCTGGCGGACTTCTGCCAGTTCCTCCACAAGCCCTGTGAACATGTCCTCACCTCGTCACGATTCGTTCGTCGCAGATGTGTAATCGACCAACCCGGTGAATCGCCAATCGTCGCCGACCTGTTCCACTTCAACCGAGTTCAGTGTGATGGCTTCGCGCATGTGCTTCGTACCAGGGCCAGCCAGCGCAGGTTTCCCGCTCACGAGCAGGGCGGGCGCGATGTACATCGCCACTTCGTCGACCAATTGCTCTGCAAAGCACGCTGCCGCCAACGTCGGACCGCCTTCGAGCAGCACCGAGTTCCAGCCTCGCACCGCGACGTGTGAAAATGCTTGGCGCAGATTCACGTGACCGTCGCGCTCGTCTGTCGCGACGATTTCTACGTCGCCCTGCGACGCGAGCTGCGCCACCTTCTGCACGGCGGTCTCACGCGCTCGCTCGGTCGTAAAGACAACCGTTTTGCCAGGTTCTTGCAACATCTTGGCATGCACGGGCAGCCGCAGTTGGGAGTCGAACACGATTCGCACAGGTTGCAGCATCCCGTGTGCCGACCCAGTCTCATCGCGAATGGTGAGCCGCGGGTCATCCGCTAACGCGGTGTCGATCCCGACCGCGATAGCCGGGTGGCATCGCCGCAGGGCTTGTACCTGCTGCCGGGCCTTTTCTCCGGTGACGTACTGGCTGTGCCCACTGTCCGCTGCCGTGTGTCCACTCAGAGTCATGGCGGACTTGTACAGCACCCAGGGTAGCCCCGTGTCGACGCGGTGAAAAAATGAGCGATTGAGCCGCTTCGCCTCTTGCTCCAGCACCCCCACCGTCACGTCGAGGCCCGCCTCCCGCAGATGCGCGATACCGAGGTTTTTCGTGCGAGGGTCGTGATCGGCAGAGGCGACGACGACGCGCTTCACGCCAGCCTGAAGGATGGCCTGTGTGCAGGGCGGCGTGCGCCCGTAGTGGTTGCAAGGTTCGAGTGTCACATAAATCGTCGATCCCTGCGCCGCTTCCCCAGCCATGCTAAGCGCGTGAACCTCCGCGTGGGGACCGCCTGCACGCAGGTGTGCACCCTGACCCACGACGATACCATCGCGGACGACCACGGCCCCGACGAGCGGATTTGGCGACGTCTGCGATTGTCCGATCTTCGCGACGTCAATCGCCATGCGCATAAACGTCTCGTCTGGTGTCAACTGGCAGCCCTCCAAACAAAAACGCCCCCGAAAAGTCGGGGGCGCGGTAAATTCGCATAAGAAGAAACCCATGAGCAACATCACAAGATGTGATGAACGAGGCGGATCGGCAATTGTCGATCCACTTCCACATGGTTCAGTTCGTCTCCTTCTTTCATCCGGACTATACCGTCGGTACTGGAATTACACCAGTTCATGCCCTGTGGTCGCGCAACCTCTGCACGCGGCCAGTCGGCTCGTGGACTCCATGGCTATCACCATGTCACCACCGATCGGGAATTGGCACATACGCCTCACCCTGCCCCGAAGGAACTATTCAATTGTTTCATCCATCTCAGTCTACCGAATGACCCCTGCAAAAGCAAACGCGCAAGCGAAAAATTGGACAAAAAAAGAGGCACACCGTTTCGGTGAGCCATATCAGGGGTAAAGGGTTATTAAAAACTTAACACAGGTGTAGGAATTTTTCCATTCCTTTTCGCTACATTTTCCGAATTTTCGTCCATCCGTCACGACAAAATTCTCAATGCGCCTCGCGCGTCCGCACGACGCTTTCCGTTTCGTAAGTCACCTTCGAATACGGCGGAACGCTGCGCGTCACCCACGTATTGCTGCCGATGACGCTGTGGTGGCCAATGACGGTCTCACCGCCGAGCACAGTCGAATTGGAGTAGAGAATCACGTAGTCCTCCACGGTCGGGTGGCGTTTGACCTCGCGCAACATCATCCCTTGTTCATCCTTCGGGAAGTACAGCGCACCAAGGGTGACACCCTGGTAGATCTTTACATGATTGCCAACCACTGCAGTTTCGCCCACGACGATACCCGTTCCGTGATCGATCATGATGCTCCGACCAATGGTGGCTCCTGGGTGCAAATCGACGCCGGTCAGTCGATGCGCGTACTCGGTCATCATTCTCGGCAACAGAGGTACGCCGAGTTTGACGAGCTCGTGCGCAGCACGGTAGACGCCGAGCGCCAAAATACCTGGATACGTGAGGATGATCTCGTCCGGGCCAGTTGCAGCTGGGTCCCCCTGCAACGTCTCCATGACGTCCTCGTACAACATATCTTGCAAAAGCGGCAGCTGTTCGACGAACGCCGTCGACTTCTGGGCCGCCGTACGGCGCGTCTCCTCGGTTCCACCCTTGTGGATGCACTCCTGGTAGCTCGCTCTGTGAATCTGTTCCGTCAATACCTGATGAAGCCTGTCGATTGTCTGCGCGTGTGTCTCGGTCACTTGCGGCTCAAAGTAATTGGGCAACAAGGCTGCGCGCGCGTGCAGCACAATCTCCCGAATGGCTTCCGGCTCGGGATGACAGGTGCGACCCTTGAACATACGACAACTGTTTTGCATTAAATGCGCTGCAATTTGCTGACTGTTCATTCGTTCTCTCTCCCCGCTCCCGCATGTTTCGTATCTCTTCGAAAAGGTGTTTCCCGACCTTCGCGCAAGATGTCATCACAATACACTCAACTGTCAGTATACATCGTTAAATCGTCAGAAAAAACTCTGCAAACACAGGAGGAAACTAGGGATTGCGAGGTCGCTTCCATCCCTCCCCCGTTTTGCTGTATGCTCATAACCAGTGAATGATTGGCGATGACATCATTGCCGAAAGGAGTTCTCAATACATATGGAAGCCATCGAACGCCATCTGAAAGAGCATCGGGAGGACCATCTCGCACAACTGAAGTCCCTGCTCTCCATTCCCAGTATCAGCGCGTTGTCAGAACACAAGGGCGACGTTCGCCACGCCGCGCAATTCCTCTCTGAAGCCCTTACGGAAGCTGGATTTGAGAACGCCGAGATAGTGGAGACCGCCGGCCATCCAGTCGTCTATGCAGACTGGCTCAACGCGCCGGGCAAACCCACCGTACTCGTCTACGGCCATTACGACGTTCAACCGGTCGATCCGCTCCATCTCTGGCAAAGTTCACCGTTTGAACCGGACATTCGCGACAACCAAATCTATGCGCGCGGTGCGAGCGACGACAAGGGCCCTACGTTCATGCATATCAAAGCGCTCGAGGCCATCCTGAAAGAGAACGGCGAACTTCCACTCAATATCAAGTTTTGTATCGAAGGCGAGGAAGAAGTGGGCTCTGCCCACCTAGAGGCCACCCTCGAAGCACATAAAGCGAAATTCCAGGCAGATCTCGTCCTCATCTCCGACACCACCATGCTCGCCCCGGACCAACCGTCCATCTGCTACGGTCTTCGCGGGCTCGCGGCCTGCCAAATCGACCTGCGCACGGCGAACTCGGACTTGCACTCGGGTCTCTACGGCGGAGCGGTTCCAAACGCCGTTCACGCACTCGTGGAACTGCTCGACACATTGCACGCGCCGGACGGCACCATCACGGTGGACGGTTTCTACGACGAGGTTGTGGAGCTCAGCCCTGCAGAACGCCTGGAATACGAAAAACTCCCCCACGATGACGAGGCCTATCGCAAATCACTAGATTTGCCGGCACTGCATGGTGAACCGGGATATTCGACGCTAGAACGGCTGTGGGCGCGCCCGACGCTCGAACTCAACGGCATCTATGGCGGGTTCCAAGGTGAGGGCACGAAGACGGTCATTCCCAATGAGGCACATGCCAAAATCACGTGCCGACTCGTGCCTGACCAAGATCCGAACACAGTTCTAGATCTCATCGAAGCCCACGTCACGAAGCACGCGCCCGTTGGTTCCACGGTTACGCTCATTCGCCAAGAGGGTGGCCATCCCTACCTTGCACCTTATGACCATCCGGCCATCCAGTTGGCGGCGCAGGCGTATACCAAGGCCTACGGTGTGCAAGCTGTATTTACGCGGATGGGTGGCTCCATCCCAGTCGTCGAAACGTTCTCGCAGTTGTTCCACATCCCTATCGTACTGATGGGCTTTGGACTTAGTGACGAAAACTTCCACGCCCCCAACGAACACTTCTCGTTGGACAACTTCGACAAGGGTCTGCGTACGCTGTGCTACTACTATTTAAATTTACCGACCGTGTTGGGGAATGCCCCCAACTGAGTCGATTCACTAGACAAAGGCGGGCACTGAGTGGACGTGTCCGCCGCATCGGTCGACGAAATTGGGGGCTGCCTTCAGTACACCTGTACTGAAGGCAGCCCCTCTTCATTAGCCGGTTTTTGACGCGCAAACGGAACTCAGCGCTCGAACTGGCGAGCGATTTCGTCCTCGACGAAAGCGTTCAGAACGCGTAGGTGCGTTCCCTTCATGCCGAGCGAGCGGCTCTCAATCGTCCCTGCGCTCTCCAACTTGCGAATGCTATTGACGATGACCGACCTGGTCACGCCGTGCTCGTCAGCGATTTGGCTGCTGACGACGATGCCGTCAGAGGACTCGCGCACGGCATCCAACAAGTACTTCGCCGCTTGCAACTCGGAAAAGCTCAAAGATTCGACCGCGAGGTGCGCCAGGGCGCGTTGACGCGACTCCTCCTCCTTTTGTTGCTGGCGTGCGTGTACGATTTCCAACGCAACGATGGTCGCGCTGTACTCAGCCAAGACGATATCGTCTTGTTCGAACGGTCGTGCGGAACGCGCGAATACCAAAGTTCCCTGGCGTTCCCGGGCGCCGATCACAGGTGCAATACTGATGTATTTACTCCGGAACGAATCATTCTCCTCAGGAGAAAATACGTAGAAAGGTTCCTTCCCCGCGTCGTCGAGGTTCATCACGGTGTTCTCGATGCGCAGCAGGTGTTTATTAAAGTCTCCAGGGAACCGCTGGTCCTTCGTCATGATATCCAACCATTCCTCGGTCAGCGCGTGCTCTGCAACTCCATAACCGAGAATCTTGCCCTTGCGCCCAACGATGTAGACGTTACAGCTCATGACTTTACTGAGAAATTCAGCGACATCATCAAATTCTACTTGGTCATTGGAACTGTGCAACAATTGCCCCAGTTCCCGCACCTTGTTCAACAAATCCACGTTTTCTCTTCCCCTAACCGTTTAAGAGGTCGTCCGACACATGCACTGTTTACGGACACGCGATATACAATCCCTGTCGAAGACAACAGCGGTGCCCAGTCCACTCTAACACATTGGACACCTTTGTACCTCTATTATGAAATGAAAGAATTGTATTTCTTGTGTAAATCATTCGCCGTCCGAATACAATTCATACGCTAAATGCGCCATATGAAGACTACAAAGAAGCTCGAGAAATGTCAAATCGGGTCGAAAACACAAAAAAAACCCGCAACTTCGCGGGCCCTTTAAGACCGACTTACACCGCGAGACACAGATCACCCATGAATCGGCGGCTCATCAACCGGTCCGTCCAGCCGATCCAAAATCAAACGGTAGCCGTCCGACCCGTAGTGCAGGCAGCGTTTCACGCGGCTGATAGTCGCCGTACTCGCACCTGTTTTCGCTTCGATGGCGTGATACGTAGCGCCCTCCCGCAACATGCGCGCGACTTCGAGGCGCTGTGCGAGGGACTGAATCTCGCCAATGGTGCATATGTCGTCAAAAAACTTGAAGCACTCGTCTTCCGAATTGAGCGCTAAAATGGCCTGAAATAGGCGCTCAATATCCTTCGAACGCAATTTGTCGAGCGTCACGTAGCTTTCACCCTTTACAGCAGCAGCGTACTACATAGCATTGTAACAAACTCTCTTGTGCGATCCTAGCGATGAAGTGAATCGACAATTTCCATCAAATGTTCAATTTCGTCTATCCGGTGCTTGATTTCAATTGCCTTGTCGCCGCTCGCAACCTTCAGTGCCTCCTGCAAATGGTGAATCCGATGCTCGAACGCCCTGTGTACCTGCCGGACTGCATCACGATAACCGACCCTCTCAGAAGTATCCACGCACACCATCTCCTTCACCTCATTGTACACATTTCCTGCGAAAGAAGTGGACTCGTAGGCTTAAAATGGACCGTCAATGCCAAAATGCCGGCACTTCGTGCATCATGCGATTCGCGCGAAGCGCCCAGGCCGTCGCCGCCTGGTGTCTATCCAACCGCTTCTGCAACTGCGATTCGACCATCGCGAGCACAATCCGCAACCGAATGTCCCCCCACTGCCGCATGCGTTGTGGCACGTGCATTGCGCGAATGCTACACAGTTGTCGACGCGCATTCGCCAGGCGCTGACAAGCGACCTCCGGACTCGCGGTCGATACGTCGAGGTACTGCGCATAGCATTCGAAATCGACGAGCAGTGTGGCGTCGCGAAGTGCGCACAGGTGCTCAGGCGCGATGAAGCCGTCCTTGGCAAATGACCTCCAACATCGCTGCCTGGCTTGGAATGCGCGCCGATAGGGCACCCATTGTTCACCCCACCGATCCACTTGGATGCGCAGGCGCATCGCCAATTGCGCGGCGACTTTGTCGCTGGGCACGAGCACGCCCTGTTCGATGAGTGAATAGTGTGACTGCGCGACAATCCCCCGAGCGACGTCCCCCTGCGTCCAACCGACCGCCTCTCGCGACGCGCGCAAATGGTTCCAAGGTTCACTCATGATGTTCCGTGTCTCCCCACAAATCGCTTAACCGCACGCCCAGCGCTTCCGCAATCTGACCTAGTTTCGCGGCGTTGCTCCCCCTCGCGCCGGACTCGATGGCGTAGACGTAACTAACGCTCACCCTAGCGAGGTGAGCCAATTGGCGCACTGACAAATTGCGCATTTTTCGATAGTATTTTAACCGCCGAGCTAGTTCTCCCAAGCGAACCACTCCAAGTATTTTCTACGATTGCGTAAAGAATACCAGAAATCGTAGGGGATCGGTAGAATTTTTTTCACAATTGGGGAAATTCCGATGACCGATAACTTGTATCCAGATAACTTGCGATTTGAACTTGCCGACACGGATCAATTCACCGCCTTGTACCAAGCCGCTCACGACGATGGGAGGTGGCCTGCGACCCTCTGCAACCTGCCCCTCTGTCGTCGCTTTGTCGCCGATTGGTCAGCGCGGGTTACGCTGTGCACAGGCCGGTTGGAACTCGTCCGCAGGGCACAAGGTGGAGACGCCATCGGTTTCACGACCGTCGCCGTCGTCGATGCGACCTTTGCGCCGAAAGGAATCCAAGCAGCTGAGGCCGGCACCTACCTTGTGCTCACAAGTCGTGGAAAAGGGCACAACGTAGAGGTGAAGCGCCATCAACGTCGCCTGGCCAGGGACGTCTATGGTGCGAAGTTCCTCGTTTTCGTGGTGGAAGAACAAAACGTTCCCGCGCGCAGGGCGATGCACAACCTGCCCTGGCCCTCGACACAAGTGACGATGTCCATGACCGATGACCCCTGGTACAGGTTCTTGCGGCGGAGAGCGTGGGAGGAGCAGCGGACAAGCGTGTTATATGTGCAGGAATTATGACGATTTTACAGGTGGTCATTGACCGAACCTCGTCAATGATTCTACATTTGTAGACTCAGACTAGAGCAATCGGTCAAAGCCCTTATCATATCAGGGTTTTTCGCATGTCGCTATGAAGGTATTGCGGCACCGTGCAAATCGATTGCTAATCTTCGGGTCTCGAAATAAAATTTCGGCCAGATTTATCGTCCGCCTACGGTTGATTTTCACAACTGTAGAAATCATGAAATAGACCCGAATACAACGTTTTTGAGGTGTTGTGGTAACCGGTCACAGCACAACAAAACCGCGCTCACCGGTGACCCATGTTGGCTAGCGCGGCCTACAAAAGGAGGGGGCATCCGTCCATAGTGCCGAAATGAACGGATATCCCTGTTCTGGGTCGCTCGTAATGTATCCGGGAACGGATTAAAAATTCTAACCTGCTGCTATCTTCATTTGGTGACAAATTCGATGGGCTCCGTTAAACACCAACAGCCGTGCCCATTCGGTACTATCACCAATTGGGCACGGCTATATGATATTGCAGCAGCTGTATCAGGGATACGCAGTATTCCCATTCACACGGTATAAAATTCATTGCTCACCTCACTGGCGAGAAGCGGTGAAATCATGAACAATTTGTGAAAACCATGAGCGTATCTGTTGAAAAGGTTCGTCGGACTCGTTTGCGGCCTGTTGGGCATCTTTTGCGAGTAGGATGTCTTGATGGGATAGGTAAATTGCAATAAGGAAGACAGCCAAAAGACTAACCGCGGATATAGCGCCAATAATGACATCAGGTGCTCCAAGTGCTCTTTGACTTTCTCAAGCACTCACCTCTTCGTAGGCTTTGCTGTAGGCCGCCGAGAAACCAGGCTAGAATAACACTCCTACGGGGACTTATAACGTGTCATTTGATCACCATTGATGACGGCGCAGTTACTATAACTTGCGCGAGACATTAGACAATATACACGTTGAAAGACAGCGGGCCAGGATGAGCCAATTCATTTGTACTTCTGTAGCAGGCTAACGTCGGTTTCATTCTGATGCCCGTCTTCATGTACTACTTCATACCATGGATCGATGGAGGTGTGTATGCAATGAGATGTCCTGCTCACATTTGCCCACCGCTTTATAATGTGCGGAACTGTTACAGTCCACGAGAGGTACCATATATCCATCCTATCGTGAATGTTAACCGCCACGTAATTGTAAATGTACCGCGGCACTATTATGTACCAATGACACGAAACGTCGTAGTGGATCCTGGATGCCCAGGGTGCCGTCGAGGATACTAATTAACAGAAAACCGCGCCTAGTCATCACCAACAGACGCGGTATATGGGATTGTAACAGTACCCAAGTAGTGTATTATGTATCGTGGCCCTTATTTTATCCGCCCCTGCACAGAGGGCGGTTTTTCTTTTTGTAGCAACATGGCTACATACAGGCCTCATTTAAGGAGTATGTGATGGCTTATGACCTGTTGACCATCTGTTGCAATTTTTCATCTATGTGTCCGAAGTTAATACAATTAATGAACATATTATCAACATTTTTTTACAAATCCTCAAACACTTGATTTCACCTCTGTATTACCCCCAATACGGCGTTATAATCACAGCGTCAAACGATATCGTAACAAGGGGGTTGGTCTAAATGACAGCGCCGATTTATATGTACTTTATCGTATTTACCAAACTCGCCATCCTTGGTTTTGCCCTGTTAGGCGGCGTCCCATTGTTAGAACGTTTCGTCGAGAGACAAGAAAAGAAACTGTCTGGTTCGACTCGTATCGTACACAGGGGCTCAATGAAGTACGTGGAGATCATCTCACAGTCTGATAAAAGCAACGAAAATGTCGCTGTATAATGCGTTGATTCATAAAAGCACTTCGCCCCACGTGAGTCGAGGTGCTCTTTACTTTCACAGTGGATGGAGAGGGAGGACGGGGGACTCGTGAGGTATGATGTGCCGGAAAAATAATCGTCGCCTCCAGCTCGAAACTGAAAACTTGCGCTACTTTTACGCCTGCCAAACCTCAACTTTGTCTAGAGTTGAACAAAGATTCTCACCACACCTGCCTAAATGAAAGCGTTTCCCTTAACAATTCGAAACCCCGTACGATAAATCCATTGAGCACGTTCTCTTGGTACAAGACATTGGCATCTCAGACAGTAAAACATGCCATCACCCTTTATTTACTTTTTACACCAAGTTACTCATAAAATCATATGTCGTCAATGCATATGTATCCTTCACATTTTATCAACACTCACAAAATAAAATAAGCCCTGCTTTTTGAAGACAGGGCGCCTAATGAACCAGGGGGAACTCTACATCAACCGCCAGAAACAAGTACTTCTATGTCCTATGCCCGGCCAGCCATAAAAAATATGCCTTCATCAATTCATCTATATCGTTAAATCCAATGGGTTTTTGCAAATAATAATGAGCCCCACAAGAATTCGCCATACGCTGGTCTTGTTCGCTGTCAGAAGCAGAACACATAGTAATGAATACGTTAGGTCTAGTACGACGAACAGTACGGCACAAATCAAAACCGCAAAATTCACCCATATTAATGTCAATAGAAATGATGTCTATATTATTACGTTCAATGATCTCCTTGGCTTGTTCGAAATTTAAAGCTGTGCCCACGACATCGGCGTTTCTAAAACTATACAACAACTCCAATAATTCCAGGGCCTCCCGTGAATCATCAACCAACAGAACACGTACTTTCACGACGACGCCCCCATGGTAACCATGGCTGTCATAGGATTCATCCCTTTACTGACCACTGTTTCCTTTATCCAAATAGGTACATATGGCGCAAATTGGACTTTCTTATCTCCCCTACTCACTAAGTCTCACCTTTCGTTTTTGCTAAATATCCCCGGTACGGAGTGCCACTAGTCCTATTTACCATATTCCATAAGACAACAAACAGCGCAATATAAGCATTCTTGATTCATGAAGAGCACTGTGATTCATGAGGTTTTGTAGATCATTTGTAGACGAGCCCCCGGGCAAACATCGATCTACAAATTTCATAAAACTGGTATCAGAACCCCATCCGTAGCAGGGTGGGGTTCTGAACCGTTACAAAATGGGTCAATACAACTGGCTTGCAACTGTTACTGCTCCGTACTGAGATGATGTTGATCCCTCTTTAACTAATGTTCCGTCGTGATAAATCGCTACATTGAACGATCCGGTTGCTCCTTGATTCTGAAATACAACAGAAATCATTGCGGCCTTTTGAATCGTAATGGTTTTAGGTACAGACGCGGAAATCGTTTCAGAGTTTGACGAACCATCTGAAGAAGCAACCATCACATCACCGGAAAACGGTAGGCCGGAACTACCCGTAACTTTAATCGTGAAGTCAGGTTGTGAAGCAGACTGTTTTTGAACAGGATCCGAAGTTTGTTTGGTTGATGTGCTTTGCGTGCTGGCCGATGAAGCTGATACCACAGGTTGGGACGCTTTAGGGTTACTGTTTCCCCCGTTCGCAACGCCGATAATGATGAGCAATACCACGAGACCAACGGGATAAACCCACCATCTTTTGTAGATTGGTTTTCTAACCTTTGGCTGTAGTGTGATGAAAACAGAGCGCTTTGGGGACTCTTTCTGTAAGAGTTATTAGTCCAAAGTCGAAATTAGGTGCAGACCCGAATGCCAAGTGCACAACTCAATGGCGTAAATATTTTTTATGAAAAAATGGGACGAGGAACCCCGATTATCCTTGTTCACCCGCCTGTATTAAGCAGCATAAGTTTTCTTCACCAGATGGAGGGATTATCACGGAATTTTTTAACCGTTCGATTCGATATACGGGGACACGGCAGAAGCCAAGCCTCTCAGCAAGCGATAACCTATCCGCTCATCGTTGAGGACATAATACATTTAATGGATCACCTTGAGATCAAAGAGGCGTATCTGTGTGGCTACTCAACTGGGGCATCCATCGTGCTTGAGTTTCTGTTGACACACCCTAACCGAGCTTTAGGAGGTATTTTAGTTGGTGGAATGTCGGAAATACATGACTTTCGACTGGCAACTCGGATTCGGCTGGGTATTCTATCCACAAAAATTGGTGCAATACGTCCACTAGCTTTATCCCTATCGTGGAGCAATTCAGATACCAAAGGGTTGATGTGGAAAACTTACCAGGAATCAAAGCTGGGCAATCCAAAAAACATGGAGCAATACTACCGAGCCAGTCTTCATTATAACTGTACAGCTCGTCTGAAGTTGATTCACGTTCCCGTATTACTTGTGTATGGAGTTGAAGACCATGGATTTCATTCCTATAGCCGCGTCTTGCATGACCGGCTGCCCAACAGTGAACTGACATTCGTTCAAAACATTAAGCATCAAATTCCGACCAAAGCTGCCCCTGCATTGAATAAACGAATAGAACAGTTTGTCAAGACTCATGAGGTGAGCAATTTTTGATATCCGCGCGGGATAGGTATGATTGTAGAATTTTATCGCATAATTACGGTGAAAGGCGTGATACGAAGTGATTGAACACCCATTTGATGAGAATCATTCTGATATATTGGGTTCAATAGTGAAACCAGAAGTAAAAGAATTTCTTGAAACTTCAATTCGCATGCTTCCAAAGCTAACAGAAATGATGCAGATCACTTCTGCAATGTACGATCTAACGCAATCACTACTAAAGGATACCGAAATGACGGACATTCTAGAAAAATCCATGTTCGGAGATATCGAACCTATTCAGGATAGGTTGGAACACGGCGTTGTTTTAGCTAATGCTGCACAAAAACGAGCCAAGTGCGACACTTCTAAAGTAGGCATGATTGGTATGTATAAAATGTTTAAAGATCCCACAGTACAAAGAAACCTCAAGTTCATGAAGGCGCTACTATCCCTTATAAACGAGCGTCGAGAAGAAAATATTCGAAGAAAGTATATTCAGTAATGGTATCTAATTGACCCACAATTTCAATTACAAGTTGGTGTTGCCCGGCTTACTTTTCACGAAGATGGAAGCACGAAGTATAGTCGCCAATTCTGGCCAATGGAAAGTCGCGCATAACCTAATTTAACACACATACTCCAACCCAAGATGAGAACCTTAGTTCAGAATATTGCTGTTATTTATAAAATGCATAATACGTTTGTCACACGGAAAAATAAAAATGTGATTTATGCGAATTGCCAGTAAAGTAGACAATTGAATGAATGTCCGTAGGCTCATAGTCTGTTTGGTCCTCCCCACTTTATTAGTAACGGGTTGTGGTGAAGGCGCACAAAGGGCTGCAAATAGTACCGGTAATGCAGTTGGTAGCGCTACGAACGCCGTTGGGAATACCATTGGGGGTACTACAAACGCGATTGGTAGTACGACAAACTCTTTAGGCAACACAGCAAGAAATGCGACTAAATAAGAAAAACGGCCTTAAACCTTAGGGATTACTTGGCGATAGGTATGGATCCTAGTAAATGATTTCGTCATACACAATTCAAATCGGGCCGCTCAAAACACTGTACATGACAACACACGCGTTGCACCTGGAAACAAAAATTGCCCTTGCATCGTTGCAGGGGCTAGCAAGGAGGATACGTCTCAGTTGATTTTCATTTTAGACTTCTAATGCCACCTGTATAATTTTCCCTGCTCGTATTTGCACGGTATAGCACGCTTCACGGAATACCTTGTATAGGGTCGCTCTTGATTATCCGCTCTACGAACCTCAAATGACATTGACGTTGTTTCGAATAAATCATCAGGATTGATGCTACTTCCCAAATCAAGAACAACATAACGCGATTTCTTCCTGATCGACATCGTGCTTCTCCTCTCATTTACGAGATGTCGTAATATATGGGCGAAATCAACGCTTCGTAATGGGCAAACGCCCATATAAATAAATTTAATCCAGACTAACGCGGATATTAAAATCAACGACAGAGCTCACCACGCGCGTCGAGAGACAGCGGACCAGGGTGAGACTTTTTCATTTCGGAGGTAACACAAAAACAGGCCCGCATCCCGAAGGATGATGGCCTAGTCGCATCTTTAGTTTTACCCATGATACGAAAGGATATACTCCGATGAATTTATACAGCATATATAAAGCTGTACCATTATCCTCCGCCTTCGGGCGGTTTTTTTCTTTTGGAGGTAGCATGGCTACATACAGTTTCTACGCAATACACGTTGATGTGTCTACGCACAGGTACCCAACATATACGCTTGTCGACGCTGGGACGGATCAAGAGGCTATTCACAAAATGGCTGTGGAACACAAGATGAAGGTGGCTGAACTGGAACCGGATGGCGTTTGGATGGAGATGAAACACAGGGCGTAATTCACGAAGGCAAACAACAAGAGGGGTCATCGTTGCACCCCTCGTTGTTCTGCCGCAATACCCCATCAACTGTATAAGGGGCTACATTGTCCTCCTCTTTTCTTCCCTTGATGATTTATGACGGTTTGTGCGTTTTAGAACCCGTTCCCTTAGTTTCCATCGAGTAAACACAATACCGCCAAATCCTAAAATAATTAAGACGGATTCAACGATCACAACTTATACAACTTGCCTTTCTTAAACGTACAGGGAATTACTTTTTTCACGCTAAGGCAACTATAGGGATACCCATCAATTTGGGATCTTTGAACCTCAAGAGACATTGAACAAGGCGTTGCCAGTAGATCAGTGGAAATGCTTTTTCCTAAATCGAGCACTACGTACCGAGAAGATTGTTTCCTCTTATCCATCGATTCAACTCCTCTTTGCCCCCAGTTCCTAATGCCCTGTATCGTATGGGCAGAACGCACGATTGGATACGGGCGAATGCCCACGAGAGCGGTGGCAGAGACCGAGAGGGTTGCTGATATCGTTTCGAAGGAAACTGTTGCGAGTTACCACCGAAATAGGTCACTCCATTCGCTGGACGGAGATTTACTGCAGGCATACAAAAAAAGACGCCTGCTGGTCGTCATCAGCAAGCGCCTCTCTCCACTGATGCCTAATACCATCATACAACCCGCCGAAGCGGGTCTAACCAAAGTGTGCTGTTAAACATCTTCAACCTACGCTGCTCCCTCGTTCCATAGCTCCGGTCCAATTAGGGCACTTAGGATTCGGGCTGCGGATTTTAAATATTGTCTTCTTCGCTTATGCCACTCCGTAGCGGCGATAATCCATCGTTGATCTTCAGAGGATGTGACAACAATATTCCCCAGAGAAGTTCCCGCGATTTTGTCATGTTGGCGAGCCTCAATGAAGCATTCAACTGTCATTAGTATCAACAGTTCATCCCACTCACCTGTGACCAGGCGCTCAACGAGTTACCGGAATGTGAAACAGGAATAACTCGCACGATTGTAGAAAGAGCGGATGCCTTAAGCCAATGTTCCTATCACAAGACAAAAGTATCACGAGTAGAGCGGCCTACATATCAAGCAAACGATGCTGACAACTGCAAGGCACTCAGCTTCTGTATGTTAATACAAAATAACGCTTATTCATCCGTATTTTGCTGAAGCTGCTTCTTGAACATTCGCCCCCGTTTGTTCAACAAGGAATATGTTTACAACACCAACACTTTCCACTCGCTTTTGTATTACCTTCCCAGCCCAATTGGTGTCGTTCTTTGGCTATCAATGGATTTAGAATACCATGTCCAACTAAAGCAACTGATTCATGCTCATAAACACTACCACACCTAACCCTGAAAGAACTTGACACTCGACAGGTCATAATCACCAATATCGAACCCACTTGGTGTTTGTCCGTTCCGTTGTTCAAGCATTTGCATTTATTAATTCTAGAAAGCGAGGTGATTAGGATGAAGCCTAAAATGAGGGCTGTAACGATCAATATTCACATCTTCAATAAAAATACGAACACGGCTACTGCCAGAGCTAGGGCTAAGGCTAGGGCTAAGGCTAAGGCTCGTAAGTAGGAGGAGTCTGATTAACCAACAAGGGTACGGAGACAGGTCCGTACCCTCTTTTCATTATAAGTGAGTATCCAAGGGCAGGCAAAAGTTTTTTGTATTTGTCAAATCCATTCTGTGCGTTCCTATACACAGAATCATGCAAACACAACACCTGTTTTGCCCCTTGAATGCTGATGAACATATATGTATGCCGATATAATTCAACATGTGATTATTGTTTGGCGTATGCAACCACGGTAGCTGTCCACTCTGATTTCAATGTTAAAGCATAGCCTGTTATGACACATTGTTTTAGATAGGAGGGTAGCAGTACATGAGTAAAAAAGATGATTTCACAGACTTCCGAGCTCAACTTAAGAAATTGAAGCAAGAAAAAGCGAGCAAAAATTCCTGGGATCAAGATGATGAAAACGCCCAAGGTGCAATAGAGCGTGTGAAGTCCGCAATGATGCCAGTTATTAAAGCATTTGTTGATACAGATCATAATTTAGAAATACAATCTGATGAATTTCGAGCTATTTATATCTCGTACGCAAATACCAGGACTGCTACAAGTTTTACGAGTTACAACTATATTGCGCATAACTGCCCGTTGATATGAACGACACCTGTCAAGCCCCGTTTCGCGATGGGGTTAAAGGCTCGGCCCGAAGGCAAGGTTCGTCGACGGTTGGCAGACTGATATACGCGGGTTGGTTACCGCATTTCGTACCTCCGTCAAAGGGCTGCCTCGGACTAGTCACGTGCGTCAGGTTATTACCTTGCACAAACGGGCAACGAGGGTTCCCTGTACCGGATTCCTCTGCCTTCAGACCCAACCTTTAACCCATTTCTTGAATTGTTTTTTGTGTGCTATCTACTACATTGAGCCAAATAGTTACATAGCCTGCGATGTCTCCATCGCATTCTCTACCTCACATGCAATTGCCCATATGAAACCAAGTAGTTCTCTCGATACCGATGTCACTGCCACATTGTGATGCTTTCCTCTTGATACCATCCTCGTGTATTTCCGGTGTAGCCTGTCCTGTGCTCTCCATGCAATGTCCTGCACTTTCGGACTCTGTCCCTCTTGCCGTTTCTTGATCGCTCTCTTGACCGCTGGCTTATATCTATAGCACCAGGCCGCCTCACCGAGCACTCGTCGTAAGTGGGAATTTCCCGTCTTTGTGATTCCACCTTGCCACCTGGATGAGCCACTCGAGTACTCTCTGGGTACCAAGCCTGCATATGCCATTAACTGCTTTGGATTACGGAACCTCTTAAACTCTCCAATTTCAGCAACCAACGAAGTGGCTTCAACTTCACCACGTAGCGTTTGCAGTGCCTGAATCACCGGAGCACGCTCACTTTCTGTTGCCTCCAAATGAATAGCAGCCTCTAAACGACTGACTCGCCCGTCGATTTCCTGTAAGTGATGCCGATACTCCTGGAACACGACTTGCTCTCGACGGTCCGTCCAACTCAGTCCATCTAACCAACGCTCATACATCTTTCCCCAAGCTCGAAGCTTGGTTTGTGGACGCCTGTCATGTCTTAGAAGAAACTTTGACAGTTGGTGTCTTGCCCTGAGTCTATCTTCAATGGCATCCTCTCGAGCTCGTACCAAGTCCCGTAATGATTCGTTCTCTTCACTCGGTACAAACACCGAAGTTAACTCCCCAGCTCGGAACAACTGTGCCAGTCGTAATGCGTCACGTTTGTCCGTTTTCACCCTATCCCCCTGTCTGATGGGGATAAGAGAAGGTGCAATAACTGTACAAGACAAATCCATTGCGTGTAACAACCGATAAAGTCCGTACCCAGTTGGACCGGCCTCATAGCAGAATTCCAGCTGAACATCTTCGTCTCCCAATTGACGAACCAGGTTACGGATCGCCTCTACCGTGTGTGGAATCATCCCAACAAACCGAGAATCTTTTCTTCCTTCGTCAGCGACTGCAACTGCGATTTTCTCCTTAGACACATCCAAACCAACAAACTTTGTGGTAGTCTTCATAGTATCGGCTCCTTCGTATGTGGCTCTGCACTGGTTTCTCAAGATTCAGTGTAATCCAAGACCTACGAAATGGGGCCGGTGTCGTTCATTATGACTAACGACAGAAGGGCTACACTCGGAAGGCGAATGTTTATACATTCCAAGTGTAGCCCAATCTCACGTCTTAGTTAATCAGAATGGCAGTGGCAGATAAATCATGCCGCACCATTGATGAAGATGTATTTCCTTATAATTTAGGACGCATCTCGCCACGCCGCCTCGGGAAAGATAAAAAATAAAGAGGTAACGAAACGGGTGTTACAGTGAGACGCCATTATCGATTTAACAAACGTTTCATGTCGTTTGATATCTATCTCAGTATTATACTTGCAACCATTTGCCTACTTGGACATAGTTTATTTGGTGTCTTACTCAATGTGGGATATGGGCTCTGGGCTTTACGTACCCTGGAACGCATCGAACGAGATGAAAAGAAAAGGAAATAAAAACCGCGCCCTCTAGATGTCATCACCCGTTGCACTGGGGCGCGGTATCATTATGCAATAGCACTCTGATACTATAGCTTATCCTTTCCATGGTAAAAAATTCATATAGAATTTCTAATGGATTGATAGTGAGTTGGACCGTCAATGTTACAGGCTTTCAAGTGTGGATTTTTTCCCAATACTTCACCAAATAATTATGTTAACTAATTTGATACAATAATCTCGTGAGAAGGTTTGATACCTGTAAGCGCACATTTCAAGCCTTCTCCTCCCATACATACACGTAACAAAACTGCTCCCTTGTCGTCATTACCAATAGGTGCGGCCTTATCATGCAGCAAGCACTCAGGAGTTTCAGGATGTCCGAAACGGCACAAAATAAGTACCCTCCGCCTTGAAATCCTCTGGTAGCGTCCTATGCAGTTCTGCAATTTTCTCTGTTACGTCGATACAATTCTTAACGAGCGGATGCTTCGACATGTCCTCCATCTGTTGCTTAGTACATCGCATGCCGAGAGCTTGTTCCACGGGAGCCACCATTACGATCTCACCATAGGCATGTAACTCCTGGATGCCCAGGGTGCCGTCGAGGATACTAATTACCGAATAACCACACTAGTCCATCACCATACAGACGCTGCATATATAAGTGTGTTTTGTCAAGAAGATTTCCCTGGTTTTATCATCACTTTTTCCTTGGTGTAATCATCGATTTTTCCCTGGTGTGATCAACTAAAATCCCCTGGTATTATCACGAGAATTCCCTGGTGTATTTCCAGTTCTGTTTGGGTCATTTTTGCCGCATCAATGCGTGTTTTAGTCGGTAGCTTTCTCCCTCAAACACAACAAGTTGTCCATGGTGCGCCAGACGGTCAATCATTGCAGCAGCCATCTGGTCATCCGTGAAAATACCGCCCCATTTGGAGAACTCCAGATTCGTGGTGATCACCAAACTTCGTCTCTCGTAACTAGCTGCAACCACTTGAAATAATAGCTGCGCCTCTTCACGGTCCATCGGAAGGTAACCCCACTCATCAATGACCACAAGCTGAGCCTTTTCTAGTTCCTTCATTATGCGTTCTAAAGATCCAGCGCGTTTGCTCTCGCTCAGTCGTGTCACCAGGGATGCTGCGGTGAAAAACCTCGTAACAATTCCCATCTCACACGCTTTCGTTCCTAAGGCAATGGCAAGGTGTGTCTTACCAGTGCCGACAGGACCATACAGAACGAGGTTCTTTTTCTCCTGGACAAACTGACACGAAGTCAGTTCATCCAGGGACAAGGTAGAGGGCAGGCGAAGTGAACTGAATTCGTACCCCTCCAGCGTTTTTCGTACAGGGAACGCAGCTCGTTGAAATAAACGAATTCTCCGCTGACGCTCGCGGTGCTCCAATTCCTCCCGGAACACCTTATGTAGAAACTCCTCCTGTCTTGGCGTAGCTTCTAAATCGCATAACCGTACCGCATTCTGACTCAGGATTAATTGTCGGCAGTATTGTGAGATTTCTAGTCGTATCTCACTGCGGTCCATGCACTTCACCTCCGAATGCGGGTAGTAAAACATCATACTGGCTCATGTCGGGTCCAGGCTCCCCTGGCGTATCCAGACCGTAGTGAGCAATCCGAGCCGCAACAACTGCTGCATTGACCTCAATGCCTTGTGTGCGTTTGCGAACAATTGCTTCCTGTATCGAAGTCACCGCAACGTCCAAGCCATATTGGTTAGACAAATCCTTCATGAGGCGTAACGCTTGCCGTAACCCACTCTTGTCCTGCTCATCCATGTAATCACGAACCTCGTAGGACATTTGGCTACGCATCAGGCTGTTTCGCCATGCTCCTGGTTTTACAATCAATTGATCTAGCATCGTTAACCAGTCGACTGTGTCTGTCCGCTCTGTACCGAACTCCCTTTCGTGGCGAGAGATAACGTCACCCGCTTCATCAAGTGGTTCAATGAAATGTGCGCCGATCCGGACAATAATCTCCCGGTCTGCATACAGCGGCGAGGAAGAATAAGTGTGCTTGCCATCAAGTATGAACTTGCCATAGCCGTTGGTCTTTACATGCCCATATCGGCAAGATTCAAACGGCGCGTTTGGGAGTGCTCGCATGGCTTCCTTGTCCTTCTCAAACAACTCGCAGATAGGTACTCCTTTCTTGTAGTGCTCGCGGCTATTATCCAAATCGCATAGTTCGAATAATTCAGTGTTCCACTCATGCAATGACACTTTGGATGGTAGGGGAACCATGTAATTTCTCCGAGCGTAACCAACCTTGTTCTCCACATTTCCTTTTTCATGACCGCTATTCGGATTGCAGAATGTAATCTCAAATCCGAAATGGGCTTGGAATCGCTTAAACAACTGTGTAAGGCGAACTAGCTCTCCAATTCGCCTGCCGGCTGCTGTGGCATTGTCAATCACAAGTCGTGACGGAACACCCTCAATATGATAAAAGACGTCCATTAATCCTTGGCATAAGCATTCAGCAGTTTCACCGAGAAAGCACTGAACAAATCCTGCATTGCTATGCGGGAAAGATACCACCAGATACTTCGTAACGCGTCGCACGCCGTTTACAATCACATCACATTCACCAAAATCAGCCTGAGCCTCTCCAGGATGCCACTGAAGTTCAAGATAGCCCTTCTTACTAAGGTGCTGGCGTTGACGAAATGCGGTCACGTATCGGTTCACGGTCGGGTACGAACAGTTGAACTCCGGAAACTTTTTCACGAGTCGGTCATATACTCGCTTCCCCGTATGACGTTGCTTGTACCGATTTTTAGCATCTTGAAGAAGCCATGCATCAATGGTTGGTTTGTAGGGATCCAACTTGGATGGCTTAGACACTGGCACAGGCAGCCTTGGGGAGAAGTCCTCCTGCTTCATGTATTTCCGAACGGTCTTGGGATCTAGCCCCAATTCCTTTGCAATCTGATACGCTCCTTTCTCTTGGAGTTGCAGTTCCTTGATCCGGTGAATCTGCTCCATACTCATCGTCATCCTTTCTCCTCCTCGCATTTCTACAAAGAGGATTGTAAGAAGCAAATGACACAATTAGGAGAGATACACCAGGGAAATTTCCAGATCAGATCAGGGATTTCCTGATGACATCAGCAAGGATTTCTTAATGATTAGATCAGGGAATTTCTGATGATCGAAACCTCCATTTTTATTTGACCATACACATATATAAGGTTGCAACACTACCCAGATAGTGTATTATGGTATCTTAAGCCCTTATTCTCATCCGCCCCTGCACAGAGGGCGGTTTTTTCTTTTGGAGGCAACATGGCTGCATACAGTTTCTACCCGACTCACGTTGATGCATCTACACATCGATACCCTACATATACGCTTATCGAAGCGGGAACGGATCAAGAGGCCATTCACAAATTGGCTGTGGAGCATGAGATGCGGGTAGCGGAGTTGGAGCCCGATGGAGTTTGGATGGAGATGAAGGATGGAGCGTTGGTGAGGTATGCGGTAACGCGAAGGTGAAATGTTAATTGTAAAAGGCCAGTAATTAAAATTTTCGACCCTAACCAAACATTTCTTGGTATCATGTTTGCAAATACCGTGGGTGATGATGGAAGGAAGTTATTTATGTCTTTGCAAGATGAGATCGATATAAAGAGTTCTGAAATACAAACAGACAGTTACTCTATGTCCATCGGGGAATTAATGAATTTGTACGAGAACAAGGAAATGGATATTCACCCAGAATTTCAACGGTTTTATCGATGGTCTCTTTCGCAAAAGTCAAGGCTGATTGAATCAATACTACTGGGAATACCATTGCCCCCTATTTTTGTTTACCAAAGTCACAATGGTGTTTGGGATGTTATTGACGGATTGCAGCGCTTATCTACATTGTTTCAATTTGCGGGCATATTAAGAGATGAAGAAAAAAACCTTCTCCCCCCACTGGTTTTAGAAAAAACCTCTGAACTTCCTTCTTTGGAGGGGAAAAAATGGATCGGTGATGGTGATGACGACCTGAACTCATTCACGCTTGCACAGCGCCTATATATCAAACGTTCGAAACTCGACGTTAAAATTATCCTTAAAGGTAGCGACGAAAAGAGTAAATATGAATTATTTCAACGTTTAAACACAGGTGGTACAGAGCTTTCTGACCAAGAAATTAGAAACTGCATACTTATTATGATAAATAGGCAGATGTATCTGTGGATGAGAAAATTGTCTAAAGAAGAGGAATTCGTCAACTGCCTTCCTCTCACAGAGAGACAAATGGAAGAACAATATGATATGGAACTCCTTCTAAGATTTATGGTGTTTCGAAGAAGTACAGAAGACGATTTGAAAAATATTGGAGACTTGACTGAGTTCCTTACAAACAAAATGGTCGAATTAGCAACCTCTGAGTTTGATTTTGACGAAGAAGAAAAGGCTTTTCGTTATACATTTTCATTGTTGAATCAAACTTTAAGGGAAGACAGTTTTAGAAAGTACGACAAATACAGAGACAAATTTATTGGTGCATTTTTGGTATCATCTTTTGAAGTTATCGCTCTAGGAATAGGATACCATTTTCGTGATTTGTCCGAATCCGATTTTAACGGGGCCCAATTAACTAAAAAAATAAAACAACTTTGGGACTCTGTTCATTTTCCAGCATCTACCGGATCACGTGCGTCTACCCGTGTTCCGCGGACGGTTTCCCTAGGTCGGCAGTTGTTTACAAAATGAGTAAGCAAAAGCCGCGGACCCCAGAGGAATTTATTGACGCTATTGGAGAAGAGATGGCGTGGAGAAAAAAAGAGCTTTCAGACCTCAAGCTCACAATCCAAGAAAATAAAACATCGACTCGTGTCAAAAGCCTTATACGCAGTGCTATACCTGTACTTTATGCACACTGGGAGGGGTTCGTAAAATACTCAGCGACTCTGTACGTGACTTACCTATCAATTCGTAGGCTGAAATATGCCGAGGTTGCCCCTAATTTTGTGGCCCTGGCAATAAAGCAGAGGATAGAGAATGCGAGTCATAGTGTCGCAGCATTGAATGAAGTGGTAAAATTTATGATCGACGAATTATCAACGAGGCTATCCGTAACTACGGAAACGGCAATTAACACGCGTTCCAATTTAAATTCCGAAGTACTAGAAGATATTTCGCTTACAATCGGAGTTGATTTCTCAAAGTTTGAAAGTAAGCGAAACTTAATTGATGTAACCTTACTATCCTCCAGAAATCATATTGCCCATGGTCAATACCTGGAGTTTGATTTTAAAAGTTATCTAGATCTTCATGAAGATGTCATTGAACTTCTTGAAATTTTCCGTAGTGAAATTGAATCCGCGGTATTAGGCCATAAATATCTGCGGTCAGCTTTTGTAGTACAATCCCCCAGCCTGTCATCGAACATGCCTGTATAGGAATATCTACCGATACACAGTCCATAGATACTGGGGAGAGCGGTACAAAAGAGGACGGCCTACGCCGTCCTATCTGCATAAGGTTCACCGAAGAGTTGATGTCAGCATACAGCGATAGCTAGAACTTATGTTACACAGGTTTCAATCGGAGAAATGATGAGGCAAGCGACCACCGTCTGTCGACGTATTGCGTGTCACTCCGCTCGTTTCAGGTTAGGTCCCCACGGCGCATAGCCGGATTCCCCCGAAAGACCGGGCTGTCTCTCCAAGCCCATCTGTGATGCGTATTTGTTTACAATTTCAATGACATCTAAGTGATGGAGTTGTCCCAACGAGGCCGATGCTTCATTGCGAAGCTTAGGCTTTACCGGATACAAAGTAATGGGTTGAACCGTACCTTGTCGTACCGGAACCTCAAACACTACATTTTCGTTATAGCCATTAGCCACACAAATGGCAGTTACAACCCCCAAACCGTCAAAACGTGGGTCTGAGTTCACTGTTAAAGGGACAGACCAAACACCGTTGGAGTTCGTCAGCCCTGATGTAATGACTCGCCCGCTGCTGTCTACGACAATCACTCGAGCACCTTTTAATCCTTGATAGTCTGCAGCAGATACGACACGGAACGTGACAGTTGCACTTACGGTTTGTGTTTGTGCGTACGCTCTGGGCACATGCCAAGCCGGGGCTGCACTTATACAGATCAGGAGGGCACAAATTATAACTTTAATCCTTTTCAACCATACTCTCTCCTTTCGTCGATAGTATGGTGAACCATGTGCTGCCCCGGCATACGGCCTTATTTACGATGCCTGTCCCTCACTCGAAGGAGAACTTTGCTCCTGTTGTACGGGCGCCGACGCATCGATCTCTTTTGCGCTCTGGAACAACGGAAGCGCGCCAATCACGTCCACCGCTTTATCAGCAGTAGCGAGCGCGGCCAATACGGATGCCTGCGTGACAGGTAGTCCAATCTTTGCCGCTTCCGTGCTTACCACGAGTGCAATCCCTGTCTTCTGGTTAGATGTAAGAGCATCCAACCGTTTCCCGGTCGCGTGCAGAACCTGCCCGGCCAGTAGAACAAGTTTTGTGTTCTGCAAGTCTGCTTCCGCATGATCCAGCTTCGCTTTAACCCCGGCCAATTCCGGCAACTTGAGCAAGTCCTCGACTGCATGGATACCATCCGCCACAAACGGCTTTGCTTCCGATGCGACTGTAACTGCCGCCTTCTCCACCTTCACCGCTCTGGGCCCAAATACACGATTCAAGAGATGAGTAAATGCGCCACTACCTACGATTGTTACGATCACTGCGTAAATCCCAGTTGCGTTCACCACGTACGTCCCTCCTATTTGGTTGCATTCGGTGTGACTGTGAAGTTAAACTCACCATCGATCTTGAGATCGGTGAGAATGCCAATGTTCTTGAGTGCGGCCCAGTTCACATACGTATCTCCGTCAACAACAAAAGCCTGAGACTCAGCACCATTAACCTTGACCTTCGTCTCAACAACTTGGTGTTGCGGTTCAAAGTGCCAAACGTTATCCACCTTTTTGTCTTGCAGTCCTGCGTCTTTCCACAGTAGGTAGACCTGGTCACCGATTGCATACGCGTCGACTGTCTGCCCGTGGACAATTACTTTCATCGGGGTTGCTTGCACGCCGTTCACCCCCTCGCACCAGGACTTCAGTTCTGCGACTGTCCCTGCAAACACGTTGAGGTCTATCTGGTTGTACGGCGCGATCCCAGGCACCTTGAGTTGGCTATTGAGACCTGCCGTGTGTTGCCACAGGTTGTATTGCGTAATTGGTCCCGCGTTAGGCGGTTGGGATACGCTGTATGACGATATCCAAAGCGGCACATCTTTTAGGCGCTCTGGCTGCAAGCATTCCGTCAGGAACGCAGTGGAGGTGTAGAGCATGCCCCGCACACCTGTGAGCGCCCTAACTTCGGCAATCCACGTCAGAACCCAGTCGGTAAGTTCTTCGGGAGACAGCCCCTGAACATCTGTCCCATATTCCGCATCGATAGCAGGCGGCAACCCGTCAAATCCTCCGGCGCCCTCAATTTCCTTAACCATCGCCGTAGCTGCAGCTTGGGCCGTCGACAGCTTGGGGCGTGCGAATTGATAACCACCCCGCACCAGCCCGGCCTTCTTTGTTGCGGCGTAGTTCGCGGCGAACGACGTGTCCGGGGCCAGACCATAAAGCGCTCGGCCAATGGCAAACGAATAGCCGCCTTTGGCCAACGAAAAAAAGTCGACTACTCCCGTGTCTGAGGAATAGTCGACTCCCTTGGCCCAATTCAGTTGTGCAATTTGCAAAAAGACACCTCCTTATATATGTGGTGCCAGACTTACGAACCACCCGATGGCGCTCGCGATAATGGCACCAACAACGGTTCTCCAAAGCCATGTGTGGCTCTCTTCAATGCGATCCAAGCGCTTGTCATTTGCACGAGACAACTCATCTGCGCGGTCTGCTTTGTCACGCGTGCTTGCGCTGTCGGTTACCATGGTCTCGATGCGTACGATTCTTTCACGTATGTCTTGTGCCCATTCTGGAATCGGCTCTCGCATCACATCGCCCTCACCTTCTCCATGCTGATTACAGGGTCTTGCGCCAATGATTCAGGCGTTTCATCATTCACCCCGATTCCCGCCTTGGCGAGCGCCCACCCCACGTATTTGGAGCAATACCGCCGTTTCCTGTCGTTGTACTTACGGGCGAACACTCCAAACGTTAGTGCGGCAATGGCGAGCCAGAAGATGCCCGGCCAGTCATATGGCAACCCATCTTCATCCCTCAGTGCAGCAAGGAACTTGTCGCGCTGCTCTTTCGTCATCCTGATATGGCCGATATCGTATTCGCCGTCATACTGACCGATGGGCGCCCACCCGGACCGGCGAAATCCCTGCGCCTCTTGCACCTTGCTCTCTCCGACATACACTGCGACGTGTACGTATTCACACCTCCCATCCAACAACCACTCTTCGGCCATGATTGCATCGTCAACAGGGCTTCGGGTGCGCCCACGGACGAATATCAAATCCCCACGCTGTAGCATTGCGCTACCTCATTTCTGGACATAAAAAAAGCACCTTCGACGGGTGGCCGGAAACCTAATGCTATTTGAGATTCCTTACTTACTGGGTCGGTGTCGACTTGGTCAAACTCCCTATATATACGTCGCCTACCTGGTAGTTCGTCGTAGAGACAAGGTTGACGTTCCAGGACTGACCGCTCTCGTCCGTACCAAAAAGAAACACATTATAGGCGTTTTGACCATTCAACTGAGTGAGTTGAACACTTTGGACTGTTAGTTCCATTTTCATTCTCCCTTCACCGTTGCTTCATTACTGTTCAGCTAGGAAGCTGATTCCATCAAGGGATACCCAGTTCCCGAACGCACCTCCACCATTTAACGTCACGGTCCCTGATGACGCGATGTCGATCCGCTGAATCGCTCCCGAAGACATTGTGGTGAAGACGAGAGTCGCGCTTGGACGGAAGCCAGCGGGTAACGTGAAGATGGTGGAACCCGCTGTCCCGATTCTACCTAGTCCTGTTAGATGAACAATGCCCATAGCATCCTTGTAATACTGAACGTTTCGGTATCCACTTCCATAGTTCGTGAAGCCATTTTGGAACGTTGGAGTTTGGTAACTGCTTGCTCCGTCCTGTCGCGAGATCGTTCCGCCAACTGTGAGGTTCGACGACATGACGACTGGCGTATATATGTCGAATTCGAAGGAAGTCGCGCTGTTTGTGTCCCAGTTATTCGCCGTGAACGCGGCCAGCTCGATAGCTTGTGTGGCCGTCATGATACTGCTCCCCCAGGCCATGAAGCCCAGAGATTCAATGTCGTTTGTGCTAATCGCCGAATTCCCGAATGTCCCCATGTGGAAACCGTTCGGATTCAGACTGATATCGCCGAAGATAAGTCGCGTATTCGGAAGACTAGCCGTCTTGAACTGTTGTTGAAGCTTGATCTGATAGCCGATCGTCGATGAATTGATCGTCGCGTCCTCGACCGTGACATTCTGGAATGTTCCTGCGCCGTTTACAGTTATCCCAGTGCTGTCCATCGTGACGATCTGGTTACCATTCTCGTCCTCAAGCACGGCTGTTCCATTACCGTTCGAAGGTCCACCAAGCGCTAACGTTCCGCCCTTAATGGCCCCAGCATCGACTGTCCCAGCTTTGATGACGCCGCCGTCGATGGAGACAATCTGTTCTGCTGTGATCGCCGGTCGCAAGACAATGTTGTCGAAGTAGACGGTACCGGCCCCAACTGCAGCCGCAGGAGAGTGAACAATAACCAGGACACGGACATAAGCAACGCCGGAAGGTACCGCGATAGTCCCGGAATTCGTCGTCCACGTGGTATTCGCATCGGTCCATCCGGTGATCGAATGATATCCATTTGCGGTCTTATTCTGATCCGCCGTTTGCAGACCGACTGTAATGGCTGAAGTAGCCGTACCGACTACAGCCGCGTCAGCTTGCATAAAGTAGACGTCGCCGACATTGACCGGGATCCAGGTCGAAGTATAGAGGTTATAGGCCGTGTTCGATGCAGTCGGAACCGGAACAGATAATACATTCAGCCCTCGATTGCCGGTGTACCCTGAAGCGCCGGTCGTCGGGACACCGGAAGCTGTAGACGATACCACAGTTGGCGTACTGCCGTCCGTAACAGTCCAGCCAGTCGGTGCAGATCCGGCCGAGTCTCCTTCAAACGTGCCATTGTCGATCATGTTTGCCAGGTTCCCGATAAGCAGCTTGTCCGTTGTGATGGAACCAGCCGCGATCTGTGCAGCTGTGACCGTCGCAGCCTGGATCTGGCCGCCGTTGATCTTCGTCGTCCCGGCATAGCTCCAACCGGAGATCGTCGATGCAGCAAGTCCATTCACAGCCTCTGTGTCCTTCGCAGTGTTCGAGCTGGTAACGTCCCCAACCAAAGTCCAGTCTGTCGAAGTGTAGTTCCCCGCCGCACGCGCCGTGGTACAGATATAGACTGCATTGGTCGCCTGATATATGTCCCCGACGTTATAAGGCGGGACCGGCTGACTGGTGAACGTCTGAGCCTTACTATTCGCTGTGGTCTGTGCATTCGTCGCGGCCGCCTGTGCAGCTGAAGCAGTTGACGAAGCGCTGTTAATGTTGCTGATTACTATTGCGGCCGGTGTTCCATTAACCGCGGCCGTGTCAGCTGCCGTGTTATTCGCGGTCACATCGGCCCCAGCCTGTGCAGGCTTCAATTCTTCAACCGTAAGACCATCGCTATACACCAGCTCACCAGCCGCCGTCGGCGTACCTTTTTCCCAAGCTGATCCGTTCCAGCGCTTCAGGACATTAGGGACCGTCGAAATGTCGAGCCACAAATCATCAATGAGCGGAGAAGTCGGGGCAGTATCGCTTTTGATAATCTTCTTCTCAGCCGAGGCCTTCGCCGCAGTAATGCGCTGATTCAGAGTGTTGATCTCATTGATGCTGTCAGCGATCACCGGAATAAACTGCCCTAGGAGCGTGTCCGAGTATTGCGGCTTAGACTTTCTGCATTTGAGTTCAGTTCCATATTTTATTCGACTATGGGTGACTTTCCCCATGGGCACTTACTTCATTAGACGGGGACTGGTCGGTTAAGCACCATCTTTAGCACGTTGCCCAGTTTATATGACCGTATTTGAATATCTTAAGCAGATTATGGCACATGGTAACTAACGACCATTCTCCTCTGACCTTCTCAAGGCTTCGAAGTGAGAATTGGTCGAATCGTCGACAACCCTTAATTTGACCGTACACAGGCTCTACGATAGCCTTGCGTCTCGCGTAGACGGCACGGCCCTTCTTTGTTTTTAGTTTCCGAGTCATACGTTGCTTAATGGTGTAGTGTTTCGGTATTCGTCCTCTCGGTGACTCAGGCACTTCATTGTGCTTTTGACGACCTGTTGCGATGTATGGGTCAATTTCTTTCTCTTGAAGCCATGTCACGTCGTCTTCGGCAAAGTAGCCAGCATCACATGAGATTTTGTGCATCGTCGCTTTCGTATTCTCCGCCGTCATTTCGACCATTGTACGCAGGACACCGTGGTCATTTGTGTGGTCTATAACATCTGTTGCAACAATGATTTGGTACTCTTCATCGACGACAGCCTGCACATTGTATGCTTGGATAAAGCCGTCTTTCGATTTCATAATGCGAGATTCCGGATCCGTGAAGTTGCGTTGAGCCTTGTCCTCCGGAACACCTGCGAGATGACTCTCCTTGCGTGGACGACCGCGTTTCCTGGCGCCTGTCTGGTTGGTGGGGCCGTTGTCATCGTCCTTCTTGTCTTGTTGTTCGTCTTTCTGTTGCTGTTGTTCCACTCTTTCCTTGGCCTCTTTCTCCAGAGAGGACATTGCTTCCTGAATTTTTGCCAACCGGGTCTCTCTACGGGCTAACTCTTCAGGGAGTTCATCGCCCATGGTGTTACCGTACTTTTTATCTTCACTATGGTCGGTGCGTTCAGCCTGCTGCGTAAGCTCGGCGATTTCTTGGCGGAGTCGTTGCTCTTGCTGCTTCATCCGCTCGTAACTCATCGCTTTATGTTTGGATGCGTTTGCCCGAATCTTGCTGCCATCCAGCGATACATGCCCGAGCTTAACCATCCCTGCATGTTGGGCAATCTTCAAGACTTCCAAGAAAAGTTCTTTGAAGGTGACCAAATGGCGTTTCCGAAAATCACTGATTGTCCGGAAATCCGGGAACTGATTTGCGGACAGGACTCGGAACGCCACTACATCCTGACAGGCCTTTGCGATCTTTCTGGAAGAGTACATGCCTGTGCAATATGCGTAAACCAGAATCTTCAATAACATTGCCGGGTGGTACGGGGGAAAACCTCGCAGTTCTTGTTCGTACTGTTTTGTAATGATGGAGATATCGATATGATCGACCACATCACTGACAAAGTTCGCCAGGTGGCCGTCAGGTAGCCATTCATTTAACCCCGGTGGTAGTAGAATGAGTTGGTTCGGGTCGTAGTCACGAAACTTTTTTCCCAAGATTCGAAGCCTCCACTGTGAATACCAATACAGGGGACTTCGTTATTGATCCGGAAATTTCCTTTTACAAAATACCCTGAATCCGTGACGTGGATTTTCAAGAGGACGACAAAAATCGCGTGAAATCAAGTAAAATGGCGCTATCAGATGGACGAATCTACCTCACCTACTTGGTGGTGCCTTCATGCGTTTTGTGATCGAAGAGTCAGATGAAATATTGACATCCCATTCTGGACTTGCTCTGGTTGGACTGCTCCTTGGCAAGACTCAACTATCCGCACGTCTCAATGCCCTCCCTGTCCCAGGGCGCGCGTATACGGAAATTTCGAATCGAGATGTTGCCTACGCCTACCTGGGCCTCTTGTGTCAGGGGAAGAGCGACTTTGACCACATTGAGCCGTTGCGTCAGGATGAGTTCTTCCCTGAAGCGCTGACCATTTCCAATGTACCGTCGAGTCCAACACTACGCCAACGCCTGGATCTCGTAGCACCCGAAGAAAAATGTGACTGGCAATCGGTTATCCTCGAAGAATCAGCTGACCTATTGAGCAAGGTGGGCGTGTACCTTGCACCCATTGTACTGGGGGATGGGCATCGTGAATATCTACCGCTTGACATTGATGTATCCCCATTTGACAACTCAGGAACCAAGAAGGAGGGCGTGTCTCGTACCTATAAAGGGTGCGACGGATACGCGCCGATTTTCGCTTACTTAGGACAGGAAGGATACGCCGTTCACGTAGAGTTCCGAACGGGAAGTACACATTGTCAAAAGGGGACCGCCGCGTTTCTGGCTCAGAGTATCCGCTATGCTCAACGAATTTCGGACAAGCGCCTACTCGCACGCTTAGATGCGGGAAATGACAGCGTAGAAAACTTAGTCGTATGCAGGGCCGACGAAACCTCGGCCGACTTTATCGTGAAGAAGAACCTACGTAAGGAGAACCCGAATGCGTGGTTGCTGACGGCTGAGCAACACGGTACCTACACAGAGCCCCGTGCAGGGAAGAAGGTGTACAGAGGGTCCATCCTGTCTCCAATGAAGGGATTAGAAAAACCGGTCCGGATGGTGTTTGAAGTGATTGAACGCACGATCCAGAGCGACGGTCAAGCATTACTCATCCCGAGCATTGAGGTAAACGTCTACGTCACGAGCTTGCCAGAGGCTCCAGAGGTGATCATCGACCTGTATCATGCACATGGAACGATGGAGCAATTTCATAGCGAGATCAAGACAGATTTAGATTTGGAACGGTTGCCCTCGGGGAAGTTTGCAACGAACGACCTTGTCTTGCATTTTGGTGTACTGGCATATAACCTGTTGCGCATCATCGGACAGGAGAGCCTGAGAGAGCAGGATGCACCGATTCGGAAGAAAGCAGAGAGGCGACGCATACGCACCGTGATCCAGAATCTCATCACGCTTGCGGCGAAAATGACGAGACACGCGAGGCAGACACGGCTACGATTCGGACGAGGTAACCGGTGGTTGCCCGTGTTTAGGCGACTATACGAAGCATTTGGATGAAGAAGGGAAAGAGCGTCCGATGTATCCACATGTGAATGCATCCCTGAAACGAAGGGGTTATTCACCTGTGGACAAATTCACAGACTCCTCTCTTCACATGCAAAAATGAACCACTCTGTTGACTGCTCGCCGACGCTTGGAGTCATGTTCAAAACTACCTTGACCAGTCCCTACAGACGTCACGGATTCAGGAATACTTCAGGGATTACTCGGACACGCTCCTAGTGTAGCAGTATCTTGGGTAGAATCGCTGTACGAGAGATCTAACCCGACCACGCGAGCAGTGAAAAGCAAAGGAGGCTGAAATTCGGTATCACGAATAACAATCGTGTCTCCGAGACGAACGCCGTCCCCAAGCAAGACCATATCCACGGCATAAGTGATCGAGGGAGTTTTCTGTGTTTGCAGAGCGTTGTAGGTATCAAGCAACAGCTGATTCGCATCAGTCTGGTTATCGTCTGAATACAGACCAAAGACATGCTGTCCGTTGCGTCCGTACGTTTGAAGCGCATCTTCGTCGCCGATCCAGTCCTGACCAAGAGGCTTGTCAGCCGGATCACCTTTTGCCTTCGACCATTCGACATCAGCAAAGGTAAGGACGCCGCTGCCGTCGCTCGTGCTCTGCCCCTGGCCGATCAAGGCAGTGACCAGCGTCGACATATCGACCGTCTTCGTAACGCCCTTCATGTTTCTCCGATACTCAAACCGCTCCATCGTGACCGTACCGCGCTTTTTTACAATGTCGATATATCGCCCAGTGATCCTAGCCCCTTGCATCGTTACGCGAAATCTGAATTCGCCGCCCCATGTAGTGCGAATGTCTTGCAATCCCTGATAAACGGTCGTCATTTCGGTAAATGAAAGAGTCTGAGTACCTAAAAACTCCGTGATTCCTCGTTGCCACCGTGTACCATACAATGCACCATCCATCGCCTGCTCGATGGTGTAGCTATTCCAAGTTGTCGGTCGAATATAGTTCCCAATGAGCTCATAAACGGCATTTTCGCATGAAACGTTGTAGTAACGCCCATTGTCGTCTTCGTCTTCCTCAATCGACGTAATCTGAAAGAGAACTAAATTTTTGTCCAGGTCCTGAATCGCAACATATCCATACCCCTCAATGAAGCTCGCTGCCTCATGGTCCGCTGCACAGGAAAAATCATAAGTCAAAGACCCATCAGTTAAACTCTCGCTGTGCTTATCATCCCAGTAAGGACAGCCACCAGGGCTATCGTTTGTGAGTACAGAGCGAAGGTTCTCCTGTGTATCGAAAACCCAAATCAAGCATCATAACCACCTTTCCACATAGGACATGGATACGGTCATTTGGGATGAATCCACAGGAGAGAAGTCGATATCAACTGCCTCATTCGCAGGAATAGAGAAAAATGTACTGGTGGGATCCACGATGTTCATGGCATTTTCGCCGTTTAACGTTACGCTGGCAGCTCCATGGTCAACTACAATCACATCGCCAGCATGAGCGATATATGGGATGTCTGTTGTCGAATCAGAAACAGTCGTTAGATCCCTCACCTGCACCCGGTCAACTTGCAATGTGGTGACCGTATTGGTGCCATATTGAGCAACAGCTACCTGGATGGTAGCAAGTGGATTCATGATTGAGCTGCCTGTATCCGTCCATGTTGTCGTTCTGGTTGCGTAAAACTTGGCTGTTGAGCTGTTGTATTTCGCGATATGCCCCGTCCACTTATTGCCTTGGCGGATGATGCGTAACACCCCATAGAAATCATTCCATGTCCCTTTTACATCGCCCCATTCGGAGATGATGTTATGCCCGGTACCATCAGCGCCAGCTCGTACTTGCCCCCACATATTCGCGTCGTTGTTCCATGAATCAGTGAGCGACATCTTCCCGATGGATGCGCCATTTGAATCACGCAAATACACCTCTACGCGACCCATGTCTTTCTTTGAGCCGGTGTTAGTGTTGAATACCCACACATCGACTTGGAAGTCTTGAATGGTGTTGCTCAAGGATTTAGCCACACTAGGTCCGTGCCACCCTGATCCAGATCCATATGAACTAGCTATGAAGTGATTGCCATCACTCTCCATAGTTCCATCCTCTGTGCCATATTCGACTGTGTTATATACATTCCAGCCTGTGATGGTACTGCAGGTGTCATCCATTACAAGTGGATTAGTATCGACCTTTGTCTGGGAACCGTCAGCCATAGCTGGAGTACCGAGCAATATGTAATCATCACCGTTTGAGTATGCGATGAATTCCAGGTCTGCCTGGGCAGTTATAGTCAATACCGGAAAAGCTTCAGCGGTACCTTGATTAGCAACGGTATTCACTTCTGTAACATCAATCGTCGGTGTAACCGTGGCCCCATAGGCATATGGATCCGGGCATGTAAAGGTAAGTGTCCCGGAGCCCAGCGCCGCAACCGCAGTGAGGTCTGTGCTTCCATCGAGGACGGCATAATACGTTTTGTCCGGCTCATCCGGAAGGACTAAAGACTTCGGGATAGATGGTTGCAGCCAAGCTGCAAGAGCCCGCGCTTTACTCCTCAGGTCAGCCACGGATGCCGCCGGTAGAGAAATGTCTATGGTAATTTGGCGCACGCCTTGATCAGAACGATAGAAGTACGCGCCCGGCCTTCCCGGTACCGCCTGAGTTACGGATGATAAAGGAGGAAGTACAGTAATGTTCGACGTTAAGTACCGTATCCCCATCGAGTCACAAGAGACGCCATCATAGGTGAATGTCTTCATCAATTCGGCCTCCCTTGTGCTCGTGCTTTCGCCTTACGCTGTTTCTCGAGATCCTGTGCGGAATATACAGCAACCTGTTTGCCGATCATTTTGCTGTCGAGGTATACCGGCATTGTGACCGATACTCCACCCATGCCCGCGCCCGTAACAGTCCCCAATGCCTGAGCAATGGCCTGTGCAAACGGGATCATCTGCTTGCCTGACAAGGGAACGACAGCCTCAGTTCCTGCTTCACCGACACCGATGATAGACGGTCCATCAAAAACGCCACCAGTCTTGTACCAATCGACATTAAGAGTAGGATATGGGACGTTAACCCCGGCGATTTTCTTATGCCCTTCTCCAAAGTCAAAGTGTGGTAACGGAATATGGATATTTCTAAAGCCTGTCACGAGACCATTGATGATTTGCCGTCCGTAGCTTGCCATTCGCCCAGGTAGTCCACTGAACCATGATAGTAGCCCTTCAAACTTGCTTTTTACGGATTGGACAGCTGACTCAATGGCGTTTTCAATTGCCTGTTTCGTGTTGGTGAAGGTGGATGAGAAGAGAGCGCGGATATTTCCCAAAATCCCTCGGACAGAAGAGAGTAATCCGGACAGTTTCGAGCCGACACTCGAAACCATACTGGAGATCCGTCCAATCGTATTGCTGTAAATCCAATCGAAGGCCGTTTTGAATCCGTTCCTAATCGCACCTAACCCTGAACTTGCAAGAGATGCAAGGCGTGACATGGCCCCGCCAAATAAATCCCCAAACAGCGGCTTAAGCAGCTTAAACAGAGCCAGGATCTTTCCGCCGATAAAGAAACTGAATAAGTTCCAAGCCAAGTCTAGTGCATTTTTCAGTAAATCAACGATATCACTCCAGAGCCCTTTCCAGTTTCCAGTGAAGAGGTCTGCAAAGAGCTTAATCACATCGAGGATAATGTTGATGGATTCACGAATCATAGCGACCAAAGTCTTTAAGGTACTAACAACTATGACTTAATGAGCGGCCATACCGCATTGAATATACTGAGGATGACCGACATCACGTTTCTGATTGCTAGGCTTATTTCTGGCCAGTTTGTCTTGAAAAACGTAACGATTTGGGCGAATGCGGCTTTAAATTGAGGGGCTACATTCGAATAGGCCTCTTTAATCAAAGACATCACATTCTCAAATGCCTGGCTAATGGACGGAGGTATATTCATGGCTTGCATAAATCCAGTAAACTGACCCTCGTGTCCGGTAATAAGCCCAACAATTGCATGAATAGCCCCGCCTACATCTTCGAGGGCTTTTGCCGCTACGGTTCCAGCCCCCTTAAACGAGGCAAAAAACGCAGACACTTTCGCTCCAAGAGTACTTCCAAATGCATCTTTAATGTCCTGGATTGATCCTTTCATTTGGTCGAAGAAGTACTCAACACCGATTTGCATCGACTTGGGGAACAAATTGACAAACGCTTGTCCAGGATTGGACGCTGAAATGACACCAACTACAGACGCTATCCCATTTGCCATCTTCGTAAGAACTGGCGATAAGAGGCCACCAATCTTTATAGAGGCAGATTCAAAGGCACCCTCCATTTGTTGGACAGCGCCCTTAAGGTTGTTATTCATTTGCGATGCCATTTTCGCAGCTGCACCATTCGAATTCTCGAACGCTCTCGTAAGGGCATCGATTTTGGCTGGAGATGCCGCGACTATGGTCATCATCCCTGACATAGCGTTCTGACCGAAGATAGCCGATGCAGCTTGCAACTGCTGAGCCTGTCCGAGATGTTGAAACTTATCATGCATCTCTTCAAGAATGGTATTGAACGGTACCATCTTCCCCTGAGAATCTTTCGTAGCGATCCCCAGCGATTGAAGAGCCTTCGCAGCGGCCGCCGGTGGCGCGGCTAATCGAGTAAGAGCTTCACGCAAAGCAGTACCTGCGTCACTGCCTTTAATGCCTGCGTTACCCATGATGGCAATATCAGCAGATAAGGCTTCAAGACTGACGCCCGCGGACTTAGCGAGAGGCGCTGCATATTGTAGCGTCTGCCCCATGTCTCCAATGCTAATGGTCGAGGCGTTTGCAGCTGCTGCCATTACGTCGGCAATGTGACCCATGTCGCTGGCCTTCATGCCAAATGCGGACATCGTCGATATCATGATCTGTGAAACAGAATCAAAATCCTCGCCTGCTGCAGCTGCAGCGTTTAAGATGCCGGGCATCGCAGCCATAGTTTGCTGAGCCGTGAAACCAGCTGCAGCCAGATCGGCCATACCGTTCGCCGCATCACTCGCAGAGAATACGGTTGATGAGCCTAGCTGGATGGCCTGATTTCGTAACTCCTGCAGTTGCTGCCCTGTTGCACCGGATAGGGCTTGGACTTTAGACATGGTCGCTTCAAAGTCCATCGATGTGGAAATGAGCCCTTTTATTCCTCCAGTCAGAGCACCAATGCCTTCATATACGGCGCTGAACACTAAGCTGGATTTAACGATTGCCCCGAGACTCGCCAAGCGGCTGCCCAACGATGATGATGATTCTCCCAGGTCCTTCATCTTTCCGGAACTACCATCCAGCCCTTCAGATGCGGTGCGTAGCTGAGTTTCCATCTTCGCTAGTTGCTCGGTATATTGATTCAGCTTAATTCGGTTGTTGTCGATGGCCTTATCATCAGACTGAAGTGTTTGTATCTTGGCCTTTTCTTGAGCCTCAAGTTTTGCGATGGTGTCGGCTAGCTTTTGGGCCTGCTCGGAGTTTTTCCCCATCGATGAGGATACGTCATTATATTCGCTTCTGACTGCCTCAAGCTTGGTACGTATGTCGTGTAAAGCTTGTCCATGCTTACTCGACTTTTGTACTGCATTGTCGATAGAACTCTGGAGCAAATCGATTTTCTGTTTCTGAAGCGTGATCTGCTGAGAAAGTGAGTCAGTCTTCAGTTTCACCAGGTCACTCGCGGACCCGAAATCGCTGAGCTTCGCCGCCGAGGCTTTGAATTCAGACTGAACAAGCTTCATCTGGCGGTTAATATTCGAGATACCAGCATTGAAGTTATCCATGTTCAGGCCCAGCGAGACAAAAATGTTACCTACCTCTTGAGACATTCACTCACCTCCTCATCAGAACAACTGGTCAATATATGCGACCGGTTCAGACGCAAATGGGACTGAAACCTTCTTTTTGCTGTGCGCGCAAAGCTCAAAATAAAAATGGACGTCCATCTCATCGATTTGAGATAGCGTCCATCCTCTTTCTATTAAGTTCAAGTACATATCTTTCAGAACATCCGAGGGATCCCTACGGTCATCAGAGGATCCCTCGTTTACGCGTTTGGGTCTTCTGAACCGTCCTCTTTCGTACCCATAACCTCCTGCAAGCACCGTGCAACCTCTGGGAATAGCTCTTTATTCGATAGCCCATTGTACACGTCATCACGGGTAAACTGACCCTCAAATACATCCACAATGAAGTCGACCATCTTATCCAAATCATCGACTTCGATATCCTCTTCAGCTTTGGCGTCCATCGTCTTTTGCAGCTCAAGGGCCCTCCTCAGCATCATCCCTTTGATGTACGGTACCCTAAACGTCCTTTTGTCTTTTCCATTACGAAGCTTAATCTCCATAAAGTTCCCTCCTCACGAAAAATAGAGGGCTCACTCCCTCTGATTATTAGGTTCCTGTGGTCCCACTTGTTCCGCCCGGAACTGTGGTGAACCATGTAGACCCAGTCGTGAATGACGCTGTATCTTCGTCTGCAATCGCTTGATATGCGCTGTCATAAGCCCGCATGACGAAAGTACCTGTAATACTGGGCTGCTGGTACGACGTTTGCCCGTTCTGAGTCTGATAATCATCTTCGGGAGGGGCGAATTGTCCCTTGAGCAACCAAACATATCTGTACTTCCCATTCGACTTACGAGAACGAAAACCAAAGGCAACATATGGAGCGACGTCTGTGGTTTTTTCTAGAATCACACCGTCATCGCCCATTGTGTGGCCTAATAATGCCGCTCGTACCTCCATTGGGAGGTCAGCCAGCTGAATGGTTACATCAACTTCGCCAATTGTACTGGAGGTGTCGATAGGACCATCATCAGCGTACAACGTCGCCGAATTTGTTTTCGGGCTGATCTTTGCACTGACTGCTTGCTTTGAAATGGCCGTAACAGGGCCATACGTAACGCCTGTGTCATCGTCTTTTGTAAGGAGCGCATAGTGCATATCACTTAAGCCGACAACTGCACCAGACATATTTATCCCTCCGTTTGTACCGTCGCCATGTATCTCAGGGCTTTGTGGTACGTTTGTACGTCATCTTCATAAAACTCCGCTGAGCCAGTTCGATAAAAGCCGATGGTATTCATCAGGGTATCAACTTGGTCCGCAATGGCCGCAAAACTGCCCTTTGTCCAAACATCAACCTGGAACTCAATCCGGCTCATCAGTTCCTCATCATCAGCGAAATCAGATGCAAAGTTGGTTATCTCGAAGAATGTAATTCTCGGAAACTCTTCAGCATTAGGAGCCTTCACACGATATACCCGTGGGCCACCTAACATACCAGTTAACGTCTCATCGCCCGTAAGTGTTGATTTGATCGTTGCGCCCATATCAATCACAGGCCCAGTCCCCTTTTCAACTCTTCAGCAATAGCGTTAATGGCGTCCTCGCGCTTTGCGGTCACTGCAGGACCAAGAAAAGGGCGCGCCGCCATCTTGGAAGTCCCCCATTCGAGAAACTTGCCATAGAAAAAGCGCGAATTATCCCCCTTTGTAGGACCCACCTGGACGTATTTTGCGCCATCTTTACTCTTCACACTGCTGACAATGATGTTGTCGGCGAGGTGTTGCTCAGAGTCAGAATCGGATCCATCCGGCTTCTTGGCGGTTTGTCCGCGAATCGGGGGGCGCTTGCTGGCCTCTTCTTGAATAATCTGTGCACCAGCCTTCAAAGCTGCGTTTTGCACACGTGCACCGCGGGCCCCTAGCTCCAACGCCTTCGAAAATAGGCCATCCAGTCCAGATAGATCGATTTGAACGCCATCACTCACTCGTCACCACCTCCCGACAAATCAAAGTGAGCCATTGTCGCAATCCGGTCTCATCAAAGACCGTGACGATCCTATGGGAAACCCCATTGATGACCGCAACACAGTTCTCATCAATGTCCGTCCGAAAACGAATGGTCACTTGTTTATCATTTTCAGCGCCTACGGCTGACGCGGCATAGAATTCACGTCCTTTAACCCCCTGGACCTGAGCCCATACCGTTGCAATGTCGGTCGGGGTATTGACAGCAAACCCGCTATCATCGACTGTTGAAGTCGTGCGTTGAAATGTAACTCTGTGCCGTAGATCACCCGTATGTGTGATCGTCCCGCCACTCATGTCGGCATCACTCTCTCCATCGATAGAAGGGCACGTACTGCAAAATCAATTTCAGCTCCTACAGACGGCCTGTATCCACTAACGACCACCGCTTCACGGTTCTCATACCAGTGAGCAATGAGCATCATCATGGCTTGCTTGACGGACTTAGGTACTGCATCGATGTCTCCGTACCCCGCCACATACCGAATACGCACGCCGTTCACGGGCTGAAGACAGTCAGTCGGCCACCATGTTCCATGCGCAGGAACGACACGGCCCGGTTCAGAATCGGTGTCGACTACGTATGTCGATGGGTCAAGAGTCGTGGTCTTACCGGTGTGATCCGTGTAAGAAATAGATACAACGCTTTGGATCGGCGGCATCAGAAGCCTGATTTCGTTGTGGTGTCGTCGGTGACGGTGATACGGAAATGCAAAGCCGTACATCGGAAACGGGTGGAGATGACCTGGGAAGTGGTCCATTGTTATCTCCAACGTTTGTGTGATGTAGGCCCGATTCTGATAGCCCTGACAGTACTCTCTCGCAGCAACAATCAACGCGGTAATCATTGCATCATCTGCATCCGTATCAACACGGAGGTACAGCTTTGCCTCGTCCAGTTCGATCGGCTCACTGGTTGGTTGCGTTACCACTCGGAGCGCCATCGCCTGTGCCACCCTCCGCTTGCTTCAACTCCTGCATCGCCTTTAATGCCTCGAGAGCTTTGTCTTTACCCTGAACCTTGGCGCCGTCAGGAAGCTGATAATATCCTCCACCAAGAGAAATAAGGCCATTTTCATCGGTCCCCGTGGACGCAGAAACTTCTTTACCAATCACCCCGGCTGCACGTAGACGTTCCGCGCGATCATCATCAGCCGAAATGGTGTCTCCCGGTTTGACTAGGTCTCCGGTCTCTGCATTTTTGAACGCTGAAATCACGGTGTATTCCTTCACGTTATCCCTCCTTCTAAGGTCAATAGGGCAGCTATTTTCAGCCGCCCTACCGTCACCTGGTCATTACGCTGCAGGAACATCGAGCACGACATATGGAGATACCGTTGTGGCGCCGTCCTCGAGCGTCATCGGGCCTGTTACCCAAGGCTTACCATCTACGTTCCAGAATACTTTGATCATGGTCTTGTTTTGCTGGAAGAGTACGTGCGGAGAAGCCGCGATAAACGGACCGGAACCGTCCTTGATCAGGTACTTCGAGAAGTCAGCAAGAATTAGATCGCCCTTCGTTCCGAGCGTGGCCGTGCGACCAGTGAAGATGATGGGCATTCCCATCAAAGTGTTCGGAATACCGCGCGTAGCATCGCCACGGATGAAGATGTAGTTACCGATGGCGTCTCGGATCGTCGCCAGTTGAGGGAGAATCGACTGATTCGCAACCCACACAGCCGTACTCTGCGATTCTGCGTACAGTTTGGCAGTCATCTGCAGAATATCCGCGTATGAAATCTGGTTGGCAGCGGCTCGATTTACGGTCATGGTTCCGGGCGCGTTGATGATACCCGTCGGTTTGCCTGTTCCGTCACCACGAAGGAATGCAATATCCTCTGCGGCCATCATAGCGGACGTCAACAGGTTGCCGATGAAAGTTTGAGCAGCTTCCCAGTTACGTAACAATTTATCCGTCGCCACTGTGGTAGCAGCCACTTCATATGGCAGGAGCGAAATCTCCTTGAATTTTGCCGTGGTATCCGGCTTTGCGTCACCTTCGCTAATCCATGCGACTTCAACGCCACCGTAAACTCCATTAGTGCCGCCCTGGTCAAGTGCCGGAATGTTCAATTGAGCATCTGGGGGATCGCCAGCCGGAATTGCATTGGCCCGTGGGCGGACAATTGCCGTTTCCGGTTGGAGTTGCAGTACATCAGTACGATATTGAGGCGGCATGAAGATGGCACCTTCGCCTTCGGTGCTCGTGATGGACAATTCATTTCGGAACGGCATCAGCGCATCCTTGAACGCTTCCGGCACTGCTACGCCACCACTCTGCCCACGAGCCAGACCGTCCAATCGACCCTTCGGATCACCGAAACGGACAGCAGCAACGAATTCTCCAATGTTTTTAAACCCTGCGTCGTCCTTTTTAGCCGTTTGTACATGGTCAAGCGCTGGCCGAAATAGTGTGTTTAGCGGCTTTTCCAAGTTGTTTTCGCGTGCCGAAACCCGTGCTTCACGGTCTTCTTGAGCCTTAACAGCTTCAATTTCAGTGTCCAGAGCCTCGATTTCGGCGTCCCATGCATCGAACTTGGCAATCTCCTCAGGGGTCAAATCGCGTCCCTCTGCTTTCGCCAAATCGAGCAAACTGCGCTGATTTTGGACCTTTTCAGCCCGATTTTGGAGCAAATCCTGTAGTTTTTTCACTGAATCGACCTTCTTTCATTGTTTTTTAGGCGTCTTTCAAATAAAGAAAGCGACCCATTAGGTCGCTTTCCTGTCGAGCTGTTCTTTGAATTGTCGTCTTCCCGCTCCCATGGAGGTGTTTCACCGAATTGCTTGTAGTGGTGTCCAAGCTCGTCCTGCACTTTTGGCACGTCCACCTCTGGAATATCAGCTTGAGACAACCGCTCTGCAGCTGCCACTACACCTTTCCAAACGACATCCCCATCGGAGGCTCGATGATGGGGTAACTTCAGATCCGCGAAGGATGCCGGAGGCATTTCTTTCGCCCAAGCGTAGTGACCGGCAATGTAGTTCTTCTCCTGGTCGGTCAAATCAGACCATGCTTTGTTAGTGAAGTCACTCAAACTTGGGGCTGACCAGTCTGCATCTTTGGGAGCAAGTTCCTCGGACACATCAGGTGGAACCACACCATTCTTTACGGTCGGGACAGAAGCGACGATGACCTTCGGCTGTGAAGCCACGACGACTTTCGGTGCGTTTTTATACGCCGAAAGATCCATCTCCAGTCCATTCATGATGAGCTTTCCGCCTTGCATGGACGCAGCAATCTCTTTCGATTCTTCAATCTGGTCTGCAAATCCGTACGCCACGGCCTCTTCAGCGGTCAGCCAGGTCTCGGCATTCAGTAAGGCGATGATGTCATCGTCTGACATGCCGGTTTTGTTCTGATATGCCGCAATGAGACTCACCCGGATCTGGTCCAGGTCATCAGCAAGTTTGCGGAAATCATCCGAGTTGCCCATGGCGATTGTCCATGGATTGTGAATCATCATCATGGCGTTGCGTGGCATGGATACCGTATCTCCGGCCATTGCGATGACAGACGCTATACTCGCAGCCAAACCATCAATGTGGACGTGAATCTGAGCCGGATTCCGCTGTAACATCGAGTGAATGGCTTGTCCCGCGAAGACGTCTCCTCCAGGGCTATTGATGTACACGTCAATCACCGGCACATTACCGAGTGCAGACAAGTCTTGCTGAAACTGCTGCGGCGTCACCTCATCGCCCCACCAAGTAGTGCTGTCGATGGGTCCATAGAGATACAGCTCTGCATTTCCTGTTTGAGCATCATTTCGAAAATCCCAAAACTTTTTACGGGCTTTTGACACTTTGTTCACCTCCTCCGCCGGACCGCAAAGGTTGTGTTGCGGCATGGGCTGTGGACGTAGCAACCATGGCCCCATTGACGAGATAAGCAGTGCCAGCATCTCCGTCAATCGGGTTCAACTCCTCCATTGCACGCCATTCGTTCGCATTAATAACGCCGTTTTGGCGTTGCACTGCGAGGCCTTGTTGACGACTGAGATAGTCACCACGAAGTAACCCCTCGACGTTAAACTTTGCATAGTAACCTTGCTGCCTATCCTTTTTCGATAGCAATTTGGCGTTAATCGCGTTTTCCCACTTCGTGATATAGGGGAGCAAAGAATACATAACGAACTCGAGCGACTGCTGCTCAATATTGTTGTTGGTGGCCCTATCAAGGTTCGCAATCATATGGGGTGGAACTCTAAATAAGCCACAGATATCATCACGGTTCATTGCCCGCGACTCGACGAATTGGGCATCCGTGAGCGGCATCGGAATCCGGCTAAACTTTGCGCCGCCCTCGAGGATAAGTGGCTTCCACGAGTTGTGCATCCCAGCCCCACGTTCCTCAAGATCTTCTTTGAAGCGTTGATATGCTGGGTCGCTCATTTCGTTTGGCACTTCAACGACTCCACCCACATTCATGCCTTGACCGTAGAATCGCGCCGCGAATTCCTCTGCAGCAATGCCAAGGCCAATAGATTCAGCCGTCATTCGAATCGGCGAATAACCCATAATGCCATCAAACCCAAGACCCGGTACATGAAATACCTTTTCGGCTGGATAGATGTAGGTCTGGCCCCGGTCGGTGATGCGATACTTGATCTTCATGTCAGCGTAATCCCGGAAAGGTTGGCAAGCGGTCCAAGGGACCGGGTAAATGTCGACGACATTCCCTTTTCCGTTTAACGTGATGACCGAATAACAGTTCCCAGACAGCACAAGATGCCCCATTTGCGCCTCACGCCATGTGGATGTGTTCATCTCATCGTTCGGTTGGAAGTTAATCAGGTCATACAGCGGATGATCCGTGGCCTTGTTCGCACCACCGTTCGGCATGGTCCTATAGACAAACAGCGGTAAAGACGCCAATGTTTCTGCCAGGACACGCACACAACTGTATACCGTAATAAATCTCATGGCGGTTGATTCAGTCACTGCCACTCCAGAATGCACACTACCAAACATATAACGCTCCATGCGCATGTAGAGTTCATCCGGAGTATACGAACCGCTGCTGGCAGCAACTTTCAAGGCCAAATTTGTTACGAATTTCGGTAACTTCACAAATTCCTCACCCCCTTGGCGTCACAATTTACGAAGACCACGACGTTCATAAACCGATTCAGCCTTTTCGACTGTCATCGCTCTAGCATGCGCGTTGATAAGTGCAGCCGCTGGATCAATCCGGTCTGTTGAATGCTCCTTATCGAGCATGATGTTCTCGTTGTGGTCGATCTTCTCGACCGCGTTGCCCATGGCCCATGTCAGCACAGGGTTTTTATCATGTACAACGCGCCCGGCCAGGACCATTTCCCGAAAATTCTTCGATGGCTCGGACAACGTCCGTACGCCTTGCCGTATCTCAACGATGGTATAGCCATCGGACTCCATGTCCTGAGCAAATTGAGTAGCCGCGTACGGGTCATAGCAAATTTCCTTGATGCGCCAGCCATGTTCAGCAGCCTCACGCTCGATATAGGAACGGATAAATCGGTAGTCGACCACGGCACCCGGAGTCGCTGTTATCCATCCATCGCGGACCCACAAGTCATATGGAACTTTGTCTGTTTGGCGCTTCTCAGCGAGTGTATCTTCAGGTAAAAATGAGTGGCTTTTTACTGCAAATCGACCGTCAACTAACGAGAATTCAAATGACACACTGGTCAAGTCGATTTTCTTGGACAAATCGACACCGACGTAGCAATCGATACCCGTAAGGTCTGGCATCTCGTCCACACCGCAGGCACGCCACTTATCCATCGGCATATAGCCGTTCTCTTTCATATCCACCCACTTGTTCATGTTCTTTGTGAGGAATGACCGCATTTTTTCCGGCACGTCCCTAGCGGCCTTCAGTTCGCTCCGAAGAAAGTTCATCCCCTCTTCATATGTGGCCACAATGGGATTTGCTTTGACCCATACCGATTCATCGTTGATATCGTCTTCCGGATCCAATTCGCAGATCATGACAAAATACTCGTCGTTTTCAATGGGCGAGTTATCATCGATGATGCTCGATACGTATTGGTACTCTGTAAAACACGGTCTAGATAGGTCAAATCCTGCGGTCGTGATGATGACGATGAGTGGATTTTTTCGAGCAACCATGCCGGAGATGAGCACGTCATAAATCTCACTCGTCTCATGAACGTGGTACTCGTCGATTACGGCTATACTCGGGTTCTTTCCGTCACCGGTTTTGCGCGATTCCTTCGACAAGGGTTGAATGACAGAACCACTTTTAAGGTGTGTAATGCGTCCATAACTGTCCGTGTACTTGCCTTTTAGCAAGCCACAACCACGTATTTGACTGGCAATCTCGTTGTAAACGATGCTCGATTGCTCACGGCCCCACCCAGCAATGTAACATTCCTCTTGTTCCTCACTGAGAAAGCACGAGTATGAGGTGATGAGCGCCAACAATTGCGATTTCGCATTCTTTCTCGCCAACTGTATATACGCTTTGCGGAACCGACGAGCACCGGTATCTTTATGCTTCCAGCAAAAGATGTTAGCGATGATAAACAGTTGGAAGTCAGTCAAATCAATGCGCTGACCTGCAACGACACCCTTCGTGTGTTTGAACATGGCAGCCCATTTAAAAAAGCGATAGAGTTCGTCCGAGTCAAAAATGAGTGGGCATGATGCATCGGCCAACTTTTCGACGTCATTAAGAAAGCGTCGACATGCCGCAATGTGCTTTTTACATGCGATGACTTCACCATCGACCACCGACTCCGCATAGACAACGACTCGTTCGAGTAAATTCACAGGCTATCGCCAAAGAGCTCTTCCTCTTCGCTTCGCTCTGATTTCTCAACTTTCGGCATTGCCAGTTTGGCGCGCGAACTCGGTGTGAGACCAAACTCGAGTGACAGGGAACGCATCTGGTCATGCAACTGCTTCTTCTTTGTCAGCAGTGGATGAGGCACCTTATTCGTCTCAGCTGCCTTGTTTGTGTACTCCACAAGCAGTCCTTCCTCACGAATAATGCGTGTGCACTCCACATAATCAGCGTACGCATCGCAATAAGCCGCCAACGCATTGACATCCACGTTCGTAAGCAACTCTAACTCCTGCAACTCTTTCGCGATCCGCTTGAATTCTTTCTTTGCAACGGAGTCCAACCAGGTGGGAGGTCTAATGTTGTCTGCGCGTGGACGCAAAGACTTTTCAGCCATTGCACGCTGCTCAATCTCTTTTTTTGTCAAACGACTTTTGTTTCCATTCAAAAGTTGAAGGTGGACAGGAATTGCTTTTCGACCCAAATTGACCACCCCCTTTGCAAAATAAAACGAATTTTGTGCGCCCCGTATGCCCGCGCGGTCTTTGGCTAAAAGTCTGCAAGGATATGGATACCCCCTAGCCATCGACCTATTCCCAAACTTTTCGCGAATCCAGCAAACAATCGTTCTATGTCCATGCACCCATGTCCTCACGTGCCGTCTTAGCATCATGGTGAGGCTTGCACATAGGCTGCCAGTTGGTGCTATCCCAAAACAATTTCTTGTCACCTTTGTGTGGGACGATGTGGTCCACTACGGTTGCCGGTGTTATTCGTCCTTGGCGTTCACACTCGACACATAACGGATGTTTCTTGAGATATGCGAGCCTTACTTTACGCCATCGCGAATCGTAACCACGTTGCGCTGATGACTTACGTTCAGCATCATACCTTCGAATGTCCTCCTTATGGTCTTCACAGTATCGTTCACGGGTGAGTGCGGAACATCCTGGCTTTGAGCACGGCTTCATAGGTTTACTCGGCACAGGAATCACCACCTCATTTCAGGCAAAATAAAAACTCGCCGAAGCGAGTGAATGTCATCTATAGTCACTCATCTTTGATGGCAGTTCGGTATACAATCATAATCGACATCTTTGGTACTCCGTGCGGTTCCTTAGTGAACTCAGTAAAATGCTGAATCTGAACGAGTTCATTTCTGTGTATGTCCTTTAGGAACCAATTTGCTTTATCTTCTGCAGTACTCGTGGCATCGTCATGATAAATGACTACTTGATTAACTCGACGATACATATCTATCACCCACCCCATATATCATTATGAGGTTGACGATAAAATAAAAACCCGCCGAAGCGGGTCATCACCGTCGCTGGTTCTGGAGGTCTAATTAAACACTTCTAACGTGTCGAACGTTCCTATAAACGACAACAACGGAAAGAGTTCCTACGTCCGAAGTTGCCACCTTAAGATCCACATAATTCAGCGTGTCAATCGAACCTAAAAATTCATTTACCTCTTCCTCTACGTCTATTGGCGAACCCGTAAATATCTTTGTGCTTATCTTGCGGACTGTATAGTCCATCACGCACCAGCTTCCCTGAACTATTTGATATTGTATTCTTCATAGTCAGGAAAATAACTCATGCACCAAACAGGGGAGGTCTTTCACACTTATCACCACATTGTTTACTTACGTTCCGTTCCAACTCACGCTCAAACTTTGCTACAGACTTGATGTTGTTCTCACGCATATATGTCATGGCTTCATGTTCATGCTGTGCCGATAAGTTTGTGTAACGCATTTACATCACCATGGATGTGAAATGGGTTACTCTGTGCTTTGAATAGGACATTCCGAACCCCTCATACTCTGAGATTGGAGGAGTGGTGATAATGTCTAATGATAGCCAGTCACAGTTCAACCGTCTGTTGAGTCTTGAGAGTGAGTCTAAAATTCTGGAAGAAGAAGCACTCCGCCTGGAAAACGAAGCTGAACGATTTCGGTGTGAAGCAGACCGTTTGAAGCACTCGGTTAGAGGTCTCTATGTAGCCATTTATGAGCTTCGAGAACAAATACGGCACACCCTACGGCCCGCGCACTTAATATGCGGGCTCTCCTGTTTAATCAACACCTCTTCGTTTCTGCCTTATCGCCCCGTTACGTCGCTCATATGTATCATGTGAGCTCATCATCCGCTCGAACTCTTTCCGTTCCCTCTCCCTCTTCTCCATCTTCTTTACCTGTTCATCCGAGGGTGTCACTACTCGACCATGGCATTGTTTGCAGTTGATGGGTCTTGTGTCTGGTTTGACATTGTTTTTGCAAACCCAGCATGGTTTCATAAGGCACCACCTCGAAAACAGTTTTATATGGTTGGCTCGCTTGCAGGCTTTGTGACTTTTGTTACTCCTCGTTGCTCGCGGGAGTTACAGAGGCTTGTACACCAAAAAGGCCACACCGAAGTGTGACCATCCTTTGGGAACCTGCAGGGGCTCAAAGTCAATCAATATGCGCCGTATCCTCCACCGTATCCTCCACCGTATCCTCCACCGTATCCTGCGCCGGCTCCTGTTCCACAACCGCAACTCGGGGCGGCCACAGCTGCGCCAGCTATCGGCACCAATAAGAAGAACAGAACAAAAATAATGAGGAATACGACTGCCCATTGTGTATATCCACCGAATGTACCCATACGATACCAACCTCCTAATTTTCGAGACTGTGTATCGTACGCGGACAATTCGTAAGTTTAAACGGACACATGTCGTTTCATGAGATCAATATTTCGCATAACTGTGGTACGACTTCCTACGGCATTCGTTCCTGCAGTCAAGCGCGTGATCGTTGAATGGCACATCGCAGAACTGCACTTGTCAGGATGTCTCTTCGCGCGTTTGATACCAGAAACGAGTCTGGTGTGTTACTCACTCGGGAGTGCTGGTTTCAACACCAGCGTTGATGTTCCGATGCTTGACGGGCGAATTTTGGCATTCCATTAGAGCATCAACGCCGGGTGTCCAACCGGCGTGAGAATTTCACCGAGAAGAGTCCCCCTAACCACCACCTTCTGATGCTGATTGTGGGGTGACTGACTACATATGAGGCACATAAAAAAGACGCCTGCTGGGCCGTGTCAGCAAGCGTCTCTCGTGAGTAGTGCCTAGTACCATAATACACGGGTTATTTTGTCATGGACTGTTGAACTACTGTTGTTTTACTGTTGATTTTTTCCGCGCTGGATACTTTTCATCTTCTCGATGATATCTTGCTTCTTGTTCTTTATGTTATCTCGTTCAGCATTCATCGCCAGATTTGCAGATTGATTCTGATTACCCCGACCAGGAACTTGTCCTTTAATGTTTGGTGGCTTCTTGCGGTTCTCCGCTTTTGGCACAATGTATCCCTCCATATCTCAGAAGCATTGTACCCTAACCGATTAACAAAAGCCCGCCTCGCAGGAGTTCTATACTTAGTTTAAAAATTTAAAAAGCAGTCAGCATAAACCGACTGCCCACTTGTCAAAGGGTTGATCCACTGTTGAAATGCGCTGTTGTTTTACTGTTGATTTTCCGTCGTATTCACGAACTAAATCGTTACTTTGGCTTAACAGCATTTATGGTGTCTTTAAAATCCAGCCTTAGGGATGAGATTTTGACTTCTTGAACAGCATTCCAATCAAACGAATCGGCTTAAACAGGCGACTAGTGATGTCAGTCCACCCCAGATTTTCAATCACAATTTCGTTGAATGCGACAAACCGATGACGGTCTTCATCCCACAGTCGGTAGCGGAGCGCGCGAAGGCTGGAGGCAAAGGTAATAGGTGAAACATTGTGGAACAAGTCAGTGCTCTGATGCACCTGCTGGAGATGGTAATTCGGGACTTTGGGGCCCAAGTGATGAACGTGATGATAACCGATGTTCCCAGTCAACCATTGCAATACCTTCGGCAGTTGATAAAAGGAACTTCCCTGTAGCGCGGCACTAACAAAATCCCACTGATCTGATTTTTCAAAGTACGAGTGTTCAAACTGATGCTGGACGTAAAATAACCAGATTCCAACTACACCTGCTAGATAAAGAATAGGACCCTCCACGAGAAGTACAGCTTTCCAGCCGAGTATGAAACTGAGGCCAGTTAAGATGGCAATGAGCGTGAAATTAGTTACGTGTGTATTTACACGTTCCTTTCTTCCGGCACCTTTTCGGTTGTATCGATACTGGTTGAGAAAAAGATGGATGGGCCCGACACCAAACATGACAACGGGATTTCGATACACCCGATAAACCATTCTCTTGACGAAGGACGATTGCTTATATTCATTGACCGTCAACGTCCACATGTCCCCGGTTCCTCGTCGTTCCAAGTCACCACTAGTCGCGTGATGGACGGCATGCTCGTACTTCCACTGATGATATGGGAAGAAAGTCAAAACCCCAGTTATGATCCCGACTATCTCGTTCGCTCTTCGGCTTTTGAAGAAAGAATGGTGGCAGCAGTCATGAAATATGATGAAAATCCGAACAAAAAATCCCGATGCCAAAATAGTGAGGGGCAAAGTAACCCAAATCGAAACATTCAAACATAGATAGGCTGCCCACCATAGTCCGAGAAAGGGAGCAATAGTGTTTATAAGTTGCCAAACACTTTTTCTGGTATCCGATTTCTGAAAAGGAGCAATATCCTTCTTCCAATCTCTGTGTTCCTCTTGATTGTTTATATTCATCTTCCTTTCTTATTTCGAAGAAAAAGGAATGAGGTAACGGCGTAAACGTATTCAGAAGCTGGTTTTCTCCTATTGTTGAAATACACTCAACAACCCTCTTCCGGAAACGGAAAGCCCATGCAGAATGGTCTACATAGTTTTAACTATGTTTGGTTAACCTACAACAACCACGTTAGCGGCTTGTGGACCTTTTGGACCGTCAGTGACGTCGAATTCAACACGTTGACCTTCATCCAATGTACGAAAACCACTGCTTTGAATTGCGCTGAAGTCAACGAATACATCGTCTCCACCTTCAACTTGGATAAAACCGAATCCCTTTTCACCATTAAACCACTTCACTGTTCCATGTTGCAAAAACAATTCCTCCCATGAGGCTACCTGATTTACCAAAAAAGCCGCTCCTCTGACCCAAGGGCCAAAGCAAACGGCTCATGTATCAAAAAACATGCATTCGGTATTGATTCACCTTACCTCGTTTTACAATCTGTGTAAATACGTTACAGGAAACATTACGGAGTGTTTGGATATTTCAAATCCTCTTCAACGCCCCAATTCAGTGAATAAAATATCAATCTAATCCAACTGCCCACTTGTCAAACTGATGTAACGCCTTCTTCCGCGCTAATCGGTATTCCTCATCCGTCAACGCTACGCCGTTCCGCGCCGCGATCCTGCATACCTCTTTCCAATGCTGGTCCATGACGTATTTGTGCCAGAGAATCAAGTACCACTCGTGATACCAGCGTTTCATCTCCTCGAGAGCAAACGAGATAATTTCCTTGCGCTCCTTCAGCATCTCATACACCTGCTCTGCCTCGGCACGTTCAGCCAACCTTAGGTCGGCGACGCGCTCTGTATCCGTCAGTTCGATACGGTCTTCATCGCCTCGATACAGTTTTCGCCCAATGCTTCTCAGTTGGGCACGTTCTATCGGGTCGTCCGTTTCGCCGTTGCTCAAGCATTTCGCCACACGTGCCCGGGATGCGTATATATAGCGAAATTCCTCAGGTCTCACATGTCGCTCGATGATGGCTTTCGTCTCTTGTTGATGTTCAGTCAGTTCACTAGGCAGATGATACGCTAGATAATCCTCTTCTGGCCCCTTAGGAGTGATGCGCGGCTCATGAATCAAACCAATCCCACGCATCTTACGCTCTTGTATGGCAATCTCCACGTCTATGGTACGGAACTCTCGAAGTCGTTCAATCAAGAATCGCTCTCTGTCGCTGAAGTAAACGGCCTCGAGTTCAAAAGACTGCTGCTCTAATTTTTCGCCCTGTTGTTGCACACCCTCACCTCCACTTATGCACAGAAGGTTGTGAATATCCTGTGGATTACTCTTCGTGTGTATGAATCTCGTCTCGTTCGGTGATACTAGGCACGGTTGCTAAATTGCTAACTCCTTAGCTCTATACCCCCTTGAATGACCGCCCGGCAGAATACTGTGGCGGTATTTTTTATCTCTTCCGGCGTTACCATGAGTGGTCATGAATACTCTGTGGAACAATCGGTGAAGTTACTTTCGGCGGCCTCACCGTCCGCTCACCGATAGGCACCGCCCAGTCGTCCATGCTGTGCGGTGTTCTTTATCCCAACACTTCAATCTCTATCTCCAACCTCGGGTTCTGCTTGTCCACATCAAAGTCCATCACCTAGGGCAGTACCCACCGATCGTCTTCCCATACAACGCCAGTCAGCGCGTCCTGGAGCAGTTTCAGCGGATTATCCTGGTCGTGTCTTCGTCGGTCACCCCAGTAGTACCAAACCTTCAACGCCACCTTCGTTCCATTGGGCACCATCTGCTGACGTCGCGCCATCGTCACCCTTCTTCCTCTTCCTGCGCCTCTCAGCGACCACCTCAACCGCTGTAATCCAGTCCTCGACATCTTCAGCGTCCGGGGTGCTTACGCGCTCTATATCGGCCTTCAGCTTCGCCAGCTTGAGCCGCTGCTCTTCCATCCGCAGACCGTCCGGCAACATTTCTTCGTACCGCGTAATCATCCGCTCAAGAGATGCCATTGCACGCGACTGAGCCTCAAGGAAGCTACGCTGCTTGGCCCACGCGGGCTGAACCATCTTGGTGACCGTTTCGGAATCAAGTCCTGACGATTCAGCTATGACAAACTCCGAATGGTCTTCATGGTCCTGAACCCACATGATGCGCTGGGCCCGAACAATAGCGGTGTACTGAATCACGATGTTTTCCCACAAGATGTCGAGTGGAGACTTCGCGTCGATCTCGTTGATGATCGCCAAGGTTTCATCGTCGTCAGGGAAGATGCGACGGAAGAAGCCATGTCTGACAGCGTTCTGATTGCCTTTCATCTTTGCCGCGGGTGCGCCAGTTGACTTCCCACCATGTAAGCGACAACGACCATTCTCCATGGGGGCGTTCTTGCACTTCCCACCGGATCTCGTCTTTGCGCCACATAGAGCCATCGTCACCACCTCTTACATGGGGTTTGTTTTGCAATCACCGTATCATTTCCAGAGACAATAATAGCCGCGCGTGGGTTTATGCTTGAGGCACGGGAAAATTGCGGATGCGATTCCCGTCCGCGACGATGAGTTGTTCGTTTGGAGCCATTTCTTCTCCCAAAGGCGACAACACTTCTCTCTTCGTGCACACCCTCTCTTCACTTGGCCGTCCAGTCCATTCCTGGGCGGTCTCTTTGTGAAGAAATGAAAAAGCCATCCAGAAGGACGGCCTGTGATTTATCACCTAAACCTTATTCTGTTTTCCGTGTTGTGACTTGCCTTGTACCATCGCCATGCTCGCCTGATGTACATAGGTGATGCGACAAGGTATAGGGTAACGTAAAACGCGACCGCAAAGATGTAAATCAGCCCCTTAACGGCAAACACAAACAAGTGTCGCACAATGTATCCCAACAATGACCCTCCAGCGGATCGAAGATAATTCCGTTATATACCACTGGATATAATGATCTGCTGCGCTGTTCCATGCCCTCACCTTCACTTACACACGTAATGTTCCGAATATAGTGTCGATTACATTTTCGACCATAGTCTCTGCCTATTTGCTCTTCTGGGCGCTGTATTTATCGTTTATATAGTGAATAACTGTGGTATGGATGATATAGACTGCATACAGTTAGAGTGCTACGGGATGCTGCTTGAAGACTGCACGTTAGACTCTGGCGAAAGTGAGTACAGGAAGGCGCGAGCCCCCTTGAATTCGCTAAATCAAAAGTTGTGTAAGCTGCACCTTACACACGTGATCTTTTGGACTTTTTGCGCTTCCATTGACGCACCAGTCGCAATATGCCGGCAGCGACTTGAAGCAGCAGAAGAGCGATTTTCAGGGCGGACGTGATGTCTTTCAATGTTAGTATCCCCTCTCAGTAAAGGGGCCCAACGTCTCCTGTTCTCATATATATTTTTCCATATTCCTTAATATTCCGTTGACAGACAAAATATTGACATGTTATGTGTCGTTTCCTCCTCTCATCCTAGGTATCTCTTCAGGCTTCACCACTGTCAGCGGCACTCCATAGCGATACTCAAACATCCGCTTGCGCAGGCTGAAGTCTCGGGCGGCAAAACCCTTCACATCGACCACCTCGCGCCGGCCGTCCGCATACACGACCTCGAAGTCAGCCGTGTACTTGATAGCCGAACGCTTGTGTCCGGCCACCTTGTACGATGGCTGCAGTTCAAACTGCGGCTGCAAGCGTATGTCGGTGACCTCTCCTGACTGCTGTAGTGAAAGCAGATATAGGTAGTAGTCGCGCTCGGCCTTGGAGTCAAATATCTGGCCTGCGAATTGCTTCTTTGCTCCGTATTTGTTGCCACGCCTCGGAATCGAACCTACCCTCGTCACTCTTGCACCTCCCCGAATTCACTGCAAATAATGTGTAACCGCTGATGCACAATCGCATACAATATGCCAGGACCGAGGGGGGTAACAAGCCCTGTATATGAGCAGAGCGGGACTCAGTTCACAGGTATCTGCCCCCTTGTTCTCACTCAGCCACTGCATCTATGCTCATCCCTCCACCTGTGTCCTGTCGGGCACCTGTACGTAACGCCGAGGAAAAAGACTTACTATACTGTCTCAAGCCTGTGAGACTGGCCAGCCACGGCCATCTCTCAAGGATTCAAATACGTCTGTGGGGAGCAAAACGTCGATCACCCAGAGGGTTATGGTCGTCCCCATAGACGATTACATATGTCCCTCACTCACCCACTGCATTCAAATCACTCCCGTATTTAGACATCCGTCGATATCCGTCTGACGGGAATTGGATTATGATATGACACACCGTACAGCTTGGGAACGACAGGTCAGTGTCCCAACCACTCGTCTTGTCGTTCCCCTTCATCCCCGGTTACCCAGCCACTGCATTCGTGTCACCTTCTGCTCTGTCTTGTCCGATATTCGTACCTATCCATCCGATAAGGATCTGACTATCTTATATCAAGCCTGTGGGGGCACCTCACTCCTCGAACCGATTAATAGCCCAACTCGGTCCCCACAGGCGTTACATATCACTGGGCATCTGTCTGTATGCGTCTGATGGAATTTTTAATACGATGTAGCACGCCGTGGGAACGACATCGCTGAGAATCCTACCTTCTTGGTCTGTCGTTCCCACCCGTCCTCAGTTACTCATCCACTGCATTCTTGCCGCTCCAAAGTCCATAATCTTCAGACTGAACAACTCGACATACTTTGCACCCCAGACTGGATATACTAGTCAACGTGTCTTGGGAAGGGCAGCGAGTGTGGCTGCCAGTGCCGTCAGCGTAGGTGGGGCTGACGGCGTACCATCCAGTAGTCACTCATCCATATCACCCTCTCTGATACACTTAGCGTCATATCCAAAACATCCCGTGTTTCTGTCGTCCCGTAGTGTCCCAAACGAACCAGGCATAGTCTGTTGCGTCCGTCCCGTTCCCGGTGAAACTCGGCCGCTTGGTCAACACGTGAATCGCTGTCGGCGGGTGCTTCTCCCAGAACTCTTTGCGCTTCCCAGAGGCAAGGAAGTTCAGTCGCAGGAGCATGATCACGCAATTGGCGAGTGTCAGCGACTTCTCGACGAACTCCTGCGCTAGTGAAAATGGCGGATTGGTGATGACAAAGTCGAACCGTTCGCCGAAGAAGTCGTACTCGAGGAAGTCTCGCCCCATCTGTATCTCGCACCACTCGATATGAGACACCCACTGCACATGCTCAATCACTCGTGAGATAGCGCCATCACCGCAACACGGTTCCAGCACCCGACTGTCACTTGTCCACACAATCTCTCTCACAATCGCCTCTGTGCACCATGAAGGCGTCGGGTACGAATCATTTGCGTTCCGCTTGTGATTCGCTCGGTTAGTCGCGCTCAAGTCCTTCCCTCCTCCTCAAACTCATCTGCCACCATGATCAACGCTTCCCGCTTTGCCTCGTCCGGTATATCCAAGGCCATCAGGTACCTGGTGACGTATGCTGCTATCTCAAGCAACGTGGGTTTGCTCGGTGCATCGACTTGTGACACTTGTATCCTCCTCGTTCATTTCCCATAGGGTGAGCTGCTCGAATACCGTCGCCATCGCAAAGTCGACCTGCGGTACAGAGCGATACTTACCATGTCCACGCACCGGTTCCGGCAACTTCGGCAATTTGACGTCATTCCGCTTCCGTGCCGTTCGAAGGTACGGGACGTCATGGCCTTCCTTGCGAAGCTTTTGGATTACGCGATAGAGATCCCAGGGGGGCCGCTCAAGTGCGTAGGAGAGCGAGATGATATCGTCCTTTCCCCACCAGTCGACGAGGTACTGGATATCCAGCGTAGTCCACTCCGTCCCGGTTTTCGGGAAGTACTCGTCCCACTCTTCGTCGGTGATCTCCTGTAGAGCCGGATGGTGTTTGATATTTACCTTGCTCTTTGGCATTTGGCGTCACCCCACGGTCTTCGGAAACAGCTTGTAGAACTCGCCATACCGGCTGTCTGGCTCATTAGGGGCCCGGGCTTCACGCCTCGTAACAGGCTTTGTTTCCCCACGCGTAATCCGACCGGCTTTACGCCAGTTGTTGAGTACAGTCTGTACGTAGGCCAGGGTCGTTGCCTTGTGCGTCACCGCCTCGAGGAAGGCCTCACTCACCCACTCGAAATCGAAGTCCTCGAGCATGGCAATGAGCTTCTCCCGGACCATAGGTGTGATCTGGCCAAAGCCCTCGGCTTGGTAAGCGCGTGCAATTTGCCCTAGCTCAATATCCGTATACCGTTGTCTTAGCGATGACGACGAATCTTTTCGTTCAGCCGGTGCAGTCGCTGCTACTTCCTCAATGGCACTCTGTAGCACTAATGCTCCCTGTTCTTTGTCTTTTAGTTCTGTTAGGTTCTGTTCTAGTTCTGTTAAGTTCTCTTCTGTTGACCGTGAAATTCCCGGAACTTCCGTGACTTGCTCGGAACCCTCTGCAGGATCAGGGAAAGCTGACTTTGTTCGCTTATGAAGTCCGGTCTGGTGCCGTTCCCAAGTATTAAACTGGATGTACCTAACACCGGAGACTTCATACCATGTGATCAGGTCTTGTTCGACCATCTCTTGGATTGCTTTCTCCACTTCGTGAACACTCTCTGGACGCATCGGCATAACGAGAGCTTTCACCTTCGCTGGCGACCCCGGCATACGCCCAAAGTCGTCAGCGTGTGCAATCATCCACGTGAACAGAAGGCTCGCGAAAGTCGACATGCTATTCACTTGCTCGGACACTGAAATCGACTTGCTAATCATCCTTCGGTTCGCCACTGCAAACCCTCCTCACGCTACTCGGGGTCTCCATGCTTCGATGTACCTTAACACTTGCTGTAACTCTGTTCTGCGAACATCCTTGTAACTCGGTACCGCCCAACGATCCTTTATTTCACGGTAAAGTTGGCTGTAGAGCTGGGGACGCTTGAGGGGTTCATGCTCAAGCTCGTATACCCGCTTCGACACTGCCTTCTGTAGCCGCCTTTGCTCTCCGCTATCGAGAGTGATTTGCTCTTCAACCTTGACCGCCAGCGTCTTAATCTCTTGAGCTTGCACAGCCATCATTTCTCGAATTTGCTCCTGCCCTTCCACGAGATCCGCTGTCGTCCGAAGGACGGTAACGAGCGCCTGCTCTTTGGACAGGGGCACCACGTTTTCCTGAGTGTCGTACTTACCTGTCTTACGAATCGAGGGAATAACCTCGTGGGTGATCCATCGCTTAAACGTGCGCGCCTCTGGTTTTCGGCTCCCAAGAACGAGCGAGTACAAGCCGGGTTCGTTTACGACAAGAACGTCCTGAATTCCACCAGGGGTACGAATTGAACTCGTACCCTTTTCGTCTTCATCCAGTCGAGCAACCGCTTTAGAAACGTCCCCCAACTCGAGGGCCGCACAAACATCTCGCGCGACGAACCACGCATTCCCATCGATTACAACTGTCCGAACCGGCTGCATATCGTACTCGAATACCTGTAGCTCTTGCATGTGCACTACCTCCCTACTGGAACAGTTAGAATCTGACCGGGTTGTAAATCACCGCTGATGCGATTGTGCTGCTCGATCCAATGCACAACGGCTTGTGTGTTATCTGTGTCGTCAAACCTTTCCGCGATACTCCACTCGGTGTCTCCGGCTTTAACGGTGTATGTAGTCGTTTTGATGTGCGCCGGTACCGAGCCGCGGTTCAATCCGATCCAGGCTGCTATTATGAAGAGTCCAAAAGCTCCAGCGAGTGGGGCCGCTGAAAGCAGCCCCTTTGCAAGTAGCGATTTAGAACGGAAGCTCCTCGCCGTCGAGTAGGTTTTTCTGTTCTCCGTCAACTGGCTCTGCCTCATCGCCACTCGTCTCGACCTCCCTCGCTTCCACATCCACAGGTGGTTGATGGTCGGCATTGAGATACTCAGTGAGCTTGTCCATGTCCTCGAACGTCCACTTAGTCGGGTCTTGCTTATCGACAACGGCTAACCCAATCTCCCGCAGTGCGTCTCCATCGATGCCATAGCCCTGCGCCAAGGCAGAAAGCGCATTGATTTTCTCTTTCCACCGTGTCTTAAAGTCCTGTTTGGCACGCTCTGCTTCTGGGCGATGTGGCGTGCGCGGTGAGTCTGACGTTGTGAACTGGGGTTCCGCAAACTCCTCTTGTGTCACGAGACCGTTGATTCCAAACTGTCTTTTGAGGACAAACGCCTCTGCGACCTTCTGAATCATGGCACTGGGGTACTTCTTCCAAGTTGAGTTGCCCTGGTTGTACTCATCGAAGTCCACAAAGCAGATCTGCGGCTTCAGTCGTTTGTGATACGCGATGGCCCATGCGCCGATGATTCTTCCACGCTTGGTGCCAAACTTGTGCGTCACCTGATCGCCCATTGCGTCTATCTCGAACACGTCGCCTTCCCGAACGACGAATGACTTGATCCCGTCGAAGTCGACATTGCTTTGAGCGATTTTCAGATACCCGTCGCGGCTGGTCATGATGGTAGCTGCGGAATTCTTGTCGTACTTGATGCACCAAATCTCTTTCTTGAATGGGTCAAGGCCGTACTGTCCAGCGAGATACAGGAACATCTCTAGCTCGTCGTTGGTGGTTCCTTTTGCAACGGTGTTTTTGATGAGTTCCACCTTCTCAGGAGGGAACCGGTTTAGAGCGCCCCCCTGCACCACTTGCAAGTGCTTCTCAGCCGTAGACATTACTCGGCCACCTCCACGCTGAATTTCGTTCCACCAACTTTGATAGCGACACCCGGTACGATCTCGCCATTTCCGTCGACCACAGCAGGCTGCCCGTCGATATCGACCAGGGAGAGAGTCTTTTTGTACTCGCCCCAGTCGACGGTCTCAACAACCTTCACGAACGCCTCTTCCCCGTTTGACTTTAGGTGCTCGAGAATCGCCTTTTCATCGAGCTTCGATGGTTCGGATTTAACCGTCCGCGACTTGAGAACACCGTGTGGAAGCTTCACTGATTTGTTGTGCTTCGGATCATTCTCCAATAACTGCTTATGCCAGGCGGTTAGATGAGCCGTGAAGAATTCAGCGTCTCGGTCGAGGCTTTCACACTCGTTTTTGAGCCAAGTCTGAAGCCGCTCAATTTCCGACTGGACGTACGATTCGTACTCCTTGCGCTTCGCTTGGTTAGCAGCCAACTTCCTCATGCACCAATCGGCAGAACTAATGTCGTGCACCCTGAAACCAGCCATTTCTTCACGACGTTCCTCGAACTCAGCCATTTCCTGTAGCTGCAACGGATTCATTGCCATTGTTAAAATCCCCCTTCGTAATCTTCTGGGAAAAAGATACGATCCTCGATCTCGTCTTCTAGATCTCGTGGGTCACGTTCCATGTACCGTTACGCCTTCCTACGCTTAAACAATTGAAACGGAGCAATTTTGGAGAATACCCTTTCGATCCGTCCCATTTTCTGTAGTTTCGTTCCGCACCTATAACAAAAGTTAGCTGGACCAGATATCGTTCTAGGGCACTTTGGACATTTGCCGACTTCACCTTCGGCCACGATAAGGGGCCATAAGCCGTGTTGTTTGAGGTACTCAACGTTCATCTACCGCACCGCCTTTCGTTCGTGCTATACTTGGTTCACAGTGTTTTTTTGTATGCAGGCTCTCGTTGGCGCGAGAGCTTTTTTCGTGCCTCTTGATGTCCTCCATGATTGCGGCTGCGCTCTTAAGTGCCGCTGTAATGCGATCCGTCAACGCCTCACCACCCTTCAGTGTTCTTGCACAAGCCTGAGTGACCTCAACTTTGCGTAATGCGCGTTGTGGAGTTCCTTAAATGAGAACCCATATTCCTCGCACTGGACGGCCACGTACATGTACTCGTGAACTATGGAGTCCAGCACCTCCAATAGATGCTCCTTTCGCTGATTCCTCTCGCGTTCAGTCTCCCGTTCTGGCGGCTTTGAGGTGTGAAATCTCTGAATGGCATCCATCGACTCCGACATTTCATGTAGGCAACGCTCTCGAACCGATGAACGGTGAAGATCCACGTTGTCTCCGTTCAAATAGACGGGGCCAACTCCACCCGTCATCTCATGCATGGCCGTGATAGAGACAGCTGGATGGTCGAGCTTGTCCACCAATATCGGTGCGATGTCCGGCGCCACCCTTCTTTCGTCGCGCTCAATGCGACCGATCATGCTTTGGCCGTAAGGAATGCCTAAGTCGGTTTGCGAAAGGCCCCTGGCCTTACGTACTTCCTTGATGACTTGTCCTAAACTCACCGCGAGACACCTTCTCTTTGTCCTATTCGGTTATCAAAGTACGACTGCGGAGCGTGGTATTTTTTATGTATGAAACCTCTGCTTCGCCCCGTTCCACTTACCTCTCGTTACATATCTGCTAGACACTGCACCTTACGAATCCCAGCTGACTGAGTACCCCCTACTCACGCCAGCGATTTATCTTTCTTCTCTTGAGCTTCCATCCACAACCGAAGCCCTTCTTTGCGAACCAACAACTTTCGGCCCACTCGGAACACCGGGAAGTCCGGGCGCCGTGCAACCTCGTACACGGTCGGCATCGAGATCTGTAGGATTTCCGCAACCTGCCCCATCGTCAAAACATCGGGATAAGCGATTCCAAATTCACTGGGCTCCAACTGCACTGGTGTAACTTCGTTCATGGTCTACCCCTTTCAAAACGATCCATCTCCTCCCACGTGGAATTCTTTGAAGCACCATATCCAACGAAAGGAGGCGAAGAGTTTGGACGATACAGACAAACAAATTGCATGTGCTCAATGCGGCTTTGACGACCACGAAGAGAATGCAGAGTACTGCGAACGATGCGGAATCCCCCTCTATAACGTTTGCGTAAATTCATCATGTCCGGCTCGGTATGATGACGATCAGGATGTGCACCTCTCACCTCAAGCCGCTTACTGCCCCTTTTGCGGTGAAAAAACGTATTACGCTAACAAAGGAATCTTGATTCCGCAGAATGGACAGTAATTTCGTTGACGTTTGATTCGAAACACCCGACGGCATGCAGGGCAACTGTCAAAACGCTTGTCCTGCATCTTCCCGGGTACCTCTTCAACCCGTTTCTCGTCCATGTCGCACCTCCTATGCAATAAAACACTGACTAGGGATTCAGCCCTGACGACAAGGTATATCGCTCCAACTCCTCTTTAGTGGCACGGGAACGTAAAGCATCAAGTCCGAAATCCCGTCGAATGCAATCCTCCATGCTCCCAGGCTGTTCGCCGTCATCGTCACTGTCCTGACTAGGGTCACAAGCCGTCGTTGCCTCGACGGCTCCAGCCCGACTCGACGCCAATAAGTCATCTAGAAACCGCCTCAACTCTTCCCTCACGATCTCCCGAACCCGTTTCTCGTCCATGTCGCACCTCCTTTGTTGTGTGGTTTGAAGGTTTTTCCACTCTTTCACCGAAGTTACAGTTAAAGGTGGTGATACTGTGACCGAGGAAGAAATTGCTCTTCAGATAACTCAACAGCTAATTGAAAAGGGAGCCCTCAACTCCGATTTTCAAAGATCCATGGGCTCTAAGGATGGAACAATACTGCTTGCCGAAGCGGCAGCCACTCTCTACAACAACGTCCTAACGAATCTCAAGGCAGCCGACTAATCGCATCGAGGTACGCGTTTGATGCTTCGCTGAACTCCTTCACGTAAGCAGGCGTTGCATCATTAGATGGCAAAGCATTTTTTACAAACACGAGGTACGATTGCCATAGCAAGTTACGTGCCTCGTTCCACTCCTCGTTCGACGGAAAACCATTGTTGTCCATATCGCACCTCCTATGCGGTGTGGTTTGAAGGTTTTTCCACTCTTTCACCGAACACATTGGTGAAGGGTGATGGTGTGATGACGCAAGTAGAGCTAGAACGAACTCTCGAAATATTGAAACGCGAAGTGTATCCAGAGATTTTCGAGGTCCTACACGCTAACATCCAAAAGATGTACGAACGGTTGATTGAATCTGACCTGGATGAGCCATCTACTGTTCTTGCACTCTGTCAATTCGCATCATGTCAGGCGTTCGAGAAAGCAGTTGCCCTCACACTCAGCGTTCTCTCGGATCCGTCTCCCGACGGTACGTACCCACCTCTGTTTCGCGTCAAGTGACAACTGATAACGTTTGGCGAGTGCAATGAACGAATCCAACTCCACGTCACTCGCCTGACGTGCAACTAGTTGCTTTATGGCCCTCACATTCATGTCACACCTCCTATGCGGGCATTTGTTTCGATTCGACGCAATTATGTTCAAAAAAAAGAGTCCAATCAAACCCAAGATAATTAGCGATGCGCTTAGCTACCGCGACACTTGGAGTTCTATCTCCTGTTTCAATCAGAGAGTAATGGCCCCGATGAATGTTGCAATGAGCAGCTACGTCACACTGGGTTTTGTCTCCCCTATACTTAACCAACCATTCTCGTCGCATATATTCGCCTCCTTTCGGACTGTGTCGTTTTGAAGCACTTTCTGAATTGATTATATGCGTCGTTTAGACGCAAGTCAACAATCGTGTTTCTTATGGACGCAAATACGTTTGGCTTCAATGTGACGCATTATACTGGAGTTATACATTTGGAATGGTGGTTATAGCCATTGGACATTGCAAAACGACTCGCGAACCTCAGACGCAAGCACAGATACACGCAACAACAAATAGCAGACTATCTCGGCATTTCACGGGGCGCCTACGCAAATTATGAAATTGGTAATCGCGAGCCTGATGCGAGTACTTTGGCAAAGTTGGCTCAAATGCTCGAAGTGTCTACCGACTGGCTGCTGACAGGAAAAGAACCGACGTCCTCCCCTTCGGAAGAACAGGAATTCACAGAGTGGCTCAAGGAGAACATGGGTGATGATCTGTTTTTCTATGAGTTCAATAAGTCACCTGAAGAAATGAAGCAGGAAGCGATCGAGACGTTCCGTGCGATATGGGAAATCGAAAAGAAGAAGGCTGAGCGCCGAAAAGGAAAGGAGTAAGGCTGTGCGACCGTTAGAACAATTAAGACGCTTGCGACAGGAAATCAAAGAAGCCCAAGCAGTGATCGAAGCCACTTCCCCTGTAGTATCTTCCCCTTTTTTATCGGATAAAGTTCGGATGGAAGCCCAACGGTTTATTTCGGATCTTTCCGCTGAATACTATCTTGATTCCCATTTATGCTGCGAAAAACCTCAAATTTAATCATCTAGAACAAGGAAAATAATCCGTTTTATAGAATATCCTCCAATGAAGGGAGGTGTACATATGAGAACCGCGTCTATGGTACTCGGCATTATTGGTTCCGTGTTTGGCATCATTGCAGCAATCTTTGCAATGCTTGTAGGAGGAATCGGTCACGCGTTCCACGCTAGCAGTTCTGGAGAAATTACAGGACTCGGGTGGGGGGCATTGTTTCTGTCTGTTGTTGGCCTCGTGGGGTCTATCCTTGTACGTAACTTCGCGAAGGTTGCCGGCATTCTAATGCTCATCGGTGGAGTTGGCGGCATCATCTGTGTATCGTACTTCTTCATCCTTCCAGGAATCTTACTCATCATCCCAGGCGTCATGAGCATGTTCGTACGAAATAGGCCTCAACCATCAGCAACTCATTCTGCATAAGAGAGCCCCCGAAAGGGGGCGCCTTGTAATATCAAACATCGTTGATTTGGAAACCCCTAATTCTGAAGTAATCCAAACGTATGCTCCATATATAGAAAACAATAAAGGGTGAAGCAAAGCGCCCCACCCTAGTAACTTTAACTTAGGCTGAATGTTAGTTGGTGTGTATTTCCGCTAAAGTCTTGGAAATACCAAGTAAATTGGGTTGCGCCCGCTTTGAGCGGATCATACGTCAGTGTATCTTGCACCGTTTGTCCTGGATGCAGATCATTATAGGTCGGATTATATGGGGATTCTAAATCTGCATCGGAGTCCTGCTCCAATTTAACCGTTGCACCACCATCAGATAAACTGCTCGAGAACATATTGAAATACACATCCCCGTCTTCAGTCGGACCATTGTTTGAGAATGTTACATCGAATACTGTTGAAGAACTGGTTGCATCAATGTTGTTGACTGTAATCTGCATGCCATCGGACGCTTTGAATGTGTAGGGGAGACTTGACGTCTTAATTGCTCCAGTGCTCTGAACGGAACTAGAGCTCGTTACATTCAGGGTGCTTCCGCTCCACTTGTAGCCTAGGCCCGCTTTCTTCAATACAGACTCAATGGACGACAATGAAAGGTATGTAGTACTGCCAGATTTCAAATCCGTTCTGTTTGAGACCGTTTGACCATTGTACTGTACTTTATCGGTCCCTTGGATTGCCTTTACCGTCGTGGTGGCCGCCATTGTTACTCCAGCGGTCATAACGACACCTACGATAAAACTACCCACGCCAATCGCAATTTTTTTCATGTTCATCACCCTTGTATAGGAATTTACAATGCTTCCAAAGAGTATGTTCTGCGCCACAGGTCAGTCCCCTGTTTTCCACTCTCTATTTTCTCTCTTTTATTTATATTTCTTTAGTTTTAAAATGGGAACATATGTTCTATTTGGAGAATCAGTATGGAAATTGAGAAGCTAATTACAGCCTACTATCGGGCCTACAACGTACGATACCCACACGAAATCCAATTGGACCTATTCGCGGAACGACTGGGCATTACCGTCGTGCGAATGCCCAGGCCAGCGCTATGCGGCAGTAAAAGGATTGTCATCGACTGCCGTCAACCTCCCGAAAAACAGCGAGAGCAACTCGCACACGAACTAGGGCACCGCATTCTACATAGCGGTCGACAGCCGGATATGGATCCGTTGTTTCGGGGACTGCAGGAGGAACAAACCCGTCTATTCGCTATGTACGCCCTTGTTCCGACATTTATGCTGGCGCCTTTGGTTTCCGATACGCCACAGTACTACGAACATCAATGCGCCTACCTAGCGTCCATATTCTGCGTCACATACAAGTTCATGCGCCAGAGGCTTAATTTGTTTGAATCAACCAACTTGGTGAGGTGTCAATAAGATGCGCGGTCACGTCAGAAAACGGGGTAAGAAATGGGCTATTGTGCTGTATCTCGGTGTCGGAGATGACGGAAAGAAGAAATACAAGTAGTACAGCGGGTATAACACGAGGAAGGAAGCTGAGAAGGACCTTCCTCGTCGCCTACAGGAAGCTGGTGACTTGGGCGTATCACTTGCCCAAGACGAAACTGTGGCGACATTCATGGAGCGCTACCTTGAGCACAAAGCAACTATGATACGTCCAAACTCTTTGATTGCGTATCGGGAGTCCATACAGTCGTACATTGTTCCCCGACTAGGCAAAATCCCTCTAAGCAAGTTGACTCCCAGGCACGTTCAGGAGCTATACGCATTCATGCGTGCAAAACCGGTGAACAGTCGCACGATCAGGCATGCACACGCTGTGCTTCATAATGCTCTCGATTACGCAATTAAGTGGGGGGCCCTGACACGCAATGTAACGGACGCAGTGGACCCTCCACGTATAGAACGTCGAAAAGCAACCGTTTGGACCTTAGAACAGGCGCTAGGCTTCTTAGAAATCAATCGTGAGCATGACCCCTTGTGCTGGATCGGGTTCTACCTCGCTGTGATGACCGGAATGAGGCAAGGTGAAATATTCGGTCTTCGATGGAGTGACATCGACTTTGAACGTGGATATTTGCATGTTCAACAGACCGTTTCATGGTCAAGCGGACATCCCGTGTTTCAGGAGCCCAAAACCGACAGCAGTCGGCGTGCTATTGCTATCACCGAAGACGACATCAAGGTGTTGCAATCCCACCGTGTTGCCCAATCCGAACGACGCTTACGAGCAGGAAAAGCATATCATGATTTAGACCTCGTGATCTGCCTTGAAGACGGGAGTCCAATGGGTCAGAGACGATTTTCAAGAGCTTGGCATCGGGCTCTGGAACGCGCGGGCTATCCGAATATGCGCTTCCATGATCTACGACACACGCACGCCAGCTTATTGCTTGAGCGTGATGTACACCTCAAAATAGTGTCGGAGCGCCTTGGTCACTCGGCAATTAGTATTACCGCAGATCTATACACCCATGTACTACCGGGTATTCAAAAACGCGCTGCCGACACCCTAGGGGCTGCTATTCGGTCGATTCAAAAGCGCTAATCCAGTTGCAAATCTCCTGCAAATCCAATTGCAAATCCACGTCGTTTAGACGTATTATTCAAGATTTATTTTCAGCGTGGTAAAATGCAGTGGCAGCGCCAGTTTTGAATAGTCGGTTTAGTGCTCTTTTCCTTGATTACTTCGCCGCTTACTAATTCTACATTTGTAGACAGGTAGAATCGGAACCTCGTGGGTGGAAGGAGGTCGCATCCTTGGATTTGGGACAGAAACTGAGGTTTTTACGCGAACAAAAGGGATGGACGCTTGCTGAAGCCTCCGAACAGACCGGTATCTCGATAAGTCATCTCAGTGCCATAGAGAAAGGCACTCGTCCGAACCCGTCATATTTCCTCGTGGCGAAACTCGCAGAGGCGTACGGAGTCCCCTTGACGTATTTCCTCGAGTCGTTTGACGAGCAGTCCGGGGGTACACCGAGTGTCGCTTCCGAAACGCCGACCGCGTACCAGGAAATTGCCCGGCGACTCGCAGAGGAACACGCCCTGGACGACCCGTCCAAACTGCTTGAGCTGCTGGCGGAGTACCTGCGCGACCGCTCGACGAAGTACGACCACGACTAGTCATCTGCACGAAGGGCTCGACGCCCTCTCAAGCTCGGGATTTCGACCGGTATCCGCGCGGACTGGGGATGTAGAGCAAAACTCTGTCTCCTAGCGCGCAAAACGTATCGTGCCACAGCTTCTGAATGTGAACGGGTTGTGCACGAAGCCCCTCGTTCACGACCGTATAGCCACCTTCTGCGGTGTTGGTTAAATCGACCGTGGCGCTGAAGGGAAGAAAGTTGAGGTACCGGACAGAGGCGTCCGCGAGCCGAACGACGGTCCATTGTCCGTCGTGATCGACCTTGGTGAACAGCATCGGCGCAAACCAAGCCATCGCTCGCCCGACGGACGTCTGAGACAGGACGTAGTCCACCGCGGGGCCTGTAGCCGTCTCCACAGCTGCCTCCTCGACCATCCGCCCGTTCCACGTAAAGGAACCGAATCGAAAACGCACTCCCTCCTGCACGACGTACTTATAGCCATGCGGAATTGGAAACAGGGTCGGTACAACGCGCCATTTTACCTCGTGCGCGTCGCCAAGCCGCCCTATCCATCGCTTGACGCGTGCGCCCAGCATGAGCCGCAGGGCGACTCGCCACACTGTGAACGCAATCGCCAAAACATCCAGCCAATAGACGGTCGCCCGATAGGGACCACCGGATTGAATCACAGCAAAGCCGACGATAAACAGGATGACGTATATCGGTTCGATGACAAACAACGCGTCACCGCGGTAGCGCCGGTTCGTCAGCGGCCAGAAGGCGCGTGTTCCACATGTGGTTAACATGTCCAAAAATATGTGCGTCAAAGTGCCAGCGAATGCGAGCGACGCGTATAGCCAAAAGTGTCCAGGTATGAAAGCGTCGATGATCAGTCCAATCAACAGTGAGGCTGCAAACCAAAGCGGGAGACTGTGAGAAATTTGGCGATGTTGGTACAGGTATTTCACCGGCCCGCCAAAGACCTGCGCCAAGATGTCCAAATCGGGCCATTCTGCCCCGGCCACCGCCGCGATACACGCAGCGACAGCGAGGGAACCTTCATGTGGCGATCCGGTGGCGGCCGTATACGTCACAAAGACCCCGACTCCGAATGCAGCGTGCGTTACATTATCCATTCGTGTTCCCCTCCCTGCGTCTGGTGCGTGTCCCCAGTATGCCCGTAATTGACGAGAATTGTTGCATTCCGTAAGATGGCAAGCAGGACAACCTGCCCTAGGAGGATCGTCATGGCGAAAGAAAATAAAGCGTTTGTGAAAGAAATCACGCCGCAGAGCGAGGATTTTTCTCGTTGGTATCTCGACGTGATCCAAAAAGCGGATTTAATGGATTATTCCCCTGTGCGCGGATGTATCGTGTTTAAACCAGATTCGTACGAGATTTGGGAAACGTGTCAACGCGAACTGGACAAGGAATTTAAGCGCACCGGGCACCGCAATGCCTATTTCCCACTGTTCATTCCGGAGAGCTTCTTCCAAAAGGAAAAGGAGCACGTCGAGGGATTTAATCCAGAACTCCCGTGGGTGACCGAGGCCGGCGGCGACAAACTTGAAGAGCGCCTGGCGATTCGCCCCACGTCGGAGACGATGATTGGGCACATGTACGCTCAGTGGATCCAGTCATACAGAGATCTCCCCCTGCTGTTGAACCAGTGGGCGAACGTGGTTCGCTGGGAAAAGCGGACCATGCCGTTTTTGCGAACCAGCGAGTTTTTGTGGCAAGAGGGCCACACCGCGCACGCCACCGAGGACGAAGCGCGCGAAGAGACGATGCAGATGCTCGACATCTACACGAAGTTTGTCGAGGAATTCCTGGCGATTCCGGTGATCCGAGGCCAAAAGACCCCGAGCGAAAAGTTTGCCGGCGCGGTCGATACATACTCCATCGAGGCCATCATGAAAGACGGCAAGGCCCTTCAAGCGGGGACATCCCACTATTTAGGCCAAAACTTTGCCAAAGGATTTGAAATACAATATCTGGACAAAGACAATCAACTGAAGTTCGTGTACACGACGTCGTGGGGTGTCTCCACACGGATGTTGGGCGCGCTCATCATGGTCCACGGAGATGACCGAGGACTTGTGTTGCCGCCGAAAGTGGCACCCACACAAGTGGTGATCATTCCAATCGGTCCGCAAAAAGCTAGGGAGGCGGTTGTCACCGCGGCGACGGAGATTTACGAAAAACTGCGGTCCTCCGACATTCGCGTCCGGATGGACGCTCGCGACGACGTGAGCCCAGGTTGGAAGTTTAACGAATACGAGATGCGCGGTATTCCTGTCCGTCTAGAAATCGGCCCCCGTGACTTGGAAAACCAACAGGTCGTTCTCGTTCGCCGCGACACGGGTGAAAAGACGTTTGTTCCGCTCGACGAGTTGGACACGACACTTCCGAAACTGCTCGATGAGATTCAACATGCGATGTTCGAAGCTGCGAAATCCTTCCGAGCTGAGCATTCGTATGTCGCCAACACTCTCGAGGAACTGACGAACTACATCGACGAGAAGCGCGGATTTGTGTTGGCTGGTTGGTGCGGCGACGACGCCTGTGAACGAGCGGTCAAAGACGCATGCAGCGCGACCAGCCGAAACATCCCGTTTGACCCACCGGCCCGTCCCAGCCAGTGTGTAACCTGTGGGCAACCGGCAAAGCACGCAGTCTGGTTCGCCAAATCGTATTGATCACGCCCTGTGTATGGAATGAACAAAAGGTCCGCCGTTTCGCGTCAGCATGACGCGAAACAGACGGACCCTTTTTCAGTGTGGCCAACTCACATGCGGTGCTGGTGCTTCGCCTCGTCTTGAATCTCTTCACGAAACCCTTCAATCGCTTCCTCACGGCGCTCGTTTTTCGCGCGAATGTCGGCCACATCCCCCGCGTTCATCTCATCGCCGTGCGCCTTCAGAAAGTCGCTTGCTTCCCGCATGTTCTGCATCGTGTGATTGATTGCCTTTTGCAAATGCTCGACATTATCGCTTCGATTGTCTGGTTTCGCCACGAAAGAGCACCTCCGCATAGAGTAGTAACCACTCAAAGGGTGTGCAGGACAGCGAAAATTATCAATGCAAAGGCGTGGAAAACGCAACCTTTTCCGCCTAGCTCAGTTCGACACGGAAATCAGCATCGCAACATCGAAACGACAAAGAGGCGTCGACACATCGGTCAACACCCCTTTGTCTAGGCTTTAGATTCCATCGAAATCACTCGGAGTCTTTTCTGTCCCGCTTGACAAAGGCGCCCATCGCCGCTAAAAGCAAGCAAATGAAGCCAATGACGTACCCGAGAATGGAGACACCCGAGTCGATATGAAATACCGCGACGCTAAGAATTACCACGATCACGCCAAGACCGCCTAACGCAAACAGCCAGCCTCTGGCGCCCTCGGGATTTGGACCTCTTTTCATGCCGGTCATCCTCCTACATGGACAGTGTACATCATCCATGCAAGGGGGCCAAACGCGAGCCGGTCAGGCTCGACCCAGGGGGTTGGCGCCTATGACAAGGTCATTCGCTATAACAGCCCGTTCTGCTGCAACCAGGTCTTCGCCACGACGTCTGCGCTCTTGTGCTCGAGATCGACCTGTTCATTCAACTTTTGCATCTCTTCATCCGTGATCTTCCCAGAGAGCTTGTTCAACACCGTCTTCAACTCCGGATGCGCCTTTAAGACGCTGTCGCGAATGATCGGACACGCGTAGTATGGCGGGAATACGTGCTTGTCGTCCTTCAACAACACCAGGTGGTTCGCGGGGATATTGCCGTCCGTGGAAAACGCGTCGATCACGTCGACGTCGCCACTCACCAACGCCTTGTATTTCAACCCGATTTCCATCGACTTCACCGACTTGAATTGTGTCCCATACAGCTTGTTCATAGCTGGCAGTCCATCCGAGCGCGTAATGAAGTCCTGCTCCGTCCCGAGAACCAGAGACTTCGATTTGGCGGCCATTTGCGATATCGTTGTAACCCCCAGCTTTTTGGCTTCCGATTGCGTCATCGCCATGGCGTACGTGTTGTTGAACCCAATCGGGTTCAGCCACGTGATGTGGTACTTTTGTTCAAACTGTTGTTTCACCGTTTGATAGGCCTTGTTCGGGTCGGTCGTCACCGGGTCTTTCAAGATATTGACGAGGCCCGTCCCGGTGTACTCGACGTAGATGTCCACGTCGCCGTTTTTCTCGGCGTTCCACAGGACGTTGCTGTCGAGCCAGCGCTTTTTGACGACCTTCAAGTTGGTATCCTTTTGGATGAGGTCAGCCATCATGTCTGCCATGATATCCTGCTCGGTGAAGTTCTTGCCGCCGATGACCACCGTGTTGGACGACGCAGCACCAGCCGTGCCACAACCCGCTACCGGGGTGATCAGCGCCCCCACCGAGAGGGCCGTTACGGCTACCTTACCGGTTTTTTTAGTCCAAAACTTGCGCATGCCCTGCTTCCATGACATCCATGACATCCATGACATCCATGACATCCATGACACGAGTCCATTGCCCCCTTCTGTGCTCTATTTTTCTTACGAACGCAACCCACGCGGGGTCATGACTCTATCCAAGAAGTGCAACAACACGTCGAAGGCGATGGCTAAGAGCGCAGCAGGTATCGCCCCGACGAGAATGGTCGGCGTGTCGATCATGTCGATTCCGCGCATGATCAGGTCGCCGAGACCTCCCGCTCCGATGAACGTCGCAAGCGTAGCGACGCCGATGGTAAGCACAGTTGCCGTACGTACGCCAGCCATAATCACATTGCGCGACAACGGAAGTTCAACCTGCCAGAGAATTTGCGATCTCGTCATCCCCATTCCGCGCCCCGCCTCGATGAGCGCAGAATCCACCTCTGTGATGCCGGTATACGTGTTCCGGACAATCGGAAGCAGCGCATACAGTGTCAGGGTGATGACCGCGGGCACGGTACCGATGCCAAACAACGGGATCATGAACCCGAGAAGTGCCAAACTCGGGATGGTTTGAATCACAGAAACGACGATTAGAACGACTTGGGCGACCACCTTGTGCCGCGTGATATAGACGCCAAGCGGAATCGATATCACACTGGCTACGACAATCGCGATCACGCTGAGCAACACGTGCTGTCCGAGCGCCACCAGCAACGCCTGCCAGTTTTGCTCAAACGTTTGAATCAACAAGCCCACCAGCACTCACCTCCTCATCTGCGAACGCCGTCAGGACGTTGAGGACGCTCGCGCGCGTGATGACCCCTAGCAAGCGCTCATCTGCGTCGACGACAGGCAGGAATCCGCGCGCGTCTGATTGCAATAAACCGAGCACCTGATCCATTGGAGCAGAGGCGTTCACCGTCGGGCCGTCGTCGCGCATGACCGACGCCGCCGTGGCTTGTTCGTCGCGAAAATGGTCGTAAATCTGTTGCGGACTCACCACCCCTAAATAACGACCGCCCGCGTCCGTGACAATCAGTCCGTTTACGCGATGTCGCTTCATCAGCTGAACACAGTGCGCTAAGCCTCGAATCGGGGCAACGGTGACGGCTTCCGTCATGGCTTCCCGCGCTTCGCCAAACGCAGCGTTCTGAAAGAACCGTTTTTCGCCCACAAATTCGCGCACAAAATCGTTTTTCGGGTGTCGAAGGATTTGGTCTGGAATGCCGTGCTGCACGATAGTCCCATCTTTCATGAGCACAATCTGATCCGCAATCTTCAAAGCTTCATCCATGTCGTGCGTAACAAATACAATCGTCTTGTGTAAGGCGCCTTGGAGTTTGAGCAGTTCGTCTTGTAACTGTTCGCGGCTGATGGGGTCAAGCGCGCTAAACGGCTCATCCATCAGAATGATGTCTGGGTCCGCAGCAAGCGCGCGCGCCACACCGACACGCTGTTGTTGTCCACCACTCAACTCTTTCGGGTACCGCGTTCGAAAGACACTTGGATCCATCCCCACCATGTCGAGGAGTGACTCGGCGCGCCTGGCGTACTCGTGCTTCTTTATCCCCATAAGCTTTGGCACGAGGCCGATGTTCTCTTCGATGGTCATGTGTGGAAAGAGCCCGATTTGCTGAATGACATATCCGATTTTTCGACGCAGTTCGACAGGACTCAACCGGTTGGTGTTCTCCCCGCCGACATAGATCTCTCCCGCAGTTGGTTCGATGAGGCGGTTGATCATTTTGAGCGTCGTCGTCTTTCCGCATCCAGACGGGCCGATCAGCGTCACCAACTGCCCCTCGCCAATTCCGAGGTTTAGCCGCTTGACGACATGTGTCTCTCCGTACTGTTTCTCTACCTCAATAAATTCGATAGCCTTATTCATGGACACTCCTTTCCTCAAAACTCCTCTGGAATGCCAAAAGAGATAGGCAAACCAGATACAAGGCGCCGTGATAGACTTGCACTACATGGATGTTTTCGCTGGAAGATTTGTGCGATATCGTGCAGCAACCAATGCACAGTATTCGCCTACGAGGTTAGCTGACGGGTTCGGCAAAGATTTGCCTATAACCAACCGCTGGGAACGGTCAGTCAATTCACCCCGAAAAACTTGGTTCCCCCGCTTCCACAAATGTGGAATTCGGCCATTGTGTGACGCTTGGCGAAGAGGTGTACCGTAGTACGATTTGCATTATAGCACAGAAAATTCGAAACACAAAATGTGGGCGGAATGGTCTGTTTATCTAGGGAGGCTAGAAGTGGGACTGTTGGCTTTTCTGATGGTGGAACCCATGCTCCAAGAGCTCTGGGTAGAGAACCTTGTCGCCATTTGCGAAGCGGACAGCCAAACGCTGCAGAAAAAGCCACTCATCCAACGTGGCTGAGCCCGCAGGCATTCGCGTCAGTACGTCAGCGAGCGAGGTGACTGTCCACTCACAGCCGCCAGCGGATGACGGAGTCAGGCGAAACTGCCACCACGTTTCTCGATAGCGGAAATTGACCAGTCGCCAGGCGTCTTCGCGCCAATAGTACGACGTGACGAGCGAGGTTTGCGGGTGTTCGAAAACCAACTCGTGGATTCGCGAGCGAGCCTTGCTGGGTTCATTGACGATCAGCTGGTGCCAACTGTGCCGCGAACCTTGGCTCAAGTGAGGTTTGAAGTGATCAAACACGTGTAGAAGCGCGTTGCGAACGCCAGCGAGGGAAACCGGTTTCCGTTCGATGGCGAGGCAGCCGTTCAACCAGTCCTCGAGTGCTAACTCGTCTCCGAGTGCAGCGGCCAAGTCCTCTCTGCACGCAGCCTCGTCCTCGTATCCGCGCTCCAGCACAGGGTACCTGATGTCGCGCCACAGCGACTGGCATGCTTGATTCAAGATCTCGATCCGCTGATGCTCACTCACTTGGCGAACCACCTTTCCTGCGAAAGAGAGCGAAGGGCGCACTTCCACAGCGCGCCTCAACTTCCCTTATAAAGTCGGGTCGACGACCCATCTTCCCGAGCGACGAACCGGGGAAAATGCACGTTCTGCCTGATCTAGCGACAACGTCCCAGCTACCAGCGATAGCGGGTTTAAGCGCCCCTCTTCGACCCAGCCTACGAGCTGCTCCACGTCCTCGCGCAGCGACCCGTAACTCGCCACGAGGCGCACGCCGCGGCGAACGGTCTTGGCGATGGGGTAATGCGCCGTTTCCTCCGACATGCCGACGAGAGCGACACAACCGCCGGGACGCACGGTCTCCATGGCGAGAGCAATCGTCTCCTCGGTCGCCACGGTATCGACGACGACGTCGATGCCTGAGGCGCCTGACCAACGACGCAACTGGCGCGCGATGGTGCGCGCATCCGCCTCGGTTGTCACGACCGTCTCTGCGCCATACGCCTGTGCAGTCTCCACGCCCTCGGCCCGACGCGTCACCGCGCCGAGCCGCTCGACGCCAAAACCCTGCGCCAACATCAGCGCTGCAAGCCCCAATCCACCGGTACCGATGACGAGGACGGTCTGCCCGCGCCCTACCCCCGCCTCCAACATCGCGCGAAACGGGGTCGCAAACGCATCGACCAGGAGCGCAGCCGCAGCCGCCGACACGCTGGTCGGCCGCCGCACCAACTGCGCCGCAGGAATCGCGACTTGCTGTGCGAATCCCCCCTGCCGATGGTACCCAATACAAGTTTGGCGCACGCAGAGATTTGCCTGGTCGTGCAAGCACGGTGCACAGGTGCCGCACGCGACAAACGGATGGACGACCACTAGGTCATCTTGGCGCCAGCCGATGACATCGGCGCCCACCTCGATGATCTGACCCGCGATTTCGTGCCCCATGACAAGGGGAAAAGCAGTTCCCGGCGGTACCGATTCCCCAGCCACAACCTGCCGATCACTGCCGCACACGCCGCACGCTTCAACGCGAATCAGCACTTCGTCGGAGGCAATCGACGGTGCGGGGCCATCTGCGACCCGAAACCCATCACCAGGTGAATACTCCAGACGTAACATATCAGTCGTTCTTCTTCGCCTCGCGCTCACGGCGGCGGGCGTTGGTGAGAAGTGCCTCAGCGATGGTCATCTTCTGCATTTCTGCAGTGCCCTCTTCAAACCAGAGGGATCGAGCGTCGCGATACAACCGTTCGACAGGGCTTCCGACGCTGTAGCCAATGCCACCGAACAGAGACAGTGCCCCATCGGTCACCTCGCCTACCATGCGAATAGCATTTGCCTTGGCAATCGAGGCTTCGAGGGAGATATCCTCGCCGCGGTCATACTTCTGCGCGGCATCGAGGCAGAGCAGACGTGCGGCCTGGATGGCCACCTGCATCTCCGCAAGGCGCATCTGGATGGCTTGGCGGCTGGCAAGCGCCTTGCCAAACGTCACCCGCTTGCGCACGAACTGCAGCGTCACATCGAGCGCTTCCTGCGCGAGACCCACGGCACTGAGGGCGATACACGCGCGACTTTGGTCAAGAAAGCCGCGTACGGCGACGCCGAAACCTTCCCCGACAAGGCCTAGAATTTCATCCTCCGAGACCTCGCAGTTCTCAAACGTGATGACCGCGTGTGAGCAACCCTTGTCGCCCATCATGTGGGCCATTGGCTCCAACTTCATGCCTGCGCGCCCTTGCGGTACGAGAAACGCCGTCAAACCGCCGCGTCCAGCGCCGCCTTCCATCTTTGCGATCACAGCGAGCACGGCTGCCTCTTCTGCAAACGTGATCAGATGCTTGCGACCGTTGAGGATGTATTTGCCGTTCTCGTAGGTTGCGGTCGTGCGAAGGTCGATGCCCGTGCCATTGTCCGGCTCCGTCAGTGCAAACGCCACCAGCGCGCCTTCGTCCACGAGTTTCGACAGCCAGTGCGCCTGCTGCTCTTCCGTCCCCTGACCGACCGTGCGCCAAATGCTGTTGTACGCGTGAAAGACCATGCGAATCGAGCCGTGACAGTGTGCCATTTCCTCAAGAATTGGGAAATACAGCGTCAAAGGCAGTCCTTCGCCGCCAAATCGCTGCGGCTGAGTCAACTTGTGAAAGCCGAGCTCCCGCATGCGATTCCACAGCGCTTGCGGAATCGCTTCTGTGCGCTCGATCTCCTCGGCCCAGTCCTTGCCCTCTTCCTCGCGGAACTGAATGACGCGATTGCGAATCTCATTCGCTCGAGCGACCAGGGCTTTATCGAAATTAGCTTGATGAACTTGGATGGCGCCCTGCTCAGATGCGTTTAAGATGCTCATGCCTTTCCCTCCTACTCCATTCTCTCATTGCCCCGTCAGGGCCATCGCGCAACGTGCGCGAGTTCCATATATCAGATCTCGTTCGAAGCTCTTCGACCGAGTTTACTTCTCCTCTGCTTCCAGGCGGAACCGTTCACGCAGATCCTTCTTCTTGATCTTTCCAGAGTGTGTGGTAGGTAATTCCGACAAAAATTCCAACCGGTCCGGGAACTGGAATTTCGCCAAACCCCGTTCCCCAAGAAAGTCGCGAAGTTCTGGCAGCGAGAACCTGTCCGCTCCCTCGTGCAGGACGACGCAAGCCACACTCTGCTGGCCCAGGGTTTCATCCGGCGCGCCGACGACCGCCACGTTTTCCACAGACGGATGTGCGGCGATGACGTCCTCGACGCTCTTCGGGTCAATTTTCGTGCCGCCGCGGTTGATCACGTCGTCCGCGCGGGCGATGAACTTAAACCGCCCATTCTCATCCTGGCGCAAGATGTCGCCCGAGTGGAACCAGCCCTCGGCATCCCATTGGCGGTGCGCCGCTTCTGGATTCTCATAATATCCCGCGGCAAAGTTCGGCCCGCGCGCCCACATCTCGCCCGATTCCCCTGGTGCGATGTCGTGGCCATCTTCGTCGACCAGGCGCACTTCGGTCCCAGGTATCACGAATCCTACCGTCGAGCTGAGCGCTTCGAGTGGATCGTCCGGACGGGTAGCCGTGGCCAGAAAGCCCTCGGTCCAGCCGAACATGCCGCCGACCTTGATGCCGCCGTCGGACTGAAGCCGCTCGAGCACGGAGCTCGGAACTGGGGCACCGGCGTAGATAAACAGCTTGACGCTGGACGTATCCGCACTCTTTAACTTCGGTGCATTGGTGACGTGAATGACGTGCGGCGGCGCGCCAACGAGGTAGGCCGGCTTCTCCGTCTCGATCCACTTGATCACGCGACTCGCCGAAAAGCGCTCGAGCAACAGGATGCGACCGCCCGTTGCAATGGTCATCATGACGCCCGCGAGCATGCCGGTCTGGTGACAGATGGGCGCGATGTCGAGCACGGCGTCGCCTGGTTCGTAGCCGAAGTTTTTTGCGTACGCCCGCGCCGCCCAGAGGTAGTTGGCGTGGAGTTGCACGACGCCCTTCGGCGAGCCGGTCGTACCGGAGGTAAACACCATCAGAAACGCGTCGAGGCGCGTCGGCCGATTCGCCTCAATCTCTTGTTGACCAAGGCGCTTCTCGCTGTTGCGCAGCGATTCAAACGTCAGCGCGTCCGCAGGTGCTCGCGAAATGTCGCCCTGGAGAATGACGTGTTCCAGCTGAGCGTGGTTCTTCTGAACGTCCAGCGCCATCTCGTACAGCGGCTGCCCGCGGAAGTTGTCGGCGATGATCCACGCCTTGGCTTTGGAGCGCTCGAGGCTCGACTCGATAGCTTGGCGGCCCAAGTCGATTTGCAACGACACGCCAATTGCACCGATGCGGGCGATACCGAAAACGGCCACCACGTAGTCGAGGGAGTTCGGCAACTGAATCGCGACGGTATCCCCCTTGCGAATGCCGCGATGGTACAACTCCGCGGCGACAGCCTCGACTTCCTCCCACAGTTGGGTGTAAGTCAAACTGCGCTCCTCGTCCTTGTGAACGAAATCTGGATAGAGGCGAACGTCCTGTTCCAGCACGTCGACAAACGATTCATCTGGCCAATAGCCTTGGTCGACGTACGCTTGTGCGCGCTCCACAGACAGCGTTCTGCCGGCAAAATCAAACATTTCATCGTCCCCTTTATCAAAAAGCTGATGGAATCAGTGGGTTTCGTGCTCATCCGAGGTACGTTTATCACGACTGCGGACAACGCTCGCTTCGAAGGGACGTCCCCACGCGACCAAGCGGCTGTGACGAGGGGACATGCCAAAATCAAACGTTATGCCAGACGGCCTTGAATGTACTCCACGACCCCTGCGACGGTGGAAAGCTGTCCGAAGTCGGCTTCCGGAATCTCAAGTTCGAACTCGTCCTCAAACGCGACGGCCAACTCCGTCAAATCGAGGGAATCTGCGCCCAAGTCGTCAACGAACAGACTATTTGCATGCACTTCTTCAGCCTCTACCTGCAACTGGTTCACTACGACGTTCTTCACCTTTTGTTCAATCTGCTCTTTGGTCAAAGACATGATCTATCGACTCCATTTCGTATCATTTGTCATTCGCAAAGCTGCGACGGTTTTCAGACGGCTGTCAACCGGTTCACAACCGGTGACTCAGAAGCTTTCAAAGCCTCCGGTCAACAGCGTTAGTCCGCCGTCGACTCTGATCACTTGTCCTGTAATGAAGCGAGACATATCGCTCGCGAGGAACACCGCGGCATCCGCGATGTCTTCGGTCGTCCCGAGGCGGCCAAGCGGCGTGTGTGCGATGACGTCCGCATTGTATTGGTCGTAATTCGCACCGCCGTAGAACTTCGCTGACTCGGTATCCACAACCCCTGGATTGAGGGCGTTGACCGTGATGCCCTTGGGTCCCAATTCGCTGGCCAGATAGCGCGTCATCGATTCGAGTGCGGCCTTTGCGCTCCCAAGGGTCGCATAACGCGGCAAGGTGTAGGTACTGCCCATGCTCGACATCGTGATGATGCGACCACTCTTCCCGGCCATTAGCGGAATGCAGCGCTGCGCCGCAAACACGGTACTGTGGACAACCGTGCGATACGTCTTGTCCAGATGGTAGTCCTTGAGTTGCTCAATCGGTTTGAATGCACTCGCGGCCGCACTGGCCACGAAGATGTCCAAGCTGCCCCATTCTTGTTCGACGACGTCAAACGCGGCGTTCAGCTCGTCTTGACTCTCCAATTCGGCCTTGACGAGCAGCGCCTCGCGCCCCAAGTCGCGAATCTCCTGTACGGTCTTCTCCGCCTGCTCTGCATCGCGGCGGTAATGGACCACGATATCCGCGCCCTGGCGCGCCATCGCGACGGCTGTCGCACGGCCGATGCCGCGGCTGCTCCCCGTGATAAACGCCTTCTTGCCCTCTAGCAAACCTGCCAATATCTCCACCCCTGACATCTTTTTTAGCCATCTGTGGCTGTGATCGAGCCAAGCTCGTCCCGCCAACTACGAAATTTGATAGGCGACTTCAAACGCTTCCCGAATGGCGCGCGCCGCATTGATCCCGCGACTGTCGCGGGCGCCACCGACGACGTGTACCGCAACCTTGCCCTTGAGCGCCTCTGCAAGTGTCTCGTGCGCTTCTTGTCCCGCACAGAGGATGACCTGATCAGCTTTTACGAAGACATCCCCATCCGGGGAGGTTATGCGCACGCCCTCTGGCGTGATCTCGCGGAAGTCCACATTTGTGACGACGCGGATGCCAAGGCGATTCATCTCCTGCTTCACGACCCACCGAGTACTGCGTCCGATTCCGTGACCGTACCTGTCACTGCGCGCGAGTACGGTGATCTCGCGCGGCATGGCCGGCGGCGTCGGCAGCGATTGCAACGCGAAGAACGCCTGCACGTCAGCCGGGGCATGGCTGCCCTCGGCGAGGAATGTCGCGACGTCACACCCGATTCCACCTGCGCCAATAATGGCGATTTGGCGACCAACTTGAACTTCTCCGTTCAACACCTGCGCGTAAGTGACGACGTGTGGCAGGTCAGTTCCGCGGATCTCGGGGACCCTTGGAACGACGCCCTGCGCTATCACGACGTGATCGAACATGGACAATTCATCCGGCGTAGGTTCTGTTTGCATTTTAACAGTCACGGATAGGCGTTCAAGCATTTCCCGGAAATACCGAATCGTTTCATAAAACTCGTCCTTGCCCGGAATGCGGGCGGCCATGCGGAACTGCCCGCCAATTTCAGCCTCGCGTTCGAACAGCACCACGTCGTGACCGCGCTGTGCCGCGGTCACGGCAGCCTGCAACCCGGCAGGGCCGGCGCCGACCACGGCGACCCTTCGCTTCGCAGGAGCCTCGACGACAGGCCACGACGCTTCCTGCCCCGCGCGCGGATTGACCAGACAGCTGACCGGCAAGTGCGGGCGGACCAACGTGTGATCCAGGCAGGATTGGTTACATGCGATACATACGTTGAGCCCCGCCCTGTCGCCCTCGACCACCTTCCTCGCCAACTGGCTGTCGGCTAGCCACGGGCGCGCAGGCGCGATAAAGTCCAAATAGCCGTCGGCGACGAGTGCGTCTGCCACTTCCGGAACATTTAAGCGGTTTGCCCCGATGACCGGAATGCTCACGTGTCCGCGAATCGTCCCAGCAATCGTCGCGAATCCGCCACGCGGGACTATTTGCTGCACTGTGGGCACACGTGCCTCGTGCCAACCGATGCCGATATTCAACGCGTCCACTCCGGCTTCCTGGAGTGCTTTTGCGAACGCAATCGTCTCTTCGGGCGTGGTGCTGCCGGGCATGCAATCGAGCCCGGACATCCGAAAGATAATGGGGTATTGTGCGCCGACAGCTCGTCTGATGGCCTGCACGACGTCGAGACTCATCCGCATCCGCCGCTCAAACGAGCCCCCGTACTCGTCCTCGCGGTGGTTTGTGAGGGGGGATAAGAACTGGTTGAGCAAATACCCCTCTGACCCCATGATCTCCACCGCATCGTAGCCGACGTCCATCGCCCTTCGCGCACCCTGTGCAAAAGCCAAAATGGTATCTGCGATGTCCTCGTCCGTCATCTCCCGCGGAACCTCCCGCGTCAGGCGCGAAGCGATGGGACTGGGTGCAACCGGTTGCATGCCAATCTCGTCCGCGAACGCATAGCGTCCAGAGTGGAACAACTGCAGCGCAATCTTGCCATTTACTTCGTGAACAGCTTGCGGAAGGCTCGCGAGCGCCTCGACATCGGCGTCCTCCGTGAGCACGTACATGTGGTCCGCGCCGCCCGCCTGTGTCACGGCGGCCCCCCCTGTGATGATGAGTGCGGCCATCCCCTCGGCGCGCTCCCGATAAAAGTCACACAGTTGGCCGAGCTTGTCCGGCTGCCCCTCCAATCCCATGTGCATCGAACCCATCAGGACTCGGTGAGGCAATGTCAGACTCCCAATGCGTCCAGGTTGACTGAGTGCACGGTAACGAACTTGTACGCTCTGTCTCGTCGTCATGTGGTCGCTCCTCTTCGTCCATCTAGCATCTTTGTCCCAAGTGTATCGAACCGAAAAGAACCTTGTCTATGTACGGCGTTTCACATGAAACGCTCACCATTGTGGATATCTTCGCGGTAGCAAGAATGAACCTTCAGGATAATTTATAAGCTGATATTAACACCTGGTGTTGAAAAAATCGATCTCTCAATGCTAGAATGAACCCTGTACTTAAGAAATGCAACTTCCAAAATTCCCGTGATCACGAGGATTTATGATATGTTTCGAGCATTTTCGCGGACAAATTTCGTCATTTATTACCTGGTGATAAATCGACGGTTGAATCACCGTTTTTGAGCTTCATAAAGGAGTTGGATTCATGGATCTCACCCACGCACCGCTGTTCATCGACAAAATCGACGAGACCATCCGGTCGCATCCGGACAGAATCGCCATCGTCGATCTCAGCACAGACGAGCCGATCACCCTGACGTACGCACGGCTCGACCGACTGGCGAACCGCGTCGCATCGAAGCTCGTCGAGCTCGGTGTCGAACCGGGCGACGCCGTCGCCTATCAGTTGCCGAGCAGTTGGGAGTTCATCGCCCTGACGCTCGGGCTGTGGCGCATCAGTGCCACACCGTGCCCGCTGCTTCCCTCCTTAAGAGAGCGCGAAGTGAAGTTCATCATGCAGTCCTCTGGCAGCAAATTGCTGATTGTCCCCGACGAATTCCGCAAGTTTTCCTATCGACAGCTCGTCGACGCCATTCGCGACGAGTTACCGGTCCTGGAACACGTCTTTGTCCTTCCTCAATCTGTGCGTCGACCGGAAGTGTCCGACATGGGCGGGCTGCTGACCGGCGAGACAATCGACTTGACCTCGCGCCGCCCGGGGCCGAATACCTATTCCGAACTCCTGTATACGTCGGGTACAACCGGCGAGCCGAAAGGCGTCCTACATACGCACCAAACGCTGTCGAGCGCTTTATTAGCACATACCACGACGTTGTCGCTAACGGCCGACGACCGGATTTGGGCGCCTTCCCCGCTGGCCCACCAAACGGGCTTCTTATACGGGATGCTCGTGTCTTTCTACCTCGGCGCGACAGGGATCTACCAAGCCATCTGGAACGTGGACACGGCCCGCGCGGCGATCGAGGAGCACGGGGCCACGTTCGTCCAAGCCGCGATGCCGTTTTTGGCCGACCTCACCCGCAGTGAGGTCCCGCCGAAGGGCCTGCGCATTTTCGTGGCCACCGGGGCGGCAGTCCCTCGCCAACTCGCCCGCGAGGCGCGCGCCGCATTGGCGTGCAACGTCACCGGTGGTTGGGGATCGACGGAGGCTTGTCTCGTCTGTGTCGGCCGCCCAAGCGATCCCGCCGAGAAACTCGCCGGTACCGACGGCCGCGTCATCGACGGCATGGCCATTCGCATCGTCGACGACGAAGGCAACGTCGTCCCCCCTGGCGTGGAAGGCAGCTATCAAGTCAAGACGCCCGCGATGTTCGCAACCTATTTGCATCACCACGAGTGGTACGAGGAGAGCCATGCGGGAGACGGGTTCTTCGACACGGGAGACCTCGCGCTCATCGACGAAGATGGCTTCCTCAAGTTGACCGGCCGCAAAAAGGATGTCGTCAACCGCGGCGGCGAGAAGATCCCGGTGGTCGAGATCGAGGATTTGCTGTATCAACACGAGGCCATCGCCGACGTCGCGGTCGTCGCGATGCCAGACCCCCGACTCGGGGAGCGCGCCTGCGCCTACATCGTCGTAAACGATGGCCACGAAGCGCCAGAGTTGTCCCAGATCACCGACTTTCTCGGCGACCGCGGGATGGCGAAGATCTATTGGCCAGAGCGCGTCGAGGTCATTGACGAAATGCCGAGAACGGCGAGTGGAAAGATTCAAAAATACGTTTTGCGAAACGATATCACCGAGAAGCTAAACGCCGAGCAGAAAGCCTGATCATCGATTCACGCGGCGCCATGGGACAAAAGGAGGATGCACGTTGGCGACACTCGACTTCGAACACTACAAATCTCTCGTCACGGAGTACGTCCAAGGTCCCGCCCGGGTCTTGGCAGACGAAATTGAGCGGTCTGGCAAAGTGCCACAAAGGGTCTGGGACGACCTGAATGATCGCGGATTCCTACGTCTCGCGGCGCCCCGTAACTACGGCGGGGCAGGGCTCACCTTCGAGGAATACCTGCAACTCCTGGAGCAGTTTGCCCACATGCACGGGTCCATGCGCGTTATCGTGCACGTGATGAACAGCCTCTGGCGCTCTATCGACAGCAAAGCGACGCCAGAGCAGCGGGATCAATTCGTGATTCCGTTCGTTCAAGGAAAACACCGCATCACGTTTACCCTCACCGAACCAAACTCCGGTTCAGGCGCGGATATCAAAACGACGGCGCGCCGCGACGGCTGTGACTACGTGGTCAACGGTGAGAAGTGGATGATCATCTTCAGCGACGTGGCAGACTACTTCCTATTGTTCTGCCGCCTGGAGGGGACGTCGGGCGGCGAGGGTACGCTCGCTCTGCTCGTCCCACGCGATGCGCCGGGCCTCGACATCGAGCTCATGCCATCGGCCATGGGAATCACCGGCACGGCACACGGCCACTTGCGGTTGAAAGACTGCCGCGTGCCCGCAGCCAACCGACTCGGTGCGGAAGGAGAGGGCCTCGAGGTGGCCTTCCGGGGCTTCCTGGACCCAAGCCGAACGGCCATCGGCATGACCTGCGTGGGTGCCGCATCCCGCGCCCTCGAGTTGGCTTCGCAACACGCGCTTTCGCGTGTGACCTTCGGCAAGCCGCTCGCATCGCGACAGACCATCCAGATGTGGCTTGCCGAGATGGCGACAGACATCGAGGCAGCGCGCCAACTCTGCCTTTACGCAGCGCGTCGGTTCGATGGTGGACAGCCGATTTCGACGCAAGCCGCCATGGCGAAGTTGTTTGGAACCGAAATGCTACAACGTGTCACAGATCAGGCACTTCAAATACACGGTGGAATGGGTTACTTCAAGTCTTCAGAGATAGAGCGCATCTACCGCGATGCTCGCATGCAGCGCTTTGAAGAAGGCACTTCAGAGATTCAAAAAATGGTCATTGTACGCGATGTTCTAGCCCGCGCACAAGATGAGAGGAGCGAATCATGATGGTTATCGTGTTACGTCCACAGCTGTCCGACGAACGAATCAACCGAGTTCTCACCGCGATTCAAGAAGGAGGTCACACCGGATACCAAGCCGGTCCTTCAACCATCGTCGTCCCAAAGAACGACACGTCGCTCGAGGCCTCGCTCGCGAAGTTGGCCGAGGTGGAACAGGTCGTCCCTATCAAAAGCCCGTATCCACTCGCAAGTCGTGAGTTTCACCCGGAAAACACGCTCATCAACGTTCGCGGACACCTCATCGGTGGCGGCAAACCGACCATCATGGCCGGTCCGTGCAGCGTCGAGTCGGTGGAGAACATCGTGGAAATCGCGCAGGCAGTGAAAGCCGCAGGCGGACACTTGATCCGCGGTGGCGCGTTCAAACCTCGTTCGTCCCCGTACAGCTTCCAGGGCCACGGGGAAGAGGGTCTGAAGATGCTGGCCATCGCCCGGGAAAAGACGGGTCTTGGCATCATCTCCGAAGTCATGGAGCCGGACAAAGTGGGACTCGTCGCCGAATACGTCGATATACTACAGATTGGCGCGCGCAATATGCAAAACTACCCGCTGCTGCGCGAAGTCGGAAAAGCCCGCAAGCCGGTCATGCTCAAGCGCGGCTTGTCAGGCACGATCGAAGAGTGGCTGATGGCCGCTGAGTACATCCTCGCCCAAGGCAACCCGGACGTCATCCTCTGCGAACGCGGGATTCGCACCTACGAGAAGGCGACGCGCAACACGCTCGATCTCAACGCCGTCCCGGTCGTCCAAAGCCTGTCGCACTTGCCTATCGTCGTGGATCCAAGCCACGGCATCGGCAAATCCGAGTTCGTCCGCCCGATGGCGCGAGCTGGCATTGCAGCGGGTGCAACGGGCGTCATCGTCGAAATCCACCCGAACCCGGCTCAGGCTTGGTCGGACGCGGCACAAACGCTGGACTTCGACGAGTTCCGCGCACTGGTCGACGACGTCAACCGCATCTCTGCGGCACTGGCGCCGAGCCGTCCACTCGTGCACGCGTAAACAGGTCGTCCCGTTCGACCACAAACAGGGCAGTGGCGCAACATACATCGCACGATGTAGAGGCGCCACTGCCCTGTTCGCTTTTCGTCAGATGTGCTCGAGGAGGAAGGCTAGGAAGAGAGCGGATTTGCAAAGCGGCAGAAACTCGTCCCGCCCGATGGCTGCGAGAATGCGCGCTGCCTCTCGCCTCGCCACATCGTACTGCCGCTGCGAAATGACACCCGATGCAAGTGCGGCTTCAAGCTCGTCCTCGTCGAGCAGCTCGCAGTCCCCGTCCGGCGTCACGCGTAGATCGAGAAATAAATCGTCAAACGATGGTATCCCGCGCTCGTCGAGACAAATGTTTTCACAGATGTCGATATACCACTGAACGATGTGTCCGCCTGCATCAAACATGGCGGTGACGGCATAATTGCCGCTCTGCGGAAGCTGCCCAAGCCAGAAGAAACCTTCGTCGGCGATGCAGACGGATTCGCCTTTGACGTCGATGTACAACGGATCGGCGATTTGATCGATTCTCAGCAGTGAGATAAACCCTCGAAATTCCTCTGTTTCAATCGTCCTTTGGACATAAGACTTCTTGGTCACTCGACGCCAATGATTTCTGTCCGCCGTCTTTCGCTTGATGAAACCAGCCATGCTCGTCCCCCCATACGGGCCCTCTTCACGAACCATCGCTGCTCGCACTCACCGAGTAGATACCATACTATTCCAAGCCTATCTTCTCACAGACACCAGCTAGTTGTCTAAGCTTAAATGACGTACAATAGTCACATTTCCGAAGGACACAGATCATGGAGGCGCAACGCCATGCCAACGTTCCCTGCAAACGACGTGCTACTCCGCCCGCTGTTCGAAGTACCGGTCGACGAAGTAGTCCGGTTGTACATCGACAACCGAACATTCTTAAAGCCATTTGAACCACCGCGGCCAGACGCGTATTTTACGCGCGGCGGTCAGCGCGAACTCCTCGACACTGCAGAGCGCCTGTGGCAAGGGGGCAGCGCGTACACGTTTGCCATCTGTCGACGCGCTGAGAACGACCAACCAAGTTCCATGGTCGGTCGACTCACCCTCAGCAACATCGTCCGCGGCGCGTGGCACAGCTGTACCGTAGGCTATTTTGTCTCGCAGCGGTGCAACGGGCAGGGCATTGCGACGCAGGCCCTTTCACACGCGGTCGACTTCGCCTTTCAAACGGCCGAGCTCCACCGCGTACAGGCCGCTATCATGCCGCGCAACAAGGCCTCTATCCGCGTCGTCGAAAAAGTGGGATTCCACTGCGAGGGGTTGGCCAAATACTACCTCAACATCAATGGGATTTGGGAGAACCACGCTATCTACAGCGTCACGCAGGAGCTGTGGCCACCTCGCAGCCGGAACTAACGACCAAGTGACAGCGACTGCGACCTCTTTCTCTGGATTCTCCGAGCGCGACCGAGGACGTCTCATGCAAACGGCTTTGCGAGCGCTCCGAGCTTCTCCTTCGCGAGGATGATGTGCTCCACCGTCACCCCCGCTTCGGCGTACTGCGGCGTGAAGTCCCTAGGTGCCGTGGCGTCCGGCGTGAATAGATGAACAGTCGAACTCATGTCGACAAACCAGTCCCCCCGCTCAGCGGCGGGGTGTTTGACGTCTCCCCAGACATCGCGTAAGCGCGGGCTGTAGATGCGTCGCCCAGGTTCTGGGGATTGTAAAAAGCATGGACTGTAGTGCTCGGCGAGCGCACCGCCGCGGCCGTCACAAGTGAATACGTGAGGCCAGTAGTCGGCGCGCGAGCCGGTGTGTTCGGTACTCGATGCAAAGTCGAGAATGGCTCTGTGGATGGTCGGATCGCGAAAGAGAATGCTGTAAAGCTTCTTCCCCGTTTCAATGCGGGCGTCGAGCGACGCAAACTGCGACACAGGGGCTCCGGCGAGTCGGGGGGCGGACGTCACCCTGTCGCGATACGGGAACAGCACCTGATTAAGGCCGAGCACGGCCTGCGTTTGAAATTCCAACGTGAAGATCACTTCGTCGTCGTAGTTCGGACTCTCAATGACTCTCGATTGAATGAAATTTTGTTCGTTGATAATGAGTGCGTGCGTCAACAAGGAAGAGTCTTTTGTTTGCAGGAACGTCTTCCAAATCGGCCGCATGAAGCGAGATACGCCGAGCGCCGGCAGTAGGTGCGTGAGGTCGCGCCCCAGTGACTCGCATTTCTCATATAAGAGCAGTTGCGGGTAGGCGTCCCCAAAGATGAGCCAGTTCGCCCGTTCGAGAAATTCGAAAAACCGAGTGTGCTGGGCGGTAGCTGCAATTCGTGAAAACCACTCGCCCTTGACGTCGGTCATACTAAAGCCGCCATTGCGCGAGACCATATGGGCGAGAAATGCCCAGTGCACCTCTGGCCGTGCGCGGTAAAACCGAAGGTACGCCGCCGTCCGAGTGAGGTTGTTGCGGTTGTGTTCGCCCGTCGTCTCAAGGATTTCCTCGACCACCGCCCGGTCTGCTACGGACATGGCGACCAATTCCTCGTCTTTGGCCGACTTGGCAAGCGTCGAAACCAGGTGCAGGACCTTTTTCCGATCCCGCCCCGCCGTCATCAGCCACAAAAGCTTCGCCCGGTTCATCAGAGACTGCAACATCATCCATCGTCCTTTGGTGACCGCCGCGGCACCTTTCGTCGGGGTGAGCGGGATTTAGTGACGTAACTGAAACAGTTTTTCCATTTCACCCAAAAACATGAGCACGCGAATGCGCCCTGCAATACCGCATCATTCCGGCGCCGCCTTACGCTGGGCGAAATCTGTCCAAGTACATACACAGCGCCAATAGCGGCCAGACCTCTCTGTAACTGTGATAGCAGATGTAGGCTTGGCCTGCGACAGCCGCACCGGTGGGATAGCTCTCCTCCCAGCCTCCCTCTTCACAGGCGCTGTTCATCAGAAATTCCACAGCGCGCAAAATCGGTTTTGTCAGCGCAGGCGACGCCGACATCATCGCCATCAAAGCCCATGCGGTCTGCGAGGCTGTACTATAGCCAAGCGGCTGGTAGCGGCCCAGTTGGTCGCTCGCACACGACTCCCCGAATCCGCCATCTGGGTTCTGCACTTGTTCGAGCCACGCCAAGGCTCGCTGAATGGTCGGCGTGTCGCGAGGTAGCCCCACGGCCCGAAGGCCGCGTACCGCCGCCCAGGTGCCGTAGATGAACGTGACACCCCAGCGCCCCATCCACGATCCGTCGCTCTGTTGATGCCCGGTCAACCAGTGAACCGCGTTCGTGACGGCTGACTCGGCGCGGATGCCGGTCGACCCGATGGTCTCCAGCACCCGTCCCGTGATGTCGGCCGTGGAGGGATCGGTCATCGCTTTGCCCATGTCGTTGAGCGGGATGTGTTCGAGCCACGCTTTGTTGCAGTTGTGATCAAACGGCGACCAGCCGCCATCCTCGTTCTGCATCACCAGCACCCACTTCACGCCCCGCCGCCAAGCGGCGCGGCATCGCGCCTGAACTGGATGTAAGACCTTGAGGACCGCCACGGTATCGTCCACGTCCGGGTATATCGTATTGATGTCGGAAAAGCCCCATCCGCCAGGCTTGGCCTTCGGTGCGTGCACCTGCCAATCCCCCGCGTCCACGTGTTGGTGGTTTAAGAGGTACGTAATCCCTCTCGCGAGCGCTTCGTTGCACATCGGCAGCCGCGTCGCCTGCAGAGCGCGCATCGCGAGCGCCGTGTCCCACACCGTCGACGTGAACTGCTGTTGGTGCACAGAGGGACATTGGCGATACACCATTTGCTTTAACCCCTGAATCGCCGTCTGAATCACCTTGTAGTCCGCTTCCTCGCCGACGGCCATCAGCGCGAGAACGGCGAGGACCGTGGCGAAGTGATAGCTTGCCAGCGTGCCGTTGTCCTCCAGCCGGTCGAGGATGAATTCGCGCGCGGCGTCGACGGCGCGTTGGTGTTCAAAGGGAATGCGAATATGCGGGACGGAAAACGACGGCGTGACGAGGTCTTTGACACCGACTTCGTCGGGGAGGTCGACGTGGTAGTCGAGGTGCGAGAGCAACATAAAGGGAATCATATGCAGCCTTGTATTGCTGGCAAAGTCGTAGATGTCGACCGGGGCGTGCTCTCCCCACAAGACGAAGTCGATGAACGGCGGCGGCAGTTCCCGCCACGACAGTTGGCCGGCACACGCGAGGACGATCTTCGTCAAATTTGAGGTATGGCGAATGCCGCCGTAATCTAGGATGAACTGTCGAGCCCGCTCTTCTCTACCCGAGTCCATCTCGTAGCGGGAAAGTTTCAACGCGAAGTAGCAAAGGGTCGTCAAGGACGCGTTCCCCGTCTGATCCGGATAGGCAACCCACGGCCCGTCTGACGTTTGCGCCTGTGCAATCGTTTCGCTGAGCTCGCCGACGAGCGGGTCGTCCGACTCCCCCACGAGGTGAAGAAAAATCACCATGATGGCGTCGGTCAGCGGACTCAGTTCGCAGAAGTAAGAGAAGGCGCCATCCTCGCGTTGGTGCGACAAAACGCGCGCCGCCCCGGCCTCAATTTGGCGCCCGAGAAATTGAAAATCAAAATCCATCGTATCACCCCACCCCGCTGCACAGCGTGTGCGAATCGGCGTGTCGTGATCATATGCGGGGTGGACAGTGGTTATTTTGCCGCGTTACGACAGGGGTTGTCCAACAAAAAAAGGGCCGCCAGAAAGCGGCCCGCCCCCAAATGACCTCAGTGAAGCGAGTTGTGGATGCCGTACCTGTCCAAAGAGACCTCGGATTAGTATGCTGCGCCTGCACCGTAGCCAGGTACTAACAGGAAGAACAACACGAAGATGATCAGGAATACTACTGCCCATTGCGTATAGCCGCCAAATGTTCCGTACATGTCATAACCCCCTAAGCCTGAGATGGTTTAAGGTACGTCAGGACGTCCGGTGACGACCTGGGCATCTGTCCGTGACCATTCGAGTTTCAACGTTTACCTACTCGTCCAGGTCAGACTCCGTAGGCTACCGTTTGAAGGAGGCCGCACCGTCGTCGACGAAATACGCGTGCCCGTTCAAGAACGACGCCTCGTCGCTGGCGAGAAACGCCACGACGTTTGCAACCTGCTCAGCGGTGCCAAGTTTGCGGCGCATGTGAGCTTTTTGGATCGTATTCCAGACGCGCTCGTCATCCCGCCACGCGTCGATGAGGCCCGTGTCGATCATCCCCGGAGCGATGGCCACCACGCGGATGTTATAGCGCCCGAGCTCCAGTGCGGCCGCCTTCGTCATCCCGACGACCGCCGCCTTGCTCGCATGGTACGGGAACTGATTCTTGTCGGCGATGTATGCGTAGATGGAGGCGGTATTGATGATCACGCCACCCGCGCCTTTCATCGCGTCCGCAGCCGCCTTAATGCCGTAGAAGACGCCGTCCTGATTGATGGCAATCGTCCGCTTGTACTCCTCAATCGGCAAGTCGATGACATTGTGCGATCCGTCTCCGAAAATACCCGCATTATTAAACATGATGTCGAGTTGCCCGTAGGTGTCTACAGCGTACTGGACGAGCGATTCGACGCTCTCGTACGACGACACGTCGACAAAGTGGAAGCTCGCCTCGTGTCCCGCAGCCCGTATGCTGTCCGCCACCGCTTGTCCTACAGTTTCATTTAGGTCTGCCACGACGACGCGGGCGCCTTGGCTCGCCAAAAGCTTCGCACTGGCTTGGCCGATACCGCCGGCACCCCCGGTCACAATTGCTACTTGTCCTTGAAAACGCATGGTTTATCGCCCCTGTTCGTATGCTTCAATCGTCTGCCGCCAACCTTCCGGCACAGGCGCGGGCTTTCCTCCCTCGCCGATGTAGACATAGATGTTTTCCGCCTCAAACAGCACTTCTCCGCCGCGCGTGATGGTAAACTCGACGGTCATACTGCTAGTCCCGATTCTCACGGTGCGGACCCATATTTTCAAAACGTCATCGAACGTGGCCGATTGGCGGAATTGGATCGTCGACTTGGCGAGTACGGTGCTTGGCATTCCACAGGACACGCGCAGTTCCCGGCGAAGGTACTCCGAATACGCCAAATCGAGGTAGGAAAGATAATTGGCGTTAAACACGATGCGCTGGCCATCCACTTCCGAAAACCGCACGCGCAATTCGTGATGATAACGATAGTTGTCCACTATAATGGCCCTCCCAGGCGTAGACCGCACGCTGGCGGCGCGCACACTTAAGGAATCAAGAGTGTGATTCCGCCGTCTAGTTTCACCGTCTGGCCACGGACCATCTCAGCCTCTTTCGAGCAGAGGAAGAGTGCCAAATTGGCAATGTCGTCCGGCGTCACCATTCGATGATAGGGCATCTTCTGTTCAACTGCCTCGAGCGTCTGGTCCATTTCCGGAAAGTGACCCAGCGCGTCTGTCATGACCGCACCCGCGGAAATCGCGTTTACGTTGATCTTCTTAGGTGCGAGTTCGATGGCGAAGTAGCGCACGAGGGATTCGAGCGCCGCCTTGCTCGGACCTACGGTCGTGTAATATGGAAACACTCGATCCGACCCGAACGACGACAAGGCCAGCATGGCTCCACCGTCCTCCGGCATCAACTGCGCCGCTTGCTGTGCCCCGATGAGAAATGCTCGGGTATTCACGTTGAGCGTCCAATCCCAACCTTTGACGTCGACTTCCATGGCGGATCGGTTGCGGCCTGACGCGGCGTTATGAACAAATACGTCGAGCCGTCCAAACGCCGTGCGAATCTCCTCGAACATGCCAATGATCTTTTCTTCCTGCGCCATGTTCGCGCGCACGAGCAACGCCTTTTGCCCGAGGGCTTCCACCTCTGCAGCCACTTCTCGCGCCGCGTCGCCATTGCGGAAATAGTTGATGACGACATCGGCACCTTCCTGTGCAAAGCGAAGGGCCATCGTTTTGCCAATGCCGCGCGAACTCCCTGTCACACAGACTACTTTTCCTGAATACCGTTTCACGAGGGGTTGACCCACAAAAGTTCCTCCTCTATGTACCTTACGAAACCAAAGGCTTCGAATTGTTTGCTTGCCATCTTGGCGCCGCCCCCACGCGTCTCGCGAGCGACGGGGGGTTGTGCGCACTCATGTCCCAACATCTAAGTTTAATGGAATGCGGCCGAAATACCAACCGCTTGTGACGACGGGCAATTCGCAATAATCGGGGGTTCTACACAGGATTTCACGGTCGCGAGGGCGGGCGCGATTTGTTATCATAGTAGTGGTGGACAGGTTTTATATTCTTGTTCTTTTCGATACACACCTGACTATTCAAATCGTCTAACGTTGACATAGGTTCGAGAGGAGAAACCGCATGACGGATCGCGTTCGCATCGTCGTTACCGGGCTGGGTGCAGTCACACCGTTCGGTGTCGGGGTGCCTTTATTTTGGGATGGGGTGATTTCGGGGCGGTCTGCTGTCCGCGAGACACCAGACGAACACCTGCGCCAATGGGCGCCGGCCACTGCGCATGCCGAAGATTTCGACGCCGCACAATACCTTGATAAAAAACAAGTTCAGAATACAGATAGATTTACGCAAATGGGCCTCGTCGCCGCGATGGAAGCCTTGAAAGATGCCGGTTGGGACGACTCTGCTGCGATGTTCGACGCGTATCAGGCAGACAGGATTGGCATCTCGGTTGGCTGTGCGTTTGGCGGGGTACAAACCCTGGAGGACGGTTCTGCCCGCCTGTCGACGGGGCGTTCAAGCCGCGTCGGCCCACGTCTCGTCCCGAAGTCGATTCCCAATGCCGCAGGCGCGGCGATTGCGATGCAACACGGAATTCGCGGACCGGTGATGACCTATTCGACGGCCTGCGCATCCTCCGCCAACTCGATTGGTGAGGCGTCCTACTGGTTGCGCCTCGGCGAGGCCGACATGGTTCTCGCCGGCGGAGCGGAGTGCCTGTTCAGCCCCGCGATTCTCGCGGGGCTGCGTGCAGCTGGTGCGCTCGCGACAGAGGGCCCCGAGGATTTCGGAAAGTGGTCGCGCCCGTTTGACAAGGCGCGCACCGGCATGATTATGGGCGAGGGGGCGGCGATGCTCGTGCTCGAAACGCTCGAGCGCGCACAAGCCCGCGGTGCCCACATCTACGCCGAACTCGTCGGATACGGCACGTCCAACGACGCGTATCACGAAACCTCGCCAGATCCGCGAGGGCGCGGCGCGAAACTGGCGATGGAACGGGCAATCAAAAACGCCGGTCTCACGCCGGACTCGATTGACTACATCAACGCGCACGCCACGGCCACACCAGCGGGAGATCTCGCAGAGTCGGCCGCACTTCGCGACATGTTTGGCGACCACCTGGACCAGATTCCGGTCAGCTCCATCAAGGGAGCGGTCGGGCACATGCTGGGTACCGCGGGTGCCATCGAGAGCATCGCGTGTATCGAGGCGTTGGCGACGAGCACACTGCCGCCAACGCTCAACTGCGAGGACAAGGAAGATCTGGCGCCGATGGATGTCGTTCCAAATCAGAGCCGCAAACAGCATATCTCCTACGCACTGAGCAACTCGTTTGGCTTCGGCGGCCAAAACGGCGTGCTCATTTGGAAAAACGCCGATTTAATTTGAGCGTTTCGCCAACGGATTGACGGGAATTTCTCATCAGCCTGCCCCCGCGACCACGCGGTGGGCAGGTTTGTTTCGTATCCGGCGGCCCTAGCTCACTCGCCCAGTTCAACGCCGCACACCTCACGCGCCCCCCAGTTACTCCGATGTTTCAAAGACTAGCATGCGGAGCCGTTCCTCGTACCACAAGAGGCTCCTGTCGTCAGAACTAGGCGCTGATCCCTGCGCCAACTGCGCAGTGCCTCCGCCTCTCCCGCCGACTTCCGACAACAGTTTGGCGAGCAGGTGCTTCATGTCGACCTCGCCAGTCGATTGTCCCTGGATGTGGACCCGTCCAGCGAATTCTGCCACAGCGACGACCGCGCTTCCTTGCACGGTATCCGTTACATGCTGTTGAAAAGCCTTAAAGGTCATTTTCCACTCACCCGCGTCCGAGCAATCTTCAAAGCGAGCGATGGCGACGCGACGCGTCAACAGCTCGTCGATGTGCGCCTGCAGACGCTCCTTGGCGCGATACTCGGCGAGTGCGCGTTGGAGATGCTGCGTCAGCCGCTTCTGCTCGGCGCTGTCCGCCAACTGCGCTGCGACGACCGCGGGCAGCTTCTCCCACTCCACAGACAACCGGCTCGCGAGCTGTTGAGTGACTTGCACGCGGCTGTCGTAGTCGCGCAGCGCGCGCGCCCCACAGACAAACGACAGTCTCGTGGCGTTCCTCACCTTCTCCTGTCTCGTCACCTTGATCAGGCCAATTTCGCCAGTCCGCTGCGGGTGCGTACCGCCACAGGCGTTGTGGTTAAACCCATCGATGGTCACGACGCGGATATGTTCGTCTACTTTCGGGGGATAGCGGAGGGAAAAGCCGGGAATGGCCGCAGCGTCGACAAATTGAGCGGTCACAGTCCGATTCTCGAAGACGATTTGGTTGGCCAATCGCTCTGCCCTCGCCAAATCGGCGGCGTCGAGGGCTGGCGTCGCAATGTCGACCGTTACGGCGTGCTCGCTCATGTGAAATCCCACTGTGTCGAGATCGAATAGTTCCTCAAAGGCGGCCGACAAGATGTGCTGTCCGCAGTGGTGCTGCATGTGATCGAGCCGCCGTCCCCAGTCGATGGTCCCATGCACGTGCGTGCCGACCGGAATCTCGTTCTCGACGACGTGTACGACGTCGTCGTCGCGAATCAACACGTCGATGACCTGTGTCTCGTTGAGCGTTCCGACGTCGTGCGGCTGTCCACCCGAAGTCGGATAGAATGCGGACTCGTCCAGAATCAGTTCATAGTTTCCGTCGTCGCGCCGACTGGCGTGGATAACGACGGCTTCAAACTGCGACAAGTGGCTGTCAAAGTAGTACAAACGGCGAGATATATCCATCGGGCGGCCTCATTTCGGTGCAAAAATTCGTGGTCTACTTGTCGCAGAGGATGGTCAAAAGGCGCATCCTCTCAATCGTATAGAAAGTATACAACACCCACAATTTTAAGTAGACAAAAACAGATGTTCCCTGCTAAGATGCGGATCTATAGAGACAGCAGTAGGTGCAGTGCGTGCGACGGGAGCGGGTCAATTGGGCCCGCTCCTTCGTGTATATCGCCATGCACAATGTGTCTCAATCAGACCATCAGGGAAAACCGAAATGAGCCTTTTTGCGCCAACCGATTGGAGAAAAATTGATGGACGCGTTTCATGAATATAGGAACATCGCGAAAAAGCACGCCTCATCCGATCCCGCCCACGACTACCTCCACGTCGTGCGCGTCTACCACAACGCTAGACAAATCCTGTTACATGAACGAGCGGACTCCGAAATCGTACTGGTCGGAGCCCTCCTGCACGAGCTGTTCAATTACCCGAAGGACCATCCTTTATCCCACCAGTCAGGTGACGTGGCCGCGGACATGGCCTTTGACGCGCTGCCACAGACGGCGTTTCCCATGGAGAAGCGGGAACGGGTCTGCGAGATCATCAGAAACCACGCATTTTCCAAAGGGATCATTCCAGACACCATCGAGGGGAAAATTCTCCAAGATGCCGATCGGTTGGATGCTATCGGCGCCATCGGACTCGCCCGCCTTTTTGCCACATCCGGCAGCCTCGCGCGTCCACTCTACTCCCCCGACGACGCATTCTGTCGAAACCGCCGCCCAGAGGGCAGGATGTCAGCAGTCGATCACGTCTTCGAGAAACTTCTTCACATCCCGGAGACACTCCATACTGCCGCCGCACGTGCGCTCGCAAAGCCGCGCATGGCCTTCATCTCCGCGTACTTGCATGAGCTTCGCGAGGAAATTTTATAGCGTGGTGCCAGGCGGGTTGGAGCCTTATGCATCCGCCCGCCTTCGCGGTCTGTGTCAGGAGTGCCCGATTGGCGGGAATTCGGGGCTTTGCGCGAGCATCGCGTAAGGCTGCGAGTAGGTCAACTCGTTCATCAACTGCGCCAATTGGCCGGCTTGGAATGGCCGCGTCAGGGACTTGGGGACCGGCCGATTCGCCGATACGGGGCCATGGGTGCGAAAGTGCTGCACCATCTGGACGATGGCGTCCTCGACGGCGCCCACTTCGTGCGGTGGAACGACGACACCTGCCTCGTGGTGTTCGATGAGGCTCGACGCCTCGCCCTGCTTCAGGAGCGCGAAGATGGGCCGACGCGTGTAGAGATATTCGTAGAGCTTTCCGGGAATGTACTGGTTTGCACTCGGATGGTCGTCGCCAATCAGCAAGAGGCTGTGTGCGTTCTCCATCCGCCGTACGACTTCGTCGTGGCTCAAGTAACCGAGCACCTTGACCACCTTTTCGAGGTGTAGACGCTCCACCAGTTCGCGATTCGCAAAGGAGCCCGGATAATCGAATACGCCCGCGAATTCGACGCGGATGTGGTCGCTGTGGATGCGCCCGGACCTTAGGGCTTGGCTCAGCGCCTTAAGGAATACCGCCGGGGACCGCTTCGGGTACAAGATCCCCGCGTATAGCATCGTAAATTTTCCCGACGAAGGCGCACGCTCAAGCTCGGCGAAGTCGGATGGATCGACGCCATTGCGGATGACCGTCGTCTTGTTTGCGACAAAAGGGTATTTCTCTGCGAAGCGTAGGGCAAATCCGTCCGTGACGGTCGTGATGGCCGTCGCCCCTCGCAGCACCGACCGCTCTAACCGCCGTTCAATGCTAGCACGACCGCCATCGGCAGCAAAATGCAGATTGTCCGTCCACGGGTCGCGAAAATCCGCAACCCAAGGCACGCGCGTCCAGCGCCTGAGGAGCCAGCCGGTGAGATGCGCGCTGACGGGTGACGACGTTGTGAACACACAGGACACTTTCTCTCTGCGGATCACGTTCGCTCCGACGACAGCCGCTCGAATGGCCCACAAGACCTGTTCATCGGGAATCAGCAGTAAATCCTTGCACCGCTTCAGCCACCGCTTCAACCGCGAGCGAACACCACCCGTGTGCACCTCGCCTGGCTGTGGCGACATCGAAGCGGCATCCCCTGTGCGACCGGCGCCGACGCTTTGCATCACGCGCTGTGTGAGCCGGGCAAGCGGATCCCTTATGCGGACGACTTCCACATCCGGCGGGATGTCTGCGAGCAGCGCCTCGTCCATCGTTGCACTGACCGCCAGGTCGGTCGTGAGGACAATCGGTTTCCAACCGTGATCGCCCAGGTACTTTGCAAATTTCAGGGCACGCTGTACCCCGATTCCGCCAATTGGTGGAAACAGATACGCCACAATGACGACTCGCTTCGCTTTATCCATCGTGCCCACCCCCGTCCTAAGCGCGCTGGAGCACAGGCGCTGGATTCAAATGAAGAACGCGCGCTTCGAGGCGTCCGCGGGGATCGACGAGAATGACGGGCGCGGCCTGGTTGACAAGGCGAAATAGCTCTCCCCAGTCCAGTTCGTCAAACGCGTTGTGCCAAGCGCCCACCACGATGGCGTCGGCATCGCGGAGACATTCCTCCACGGTGGAAACTTGATAGGGCTCGGCCGGTGATACAAAAGGATCGTACGCGCGCACCATCGCCCCCAGCGAACGAAACTCCTCGACGCAGCGGATGGCGGGTGATTGGCGGATATCATTCGATCCATCTTTCATCCCAAGCCCCAACACCGCCACGACGGCTGTCGCCATCTGCCGCCCACTCTGGTGAAGCGACTCCGCGACGCCTTGCGCGATGCGCCGGGGCACGCTCTCATTGGATTGCCGCGCCAGTCGAAACAGCGGCAGGTCCGTCCTCTCCGCCTGAAGTGACGCCGACAGGTAGTGGTACGCATTCGGGATACAATAGCCTCCGACGCCGACACTAGGCCACAACAGGTTCACCCTTGGGTGCGTGTTGACCATTTGAATGAGTTCATAGAGATTGACGTGATGAGACTTGGCAACCTCCTGCAATTCGTATACCAGCGCGAGACTGACGTCCCGTTGCGCATTTTCGATGACCTTCGACAACTGCGCCACCCGCATGTCCGTGATGTGCACCTGACCGTCCGTGAGCTTCTGCAGCGCCTGTGCCGCGAGCGCCGCACATCGAACGGTCAAACCGCCTGCGACGATGTCGAGCGTCTGAAATTCTTCCATCGCGCGCCCTTCGGCGACGCGTTCTGCTGCGTAGGCGACGTGGAAGTCGACACCGGCGACCATGCGACTCGTCTCCTCGAGCAGCGGTACACAGTGCGATTCCACTGTACCCGGCACGACCGTGCTCCGGATGATGACGAGATCATGCGGTTTGATCACGCGTCCAAGGCTGCGCATTGCGTCCAGCAATGGCTGTTGATTGAGCGATTTCGTCTCTGGATGGACGGGAATGCCGACGGTCACGAAGTACGTGGTGCATTCCCACGCGGCGACGGCCGGTCGGCTCGAAGCGACAAAGTTTCCCTCAGCGATATGCCGCTGTAGCATCTGCGATAAGGTCTGCCCGAGATAATCTTCCTGTACATCTGTCCGGCCCGCTTGAATGTCAGCCACCTTGTCTTCGTCGACATCGATACCAACGACGCGAAACCCTCGTTCGCACAGGCACATCGCCAGTGGCAGCCCAATGTATCCAAGTCCAATCACACCGATGGTTTCACGCATTGCCATTCCCCCCACACACTCTGGTTACTAGGTAGTGTAAGAAGAGAATGTAGATTCGATATGAAATCGGGATTAAGTGTTTGAGAAGAATGTAAAGATTTATTCACCACGCTCAAAGATGGGGGTGCGTTCAAGGTGTGAAGCGCGAACTTTTGGGGATGTTGCAAGCGGACGAACGCGGCCGCCAAGGCTCTGGACCGCCGCGTTCGTCCGGGGAGATCAGGTCCGACCGACCCAATCCGGTTTCGCCACTCCATTCCACCGGGCACGGATGTCGTCATATGTAGCGGCGTCGAGCGGTCCTTGATTGACGAGGTCCGCATTCTGCTGCCACCGTCCAGGATTGGTCGTTCCAACGATGGCCGTCGTGACTCCCGGTACCGATAATGTGAAGCGCAGAGCGATGGAGACGGCGTGCGCGACGCTTTGTTTCGTGAACCCGTACTGCAATTCCTGAAGCCGTTCCCAGTAGGCTACATAGTAGCTGTTCTCTGGGGTGTTCTCGTATTGCCAGGCCACGTTTGCTATCGGGCGCTTTGCGATGACGCCCATGCCTTTGTCGCGTGCAGCCGGCAACACCTTGTCGATAACCGATTGATCCGCGACGTTGATAGACGTTTGAAGACTGTCGAACACGCCGCTTTCCACAGCGTAGAGGGCGGCCTCGTTGTCCCCGCTGTAACCGATGTAACGGACCTTGCCAGCGTCTCTAGCCCGCTGCAGCACCTCGATGACATCTCCTTGCTGCAAGGCCTCGAGGCTGCAGCTGTGGAGTTGTAAGAGGTCGAGATAATCTGTCCGGAGCCGTTTCAAACTGCGGTCAATACTGTCTCGCAACGTCTGAACATCCCAGTCCGGCGTCGCGAGGCCAGAAGCGTGCCCACATTTGCTAAACAGGTAATAGTCGCTGCGCCGATGTGACACGACTTGCCCAATCAGCTCCTCGCTGCGGCCGTAGCACTCGGCGGTGTCAATCAAGTTGAGGCCGGCGTCGAGTGCGCTCCCGAGAAGGGCGTCCACCGTTTTCGCGTCTTGTGCCCCACCGATCTCCGATCCGCCAAACCCAAGCGCGCTCACCTTCATGTCCGTCTGCCCAAATGCGCGATATTCCATCCTGTCACTTCCTATCCGTGGTGTGCTGTCCATCTCTATTATGACAGCCCTTTGCAAAAAATACGAAATAGACAAACAATTTTTGCCGTGCGGTTCGATTGGAAGGAAATTGCGTGGCGATTGTCAAAGTCCGTAAACCAGAGATGAACCTATGGGAGGGGAAACCGCATGGACTGGCCGCTACCTTATACGCTGTGTTTCGTTCGGAGGGATTCGGAGCTGCTGCTGCTCAATCGCTTAAAATCGCCGAATATGGGCGTGTGGAACGGCCTTGGCGGAAAAATTGAACCTGGAGAATCCCCTGCCATCGCCGTTCAGCGAGAGGTCCTGGAGGAGGCGAAGCTGGATATCCCCCTCGCGCTCTTCCACTATCGAGGTGTTGTGGCCTGGACGGCTAGTGACGGGGTGAGAGGTGGTATGCACGTATTCACGGCCACCTTGCCGGCATCAGCCGCCTACTGTACCCCGATGCGCTGCGACGAGGGAATTCTCGACTTTAAACCAATCGAATGGGCGCTTCACAAAGACAACTGCGGTGTGGCTGAACTCCTCCCCGTATTCTTGCCGCACGTCCTGTCCACTGAGCCCCCCGTCACGCATATCTTTGAATTCAGCGCAGAGGTCACACCGCGGTTCACATATGCACAGCACGCCTTGCTCACCCCGGTCCAACTCGCGTAGCCCTAGTCAGGTGCGTTGTGCGAACGCGAACACCTTCCGAATTGCCTGGGGGAAGTTGCTCAAGGCTAGCCCGAGCCGGCGCCTCACATGACGGCATCCCATTGGTCGTCGGTGTCGAAGCGCGTCAAGTAGGTGGATCAATTTCCCGGGAAAGGGCCCGAAACGCGTCGAATCTCCCACGCGGAGCGCCATCCGCCACACAATTCGACGGTCTACGCTTGGCCTTCAACAGCGGATTCCGACTCCCCGTGTCTCAGCCTCGATTTGAGAACCGACTCAATCAACCTCATAATAGATGTAGTAGACATAGGCTCTGACAAAGGTGGTTGAAACGAATGGGGTTTGACTATTGCTTTGTGTGCGGTGATAAAAATCCACACGGACTGAAAATCAAGTTTCAGCAAGACGGAGACGCCGTTCACGCGACGTTCCACTGTGAAGAGCGCCACATTGGCTGGCCGAATGTGCAGCATGGAGGAATTACGAGCTCTCTCTTGGACGAAGCTTCCGCCTACGTACCGCTAAATATGGGTCTCGTCACCGTCACGGCGGAATTGAACATCACCTTCAAGGCGCCTGTTCAAGTGGGGGAGACGGTACATGTCGAGGCGCATCCGACGAAAGTGACCAAACGGCTGCTGTACGTCGAAGCCAGTATGGTCAATTCCAAAGGTGAGGTCAAAGCCACCTCATCTGCGAAAATGATCGTCCTCTCTAAGGAACAGCAAGCGAAGATGGGGATTGAAGGGGTCAGTTGAGAGTCGTATCTCGCCGGGGTCAGCCGTCGGCTGACCCTTTTGGTGCTGCGCTGTGGCAGCAAGGGTTTTCGACACGTCGGGCCGCGCCGAATCGTCTTTAGAATACAATTGACCAAACCCGGAAGGTTGGCTACAGTTTTTAGAAAAACAATGGCAGTGGAGGGTATATGATGACAGAGGAAAACCGAGGACGCCTACTTATCGCGTGTCCGGATAGTACAGGCATTGTGGCTGCCGTGGCACAGTTTTTATATCGACAAGGCGCCAATATTTCGGCGTCCGACCAGTACTCGACAGACGCGTTTGACGGAACGCTGTTTATGCGTATCGAGTTCCATCTCGACCAACTTCCGGCTCAAGAGCGGTCACTTTGTGCGGACTTCGCACCTCTAGCGGAAAAATTCCAGATGTCTTGGCGGTATGCGCCGGCGAGGCGCCGCAAGCGGATGGCCATTTTTGTATCGAAGGAACTGCACTGTCTCCAGGAACTCCTGTGGGAATGGCAGAGCGGCCAATTGGATACCGACATCTCCATGGTCGTGAGCAACCACGACGACGCGCAGACGCTGGTCAAGTCGTTCGGATTGCCATTTCACCATATCCCGGTGTACCCAAACGACAAATCGTCAGCCGAAGCCGAACAGCTCCACCTGCTCGAGTCGGCCGAGATCGACGTCGTCGTCTTGGCGCGTTACATGCAGATTCTATCCCCTACGTTTCTGGAACGCTACGCGAACCGCATCATCAACATCCACCACTCGTTCCTCCCGGCGTTCATCGGGCGCAACCCGTACGGCCGGGCCTATGAGCGCGGCGTCAAACTCATCGGTGCGACGGCTCACTATGTAACGGAGGACCTCGATGAAGGGCCCATTATCGAGCAAGATGTCACCCGCGTCGATCACCGGTACGACGCCCACGCGCTACGCATCGCTGGGCGCCAAGTCGAGCGCTCCGTCCTCGCTCGAGCGGTGAAATGGCACCTCGAGGACAAGGTGATCGTCTACGAAAACAAGACCATCGTTTTTGCATAAGCGCACTTCAGATTAAAGGAAGAAAGGGGCCCCGTCGGATGCGCGAACTGGACGAGCTGTACCACATTCGTGCCCTTGCGAGTTCTGATCTATCGGACATGCGTGAACTGACACAAGCGGTGGGCTGGGCGGTCGTCCCATGGCGCCTGAAACTCTACCAGAACATTGGTCACACGCTCGGGGCGTTGCGGGGCGACAAGCTCGTGGCGACCATTGTAGCGTTCAGACTAGGCCCGACCGATGTCGCCGTCGGTCAGCTGATCGTCCACCCGAGTGTACAGCGTCAGGGCTTGGGGCGGCGCCTCCTACAGACCGTCCTCGACCACTACCCGGACGACAATCTCCACCTCATCGCGACACAACAAGGTTTTCCGCTGTACAGCCACATGGGATTCATCAGTATCGGCGAAGTGTGGCGCATGGAGCAGGGCGTTGACGCCGAATCTGGTCGCGAATCGACGAAGCCTTTTGAAGACGCGCCAACAACCAGTACCTGTGGCGGGATGGAGCCGGCTCTGCCGCAACCTTTTCAAGTGCTGCGGCAGGAGCTCGTCCCACGGTTGTCCGACCTCGACCGGAACTATACGGGTTTCTGCCGGACGGCGCTGTTTGAGTGCCTCGTCGAGCGTGGCAAGGCCTACGTCATCTCCCGCGGTAAAGGGCCCAACTGGCATAGTGCCGCGCTGGCCGTGATGGAGCGCGGCGCGATCCGCCTGGGGCCACTGTTCGCGCCTGCACAAGAGGACGCTGCCACGCTACTACAAGACGCTGTGGAATGTGCGAAGCGGGAGGGGCTTCCGATGCGGCTCGACGTCTACGCACAACACGACCTTCTGCACAAAACAGCGTATCAACTGGGCTTTCAAGTAAAGATGCAGTCGCCCTTGATGACGCTGCGCCGCGGCAGTCATTCTTCGCCCTGCAACATGTTTTTCTGTTTCGATCCCGCCACCACCTGACCATCCACCCACTTCTCAATCCGCCCTGACGCCAGCAAAGACATACCGATTTCCCCGTCGGGGCGCACCTGCCGAGTCATTCGCCCTTGCGGCCTCCCTCCCCCAGGCATATGGTATGGGGAACGAAGGGAGGGAAAGCAGCATGGCACATCATTTGTACCCTGTTGCACAACGTTTGGTCGGCCGGCATGTCTACGTACACCACGTGAGTGGACGTGTATATCCAGGGATTCTACAAAGTGTGAACCCGCGCGGTATCTACCTGATTCGCACCAGCGGATACCAATATGTATCGCTCGACAACGACAAAGAAGACTTCGCGACTCTGAACGCCACGCACGACCGTGCGGATGTTACTGAGGTCTACGGACCAGCGGCCTTCTTCGGATTTGGTGCCCTGACCGGTTTCACGCTCGGTGCACTCGCTTCGCGCCCATACTACGGTTATGGCTATGGTGGCTATGGTGGCTATGGTGGATATGGTGGATATGGTGGGTACGGTTACGGATATCCGTACTATTGGTGAGGAGTTATTGACGAGGAGACGAACTCCACGACGACTCCTCGTCGTTCGCCACAAATTATTCAAATATTACAAAATTAAGTTCCGTGCACGATTGGCGTGGTTGTGTTATCTTTTACAGCATCCAAGATCACCGTCATAACCAAGGAGGTACTCACATGGACATTCACGTCGACGGCGCCGCAACAAAATGGCTGAAGGACGAATTCGGTCTCGTGCCCGGTGGTGCCGTGCGGATTATGACACGCTACGGAGATTCTTTGACTCAACCCGGGTTCGCGTTGACACTATCCGTGGAACGCCCCACGGAGGTGGCATCTGCCGTGGAGCGAGACGGTATTCAGGTTTTCGTGAAGGAGCAGGACACATGGTATTTTGACGGCCATGATGTGTACTTGAGCTACGACGCGAAGGCCGACGAACTCTCGTTTGACGTCCGTTAACCACATCTTGTACATAAAATTGGCGCAGTTCCACGTTTCCACGCGGACTGCGCCGATTTTATGCTTATACCAGATAGTTCCGAACGCGGTCAGCCACACACGCCACCACATCAGGGTGAATCCCTAAATGGTCGGAAATCCGAATTTGTATCTCGCTGCGACCAGTGGTCGCTTGCCACTTGGCGATTCGCTCGGGAAGCGTGTCCGTGAGCCAACCACTGAACCACAAATACGGCGCAACCACAATCGTGGTGAAGCCTTCAGCCGCCATCTGAGTGAGTGTATCCTCCAGTCGTCGCCCTGTTCCGGCTAGGTAGCCGACCGACACCTGCGCCCGCACGTGCGTTGCGAGTTCGTGCCCCAATTCGCCAAACACCGCCTGCGCTTGCGGCTCCTTGTTCCCCCTGCCGAGCAACAAGATCCCCGTCCCAGGGGCGAATAGATTTACCGAAAGCGCTGCGATGCGTTCCACCAATGCCTTGAACAGCGCAGCATCCGTGCCGTACGGTTCGGATAACGTCATGCGAACGTCAGGGTGCGCGCGCGCCGCGCTGGCCAATTGGCGCGGAATGTCCTCGAGCATGTGTCCTGCACAGAACAGGAACAACGGGATACACACCACGTGGTCTGCTCCTCGTGCCACGAGCGAATCGATACCTTGCACGATATCCGGGGACTGTAACTCGAGGAACGCGTGAGACGATAGCATAGAAGGGGACACGAGAGACTTCACAGCGTCCACGAAGCGAACGAATTCGTCAACTCCGTGCTGACGCCGAGTCCCGTGTCCAACGAACAGGATGGCCGTGGTCATACGCGGACCACCGTCGAATCTGCCGGATGGTCATTCCACAATGCCTCAATCATGGTCTGCGAAATGGACGAATCATCTGCGTAGTGCAGCGATTGCAGTCGAATCGGGGCCCCCGCTTGACATGCCTCTAAAGACAGTTGTTCCACAGCGTCCGACCGGTGTGCTGTCCACACCACGTCCACTCCTTCTGCTAGCCATTCCCGAAACACGCCTGACCACGGTCGATTCTCATCAACGGCGTACGCACAGAACGTGTTGAAAGGCGCAACGGAAAGGTTGCCGAATGCCTGTGCCAAATTGCCCCCCGCCTCACACCACCACTGCTCGACAGGCGACTGCAACAAGGTATCGGGCCCAATGCCATCCGCGAAAATGCCGTACGTCTCGAGGTATTCGGCGACGACGTGGTTCGACGCACCAAAACTCAGTGAGGACAGGCGGCGTGCGTCAATTCGCGACACCCTGAGCTCGTCAAACCAACACTTCGCGCCAAGTGTCGTCGTAAAGTACACGCCTGCTGGAACGCCCGACGTCATGACGTCGGACAAAGCGCACCGAATCTCTGATGTGTTTTGTGAAGCGATGAGTTCACTGCTAAAGGCCAGGGTTTCAGCGCCCAACACTTCAAGCGCCTCCGCCATCCGTATCGCCTCCGCAGTGGTGTCAGCGGTGATGAACACCCTTCGGCCAAAGAGTGGCAGCGACTCAAACCAGGACAGTTCGTCCCGACTGGAGACCACGTCCCCGACGACGATAATCGCCGGCGACTGAAAGCGAGTCTGGCGGACTGTCTCTGCGATGTCCTCGAGTGTCCCCACCAGCGTCCGCTGGGCTGCACGCGTGCCCCACCGAATCAGTGCCACGGGCGTCGTCGGGGACTTCCCGGCAGTCAAGAGCCCGGCGACGATTCGAGGAAGCTGGCGCACGCCCATGAGGACGACGAGCGTGTCTGAGAGCTTTGCGTACGCATTCCAATCCAACTCCAAGCCTTCGGTCGACCGATGACCGGTGACCACTGTGAAAGACGGTGATACATCTCTGTAAGTAACGGGAATACCTGCGTAAGCCGGGACGCTGACGGCGGACGTGATGCCAGGGACGACTTCGAAAGGAATGTCCGCCTTCGCCAGGGCCAAGGCCTCTTCCCCGCCGCGGCCGAAGACGAACGGATCGCCGCCTTTTAAGCGAACGACGTTCCGTCCGGCACGTGCCAAGGAAATGAGGAGTTGTTCGATGTCGCGCTGCGGCATCGTATGGTCGTCGGCGACTTTGCCGACGTAATAAAGGGAAACGCCGGGCTTCGCGTAACCGAGGAGTCGTGGAGACGCTAGACGGTCGTAGACGATGGCGTCCGCATGTTCCAATACACGTCGCCCTTTTACCGTCAAGAGTCCAGGGTCACCGGGGCCAGCCCCGACGAGGAACACCCTTCCACTTGCCATCCGCGAAGCCTCCTTACGATACAGTCACTAAACGCTCTTGCAACTGGTCGAGACCGACACGAACACAGTAGTCGCCAAACGACTCCCCAGCGCGGCGCTCATCGCGATACGCCTCGAGGATAGGATACAGCGTCGAGACCAGTTCCTGTGCAGGTACCATTTCCTTAAATAGCTGGTTCATGCGCGTACCTGCGACATTGGCACCCAAGAATACGTCATATTTGCCGAGGACACGGCCGACAAACCCAATCTCGGCGATATACGGGCGGGCACATCCATTCGCGCACCCCGTCATCCTGATGATGATGCCATCGTCCTGAAGCCCGAGCTTCACAAGCGCCGCTTCGAATTCGCGGATGATGGTCGGCAGTGCTCGTTCCGATTCCGCGATACCCAGGCCGCACGTCGGCATCGACGGGCAGGCCATCGACTCCAGCAAGATGGGGCGGTATTCGTCCGCCAACTTGACACCGGCGTCGCGCAACAACTGCTCGACTTCGCTGGCCTGTTGTTCCGTCAGGTTGCAGAGAATCAAGTTTTGCTGTGTCGTCAGGCGAACCGTTGGCTGATACGCCACCATGATTTCGCGAAGGACAGACTTCAACTTCATGGTCTCGGTGTCGTGAATGCGGCCGTTCTCGATGAACAACCCTAGGTGAACCTTGCCCGCTTCCCCTTCCAGGCGACCCAAGTGATCATGGGACGATGTCCAGTCGATGTCGCGCGGAGGATCGAGTTCGTAACCTAGGCGCTTTGCGGCCTCTTCGCGGAACCACTCAATCCCTCTGTCCGCCACGAGGTACTTCATGCGCGCGAACTTGCGGTTTTCCCGGTTGCCAAAATCGCGTTGAATTCCGATCACGGTTTTACAAACTTCAGTGAGCTTGCTCGGCTCCACAAAGCAGAACGGCTTAGCCAGGAATGGTCGTGTGTTTTTATCGCTTGCCGTGCGCCCCATCCCGCCGCCTATCGCCAGGGTGTATCCAGCTACTTCGTCGCCCGCTCGATGTGCAGTGATAGCGATGTCGTTGGAGAAGATGTCCGCACAATTGTCCCCTTCGTATCCGAAGGCGATCTTGAACTTGCGCGGCAGGTACGTTTCACCGTACAGCGGCTCCTCAGTTTCACCCTCGGCGAGGTTCACCTTTTCGCCGTCCAGCCAAATTTCGTGGTAGGCGTTGGTCTTCGCCGATGTCGCGTCGACCACAGCGAGCAGGTCTTTGCGCACACTGTCGTAAAACGGCCCTTCGTGCGGCGCCGCACATGTGACGATGTTGCGAACTTGGTCGCCACAGCCGCCCAGAGTCGTAATCAGCACATCGTTGATGCTCTTCAGCGTCGCCTTGATGTTCTTCTTCAAGATCCCGTGCAATTGGAACGTTTGACGCGTGGTGATGCGCATCGTCTCATTGCCGTACTGCTCAGATAACTTATCGAACTGGAGGTACTGCTCTGCACTTAAGATGCCGCCCGGAATGCGCGCGCGAATCATCATCGAATACGCCCGCTCTTTCCCCTCCTTCGTCAATTGACGGCGAAGGTCGCGGTCGTCCTGCTGATACATGCCATGGAATTTGAGAACCTGAATATTCTCTTCAGAAAAGTGCGTCGAGTCTTCCTGAAGTGCCTCTGCAATCGTCCCCCGGAGAAAATGACTTTCTTGTTTAATTGTCTCGTTCTTCGACAATTTCTTCTCCTTCTCCATCCAGTTCACCTCACCGTTTCCGATTCTCTATGTGCCTTGCCCTAGAGACTGACGATGTTACCGCCGTAATTGAGCACTCGGGTGCAAGCCGCACTCGGTCTTAGCAAAACCTGCCCAGCGTCCACTGCGCGGATCTTCACCCGGGTTCACTGGCCGCGTGCAATGCAGGCATCCGATGCTTGGATAGTTCTGGTCGTGCAATGGGTTGTACGGGACGTCGTTTTGCTTAATGTAACGCCACACTTGGCCCTCTGTCCACCGAACGAGCGGATTTACTTTTACGAGTCCAAATTTATCATCCCACTCGAATACTTTGGCATTCGCGCGGGTCGGAGCTTGTTCCCGGCGAATTCCCGTAATCCAGCCATCGTATTCCGTGAGCACTTGCTTGAGTGGGGTGACTTTGCGGATGGCGCAGCAAGCGTTCGGATCTCGCTTCCACAATTCGTCGCCGTGCTGTGCAGCCTGTTCAGCCAGGGTTAACGCGGGGAGTACTTGACGCAGGTTTGGGATGCCGTATTTCTCGACAGCTCTGTCGCGAAGGTCATACGTCTCTTCGAACAGGACGTTCGTATCCAGGTAGAACACGTTCGCCTCTGGGTTCACCTTCATCAGCATGTCGAGAAGGACCATATCCTCCGCGCCAAAACTGCATGCAAAGGTCATATTCGGGTCACGGTGGAGTGCTTCCGCGATAATTTCTTGAGGAGTTGCCTGTTCAAACTCTTCAGCGAGCTGTTCGATCCACTCGGGTATTGTCGATACGGTTGTCGTCAAAGCATTCACCTCATAATCCGATAGACATTTTCGGAATTAATCTTCTGATGACTATAATACGGAGCGTCGTCATTGTCAACGACGAAACCTGGTATTTTACCTTGTAAATCCGGTGGATTATGATGAATGTACCAGTTGAAGGTCAATGCTTCGGAAAAGAGGGATACGGTCTTGCACTACGCGGCTTTCCTGCACCTTCATGGCAAATTGTGCGTCGTCGTCGGCGGTGGGGTCGTGGCCACGCGCAAAGTGCGAAACCTCTTGGCATCGGGGGCATCCATAACCGTGGTCAGCCCAGAAATCACCTCCGACTTACAGAGTTGGATTTCTGACGGCCGCGTCCATCACGTGGCACGCGCGTATCAAGCCACTGATGTCACCGGGGCGGCCCTCGTCTTCGCCGCAACCAATCATCGCGCCGTCAACGAGGCCATCGCGCACGACGCCGACGCCCTCGGCATCTGGTGCAACGTCGCCGATGACGCCAAGGCCTGCGATTTTATCGTACCCGCCGTCTACGAGCAGGCGGGCATTCAACTCGCCATCTCGACTTCGGGCCACTCCCCGGCACTCGCCAAAAAGCTGCGAGACGCGCTAGCGAAAGACCTAGAGGATGGCGGTCGCCGCTTCTACGCGGCGCTCGAACAACTGTCGTCAGGAGATGGCACGGCGCTGTAGCCCTCCACCCTGTGGCGGTGCACCGCTTGGCGGCGGCGCGGACAGCTTTAGACCGCCACGTCGTCACCCGTCGGCTCTGCAACCGGAAGTTTTTTCAGCAGGCTGTTGAACTCGAGTTCGACAAATTTTTCACGCGTCTGCGCGTAATCGATGTTCAGTTCTAACCGCGCCGCATCCACGTGTTCCAGTTCCTGTAAATCAGTGCGAATCGTCGCCAAGGTCTTGCTCAAAAACGCCGCTCGCTTGCCGACCAGTTCCGTCTCGGACTCCTTCAAGAGGTAGGACAGCGGAGAGCGAGCGATGCCTAGCGCCTTAAACATCTGTTTCAAGTCGGATTCGTGAGCTGGATACAAATCTTCAATGTACTCATACAGGTTGTCGATGGTCCCGAACTCTCTCAAGAGTGGCACAGAGGCCTTTTCCCCTACGCCTTTGACACCTGGAATATTGTCACTGCTGTCCCCTTCGAGCGCCTTTTTGTCGATCATCTGCCAAGGCTCTAACCCATACTCCTCCTCGAACGTGACAGTCGTATATTCGAAGGTCCCGTCGGGAACGGACAGTTGCTTGACGCTGAGTCCCCGGTTCTGATACAGCGCGTCCGCCTTTGAGGTCAAGAGCCAAACACGTGTACCCTCCGAGATCAGCTGCAAGGCATCCTGATCCTTTGTAAAGACATAAACTGGCATGTCCTGCTCGAACTTGCGGGCGAGCGTGCCGAGAATATCATCTGCCTCATAGTCCTCAAACCAAAACTGCGGGATGTTCATCGTCTCGAGCAAGGCCTGCATCGTCCCATACTGCTCGCCGAGAATCGGCAGGGCGTCCTCGCGGTGTCCCTTGTAGTCCGGGTACAGTTCTCGTCGAAACGTGTTCCGAGAGACGTCCCACGCCACGGCCAGATGGGTCGGCTTTTGACGTTCGATGAGATTCAGTAAAATCCTGGTCATTGGGTATACCGCGTTGGTGTAGATCCCCGCCTCGGTCCGCAGGGCCTTCTTGCGAAGGTACGCCTCACGCTCTTCTTGCGATCGCAATTGATAATAATCCCTCGGTACATTGCCAAAAAAGGAGGTCGTCAAGAGAGACGACCCATCTATTAAAATCAACTTCATATGTGTGCGCACCTCTTCGCCTATAAATCCTTGTCCCATTGTAGCACGGATGCGCGCGAGCGGGGCGGCGAGCGCTTGCATGACCAAGCATCCGCCACTTGGCGACGACGCCCTTTTGGTCAAGCAAAAAGGAGAGCGGGCATCTCCCCGCTCTCCTCGTCACCGTTATTCTGTCTCGTCCTCGCCCTTCGTCCGACCCTTGTCGGAAATGACACCCCGAAGTGCTTTCCGGTACTCGACATCACTCAAGATTTCCTTTTTCGGTTTCGATGCGCCCATCGCACCAGTGTTGTCCACACCGCGCAACTGCATGCGCAAGGCCTCCCGATAGGCGAGATCCCCTTCGCTGTACCGCGAATTGTCAAGGTCCTCGTCGGTCCTAGGCGAGGCCTCGGGTGTGCCCGTTTGGGCGTCGACAACGGCCACCTCAGAAGCGTACTCACCCTCGTCGGAATCCGTTTGCGAATCGTTTCGCTCGCGCCGCATCGCCCGCATGCTCGAACTGATAAAGACCAAGCCAAGGACCACGACGACGGCAGCAAAGATTATCAAAAACTTCATCGGAACACACCCCCTGTCAGCTCAGATGGGACGGCCGAAGGACGACGGTTAAGACACGAATTTGCGCGTGATGTCGGCGACGCGTCGACCAAGCGCCCGTCCGAGTGCCAAATCCGAGTCTGTCGGCATGTTCAACGGCGCGTCCTCCGACATTTCGACGGGACACGTGACACCCACGCCATAATACGAGCCGTACAGAACGTTTTCCGGAACGTTCCCAGGGAGCCCGACAATGATCATCCCGTTGTGCAGCATTGGCGTGATCAAGTTCCAAAGTGTCATTTCGATGCCGCCGTGGACGGTCGCGGTCGTACAAAACGCCGCGCCGATTTTACCGACGAGTGCACCCTGCGCCCACATGGGGCCGAGCTTGTCTATCCAAGCCTTCAATCCTGAACTGATTGTACCAAAATGTCCCGGACATCCCCAGATGATGGCGTCCATGTCTGCCAAATCCCGTGGATCCGCCTCGGAGACGTGATGGAAGTGGACGTTCACGTCCTCGGCGGACCTAGCGCCGTCGGCGATGGCGCCGGCGAGCGCTTCGGTATGTCCAGCCTCGCTGTCATATACCACGTAGATGTTCATTCATTCGTACCTCCGATGTCAGCCTTCGTTCGGTTCCACCGTCGCCGGTGCTGGGAGTGCACGCTGAGGCTCGCGCTTTGGCGTGCTCTTCCCGATATTTTTGTTGCGGCGCAAGAACAGTGACATGATGAGCGCCAAGAGCGCCAACGCAGCCGCGACGAGGTATGCGTCATCGACACCTTGCACGCCGGCGAGTTTTTCAGCTTGGCCGTACATGAGATAGGTCACATACGTCTGCGCTGTCTGCATCGGTACGCCGAGCTGTGCGGCAAAGCCCTGTACCATGGTGTGCACCGAGTTGTACAACTGCGGATTGGTCGACGTGACTGTATTGATGTATTGATTGTAGTGCGTGTTCGTCCGGTTCGTCATCACGGTGATGAGCAACGAGGTGCCCAGCGACGAAGCGACCATTCGCACAGTGTTCGCCGCAGCCGTTCCGTGTGCTGCGAATTGCCGAGGCAGATAGTTCAACCCACTGGTCATGATGGTCATGGCGATAAAGCCCATTCCGAACATGCGGAACGTATAAATCCACTCGATATGGCCAAATGGCGTGTTGGGTGTAAGGTGTCCCAAATCCCACGTCGTGATAACTGTGATGAGAAGACCGACAACCGCGAGTGGTCGAATGCCGATTTTATCGAGCAGAGCGCCCGACACAGGCGACATGATACCCATTAAAATGGCACCCGGTAACATCAACAGGCCGGAGTCGAGAGAGCTGTAGCCTCGAAGGTTTTGAATGTACATCGGCGTGAGCAGCGCCCCACCGTACATCGCCATGTTGACAACACAGCTCACGGCTGCGGCCAGTGAGAACCCCCCCACCTTGAACACCCGCAAATTTAACAGCGGATGCGAGGTGGTCAGTTCGCGAATGACAAACAAGATCAGGAACACGACGCCGATGATCACGCTGACGACGACCACGCCGCTGCCCCAGCCCTTGCTGCCCGCCTCGCTAAATCCGTACAACAATGCACCGAGACCGATAGTGGAACTCAAAAAACTGAGGAACGCAAACTTCGGGAACGTTCGCTCTGTGACGTTTTTCAAGTAAATCGCGGCCACGATGATATCGATTACCGCCACCGGAATGACGATGTAGAACAACACGCGCCAGGAGTAGTTCTGGATGATCCACCCGGACAGCGTCGGTCCTACGGCTGGGGCGAAGAACATCGCGATGCCGATTGTCCCCATCGCCTTCCCGCGCGTTTCCGGCGGGTACAGCGTCATGATCACCGTCATCATCAAGGGCATCATCATACCCGCCCCGATCGCCTGGATGACGCGGCCGATCATCATCACCACGAAGTCGGGAGCGACCGCACAGCAGACAGACCCCAACCCGAACATGGTCATCGCCCCTAAGAACAATTGCCGGGTGGTGAACGTGCCCATGAGGTACGCCGTCAGCGGAATGACGATCCCGTTGGCCAGCATGTAACCCGTACTCAACCACTGAACCGTGTTCGCGGACACGTTAAAATCGTTCATCAACTTCGGAATTGCCACGTTCAGGAGCGTTTGGTTCAAAATGGCCGCAAACGCACCAATCACCAACGAAATCAAGATAGGCGCTTTGTGTATGCTCGCCGTGTTCGAACCACCAGGAGCGGCACGCATGGCTACTTGGCTCATCAAAGGCGCCCCCTTACTTGTGAATCCGAACGGAAGCGTTCATACCAGGCGCCAAACGACCTGTGCCCGATTGAATTTGGATTTGCACTGGAATGACTTGCGTCACTTTCGTGTAGTTGGCATCCGTACTGGCTGTAGGCAGCAACGAGAACGTGGACGCGGTCGCCAGGCCAATCTGTTTCACAACGCCGCTGAACGTGGTGCCAGGATACGCATCGATGTATACGTCCACCGCCTGGCCGACTTTCACGTCGTTGATCTGGGTCTCTTTGATGTTTGCCGTGACCCACAAGTTGTTCAGGTTGTACGCGTACGCAAGCGGCGTGCCAGCTGCCACGAACTCGTTATTCACCGCCATGTTCTGTACGATTGTCGAACTTTGTGGATCCGGCACGTCGACACTTGTCGTCCCCTTGGCACTTGGCACTTGAATCGTCCCAACGTTGTCGCCTGCGTTAAACTGGGTGCCGACGGTTCCATCCCAATTGGTCAACTTTCCTGTAGCCGGAGCAGCGATGACAATCTGCTGCCCAGTGACTTGCGCATCGTCAGTCTTCAAGTACGTCGTAGATTGATTGTAATAGTAATAACCGACAAATCCGGCGATGAGCACAACCAAAATGACGACGATCTGTACAATCAACATGCGTCTAGCATTCACTGTGTTCAAGTCCCCCTATAGCGGATCTAGAGTCCGAAAAGCGCTTCACGTAGCATGCCCATCCACATTTCAACTTAGCATGTACGGTCGCACGTCCAGACTTACATTCACCACTTAAATGTTTTATGCGACCTATATTTTAGTTGCTTAAACTTATGAGTGCAAGATACAACCATGCTGTGACGAACATTCCAGGACCGACGTTCCGAATCATGTCACATTCGAGGGTCGGCGCTTAACCTAGCGGCGACGTTTCACTACGCGAGTCAGGGCCTCCAAAAAGGCGTCTACCTCCGCGTTCGTATTGTACGGTGCAAGGCCAGCGCGCACGAACCCCCCCGTCTGGTCGAGGCCTAGTTTATGCGCCAACGTGCTGGCGTAGAAATCCCCATCGGCGATAAAAATCCCGTACTCATCCACCATTTCCTGACAGATTTCACGTGGGGCTACGCCATCGACGGTAAATGCGATGGTCGGCGTCTTGCGAATGTCCGGGGCCGCTGAATAGAGGGTCACGCCTGGCAGGTCCTGAAGCCCTTGCCGCATGCGCCACGCCAGTGCATCCTCGTGCGCCTCGATGAGATCGAAGGCGCGAACGAGCTTTTCGTGCAGGGTGGCCCCCTGACCAAGCGTGCTGATGTAGCTGATTGCCGCTCCGACGCCCGCGATGCCCGCGTGGTTCTGCGTGCCCGTCTCGAGCTTGTCCGGAATGGACGACGGGGCCGGCTCCAATTTATACGTGTCGAGTGACTCGAAGACGTCGCGTCGGAGGGTGGCGACGCCGACGTGCGGCCCGAAGAACTTGTAGGCGGAGCACAAAAGCATGTCTGCGCCAAGCGCGTCGCGGTCGATGACCATGTGTGGCGCCGCGTGCACCGCGTCGACTGCGACCAGAGCCCCCATGGCATGCGCCATGGAAGCGATGTGGCGCACGTCTGTCACCGTGCCGACGGCGTTCGAGGCCAGGCCCACGGCCACGAGGCGCGTGCGAGGAGAAAGGAGGTGGTCGAGCGCTTTCAGATCTAGTGTGAGCGTTTTTGTGTCGACCTTCAGCCACTTTACCGTAACACCGCGATCTTTTGCGGCACGGCGCCAGGGATCTACGTTCGCGCGGTGATCGAGCTCGGTGACGACAATTTCGTCGCCGGGTTGCCAAGTACGCGCCAGCGCACGGGAAATTGCCAGGTTTAAGGTCGTCATGTTCGGCCCGAAGGCCACTTCCTCTGCCGGTACGTTCAACAGACTGCCGACCGACCGGCGCGCCTGCGCCAAAATGTCCTCCGTTTCGACGCTGGTTGGGAACACGCCGTGCAGATTGCCGCCCCCGCGCGACATATAGGCGGATACGGCGTCGATGGCGAATTGACAAACCTGCGATCCGCCCGGTCCATCCAGATAGACCACCTGTTGACCGCGGTGCGTCCTCGCGAGGGCGGGGAATTGTTGTCGAACTCTTTCGACATCGATGCGCAAAGTCATACAAATTCCTCCTTACGGTATATTCGTCTGTCGATTCTCACAAGCTTGTCTATAAAGACATTCGCCTGCCTCGCTAGACTCGCTAAAGAGAACGCGAGCGTGCCAACAACACACCTACACACACGCTACCGCGGCCACTTGGAACGCGTGGCCACGGTAGCGCCCGATTCCCTCTGCATGACGAGCGGCGATCACTCCTCGTTCACGTGTCCCAGTTGCGGATCTTTTGGAGTCAGTTCGTCGCGAAGCACGACGACCTTCGCTTTGTGTCTCCGAAACACCCACCATCTCGAGCCTGCGTAATTCATACACAAGGCCGTACCGTTGGCCGCTACCTTGCTGGCAGACAGCCCGACATGCAACGAGTGGTTGGCAACGAACAGCGCTAACATGGAACCGAGGATGGATAGGACGTTCAACAGTCCAAATCTCAACATTTCATAGGGGTTAAGCCCCCCACGTTTGGCAAACGTCAAACGTCGATTGAGGAAATAGCTGTTGATGGCCCCACACGGATAAGAAACGGCTTGCGCGGCCAAATAATTAAAATGCCCATAGTGATAGGCGGAGTAATAGGCGGCCGTATCCACGAAAAGATTGGTGAAACCGACCACGCAAAACAGCGTTGCTTGTCTCAGGAGCGCAAACATGCGAATGGTCTTAAATCTTGTCATGGCGCATCCCGGCGGATACCCGTCGCTTCATTCCGCGTCACCCCGATGTCATTGGTGCGTCTTGTCACTCGGATTGTCATCGAACCTTCCTACGTGCTATGCGTGAACATCCCATTTCGTCACCGATAGCTGATGAACGGTTTTTCATCCATGGTATCACACAGCGGTGCGATTGAGGTCACCCAAGCGACTTGATCTTTGTACCAGGCACCCCAGCGCTCCCCGTGGTAGAGTTCGATTGGGCGAGGCCTAATGCACGGTAGTCGTCGATGGTGACTTGTCCATCCATCGGAAGGTCGTGAGTAATTTGGAAGTAAATCAGCGCAAACTGCGTCGGCGCGTCAAACTTTCCGTGGCACGGGTCGTCGTAAAAACCCGCCTCGCAAAGCCGTTTTTGGACCAGTTGCACGTCTGCCCCGATGTTGCCATATTCCAGCGTGCGAAGGTGCGCGAGCGGATTGCCCCGAATGGTGACGGGAGTACCAACGGGGATCATGTCGTAGAGCTGCTCGACGTCCTGATTGCTCATGCGCACGCAGCCATGACTCGCAAAGGAGCCGATAGACGCGGGACGATTGGTCCCGTGGATACCATAGGTTCCCCATGGCACGTCGAGACCAAGCCAGCGGGTGCCAAAGCCCCCACCCCAATCTTTATGTTTCTCCACAATGCGCCATTCCCCGATCGGCGTTTGCGAGTCCGATTTTCCTAGGGCAACCCTGTACGTACGGTACAATTCTCCAGCCCGATACACCTTCAGCAGCGGGTGCGCCGAATCAATCTGAATCGTGTACTGCCCTTGTCCATGAACGCGTCCGCCTGTTCCGCCCACCGCAGCCGTCACGCGCATGCAAACGAGACTTCCCGCGACTAGGCCGAGTAACATCCTCCTCCATCTGTGTCGTTGGCGCAGCATGTAAGCATCCCCTCTCTGATCCGTCGTCGTTTAGGGTGCTTGTTCGGTGAAATCCGCATGCGCTTGGTTTCCATAAGACCGCAATCCCTTCGGGTTGACCCGAGAAAGCACAAAGGCCTTTCACGAGTCGGCAGTTTCGACTCGCGAATGGGCCCCGTTCAAAAAAATGATCCGTTTGGCCTTGCGCAGCGATTGAGCCTTCGAACCTCAAACGACGTTGTGACGAATGGCATAAATCGCGGCCTGGGTCCGATCCTGCACGTCCAACTTCATCAAGATGTTACTGACGTGCGTCTTCACCGTCTTGATGCCTATCCCGAGGCTGTCTGCTATCTCTTGATTGCTATTCCCGGCCGCGATGCCTTTTAACACATCCATTTCCCGATCCGTCAAGTCCGCGAATGGCTGCAAGCACCATGCGGTCGTCGACAGAACTGGTGAGGACGACAATGCGGCTTGTCGAACCGCCCCGAATCAACTCGCCGATGGCTTCGACTCCCGCTAGCCCTGGCATCAGGAGATCCATCAGAATGACGTCTGGTTTGAGCGATAAGCCCAGTTCCACGGCTCTGTACCCATGCTCTGCCTCGCCCACCACTCCATATCTCCAACTGTGTTCAGATACGCACAGAGACCGAGGGTAGGCAAATTTCCGAATGTCTACATCGACGCCTCGCTGACGCTCATCGCGGGGTTCGTCATCGGCACTTTAAACGGCGCAGTAGCTTCCGTGTTCGTCAGCAACGTACCGGAACGGGTGCGGGGACGTGTAATGGGCACCATCGGTGCACTGTTCCCGATGGCCATGCCACTTGGAATGGCGTTCGGCGGATTTCTTCTCACACACTTCCCACTCCCCACCGTGTTCTTATGGATGGGCGGACTTTCGATACTCTCCGGCATCCCGTTCCTGTTCCCCATCCGCGACGACTTGACGGACGCATTGTCGTCCTTGTCGGTTTCCTCCGACCATTCGGCTGACAGCGTCGATCTCGCCAGTGCCGCACCGATAGCGATTATTTCGCCACCCACAGCCGTAGAGGATACGCTCCCCGCGGATTGAAACGGCAGGAGTTCAAACGAGAGTCGTTTAAGACAGTGGCCAAGCAACAATTGAAGCGCCTTGCACCGTCTCTTCCCGTGTCCGTTAAATTTCTTATGCCGAATACGTTAGTCCTCGATGACACTAACTGTGGTTTTCTTGGTTGATACGCTCTATGTAAGAACACAAGGCAGGTGGTGTCTGCCTTGTGTCTCAGATTGCATTAGACGCTAGCAGCGTTGATTCGATGGATGTTGAGACCATTGCGCCGAGAGACAAGCGATTGAAGAAGTAGTACAGATCCCAGTAACTCATGCTAGTCACCTCCATTCCGTATGGGTATAAGTCATTTCAGCTTGACTTACTTTGACTTATTGTCAAGTCACCACGCCACCTGTTGCATCGCAACGAAGAGTATTAGGCGTTAGCCGCTTCATTGGATATGTCCACGGGCATATCGTAGAGGGCGGTTCACAAATGAAGGGAGTGTTTTTGATGTACGGAACATTTGGTGGATACACGGCTTGGGCAGTTGTATTCTTAATCATCTTCGTTCTCTTCTTCCTTCTCGTCCCAGGCTATGCTCCTGCAGCGACAAGTTGCAGTTGCGGTTATTGATAACCTAAAGCTGTAACAAGAAAATGCCACTCCCCCTTGTGCCTCAACGTGATGTTGTGCATTTTCAGCTATGCGATAAAAAGATCCTCCATTGGCCAGACTGCCCACTGCCGCCAAGTAACCTGTGTCATGACTGAAGAGATTAAACAACCACCCTGTTGAGGATGGCTGTTTCTTTTTGTGCAAATGAAATTCAACTAGGGGGATTATCATCAACGGAGCGTTTTTCATGGCGTCGTCACCGGCGGCATCATCCGTGTTCGTCAGCACCGTGCCGGAACGGGTCCGGGATCGTGTGATGGGCACCATCGCCGCACGGTTCCCGAATGCCATGCCACTTGGTATGGCATTCGGCTGGTGTGATCCCCGTGGATTGAAGCGGCGGAAAGTTCAAACGAGAGCCACTGCGTTTACGATTGAACGGCCTTCACCAACAGCGACGCATAGACCTGTGCGCCTTCAGGATTGAGGTGCACCCCGTCGGGGTAGAAATACGACTGCTTCCCGGCGCTAGCGGAGTACCAGTCGACGAGTGTCGTGTGCGGGAACGTCTTGCAACCTGGGCCAAAGTCGCATTCACCACAGCTTCCCAAGGCCGTGGAACGCGCGTGTTGACGAGAATGATCTGCTTGACCGGACCGAGCGATTGCAACAGAGAGACGAGCTCATCTTTCGTAAAGGGCCCATTTGTACCTAACTCGATAATGACGCGGTTCCCGAGTTCCCCTTTGGCCTTCAGCGCGGCAATGGCAGCTGGAGCCTGACTCATCTGTCTCCCCACCTCACCGTCGCAGACGATACCGGGAAGCATTTTTTCCAAATAGGGCGTCGCGTCCACCATGACGGAATCGCCAATGGTCGTCACGCCAACCCCCGTCTTCTCTTTCGTGTGACGGTTGCTTTGAGACGGCGAATCGGTGTTAGCCGGTGTCGGCGGTTGCTTGGGTTGATCTGATTGGCTGGGCAAGGTGGTTTCCTTCGGCACAGTCGGTTTGTTTGCCGGCGGTGACGACGATACTGGTTTGGCGTCGGCGACGACGGGCGTGCTCGGAGTCGCTGTAGCTGCGAGGTCGTGTGGCTCGACGACGGCGGCGCAGGTGACGACGACCAGCGCGCACGCGGCCGCCCCGAAACGAATGGCGGACCTGCGCTTGAAGGATGGCTTGCGAGTCCACAGTTTGGCCAGAGCGCCACGGCGAATCGGTTCCTCGACGTATCGCCACGACAAAGCCGCCAGCGCGATACTCGCCCCCACCTGAAGAACGTCGCGAACGACGTCGACGCCACCCGTGTTGACGACGGGGCTAGTCAAGACGATCACCGGGTAGTGCCACAGGTAGATACCATAGGAACGGACGCCCAGCCAGCGCAGCGGCTTACACCCGACAACCTTGGCCAATACGCTGGCTGGATGAGCCAACGTCGCGACCAAAATAGCCGTCACCACGGAACTGAGCACCAGTCCGCCGCGGTAGAGAAACGCCTCGTATTCGTTCGTCGTATACATCGTGTAAATCACGAGGAATAGCGCTGACACGCCGGCCAATTCGAGGACTACGCGCGAACGGATGGAAATCTCGGCCGACAGTTTTGCACTCGGCCAGACCACGGCCAGGGCCGCCCCGAAGAGCAAGGCGAAAGCGCGCGTGTCGGTTCCGTAATACACCCGGCTCGGGTCCGTCCCAGGGTGGTAGAGGAAGGCCATGGTAAGCGCCGACGTGCACGCCGCGGCAAGCGTGAGCAAAAGCAAACCCCCCCGGCGAGGCAAAAAGCGCAGCCCTAGCGCGAGAATGGGCGGCCAAATCAAGTAGAACTGTTCCTCCACCGCCAGTGACCAGAGGTGACCCAAGGGAGAAGGTCTCCCAAAGCTGGCGAAGTACGACACCTTGTGGAAAATGAACCACCAGTTGCTCACGTACAACACGGAGGCCAACGCGTCCTGGCGGAATGTCGCCAACTGCGACTCATCAAACAGCACTACCCAGGCGCCAACAGCCACAAGCATGACAAACATCGCAGGAAACAGGCGGCGAGCTCGGCGCAACCAAAAATCCTTGACGTAAAATCGCCCAGTCGTTCGCCACTGAGCCACGAGCAAATCGGTGATCAGATAGCCCGACAGCACAAAAAAGACGGCTACGCCCAGCAGGCCGCCAGGTGCAAAGCTCAAGTTGAGATGGTAGGCGACGACCGCGAGGACAGCCAGTGCCCGGAGACCGTCCAACCCCGGCATATATCGGCTGCTTCCCTTCACCGGTTTAGGCATCGAATTCACCCCCTCTGTTTATTCATACTCTCGTTGCTGCCAACACCTGCACCTCTGCCATACAGCTCCCGACCTGAATCCTCATTTCTTTCTTCTCCCAACATTAAAAGCGATGATCTGCGCTCCAAGTGAGCGGATGTCCAACCAAATGACATCATTCGACAATATTTGGCCATGCCCCGATGCCCATTTCCTCGTGATTTACCGCCCATTTGTAACGTTCCTACACAGTCATATAGCAGACGTTGAAGGCGCTTATTTTGTTTCAACCCATTTCTCTACGCCTTCAACCGAAAATAACACCGATGATTTAAAGAATCGCCCGACACTTTGATCGAAATAACACGCATGATTTATAATTAAGGTGTATTATTTGTGCAAAGTGATTTGTTTCGCGTGAAACAAAGTTCATAGCGAGGGGCGAAGCTACCGAAATGATAGGTCGAATTGGAATCAACGGGTTTGGGCGGATCGGGCGAATGGTGTTTCGAAAATCGATAGAGCTGGGACTGGATGTCGTGGCTGTCAATGGCACAGCCGATCCCGCTACACTTGTCCACCTAGTGAAATACGACTCCGTGCACGGTCAATGGTCCGTTCCAATCGAGGCGACAGAGCACGGTTGTATCGTGAATGGCAAACGAATTCAGTTCTTCTCTACGCGCGACGCAGGCGAGCTGCCGTGGGGCGAGGTTGGCGTGGACGTCGTCGTCGAGGCGACAGGCGCGTATCGCACGTGGGAGGGCGCGTCCATCCACCTGCGGCAAGGCGCCCAAAAGGTGATCATCACGGCTCCGGCCAAGGGTGACCGCGGGGCGGATTTGACGGTCGTAATGGGTGTCAACCACCATCGATACCATCCCGAGAGGCACCACATTCTCTCTGGCGCCTCCTGTACCACGAATGCGTTGGCGCCCGTGGTGCACGTGCTGCATGAAACCTTTGGCGTCGAATCGGGTCTGGTGACAACCGTTCACGCGTACACAAATGACCAACTCAACCAGGACAATCCGCACGCAGACCTGCGACGCTCCCGGGCCTGTGCACAATCTATCATCCCAACCAGCACCGGTGCGGCCCGGGCCATTGGGCTCGTAATCCCGGAGCTGGCTGGCCGCTTAAACGGACTTTCTGTACGCGTCCCTACGCCAAATGTCTCACTGCTCGATGTCGTCCTGCAGCTATCCACGCCAGTCGACACACAGGCGGTGAACGACGCGTTGCGCAGTGGTTCTAGGGGAGCACTGGCTGGCGTGTTAGGCTACTGTGAAGAACCGCTCGTCTCCATCGATTTCAACGGGGACGAACGGTCCGCCGTCGTCGACTCGATGTCAACCATGGTCATGGGCGATCACACGGTGAAAGTGTTGGCTTGGTACGACAACGAGTGGGGCTACTCGTGCAGAATCGTGGACTTGCTTTGCATGGTCTTGGACGCCGATGCGCCGGTAGGGGTGGCGTATCGGCAACAGGTACCGCAGGCGGAGTGCCGCTGACCGCCTGCAGACGGCAAACCGCCACGCGGCCGGACCTCAGCGGCCGGCGGCGACCCGCGCGACGATGTCCGCCGCACGCAGCACATCGTCCTTGGAGACGTCCTTGTGGGTGACGAAGCGAACCGCGGCAGCACCGAACGCGCTCGCCAGGACGCCCTCCTCGCGAAGGCGAAGGACGAACTCGTCGACCGGTCGACCCGTGCCCGCGACGTCGGCGATGACGATGTTCGTTTGAACGGTGGCGAGATCGACCGAGATCCCAGTCATGTTGGCGAGGAGCAGAGCTAGAGTCTGGGCGTTGGCGTGGTCCTCTGCGAGCCTATCCACCATCTGCGTCAACGCGAGGATTCCCGCCGCTGCGAGAATCCCGGCCTGGCGCAAGCCGCCGCCGAGGCGCTTGCGCCACTGTCTGGCGTCGTCGATGAACGATTGTGATCCGGCGACGATGGAGCCGACCGGAGCCCCGAGCCCCTTCGACAGGCAGAATTGGACGGTGTCCACCGCATCCGCGATGTCCTTTGCACTCGTGTTGGTGGCGACAGCCGCGTTGAACAATCGAGCTCCGTCCATGTGCACCTTCGCGCCCGCGGCGTGTGCGACGGTTTGAATCTCCCTCAGCACGTTCTCAGGTGTCACCGTTCCGCCCGCGCGGTTGTGCGTATTTTCGATTGAAACGAGGGCAGTGCGCGGCTGGTGAATATCGTTCGGGCGCACGGCGCGCCCGACTGCCTGCGGCTGCAAGACGCCGCGCGTGCCGACCACCTGGCGGATTTGTGCACCTGCAACCGTCGCCACCCCAGCGGCTTCGTAGTAAAAAATGTGAGATTCTGCCTCCGCGATGACTTCTTCGCCCGGCTTCACTTGCGCGGCTATGGCGACGAGGTTCCCCTGTGTGCCGCTCGTCACGAACAGAGCGGCCTCCTTACCTGTCATTTCCGCGGCCAGCTGTTCGAGACGGCGAATTGTAGGATCCTCTCCATACACGTCATCCCCGACTTCTGCACTGGCCATCGCCTGCCGCATCGCGTCGGTTGGTTTGGTCACGGTGTCACTACGCAGATCAATGATATTTGGCACGTGTCTATCTCCGTTTCCCTGGCACAAATAAATATAAGTATTAGAGGTGGCCGCCGCGAAACCCTTCTACCAGAATCGTCCAAATTCGACAAAAGGGCCGTCTTTAGCGACAGCGGCATCGTGATAGAATAGCGAATGGAACCGCATTTCTAAATATTCTACTGGAGGTTATTACATGCCGGATCGGTTGACGAGAAGTCAAGTCCCAGTTGAGCTCACGTGGAATCTCGCCGATTTGTTCGCATCGGAAAAGATTTGGTCTGACGAGGTGGAGGCTATCCTCGCCGCTGTCGATACGGTGACCAAATTCGAGGGGCGCCTCGGGGAGTCCGCCGAAGTGCTGCTCGAGTGTCTCGAAGCGAGTGACCTGTTGGCAGAGCGCATCGTTCGCGCCTGTACCTACGCCTCACTGCGGCAGTCAGAAGACGGCACGAACCCCGTCAACCAGGCAATGGCCGACAGGGCGGCGGCAATGGTCGCCCGAATTCAAGCGGCGACCTCGTTTGTCGAAGCAGAAGTGGCCGCGCTCGACGATGGCGTCGTCGAGTCGTGGATGGAACAGGAGGAGGGGCTCAAGGAACACGCCGTTTCCTTGCAGAGGATTCTCGACTTTAAGCCGTACCGACTCTCTCCGGAAACGGAATCGACGCTGGCGGCACTCGGCCAGGTGTTCGGCGGGCCGTATGTCACCTACCAACGCAGCAAACTGTCAGACATGCAGTTCGCTCCCGCGAAGGATGAAAAAGGTGTAGAGCACGCCGTCTCGTTCGCCCTGTACGAGGACATCTACGAATTCGCGACCGACACACAACTGCGCCGCAACGCCTACAAGTCGTTTACGAACACCCTCAATCAGTACAAGAACACCTTTGCATCTGCCTACGCGACCGAAGTGAATCGCCAAGTCACGCTCGCGCGGTTGCGCGGATTTGCATCGACGACTGACATGCTGCTGCAACCCCAACAGGTCACGCCCGAGATGTACAACAACCAACTCGATATCATCCAAACGGAATTGGCCCCCCACATGCGACGGCTGGCGCGGCTGCGCAAACGCCTGTTCGGGCTCGACACCATGCTCTATTGCGACTTGAAAATCCCACTCGATCCCACCTTTAACCCGAGCACCTCCATCGAGTCCGCGACGCAGATGATCCTTGACGCACTCGCGGTCATGGGCCCGGAATACGTCGCGAACATCCGCACGGGACTTACGAACCGCTGGGTGGATTACGCGGACAACGTCGGCAAGTCGACTGGCGCATTCTGTTCAAGTCCATACGGCGCACACCCATATATCCTCATCACGTGGGGCGATACGATGCGCAGCGCGTTCGTCTTGGCACACGAGCTCGGCCACGCAGGGCACTTCGCGCTTGCCAACAAATATCAGCGCCTGACGAACACGCGTCCTTCGCTGTATTTTATCGAGGCACCTTCGACCATGAACGAAATGCTCCTCGCTGACCACGTTCTCCACCGCACGCGTGATGCGCGCATGCGCCGCTGGGTCATCAGCCAACTGCTCGGCACGTACTACCACAACTTTGTCACGCACCTCCTCGAGGGCGAACTCCAACGGCGCATCTACCGTTTGGCTGACGCCGGGGCGTCTATCACCGCGAAGTTGCTCTGCGAACAAAAGGCGGACGTGCTGACGAGCTTCTGGGGGGATACGGTGGACGTTGACGAAGGGGCAAGTCTCACATGGATGCGCCAACCGCATTACTACATGGGCCTCTACCCGTACACGTACTCCGCTGGCCTCACCGCGTCTACGGCCGTCGCCAAGCGCATTCGCGAAGAAGGTCCGGCCGCAGCAGCGCAGTGGGTCGAAGTACTGAAGGCTGGCGGCACCAAGACACCGCTGGAACTCATGCGGATGGCCGGAGTCGATCTGTCCACCTCGCAACCTATCTCCGAGGCGGTTGCGTACGTCGGGGCGCTCATCGACGAATTGGAGGCCAGTTTTGCAAAGGAATGACTGTGAACGCAGAGTCGGCTGCTTGCACGATTCGGGGAAAGCGCAAACAGAGTGCCGTAAGCTCGGCACTCTGTTTGCGTTGTTCGTGACTAGACGAGCGCTCCTTGGCGAAGCAACTCCGCACGCACCTGGCCTGCATCCTGGCCTTTGTAGAGGCTGAACTGGGCAGCTGCGACGCCGGCGGCGTGGCCCGTCGCAAATGCGGTGCCCATGACGCGGGCAGAGGCGAACGCTATCGGATCGCAAGAGATGATGCGCCCCGCACACCAAAGGTTTTCCAGTCCAGCCACACATAGCGACCGCAGCGGGATGTCGTAGTAGGATTTATTTCGAATTTGTTGATATACAGCAGGTGCACCCGGTTGGTGAATTTCGACCGGCCACCCACCGCGGGCCACGGAGTCGAGGTGGCGAACCCCACTGAGCACGTCCTCGCCGGCGAGGGTGTACTGCCCGCGAACGTGGCGCGTTTCGCGGACGCCGAGTGCCGGGCCCGTTTGGATGAGATAAGCCGACTCGAATCCTGGCACGTGGCGGCGGAATATCTGCAGGTAGGACCACGCTTGTTGGCGCGCCGACATTTCGGCGCACGTCAAACTGCCCGAGTCGAGGCCGTTGACGCTTTCATCCGCGAACAGGGCGAGAATATCTCCCGAGGCTATGCGCAAAATCATGCCTTTTTCCTTGGAAAGCGATTCGATACCACTCGCTTTCCCGCGGGTGACCGCCTCCGTAAACGCCTCGCGCGGAAGCGGGACGTCGCGAGCGACGCCGCCAATGCGCATCACCAGCGTACCGGCCTGTACCTGACCCTCGTCGTCCCCAAAGCGAACCGTCCCTCCGGCCAGCGTCGTCAAATCGGCCTCGCCGCTCGCGTCGACGAAGGCATCGGCCGCGATGGTGAGGCGACCGTCGTGATCGACACACTCGATCTCGACCACCCGCCCTCGCTCGACCACCGCACCAATGACCTGACAGTGCAGGCGTGGCTTGACACCGGCGCGCAGAAGCAGGCGATCGAGGGCGTACTTACTCGTCTCGCCGTCAGCCACGACAATCACGTTTCCGGTCGACGGGTTGCGCCGCGGTTCCGCCGTTGGGCCAATCGCGGACAGCTCGTCGAGGAATTGCGCCCCGACCCCGCCCACGACCCGTTCGAGCGGGTCTGACTGTGCATAAAAGCCGCAATAGGAAAAGACAGAACTGTGCGTAGCCGCCCCGCCGAAATATGGATTTCGCTCGATGACGGTGGTGTCTGCTCCGACGTTTGCGGCGCCGACAGCCGCCGCTACGCCAGATGAGCCACCGCCGACCACGACGACATCAAAATGAAGTTTGCGATGGTTGTACATACACAGCCTCCACATTCTATGTAAAGCGCATCGATTCATACGATGAAACAAGGTTTACCGACATTCAACTCTACTAAATTCCTAATCAATGAGCAAACCAATAATATTTTTCTAAGATTCCGTCCATCACGCACACACTTTTGAGATAATTGTGTCAAGTGAGGCGAGGTTCGCTTTGCGGACATCTCACCCACACCACATAGGCGTTTCGATGGGGAGGACTTCGTTTGACGACCATCACCACAGATTATTACGCACAGGCCATTGATCTGTCTGATGCAGCGACCGTGGAGGCACAGCTGCAAGCTCTGGTGCAAGAGAAACTGGATTCTGTCGACGCACTCGAGGCGTGGTTGAAGCGCGAGCTTGAATTTTCGCTCAAAGTTCGCGAGGTGCTGTCGGGTCATACCATCGATTTTTATCGCGATACGGGCTCGGAAAAAAAGAAACAGATTCACATGTACGATCAAACGGTAATTCAACCGCTCCTTCTGAAGTATGGTGCACAACTCGACAAGAAGTTCTGCGAGTGCCCGTATACCAAGGAACTCGACGACGGCAAATATGGGCAGATGAAAAAAGCGCGAGCGACGGGGCTCGAGCTCTTCCGTGAAGAAAACATCCCGCTTCAAGTCAAAGAACAAGAACTTGTGGCAAGTTATAACGAAATCATCGGTGGATTGACGGCGGGTTGGGAGCGCGAAGACAGACCCTATCCATATGTGGTGGCACAGATGGACAGTCCAAACAGAGCGGTGCGCGAGGCGGCTTGGCGCTCCGTTCAAGAAGCGCGCAAATCGATTAAGTCCAAGGTCGCGGCTATGATGGATGAGCTCGTCGCGCTCCGCCACCAAATTGCCGTCAACGCGGGATTCGAGAACTATCGAGATTACGTCTTTCGCGAGAAAAACCGCGAGTATACGGTCGAAGACTGCTACAACTTCCACAATGCGGTAGAGCGCTACGTGGTTCCAGCTTGGGACAGACTCGCTCGACAACTGCAAGGTGTGCTCGGCGTGGACGCATATCGGCCTTGGGATGTCACGCCGTGTACGCTCTCGGGCGCGCCGTTTGAGACAGTAGACCAACTGATGGATGGCGTGGAGAAAATGCTGTACGCCACCGACACGTACTTCGGAGACAAGTTTAAGCACATGCGCGAGCGCGGGTTGCTCGACCTCGACAGCCGCAGTGGCAAAGCACCAGGCGGTTTCTGCGACTTCCTCGGCTACTCCAACAACACATTCGTATTCGCAAACTTTAGCCCTTCGTTTTTCGCCCTCATCGCTCTGCTGCACGAGATGGGCCACGCGGTGAACGGCTACCTGCAGGTCCGCGACGAATACGAATGGGCCGATCTGCGCCCAGAGGTGGCAGAGCTGTACTCCCACGGCATGGAACTCCTCTGTCTCGATAAGTTAGGGGAGTTTTATCGCGACGAATCATCCCTGAAAAACGCACAGCGCGAAGAACTGCATCGCAGTTTGAACATGCTCATCGGCCCCCTCTCCGGAGACTTGTTCCAGCATTGGCTCTATACCAACCCCCATCACACAGCTGAAGAACGCGATGCCAAATACTTCGAAATCCTGAAGCGATTCAGTGGCCATCCTGTCGATTACAGTGGGTTGGAAGCCGAAGCCAGCAGCGCGTGGATAGACTCCATCCACTTCATCGCTTACCCGTTTTACAACATCGAGTACGCGATGTCAGAACTCGGGGCGTTACAACTGCTCGAGACCTATCGCAGGGATAGAAGCGAGGCGATTGCGAACTACAAGCGCGGCGCAAGTACTGATTTTAATCAGCCCATCGCGAAAATTTACGAGGACACAGGTGTACACTTCGATTTCTCCGATGCCGCCGTCCTGCGCGTGGCGAAGTTCACGGAGCACATCATTGAGTCGCTCGGATAAGCGATTGTTTGAGGCAGTGCCGAGGGGGATGGAATCGCCATCCCCCTGCGGCTCTCACCGCATTCCATCCACCCATTCTCCAGCGCTTGTCGTCCTCTCTTCGGTCGTTTACGATTAGAATTACAATTCAGTCACCTTGATGAAGGAGCGAGCTGTTGCATGGGCACTTGGTCCGGATTGTTCCCACTGGTCCTGCTCTTTGCTTGGCTGGTCGTATTCTTTCGCAATCTCCCAGATCTCCTACGACTTCCTCATCTCACACCACAGACCACGAGCGTTCGAGGGACCCACGTCGCCCACGATGTCACTGTGCCAAACAAACCGCAATTACCGACGGTGTCTGTGGTGATTGCAGCGAAGAACGAGGCGGCACACATCCGCAAAACCTTGGAATCCCTGTCCCAGCAAACATACGCTGGCGACATGGAGATCATTGTGGTGAACGACCGGTCCGAAGACCTGACAGGTCGGTTCATCGATGCACTCGCGCAGGCAGACGGTCGAATTCATCCCATTCACATCACGCATCTTCCGCACGGATGGCTCGGGAAAAACCACGCACTGTACCAAGGTGCCAAGGTGGCAAGCGGTGACTTTATCCTGTTTGCCGATGCGGACGTCTATTTTTACCCAGATGCCATCGAGCGAGCGATAGACTATACACTCGCCGACCACATTGATCACCTGACCATCGCACCACGCATGATCGCGCGCACGGCCCCCCTACAACTCCTGACTACCTTTTTCACCTTTAACTACCTGCTGTTTAAGCGCCCACATTCTGCCTACCGGAAACGAACCAAAGCACACGCGGGCATCGGGGCATTCAACCTCGTTCGCCGCACGGTCTACGAGGCGATTGGCACGCACCGCGCCATCATGCTCCGGCCGGACGACGACATCTATCTCGGGTTGCTCATCAAGAAACAGGGATATCACCAGCGGTTTGCGGTGGCGGAGTCGTTCGTCGAGATCGAATGGTACGACACCACGCGGGATATGCTCCACGGCCTCGAGAAAGCGCCTCTTGCCGCGTTTCGATTCTCGCCGACGTGGCTGATTCTCAGCATGATTCCACTCATCGCCCTATACGGCGGCCCCATGGCGGGCATCGTCTTCGGACCCGGTCCATCCCGATGGGTATATGGGTTGGCGTGTCTCTTCATGCTGACGCTGTACACGATGCACGTGTCCTATCTGAAGTTCCCTAAACTTCAGATTATCCTGATTCCGTTTGCGATGGCGCTGTTTATCTACGGTTTCATACGCGCCGGAGTCCTAGCGCATCGACGGGGCGGGCTCGTGTGGCGCGATACGTTCTATGCCCTCGACGAACTGAAGTAAAGAGCCCTCACCTGACCACTACTCGTTTTCAGCGAGGTTGTAAAGAGCTGGCGCGGTCTTCACTTCGCGCCTTGCGGCGCAGCAACAGCAGGTACGATGCGATACCGAGCCCAGCGCACACGAAGTACACCGTTCGGTAGCCAAACGCCTGTGCAATGGCACCGCCTAACAGACTACCTGCCATCGATCCGATGTTATTCGTATTGCTGTACAACGTCGTCGCTGAACCAGGCGCGTCCGGCATGAAGTCCTGAAAGTAGCTCATGCCGATGCTGACGCTAATCGCAATGAATACCGCACAGACGAGTTGCAGCGCGAGCATTTCCCAGATTGCATGGGCAAACGCCGCTCCGACGTAATAAATAGTGCCGCAAATAGACCCGAACAGAAGCAACATCCGTTTCCCGACGCGAACCGCAATGCTTCCAAGACCCAGCATAATCGGAATTTCGAGCCCAGCACTCAGGCTAAACACCCATCCGACCACGTGCTCCGGAGCATGCAGGGTTCGCGTCATAAACAGCGGCATATAGGAGCCGTTGATGCTCGACGCCGTGTACACCGCCACAAACGACAGACAGGCAGTCAGAACGTCCATACGCTTCAAGTGTGTCATCACACCTGTGGGCTTTACTCCGGTAACCCTCGCGGATGGCCGACGCTTCAGGCTGAATAGCACAATCAGGAACACGACCGCAAAGATGATCGTGGTAAATAGAAAGAGGCCACTGTACCCAAGGGAATTTAACACCAAGACGCCGACGAGCGGTCCGATGACCCAGGCAAGCGAAAAAAACGATCGGAGGGTCGAGATGGCGAAGGTGGCATCCACATTCGGAGTCATCTGCGTCGTTTCTCTGGCGTAGGCAAACATCTGAGGAAACGTCGCCGACCCCAACCCAAGCAAAATCGTCGACACGATGAGCAGGGCAAAATAGTTGTGAAGAAAGAGAAAGCTAGCATAACCGAGCCCAGCCATGACGGACGAAAACAACATGACGTCCTTTTTGGGCGCACGCGTGTCCGATAGCCTCCCAAGCCACGTGCTGGCGACGATGCCCCCAAGTGCATTGGCGCACATAAACGCCCCGAGTGACGCCGGGGACATGTGGATAACGTCAGTTCCAAATAGCGATAAATAAGGACGTGTGATGGATACTCCGATACCGATGAACGTAATTCCAATCGTCAACACGACGTAACCAGGCAGAAAGCGAGACGTTCGCGTCGAATCAGGCGAATCAGTTTGCAAAAAGAGCGCCCCCTATTGGAATCCACAAAGCTATCTTGGACCCGTTAGCTCGATTGATGAAGTCCCGCAATGAACCCCGTGGCGATGTCGGTGACGATGACGACGACGACGAATAAGGCTACAATGGCAAGCGCAATGAGTAGGAATCGCTTCATACCTCGTGACAGCTTCATCTACTTACCTCCAACCGCGTTGTTCGACAAGACATACGCCTCTGAGCGTAGACGAAAATCCTAGGGATTTCAATTCCATCGAGACGTAAAAAGCCTCTTTAGAATCCCAACCGGGGGAACGTCCCCACCGATGTTCCTAAAGAGGCACTCTGGGTGCTTGAAACCTGTACGACATTGGCGTAGCAGGCACCCTTCAACTGGTCAGAGACAACTTGGGTTCCAACCGCGCTTCGACCGCGGCGGCTCCACTGCGCACCGCACCTTCGAGAGAGGCCGGCCAGCCAGTGTTGGTCCAATCGCCCGCGACGAGGAGTCCCTGGACGGAAGTGGTCGGATTGGCCCGCGCCGACCACGACCCTGGGCGAGCGAGAAACGTCGCATGTGGCTGCCAAACCAGTTTACACGTCTGAATTTGCGCCGCGCGTGCTTCGGGCAGTGCCGCTGCCAAGGCCGATTGAACTTTCCTCGCCAGCTCATCCGCCTCACTTCCCCGATGCGAATGGGCCGCAGAAATGGAGACGGATAGCCATCGCCCCGCATATTGCGAGAGTCCGAGAAGAGCTGCTCGATTGAAGACAAACATCCCTCCGAGCTCCATGGAAGCGAACACATCCTGCCTCATAACTGGCCTGTCATAGAGTACGAACGCGTTTAGTATCGGACTCCAACTCAACGATTGAAGTTTCGCGAAGTCATCGTCATCCCGCCAGCGCGAGGGAAGCATCCGCAGCAGGGCGTCGTGGGGAACTGCCGCTACCACCGTCTCGGCCGCGAACATATCGCCCCCCCGCAGGCGCACGCCGGTGACGCGGGCGTTTCGTATCTGTAACTCCGTGACGGCCGTGTTAAACAGAATCTCGACGCCCAGGCCTTGAAGTTTTGTGATGGCTTCCGTCGCGAGGTCTCCAAGCGGTCGCGTAAATAAGCCCAACCGCGCTTGCTGCCAGCCCGAGACCACGCCCATGCGAAACGACTCCGCGGCGAGCGCGGCACTTACCTCGTCCGCGTGTCCGTTGAGGACCGCGGTGCCGACAAGATCCCATAGCCTGCCAATCGCCCGGTCCGTCTGACCGTTTTGACGAAGCCAAGCGCCAAAGCTGATAGAGTCCAACGCGGCGACATTCGGCCGCAGGATACTAGGTGCCACCCGCAGTAGGCGAACGCGCTCCAGCGGGCTCAAATGCGCGTAGGTCAGCAACCCGGGCAGGAGGTGAAGCGCACCAGCCAGCCGCTTGCTCGACAGGCGCCCCCATGTACCGTCACAAAATACCGGGATATCGAGCAGCGGTTGCAACCGATAGGCATCACGAATATCGAGTTGCGACAGCAGGCGGGCAAACTGGTCACAGCACCCCAGCAGCACGTGCTGACCATTGTCGAGTGTGAGGCCCCGTTTTTCATCCGCGAACGAAAAAGCCCGCCCCCCAGGGTGCGGCGCTCGCTCTAACATGGTGATCAGGTGCGGTGGCACACCCTGTTCAAGCAAGGAATGGGCCGCCGAAATTCCCGCCCATCCCGTACCAATAATGATGATGTGTGCATCATTCATACCGTCGCGTGCGCGTTCCATAAGGCACCCCATACCAATTGCAATTTTCTCGATCCCGACACGTGAATTCGCTCTTCAAATACGTTGAATCCGTTCTCCTGAATCTTATCTAAAATTTCGTAATACATCAGGTAGAGTACGCGCAGACAGCGGAGACTGTCCACTTCGACGAGCGGAAATAGATTTCTTGCGCGCTCAAAGTAGTCGCGTGCGCGGCGCGTTTGTTCATCCATTAACGCATAAAATGCCGGCGTTTTCCGCTGGTGGACGAGATCCTCCAGCGAATACCCCACGCGCCTCATCTCCTCGAGAGGCAAGTAGACTCTGTCGCGTAGGATATCTTCCTTCAAATCTCGCAGGATGTTCGTCAACTGAAGGGCGACACCCATCTCGCGAGCCCATTGGAATGCAACGGGATCGTGATAACCGAAAATGTAGATACACACCTCTCCCACCGTACCCGCCACGTACTCGCAATACTGCTCAAGCTCGGCGAACGTGCCAAATCGCACCGGCTCCATGTCCATCCGCATGCCTTCGAGGAGGCCGACAAACGGGTCCTTCGGGATGTGAAATCGTCGAACCGCATCTCCTAGCGCTTGAACGACAGGGTTTGAATGAGATGAATAGGCAGGCTCATACGCCTCAAGGAAGATCCGCTCGGCATGATGTAACTGGTCCTTTGCCGCTTCTCCCCGAAATTCATCGACTGCGTCGTCACAAATCCGGCTCCAGGCGTAAATGGCGTACATCGCCATGCGCTTTTCCTTTGGCAACAGGCGCATTCCGTAGTAAAACGAACTCCCTGCCTGGCGTGTGGCCTTTGCGCAGAATTTATAGGCCTGCGTCAGATTCATGTGCCCTCATCTCCTTGACTGACTACGGCTTGAAGAGTGCCCGACACGCGATTCCTAGTTTTTTCTGAGTCGATACCACGGGCCGGCGCGACACCGGATCGAAATTTTGTCGTTCGAGCGAGCGTAAAATCGCCTCTCCGCCGAGGCGATACAGCCTCAACTGCAAGCGCAACCGCCTCGGTACGGTCTGTTCGAGCTGTTCACCGCGGTGGAATAATTCCCACGTGCGTTCCACTTCGTGGCGAATGCATGCGCGAATCGGTGCCGTGATCACCCCTGCTCGGTACTCTGAGAGGGAGGAACCGAATCGCTCTAAGTCTTCGAGGGGTACATAGAACCGACCGCGAACGACATCGCGACTGACGTCCTGCAGATGGTTTGCAATTTGTAGCGCAGTGCAAGTGCAGTCAGACAGTCGTTGGCGGTAGTCGTCCTGGTAGCCGAACAGCCCCAATACCATTCGCCCGACCGGGTTCGCAGAATACCGACAATAATCCAATAAGTCCTCCCACGAAGCGTACGTCGACTGGTGTTGATCCCGCCGATTCGCTTCGATTAATTGATCAAACGGCTCGCGCGGTAGGTCGAACTGGTGAATGGTGTACTGCAGTGCTCGAAATCCAGGGCTTGTCGGGGTGCCGGTGTAGCACAGCGACAACTGGTGCGCCCACTCATCGAGCGCTTGCAGGCGGTCCCCCGAAAACTCGTCCCCGATATCGTCAACACCTCGACAATATGCGTAAATCGCCGAAAAATGCGGGCGTAGGTCCCGTGGAATAAACAACGAGAGCACCGAAAAGTTCTCGTAGTGACTTGTCGCTAGCCTCTCACAATCTGCAAATGCTGACTCCAAAGCAGCTGGTATGGTCGACATGAAACGGTTTACCCCCGGCGTTTCTTCATCGCGTCTTGATAGCGGCCAAGGGCCCACACGGGAAAAATATCGCGATACAAAGTGTAGGCCAAGTAAAAATCCCTTGGGAATCCAGTTCCGGTATAGACCTCCTCGTCCCAGCCCCCATCTGGGCGTTGGGTTTCGTGGAGATAGTTGACGCCGCGGAGCACGGCGTCCGATTCTACTCGCCCCCCGGCGATCATCGCCATCAAAGCCCACGCGGTTTGCGATGGGGTGCTGACGCCTCGACCTGCCAGGTGCGGGTCGTCGTACGAACGGCAATCTTCGCCCCAGCCGCCGTCCTCATTCTGGTGCGCTACGAGCCAGTCGAGCGACTTTTGGACCCACGGTTCGCGGACGTCTACGCCAATGGATTTGAGTGCAGGGACGACGGCGCCGATGCCATAGATGTAATTGACACCCCAACGACCGAACCAGGACCCATCCGGTCTCTGCTCTGCTTTGAGGTATTGAACCGCTCGCTGAATCACGCTCCAGGCACCGTCGTAGCCAAATGCACCAAAGCACTCGAGGACGTGTGCGGTGACGTCCTCCGACGGAGGGTCAATGACCTCGCCAAAATCACAGAACGGAATTCGATTCGTCAATTGGCGATTGTTATCCACATCGTAGGCACCAAATCCCCCGTTCGAACTTTGCATCGCCACCAGCCAGCGGAAACCTCGCGTCAACGCGTCGCGACGGCGCGCTTCGTCCGGCAGTTTGATGCCGTTTAGGGCCATGACGACGATGGCTGTGTCATCGACGTCTGGATAGTGATCGCAATGGAACTCGAACGCCCATCCACCTGGCTTCACGTTTGGGCGCTTGACGTTCCAATCTCCACCTGTGAGAATCTGCTTGCTAACCAACCACTCCCCAGCTTTCACGAGGGCTGGATGATCAGGCGGCAACCCGCCTGCGCGCAGCGCCAAGACAGTCAAGCCAGTATCCCAAACCGGCGAGACACTCGGCTGGAACATCCATCCCCCATCACTCGTCGTCAACCCGTACGCCTCAAGTCCTTCCCAGCCTTTCGTAAAGGCCGGATGGTCCGTCATATCGAGACATCTGAGGGCGAGTAACGCGTAGAACCAAGGCGGCTGGATGCCTCCCCAGCAACCGTCCTCCTCTTGATGGGACAGAAGCCAATCGAGCGCCTTCTTCTCCGCGCTCCGGCGCCCCGGATGAACGGGCCACTTGTCGTACGATTTGAGGAAGTGGTCGAGGGCGATAAATAACCCGGAGTCCCCGCCTTTGGCCGAACGAGGGTTGGGTGGGCGCTTTGCTTCAAACAACTCTGGGACCGCCGCATGGGCTGGAAGAGGATACACGGGTTTGCGATTCATCACGATGGTCAACGCCACGATAGTCGCCCTCGCCCAGCTCGCAAAGTCGTAGATATTGAGCGGCGTCCGCTTGGACAGATGCATAATCTCCGGCGGAATGACCGGCAATTTATCCCATGGGTACTGTCCGACCATTGCGAGCCACAACCGCGTGAAGACGCGTGCGGACTGGGCGCCCCCCGCGTTCTGAATAAATTCCTTGGCCTGTACCATCTGCGGATGGGAAGCGGGCTCGCCCAACAGCTTTAGTGCCACATACGCTTCGACGGTCGCGTTCAAGTCACTCGGACCACCCGGGTAGATGGCCCACGTGCCATCGGTGCGCCGTTGGCTGATGAGATACGTCCGAATCTGCGCCCCCCGCTCGCGGTTCAGCTTGCCTACACAGTGAGACAAAAGTACGTATTCCGCTTCCATGCACACGTTGGACAACAGCGGCCCCCACCAATGTCCAGCGGGTGACTGGAGCCGCAACAGATGTGCGATTCCCGCTTCCAGAGTCGCCTGTGCGTTTGGCGTATCCAGTAGTTGCTTCGTCATCTTCCCCACTCCCTATTCCAAACCGATTATTTCCGGTGTACAGAACCGCGCTGGTCGCCCCTGTCTCCGTGCTGTTGGAACCACTCCACTGCCCGGGCGAGCGCCTCTTCCACCGAAGTCTGCGGGAGTCCCAGTTCGCGGACGGCCTTGGCGGCCGTGAAGTACATCGGGACTCGTGCGAGCTTTACGCCCGCCACAGGCGCCCGCGGTGATTTGGCCAACAAGGGGGAAACCACGTATTCGTCCACCCCCGCCACCACATACGCCAACCAGAACGGGATCTTCCACGAAGGTGGTTTACGCCCGGCGAGGCGGGCGACGGTCGCCACGAGTTGGCCAAAATGAAGATTCTGGTTGCCCAAGATGTATCGTTCTCCCCGAACGCCCTTGGCAAAGGCCAGTACGTGACCAGCCGCGACGTCTTCGACTGCCACCACGTTCAATCCGGTTTCCACGTAGGCGGGCATCTTGCCTCGCATCGTATCGAGGACGATGCGACCGGTCGGGGTCGGCTTGACGTCCCAGGGCCCGACCGGCGTCGACGGGTTGACGATGACGGCGTCCATGCCATCCCGAACCGCCTCTAGGACAAGCGCTTCGGCCATCACCTTCGTCTGCTTGTAGACGCTGTGCACCGTGGCGGGATCGACAAAGCGAGACTCATCCGCCGGCTCCCCGTCTTCCCGGAGCCCAACGGCAGCCGTGCTGCTGGTATACACGAGCCGCGGCCCCCCCGCCTGTCGAACCGCCTCTAACACGCGCTTGGTGCCTTCCACGTTGACCAAGTGCATCACTTTGCTGTCCCGGTGATTCAGCGAGTAGTGCGCGGCCACGTGAAAGACGGCGTCACAGCCGGCGACCGCAGATGCTAACCCGTGCCCAGTCGCCAAGTCTCCCGCCACGACTTCCATTCCCAACTCGTTCAATCGATCCGCGTGTTGCGGTGAGCGAACGACCGCCCGGACACAGTGGCCAGCAGAACACAGCGCAAGCGCCACGTGGTACCCGACAAATCCCGTTGCCCCCGTCACCAATGCGCGCACGAAAGGCCCCCCTCTATTGCTTTCAAGACACGTCTCGCCGCCAATGCGCGATACGGTAGAGCGAGCGCCGCCGGCCAGCTGCGCGGGCGATTCCAAGTCGGGAGGGCGTCCTTTGCGCCATCGAGGACGACCCTCAGGATGGTGGCGGGCACCCCGAACGACCTCGCCACCTCACACCAGGTATAGCTCTCCTGGTCCACGAAGAGCGCGTCGTATTGCGTCGCAAGTGCCCGCTTTTGTTCTGGTGACGCGGCCACGGTGCGAACGGATACGAGTCCCCCGGTCGACAAAGCGACAGACGTATCCGACCGTTCTCCCTTCCGCGCGACGGTCCCTGCCCTGACGCGCACGCGACCGAGAATCACATCACGCACCTCGTCAGGCAGTGGGCTTGGGGATATCCACTCCTCCCGTTCGTCGCTATACAACCTGCTTGGCACGACAATCGTTTTGCGGCGCAGCGAACTGTGCAGAGCCCCGCAGACGCCGACGCCGAAGACCCAACTAGGCTGCAATTGTCGAATCAGTGCTTCAGCCCTTCGCCGAGCGGCCGTAGGCCCGACGCCGGTCACCTCGACCCGCCAACGAGCTCGGTCATTCCGTTGCAACGCTGTAAACGCGCTCGCCTCGAAGCGCAGGGCCGCCAGCACGAGCACCGGCTTAGACACGGCCGTTCACGACGCGAAGAACCATCGCACCAACCGCCAGGTGTCCTTCGGTGTCATGGCTCCGACCGCAGAAGCCTCATACCCGCTGTGCATCATGCAACTGGCGCAGCGCGGGTTTTCACCATAGCCGAACTCTTCCCAGTTAGTCTGGTTCATCATCTCTTCAAACGTGTCGTAGTGCGCGTCGGTCAGGAGGTAACAGGGGCCTTTCCAGCCTTTTGGGTTTCGCGTCGGATTGCCCCACGGGGTACAACGCAGGTCTTTCTTGCCAAGCAGAAAGTCAAAATAGATGGGCGTATCGTAAAAGCGCACTTTGCCTCTCGCATTGTCTAGAATGTCTTGAACGAGGGTGTTCACTTCTTGGCGGTGAAGGAAGATGTCACTGTTCGACGCATCCACCTCTTCGTACGTGAAAGCGGGCGAGAGAATACTGTTGTCCACGCCGATGTCCATCAGCTCTTGGAGTAGTTCAGCGGTGTCTTGTGCGGATGCGCCTTTGTAAAGGGTGGTATTTGTCGCGACGCGGAAGCCGCGTTCTTTGGCCGCCTTGATGCCCTTGATGACGATGTCGAACACGCCTTTGCGCTCCACCATCTTATCGTGGTGATCCCGCTTTCCGTCCAGGTGAAAAACGAACGTGAAACGAGGGTCTGGTTCGAGTTTGTCTAACACGCGGTGGAGCAAAATTCCGTTGGTACACAACATCGTCAGTTTTTTTCGTTCCAACATCCCCTTGACGATGTCGACGATTTCGGGGTGAACGAGCGGCTCCCCGCCGGCGATGGACACGGCCGGTGCGCCGCACTCGTCGACGGCGGCAAAACACTCCTCTGCGCTGAGCCGCATCTTTAAAACCTCTGGGGCCTGACGGATTTTCCCGCAGCCGGTGCAGGTCAGATTGCACATTTCGGTCGGCTCGAGCATGAGTACCATCGGGAATCGCTTATTGCCTTTGAGCTTTTGTGTCATGATGTACTTCGCCATATCTACAGTAAGTCCGAGCGGTTGTCTTGCCACAATATCGCCTCCCAACAAGTGCACAGCCAGCGTGAGATGAACTTTGTGAACGTACCAACTCAAGTTTTTGTAGTGACTCGACATATGAACGTGACGAACAATATTGTATTCTGTCTAACAAAAAATTCAAAATTGTCCTGTGCGCAAACGAAGCGACGTCAAAAACGACTCCCGCCCGCGCGCCTCCATCCACTCTTTGAGGCGCCCGCCGAGCACGATGGGCCGCCGCTGAAGTTCGCTCCAAGTGCGACATCCGGTCAAGACTAGCAATGCGCGCATCCCCCAGTGCAACTCTTCCAGATAGCGTGCGATGGCGTCGTCGCCATCCGGTTCGGCGAGTAGTCGCACGAGCGGCCCAGCGATGCCGACCGCGCTTGCGCCCAAAGCCATCGCCTTCACAATTTGGTCCGCGGTGCGAATCCCGCCGGATGCGATGACATCCACCGATGCACCGGCGACGTCGACCACTTCGCACAGCGTCGCAGCCGTCGAGATGCCCCAACTCTTCCACTGGTCAGTGAGTTGCATCTCGCGCCGCCAAGCCTCGACCGCGATGAAGTTCGTTCCACCGCGACCGCCGACGTCAATCGCCTTGGCTCCAGCTTCGACGAACTGCGAAGCCTGTTCGGCCGCGACCCCTTGACCGACCTCTTTGGCAATCACCGGTACGCCCACGCGGTGCACGACCTCGGACAGCCCTGCGAGCGCGCCGCGAAAATCCCTGTCTCCCTCCGCCATAAACAATTCCTGTGCCACATTCCAGTGGACTTGCAGCAACTGCGCATCAATCAAGTCGACTGCCGCTCTGGCGACCTCAGGTTTCGTTCCCATGCCGACGTTGGCGATGACGAGGCCGTCTTTGTGTTCCTCGCGAACGACTCGATACGTGTACGCCACCTCGCGATTTTTGAGCGCCGCTGTCTCCGATCCGACCGCCATCGCCAGCCCAAAGCGCCTTGCGATGGCTGCGAGGCGGCGGTTGATATCGTACACCTGTGCGGCACCACCGGTCATCGCGTTGATGATAATCGGTGAAGATAGCGTAAACCCACACAATTTGGTTTCGGTAGAAACCTCATCCCACGCGAGTTCCGGCGCGCAGTTCGGCAATAAGGTGACGTCCTCAAACCAGGTCGATGACGCCCCATTGTCACCAAGTGTCCGCACTGCACAGACATGTTCTACCTTGCGCTGTTCACGCCCTTGTTCCGTCGCTTTGGCCATATACATCTTCCAACCCTTCTGAAGTAAGGCCCCTGTGCGCAACACAAGGATGCTACGCCCCGACAGGCACAGCTCTTCACAATCGCTGTCGCGACCTCTCACAGTCCCACTTCGTCCAATATATGCGCCCTTTGCGTCGGTCTGCCTACCAAATTCAAAACGTCTTCGACGATTCCCAACACATCTAGCCCAAGCAGGGCTAACACTTCGCCACGCGACCCATGCTCGACGAACTCATCCTGAATCCCCTTGCGCCAAACGCGCGTTCGAACGCCGAGATCCGCCAGGAGCTCGACGATGGCCGACCCTACGCCCCCAGCCAGCGCGGCTTCTTCGACCGTCAAAATCGGCGCCCCCGTTCGGGCCATCTCAAGAATCAACCTCTCGTCGAGCGGTTTGACGAAGCGAAGGTTGACCACGGTCACATCCAGCCCGTACTGGTTGTAAAGCACCTCTGCCGCCTGCAACGCGACGTGCACCATCGTACCAAGGGCGAAAATGGTGGCGTCTTTGCCCGTTCGGACGACCTCTGCCTTCCCTCTATCGAGCTGTTTCAAAACGGGATCTAGTGGAACCCCCAGGCCGTCGGCTCGCGGATACCGGACTGCGACGGGCCCGTCCCATTGGGTGCTGGTATAGAGCATGTGGCGCAATTCGTTTTCGTCTTTCGGGACCATGATGGTCATGTGAGGGATTGCACGGAGGTACGCCAAATCAAAAACACCCTGGTGCGTTTCTCCATCAGGGCCAACGATGCCGGCGCGATCTACCGCCAGGACGACAGGGAGATTCTGAATACAGATGTCGTGAATAGTCTGATCGTAAGCGCGTTGCAGGAATGTCGAGTAGACGGCGAAGATGGGCCGCTTTCCATTGGCGGCCAAACCGGCACAAAAGGTGGCCGCATGTTGTTCCGCGATCCCCACATCGAAGCAGCGCTCCGGAAAGCGCCTCTGAAATTCGGTCAATCCGCTCCCCGACAACATCGCAGGCGTGACGACGACGATGCGTTCATCCACCATGGCTAGGTCCATCACAGTCTGTGCGAAGACGCTCGTGTAGGATGGAACCGCCGCTCCCTTGCCGGCGGACGGCCAGGCATGCCACTTATCGGGGGCGTTTTCAGCCGCCGAATACCCCTTCCCCTTTTCCGTGAGCGTATGGATGAGAACGGGGCCCTTCAACTCCTTCGCCCGCTCAAGTACGGACAAGAGTTGTGGGAGATCATGACCGTCGACTGGGCCGAAGTACTTGAAGCCGAATCCCTCGAAGACGCTGATGGGCAGGATGACATGGCGTGCCGCATCCTTCATTCGGTCGAGCACTTTCGTAACCTTCTCGCCGACGCCGTGAAGCTGTCGCAGCGTCTGGTCGATCTCCACCTTCGCCTTCGTATAGGCGGGCTGCGAGCGCAGTCGGGTCAGGTATTTGGACATTGCCCCGACATTGTGAGAAATGGACATCTCGTTGTCGTTGAGGATGACCAGCAAGTCGGTTCCCAAATCACCGGCGTGGTTCATCGCTTCCATGGCCATGCCGCCGGTCAGTGCGCCATCGCCAATGACGGCGATCACGCGATAGTCATCACCTGACAGATCTCGTGCGACGGCCATTCCGAGTGCCGCGGAGATAGAGGTACTGGAATGGCCGGCCCCAAAAACGTCGTGAGGGCTTTCGTTTCGCTTTAAGAACCCGGCCAAACCACCCAGTTGGCGAAGTGTCGCAAACTGGTTTTTCCGGCCAGTGAGGAGTTTGTGTACATACCCTTGATGGCCGACGTCCCAAATCATTTTGTCTTTCGGGCTATCGAACACCCGATGCAGTGCTAGAGTGAGTTCAACCACGCCCATGCTTGCCCCGAAGTGCCCTCCGGTACTCGATATAGATTCGACAAGAAAGTCCCTTATTTCTTGAGCCAGCGTTAACAGTTGTTCTTCCGTCAGCGACTTGAGATGACTGGGTTCTTGAATTGAATCGAGTAGCGTAAGACAACACCTCGATTGCACTGGAATAACAAATTTAACTGCCGTTGCACTTGGGGCAAACCTTTCGTATAAAATTCTCGAATAAGTCCATGATGCTCACACAAGTCCTGCTAGGGACATCGGCCACGAATAATCTCGAATATTACTCAAATTTCAGGATACCAAAATAAACCGGCCGATAGCAAACTTGGTAAGAACCTCAGGCCTGACTGCAGTGTTCCCCTGCGCACTGCCTCGACAACGCCGTCACAAAAGGAAGTTTACGAGTAAGATATTCAAAACCTCGCTGACCTTGCCAACTTTCTCTATCGGCGACCGGAACGATTACCCGACTGCAGTCGTCCCGACGCCGCGAGCACAGCTGTCACGTCTGCGCTTGCGACCGCTCCCTTTGCGTCCGAAGAAACCGACGCTGTCGGTTCATACAGTAGCGTATGAGCACGTCCTCGTTCGCACCGACGTCCGCAAACTGGACGCCGTAGAGGTACTGGCCATCCTCGAGGGCCTCGCGCGTAACCTCTCCGCGAAAGGTGACAACGGTCTCCCCCTTGTCCGTTTCGAGAACGATCTCGCCTGCGATGAAATCCCCCCGTGTCAACCGTTTCGTCGAGGACACGGCGAGAAGCCCACCCGCGCTCAAATCTAGTAAATTCATCACGAACGACGTGCCACCATCGATTGTGATCTTGGCTGTGATAGTCACCGGGACGCGAAAACTCTGTCTCCGCTGTTCTTTAGAAATCTGCGACAGTTCGGGCTTTTGTACGATGACAAGCGGAATTCGGCTGCGGACGTTGTGCAGTACGCGCGTCTCAAACTCAAAGTACGCCGTTTGCACGTACCCCACGACAATCCTAGTCCCTTCCGGCAAAAACATCGCGTATCCGTTCTGGTCGAACGGAGGTGTGATGACCACCGTATCCTCCGTGATATCGACAATTCGAACTTTGTGCTCTTCCTCAGGCTCTGACCCGACGATGGTGACCATCGCGTCCTGTAGCTTCATCGGATACAACCGCACCATCCCCTTCATCCTATGTGACCATACAGTCGGCACTCACTTTCTTTTATCAGAATTCCAGAGAGGATACAATGCAAGGGCTTGCACTGCGAATCGTCAGCAAGGCTATCGCGCAGTCCCAACTTTTGTGGGATACTCAGAAAGTTCTAAGGAACTCGACAACATACCACCTACCAGATTTGAGGACCTTTTCAGATGATGCCGACACAGGCCAATGTACCGCAAATGAAGAATTCCAATCTTCCACGTGAATCGTATGTATTTATCCTGGCGAGCCTCGTAAATTCTGTGGGCAGTGCTTTAATGTGGCCATTGACCACCATCTATGTACACAACGTCCTATTGAAGTCGTACGGCGACGCTGGACTGGCACTGTTTTTCCAGTCGTTAGCAAGTGTCCTTGGCCAGGTCGTCGGAGGCGCCTTGTATCAACGCATCGGCGCAAAGCGCCTGATCGTTTGGTCACTCGTGTTGACTGGCTTGGCACAACTGTGTTTGCTAGTGGCTAAAGACTGGGTCCCATACGTCGTGGCGATGACCATCAACGGCTTTCTCATCGCCGTCACAATGCCCGCCGTCAATGCGTTCATCGGCTTTCGCTGGCCGGATCACCGCGTGCGACTGTTTAACGCCGTATACGTCAGCAACAACGTCGGCGTGGCCATTGGCACTACGCTGGCCGGCATCCTCGCGGCGGTGTCATTCAATTTGACGTTTTTGTTCAACAGCCTGACCACGCTCGGCTTTGCACTGTTTTTCTGGTGGTTTATGAGGCGAATGAAAGCGGATGACCTCCATCAGTGGTCAAAGGGGTTGATGACGCAGCGCGATACCGGAATCGGCATCTTGTTGAAGAACTACCGCGCCTATCTGTTCGTCGGCGCGGGGTGTATGCTGGTGTTTTTGTCGACGTCGGCGTGGAATTCCGGCGTCGCCCCGTACCTCAATCAAGAAGGGCACTCACCGGCTACTTACAGCTTCCTGTGGACGATTAACGGCCTCATCATCCTCGTCGGGCAGCCCGTCACAACCCTTCTAAACCGAACCGTCACGCGCGCGCTACCCGCCCGGCTGGTCAGCAGTGCGCTGTTGTACGGGGCGGCTTTTCTGCTCGTCCTCATCGTCCACACAAGGTATTCGTACCTCGTCATCGGCATGGTCATCGCGACGCTCGGAGAAATGCAAATCTCTCCCACCATCCCCGCCTTCATCACCCAAACGATGGGCCGCAGCGCACCGTTTTATCTCGGTCTCATCGGTGGATTTGGAAGTGTGGGGCGGCTCATCGGACCGGTTCTATTCGGCAATCTATTCGATCACGCCGGCCTCTCCCCCATCCTCCTCGTGGCCACCTTGGCCACGCTAACGGCCGCTGGCATCTTTTCCTTCCAGAAAAGACGCCCCCCGTTCAGCCCACCGGGCGAGTAACGCCGCGTAGTCGTCCGGTGTATCGATGTCAGGCGGAGTCAGTCCGCCGACAGCGACCGCATGGCGCAGGTGCTGGTGGTCGCGGATGACGCGCCGGCCGCCCGCATCGCCGACAACCGTCAACAATGCATCGTAGAGGTCGGAACTGAACAGTACCGGATGTCCAAAGCCGTCGCGGTACTGCGCCTGCACAATCGGCGCGCGGCTCTCCTCGTAGCTTTGCATGACCGCCTGAAGCGACTCGGGGGAGATCTCCGGCTGGTCCGCGAGCATGAACACGCCCGCGCTGGCCCGCAAGTGAATGAGGGCCGCTACTGCGACGTGAAGCGAGGTGCTCTGCCCTTCGCTCGCACGCGGGTTGCGAAGGACCGTCACGGGCGCACCTGCGACGGCCTCCGCCAATTTTTCGCCGTCCTCGCCGATGACCAGCAATACGCCCGCAGCCGAGGTCCCGCACGCGGCGTCGATAGTCGCCCGGAGGATGGGGCGGCCATCGGGCATCGGCAGGAGGAGCTTCTGCCGCCCCATCCTCCTCGCCAGGCCTGCACCGAGTACGACTGTGAAAATCCCCCCGGTGCGGCTGGTCGACTCGCGCATCACGTGGGCGCCCCCTGAACGTCGGCCGTTCCCACGCGCTCCCGCAGCGACCGCCCCGTTCTGGCGCGTCGGCGCGCCATCGCTTCGGCGATGACACTCAGCGCAATCTCTTCCGGAGTTTGCGCACCGATATCGAGCCCGACTGGGGAATGAACCTTGGTCAGGGACGCCGCTTCCACCGCGACGCCGGCCGCGCGCACCTCTTGCAACAGACCATCAAAGCGGCTCCGCGGTCCGAGTACGCCGAGGTAGCTAAGCGGGCGAGGCAGGAGGTTTTGGAGCAGGTCGCGGTCCAAGTGATAATTGTGCATCATCACCACCGCAAATGCGGCGTCGTCCAGGTCGAGCGACGCGTACTCGTCTCGGCGAACGACCCGAATGGCGGCCGCTTCGGGAAATCGCGTCGAGCTGGCAAACTCGACGCGGTGGTCGACGACGGTCACGTGCCAATCTGCCGCAGCCGCGAAGTGAACGAGAGGACGAGCATCCTCCCCCGCCCCGAAGACAACCAGTCGCGGACGAGGCGACACGACTTCGACGAACAGTTGTACATCCGTCCCGGCCCACGTTCGGCGAACGAGCAGCGGCTTTGCAGCCGACACCTCGGGCAGGTCCTGCAGATAGAATACGTCGGTGGCAGTCACGGGGCCAATTGGCCAGGCGTTCGGATCGCTCGACTGAACAATCGTGACACAGACATACGGCTCGCAGGCGTCCGCACGTTGGCGCAGATCCGCTTGCAGCCTGTCGGCCAGTTCGGGGTTCGTCGAAGGATCGAACGGAATGAGACAAACAGTGAGGGCACCGTTACACCCCGCGCCCATCCCCCAAAGCAAGTCGTCAGGACTGCGAAAATCGTATTGCGCCTGCAACGTTTGCCCGGTTTGCCAAGTCTCTTTCGCGTGCTCGAGGAGGTCTTGTTCGGCGCACCCCCCACTGATGACGCCGAGGATTTGGCCATCTTCCGTGATGACACTGCGGGCGCCCGCACGCCGATACACAGAGCCGTCCGTCTCGACCACGACGGCGACCGCCGCCCGCAAGCCGTGGTCTGCACAGTACTCGAGCGTCGTCGCGAAGTCGTGGATGGTGGTCATGCTTCGACCGCCACCTTGTCTTTCGTCCACGCGATGATGTGCTGCGGGAGAATGGGGATCTCTGTCGCAAACACGCCAAATGGCTCGAGCGCGTTGGACACTGCACTACACAGTGACGGCGGACCGGCGATGAGCGATCCCTCCCCCATCCCCTTGAATCCCCCGTCGTTGCCAGACGGGGTCACGAGGTGCTCGATGCGCATGCGCGGAACGTCGGTCATCGCCGGCAGGAGGTACTCTGCAAGCGATGTGGTCGTCAATTGTCCCGCGTCGTCGTACCGCAACTCCTCTAGGAAGGTGCTGCCGATGCCTTGTGCGACCCCACCGTGGATTTGCCCCTCGACGATCATCGGGTTGATAAGGACCCCACAATCGTTGACCGCAACGTAGTCGAGAATCTTCACGAGGCCCGTCTGGATGTCGACCTCCACTTTCGCCGCGTGCGTGCCGTTGCTGTACGTGACAGACATCGGCGGGCGGTAGCGCGATACCACCTCGAGTCCCGGCTGCATATCGTCGGGCAGTTTCGAGACATCCGTATAGGCAATGCGCGCGAGCTCTGCAATCGAATGACCGCGCGATGGCACGCCAGCCACCTGTGCTTGGCCGTCCTTGAACTCGATGTCCTCCTGTGAGGCCTCGAGCAAGTGCGCCGCGATCTTTGCGAGCTTGCCCCGCATCTCTTTCGCCGCTTTCAGCGCCGCGCCGCCGCCGATGGTCGCCGAGCGGCTACCGCCTGTACCGCCGCCAAACGGCGCACTGTCCGTATCGCCGTGCAAGACCACGATGTCCCCGACGTCCACGCTCAGTTCGTCGGCGATGAGTTGCGCGAGCGTCGTCTCGTGCCCCTGTCCCGACGGCCCAAGCCCCGTGGACGCCGTGATTTTCCCGCTCGGTTCCAGGCGCAGAGTCACCGCTTCATACGGAGTCGATCCCGCCTCTGACGACACCCCCGCCGACGGTTCCACAAATACACAGACGCCGATACCAAGGTACCTGCCCTGCTTTCTGGCCTCCAGCTGCTCGTCGCGGAACGTATCGTAGCCGATGAGCCTGAGGGCCTCCTCCATCGACTCCGCGTAGGAACCGGGGTCATACGTGTTGCCTGTGGCCGAGAGAAACGGGAACTGGTCCTTTTGAATCAGGTTCACCCGGCGAACCTCAATTGGGTCTTTGCCCAACTTGCGAGCGACCAGGTCGATATATCCCTCTTGCACCTGCGCGCCGACTGGCCCGCCGACACCGCGGTATGCGCCAACTGGGGCTTTGTTTGAAAAGACGCAATCGACCGTGATGGCGACATGCGGGATTTTGTACGGCCCGGTCAGATGTCCGGTCGCCCATCCCGCTTCGCCGACGGCGCCCGGAAAGCCGAGAATCGGGTAGGCGCCGGTGTCGCCAATGACGTTGTCGCGCACTGCACAGATCACGCCGTCGTCGTCGAATGCGACTTCCACCTCGTGGATGTTATCGCGTGCGTGGCAGTCGGCGAGAAGGCTCTCCGTGCGGTCGCCGATCCACTTCACGGGGCGTGCCAGGGCCTTCGCGGCGTGCGTCACGACGATGTATTCCGTGTAAAACATCGCTTTGATGCCGAACGCACCGCCGACTTCCGGTACAACCACGCGGACCTGATGCTCGTCGAGGTTCATCACCTTAATGAGGTCGGTGCGGAACTGGTGCACCGACTGATGCGAGACATAGACGGTGAGGCGTCCTGAGGCGGGATCGACCATGGCGGCACAGCCGCGCGTCTCCATCGGAACACCGGTCTGGCGGTGGGTCACAAATGTCGCGTGCGCGCGATGAGGGGCAGAGTTGAACGCCTCTTCGAACCCGTCGGTCACCTGCTCCCAGTGTTCAAACACGTTCGATCGCTGGCTGTGCACGCGGCGGGTGTCCGCCAATGCGTCTTTGGCCGTGATCACGGGGGGCAGCGCGTCGTACTGGACGCGCACCAACTCGACAGCGTCCTCCGCGATATACCGGTTTTCTGCCACAATCACCACGATGGGCTCGCCGACATAGCGAACCTCGTCTTTGGCCAACACCGATTGATCCACTTGATATTTTTCATCGTGCAGGACGTAGGGGCAGTTTTGTGCAGTAAACACCGCCATCACACCTGGCAGGTTGCGGGCGGCCTCCACGTCGACCTCGACGAGCTTCGCCGCAGAGCGGTTCGACCTCACAAACGCAATTTCGAGCATGCCCGGCACGGTGATGTCATCGAGATATCTCCCTTGACCCTTGAGCAGGCGGTCGTCCTCCATCCGCGTGACGCGCGCCCCAGTGAAGCGAGGTTTGGCCAGTAAGCGCGACATACTCAGTCCTCCTCTACTTGGTTCTTCGCAGTCCCGGCCGCAGCCATGACTGCGTCCACGATGGATTGATAACCGGTGCAGCGGCAGATGTTTCCCGACAGCGCCTCGCGAATCGTCTCTTCGTCCGGGTTCGCGACTTTGTCGAGCAGCGCCTGTGCGGTCAACACCATCCCAGGCGTACAAAATCCGCACTGTAGCGCGTGGTGTTGTGCAAACGCCCGCTGTAGAGGTGTCAAGCCCTCGCTTTGCGTCACCCCTTCAATCGTGACGATGTCACTGCCCTCTGCCTGCACGGCAAACTGCAGACAACTGCGCGTCGGCTGTCCGTCGACGAGCACCGTACAACTGCCGCACACCCCCTGTTCACAGCCGACGTGCGTCCCCACGAGGCCCAACCCGTGGCGCAATACGTCCGATAACAGCCACCGAGGTTCGACAGAAACCACCCTCTCCTCGCCGTTGACACGGAGTGTGATGGTCACCTTCTCAACCGCCCTCAGTTCGTTCATCGCGCGCTCCCCCCTGCTGCTTTGCGATACGTCTCTTCTGCGACGACCTGCGCGACGTGGTGTCGGTACGCTTCGTCGTCGAGAATGTCCACGGTGTCGAGTTGCTCTAATATGGCGTGCGCGCGCTCCTGTGCGTCCGTTGGCCAGGTGATCGCTCTGCGCTCTGGGCCGCCGCTGATGCCAAACCACGTAATGGCGCCAGATGCGTCTCTACCGACTTCGACAAAACTGCCTGCCAGAGCGAAGTCGCCGGGGCGGCGCGCGACTTCGGCGAACCCGAACGCCGTTTTATCCGCGATGGGAATCGATACGCGCGTCAACAACTCACCTTGCATGATGTCCGTGGTTAAAAATCCGAGATAAAAATCGCGTGCAGGCACCTCCCGAACTCCAGCGCGGCTGACCAGTTCGAATGTCGCGTCGAGTGCGACCATGGCGGCAGGGAGTTCTGCAGCAGGATCTGCGTGCACGAGCGATCCTCCGAGCGTACCGCGATTCCTTATCGCCCAATGCCCCACGTGGCTCGCCGCCTCGGCCAACACCGGAGCCGCGCCTCGAACCTGATCGTGCTCCGCCAGATCTTGATGTCGGATGAGTCCGCCAAGGACGAGTCGGTCTCCTGTTTGTGACACGGTATCGAGCTGCGGAATCCCCGTGATATCGAGGAGTTCCTCGGGGCGGGAGAGGCGGAAATTCATCAGCGGGATCAAACTTTGTCCGCCTGCCAGAATCTTGCCCTCAGGGTGTTGGTCGAGCCACTTCACGGCCTCTTCGACAGAAGTGCTTTTGTGATACGAAAACACTGCCGGTTTCATGGAAACCCTCCTTTTCTTCGATGAAGATAGTGAAAATTAAGAACTTTTACGAGATGACCGCCTGGTCTAAATCGATTGGCGTTCCACCTGGAAGCCACTGGTCGACGTATGGTTTTGCGGCCACGAGCGCGCGCGTCTTCAATTCGAAGCCAGGTGTTCGAAGGAGCGGATGCATCCACACAATCCGCGCGTCACGGGCTCGAATCGCTCGCAAGGCGCTTGCCACCGACTCTTTGCTGCCACTGTCCCACCCATCGCTGATGATGAGCACGGTCACCCGCCCGCGAAGCCATCTTGCCCCATGGCGAACGTTCCACTCATCGATCGCCGCCCCAAGCTGGGTGCCCCCCTCCCACAAGTCCGAGGTGGCCGCGACGGCCGATAACACGTTCGCGTACGGCTGCCGCATGACGGGGGTCAAGTCTTCCAGTCGCACGCCAAACGGAAAAATCCCGACGTCTCGAGCGGAAAGGGCCACGCGGTGCAGCCATGGTAGGTACAATGGAATCGTCTCTGCCATCGATCCCGACACGTCCCAAAGCACCACCAATCGACCTGGTCTCGTCAGCTTGCGCCTGCGAACAGAGCCGACGTACAGGCCACCCCTGCGGACGAACTGGCGGATGGTGCGACGAATATCGGGCCCTACAGCCAGGTAACTGAACTCTCTCGTCCTGCTCGGCCGCCGTGCGCGCAAAATTCGACTCGCGCTCGCCCGCATCGTCCATGGCGGCAGTGACGCCGGCAGTTGCTGCGCCAGGCTATCCCCTTTGCGACGGCTCGCCTGGGCGACGCCTAGCTGCTCCGATTCCCTATCCTTAAAACGGCCACCGCTTGGAGGATAGGCTTGCTCCTTTGAAGGGACGGTGGCGTTTCAGGTGAATCCCGCCAAAAACTCGTCCAGGCGCTGTGTCACCAATTGGAGGTCGAGTTCGTCCTTCACCACGCAGCCAAGCGTCGCCTCCACCCAAGAGCGCTCCCACACTCCGCCTGTGAGGCACCACGCCCGACACCAATCGAGCGTCTCCGCAACGCCCGGGACTTTCAACAGCGGCCACGTTCGCAGCTCGTGAACGGCTTCTACAATCCGCCTGGCAGCGTCGGGCGCGATTGACTCGACGTGCGTGTGAACCACTTCCAGTTCCTGCGCGACGTCTGGGTAGGGCAGGTGGACATAGAGGCAGCGGCGCCGCAGCGCGTCGCTGAGCGGGCGCGTGCGGTTCGAGGTGAGAATGGTGATTGGGCGAATCAATGCAGTCACTGTCTTCCACTCAGGGATGGTGATTTGCCACTCCCCGAGATATTCGAGTAGTAGCGCTTCCATCGCCTCATCGGCGCGGTCTACCTCATCGATGAGCAACACGGCGCCGCGCTCGGCTCGTAATGCCTGGAGTAAAGGTCGTGAAAGTAAATAGTTCTCAGAGAATACGTCCTCGGTGGAGGTGCGGGAGAGTGCGGTAAACTGTTTGTGATAGTTCCATTCGTACAGTGCGTGCGTGGCGTCCATGCCCTCAAAGCACTGCAGGCGAACAAAGTCGCGATGGAGGACGCTGGCCACTGCGCCCGCAAGTGACGTCTTGCCGGAACCAGCCGGCCCCTCGAGAAGCAGAGGACGGTTCATCGCGACAGCCAACTCCAGCATCGAGAGAAGCCCCGGCGAGGCGATATAGCTTTGCTGCTTTAATACCTGAGGCCAATCCAAGCGCCCCACGTGGGCCAATCCGTGAGCTTCTTTCATGAGAAGCGCACACTGGCAGACTCTTTCACGATGCCATTGAAGAACTGCCCGATCAGGAGTTTTGCCACGCCAGACAGCACGCGTTGACCGACTCCGGCGACCGTACCTCCGACGGTGGCATCCCCGTCGTACGAGATGAGCGTACCTGGCGATTGCACCTGCAACGAAATGAAAACGTCTGCCTCCAGGAATCCCATCGGCCCTTCGCCCGTGATCACCAAGCGAAACGATTGGCCCTCGATGACGTTTGTCATCCTGACATCCCCTTTGTAGCGGCCCTTGATACCCGCAACGCCCATCTCTAAATCCGCTTCGTAGTGATGCTTTGAAATTTCCTTGAGCTGTTTGACACCTGGAATCGCGCGAGTCAATACTGCGGGGTCTGTAAGTAACTGATAGGTCTGATCCATTGTCAATTGGACGGTCTTCGTGCCACTGATCTTCATGTACATCACCCTCATTCCAAGTCCGATTTAAAGTAGAGAATGGTACAGATGGTGAGTTACCACGAATCAATCTATGACGGAATCTACGAGAAATGTTATCACAAATGTGCAATTCAAAATATTCTAATTGATATTTGTCGCCGACGCACTACATACCCTCTGGTCTATCGTCGAGAGGCGCAGCGGTATGGTGATGGTCACGGTCGTTCCCTCACCTGGTTGGCTGGTGATCTCCATAAAGCCCTGATGATTCTCGAGAATGCGTTTACTCGCCAACAATCCAAGGCCCGTTCCCGTCTCCTTTGTCGTGAAGAACGGTGAACCGATGCGCTTCAACTGGTCTTCCGCAATGCCTTGCCCCGTATCTCGAAAGGACACTTCAACGGCTCCGTCGGTGGGACGCAGCCCTATCGTCAGGCCCCCCCCATTTGGCATCGCCTCTATCGCATTCTTCATCACGTTGATAAAGACCTGCTTCAACTGATTCTCATCACACATCACCTCGGACGCGCTCGCGTCGAACTGAGGGACCAGTTGTACGGTATTCAAGTGTGCCTGCGCTTCCAGGAGGTAAATGACCTCCACCAGCACCGCGTCCAATCTGGCAGGTGCATATTTCATGACCCTCGGCTTCGACAGGGTCAGGAGTTCGCTGACGATCCGATCTATCCGCTCGATCTCGCCCTTGATAAACTGCGCATAGAGAGACTGTTTTTCAAGAGGTGCGCTAGGGAGGATATGTACAAAACCCGCGATCGACGTGAGCGGGTTTCTGATTTCGTGCGCGACACCCGCAGCCAATTCCCCCACTGCGAGTAACTTTTCGGAGTTGATCAACAAATCCTGAGTCTTGACGATCTCGGTGATGTCCTTCACGATGCTCGACACGCCTACGATGTCGCCGCTGGCGTCCTTTAACGGCGAGAATCTGATCATCACCTCGAGCGTGCTCCCGTCCTTGCAAATTCGCGTGCCTGTAAACTCCTGAAACGGGGCGAGGCCTGATTTGACCCGTTCAAAGTAGTGGCGGGTTGGAGCGATATCGTCCTCCGGAATGACGGGGAGAATCGACCCGCCCAGTTCCTCGAAGGTATAGCCATACATCTTTTCGAACGTCGGATTGAACTTCAGGACAGTCATATCTAAGTCAAACACCACGATGGCATCGGTGGTATAGTGAAAGACGCATTCAAATATCTCCTGCGAATCCTTCAGAGCCTTGTCCGCCGCGATGCGCAAATTGCGGACGACGGGATTGAATTTTACGAGGAAAATAAACGATAGAAACCCAGTGACCATCAAAAACGACAAAAAGCGCAACGCCACGACCGTGTCGGGCCAGACTTGTCCGAACATGTGGTTCACAATCAGATTCGTTAAACACAGCCATAGCAGGCCGAATAGAACATACCCTGACACGAGCGTGATTGGCCCGCGCATCCACATATTGACTAACCAAGAGAAGATTCTCTTCATCACCGCTCCCCCGATTCAAAATGTTCAACCGCCGCGACGAAGCTCGGTCATACGAAGGCTTGTCGACGTGCGAGTTCCACTGATTCCATCCGCGATGGTCTCCGGGTGCGGTTTGGCCTGATATCGGCCCACAAATTGAGATGATCATTCCGTTAAGTGCATAATATTCTGCCAGCAGCGGAAATTCAATACTGACTTTGAATGCCTGTTCGCCGCAAAAAAACGGCCACTCCTCCGCATCGTAGATGACGGAAGCATGGCCGTTGTCTAATTCAAGTTCGTTTCGAAGGCCCTCTCCCCGCTATCGGGCTCTGGTAAATCGCCCGGAGGATGCTCGAGCTCTCGGTTCGTGACTTTCTTGTAGTCGCCCTTTTCGAGTAAGAACGAAACGCAAGTCCCACCTACTAACCCCCAGAACGGGGCTCCGATACGTGCAATCGTCACACCGGATACAGTGATGAGGAAGGAAAACAACGCACTCTTTTTAAACGTCGCGACGAAGCTCATGTGTAAAGAATCCGTCAGGACGGAAATCATCGCGATACCGCCCAACATCTGAATCGTGGACGTCGGTATCATGTGCGGAATGGACGCCGCCAAGGGCGCAAACAGACCGAACAAGACGGACAGAACGCCGAGCGTCACCGCTGCGGTGTACTTCGCTTCCTTTCGCCCAGACTCGCTCCCCGCGAGTAATGCCGTCATCGGCCCTGCAATACAGGTGGTGTGTGCGCCAAGGAACGCATTGAGGACGGATCCAATTCCACTCCAGCGGGTCATCGAGTTGATAGGAGGCGTATAATCCTCGCTCTTCAACACCGCAATCCCTTGTGCATTCTGAATGGCGACAACCGTGAGTACCAATGGAAGCACCAGTTGGCCCATCGTGGACACACTCCACGCCGGCTTGTACAGGTGGGGTGCTGCGACGCCAAACGATACGCCCTGAGTATGCACTTCATGCGCCAAGGCGAGCACGACGCCAGTCGCTATCACCGCACCTAGAATCGGTGGAAACTTCTTGGCAATGCCCGGAGCGAACGACAATAACAAAAAGACCACGAGCGGTATGCCATTGAGCATCGGATTGGCAACCACGGCCTTGAATAGGCCCACGCCAAACGGCAGCAGAACACCCGAGACCATGCCCATCATCACGGGCATCGGCAACACCCGCATCACGCGCTCCACCACGCCGGAAAGCCCCAATAATAGGATGATGAGACCCGCCACGATATAGGCGCCAATCACCTGCGCGTAGGAGTGATGAACGAGTGTGGCGCCAATCAACACGGCACCCGGAATCGAAAACGCATACCCAATCGGTTGCTGAAATACGAACGCCTGAAGCAGCGTCATGAGACCTGGAATCACATAGATACCAAAAATCCAAGAAGTCACTTCTGATGCGGACAGATGCCCTTCTGTAGCCGCCTGTAAAACGATAAGAAGCGGACCTGTGACGCCGAACAACCAGGCGATAAGCCCACTCGACAAACTGCCTAACGAAACGTGCTTGGGAAATTCCCGAATCGTGCCTGCAAGCAAAACCATCCCCCCAAAACCACAGTTATTTCGAATGCCGAAATATAATCTTATCAGAGAGCTGGGAGGTTTCAACTCGTGTAACCGATTTCGAGGAAATTTTCCTGATATTTTCAAGTCTCGTGGGCTTCCAGCCGTCTCAGCGGGCGCTGGACCAAGTCGGCCATGTGGATAGGCGTGGTCGCGCCTTGGTCTCCGTCTCCTGGGCTGACATAGACAGCTACGAAATCGATAAAGGAGTGTGTGTTTCATGACGACATGCCCACGATGTGACTCGACACGAGCGGAGATCGTCGTAGAGTCTCCTGTAAAGGGAGCGTGGACGGTGCACTCTTGCCCAGTCTGCTTCTTGGCGCTCGACGGAACCCATCTTCGGTTGGCGATGTGGCCAGACATCACCAGCGGCGTTCAAATCCAACTAAAAGATCCAGAAGGTGATATTCGTTCAGCCAATTGGTAGTGTTCGTGCTTCAGTTGACTTAACTCTAAACAGGCTCTTTGCCTGGTAGATTTGTCCCATTCGAAAGACCGCCCGCCCCCATACCCTGACAGTGACCGAAAGGCGGAGGCGTAGGGAGACAGTTTAGAGTATCACAATATCTAACCAGTGGTTCCCTTAACTCCGTCCAAATCATTCGGCGGAGGCGATGGGAAAATGAGCTGGTTAAGTGCGTTCTTGACGGCAAACTTGATTGGAATTGGCTCGAATTTTGACAACTGTGGCACGGGTATCGCTTACGGGAGTGAAAAAATCCGATTCCCCCATTGGGTGAATGCAATCATCAATGCCATTGGGTTTGGTACGGCGCTTTTGGGTGCCTACATGGGCGAAGTCATCTCACACTACATTACAGTTATTCAAGCTCGATGGGCAGCGTGCATTGTTCTCGTGTGCATCGGATTATTTTTCTGGTATTCCAAGTACCTACATCCACGGATTTCCCGCCAGCACGAACAAATCCAAATTAAAAGCCCCGGATGGAAACAAGGAATCGTTCTGGGCTTCGCACTGTCATTTACGAATGTGGCAGTCGGATTTGGGGCAACCGTATCTGAAGCGTCCACAATATGGATAACTTCGACCAGTATTGCCATCTGGGGATACATCATGATCTGGATCGGAGACGTAGTAGGTATCGGTGTCCTCGCAAAGTTACTGGGGAACTACTCTTCGTTTTTCGCCGGACTCTTGCTGATCCTAGTCGGAGTTCACCAAGTTATAGCGTAAAACAAGATGTACGTGGACAATGGTGGCGATCATATAGGTGAAAAGAAACCCCCATGGCTGATGTTTATCGTTCCGGTTAATTTGTATTATTTGGGGTTTGGTGATCGGTTTACATGCATTCCACGGTTAGAATCCGAGAGAGAGGGGGCGCTTCCTTTGCACATTTCATCTTTCGTAATAGTAATCGTTATCGGGATTGCCTCCAATATAGATAACATAGGGATTGGTTTTTCCTACGGGGCACGTAAAATTCATGTTCCCTGGCGGTCTGTACTGGTGATTGCGACAACATCCTTGTTAGCCGCCTTGATCGGTGGCATCTCGGGGGTTATTGTCTCATCTTTTATTGGTTCTGTAGCCAATTTTATCGGCGGATCCATCTTGATTTGCCTGGGTGTCTTCATCATCGCCCAGGCACTAATACAAAGAAAACAGGAGAAAAAGGAAGAAGTGAAGTTGGACAAGAAAATCAGTGTCTGGGAACTCGGCGTGGTCACCATCGCACAATCCATTACAGATCTAACCGCCGGATTTGGGACAGGAGTAAGCCATATCAACGTATATGAGACTGCATTTTCCATCGGTCTTTTTAGCTATTTATTTCTAATCGTTCCAGCTTTCATCGGCAGAAAATATCTCGCCAATTGGTTTGGGAACAGCGCAACGATAGTCTCTGGAATATTGCTCATTGCAGTTGGAGTACATCTTTTTTAATGGGTGTCACTACGGTAAGCGATCGAATTATAAAGCCTAAATGATGATTCCGGTGAATTAGGGTCTGATGAATGAACTACGCAATGACCACGGTCGTGCCGAAATCTGTTCCAAAAAGTTCTCCGAGTATGAGCAAAAAAAGAAGCCGTAGCCTCTTTTCGAGATTCATAATCAGTAACTGGATGGCAATGACCGTCTCGCTTGTCTGCCGAAGGCGCGTTCGCATTAAGCCAAGCCCGTAGATGCGCTTGCCTTCACCAAACTTTCCTTCCACTGCGTTGCGCTCGCCCATATCTTGTTGTTCCATTTTCTTTTGCTCACGGTCGACTTGCTTTGGTGGTCGTCCAAGTTTCGGACCACTCATCCGGATTCCATGGTCTTTGCAGTACTGAAGATTCTCACGTGTCCTGTAGATTTTGTCCGCCAAGATGGTCTCCGGATAATATCCGAAACGCTCAACGTACCGCTCCACTGACTCAATTAGCGTCGAACCCTCGTTGAAGCTGTCCCAACTTGTTCTCTCCATCAGTGTATATCCTTCAACCACACTGATTGACACCTTTGCACCAAACTCCACATTTGCTTTTGCCTTTCCACGTACAATCGGTCGAACGTCGGGTTGTGCAATGCTTACGATTCTATCGTCCACCCGATGACTACGGCTCTGATACATTTCTCGCTGTTGCCGATATAGCTCACCAATGACCAAAAGGTCACGATATTGTCGCCGTGAGAGTGCCATGAGGGGAGTGCAATGTACGAGTTGTTCAATGAATTTCAAGTTCCGTGCCACATAACGCAATTGCCGACCGACAGCCTTGCGAATCTCAGCACGACTCGGCTTACGGTTCTTCGCGGTCCTCAAGTAGTCACGACGTGCTTGACGACGTCGGTCTCTGGGCTTCTTCACTTCGCCCTTATGCGGCGCGTGAAGCGTATCAATGATGTCTTCCAGCTTCTCCCGCGCTCTGTTTAACAGCGACAGGTCTGTCGGATACGCGATGTCTGCCGGTGTACAGGTTGCGTCCAGAATGAGCTTCCCTTGATGGGTTTGAGGCTCCTGAACCTCAGCTTTTGATTGACTGTTTACTTCGGACTGTCCAGATTCCCTGGGGGGTTCATTGTTGTTTTGGTCATCGTCGCCATTCTGCTCATCCTTCAGTCCGGCTTGCACGATCCACTCATTCACTTGGTTGATGACGTCGGGTCCCAACCGTTTGCGAAAATGGGTGAGCAGAGACGGGTCAAACGGGGTTCTTCTTGATACGCCGGGAGACCAATGAAGTATTGAAGGTACGGGTTTTCCGTGATGTGCTGGACCAAATGACGGTCTGAAAAACCTTCCCGCTCCTGAATAATCAGGGCACCAAGCGCCATCCGAACCGAAACCGCACGTCCGCCCCGAACGTCCTTGCTGAAGTGCTTGCTGTACTCCTGTTCTACACGTCGCCATGGGATGAGATACGAAAGTTGAACCCAGCGGTTGTTCTCGCTAAGTCGTCCCCCAAACGGGAGAAAGAAGTTTCCGGGAAGTATCTGTTGGTCCTGATGATTCGCGTACAATGCCGGTCCTCCAAGTGCACGGTTTTTCGCTTGTTCCGCTCAAAATCGATACACTTTACTTCGACAAATCATACGCTGATTCCTTGCCAAGCGTGGGTTTATGGTTCATTCAGTAGACCCGAATTAAGAAAGGGTATGCATCTAAAATCCGACCTGCACTTTCACTTTAGTTTACCTTCAATAAAGATTGGGGCCCTTCTTGCGCATTCCTGCCCGCTGATTTAACCACCATACAGAGGACATGGGAGCTAAATTAGCTGAACCATCTTCGTTAAGGTACTGATTAGGACTACGGGAGTCCCGAAGTAGAAAATTTTGGGTTCCATCACTTTATGCATGTACGAACTCCTTCTGACTAGGTGTTGATTGCACATTCGTTATAACACGTACCTGCGTGCAGTTCTTTTCGATTATTGCTTTCTTATTCGACGGTCGTCTCCTATATCGTGAGACTCATCAATGCTGTATTATGGTACGCTTGGTTATTCAAGCGGGTAATTTAAATTCTTTCTTATAGGTACGTCGGCTTTTGTCATTAACTGGAGACTTTATATTCAACTTCATATGCTTATCGGCTTAGTGACGAATATCACCTAGTTCAATAAAACTATTCGCCGTCTTCTTTGTCTCTAAACGGCCGTCACCCGTTCTAGGATCGTGTCGCATCTAGTCGGGTGTACCGTTGCGAAGCGCGGACGTTCTGTAGCCCCAATCCTTCGTTATCGCTATCGGCCGGTCGCATGCTGCTGGCACACCGCCAGAAACTCCGCTCCATACCGCTCCATCTTCATCTGACCAACGCCCTTGATCCGCAGCATCGCAGTGTCGTCGACTGGACAATGCAGGGACATCTCCCGAAGCGTACTGTCGGAAAAAATGACGTATGGTGGTACTTTGTCCCGCTGGGATAGCGCTCGGCGCAGCGCGCGCAGGTCTTCAAACAGCTCGTCATCGGGCTGCGCGGTAACCTCGGCCTGCTTGGGAACGCGAATCACGACGCTCGACTGCCCCTTTAGCACGGGAACGGCGGCGGGCTGGAGCTGGACGACAGAAAACTGCCCCTCTGACAACTTCAAGTAACCGTCAGCTAAAAGGGTTTGAATGTATGAAACGACCTCTTTCTCCGTTCGATTCTTCATCAATCCATACGTGGAGAGCGTATGTAGATCTAGTTCCTGAATTCGCTTATCGCGGGAGCCTTTGAGAACACCTGCGAGCAATTTGACACCAAATCGTTCCTTCATACGAAGGACGCAAGAGAAGATCTGTTGCGCGATCACCGTGATGTCTTGCGTCTCAAAGTCGCCATTGCAGTTGCTGCAGTTGTCACACCTGTCCGGTCCGTTGTCCTCGCCAAAATACCGCAAAATGTGCGCGCGAAGGCACATACTGGTGTGGCAATAATCCACCATCGCCTGGAGTTTTTGATACTCGTGCGACTTTCTCTCCGGGGCGGTGTCTGTCTGTTCGATGAGGAATTTCTGCAACTGCACGTCGCGCGGAGTAAATAGCAGAACACATTCTGCCGGGTCGCCGTCCCGCCCCGCTCGACCCGCTTCCTGGTAGTACGACTCCAGGGTCTTGGGCATGTTGTAGTGCAGCACAAACCGAATGTTTGACTTGTCGATGCCCATGCCAAACGCATTCGTCGCCACCATTATGCGCGTCTCATCGTAGAGAAACTGCTCCTGATTGGCGCTTCGCTCCGCGTCGCTGAGGCCTGCGTGATAACGCCCCACAGCGTACCGCTTCTTCTTCAAGAACTCGTACAGACCGTCGACTTCCTTTCGAGTCGATGCGTAAATCACGCCGGCGTCGTTCGGGTGCCGTTCGAGGTAGTCGAGTACGTAGTCCCGCTTGTCCTGCCCAGTGACGACTGAAAATGTGAGGTTACTCCGGTCAAATCCCGTCACGAAGACGTTCGGGTTGTGAAGACCCAACGTGTCGACGATGTCTCGAATCACTTCGGGCGTGGCGGTCGCCGTAAAGGCGGCCACGATGGGCCGATTGTCGAGTTGCTGCAACAATGGTGCTATCGCGCGGTAGCTTGGCCGAAAGTCATGACCCCACTGCGACAGGCAGTGCGCCTCGTCAATCGCTATCATCTGTGGACAGAGGCGATTGACAAACGACATGAACGCCCCCGCCTCCAACCGCTCCGGAGAGACGTACAAGAGCCGATATTCCCCTTGTTCCGCCTGTCGCATGCGCGCGTGCACCTCTGCCGCAGGCAGACTGCTATTGATATACGTCGCGGAAATCCCCACGTTGGACAGCGTATCCACTTGGTCTTTCATCAAGGAGATGAGCGGTGAAACGACAATCGACATCCCCTCGCACATCAGTGCCGGAATTTGATAGCAAATGGATTTTCCGCCGCCTGTGGGCATGATTCCGACCGTGTCGCAGCCCTTCAGCACACTCTCGACAATCCGGCTTTGACCTGGCCGAAAATCCTCATATCCGTAGTACTTTCTTAATAGTTCTCTCGCTTCGTTCATTCGCTTGTCGCCGCCTCGCATCGCTCGTGACTCCTCTTGCACTGATCTTACCATCAACGTTGAACATAGTCCTTGGCGTGTAGTAGAAAGTCGGCACAAATAGGAGAAATTGCTGCCATATTTCGAACCGCGAGGCCAACTTGGCGCGTAATGTTTGGTCGGATGCAAAGCCTTTGCACGTTCGGTAGACTCGGCAAAATGGCCATCTCTGGTAAGATGGTGACGCCGATTCCCTCCTGAACCATCGCCAAGATGGTGGCGATATCTCGCACCTCGAATTCCACTTTCGGCGTTAGCGAGCGGGATCGGAAAGCGCCGCGAATCACGTGCTCGCTATCCCCTTTCGGTAGAATAAACGGTTCCCCCACCACGTCATCGAGAGTCACCGCACCCTTCCCCGCCATTGGGTGCGACATCGGGAGAAAGAGCAGCAACTGGTCCTGCAACAGCTCGAGGACGTCGAGTCCAGCAACCGGCATGGTGACAAATGCCACGTCGACCACGTGGCTCTCTAACCAACTGCAGACCTCATCTGTGCCGCCATCAAACAGCACCGGTTGCACGTTCGGAAAGCGCGCTTTGAACGTGGCCAACAAACCTGGCAACAACCCGGACGCGCTTGGTATCGATGCAATCCGAAGCGTCCCAGCCTCAACGCCTGCGGCAAGCGAAGCCTCTTCGCGCAAACACCCTTCGTGACGGATGATCTCCCGGACGTGCGAGAGCACGCGCTCGCCGATGTGCGTGATGGCGATGCCTTGCCGGCTTCGATGCAAAAGTGTGACGCCGAGTTCTCCTTCGAGGTTGGATATCGCTTGCGACACGGCTGATTGAGTCATGTTCAAAACCTCTCCAGCCTTGGTGAAACTCCGTTGATTACACACCGCTAGAAACACGTGACATTGCAGAAGTGTCATTCGATTCGCCCGTTCATTAGTGATTGATAATACATATTATTATTAACATTAATTTGATTAATGAACAAGTGGGAGTGTACGCTTGCTTCAAAGGATCGAAGCTGTGACCCGATGTGAGGAGGAATGTACATGGTACATCATTTGACCGAAGGTTCTTTCCACCCGTTCTTGGAGCAAGAAAAACCGGTTGTCGTCGACTTTTACGCCACCTGGTGCCCTCCCTGTGAGCGCCTTTCGCCGATCCTCGAGGAAATCGCGAACGAATACGCCGACGATATTGCAGTCGGCGAGCTCGATATCGACGAGAGTCCGTCTGTCCCAGACCGTTACGGCGTGATGAGTGCACCGACCATCCTCGTCTTTTACAAGGGCCGAGTGGTCAATCAATTCGTGGGCTACCGCCCGAAGCAAAACCTTCTTGACCTGCTCGGACTCGGAGTTTTGTGACGCTCGGTGTGGACTAAGGCCAGTATGCACAACCGAATGCCTGTCGAAGTACGCGGCACACAAACAGGGAGTCAGCCTGGAACACATCCACGGCTGACTCCCAAAACGACATGACTGTTTCGCCTACGCGCAGACGACGAACCGACGCTTTGTATACTCAGGCGATGTCCGACTCGAGCGAAGCCAATTTCAACAGCGTATGGTAGAGGACGCTCGCTCCCGTCGCACAATCTTCTGGCGAACTCCACTCGTCAGGATGGTGGCTCACGCCGTCCTTTGAGCGAACAAATATCATTCCGACCGGACACAGATCTCGAAGTTGCATGCAGTCGTGGCCAGCGCCACTGACTACCGGGATGGTTCGAATCCCAAGTGTGGCACAGGCGTCGTAGACAGCGTCCTGAACGTCCTCTTGGCAATGAACTGGGGCGATGTCCTGCAAGGTTTCCACGTCGAGCGACAATCCGCGTTCGTCGCAAATTTGCTGCGCCAGCCGTCGGATGTCGCCGTCCACCGCACTGCGCGTTTGCGCGTTCACGTCCCGGAGGTCGAGTGTAAATTCGACCCGCCCCGGAATGATGTTGACGCCGCCGGGAAACAGATTCATCTGTCCGACCGTAGCGACGGTGGCATCCTGCCGAGCTGCTTCCTGCTCGATGACCTGAATGATCTCCGCCGCCCCGACGAGCGCATCGTGCCGCATGGACATCGGGGTGGTACCAGCGTGACCCGCCTGTCCCGTCACGCTGAACTTCAGCCACAGCGGCCCGGCGAGCCCAGTCACCACGCCGACCGGCAAATCAGCCCGTTCGAGGATTTTGCCCTGCTCGATGTGCAACTCGACGTACGCGTGTACCGAACCTTGCGGGCGCGCTGCGTCGGAGATCCGAGCGGGATCGAACCCCCACTCCCGCATCGCATCGGCGATACTCACGCCTTGCTCGTCCGTCGCCTCGAGCTCTTGTGCGGTTAGCTTTCCCGCCATTCCGCGGCTTCCCGTCATACCGAAGCGGAACCGCGCGCCCTCTTCGTCCGTAAACGCCACCACTTCAATCGAGCGGTGCGTTTCTACACCCGCCTCGTTCATGCACTGTAGGGCCTCCAGTGCAGACAAGACGCCGAGCGGGCCATCGAAGTTGCCGCCGTTCAACACGGAATCGATATGCGATCCCGCCATCACCACAGGCGCCTGCAAATCAGTGCCGTGTTTGCGCCCGATGAGGTTTCCAACCGCGTCCTCGCGGACCTCGAGACCTGCGTCGTTCATCCACTGGCGAACTAGATCCTTCGCCGCACGTTCCTCACTTGTAAAGGATAGGCGCGTAATTCCACCGGAAGCCTGTTTCCCGATTTTTCCGAGTGCCATCAGCCGATTCCAGAGTCGTTCCTGATTTACCACCATGCACCGCCATCCTCTCTCCCCCTAATAAGACACCTTGTCGCCAAGCGTGTCAAAGGATTCTACGGGGGTAACCCTTCAATTGAGGAACGCAAAACTGCTGTTCGGATTCAAATCCGGGAAAGTTTTTCACTAGGTTTATGGCGGCAGGCGATTGTCCGTTACCAAGTGTCCTGTTGGTGCATGGATTAAAGGGCAACCACATTTTACGGAGGTGTTGACCACATGAAAACATGTCCGCCCATCGTATGCGCGCCACAGTATATCGTCCGGGATTGCTACATCCCGCGTGAAGTTCCAATCATTCACCCGATTGTGAACGTGGAACGCCAAGTCATCGTCAACGTGCCAAGACACTACTACCAACCAATGACTAGGAGCGAAGTCGTCGATCCCGGCTGCCCAGGGTGCCAAAACCCACAATGACCGATAGTCGTCCATGGGTATCTTACAGCGAGCCTGCTGTAAATCGGTTCAACAGCCTCCGTGCCACCTGTACATCGTGGTACGGAGGGGGCGTATATCGGCCGGTTACACGCCGCACCACAATCCGTGGCGAGAACGCCGGCTGTCCGTCAACCACTCGAAAGCTTCGCCTCGATTTGCTGTTTGAGCGCGACGTAATCGGTCTTCCCACTTCCAAGCAGCGGGAATTCTGGAACCCAGCACATACGACTCGGGATATGAAGCCGTGAATACCCCTGTCTATCGATGAACTCGGCCAGTGACGTCAAACTGACATCGCGATTTGTCGTGATCAAAATGACCTTTTCACCGCGCCTCGAGTCGTGAACGTTCACCGCCGCGAAATCCGTACTCCCGTAGCACCGCGCGGCGAGTTGTTCAATTAGGTTGAGAGAAACCATCTCCCCGGCGATTTTGGCAAATCGCTTGAGTCGGCCAATGATGGTCACAAATCCATCGTCGTCAACGGTGACGACGTCGCCGGTGTCGTACCAACCTTCTTGTCTGCGATACCCTTTGCCGTGCGTGAGAAATCCAGCCATCACGTTCGGTCCTTGAATCAGCAGCTTTCCACCCGTCTCAATACCCGCCACAGTCTCAAGTTTGTGCTGAATACCAGGCAGAAACCTCCCCACGCTGCCCTGCTTGTGATGAAGGGGCGTGTCGAGACACATAATCGGGGCCGTCTCCGTCGCGCCATACCCTTGCATAATCTGTAGACCGAACTTGTCGAGCCAGTACGTTTCGACCTCCGCCTTCAGTCTCTCCGCACCGACGACGGCGTAGCGAAGCGCCCGAAAATCGGTCGGCTTAGCAAACTGGCCGTACTTCTCCAAGAAGGACGACGTACCAAAGAGAATCGTCGAACCCTCTTCACCTGCCAACTCCGGAATCCGCTTGTAGTGCAACGGCGATGGGTAAAGGTACGTCTGTACACCAGAGAGCAACGGCAGAATGGCCCCAGCGGTGAGACCGAAACTGTGGAACATCGGCATCGCATTCAACATCTTGTCCACGGTGCCAAAATCGATGACCGACCTCGTCTGCTGGACGTTTGCGAAGATGTTTTCGTGCGATAAAACGATACCTCTTGGCCTGTATTCGCTTCCCGAGGTGAACAAGATCAGTCGATTATCCAGCGAAGACGTCCTTTTCCGTCTCACGAAGCGCGCAAATCCGATGGCCTTGTCGGCAAGGGATATCGATTCCCGCAAATCCTCCATGTAGATGACGCGAAATTTGGCGGCGAGACCTTGCTCAATCGCTTCGAGTTGTCCCTTCTCGATAAATTCCCTCGACGTAAGGATGGTCGTTAGTTCCGCCGTTTCACAAGCATCGGATATCGTCTGCAAACCTGCGGAGTAATTCAACATCACAGGTGTCTTTCCAAGGTAGAACAGGGCGAACAGCGTGACGGCGTTCCCAATGGAATTCGGCAACAGCACGCCCACGTTCGGTACGGATGGTGACAGCGCTTTCGTCAGCCGCTGGCTCAGCACGTAGGTATTGAGCAGAAACTCCTTATAGGTGACGCGGCCGGAAATGTCCTTTACTATCAGCCAGTCGTCTCCATAGTATCGCGCGGCCTCTAACAACTCGTTGAATAAGTTGATTTTTCCCTTCATTCCACTGCCTAGATAACTCTCCAACAAGAAAGACTGGATCTGATCCCAGGTGGCCGCACGACCATCCGCCACAATTGGTTGCCCTGCAAAGGCCTTGGTTCCAAAGGCGTGAACCGGAACAATCGGAACGTGCCATCGATGAGCGATGGAGCCGATGGTTTGAAACGCCGCTTGGTCTACGTCGAGCACAACCAACACTGCTCGCCGCTTCTTTAACCCGTCGATCATCGCTCGAAATGTGAGGATGTTGCCCGCGTCGACCACCGAATAACGCCTGCCTCGCAGCTCGCCAACGTAGCGCTGTTCAATCGTTCGGTTCACGAATAGGGGCACATGTGGAGGAACGGTCTTGAGGAACCGCTCAAAACGTGTGTACAGGGTGTTGTTTACTAAAAAAATCGCATTGTGCTGAGAATCCAATATATCAAATATGTTTGATGCCATGCGCGTCTCCTAAATTCGTATCCGCCGGCGGCGGTTCGTCTTCACATCTACGATTGACTCACGGTAATATTGCCCGTGCCAGTCGAGCCCACGAAGACTTTGTCCGCGGTTCCGATGGCGTCAGACACCTCGTGTCCTTTTTTCGTTCAGGAAACGGATGTTCCAGTGTCCGTGTAAATATCATACTTTAAATTGACCGGTTCTTGTGCAAGGTGTACCTGAATATTCCCCTGGACATCATTGGTTGAAGCGTCGACGGTCAAGGACGAATCATCTCACATGGCAGAAGACGTCCACGTTTCGCGAAATACACAAAAAACAGGCCGCGTCCTTGAGGTGCTGCCTGTCCATTCCAACTGCGTGACTAGCGGTACGTCGTCGTCAGTCAGCGGAGTCCTGTATGCCCGTGATTGGAATCACGATGCGAAAGGTCGTCCAGTCTTCATTGGATTCACACTCGATGGTGCCGTGATGCTCCTCGATAATTTTCCGACAGACGTACAGCCCGATGCCGGTCCCCAGTTTTTTCGTAGACACGAACGGCTCGAAAATCGACGATATGATGTCTGTTGGAATCGGCGGTCCGTTGTTGGCCATGGTGATCACCGCTGCGCCGCGCTCGCGCCGCCCCTTGATATGAATCGTTTTAGATCTCCGATGGGAGAGCGCATCTAACGAATTCATAAAGATGTTGATGAGCACCTGGCGAAATTCATCTGGATACCCAGACAAGTAAATGGAGTCGTCCACCTCTCTGACCACCATGGCGTCAGACCCCACCACCATCGGGTAGAGGAAATCCAACATCTCTTCACAGGCGGTCGCGAGATGAAACCTCTCCACCTCTTTATAGTTGACGCCCTTTTTCGACACCAACAGAAATTGATTAATGCGAAACTTTAATTGGTTTAACTCCTTCGATAGGACGTCGAGGTACTCCAACGCTGGATATTTTTCTTGCAGTAACTGAACAAACCCCATCACGGAAGTCAGTGGATTTCGAAATTCGTGCACGAAGCTCGAGGACATTTGACCTAAAATGGTGAGATGGTCCTTGTGCGTCTGTTCAATGAACGAGGACTGCTCTTCCAACTTCTGGTTTTTTAATTCAGTGTAATGATGAACGGCAAAGTACAAAAACATATCGAAACAGTCGTTAATTTTATAGATCACCGGACGCAGGTCATCAATAGATAGACCAAGCCTAGGCAGATGGTTCAGAATCTCACTTCGTCCGATGTTCACATTGTAGACGAATCCACCGATATTGATGTTCGCTTGAAGCCGCTCGTAAGAAACCTTGTGGGCGAAGGTTTTCAACCGATCATGATCAAACCCCTCACCTCTGAGATACGATATCAATAGGTACAACATGGAATATCCATTTTTTCCAATCGAGTCCTCAAACGGGTCGTTCGGTTCCATCATCACCCGATCAAGCCAAGCGTTCATCAGTTCCGCCTTGTTTTTGTCTAAATACAGAGCAACCCGTTCTTCGACCGCATTGGACACGCCGATGCCTCCCGCACCTAACATGGAGTGAATTGAACTACTCTAAGTCATCGCAGCCTGTCGTAAACGATCTCCCCGCCTACAATGGTCTGTAAGACACAAGTCCTCGGAATCATCTCCAACTGCTGTGAGTTGGAGATATCGGTGTCAACAATCGTCAAGTCCGCCATCCAACCGGATTGAATCGTCCCCTTCCGATCTTCGCGATGGATAGCATAGGATGGGCCATGCGTAAATAGCTTCACAGCTTCGTATGGCGTCAATCCCTCGTTCATGAACCGTCCGTCCCCGGAAGTGCCGGGCAACCGTCGCGTGATGGCCGCATGAATGCCGAGCAACGGTTGAATCGGCTCGACCGGAGCATCTGAGCCTCCACACAGATAGAGCCCGGCGTTCAGCATCGACTTCCAAGCGCACACGTACGGCATTCGCTGCAAACCGAGCCTGCCCTCGACCCATGGCAAATCGCTCGCCGCAAACCTCGGTTGAACGTCTACAATCATCCGATCGCAAAGCGCCGCCATCCGGCGTATCAGTGGCTCACTCGCCACTTCCGCGTGAATGACCCTGTCCCGCTGCGCCACGGCTGGGACGGACGCAATCGCGTCAAGCACGATTTCAAGCGCACCGTCGCCGATGGCGTGAATCGCTACTGGCAGCCCAAACTTTCGGACTTGTGCCACTCGATGATTTAACTCTTCCTGCGTGTAAATCGCCGTCCCACGCGTAGTTGGTGCGTCGTGGTACGGATGTTGCAAAAACGCTGTCCTTCCACCGAGTGAACCGTCTGCAAACAACTTGACGGCCCCCGTTTCCAGCCAGTCCAGTTCCTCTATCGTCGGCTGTTTGTTCGCCTGCTCTACTAACCACTCACCGTACTCTTCAAGCGCGTCGAAGCCCACCAATTGGTGCACCCGCAAGCGCTTGCCTTGGGCCTGCAACCGATGATAGATGTCCATCGTTCGATACAGGCTTCCGACATGCCGAACGTCCTCCGAATGAACTCCGGTGATCCCTGACGCGAGTGCGGAATCAATGGCTGCTGCGATGGACCTCTCGAGTTCGCTGCCGCTCATCGCCGGAATGCCTCTCTCCAACAGCGTCGTGGCACCCTCGTACGCGTAACCGTCAATGTCTCCGGACGGCGTACGCCCAAAGTGACCATCCGACGGATTGGCTGGGTGGATGCCAAGGCCTGCCTGTTCATATGCGTAGCGGTTTCCAAACACCACGTGCCCGCACACTCGTCTTAGCATGACCGGCCGCCCACCTGCCGCGCGGTCCAACTGTGCAATGGACGGCATCCTTCGATTCGCGATTCGGTTTTCGTCCCAATTCGCCCCAAGAACCCAGGCGCCGGATGGCAGGGTGGAAGCTCGTTGTCGAACCTGCGCAAGGACGTCCTCGGCGCTGGTCGCCCGCGCGAGGTCGAGCATGTTCATCTGCATGCCGAGCCACGCCAGATGTAGGTGACTGTCGACGAATCCGGGCAGGACCGTGGCGCCTTGCGCATCATATACGCGGTCTACGCGCGCCCCATATTGTAGCCGTACGTCGTCAGTTGCCCCGACCGCGACAATTTGGCCACCATCCATCACAAGGGCAGAAAAGTTCCCTCCGTCTGGCGCCAACGTGTACCCGTTGGCATTGACCAACATCCACATGGAACGGTCTCCTTTGGCGGTCAAATTCAGATTCATTATGACATGATCTGACCGCCATTCCACCCACAAAGTGTGTCTTACTTCATAAAAGTTCATTGGGCATCGAAAATCACAAATCTCTATGCAAAACGGCCCAGACCGATACCAGAGTTTGCCGAAACACTGCATACGCGGGCCCCGATGCTTAACTTTCAGCGATACTGTAGCTTCTTCGATTTACGGTTGACTAAATAGATACTAAAGACAATCAATACGAGTCCGACAAATAAATACACCGTGAACGACTCGTGTAAGAAAAGAGTTCCGATGAAAATCGCGATGAGCGGGACGAGAAATGTAAAGGAGGCCACTTTGCTCGCGTCGCCGGATCGGACCAGAGTAAAGAAGACCACCCACGAAATCGCAATACCAAAGACTGCACCATAGACTAGGCCGACGAGATAAGGCAGATTCCACACGATGCCCGAACCTCGTTCCACGAAAAGGCCCAGACCTGTCATGACGATCCCCCCGATGATGCACTGAAACGCGACCAGCCACAACGCGTCGACGCGGTTTCCTACTTTTTTCACGTAGATGGTTCCGATAGCCCACCCTACGGCTGTACCTATCGCCAACAAGATGCCGATGGGCGAGACATGTCCCGAGAGACTTGTCACGCTGATCATTCCGACCCCGACAAACCCGAGAACAAGCCCGAGCATCTTGGGGGCGGACAGGGGCTCCTTGAGCCAGAGCCACGTCAGGAGGCCGATGAGGACCGGTTGCAGATAGACGATAACTGTAAAGAGGCCCTCTGGAAGATAGCGAAGCCCCACCGTCTGGAGTCCGTAGAACACCACCGCGTTAAAAAATGCGGAAATGAGATAGATGAGCCAGTTTTCCTTCATCCGAATGGCGCGAAATTTCGGTAAGATGACTATTCCGAGAAGTAGTCCCCCGAACAGTGTCCGCATGCCAGCGAACAGAATCGGTGGCGTGTAGCTCAGTGCGATTTTATAGATTGGCCAACTAATTCCCCACATCACCACTAGGGCGGCAATGAGAAAAATCGATTTCGATCGCGATAGCTCTCCCATCACAATGCCTCCTTACAAACGGAACCGTCCACCCTTTGGTAATTAAGGTGAACGGCTCCAAAGTTAGTTCATCAGACGATGCCGTGCTTGGCTAGTCAGACGACCGGAAACCAACCTGGGGCGTTCATGATGGCCTGCCATAGCGGATCCGGCACGACCAATCTCTGACGAGCGTCCTTCGGAAGCGTGATAGCAATTTCGGACTCACGCCCCTGCTCCACCTTTTCCACCCAGTCTGGTTCCATGATGAGTTCACGGCCGAGCGCGATGAGCGGGACGCCGGTCTGCATTGCCTTGAGGGCTTCCGTAGGCGTATGAATATTCCCGACGCCGATAACCGGCACACGCCCGCCGACCTGGTTCTGAATCAAGGTCAACCTCGATACCGACGTGTCTTCGCCACTTCTTGGCATCGATGAGAAATCCATCAAGGAGACATGTAGATAATCGAGCTGCTTTGTGGCCAATGCGTCAACCAGGGAAAGCGTGTCGTCCATCGTGATTCCAGGACTCGTCGGCTCTTCCGGAGAAAATCGGTAGCCGACGATAAAGGGCCCTTTTGCGTGTTCGCGGACCACGCGCTGAACTTCGTCGACCACTGCGAGCGGGAAGGTCATGCGTTTCTCGAGGCTGCCGCCAAACGCGTCTGTGCGCCGATTCGAATGCGGCGAGAAGAATTGCTGAATGAGGTAGCCATTGGCCCCGTGAATTTCCACCCCGTCATAGCCCGCTTCAATCGCTCGCCGTGTAGCGTCCCCGAAGGCCCGGACGATGTCCCATACTTCCGCCTCCTCCAGCGCACGCGGTACCACCGCACCCTCCGCCTCGTCTGGTATTGAACTCGCACTCACGACATCTCCATTCGGGACGAGTTCTTTTGGACAACTGCGCCCGCCGTGAAAAATTTGCAGTACAGCCTTGGCCCCCCGCTCCTGAATGGCCGCTGCCAAGCGTCGAAGGCTCGGGATGAACGCGTCGTCATACGCCGCAAATTCCCCGTGGAATCCCTTGCCGTTTTCCGTCACATATGTACAAGCTGTGATGACCGTGCCGACGCCGCCGGATCGGCGAGCGTAATAGGCCACCTCATCATCGGAGACCGTGCCTTCTGGATTCGACGAGAAATTGGTCATTGGTGCCATCACGATACGATTTTTTAACTCTACGCCACTACGAAGCGTAATGGATTGAAAGAGTGGCTCGTATGCTTCGTTCATCGTGTTCACTCCTTATTCCCCAAGTTCATGTCACATTCTACCACTTACAAAAAGGAAGTCAAAATCCCATTGGCTCCCTTCCACCTGCCCTGTTAACGTGCCCACGCCGCCGCCTAGCCATGAATCAGGCGGATCTGCCCACTGCGTCCCTCTTCTGACGCAAAAAACCACGGCCCAAATCCTGGCCGTGGTTTCTCGGTAGAGCATGTTTTATTGTGATAGTGCGTCCGCCGGGCGTCCGTACTTCAGTCGAGGTTGATCCAGACGTCCTTGACCTCCGTGTAGTTGTTCAGCGCATACGATCCCATTTCGCGCCCGATGCCCGACTGTTTGTAGCCGCCAAACGGCGCAGCAGCGTCAAACGCATTGTAGCAGTTCACCCAGACGGTACCGGCTTTCAGCTTGTTGGCGACGTAGTGAGCATTGCGGATATTCTCGGTCCACAGGCCAGCGGCCAAACCGTAGTCGCTGTTGTTTGCGCGGCGGATCACTTCATCCAGATCTTCAAACGGCATCGCCGCCACGACAGGGCCAAAGATCTCTTCCTTCGCAATCGCCATGTCGTCCCGTACATTTGCGAAAATCGTCGGCGAGACGAAATACCCCTCTTCAAATGGCCGCGTGCCGCCCACCAGGAGTTCCGCACCGTCGTTTAGCCCGCTGTCGATATAGCCGAGCACTTTATTCTGTTGTTCGTCCGAAACGAGCGGCCCCATTTGGGTTTCCGGCTCGATGCCACTTCCCTGATGGATGTTTTTCGCCAGCGAGACCAAATCCGCCACCACGTTGTCGTACGATTTCTTCTGAATGAACAACCGCGATCCAGCACAGCAAACTTGCCCTTGGTTGAACATGATGCCCATCAGCGCACCCGGAACAGCACGCGATAGGTCAGCGTCCGGCAAGATGATGTTCGGCGACTTACCGCCGAGTTCGAGCGTCACGCGCTTGAGCGAATCCGCAGCCTGACGCATAATCAGTTTCCCAACTTCTGTCGATCCGGTGAAGGCCACCTTGTCGACCTGCGGATGATTGACCAGTGGTGCACCGGCGGTTTCGCCAAAGCCTGGTACCACGTTGACGACGCCGTCCGGGAATCCAGCCTCTTGGACTAACTTCGCCAAGTACAGAGCGGAGAGAGGAGTTTGTTCCGCCGGCTTCAGCACGATGGTACAGCCCATCGCGAGCGCGGCGCCCATTTTCCACGCCGCCATGAGCAACGGGAAGTTCCACGGGATAATCTGACCGACCACCCCGACAGGCTCATGTCTCGTATAGTTGAAAAAGTTCCCGCTGACGGGAATCGTCTGACCTACAATTTTCGAGGCCCAACCTGCATAGTACCGAAAGTGTTCGATGGCGAGTGGGACGTCTGCACGGCTGGTCTCGCGGATGGGTTTACCGTTGTCCAACGTGTCGATTTGCGCGAGCTCCACCCGATGCAACTCCATTAGATCTGCCAATTTGTACAATAGGCGACCACGAGCAGCACCGCTCATTTTCGACCACGGACCCTCGTCAAACGCTCGGCGAGCTGCGGTAACCGCACGATGGATGTCTTCTTCCTGCGCCTCAGACACCGTCGCAAGAACTTCCCCTGTAGCAGGATTGAACGTATCGAACGTCTTTCCAGATGCGGAGGGTACAAACTTTCCGTCGATGAACAAATCCTTGGTCCCATGGAGAAACGCCACCACATTGTCGTGAACTTCTAATTGGTTGACCGGCATCACGCAAACCTCCTTGGTTCTGAGTGGAATCGGAAACGACAAGAAATCGCTTTCAATTCCATTTTAAGATAGTTTCAGGATAGGGGTCAATTTATAAAATTGTCGATCCGTTGGATGTTTTGTAGAAAAGAAACGCGTCAAACAGAGGCAATCTCAAACGTTTGCTAGAATATAACCTGTATGTTAAATCAAGTTTGAATAGTATAACGATTCTGGAGAGTGAGCAGGATGCCTGAGAAGACCATAGCTCCGTACGGAAGTTGGAAGTCCCCTATTACTTCCGACCTGATAGTGAAGGGTACCGTTCCCGTCGTGAACGTTCAACTTCATGGCGGATGGATATATTTCACGGAGGCCAGACCTGCCGAACAGGGCCGCAACACCCTCCTCGCTTTAGATGAAGACGGCACCATCCACGAGTTGACGCCGCCGCCCTACAACGTGCGCACGCGCGTCCACGAATACGGTGGCGCGCCATACGTCGTTCATCAAGGCGAAGTCATCTTCTCCAACTTCGCCGATAACCTGCTCTACCGCCGCACAGAAGACGGACGGATTCAGGCCATCACCTCGGACTCGAACCTGCGCTATGCCGACGGCGTCGTCGATTCCGACCACCATCGCCTGTACTTTGTGCGCGAAGACCACACGGCGTCCTCCATCGCTGCGAAGACGACCATCGTGACGATGAATGTGGACGGCAGCGACGAACGCGTTGTGACGCAAGGAAATGATTTTTACTCGAACCCGCGCCTGAGTCCAGACGGTCGTCGTCTCGCATGGTTGACCTGGAACCATCCAAATATGCCGTGGGACGAAACCGAACTCTGGGTCGGTGACGTCGCACAGAGCGGTGACATCGTCAACGCCGTTCAAGTGGCAGGTGGGCAAGGAGAGTCTGTCACGCAGCCGCGATGGTCCCCAGACGGAGACCTATATTTCGTGTCGGATCGGACCAATTGGTGGAACATTTACCGCTTGCGTGACGGCGGGACCCAGCCGGTACACTCGATGGGTGCCGAGTTTGGCGTACCAAGCTGGCAATTTGGCTCTTCGAACTACGACTTCGTCGACAAATCGACCATCATCTGCACATATACGCAGAATGGCACTTGGTACCTCGCACAAATCGACCTGCAAACCGGATATCTGTCGGTCATCGATACAGACTACACGTACTTTTCATCCGTCCACGCAAGCGCGGACGAAGCGGTGTGCATCGCGGCTTCGCCGACAAGTTTCCCGAGCGTGGTGCGAATGAACCCAGATGGTGCAGATACGCAAGTCATCAGGGCGTCCGGCGAGCTAGAAATCGACACCGCCTACCTGTCCATTCCAGAATCCATCGAGTTCCCGACGGACGGCGGCAAAACTGCGCATGCCATCTACTACCGCCCTCACAATCCAAACTACCAGTCACCAGACGGAGAAAATCCCCCCTTGTTAGTGCACGTCCACGGCGGGCCCACATCGGCGTCGTCACCCGTGCTCAATCTTACGACGCAGTACTGGACCAGTCGCGGGTTCGCGGTCATCGATGTGAATTACGGGGGATCGACTGGATACGGACGAGAGTACCGCGACAGGCTCAAGGGCAATTGGGGTGTAGTCGACGTGCGAGACGCGGCGAACGCCGTCCGATATCTGATTGACAAGGGCCTCGTCGACGAACGTCGCGTGGCTATCGCCGGGGGCAGTGCGGGTGGCTATACAACGCTTGCCTCACTTGTATTTACTGACGTCTATGCGGCAGGAGCAAGTCATTACGGCATCAGTGAACTCGAGATTTTCGCCAAGGAGACGCACAAATTTGAGTCTCGCTACATGGACGGTTTACTTGGACCATACCCGGAAGCGAAAGACGTGTATTACAACCGTTCACCAATCAACTTTACAGATGGGCTATCTTGCCCAGTGATTTTCTTCCAAGGACTCGACGATAAAATCGTTCCGCCAAATCAAGCCGAGTTAATGGTCGAGGCGTTACGGAAAAAGGGGTTGCCGGTGGCCTACGTGGCGTTCGAGGGCGAGGGACACGGGTTCCGAATCGCCGCAAACATCAAACGCTCCCTCGACGGCGAGTTTTATTTCTACAGCAGGGTGTTTGAATTCGATCCGGCCGACGACATCGAACCGGTCCACATCGACAACTTATGAAACACGGCGTGCCACAATTTCCTCATCTCGCCCAGATGCTCCGGCGGCGAACGGTGTAATTGCCAACCTCACAACAACGGGGTGCTCCCTGCGTGCCATGCACGTTTGGGACACCCCGTGTGCAAGTAGTACGCTGTCAAACGGGCGAATTCCACGTTGGTTTGGAGGTCCGTCAAACTGACGTTCCCCCGCTTCGCAAGTTGTAAGATACAACGTTCGATTGTAAGATACAAGTGGAAATTGAATCATTTGCTTTGTACTGATCGAGACTTGTGCTGGTTTGCTAGTGAACGCAGCGCGTAGACATCGTGGCCCATATTGAATCGGGGGACGTTACATGGATTCGGAGCAAGATATCTACCAACGTATTGAGCGCCAAGTTTCCCTGCTGATTCGACGCGCGGACATTACGAAGGCTGTCGACAACATGATCTTGGATCGCTCCGCTTACTTTCTACTGGCCCAACTACATCATGACGGGCCGCAGACAATCAGCTCGCTCGCCAATACGTTTCTGCTTGACATCTCAACTGTGAGTAGACAGACGACTGCTTTGGAATCGAAAGAGCTTGTCGAACGCGTACACGACCCAGAAAGCATTCGAGTCAGCCTGCTGCAAATTACGTCTAAGGGGACAGAGCTGTACTTAGAAATGAGGGATAAGCGAGCGGCGCGATACGAAGAAATGCTTTCGCATTGGTCGGAAGAAGAAAGAGTAGGGTTGAGTGATTATCTCACGCGGCTAAATGAGGCGATAGACATAAAGGCAAAGCGCTGGTTGAAGGAATCTCGCTCCTAACTCACCATCAAAACCCGGCATCAAGCGCGCGTATCTCGTATCTATGGCAATCATCGTACCACCACCAAAACCATTTATACACACAAAAGCATAAGTGAGAAACAGGGATCAGACTCAAAAGTGGATGTGACACAATCACATTGTGTATCATTCGTAAAGATTTTGGGTTTGGTTGTTTTGCTAACTGAACTGGCAACCCGTGGAATGCCTCGACTCCCACTACCACCCTGCGTATTTTTGAGAGCATGGGAGTCGGCGCTTTTCCGACTCCCACTTGTCATTCATACGATGAAATATACAACTGACTTAAGAGTACAATCCCTCAGTGTCCGAAAATGATTGAATCACATTAGCGTGGAACTTGACCAGTCAAGTTCTCGCCGTGTTCTCTGCCCACAAATCCGTAAATCTCCGGAAGGATAAATAGGGCCGCAAGAAAGCCCATCAATGAAAAGATTGAAACAAACAAGGTCGCATTGGCTTTGCCAATAGCTGAGAAAAACATTGGGAAGAGAAAAATACTTAAGAAACCGGACAACTTCACAAAGATGTAGGAAAAGCCACTGGCCGTGCCCCGATATTTGGCGGGTGCCACCATCGATGAAATTGTCATGCAGTTCTCTGCATCCCAGTAGTGTCCCCATGCCAGTATGACTGCCCCAATAGGTAGTAGAATGTACATATGGGTGTACATAGCGATGGCGGCAATAATCAGACCGATAAAAGCGATACCAAAACCATATATACTTAACTTACGTTGCCCAATTTTAGGTGTAATGAGTGGGCCGACCCACCCGGAGACCATGGCGACCAAGTACACGCAGAGTGTGAGCATGTTGGTTTCGACAATTCCAGATACGTGCAGGAGGATAAACAATACTGGGAGATAAAAGCCGAAGGTAGTAAACTCAGTATTCTGCATAAACCCGGCAATCCAACCAAATACCGTAGCCCGCCAGCGGATTTTATCCTTGCGAATTTCCCTTAAGAAATCGCGAAGTTTCGGGCGGGGAATATCGTAGTCCGTATCTGGAAGCATTTCCAGAGAGTCCCCATAGATTTTCTGGGCAACCACCTTTGCCTCGTGAAACTTACCTCTTTGAATCAACCAAATAGCGGTTTCAGGCAAGTTAAATCGAAGGACAAACAGAATAATGGCAGGTAATCCTGATAAGCCCAGAATCACTCTCCACAGGGTATCGTGCGACACGCCCATACCAAGGAATAGCAGCACCACTGCAATAGACACCACTTCTCCGACTGCAAACATAAACTGCCACCGATTTCCCATGATCTCTCGCTTACCACGCTGCATAAACTCCATAATGTACGTGTATCCATTCGCGATATCGGTACCCAAGGGAATACCGAGGATAAATCGAAGGACAACAAGAGCCGCCATGCTGGGCGCAAAAGCTTGAGCCACCCCAAAGATGAAAAACATCACCATGGTTCCTAAGAAGACGGCGCGCCTGCCAATCCTGTCAGTCAGCCAACCTCCCACTAACGCCCCAATGACCGCTCCTCCTTGAGTCGCTGCCGCAACTAACCCCAACATGAGTGACGAGGGATGATAAATCTTTTCAATAAACACCAGTACAAACGAGATGGAATATAGGTCCCAGGCTTCGATGAAGATGGACGCAATCATCAACCAGCCAATTTTATTTCCACTCGGGCTGTATTCTTGGACTAAGTGTTCAATGGCTCCAGAAATGTCGATAGATTCATACGGCGGTCGACTAGATCCCATACAAATCCTCCTTTAATTACTCCTCAATTACGTGGCCAGCAGCATTTCTCTTATTGCCTGCCGATCCGAGCGCCTCACTGGACAGCGTGAGTACAAGTACTATGGAGTGGTGATCCCATTACGGTCATTAGAAGCGATTTCATTGGCTTGCAAGACTTTGTCTTGTAAAAAAATCCCCACCTGAATCACGTGGTCCAATAGTTCCTTGAGCAGACGATTTGCTTTGAACAGAGTTCTCCCCTTATACAGGTTAGCCATCTGCCTCACCGCCAGCTGTCCACCAACTTAACAATGTCATACGCCTCCATTTTGAACAGTGCTGGTCTCCGAGAAATACTGCGAAATCTTTTCCCGTAAAAACCTGACAGATTGGCGCAGCTCATCTAGACCGTTTACACCGTCTTCAATTGAAATCCAGCCGTTGAATCCAGATTCCTTCAGTTCCTTGAAGATCGCGTCGTAATCGTTCATGCCTTTACCAATGACTCCGTGTGAAAGCGCATTGGAATACCCTTCAGAAGTGTGTTTCTTCAGATCTTCCAGGGTGTATCCATTCTTCAGATATCGGTCACTTGCATGCATGGTTAAAGTGCGTGACTTAACATGATCCAACAGTCGGAGCGGTTCTTCTCCTGCAACCAAGGCATTCGATGGATCATAATTAATCCCAAACCAAGGTGAGGAAATCTGAGATACAATCTCCAAAAAAACTTCAGATTGTTGTGCGAATTCTGAATATACCCAAAACCCGTCCTTGTAGTGGTTTTCCATAACTAGATGTACATTCTTCTGTTCAGCGTAAGGTAGGAGTTCCTCAATCAATTCGACGGTAAAGCGTATACCCTGGTCCCTTGAAACCACTTCCCTCCTTTGCCCAGATAAGACACGGCAACTCCGAAAGTCTGCAGGTCCCAGAAATGCCATGACATCAATCATTTGTTTCATTTTCTCGATCTCGTTCCTCCGAAAATCCGGATCCGGATGTGTGAAATCAGGGGAGGAACACATCATAGGTATTTCAAGGCCAAAAGACTGCGCCGCATCTTTTACCTCTTGCAAATAGGAAGCATCCAACCTTCTTAAAAAGAGCGGATATAATTCCAGGCCATCCGCATCGAGTGTTCCAGCTATCTTGATCCACTCAAACAAGTCCATGGTCCCATCGGATAACTGGTCAATGTAGGCTTTCGGGAACACTGCAATTTTCGCCATAAGTTACTCTCCTGAACCTTTCGTCTTTTTTACGAGTTCCCGCAGGATGTTCAGCAGTTCATCTCTATCTGCACTTGCCCGAAATTCCTTTTTGTCAATAACCAGCGGAGCACCAACAACGACCAGTGGAGCACCATATTTCGGCATTCGTTTCGCCTGGTCTAGCGATAATCCACCGACTGCCTGAACGGGAATGCTTACCGCGTTCACAACCTCTTCGAGGTGATCGAACGGTGAACGTGCGGGATCCTCTCCTCTTTCATCAAATCCCGTATGCACGATGATATAGTCCACGCCATTCTCCTCAAGCATTTTGGCGCAGGCGACTTTATCCGACGCTGCGAGGATGTCCCCCATGACCTTGACGTTGAAATCTCGCCCCGCCTTCACGACGGCTCGAATCGTCGCCGGGTGCGCAACACCCATGACGACGACGTGGGTGGCACCAGCCTTGGCCATCATTTCAGCTTCTAGATATCCGCCGTCCATCGTCTTTAAATCTGCTACGATAGGATGGTTTGGATAGGCTTTACGAAGAGCCTCCACAGCGTGAAGCCCTTCACCGAGGAGCAGCGGTGTCCCCGCTTCAATGTAGTCAACACCAGCCTCTACTGCTATGTCCGCAAGCTCCAAGGCGTCCTTGATGTTCGTCACATCCAAGGAAATCTGCACGATGGGTTCCATGTAAATCCCTCCAGGATGGAAGTTTGCGCGGTCGGTCGGCATCAGGGATTCGGCAAAATAATCGATTTGGCATGCGCCAAGGAATCCATTTCATCAAAAGCCAGCTTCCATTCGTCGATCAAGTAGGTTTTTGCCATGGGCAGGGGATTTATCTCTCCCTTTTCCATCATAACGAGTACTTTCTCCCACATGGGGTAGTTATGGCTAAAGGATCCCTGTAAACGGGCAGCCTTTTGAATCAGGGGATCCAGTGAAAAACCAATCGGTGCCGGCCCCCACCCAATTTTCGTGATTTGCCCGGCTGGCCGGACGACATCGACGCTCTGTTTCAGAGTTGCAGATACACCAACTGCATCGAGAACCAGGTCTGGTCCGAATCCATCGCCGTAGGAAAGGATTTTTTCCACCACATCCCCGTCTTCCGCAACAATGACCTCGTCCGCTCCAAACTGCTTAGCTACTTCCAATCGGCTGAGATCCTTTCGTGTTCCAATGACCGTTAATCTACCTGGATTGAAGAGTTTGGCAATTTGTGTACACATCAACCCTATCGGACCGGGCCCAATTACGACGACGTAATCACCAGGGCGGATTCTGGAGTGATGTGCAACAGCGTTATAGGCAACGCAGGAAGGCTCCGTGAGTGCCGCCTTCTCAAATGAAACATTATCCGGGATTTTGTGGACGATGGCTTCCCGCGTTTTAACGTATTCCGCCATGGCGCCGTCTACCAAAACACCAAACCCCTTACGATGAGGACACAAGTTATATTGGCCGGATCTGCAGTAAATGCACTTTTCACAGACATATGCAGGTGTTTCACTGACTACATGGTCACCTTCTTTGAAGAGGATTACTTCTGAACCTACGGCAGTAATAACGCCAGAGTACTCGTGGCCCAATGTGACAGGGCGAATGACCGGAAACCCCTGGATATCGTGGTACATATGCAAGTCGCTTCCGCAAACGCCGGCACCTTTCACATTTATCAAAACGTCATGCGGCCCCAGGTTAGAAGGGATCGGAACGTCTCGAATTTCTACATTTCCAGCTCCTGATGAGTAATTTACAACCGCTTTCATTTATTGCAACCTCCTCTTTGATGAATCGTTTCACAAGGACCTGATGACTCTCTCACGATAAGCTCAGGCTTCAAGAATAAGTGGGACAAACCTGGAATATTCTTATCCGATAGGCGCTGCAAAACGAGTTCCGCTGACTTGCGGCCAATCTCAAACGGAGACTGTGTTACCACTGTCACCGACGGGGTAATGAGGTTCCAGGTGTAATCCAGATCACCATATGACACAACGGAAACATCTTGAGGGATTCGAATATTCAGATCTTTACAAGCTCCTAATACGCCAGCCGTCATATTGTTGTTTGCGCAGATAATTGCAGTAGGCGGCCGCTGCAAAGAAAAAAAATGTTGAACCGCATTGTAGCCGCCTTCATATTTGAAATCACCCACGACTTGATGTTCAGGCGGAGTATTGAGCTCATAAAGTTCGAGCCCGTTGATCACCCCTTGATGCCGCAAGCGCCCATGAATGGTATTCAAATTACCGTGAACTACACCGATGTCCCGGTGGCCAAGTTCAAAAATGTACTTTACTAACAATTCCATTCCCAACAAGTTATTGTCTGCCACAATGTCTACCGGTAACGTCAATACTGGACGGTCCACCAGTACGATGGGAACGTCTCGCTGTAATATCGAGCGTATTTCCGCGTCGGCTTCACCCGTGGTACAAACAATAATTGCGTCTACCCGTTTTTCGTATAGCATCTTGAGATTTTCCCGTTCAATTTCGGGATCTTCTTTCGTGGAACTTATAAGCAAATGATATCCGTTCTTGTACATCACCTCTTCAATCCCGCGCGCCAAGGTCATTTGAAACGGGTTTGTGACTTCTGCCAAAAGGACTGCAACCGTATTCGTCGATGAAGACCTCAGACTACGTGCCACTCTGTTTACGCTGTAGTTTAGCTGTTGTACAGCACGATAAACCTTCTCTCGCATTTCCGGTGCGACATTCCCCTGGCTGTTGATCACCTTGGATGCGGTCCCAACCGACACTCCTGCGAGCTTCGCAACATCTTTAATAGTTGCCTTCATTGTATTCATCCTTACAAGTTAGAAACAGTGTTGTGAAACGTTTCACGCATTTAGATTATGTGATGCCAAACACACTTTATGCCAAACCTGCTGAATGCAGCACCAAAGTCATTGCAGGGTGAGATTGACCGGAAAGCCCGAGCGATACCGGCAGCGCTTGCGCACAACCAATGGCGTAGAGCGGCTAAACGAGGAGATTCGTAGACGTGAACGGGTGATACGCATCTTCCCAGACCGAACATCCGCCATGCGTCTACTGGGTGCTTTGTTGATGAAGATGGATGAGAAGTGGACGACCGGTCACCGTGGTGTTTGCTGTACATATGGGACAAACCAACAAATTAAAAAGCCCTATGGAGGGGTATCCTTTCCAGAACGTGGATACCCCCATACGACGACATTGATGTCCGGAAAGCGGCTATATAATCAACGCTGTGCCAAGTTCGGATGGTTGTGTCAATATCTTAAGATTGTTTGTTTTGAGGTTCCTCTTGCTCAATCTGTTGAACCCGCTGTGTAACTGAATCAACGATTGTCTGTGTCTGGTTCGCCGCGTCTGTATATAGTTGTTTTGCCTGTTGGTTCTGTGTTTGAAGAGCGAATTGTTCAAAGCTCGCCTGTGCACTTTTTCATCCCGCTAGAGTCTGTTTCACTTGGCTATAAACCGTCATAATGGATTACCCCCTTTTAAAATAAACTTCTTGGTGCAGTTTACCCTTCGAAAACGAATGGATACCTCCATTATGTGGATTGTTGAATTCCCACTCCGTAACCGAAGCGCTCAAACCTCATACGATGACAAGTGGCCAATGAGTTGAATAAAACTATTTAAGTATGCCTATGGCGGTCCATTTCGGTCAGTAACCGAATACAAGTCGCCGCATGCGCGCCCGATGACCCTGCCCTTAATCTGGACGTTGTTTCCGAAATGGGTTCCACTGAACTTCTTCGACTTCGTTGGTTATGCCCGTGGTCATATTGCCCCAGTTCTCATTGCCGCTACTTGCGAATCGTCTGAACGACCATCAACTTTCCCAGATTTGAACACTTTATTGATGGAAGCCGGGTCTAAAGCGCCAAATAAACGGTCCCATCCAGTCAGGCTTAGAAACCTTCCGTTCATCAAGACTTCGTCTCTACGGAGGCTAGAACACTTCTTGTTAGAACGATTGGAACCAGACGGAACCTTGCTGACCTATGCAAGCGCCACGTTTTTCATGATATATGCATTGATTGGCCTTGGTTATCCGCGGAATCATCCGGTGATCGTTCAGGCGATTGAGGGGTTGAAGTCACTGATATATCCCCTGCCAGAGGGATCACACCTACAAAACATGACCTCGACAGTATGGGATACAGCTTTAATCAGTTACGGCATACAGACCACCCCCAATTTTGACGCCGGAAAAATATTAAACAAGGCACAGACATATTTACTTTCACGTCAGCACTATGGTACTGGTGATTGGCAGCTGCGAAACCCACGGACCAAGCCTGGAGGCTGGGGGTTTTCTAATGTAAATACGCTCACGCCCGATGTGGATGATACGACCGCGGTACTTCGGGCGATAGCTAAGTCAGTGAAAAGGAGTTCCAGTGTCCAACGATCCTGGCACCGGGGATTGATTGGGTCGTGTCTATGCAAAATACGGATGGTGGCTGGCCCGCGTTCGAACGGAATACCAACAAACGATTGCTGTCCAATTTAGCCGTGGATGGGGCGAAAGCTACGCTCACCGACCCCTCATCTTCCGATTTAACCGGCCGGACCCTCGAATTTCTTTGCAATGATGCCGGATATACCCTCGAGGATCGGGTGGTTCGACGCGCGGTTCATTGGCTGTTACAGAACCAAGAGTCAAACGGCTCCTGGTATGATAGATGGGGTGTATGTTATATCTATGGGACGTGGGCAGCTCTAACGGGCCTTTTGGCAGCCGGTTTGGATACAGGTCATCCCGCCATTACTCGTGCAGTGAAGTGGCTCCACGATATACAAAACGAGGATGGGGGTTGGGGTGAATCCTGCCTCAGTGACACCCAAAAAGCCTATGTTTCACTTGGGCGGAGTACCTTATCGCAAACTGCGTGGGCAACGGATGCCTTAATCGCTGCATTTCGACACCCTGTTCCTGCGATTGAACGAGGAGTAGGTTATTTGGTGAAGGAGCAACACGACTGCGACTGGACGCAATCGTACCCGACAGGTGGAGGACTTCCTGGTGGATTTTATATTCACTTTCACAGTTACAACACTGTGTGGACACTTGTAGCATTAGGTCATTACCTGCGAAAGTTTCATCCGTTTGGGATGGACGTTGACGAAAACATTGCGCGCGACGAGTGACACATGACCCTAGTCGATCCCCCGCCCGATGACACAGCGAGGACTGTACGGTATTCGAAGTCGATCACCCTAGTACTCTCCAAATGAAGAAGAGCATAATTTCACAACTTCCGATAAAGAAGACTGAACATGTGCGTTTTGTCGCGATCGATTTTGTTGAACAGTCGTTGGAGAAAATTCTTCTTCAAGCTGGTTTTGACAAAACCAATCCGACGCTGTTTATTTGGGAGGGTGTCACAAATTATCTGACAGCGGATGCTGTAGATCGGACCCTTGCATTTATCAGCCGTTGCGCATCGGACAGTCGACTCGTCTTCACATACGTGGATAAGGCTGTGTTGAATGAGGGCAGCGAGTTTGTTGGGTCTGAGACACTCACAAACTAAACCAAATTGGAGAACCATGGTCATTTGGCTTGAATCCGTCTGAAGTAAAGAAATTTCTTCAAGAACGAGGATTTGAGCTAGTCGAGGATTTAGGTTCTGTGGACTGTCGATTGCGCTATATGCGAAACAGATATAAGGATTCAGACGTGTGCCTCAGAGGATATGAGTTTTACCGAATAGCACAAGCGAATGTGAAATGAGGGTATATTTTACATGCCTAAAGTTAGTCAACAACACTAAGATGCTCGGCGAGAACAAATTATGAACGCTGCATCGGAGTGTTTCTCCAACAAAGGCTTTCACAATACGACCATGCAGGACATTATACAACAATCCAACCTCAGTCCCGGGGCAATATATCGGTACTTCAAAAGTAAAGATGAGTTGATTCAAGCCATCGCACTCAAGAGGCAAGCTGCTGAACGAGACATACTTCAACAGCCCCTAAACAGTACAGATGTGATGGACATACTCGAGAAGCTCTCAACCCATTTCTTTGGATCACTGGAGACCGAGGAGACCATGAAGGATCGTCGAGTTGGAGTACAAATGTGGGCTGAAGCAATCGTCAATCCGGAGATCTTGCAGATCACAAACCGCGGCATTGAAGTACCCCTGGCTGAATTGAAGAAGCTCTTCGCACGTGCTCAAGAGCAGGGACGAATCGACGAAGAAATGGATTCGGAATCTCTCGCGAGAGTAATCATTGCACTATTTCAGGGTTTCATCCTGCAAAAGGTGTGGGACCCACATGTCCCATCTGACTCGTACGTAAAGACAGTGAAAGTGTTGTTGAGGAATCTCGCACCTTAAGCCTCACTGATATGAACCTACTATCCAGGTCTACAATCAAGCCTTCACCGAACAAGGGAGACGATGCCTTGTGCACATCATCCCCCTTCGGTTCGAGAAGGATGAGCAGTATTTACCCTCGTGGACTGGTCGTGGTTTCTCGTAAAACTACCTGATGTGGCAAAACAAGCTGCTTTCGTTCCTTAGCACAGCCTTTAATCATATCCAGGAGTAAGTTCATCGCCTGTGTACCGATTTCAAACGCTGGTTGGCGGATGGTCGTTAACTCTGGATGTACGTACGTTCCCGCTGGGATGTCGTCAAACCCAATAATGGATACGTCTTCTGGAACATTGAGACCTTTATTTCTCGCCGCCTTCATCGCGCCAATTGCCATTTCATCGCTCGCTGCAAAGATAGCTGAAGGCGGATGGTTGGACGCCATCAACTTCATCATTGCGTTATAACCAGCTTGAACCGTGAAGTCGCCTTCCTGAATCAAGGACTCTTCCACCGGCAGTTCGTTAATCAACATCGCCTGTCGATAACCCTTCAGCCGATCTCGCCCCAAGACGATACTCAACGGCCCAGAAATAAAGCCAATTCTTCGATGTCCTAAATTCACGAGGTGCTGCGTAGCCTCTCTGGCGGCACTCACGTTATCGATGGTGACGGTCGGGATATCGAAGCCGTCAAAATACTCACATGCCAGCACAATGGGGATTTCCTGAGAGACGGCCAAAATCTCCTCTTTCGGTAAACGGGCCGTGGCTAGAATCATACCGTCGACAAATTTTTGATTGACCAAATCGATAAAATTGCGCTCCGACTCCACGTTGTTACGCGTATCCCCAAGGAGAACGTGATAACCGCGGCTTTGGGCCACTTCCTCGAGACCCTGGACGATTTTGGAGAAGAACGAATTGGTGATATCCGGCAATACCACCACCACCGTCTTTGACGACCTCTTTCTGAAATTACTAGCTAATCGATTCGGCTTATACCCCAAAATGTCCACTGCCTCAAGCACGCGCCTCTGGGTTTTCAGTGACACGTTCGGATTCTTGGAGAGCACTCTAGAAACCGTTGCCGTCGATACGTTAGCAAGTTTGGCTACATCGTCCATTTTTGTCATATCAAAAATCCCTTTGTGAAACTTGTGATGAAAACACCCAAGATAAACCTAAATAAATTGTAATCGTTTGCAAAGCGCTTGTCTACGGCTTTCTTATCTGCACTATCTGTATAACGTACAAAATTTGGTTAGAAGGTTTCCCTTCTAACCAAATCGTACAATAACTGAGCCTGTAATGATGGTTGATGTCATCAGAAGACAAACATAAATTGTATTGATCCTTGAGCGCATCTGTCACACTTGTTTTAGCGCAGAATGATTCTCTGGTAGCTTAATAAACGCCATAATCACAGCACTAATGAAATACAAGATGGCGAATATCCACACGACCCCACCCGCACCGATAGGGCCAATAAATATACCTACGATTGCAGGACCAATAAAATAAGAGAACCCAGCCCCAAAATTCACAACTGACATGGATGCACCTTTATTTTCAGGCGTCAATGAGGAGATTAAGGCCGTCAGAGGTACATAGCCTGAGAGTACAGCCCCAAACAGCATTGCAGCGAGATCGACCATCAAGAAACTATGTCCAAACGCCTTTGGGGTATAAAATAGAACCAGCGTCATAATTCCGCAACCGACGCTGCCGACCCACATTACCGTGTTTCGCCATCCTAAAATTTTGTCGCTAATGTACCCGGAAATTACACTAAAAGCGATATTTACGAACCAGAACGTCCCCCAAATCTGTAACCACTGAGTAGTGGTGAACCCAAAGTGGGTAGACAGATACACAGGATAGAAGACAGGTATGCCACCGATGCCTGTATTGTTGATGATACGGACGATTCCCCCTAATGCAACCTTAGGGTTTTCGTAACAAATCGTCAAACCACTTTTTAGCGTTTTGAGCTTTTCCTTCGAATTGCCCATGTATTCGCTTACGTTGCCCTTCACGAGAAAAATCCCAATCAGCCCGCCGATGAGCACCCAAATTACAGCGGTCCACATCGTACCAATATTCCCTATGATGGGAATCATATAAGCAGAATAATAATTCCCAATAACATACAACCCACCACTAAGAGCAAACCAAAACCAACCAACTGCTGTACCGAGTCCTTTTCCGGCACTTCGGTAGGTCACCCAAACTAAAAAAGAATAACAAAACAAAGGATATCCAAATCCACGAATGGCATAAGTTGGGAGCATAACTGCGTAATTCTGATGCTCCATTCCAAACAAGATGAAGAGCACTTCACCAATCAGCCAAATTAGGACCCCTAACGTCATTACCCGTCTAGGCCCCCATGCTTCTGCGAGTACTCCAGAGAACCACGATGCCACAGCTAACGTTGCTCCGTACACAGTGAAGAGCATCGAGGATTGTTGAACGGTTAACCCGTGTTGGACTAGATATGGAGATAACCAGCCCTGTTCGAGGCCGTCACCGACCATGAAAATCATCGTTGCGACATAACCCCAAAATAACCCGGAGTCGATGCCCGCAATACGTTTTCTTTCGGAATGTGTAATCGCATTCACCGAACCCATTGCTACCACCTCAATCTAGTAAAAGGTTACGCCCAGCACCACATCTTGGCCTTTCAAGTCATCCGCGCTCAGAATAAGGAAGCGCTTAGTCATAGCCAGAACCTCTCGGCGGAGACGACTTGGTTGTCTGTGCCCTGCGTTCCGCCGAAAAGTGGCTGTTCGTCAATCTTCAGTCAATCGAACTGATGTTTACCCAATTCTGCGTCTTACCCGACTCCAGAACAGCGTCACAGATGCGTGCGATTTCATACCCGTCTCTAAAGTTTGGCGAACAGGGTACAGAGTCCACAATTGCTCGAACAAAGTCGTAGCATTCCACAATCTTCGTCTCACTGTAGCCGATACCAAGTGCAGGAATTGGCCATAATCCCTCACCATACGGGTGCGCTGGCCCCGTATAGATGGTCCGAAATCCTTTAGCATCTACAGGATCGTCCGCAAAACAGACCTGAAGTTCATCGCGCCGCTCATAATTGAAGAAGATAGAGCCTGTTTCACCGTGAATTTCGAACGTGATAAAATTGTTGCGACCGTGCGCATTGCGCGTGGATTCAATACTTCCAATCGCTTCACCCTGGAACTTGATTAAAAAGCTGACTTCGTCGTCTACGTCGACAGGTTTCTTCGGTACATCAGAAGAGGATTTTACTGTGCCGAGCTGGTCCAATCCACCAGTTTGAACGGGTCGTTCCGGAATCCATGTCTTGACTAATGCGTTAACACTCTCAAAATCACCGACCAAATAACGAGCAATGTCAATTACGTGGGCAGCGATATCGCCAAGTGCGCCTGATCCTGCGATACTCTTTTGAAAACGCCACGACAATGGCGAATTCGGATCTGCTGACCAATCTTGAAGGTACGTCCCGCGAAAATTGAGGATTTTTCCGATTCGCCCTTCCTCAATGAACTTTTTAGCTAATGCGATAGCAGGTGTCCTGCGGTAATTAAACGCAACCATGTTCGTCACGCCTGCTTGTTCCACTGCTTCAAGCATCGTTCGAGCTTCCGCTGCTGTCCTTGCCAACGGTTTCTCACATAAGATGTGCTTACCGGCTTGTGCAGCCGCGATCGCAATTTCAGCATGAATGTGATTTGGGGTTACGATATCAACAATATCGATTTCTGGATCATTGATAAGCTCTCTCCAGTCCCCATACGCCTTTTCAAACCCAAACCTATCGCGTGCGTCAGTGGCCAACTCTAGGTTGACATCTGCAACGGCCTTGCGTACCGGAATGGCAGGAGCTGGCCAGAAAAACATCGGCATCGTTGCATAGGCTAAAGAATGCGCCTTGGACATAAATCCGCCACCAATAAGTCCTACATTGAGTTTCCTCATCTGTGACTACCTCCATTGTTCTAAAACCGCAGTATACAGAAAATACACTTCTCGATATAAACGGCCAAAATTTGAGTAAATCAAGGAGCACGAATCCTCCTGACATCTCCCCCTTCATGTAATCTTGTCAGTTCACCGCAGTCGTATTTTTAAATATCTCGTCTAAAAACGATTTACTGATACGTGCCGCATCTTTGGGATGGCCACTGTAGTAATCCAGCTCAACGGTAATCCAGCCGTCGTATCCGTTCCGTCTAAGCATCTGAGCCAATTCGTCGAACGGCAGGTCCCCCTTTCCCAAAGGAAGAAACTCGCCGTTGTGAAGGTCCTTCAAATGCACATAACGGACCCGGTCCATGTACTTAGCTGTGATGTCCAACAGATCTGCACCACCCGCTACCAAGTGTGCAGTGTCTGGACAAAAGTTGATTTGTGTGTGTTCGAAAATCCGATCGATTTGTTCCGGGCTTTGCCCAATGGTCCCCAAGTGTGGATGGTAACTCGGCGTTAAGCCGTAATGACTTACAACCTCAGCCACACGGTCGAGGCCCTTCGCCACGGCTACATAGTCCTCTTCTCGAACACCACTGGCTCGAATAGCACCACCACCGACCACGAAGTGCAGAGCTCCGAATCGTTGTCCAAGTTTCGCCGCCTGTTCGATTCTCCACATCTCGTCTTCGAGCGCATCTTTGTATATGAAGTTGATGCCGCTGTAGACTGCGATCAGATTTTGATGATATTTATCTAAGAGCTCGACAAACTGGTTTGGATTGTCCGCATAGCGAACAAGGTTGCCATCAAACAGTTCAACCCCTTGGTATCCAGTCGCAGCAATGTCGGCGATAGCTTCCTCATCCGATCCGTTGGTTAGATAAAACAAGTCTTTAATCGAAGTGACCCCTGCCGGATGGCCGACGACACCGCCCCATGTGTTAGTCTGATACCCGAACTTCATAAAGTAACCTCCCCTATAATCTGGAGTTCCGATGAAAACCGAAGGATTACGCCCACCACATCTCTCCGATAGGATCACGGAAGATGGAACGTTGTAATACATCCACCGCTTTACGGAATCCCTCTTGTGGAGATGCCAGTGCATCCTCGTGTTCGATGCTGATGACGCCATCGTAACCTACAGCTCTCAGCGTACTTACAATTTCCCTCCATTTGCTTTCGGATAACCCATAGCCCACACTCCGGAACGTCCAAGACCGATGAAGGATGTCTTGGTACGGCTTCGTGTCCAGAACTCCATTGACACGGACGCTGTTTTCATCGAGATACACATCCTTGGCATGGACGTGAAAAATGGCATCGTGTTTGGCAAGGAGCTGAATCGCCGACACAGGATCGACACCTTGCCACACCAAATGACTGGGATCAAAATTCGCACCAATCTGTACACCGACAACCTCTCGCAACCGAAGAAGTGTTTCCGGGTTGTACAGCATAAATCCCGGGTGCATCTCAAATGCAATTTTGGTAACGCCATGCTTGTTTGCAAAACTTGATTCTGCATTCCAGTAAGGAATCAACTTCTCGTTCCACTGCCAATTCAAAATTTCTTGGTAATCTGGCGGCCACGCACAGGTTACCCAGTTGGGGTACAATGAGGCTTCAGAATCCCCGGGACAGCCGGAAAACACGTTTACTGTGTCGATGCCGAGTCGTTCGGCCAATTCGACCGTCTTTCGCCACGTCGAGTGGCTTTCTTCCGCTTCAGATCGGTTCGGGTGAAGGGGATTTCCGTGACAACTTAAGGCGCTAATAACAAGCCCTCGTGACTCGAGTGCCCGCTGAAACGCTTGTAGCTTTGCGTTATCGTGGAGCAAAAGGTCCGGATCACAATGAGCAGAACCCGGAAAGTTCCCCGTTCCTAGTTCCACAGCATCCAGCCCGTGGGCCTTCACGGTATCAAGCATGTCCTCAAACGCAAGGTTTTGAAACAGTACTGTAAATACACCAAGTTTCACGACGACATCCCGCCTCTACGATTACATGTCATATGAAACACGAATCCATTCTCGTTTTTTAGAACTCTCCACAATCGCATCAAGGATGCATGCGTTTGCATGCCCATCGTCGAACGATGCAAACGGTAAACTATCACTAAGTGGATCTCCGTTTTTTGCGATAAACCCATAAAACTGCGCCATCAAGTTTTTCATTCCGTCCGGCCATCCTTGATTGTGGCCACCCGGATAGTGAAGAAAGGGTTGAGCTTGTTCGGAAAGGAGAGCTGGGTCCGCCATCACCATCTCATTCGGTTTGTTCCGATGACCAATCCAAAGTTGCTCTGACTGCTCCTGGTTCCATAATGCTGAAGACTCACTACAATCGATCTCGCACAAAAGATGGTTCTTTCTGCCTGGCGTAATTTGGGACACGGTTACGACACCAGTGGCTCCCCCACTAAACCGAAACAGGATGGTACCGTAATCCTCGGACGCAATGTGAATATCTTCGTATTCATCTTCTTGAACTTTACTGCCATGAGAAAAAGTGTCGCTCTTCGTTTTTCTTTTCTTCCGAACCGGTAGGACTGTGACGAGATCCGCGTATACTTCCGTGATGCGTTGCCCCGTAATGTACTGAACAGTGTCCATCCAGTGCGAACCAATATCCCCTACAGCGCGTACCGGACCTCCAAGCTTCGGGTCGATCCGCCAGTTGTAATCGATTGCAGAAGAAAGCCAATCCTGCAAATAATTCCCGCGAATAAGACGTACGTCACCCAGTGCCCTACTCAACACTAAAGATTTCAAATGTTGCACCATTGGATACTGGCGATAATTGAAACAGACGCCGTGCACGATGCCCTTTTGTCTCGCTTGCTCCAGCAGAGTTCGCGTCTGTGTTCGAGACACAGCGAGTGGCTTTTCGGACATCACGTGCTTTCCTGCTTTGATGATATCCAGGTTTACCGAGTAATGCAGATGATTGGGCGTACAATTATGCACCACCTGAACCTCGGGGTCCTGTAAAAGATCTCGATAGTCTCCATAGGCCTTCGGAATACTCAAGTGATTCGCAGCACGTCGCGCGGATTCCAGACTAGATCCCGCTATAGCAACCACTTCAACGAACCCCAATCGACGGATTGCCTCCACATGTGCGGGGCCAATGAAGCCTGTACCGATTACGCCAACCTTTATATTCGGCACAAATTCCCACTCCTATCTAAAAGGTTACACATGTTTCACGCGGTACCACGATGACTATATAACCAGCGATTGCTGCCGCAGTCGCCAACTGTCCAGTTTTCAAACAGCGTCGATTGTTCGCAATCGATTGCAGTTACGACCGTTAAATACGGTAAATACAACGCTTTCAACAAAACTTATTGTAATCGATTGCAATACGTTTGTCTATATCGATCTTCATCGGGACATATTCATCATTCTGTGTGGAGGTGTCAACGCTGTCGGTGCGGCCATCGTAAGAGGAATGTTCATGATGAACGATGGGTCGTTTTCGTTGGTGGGAATACAACTATGCGATACCGGCGGTGCTCAAGAACGCCCTCGACTTTCTGTTTCACGAAGCAGAGGGGAAGGAAACCTGACCTTCGTATTAGGTGCTAGTTATGACGATCCTATCGTCGTCGAGGAACAGTTCGGACCGACTGTACCTATCGTGCCGTATGACGACGAAGAACAAGGGATCTCACTCGTCAACAACAGCATCTACGGGCTGACCAGTTCTGTCTGGGGTGAGCAGAACCACGCCATTCAAGTAGCTCGCCGCATTGAGGCGGGGACAACGATGATCAATACAGCAGCAGTCCAAGGACTTGACGTTCGCTTTCCATTTGGCGGCGTGAAGCAGTCCGGCGTCGGGCGTGAATACGGCGAGGAAGGTCTCCTCGGCTACACGGAAACACACGTGATCAATGCACCGAAACACCTCGAGTTACCTTATATTCCGGAATGACACGACAAAAATGGTCCTCCTTGATCCAAAGGGGGACCATTTTTGTCTATTGAGCCTGGCTTAGGCAAGAACATCCCGAACGCCATCCAGGTTCCAGAAGTGCCAAAGAGAGCTCTTGGTTAACGAGGCCTGTGTAGTAAGGTGACAATCGCAGAGACGGCACACGTTCCGTCTCATGCGTTCGCCTCGCGTGTGTTCACAAGTGTTTATTTGGAGATTCCACCAATAATTTGACTAAGCGCCTCGCGAATGGGTGTCGTCGGACGACCGAGAACCCTTAGTGCCCGACTTGCGTTCGTGAGCCACGAGACTTACAATAGACAAAATGCGAACATATGTTCTTATACTTTGCCAATGCGCGAGAAATGGGTGAAGTCATGCGAACGCCACCGACGTTTGAAAATATTTCGGCGAAGCAGGTGATGAACAAAGTCACCTCCCCTGCGATGCCCTTTCGCTGGTCTCTCAACCCGTACCGCGGTTGTACACACGGATGCAGTTTTTGCTACGCCCGCACAACGCACACATATATGGGGATGACGCCGGATGATTCGTTTCGCCAGCACATCTTTATCAAGGAAAACGCAGCAGACGTGCTGGAGGCACAGCTAGCCCGCAAGTTGAAGGCGCTCCGGGGAAATTACGCCAAATTGGCGGAAGAACTAGGACTGCTGAACATCGGTACTGCCACCGACCCGTATCAGCCCATCGAGGCAAGGCGGCGAGAGACTCGAAAGTGTCTAGAGGTGCTCGCCCGGTACCACGTGCCGACTTCCATCACGACCCGCTCCCCGCTCATCCTGAGAGATCTCGACATCCTCCAACAAATGAACGTCCACTCCGTCAACATCAGTGTCAACACGCTCGACAAAGCGGTTTGGCGCAATCTCGAGCCTGCCACACCTAGTCCCATGAAACGGCTGGAAACCGTGCGGGCACTGGCCGATGCGGGTGTGCCAACGGGCATTTTGATGGCCCCTATTCTTCCGTTTTTAACAGATTCGAGTGAGCAGGTACACGAAGTGGTCGCCGCGGCGGCGGAATATCATTCGGGGTTTGTGATCCCTTCCGTGCTCCGCCTGAATCCAGAAGTCAAAACGTGGTTCTTGCGGATCATCGACCAGCACTATCCAGAGCTTACGGCCAAGTACCGGCAGTTGTACCGCGGCGCATATGCTCCACAGTCCTATGTGCAACCGTTGATGCAGTCCGCGAAAGCCGTGATGCACAAGTTCGGGTTAGCCGCCGGCGCCACAGGTCACCCTATGCCGCGCTACGGCCTCACTCATGAGAGAGCAGATACCTCAGCTGGGTTCGAAGGGTCCCCAGACAGTTCAAACGATGGCGTGCAACTGCCGTTGCCAATTTGAGAGGAACAGTACTGTTTACCACGCGGGCAAACTGTGGACGCGGATACTCGTCTCGAATTTTCTTGACTTTGGGCAAAGTAGACATGCGTACTCTCTCCCTTGCCAACCGTTCATAGATTATGCGAAATATTCTATGATCTGCTCGCAAATGCGTCAACGTTTGATGTTACAAACAAAATATATTGTTCGTTTCGGTGTATAATGCTCACAAACATGGCTAGTAAAGATGCGGTTCTTATCGTGCTCAAATGCTGCTAGACGATAGAACGCACTTGATCTAGCTGATACGATTGTCTCAGAGAGAAGGGAAGATCGATGCCCATCCAATCAGGCCAAAACGCTGGAGAACGGACTTTGACTGTGTCGTTGGATGACTTTGTCGAGATCGCGAAGGCTTTATCGTCCGACTTACGCGTCTCCATCTTCAAGCTGCTCTTGACAGAACCAAAGAACGTCGCGGAAATCGCCGAGATCTTCGATATTCCTCCATCGACCGCCGCCATTAACGTGCGGAAGCTCGAAGAGGTGAACCTGATCAAAACGGACTTGGTTCCAGGTACCCGCGGCACACAGAAGCTGTGTATGGCCGTCTATTCGAAGATCATTGTCGATACGCCGTCGCAAGCCCAGGTGGATGATACGCAAATCCTCATCCCGATGTCGATTGGCAACTTTTTTGACTTCGACGTGGCTCCGACGTGCGGCATCCTCAGTGAGCATTCCATCATCGGCGAATTTGACGATCCCCGCGCGTTCTCCGAGCCGAACCGCACCGACGCGCAGCTCATTTGGTTCAAGCACGGGTACGTCGAGTATCGCTTTCCGAACCGCGCTCCGCACGGTAAGCGCATCAAAAATCTCGAGTTGACAATGGAACTCTGTTCCGAAGCGCCGCTGCACCGGGCAAATTGGCCGTCCGATATCACGCTGTGGATCAACAACCAAGAGGTTGGGACGTGGACGAGCCCTGGCGACTTTGGGGGAGAACGTGGATTACTCACGCCCGACTGGTGGCTTGTTCAAAACACGCAGTTTGGGTTGCTGAAAACCTGGCGGATCAATATGCAGGGGTCGTTTATTGATGGCGTGCGACTTTCCGACGTCACCATCGCCGACGTAAATCTGGACGGTCAGTATTACATCGCGGTGCGCATCGGGGTCAAAGCAGACGCGGAAAACGTCGGCGGCGTGAACATTTTCGGCCGCAAGTTCGGCAACTACGCGACGGACATCCTCATGCGACTGGAATGCGATTGAGTCACTTTGTCGCTTTTCTATAGTTTCAATGCAATCCCCAGATCTGCAGCAGAACGTGCGGTTTGTGGTGATCCGTCGTCGGCCACGCACGCCTTCTGTAACATCATTTAAAAATCGAGGTGCTTTAAAATGGATCAACAGCTGCTTGTGTTTCTGAAAGTGGCTGAACACCTTAGCTTTTCTCGAGCGGCAGAAGCTCTCCACGTCTCCCAGCCAGCGGTGAGCCAGAACATCGTCAATTTAGAGTCGTCACTGAACGCGAAGCTGTTTGACCGGACCAATAAATCAGTTCAACTGACCAAAGCTGGAGAGATTGTGCTTCACTACGGCAAGCAAATCATGACGCTATACGCTGAAATGGAGCAACTGACCGACGATCTCCTGCGGGACAATAGTGGCCCGCTCGCGATTGGCTCGAGCTATACGTACGGCGAGTACATCCTGCCGCACACACTCGCGCGCTTTCGCGCGAAGTTTCCGAGGGTGACCCCCTCCGTGATCATCGCAAATACACACGATATTGAGGCGCGTGTCGCGAGTGGGGAACTCGATATCGGGATCGTGGAAGGGAATGTCTCGCTGGATCACATTCAAGTGAAAAAGTTCGCGAGTGACGAGTTGGTCATTATTATGTCTGCACACCATCCGCTCGCGACGAAGAGCGAAGTCCGAATTGAAGACTTGGAGAAGCAAACCTGGATTGTTCGGGAACACGGGTCAGGTACCCGCGAAATTACAGACGTCGCCTTGTCTTTGCACCACATCGACCCGGCCTCGAAAATGGAATTCGGCAGTACACAAGTGATCAAAGAGGCCGTGGAAGCCGGGCTTGGCATTGCACTGCTATCCGTGAGTACCATCCGAAAGGAACGAGAACTTGGGACGTTGCACATCGCCCGCTTGCCAAATGCGAAGATTACGAGGGATTTTTCCATCATTACACGTCAATCCGAATTTGCGACAAAAGCCATGAACCTCTTCTATGAGTTCATCTGTACGGCATCCGCCGAATCGACTTCGATGCCAGGGTAAAAGCTCGGTGTGTGACGGCTTCACACCGCACGTTGAACACATCCCCTCCACGGGCTCTCGCATCGAGTGACACGCTTGCCCTCTCGTATTCCGCGGACATGAGAATCGCTTCCATCTCCGCGCTGGGCAGGTGGCGCTTACCCGCGCGCGTGATGGAGGTCAGTATGTTCCTCGTGTTCATTCTGCAAGAAAGCGCCAGCGGGTTCTTTCCACTGAATCAGCGAGCCGTCTAGAACCCCACCGATTGTGCGTGCCAACACAATTGCAAAACAGCCCCAAAGAATCAGCAACTGCACGAATCCAGCAATGACAAAAAAGTCGTATCGGAGTAAATGCCCTAACGCGTAAGTACCACTCGTGAAGCTGCCAATCGGGAACACATAACTCCACCATCCCATGTTAAACGGGATTCCGTTCCCACGTTTCCTGAGATGAAACATGGTGTGCATCGCCGCTATGACGATCCACCAAATACCGACGCCCCATAGAGCCATGGAGGTTACGGTTGCAAGCCCCTCTAGCAGATGCGAATACTGTGGAAGTATTGCACGCGTCTGCGTCGGCAACGTGGCGAGTGTCGCCATCGACATGCCAATCGGACCAATTTCCACCCATAAGCTGGGTACCACCGCGCCACCCAGGCGTCGGTGATAGACGAGCCGGGCATAGAAGAGCGTACTCACCATGATGAATAGAAAGAATGTCATCCCAAACATCGCCAGGATGACCGCCGTAATGCAAAACTGCACTTGCGCACCGCCCCAGTAAGGGATCAGATTCGATCCCGTCGCCGCCGCGACAATCGGCGGGACGACAGGGATTAGCCAACTGGCCAACGTATCCTTCGTCGTCACTTGGTGCTCTGTAAACAAGAGATACGGCACGACGACGGCAGTCAACACGGATAAAATCGCACCGACGACCCAAACCGTTTTACTCACGTCAATGACCAGAGATGGCTGGAACACGTGTGACCCGATGACGAACCAATCATTCCCAACCACGTTGACCCCCATGGCTAGAGCACCGTAAAACAGGGCGCGCTCCGGATGGCGAAAGTCCTCTAATGCCTCGTTGGGGAACAATATCCAGCGCGACGTCCAAAGCGTGATCGCGACAATGAACAAGGTGTTCAAACCAAAAAAGATGGCGATTCCAATGGCGTGTTGGGATGAAAACCGAAATGGGGAGGAGTAGGTCAAAGCCGCCACGATTCCGATGCCCATTACCGTCGTAAACCAATTTGGACCAAACTGTTTGGCCAGATACACGGTATCACCTCTTCCGAAATGAATCGACATCCGAATCATATCCCCCTCGTTCCGGTAAGTAAAATCGATTGTTTTTATATTAACGATAATATTAAATTATAATACAATATGCGCGCTGTGGTGCGAGGAGGTGGCCGTGTGTGGGGTGTCCTGACCACGCCTGTACCTGACAGCAGATGGGCCTATAACAAAAAAGCAACATCCTTCATTCAGGATGCTGCTTTTTACAATTTGGAGCGGGTGATGGGAATCGAACCCACGCTATCAGCTTGGAAGGCTGAAGTTCTACCATTGAACTACACCCGCACATTGTAGTTACCATCATACTATACAAAGCACCGCACCAAATGTCAACCTTTGGTACATCGAGGTAGAACCCCTCTAGCAAATCAGCTAACACAATTATATACGTTCCATCAGGTAAACGGAAGTTCAATTCAATAACTGTTTGGAAACCCTGTAAATAGATTAGTACAGGGGCTACAATCAAATGAAATAACGAGCACGACAAGGAAGGAAGTCCACCATGACCTTAGCGATTTATACGATATTGAGCTACTTGTTTCAAATTTACTCGTACATGATGATCGCTTGGATCCTCATGTCTTGGATACCGAATCTACGGTACTCCCAATTCGGCAGGTTCCTCGGAAAATTCGTCGACCCTTACTTTTCAATATTCCGTCGGTTTATCCCCCCGCTAGGCGGGATCGACCTGTCTCCTATCGTTGCGTTTTTTGTCTATCGGATTATCGAGAGTATTGTGTTCGGCAGAATTCTTCCCTTGATTTTAAATAGATAAAGCCTATCTGTGGTATAACTGCGAAGCTAAATGTTCATGGGGCCACACGGCCCCTGACGAATCACAACGCCCCTGACAGATTTGAGATGACCAACCACCATTCGAATCACGCGTAGTCCCTCTACCTCAGACCGCCACACTACCGCTATGATAACCGTTCACAAACACGTGCAACGTTCCGGTTCCGCGCCTTCACTGCGCAGTGAAAATCCGCTGGCGTCAACCGAATTACGCACCATTTCTCCACGAATTCCGGTGAGACAAATGGGATCCTGGGGATAACTCGTATTTATGCACATTGTTTTTGTGTATATGTGTATAACTATACACATGATTTTGGATATTCTGATGATATAGAGATACGAGTCTGTGGATAAGTCGTTCGATCTTGATCACATCATATCGGTGGTGTTCAGAATGTTAAACAAAACTGCCCTCTCCGTTCAGATCATCATCTGTACCGTTTTGGCTTTCTTCTTTTTGCTAACAGGGCACCCGCTCTTCTTGTTGTATGAGGTGTTTTTTGGATTGCTCATGTTGATTCTTCTACGGAAAATCGACCATTAAAACTGCGCCCTCCAGATACTCGTCGTTGGGCGCAGTTTCTTCGCGTACATTTCCCGCTCCGGAAGATGACCGAACAGCTATCGTACTTAAAGCTGAATCACTTGATCTAGGGAACTTTCCACTACAGCCGACTCGAGCCGCGCTTCTTCCGCATGTGCGCGAATGCTCTCCACGTTATTCGTCTGTAACGAAACGGATGTGAACAAGTGCTGAAAGACGTCCAGTGCTACATCGACCAATTCCGAGCTGGACTGGTTGAGTACTGCGTCTCTTGGTTTAACGCCACGAGAGCAGCAATGTGAGCGACGATTTCCTGGACTTTACTTTGGACGTCCGCAGCTCGTCGCTTGGTCATATCTGACAATTTGCCTATCTCTTTCGCAATCACTGCGAAACCTCGGCCGACTTCCCCACTTCTCGCAGACTCGATGTGCGCATTTAACGTCAGCAAGCGACTCTGATTTGCAAAAGATGAAATCAGTTTGGAGACCTCTTGGATGCCCGCAATAGGGTATCTCCCGTTTTCTTTTTGACTGTCATGTCCAACGCCACCTTGCTCATTGGTCCCCCCAAAAAGCTGATTTTTCGCACGCACCATGCTAGCACACCAATGGCAAGGCTCTGTGAAGGGATTGATACGTCTACATTACAGAAAACCTCTGTTGGCATACGGTATGTCTGTCTTCATCATTCTAGGACTTATTTTTCTCTTTCACGTCCCAATCTCCAAAATGAAATGATAAGCGGTGTGCAGCCCACCTACGCCGGATGATCACCCCCGAATGACTTCCCCAACATGCATGGTACTGGGGCCTCGGCATCCGACACACAATTTCAGCTGTTCTCGTGTGATTGCTATCAAACAATGAGATGTCCGGCGAATGCCTGCATTCGAGGCTTGGGGATAACTTTATCCACTTACCCACAAGTCGTCTGTGGATAATGTGGCAAAGCCCCCGAAGATTAGGGTCACTTTATCATTTGATGTATGTCCGCCCTGTGGATAAGCACCGGATAATTTCCCCATGGTAGAAGACAAAAAACCGCATCCTTCTCTTCACCAGATGCGGTTGCAGCTTATCGTGCAGCGAGAGTATTAAGTTCTGGAATCACGCTGATTTCTCATGTCTTGTACGACCTTCAAAACCAACAAACCAACAGATTCTCGAGTCAAGTTTTTGCGATGAGCTGGGCTGTCTCCGCCATTGCGTAGGTAATTTCGATACTGTTTCTCATATTCACGGCGACAACCTCGACACGTACTCGTGATTCGCCCATATTGAACATGAAAATACTCGTTTGTTGCAGGGTACGATTCGTTACATTTACGACACTTTTTTAGTTCCGACATACAGATCACCTCATCGGTGGTAACCCGGCGATCATAGACCGAAGTCCTTAGACCCGTGGCTTTGCGTCCCAACATTTCTGATGGTTTGCCATGGAACAATATAACATCTTATTAAAAACAATAAAACGGCAAACGCGGATAGTCCGCATTAGTGTATCCCTCGACCAGGGTACGCTCTCTCTAGTTCGCGTAATACATCGGCAAAACTTTTTGCGCACGCGCGAACACGTAAAAGAGGCGTAGCCCAATGCTACGCCTCACTGGATAGACGATTAGTTACTGCTGTGACTTTGGTCAATCCAAATGTACTCGAGTTGGTCTTCCAAAATATCACTCGTCATTAAACCATGAACCCAAGGTTGAACACAGAAGTAACCGACATATTGGTAATACGGAACCCATGCCGCATCGGACATAACCTTGTTGATAACTTGACCATAAAGTTGGTCTCTTTGTTGTTGGTCAGTTGAATATTCCGCTTGGTTCAACCATTGGTCAACTTGCGGGTTGGAATAGTTGTTCATGTTGTTACCTGCTGCAATCTGATCTGAATTAAACAGGGTGTTCAAGAAGTCTGATGCATCAGGAAAATCTTGTTCCCAACCACTCTCATACATTTGTGCGGTACCCGACATCGCCTTCGTCAGGAAGTCTTTCCAGGTAACTTCATGCAAGTTCACGGTAATCCCAATTTGTTTCATCATCGCTTGGAATGCCTGGTCCTCTTTTTTGGCACTATCCGTATTTTCATTCCACATATCAAGCGTCAATCCATTTGAATACCCGGCTTCTTTAAGCAGTTGTTTCGCCTTCGTTATATTGTACGAATACTGGGCACTCGGCTCCAATTGTGAAACATACCCCTCCAAAGTATTCGGTAGCGGTTGGTTCAACGGCCTAACAGCGCCATTGTTGATTTTTATGATTTGACTGTCTTGGAAAGCATACTCAATTGCTTGTCGGACCTTTAGGTTACTTAATGGATTGGCTTTACCGTTGAGCGTCGGCTTCATATTCAATCCGACGTACTCAATAGAGTTCATTGGCTGCGTCATTACATCACTCTTATACTTTGGTGAGTTCATAATCGTAGGATAAGCCGAAGAAGGAATGCCATCCCCACCGATCAACCATGGACTCATGAAGGCGGTTTGTCCTTGCTCCCAGTGCAATGCATCAACTTCACTGTTGTTATTGACGTTGATCGTCACTTGATTTAAATAAGGTAATTGATTTCCCGATGAATCTTTCTGCCAATAGTGTGGGTTCTTAACCAGAACGACTTGGTTTTGATTAATTGTTTTGATCTCAAACGGGCCAGTCCCCATTGCCTGTGTTGTATCCATAGCTGCATTACCGACCTTCTTTACAAAGGCAGGATCAACTGCAGAGGCAAATGACATCGCCATGATTTTCAGGAAAAACTGCTCTGGCTTAACCAAATGGATAACTAATGTATCTTTATCGGGTGTAGTTATACCACTAATGCTCTTCGCTTGCCCATTGTAATAAGCTTGAGCGCCGGCGATGTCAAAGAAAAACTGATTACCAGGAGACGGCTTTGGTTGCATATTTTTATCCAAGACTCGCTCCAATTCAAAAACAAAATCCTGAGAAGTGAGTGGGTCGCCGTTCGAAAATGTAATTCCTTTGCGCAAATGAAAAGTATAAGTCTTTCCATCAGGTGATACATCCCAGCTTTGTGCCAACTCACCTGTAATGTTATTTGTGTTTTTTGAATAGGTTACCAATTGTTGGTATACCTGTGAACCGATATCTTCTGATACGGTGTCATATTCAACGGCCGGATCTAAATCCGGAACTGCTTGAGTCATATCGAGGGTAATCGAACCACCCTCAACAGGTTTTGAACTAGAAGACGCCCCGTTTGAGGAAGTATTGTCTGTTGATGTGGCGGTACTATTTGTACCACAGCCAGCGATCAGGGCAGAAAGCATTCCAACACTCACAACAGTAGCCATACCACGTTTCCAAGCTTCTCTCACACAATTTCCCCATTTCTACGACTTTTTTTATAATTAATTCTTATATTTTACATAATAAGAATTAATACCATTTAGAATTAAAATTTAGTGAATTTAAAAAAGCACCGTCACTGCAAATGACGGCTAATAACAAGGGAAATGCTAGATACATGGTATTTTCTTATTTTCAAAACAATATCAAAATTATACGCATTCAATTAAATTACATATTCTAGATCATTATTCGCCATTAGGTTCACCTCAACTATCAAATACGTTCCATCCTAATACGATGAATGAACATCTCGGCTGCAGGTGGTGCCGATTCGTTTGATAAGGTGTTCAACTCAGGGAGTGCGGCTGTAAATCGGATTGTCGAAGTAGCCTGTCGACTGAATAGAAACCGGAGGCCGTGATTTCTGTGGGTAACTTATCCACTTATGCACACAGATTCTGTGGATATTGTGAGAAAGTCATATGTAGTGGGGATGTTCTTGGTGCTTAAACAGTTGTCGAACTGTGGATAAGTGATATGATCTCTGTTACATGGTTCGGAGATGTTCGACACCACAAGTTGACACTACTCTGGAACAAGAGTTAGTCCCTGCCAATTTCCGCCTGTGGCTGGTGAGGTATCGCGAGGAAGAGACAAAACACACCTATGAATCGAACCCTTTAAAGGTGTATATTACATACTTGTTTTAAGCTCGCCAATCACATACACTGGTCTACGGATCGCGATATGAAACGAGGTGCAACATGATATTCTGGATCATTGGTATGGCTTTGGTTATCATCCTTGCATTTTTCTTAAGTCCACCCACAGCTTGGGCAAACAAATTTTTTAATCAGTTCGAGCTGCACCCGAATCTCCGCGTAGATGCTATTTCGAACGTTACCATCGGCGGTCAGCCCGTATCTACCGAGGCAGTGGTCCAATTTGTTAAAGCGTTTAACGAAGCAAACTTCTTATACGAATTCGGATTTAATCCCCAGTTAAGCACTCATCCGATTTCAATTAAAGTCGTTCAAGGAAAAGTGACATATGTATACGACTTTTTCCTGTACGGTGACGGTATGGTTCAGGCTGTAAAATACAAAAATAAAAGGTCTACAGCATATCGATTGAAATCTTACGCACTCGAAGCATTTTTAAAGAGATTTGTAAGCTGACTTGCCCGACTCGGCGATGGAAATTCATCTGTGTAGGATGCATTTTAGGACATCAGCTCTTTGAAACAGGCCACCTTTCGTTTTATTGAACTAGTATATATTGGTCACTGAGTCAATAAACATATCAAACCGAATATAATGTTGTACATTTTATTGACTCAAAAAATGATGGAGACGGGAGCAGACAATTATATGCACTCCGTCTCCCTTTTTCTGATGATGTATTCCTAAACTGCTGGTTGAGATGTGATCATAAAAAATCAAGTCGTATACCGACCATCAGGAACATGTTGAACCATTTTCGGAAATAAAGAAGAACGTTCTTTCTTCTGGTGTATATAATGACTATATGAGTAATTGCTCAAATAGGAGGACAGATTATGTTGGATATAAACCAAGAAACTTGTTGTGACATTGTTCATGAAGACGCGGTAAACGAATGCACGGTACAACTGAATGAGGCTGTTGTCGAAAGTCTGTCTGAGACCTTCAAAGCACTTGCTGACCCGACACGCATTCGCATTCTATACAACTTATCCAAACGCGAATTGTGCGTATGTGACCTCGCAAAGGTACTTGGAATGACCCAATCTGCAGTATCTCATCAATTGCGGTATTTAAAAGCTTTGCGGTTAGTGAAAAACCGTCGTGATGGAAACACGATTTATTATCGTCACGATGACGCACACACCATGGGCCTGCTACAAATGGCAATTGACCACTCGTCTCATGTAAACGATGAAACAGGAGATAAAGAATGAGCAAACACCACCACGATCACGACCATGGCCATGACCATGCAGATGTATTTCATTCCCATGCACCAGCAAGGAAAATGACAGTGGAAGCTACTCAGAAATTGTTGCGGGATGTGGAACACAAACTGGTTCATTTTGGGATTGGTCATGTGACAGACCGAAGACCCTACACATCTGCACGATGAGTCCATTCTTTGTAAGCACGATGGGCTCTAAGATCATCATCATTAAAATAAAGGGTGTTGTATGATGACGACAATGGCACACAAAGTGTCCGTGAAAAAAGGCGTCAACATTGAAATCATATCGATTATTTGGATGGTGATTGAAGCAGCAGTGGCGATCAGTTCGGGTATCATCGCACATTCATTATCGTTGGTCGCGTTTGGTGCTGACAGTATTATCGAACTCATTGCGGCTGGAGTTTTACTCTGGCGATTAACCATTGAAGTGCGCGGAGCAAGTTTGGCTCGTGTGAAGAAGGCGGAGAAAACGTCTTCGTGGGTGGTTGGAATTGCGCTGTTCCTGCTAGCTGTGTATATCGTAATAGCTTCGCTCGACAAGCTCATCACCCACCAAGGAGCAGACTCAACCTATATAGGAATTGGTTTAGCTATTGCTTCAGGCATCATTATGCCGTATCTGTCACGGGCGAAGAAACGAATCGGTTCGGATATTGACAGTAAGGCACTTCGTGCCGACGGTTCGTGCAGTATCGTGTGTGCATATATGGCGTGGACAGTTCTTGCAGGAGTCGTTATAATTGCCCTTCTCGGTTGGTGGTGGATTGACTCCATTGCCGCATTGGCACTCGTATATTTCGTTGTTAAAGAAGGATGGGAAGCAGTTCAAGAGGCTCGCGGTAAAGAGGATGCGTGCGGATGTTGTCATTGAGGTTTCGGTACGTTAAGGGCGTCAACGACGCCCTTTAACTATACACCCCCTGTCACTTCCTGTGTATTTGCAAGAAGGACTACTTTTAGCTAGTTACATCGCCAAAACACGGAGATTCTTGTACCACCTTCACCTATGATTATGTAAGAGTGTTTGTGCATAAATGCCCTTTAGTTCAGTTAGATGGTCACAAATAACTGCAAGTCGTGCAGATGAACTGATTGTCTTATATGTAGTCCGAAGTCACTCGCAATACTTTTACATGATTAAACGTGGTTTGATGTTGTGTACATCGGAAAAATAATTCCCGATGAAGACCGTGTCCAATTAGGGGAAGGAAATATTAGAAAAGTTCAAAAGCCGTGTAGACAATTTAACAAAAAAGGGCAGAGCTTAGCTTAAGAATTACTCCATTTTGTATAGGAGACGGGTAAATGGGTAATGTAATCGCGTACATGGGATTACCTTCAACATAACTTGTGGTGATTGACGTGCCAAAGGGGGATGAGGGTGAGACTAGGTAAGACTCTGTGGATTTCATTTTGTACGGTAGGGATGTGCTTTTCGTTTTTTACGACGAGAGTAAATGCTCCTATAATCGAGCACGAGGCATTCAATTCCCATCCAAAGTTAAGCTTTTCTGTAATTAGTGATATTCATTTACGGGAAGGAAAAAGTAACTCGGGAACTACGTACCATGATCGCATAGCGGATCACAGGTTGCTGAGCGCACTAACAGATATTTATGATATTAATCCACACCAAGATGCATTAGTGATAGACGGTGACTGCACCACAACCGGTTCTCAGTCGGACTATGCAAGAGTAAGAGACATCTTAAATAAAATTCCTCATCCTACAAACACCTTGTTCGCTATTGGAAATCATGAATTCTCTTCAGCTCTGTATAAACAAAACGGAGTGTTTAGTCCCAGAACATTTCCGAATGGGGTTACGGAACAGGCATGCATTGAACTGTTTAACTCAACTTTCGCAGAGTGAAATGTGTAGCTAGCCCTTGTGGCGTAAAGACTTGAACGGATTAGAATATTAGCGTTGACAAATCAAAAGCACCACTTCCTTTGGTATAGTAAATGCGACCAAACACTACCATACCGGAAGAGGTGCTCTCCTATATGATAGGTTATGAGACGGAAAACAACAATCAATTGCCTGTCGAAATTCGTCCTGCCTTTCAAGAACTAAAGGTCCTTAAGCATCTGCGTAATGCTGGCATCACCAAGAGGTTTGGGGTTGCGTGTTCCTACCTATTCCAGCTTGTGTTTGTGCTCATCTTCCATCATCGAAACTGGTTTCAATTTCTTGATAGCGCAAAGTCAGAATCATATCCTGGCAAGGATGCTGTGTACCGTTTTCTCAATCATGCCGGATTTGCATGGCGACGCTTTCTCCTATTGCTCAGTGTGGAGGCCGTGAACAAAACCAGTTCGTTAACATCTGACAAGCGTGTCAGCGTATTCGTTGTCGATGACTCCATGTATGAGCGGAACAGGAGTAAGTGCGTGGAACTCTTGGCTCGATTCAAAGACCATGCACGGAATTGCTACTACAAGGGATTTCGTATGTTGACGTTAGGCTGGTCTGACGGTCATACATTCGTCCCAGTGGACTTTTCTCTCCTCAGTTCCGTCAAGTCGCAGATTCAAGGCTTGGGTCAATCGATTGATAAACGCACTCACGGATACAAACGCAGAATGGAATCACTTCTCCCGGCCCCAGATATCATCCCTGCCATGATTGACCGTGCTCTGTCTGCTGGAATGAATGCCTCGTACGTATTGATGGACAGTTGGTTCACGCACGCTCCGTTGATTCAAGCCGTGCTGGATAGGGGACTGGACGTCATCGGAATGGTCAAGGCGGACAACAAACGATATTTACTCGACGGACGGTGCCTGTCCTTGCAAGAGCTGTACTACGCTGCTACGCCCGTTCAAAGTACGAAGAAAGGAATCTTAAGGTCCATACATACTCAACTGCGCCCAGGCATCCCGATCAAAATGGTGTTCGTTCGTCACCGAACCAACAAGAAGGAATGGCTGGCTATCCTGTCTACAGATACGACGCTGACGGTCGAGAAAATCGTACAGATTTACGGCATTCGATGGGACATTGAAGTGTTCTTCAAATGCACAAAATCATTACTGCGTCTGCAGAAAGAGTTTCAAGGACGTTCCTATGACATGCTCATCAGCCACACGACGATTGTCTTTTCACGGTATATTCTGTTAGCTTGGCAGCACCGCCAGAGCACGGACAACCGTACATTGGGGAATCTATTTCTAATGCTCTGCGACGAAGTGAGCGAACTGGACTGGGCCATCGCATTGAGCCAATTGGTTGAACTTGTAAATGATGTTTCCAAGAAGGCAGGCAAACGACTCTCGAAACTGATTCGCAGTCAACTACAGCGGTGGATCGACGGTTTACCCAGCTATATCAAGGCATATCTCCCTGTTTTGGCCTGCGAAAGTTGAGTGTTTAAGAAAAACACAGGAATGCAGAATCTTTATTACGATAAATGGATTAATGGATATCATTTTGTCGTTTTGGGGCCAACGTATCCAATGTCAAAGCTCAGTAAACACTATGATACCGTGCTTTCAGAGACACAATTGAAGTGGCTTGCGAAGCAACTTGCACAAAGCCCTCATAATAAACCAACTTTTGTATTTTTGCATGAACCGATTCCCAATACAGTCGCAGGAAGTAACGGAGGTTATCTAATTAATGGTGATAAACTTCGTAATATCCTAAATCAATATTCATCTGTTTTATTCTTTTCAGGACACACCCATTACACCTTAAAGAACAATCCTGGAGCGGTTTACCACGACCATTTTACAATGTTCAACACCTCATCTGTTCGAAATCCGATCACGTCAAATCATAAATCGATTGGAGATAGCGAGGGTCTTTATGTAGAAGTGGATGACCATAAAGTCACAGTTAGGGGGAGGGACTTTACCAACAGGATGTGGATAAATAATTTTACAATTAGGATAAATTCCTAGATCATGCGAAATTCCGTTCAATAAAGTGAAATCCTCGGATGCAGATTGGGCTGATAAATTGTACAGACCAATCATATTAACGTGAAAATAGCATGTTTATGCACCGACAATTTATGTTGGCTATAGGTCGTATTCAGTAAGGCGCTTCTTCCCCTTCAAAGCTTTACTATATCCTGGTGAAAGTGAATTTCGTGGTTGGATGGATGTTGTAAATATGGATACCATGAAATCTCCTCCCGGTAGTTGCCCAGGTAGGCAAGATGCAGAAATGCATACCATGCTGTCCGTGGATTCCAAGCGGTACACGGCTAATCGTAGATGGTATTGTTGGACCTAGTACGTGAGATTGGTTTTGAATTAAGGCAATGTAATGAAAAGATGGCTAAATAGGGGGCAATATGTCCCCTATTTCTTGTCTAAAACTCAATATCAATGTGGCGTCTTTCACCCCCACAGGCACGTTTTCTAACGTTTAGAATTCCATCAACGCGCACTAAGAAGTCGAGTCCATGGTGCAACAAGATTTCGTCTTTATGTATCTAATTCCCTCATGTGGTTAGGGATATCAAGCTGTACGACGAGTACAAAGAAGTTCTGATTAACCTTTTATTATCATAAGATTCTTAGACAGGCTGTAGTAAGAAAATTTTATGAAGAGGACGACGCATGAATACCGTCTATTCAGCTTTGTTGACAGGGTGTATATCATTTGCCGCTACAAATATAGATGATATCTTCGTTCTCACTGCTCTCTTTCTACAATCTCATTCATCGAAGCGCAAAGCATATATTGTTGTCGGTCAGTATTTTGGCATGTGTTTGCTTATAATACTGAGTTCTATAGGGGCATTTGGAGCACTGATTATTCCAAGGACATGGTTGGGGTTCCTTGGTATCATCCCCATCTATATGGGAGTAAAAATGTTCTATACTAAAGACGAAGAGAAACCCAGTTCCCGAAATGCATTGACTGATCTAAACACCTATAAAGTAATGCTCATTGTAATTGGTAATGGCGTCGATAACCTGAGTGTGTACATCCCTTTGTTCGCGCAAGGACAATGGATTTACAAGGCAATTGTAGTTACAATGTTCCTCATTCTTACCGGAGTGTGGTGTTGGATCGCCTATAAAGCCATACACAACCCGTGGTTGGGTAGTTTCATAAAGAAATACGGACATCTAACAGTTCCCTTTACTCTGATTGGTATCGGCGGATATATTATGCTAGAGGCAGGTTCATTCTACATCTTAGTTAAATGATTTCCTTGTCGGCGTTACAACCATAAATTTAAGGACTTTTACCTTCAGCAATTTACAGTTCAAAGAACTTTTTAACAGGCTGTTGCCTTGGTTCCTTTGTCTACTCATCACACACCTCCCCCCATATACTTACAGATATCAGAAGGCAGAGGCGTGAGGAAATTGGGTTGGTTAAGTCCATTTATTACAGCAAATTTGATTGGCTTCGGTTCTAACTTAGACAATTGTAGTGTTGGTATCGCATACGGAAGTAACAAGATCAAGTTTCCCCACTGGGTTAATGCAATCGTCAATGCTGTCGGATTTTTTACAACGCTCCTCGGAGCATACACTGGGGAGATCATCTCACACTACCTTAATCAGAGTCAGGCATCGTGGTCATCCTGCATCGTACTTGTTTGTATTGGAGTATTTTTCTGGTATTCAGCGTACATTCATCCCCGAAATTCTCAAAAACAAGGACTTGTTCTCGGCTTGGCACTGTCATTCACAAATTTGGTAACTGGGTTTGGAGCTACATTCTCCAACGCGGCGTCATTTTGGGCAACCGTTGCCAGTGTCACGGTCTGGGGATACATCATGATTTGGGTTGGCAACATTGTAGGTATCGGTGTACTCGCCAGATTATTGGGGAAATACTCTTCATTTGTTGCCGGCTTTTTACTGATTTCCGTTGGCATCAATCAGGTTTACTAGTGGTTACACGAAGAATGTGTATATCCCCATTCCAAGCATTTTCACCTCGGGAGGTCCCCCCCCTAAGACAGGCATAGCTTTGTATAAGATGACATATATAATACGCAGTACCATACTCGGAGTTTGCCGTGCATGAAAAGGGGTAGCACTTTATTCGGCTCCCCTTTTCTTTTTCTCAAAGTTAAAAAACTATCCGAGTAACACATTACCCAATAATCCGAGTCCGTAGGAAACAACACCGACAATAATTCCTGCCATCGTCATTTCCAATCCGCTAGACCACCAGGAACGAACTGTAACGAGACTTTTCGCAGCACCTACAACAAAGTGCGCCAAAATAGAGACAATCGCCGCAATGATTAGCGCTACAGTACCATGCACGAAAAAAAACGGAAGTAAGGGAACAATTGCCCCTACAAACGTAGAGATGGATCCTGAAATCGCTGATGACCACGGGTTGCCTTTTCCGGACTCATGCAGTCCGTGCTTTTCTTGCGCAATGGTCTCAAGGAACATTGCGTCATCCTTCGCGATTGTCTGTGCTATATGGTTCGCATCCTTTTCATTAAAACCCTTTACTTGATAAATTAAAGACAACGTCTCAATCTCACGTGTCGGTTCATTTTCAATAGACTTGCGTGCTCTAGATAATGTTGTTTCCATCAGCTCGTTCTCTGATTTAGTTGCAAGCCATGCACCTGCTCCCATTGACAACGTACTCGCCAATGCGCCGAAGAGACCAGAGATTAATATCGTATGGCTATTGGACGTATAGCCCGCTACACCCGCAACGATGCCGAAGATGGCACCTAATCCGTCATTTACACCATATATTGCGTCACCAATCCATCCTTCCACATTGTTCTGTTTTTCCTTACCGAAAACTTCATCCAGTCTTTGTGCCGGAGAAAGAGTTGCCAAGCTTATCACCTCATCGGTTGTGTAATACAGTGTCAATATTCAATTTAGACTAAGCGAATAGTCAACCCTAATTTTGTCAATTAAGAAAGCCTGTACCACCTTCATTGAAATCCCCTAAGTCGATGAGTTTCTGTGCCCTAACTTTGTACTTAATCCCCTAAATACACACCGCAATTTTCCAATTGCATCCTGACGCTTTCTGAGCTCCACAAATTAGTGCATACGACGAGAAAATTTTGGTTGCATATTTACAATTTTGCGCATACCATAGTAGTGAAAGTTGCCCTAAGGAAAAAGTTTTAGCTTGCACTAATTGTCCGAATCGTATTGCGCTACATACCATGTTTGTACTTATTTCATGGGCAATTTCAACCTAAAAAGTTTCCCTTGACTAAAACTTTGTCCGTTGCCTAAAAGTACTACCATTATTTTTTCGTAACCACATTGAAGGGATGTGTATTTGATGAGTGCACCATCAGCTCAATTTGAAGAAAGTAAGACTGTGATAGCCGCCCGCGAGGCACTTACAAGTCAAAAAAGAGGCATTCGTGCTCTAATTCCATTTTTAGGTCCTGCTTTCATTGCTTCCATCGCCTATGTGGATCCTGGAAACTTCGCAACAAACATTCAAAGCGGTTCAGAATTTGGCTACAAGCTTCTTTGGGTTGTTGTTCTTGCAAATCTGATGGCAATGCTTATACAAAACCTATCAGCTAAACTTGGCATTGCAACAGGTAAAAACCTCCCGGAAATGATAAGAGAATACTGCCCGCGTTGGTTGTCTTACATCATGTGGGGTTTTTCCGAGATCGCAGCAATGGCAACCGACCTTGCTGAATTTTTGGGCGCCACGCTTGGTTTAAATTTGTTGTTTCATATTCCAATGATGATTGCCATGATCCTAACCGGTATTACGACGTACTTAATTTTAATGCTCGATCGCTTTGGCTTCAGACCACTGGAAAAGTTTATAACTGCATTCGTCATCGTTATCGCACTGTGCTATATAGTAGAGACCATATTATCGAAACCACAGTTCAACCAAATTGTGTACCACAGTGTCGTGCCTTGGATGGGTAACAGTGATGCAGTTTTGTTGGCAGTGGGCGTGATCGGCGCAACCGTGATGCCTCACGCGGTTTATTTACATTCCGGACTAACCCAAAACCGAATTGTTCCACGGGACGACATGGAGAAACGAAAAATTGGTCGTTTCAACACACGCGAAGTCGTTATTGCATTAACACTCGCAGGGTTCGTCAATTTATCTATGATGTATATGTCAGCTTCCGTCTTTAACGGGACTGGACACACCCAGATCGCAGACATATCCACTGCATATCAAACGTTAACACCGTTGCTAGGCTCAGCCTCTGCCGCTGTATTCCTGGTCTCCTTATTAGCTTCCGGATTTTCAAGTTCCGCAGTCGGAACGATGGCAGGTCAGGTTATCATGCAAGGCTTTGTGGGCTTTACCATCCCACTCTGGATTCGCCGTGTTGCTACAATGATTCCGCCAGCAGTGATTATTATGCTCGGAGTAAATTCAACACAAGCACTTGTCATCAGCCAGGTTATACTTAGTCTCGTTCTTCCCGTACCTGTAATAGCTCTCGTTTACTTCACAAGGCGTCGGGACATCATGGGTGTACTGGTTAACAAACGGGTTGTAACCGTCTTAGCGATGATGAGCACGATTATAATTGTGGTCCTAAACCTGCTGCTGCTGTATCTCACGTTTGGCGGATCAATTCCGGGATTAACTTAAATTGTTATGAAACTTAGTAGAACAGCACAATCATCTGCACCATCCACAAGATTTTTATGAATTACTGTTCTCTCACCACTTTCCGAGTCTGGAGTAAGTATGCTAGTAAAGTGGTGAGCCTTTGCCTAACTTGGCGCTCATTACTTCCGGTCGCCAAAGTTTATGCCTGTTTTACCAAACAAAAAATGGTCATTGCATCGGCTTAAGCCGGTGCTGTGATCATTGTTGTCTCAAATCTGCTCTTAAGTTATCAGACCTTCGGCGGTCCAATGCCCTTTTGATTAGCCGATTAAGAGAGGTGAAATGCTCTGATGCCTTTTAGTCCGACACAGGAAGACTATCTTGAGGCAATTTGGGATTTAACCACCCGGCATGGATACGTCCGAGTAAAAGATGTCGCAACGGCATTAGGAGTCAACAGCCCCTCTGTCAGCAAGATGATTGAGAAACTTCATAAAGATGGCATCGTAGAGCGCAGGCGTTACATGGGTTTTCGAATGACTCCTGATGGGTATCAGCGAGGTCAAAAGTTACATGAACGCAGAACCATTATCAAGGAATTCTTGGAGCGTATGGAGTTAGATAGCTCGGATACGGTACACCAAACGGTTGAAGGTGTTGAGCATTACATTTCGGATGAGGTGTTAAACAACATGAGACATTTGATCAAATTCATTCAACTGCATCCAGAATGGTGGGGCCAATATCGTAATTGGCGAAAGTTCGAAGATGTCGGGATGAATTCGTGAAAGCCTTGAGGAGATGAAAACATGGAATGCCTTGTCGGAACTGTTACCATCGGCGCTTTACTGGTGACTCGGCACGTTGTTAGAACTCGTGTTTTACACAACTCAAAAGAAACAAAGCAACCTGTAACAAAGTCATCAAATTAATATGAATTACTCAAACACGCGTCACTGTCTAAAGGCGAACAAGTGTTATCAAGTGATTTACCTTTTTCTAAGGACCGTACTCGAGGTTGTCACGTGAATCAGTCTGTTACTCATCAAAAAAATAATTCATTAATATTTACATTGCTACAAACTAAAGGGGGTGCCCCTTTTGGGACACCCTCAATTTAGCTTTATTATTTAGATGAATAAGTATTCCCGACATCAGGACGCTGCTTGTTTTTCAGCAATTAAGTCCTCTAATCGTTCCTTCTGTAACATTAAGTCTTCAACAGACAGTTCTCCTGAACTGGAATGTAAGTTGTTTGACCCCTGGACTAGGCGGTTTAATTGTCCACTCTTCTGCTCATATAAACGATATCCCACTGCCCCAACAACCGCTCCTGTTGCAAACCCAATCCAAAAATCCTTATTAAATTGCATACTGATTCCTCCTACAACAGCTCTGTAATGGATTTATATGAAAGGAAGCAGTGTTGCCCCTGTTCATATCAGCAATAATTTCTAGAAAATTAACGACCCACGTAAGCAGTGTGACTTTAAGAATATTGCTTGTTCCAAGAGACAATATACTGATAAAACCGGTAATCACATCTGGATGACGTAACTTGTTTGTTCCGTGATTCATCACCGTATAGGCTGTCGAAATAACTGCTGAATAATCTAGAATGTCTGGACGACGCCCAGTCCTTCTTAGTAAATAGGAAAGCAGCAAAAGGGACCCTGAGACCATAGAACGAAGTAAATCTTGCTTAATTATTGATGACTGTGCACCTAAAAAATTGCTGTATACGTTGGCTTGTGTATCTCGAAGAATCAGGAATATTTTATTCAATAAATCCATCCGGCTAATTATGTTCCGGTTGTAATGAATCACCAACGTACAAATAACCGGTTGTATTCTCAGTGATTCAACCCCATGGATACTTTTTATTAACTGTCTGACGGATCGCAGATCTGGGTGGTCAGTGATTTTTGGTACCATCATGCGAATTCTATTATCGAGCTCATGTACAATGTAAAAGGTGAATTTCTCTCCCATTTGAACTCAACTCCTCTATAGTCCAACGACAGAACGAAGATTTTCACTCTCACCATTGTTTGATCTAAGAACTTTGGCTCTTCCTGCTTCAATAACCCTTGGTGTTCTTCTGAAGTGTTTCATATCTAGCCAAAGTAGCCTGGAACTGTTAGCCACTACGGCAACTGTCGCACCGTTGTGAATGAGCGCGCTTAGAACCGGAGATAACATCCCCATTGCGCCGAATATTACAGCAAACGCGTTAAGTACTATGGTAAAACGAATGTTGTTACGAACAATTCCCATCGTCTTGTACGAAAGTTCCATTAGTGCCGGTAACGTGAGCGGGTCATCTGAAGTAATGGTAATGTCACTGACTTCGGAAGCCAAAGCCGTTCTCTTACTCCCCATTGACACTCCGACATCTGCTCTTCCTAATGCAGGTCCGTCGTTTAAACCATCACCAATCATTAGTACTTTCCGACCGGATCCCTGTAGTTGTCGAACAATCATATGCTTTTGCTCAGGCAAAGCCTCAAAGATGTAATCCTTGATACCCGTTTGTTTGGAAACTAACGTGGCACTTTGGCGTTGGTCTCCTGTAACCATCATAATATTTCTAATGTATTTCTCCTTTAATTCCGTCAAACTTTTCTTCATGTTTGAACGGATACGGTCTTGAATGTAAACAACCCCAAGCAATGCCCCTTGTTTGGCAACATAAATTGGTGTCCCTTCAATCTCATTTTGTTCATGATGGGCTTTAATATCATTTTCCCTTAGGAATCGTTCGCTCCCGACAAGAATTCGCTCCCCCTTGACAGTTGCAGCAATCCCTTTCCCAATGATGGTTTCTACATCAATCGGTTCTATAATGTGAATTTTTTCTCTCTTTGCCTCCCGACGTATTGCCTCTGCAACTGGGTGTCCAGAATGCTTTTCAACCGATGCTGCATACATAAGTACCTCTGTTTCCATACCAGGGTGGACTCCATACACATTTAAAACTTCCGGTCTACCCTCTGTAATGGTACCTGTCTTATCCAAGAGCATAGTATCGATTGCGGTCAGTTTCTCAATATGTTGGCTTCCCTTGATTAGAATCCCATTTTGGGCTGCCTTCGCGATGGATGCCGAAAATGCCGTTGAAGTAGAAAGCTTGAGACCACAGCAAAAGTCTACAATAAGCATATTTAACGTTCGGTCCCAATTCCGTGTAAACATGAAAACAAATCCAGCCATTAGAAACGAAACAAGTACTAATCGATTAGCAAGGCGGTCAGTTACATGCTGTACCGGAGCTTTTTGCTCGTATGATTCTTCGATGAGCTTTATCATCTTTCTTACAGCGGTTTGATTTCCGACCCTCTCAGCCCTAATCAACATACAACCTTCTTTTAAAACGCTACCGGCAAACACGTAACCCCATGGTTCAATTGACCTCGGTAAGTATTCACCCGTAATAGAAGATTCATCGATCGATCCAGAACCTGAGAGCACCGTTCCATCGACTGGGACTTTCTCACCCGCAAATACATAAATTTCGTCCTCTACCCCAAGTTCGTTAACAGACACTTTAACTGTTTCTGAGTCGACAACCTTCCACGCCGTTGTTACTTCACCTTCCATTAACTCAGATAGACTTCGTCTTGCACGAGACGCTGTCAACTCGGTTAACATTTCACTAAAGGCGGAAATCATCAAAATGAAAATTGCAGATTGAGGTGTGCCTTTTATTAATGACGCGATAATTGCGACAGAACTCAACGTATCCGCATTAGCTTTACGCCTATTGATCAATGCTGATAAACCATTTTTAAAAGTGTTACGAGACAAAAACATTGTAAGCAGAGAAGGAACTGACAGCAGTCCGACACCTGCTGTAGGAAACATCCAGCTCCATAGTAACCCGACTCCAGAAAACAAAAAGTAGGACTTAAAATTTGTCCGCTGTACTGACTGTTCAGTTGGTCTTGTTATTCTACGCACTACGCAAAATAAGAGCTTAACGACTTCTCTGTTAGACATAGTGCAATGATGATGAATCAGCAATGACTTTGTTTCTGCTCGGAAGAATGCTGAATGAATAAAAGGATGTGCACGTAGACTTGCTTCGAGGAGACCGGGATGGTTTACCTGTACTCTAAATCTTATTCTTGTTCTTCCTGGAAGACTGTGGACAATTTGAAATTGATTCACCCTCTTCACCTCTCTTGATTCAAGAGTCCGTACGCCCATAAGAGCAAACTAGTTGAAAAGGCAGGGTTAGATGAAAACCCGATTATCCCTCGTAGAGCCAAAAATGTAACGAGAGCTGAATTTAGATCAATTTTACCCATTGTCCTGGTCTTAATTTGACCGTCAATACCAGTTAGCGTTTTCTTGTATCCCTCCATCAACTCCGCCTTACGCTGCGGATACGAAGAAACAGCAGCGTTAACTGCAAGCTTTACAATACTGTCAAGCTCGTCAGGTGAGAGAGAATCCCTAGTAAAGTGCAATAGTAACGAACCCGTTATATCCGCCAAGTGAACACTCTTCACCAAAGGATGCTGAATTAAAATCCGTTCGACTACCTTCTTTGTTTCCGAGTCCTTCCATCGGTCACATTGAAGCCGCACACGTCCAGGTAGTGCACTAATGACGTTTACTTTTTGATCGTAAAATTTTTGCAATAATTTTGTTCCCAAAATGGACCCACCAAGCCCCAAGACGGTTTGAAGCATCTAATCCTCTCCTTACGACTCCCTGATCAGCCGAATTAACCAAGCCTCAATACTTTCTGGATTAATTGGTGCGAATGTGTGGTACCTGATCAAAATAGACCCAGTATCGATATTATGAACGGCTTCAATCACGCTTTGCTCTTCAGTAGCCCATACACGCAATCGTTCCCCAATTGTCTTGTGGTTCTTCCATAACGGTGATTTAATTCGTATTCTCCCAGGGGAGGCATGGGCTACTTCAATATTGTTCATTTTCATAAGCTTATCGATCCGATGTAGTGTAAGTAATTTCATTAGCGTCACCTGATTTATGTAGTATCTGAATTTAGAATCGGTAATGATTGTTTAAACATATGAAGATTTTGTAAAGTTAGACCATGTAATAAAAGAGAGTTCCTTCGCATATCGTTCGTTTTGAAATTGAAAATAATTTCCCGAAGGGGATTACTTATATCGGTAATCCAGTGTGTAAGACAAACAAAATCAGGCAGATCCCTGTTGAATCATTGATCTACCTGATTAAAGTAATAGTATCTCCCAGCTACTACAGACTCTTTGAAAAGAACACGAGAACCTTTATATGCCGGTTACATCGCCAATTCGTTCTGTATTATAGACCATAAAAACGACATAAGAATTACAGACTAGAAAGAGTCTGCCAAAAGGTGGCTACTGTTAATCCAACGAGGAGAGAGACCATTACCCACCCCCATATTCGACCAAACAATTTCGTCCTATATTCCCCCATCAGTTTCTTATCACTGGTCATGAGTACCAAGAAGATCAGTAATGGTGCCATAAGAATTCCACCAACTACTTGCGTGATGATGGATATCATGTTCAGTGGTAAATTCGGAATCAATATTGCAAGTGCAGCAAGTATAAGGCTCCCAATATAAACAGCGTAAAATTTTGGTGCTTCACGTACCTTATCATTCAGGCTCTTTGACCAGCCAAACAATTCGGAAATGCTCCAGGAGGACGATAAAGAGACCGTAATGGAGGCAAGAAAACCAGCGTCGAACAACCCAACGCCGAACAAGATAGCCGCCCATCGTCCAACTGAATGACTTAGTGCATTAATGATTTCAGAAGGTCCTAAACTACTCACATTCTGGATGTGCCCAAAGAGTGCCGCACCGCAGATAATAATGCCCGCTGCAATGATCACCTGAACAATGCATCCAAACGCAGTGTCAATGCGTCCTAATCTCAGTTCACGGGAACTAACTCCCTTATCAATCGTTCCGCTGCCTTGGAAGAAAATCATCCACGGTGCGATGGCATTCCCAACGGTCGCAATAATGAACCAAATTACCCCGCCTTGCAGTTCATGGGGAACATTCCATGCTGCAAAAGCGTGGCCGATCGCAGAAAGGCTCGGGTGTGTCATGCCAGCTACGACGAGAAAGACAACGTTAAGTACACCCACAAGCAGCGCAATTCTTTCCTTTGTAAAGTACCCGGTAAAAATAACGAAGGACGTGATTAACATTAAACAAATTAAGTCACTGAGCCACATCGGAATACCCAGTAAAATTAGACCTGCTGTCATCCCGATGAATTCCGTAATGAGTGTCAAAAGGTTTTCGAAGGCGAGTGTGGAGATATGATAATAGCCCCAGAACTTACCGTATCGTCGACGGGCAAGTCTTGAAAATCCTTCTTGAGTGACCGCACTGAGACGCATACTCATCTCTTGAACAGTAAACGTCAGAAAGGCAAGACACAATACCAAGGGGACAAATAACCCGATACCAAATTGAACGCCAGTTGCAGTGTAGGAAATCACTCCACCCGCGTCATTATCAGCCAACGCCGCAAGTAGTCCAGGACCTAGGAGTACCCAAAAGACCCAAACGTATCTTCGCCAACCACGTTTACGTGCTGAAACACTTTGTCTAAACCTTGATGTTTTTTCATTAAAAGCTGTAACCTCACGTTCCATTTCCATGCTCACCTCTCCGTTCATGTATAGAAATACCGTTAAATCACTCTTCGGTTGTCGTTCCGTTCAGCACTACCCAACAGTTGATGGCATATCATATACAGAAATCAGGTGGCGTGTGACGATGATTGTTGGAGGAATCGAAACACTGAATAAACGCTAAGGCAATTGTCTCAAGAACATAAGGGAGGTACTTCGCGTGGGCAGAAATAGTGCATTAAATCTAGAGGAAACGGTCAAAAATTTGTTGCGCGAACGTTCTTTGTCGATGAGGCAACTGGCGTTATTAACCGGAGTCAATGTCGCGACCATCTCTAAGATGTTAGCAGGTAAGCAACGAGTGAATCCGGAATATCTACAGAAGATGGCTCATCATTTGTCTGTTCCGCCTGCGGTATTATTCACTGCTGCCGGATTTGAGGTAGATACATCACTCGGGAATATCCAAGACATTTTACAGCATGTAGGCTTTAATGCAGATCAACTTAACAAACGGTCTATTGAACAAGAGTTGATGAAATATGAGGTTTATGCGGGAACAAGCGAGGGTCAAGAATTAATTATCGAGAAATTTCCAGATAAACGTAAGCACATTTATGGTTCTGGTCCATTTCTTGAGGATTTGGACGAAATGTTCGACCGGTATTTGAATTCCGAGATGTCAGAAAAGGAACGGAGAATTCTAGGAAGTGGGCTATTGTACTTTGTGTTAGCAACTGATGCCATTCCCGACTACATGTTTCCTATTGGGTATTTGGATGATGCTTTAGCCATACAAATTACACGAGAACGTCTTACTTGTCTCTCCTGAAGTTACTCAGGTAAAGTCTAGTTTTTTACGAATGGTTGAATCAATAACGTGAACAAAGGAAAAGCGAGCAATATAGAGTAGTTTGTTTCTTAGATTCGAAGAGGATATCCGATTTCATTTTACGGCACTTCACTGATCGACCGGCAATTCCTTTGCCGCATCCTCGATGTTACTCTTTCTGTCGGAATTAACTCTCTAGGAGCATGCGGAAATAATACCGTACAATGCACAACAGGGCGGCTAGGCCGCCCTATCTGCATAAGGTTCACCCCAAGGAGTAAAGTCAGGATACCGCGATCGCAGAGGACCTTCCAAACCCTCTAGGCGCAAGTTTGCTACGTACAGAACATCAAGGCTTCAATCGGATAGATGAGCTTCCAAGAACCAAAGATCTTTATCAAGTTGGCGTGTAGCTTTATCATACCCTGCGTCGTCCTTGTACTCTAGCCATAAAAGAAAACTGTAATGTGTGCATCAAAAGGACCGTCAGCATAAGCTGACAGCCCCGTTGCCAAGGTATTCAACTGCTCGTGATTTTTTGTAGTGTCATATTGGATATACGTTTTAATTATGCTTCCTCTAAGATCCCAACAGGACTAAAGGACTCATAGTGACTACGGTCGTCGGGGATCTCCATATCCTTCAGCGCGCGTAACACTACCCTCATGAAAGGCAATGGGCCACAAACATAAAAATCTGCCTGCTTGTCGTCAATAACTGAACTCAGCCACTCCAAGGTCACAAACCCTTCTTTATCATAGTTGTGTTCCGCACGGTCCTGTTCGGTCGGCGACTCATAACACACAAATGACTTCACGCGCTCATGTTGCCTCGCCAATTTTCCGATGTGTTCCTTCATCGCATGGACTTTACTGTTCATTGCAGCATGAATAAACGTAACCTGTCGTTCTGGCTGCGTTTCGACTATCGTATTTAGCATACTAATCATAGGTGTGATTCCAACGCCTCCACTGATTAGTACAATCGGGGTATTCTTGGTGTAAATAGTGAAATCACCGGCTGGTGCACTGACTTTCAGATGACTGCCCTCGTCGACATGGTCATGAATATAGGTCGATACAATTCCAGAAGGGACATTTGCACGCCCCTCTTCACGCTTCACACTAATGCGGTAAAAGTCCTTGCCTGGAGCCTCCGATAGGCTGTAATGGCGTACATGTGTGTATTTTTCACCGGGAATGTCGAGCCAAACGGTTATATATTGACCTGCTTCATACGACGCAATCGGTTTGCCATCTTCAGGCTTCAGGTAAAATGAGGTGATGACGTCGCTTTCCTTGATCTTCCTGTCTACAACGAAGTTCCTTACTCCAATCCATCCGCCTTGTTTATGTTCCATTTCATCATATAGTCCTTGTTCAGCACTGATGAATATGTCGGCAATATAGCTGTACGTTCTACCCCACGCGTCAATGATTTCATCCGTAGCGGCAGCACCTAAAACGTCCTTTACAGCAGCAAGGAGTGTTCCCCCAACTACTGGATAGTGTTCTGCTTTGACACCCAGGGCTCGGTGCTTTTGAGTGATCCGATGTACCATTGGTTTAATGGCATCTAGGTGTTCAATGTTTGCTCCAGCCTCGTAAACTGCATAGGCAAGTGCGTCCTGCTGTAATCCCCTTTTCTGATTTGTTTGATTGAACATATTGTTAAGCTCTGGGACTTTTGAAAACAGCAGCTCGTAGAAGCGATGCCCAATATCGTGACTGTGTTCCTTTAACACTGGTGCTGTCAACTTTACAATTTCTACAGTCTTCGCATCAAGCATCAACGTTCACCATCCATACTTCATGATCAAACCCAATACTATAATTGTCACGTTTACAAAAAACATGTATTTTGGTTGTTTGGTTAAACAAGAAGGATGGCCAACATAAGCCGATAGCCCATTTGCTCGGGCTGGTGTAAACTTTTTTCGTGCAATGGCGGGATCGACATTGCTTTACCTGGTCGACTAATCCGTTCGTGTTGCTAGGAGTCACAGTCGTGAGATACTCGTGGAGGCGTCGGATGATGACTTGTTTGTAGACAGACATACAAAAACCCTTGATTTCTCAAGGGTTCTTCGGGACTTTTTGGTGGGCCCACTAGGACTCGAACCTAGGACCAACCGGTTATGAGCCGGCCGCTCTAACCAACTGAGCTATGGGCCCGCTACGGCACGTTCAAGCTTGCATCGACTACTAGATCTTGTCCACTCTTCACCGCAATAATAAAGTGGGCGTCGGGCAAAATCAAGTAGTCGCACATTTGACTAACCGTGGCATAGCACGATGTATATGCACTTGAACATAAAAAGACCCCAGTCCGACGTGGACAGAGGAGTTATGTTGGGAACAATTATGGGTTGTCGCCTGCAAATACAACTACGGCCATTAACTGAGTTGGATCATTTTGCGTGTCATACTCGTATGCGACATCAAACACACCAGGCTGATTTACGCCATCCGCATTCGCAAACTCATCGGCAGGCCACAAATGTTCGATCGACATACTCCTATACACATAGATGATTTCCTTTGCCCCGCCATTGTCGTGCGTATATGTACGCCCCGTAAATACAGCGTCCTTAGGAATTATCTTTTTAGCATCCGCCTCTCCGGTGGACAATGGCTCATCGGACGAATAATCCTTTTCGTAATAGTCAACACGGCCATTCATATAATCCACCTGTATTGTGTTTCAGCGTATGCATCCATTCCGTAGCCACTCTTATCTAATGGCTTTTGGGCGGTACTAGGTTTTCCAAATGCGATTCAATCCATTGCACGGTATCACCAAGACCAACTCCATTGGATAACTGTGCTGATCCCTGTACCTTTAATGGTGTCGAAGTGTTTGACGGCTGCGGAAACGATGAGGCTAGCTGATTAAATGCCTTTACGAACTGACTTAATGAAGTAGCGGCGGTAGAGAGTCCAACGTCTGATTTCAACACGCCACGTTCGTCCTACCGCAACAGGGGATGGCGTGGGTTCTAACGAGGCATTCACACAATTATTACGAGCGTGAAACAAAACCTCAACATCCATGTTGTACGATCACGATGTCCTGTTGGTGTTGGTTGTTCACATTTGCGCTCCTTTAAAATGAAAATTGACCCCTAAGATTAGACGTCGAAGGGGTCGTTTTTTTATCTAATCCGTCTCAATCGATGCGGTATTTCGCTTACCGTGCGACAAATTATCGTACCATGCCAGTCGTGTATTCCACTTCTCCTGCCACTTCCTTGGCGATATAGGAATGACGCGGTGTCCGTTTGGATTTACTTTTTTGTTGTTAATTCGATGCTAATAAGGTGCAAATATGGTTAAGGTGTCCTATTATGCCGCATTTAAGTAACTTCGTAATACATTTATATACACAAGGAATTCATGTATTAAATGAGCATTTATCTGGAATATCATACCGAGGAGTTCTATACATCTTATTTTGTCTCGCAACAGTTTTAATTCTATATCCCTTATCAAAATTCTCTCGTTTAATTCAATTGACCCTGATTTTTGTTTCCTTTGTGTTTTCTACAATTTACATGTACTGGAGAACAGTATATACGGTTGAATTTAACACAACAGCGGATGTTATCACTTCAATTTTATTACTTAGCGCAGAATACCTCGGTTACTTTCAACAGGCCATTTTTTATTTCCTTATGCATCGTGGTACGAATATAAAGGACACGTTAATTTTGGATGTAGAATACTATCCGACAGTTGATGTTTTTGTCGCAACCTATAATGAGCCTGTGTCTGTCTTAAAGCGAACGCTCACCGCTTGTACGTATTTAGATTATCCAGCGGATAAGGTTAAGGTTTATACAAATTGTGTGGCAGTCTTTGGTTCCCCTCGTTGCCCTGTTGATTGGTTACGTCTATGGATTTACACTTCAATCCTACTGGGTTGCAAACGGAAGAAGCGTTCCCTCATTTTACTGAATTATCAGTAGAAGGTATTGATGGTCTTATACACGTCCGGGAAGTACAGGCTTTGTTGTCCGATAGATTCGAGATGCGATTAGTTTGGGATAACCTGCCACTTTCTCAATATAAACAGCTTATCAAACTGATGTATGACCAAAAGGAGGATATTATGGAACAATTTAAATATTCTGGGGGTGCTAACATCTTTTCTTCCCTATTACGCTCAGCGAAGTTCTATCTTGGAAGAAAGCCTCGTCGTTATAAAAGGAAACGTGTTCCATTTGACCAATCTAATGACACAATATCCTCGTAAGGTGGAATTGGCAAGGGGTACACTATTCCCTTATGGCGACATATCCACACTATGTATCGGAACAAAGCTACCTACTCAGGACAGGTAGCTTTGTTGCGTTGTACAGGGAGTTTTGCTAGTGCTCGTTCGGGCGCGGGATGATCTGAATATAGACGTAATTCGTGGCCACATTAATAACGCAGGGGAGCTTGATCGGGGTATCCGTCCATACGTCCAGATGGATGGATGCTATCAGGGTTAAATACGGAACGCGCAACAGGTAGTGGCGGCGTGTGTGGTCGCCATTGCTGTCAGCGCGATGGTTGGGGCTGACGGTGGCCCATTCCACATAAAAAATCTCCTCGCACAGATGATCTTGGAAAGAGGCGTGCGAGGAGACTGAGTATTGGGCGACTCAATTATAGACACTGTCGCTTTGGGTACTCAATGAAGCGTGTACGCTACAAATATCCAATTAGGCTAAGCTCACGTCGTACTTCACCAGAGCCCCATCCTTCATCTACATCCAAACACTATTGGCGTCTTCCTCGACTACCGTCAAGTCATTCTCATCGGCCATGGTCTTTATCGCTTCATCTCGCGTACCTGCGTCGACAGTCACGAACACCGGGTACCATTGCACCGATCCATCGTGTAGCGTAGCGTAAAATTTGTATTGGCTTATTGTAATTCCTCCACATATTTCTCTGAGTCATTATTCACGTTGCCCATCATCTTGTCGACCTGGTACCAGTACATATCATAGTCTGGATACGGGGCGCGATCACCGTCAGCAACTCATCGGTGTCCGTCACGTAAAATGACCGGCATGCTCGGTTAATTCACGGATTTGTCCATCGAAGCCAAGAGATAGTAAATGCGCGTGTCAGTTTCCTCGGATATTCATCATTGCGTCTACGCTATGGTCTCTCTCACTCTTTATCACTTGATGAACAACCGCCGGGTGAACGCCTATACCAATTAATTACATTGGCAGGAAGGAACGCTCGGAGATATTCCGACGCAAAACCGCTTTTTCTGGTTGAAGAGCTTGAACGACTTATTGAATCCAAAAATATTTCTAGTTATTATCAGCCGATTGTTCATCTTGATACAATGACACCCTTTGGTTGGGAGGGTTTGTCCAGAGGTCCCATTGGATCGGAGTTCGAGCACCCTCGTGATCTGTTTGATTGTGCAGAGCAACTCGGATACCTTCTCGAGGTTGAACGGATTTGTAGAAATCAGTCCATCCGTCAATCAAACGTAGGGCCTGGAGACAAACTATTTATTAACCTTTCGCCGAAAATACTGTTCGAACCTACATTTCGCCAGGGTGAGACCCTGAAGCTTATTGAGGAAGTTGGATTAGATCCAAAGCAAATTGTATTTGAAATTACAGAACACCATGCGATTGACGATTACCCTTCATTCCTTAAATTGGTTAAACACTTTAGAGATCAAGGGTATCAAATAGCTCGTTATGAATTTGATAATTGGTTCTTGCATACAAAAACGGGCTCCCTAATTTGACAGGCGAGATCCCGCTTTTGTAATGTAATGGAAAGTTATAGTTTAAATCTTGAAGCCAACTCCTGCATTTGTTCAGCCATTTGAGATAGCCGGTGAGCTGATTCTGTTACGTCCTCCATTGTAGCCGACTGCTCTTCAGCGGAAGCGGCAATCGTTTCTGTGCTAGCAGCCGCTTGCCAGGCTGCATCTGAAATGAATCGGATAGAATCAAGCACTTGTGCCGAACTGGCAGACAGTTGCTGACACGCGGATGATACTCCTAATATTTGATCCGTAACATGCTGTACTGCCATTTGGATGTGTCCAAATGAAATACCTGCGGTGTTAACAGCTTCAATCCCTTGTCTAACATCGATTTGAGCAGTATGCATTGATTTAACAGCTTGTTCTGTGTCTGACTGCATGGTGGCAATGAACTGCGCAATTTGTCGTGCGGCCCCGGAAGATTGTTCCGCAAGTTTCCTGACTTCGCTAGCCACGACCGAAAATCCGCGGCCATGTTCACCAGCTCGTGCAGCTTCTATGGCTGCGTTCAATGCGAGCAAATCGGTTTGAGAAGCGATCTGCGTTATGATCCCGATGATTCGTCCAATATCTTGGGAGCGTTGACTTACTGTATCTACCAGGTCGGAAAGTACCTCAATACTTTCTCCGACAGAATTCATTTGCTTGACGGCTGATTGCACAGATTTATTTCCGTTATCAGCGATATCAGAAGTACTCATTGCTGACTCTGTGACAGACTGTGCACTTATCGCGATTTGGTTAACGCTTTGGGACATTTCCTCCATTGCCGTCATGCTTGCTTTCGCACGCTCTGCTTGTTCACCCACAGTACTTGAAGTTTCCTGAATCGTCATCGCTACTTGTTGGGCCGCCTTATTGGTTTCTTCAGCACTAGTATAAAACTGTTCTGACGAAGTACCTAATTTTAGAGAAGTACTTGTCAATTCGTTTATCAAATTTCTCAATGACAATGTCATTTGGTTAAAAACTTTCCCGAGCTGGCCGATTTCATCTGTAGATTGAATATCACTGAGATGCACCGCTAAATTCCCTGTACCGATCTCGTGTGCGGTTCCTATTAATTTTTTTAGAGGCCGGACCATCCGATTTGTCATAAACCATCCGAGTCCGAGTCCAAAAATGAGAACGAGTACGGCTACGATTAAACTCTCGTACTGATACGTAGTTTGCTGACGTACCAGCTGAGTAAGTGGAGAAGCCAATGACCATACACCAATCACCCTATTGGTGTTATCCTGTATTGGCTGAAATGCTACTTCATAAAGTTGCCCACCAATCGTTTGCTGACCAATATACGTTTCACCTTTTTCAAGTACAGTCTGTTGTATATCCGACGGTAAAGTACCGCCCACCAAGTAATGCCCGTCGTTAGTTTTGAAACTGGTAGCCACAGACTTATTTCCTTGATAAATGGTTACCATGTCACCGATTTCAGACCCGAGTAAAGTTGGAATGTTATTATTTCCGTTTAGGACGGAGTCCCCTTTCCAAAGTTTACCTGATGTTACTTGCCAATCACCGTTGTACTGGTTCTCAATTAGGTGACGTCCGATGGATAATTGTGAAGCCAGTTTTGTTTGGCTGGATTCGAGTATTACTTGGTTTGTCGTATGTACGCCGAGCAGATTGGTGATAGCTAGTGAAAAAACAATAATACATGTAAGCAGTGCGAGAACCTTAAACTTTATACCCTTATTTAGAAATCCGGTTGTTCGAATCGCTAGTCGTCGTAGAATTTTGTTTGTCATCCCTGTACCACCATTCTGACAAATTTGTGTTTTTATTTACGACGACTATACAGTAGCATCATTAAAGACTTGTAAAATTTTCTTATACAGTACGTAAACATTAGTCCTTATGGGTATCATGTATGAAGAGCCAAAATGAGTAATTTGTATATCGGAGGGATAAACGCTGTCACATGTACTTAAGCTGATCTACGGGTTGTGCGACGTGTAGTCCTTTTACACGTCTGGTGAAGTCGCTTCTATGCGTCGCCCGCTCAGAACATCCTCGACGTTTAACCGCAAAAAGTCGATAACGCGCATCTCACTGTGCGGTCTTTTCAGCTCCCTCACGCTATACTTCACCAACGCCCCGTCCTTCATCTCCATCCAAACGCCATCCGGCTCCAACTCCGCCACTCTCATCTCATGTTCCACAGCCAAACTGTGAATCGCGCGATATTGTACCGGGGCGGAATAGCGTACTGTGACGCAGTGATCCCCAAGTATTCGATGATCTGACTCCAATCTTCCGTTAGCGCAAATCGTCCGCACATGTTCATCATCTCTGATCACATGATACCAGAACGTATGTTCCTATTAAAAAAGACAAGAAACACTCCGGCCAAATGCTCGCCGGACGAGAGGGCATCGTGTTTCAATTCATAGTCTGTACTCCGGCTCAGCTTTGTAGTGCACATTTGGACTGTTCAGTATCACGTATGATGAACCGGTTAACACAATCATTACGTTTACTCAACTGCAATTTAATAGTCATGTCCTACACTGACGGTGTCATGTTGTTGCTTTACCCCCTAAATTAGCCCGCAATCGTAGGGCTATTTTTTTACACATGACGACGCCTAAAGAGTTTGGAGATGGTTGATTTGAATAGTGAAGACAGACTCAATGTGCTCTGGGCAAAGAAAACAGCAATTCAGTTAATGAAACAAAGTGGTTCCAATAAGATTTCGTTTGGCTGTCCTATTTGTTCTGACAAAGCACAGATGAATCTCATCGATCAACGGTATGAATCCTTTTGTCAGAATGGCTGCTTTAAATCCATAGATTGAGACTGAGTAAACGTCTCCTCAGACTTTTAACCTTGACTTCTTAGCGCACGACGAACATCATCTACAGTGCGACACACGACGGTGCCTTTGGGCGGATGAATGGTATCTTCCTTTTGTCCTGTCACATTGACTAGTACCACCGTTGGCTTAGCATCCCACTGTTGTTGCACGTACCATTCGTACCTCTTACGCCAATTTGCCCGCCACTGCTTCTGTGTGATCGGCGTACGCTGTATTCGATGAGTAGTGTTTTCTCGTTCCATGTGCAGTACACGTCGAACTGATGGTCCCACTCAGCTACCCAACGTTGAGGACGGCCTCCAGCAAACGTCAGCGTAGTCCTATACGCTGAAACTGTAGATGTAGACATGTTACGGTACCTACGGTGATCGATGAAATCTGCAATTGCAAATTTGAGCAACAAAAAACTCACCCCTGTTTATCGTGGAGTGAGTAGACAAGTCTAGTTACCATCATCGTCGCAAGAGATTCACCTATCGACCACTATGTTCGATATTCGTAAAACCCTTGCTACAACAGTAATCGTGCAACGTAACGCTTTTTGGTGGGCCCACTAGGACTCGAACCTAGGACCAACCGGTTATGAGCCGGCCGCTCTAACCAACTGAGCTATGGGCCCGCTACGTAAGCGGAAGACGGGATTCCGACGTTCGAGCCGAAGGCACGAACTAGTCCCGTTAATACGGGGGAACCCTTGGTTGAGAAGCCCGTATTCGCTTCGTGGAGCGGAAGACGGGATTCGAACCCGCGACCCTCGCCTTGGCAAGGCGATGCTCTACCCCTGAGCCACTTCCGCGTGTAGGGAACGAGTTGTATTTTAGCATATCTCGCTCGATATGACAACAGCCAACTCGGATGTGGGTGGCTGTTGTGAAACTCGCGCTATCGCATGCGATGCGGTAGGACTTGCGGGGATAGTGCGTTCACGGCTTCCACGATATCGCCATGGCCATCCGCGAGGACCGGTTCAAACTCATACCGTGACAATTGGCGAGCCAGTGTGCTCGCCAATTGTTGGTCATCCTCAATCAGCGCCACAATCGCGGGCGCATGGAGGTGATCAGTCAATGAAACCGACGCCTTCGAACAACATGACACGCGCGGGTGCGGCATCGATACCCGTGAGCTTAAGCGGTGCAGCCACCATGAAGTATTCTCCAGCAGGAACGTTCTTCAAGCGAAGCCCTTCGATGATGACAATATCCTTTGCGAGCAGTGACGTGTGCGTCTCGTGCTCTGGCTGTGCACGTTCGATGCCCAAGCCGTCGATACCCACGCCGGAAATGCCGATTTCCGCCAGGTACTCCGCGCCATCTTGCGCAAGGTAGATGAATTCATAATTAAATTCTTCGTCCCAGGAGTTCTTCGTCTTGAACAACAAGAATTCGTCAGGCTGCGGATTGTGCGGCTCGAGGTCGGATCGACTGATGCCACCTTCGACGTCCGTGAGGTCAAGAACGCGGCAATTTCCGACGAGTTGCTTCAACTTCACGGTCTCAATCGTCTTGCCATCCGGAATCATGTGGAGGGGCGCATCGATGTGCGTCCCCGTATGTGCGTCCATGTGAATGCGCGTTTCGTGACTGGATCCCGTCGAAAAATCTGACGTGGTCTCGAACTTTGGCCGTTTCTCGTCCTTGTTCTTGTAGACTTGCACGCCCTCGTGAATGAGCATGCTCACATCGTAAATCGTACGAGCCATCTCAGTACTTCACCTCCACCGTATTGCCCTTTTCGCGGTTCATGACGCTCTCGACCGACGGGACTTTATCCCCGTAGACAGGCCACCAAAGACCCGGTTCTTCCTTGACGAGGTCATCCGACGCCTGCGGGCCCCATTCGCCGGCTTTGTATGTGTGCAGCGGTGCAGCGCCAGTCCTGAACGCTTCTGCAATCGGATCGACAAACTTCCACGCCAGCGAAACTTCGTCCCAACGCGTAAAGAATGTGGAGTCCCCGATCATCGCGTCGTGCAGCAAGCGCTCGTACGCCTCTGGCGACTTATCGGTCGATTGGCTGAACTCCATCGCGACTGGAACAACTACGTTGTCCGTGCCTGGGCGCTTGACGTTCATCTGCATGTACATGCCTTCCACTGGGTTGATGCGGATGACGAGCAGGTTTGGACCCAAGTTTCCCTCTTGATTGAAGTACAGGTGCTTTGGCATATTGCGGAACTGGACCACGATTTCCGTCGACTTCACCGGCATGCGTTTGCCTGTGCGGATGTAGAACGGCACGCCAGCCCAACGGAAGTTATCGATGAACAGCTTCGCCGAAATGAACGTATCGGTCTGCGAATTCGGCGCCACATTTGGCTCATCGAGGTAACCCGGTACGGCCTTCCCATTCACTTCGCCTGCCGTGTACTGACCGCGCACGACGTGGTTTTTCACTTCGTCGACGCTGTAGCGACGCAGTGAGCGAAGGACCTTCACCTTCTCGTCGCGAATCGCTTCCGTACGAAGTCTGCTTGGTGGCTCCATCGCAGTCATCATGACCATTTGCAACATGTGGTTCTGAATCATGTCGCGAAGGGCCCCCGACTGTTCATAATACGAAGCGCGATCCTCTACACCCACCGTTTCACTGGAGGTGATTTGAATCGACGCGATGGAACGGTTGTCCCAAAGTGGTTCGAACATCGAGTTTGCAAAGCGGATAACTTCGATGTTCTGGACCATTTCCTTGCCGAGGTAGTGATCGATCCGGTAGATCTCTTCCTCAGCAAACGCGGTGGCCAATTGGTCGTTCAGCTCAGCGGCAGACGCGTAATCGTGGCCAAACGGCTTCTCGATGATCAAGCGGCGCCATCCCTTGGTGTCGGATAGGCCAGCTTGCTTCAAGAACAACGCGGTTTCCCCGAAGAATCGAGGTGCCATGGACAAGTAGAACATGCGGTTGCCGCCGTGGTCCTTCTTCTTCTCGAGATCGACCACGAAGTCGCGCAGGCGTTCGAAGTCCTCCACCCGATCTACGTTGCCCTGAACGTAATGGATTCGTTGGCTAAATTCCTGCCAAACCGCATCATCGATATCCTCTTTGACAAACTCGTTCAACGCTTTATGTACTTCATCCCGGAAGGATTCACTCGTAAACTCTGAGCGTGCGGTACCAACGACACTCACACCGTCCGACAAGCGGCCCTTTCGGTGCAATTGATACAATGCCGGGAAGAGCTTGCGGTGCGCTAGGTCTCCCGTAGCTCCAAACAATACGAATACATGAGGAGGCAAACGATGGGCTGTCTGATTCTCCACTCCAAATCACGTCCTGTTCCTTATATATATTTCTGCTTATCATTGTACATTAAGGCAATTTAACATGCAGTCGAACCAAAGAAAGTTTCGTAAGGGCATTAAAAATATAAAGGAAGATCTCGATGAGTACAACCGTCCAAACTTTCAGTCGCCGCCACCACATGCCGCCAAGACACGAAATGACATCGATTCATCACGAGCATTAGCCGGAGCTTTTTCGTTGCCCCTGTTTATGTAACACACGGATTTCTTCGGTGTTCTGAGCGAGCTGTGACCGTTGAATGTCCAGTCTGTCATAGACATCCGTACGGACACGCGTCATCTCCGATTCCAGCCCATCCATGCGGGTCTCAAGGTTATCCATGCGGGTCTCTAGCCTGTCCATCCGGTCTATGAGACTTGACACCATGCTGATCAACTGAGTGGTCATCGCGTGAATCTGCTCAACTTTTTCTTCCATGCCCACAACAATTCCCCCATCCCTTGATTCCGGCGAAAGGTACCCGACAACGACCGACAACTTCATTATAAACAACGGGTTGAACGAGACCTAGACCACAATTGGATAGGTTTACTGCCCTTGCGAAATTGTCACACACAGGGGGATGTCTTTGTAGGCAGAGGTGAGGACCTAAATCTCACTGGCAACAAAACGCCGCCCAGCGCGTGGCCAGGCGGCTGCCAGACACCCCGTCAGCCCTGGTTCGCCTGCTCGCGCGCTTGTTCGCGAGCCAGTTGCCAGCGGAGGTAGGCGTTGATGAAGGGATCGAGCAAGCCATCGACGACGGCGTGCACGTTCCCAATTTCCTCGTTCGTGCGGTGGTCCTTGACCATCGAGTACGGGTGAAACACATACGAGCGAATCTGGCTGCCCCAACCGATATCCTTCTGCTCGCCGCGCAGTTCCGCGAGTTCTGCCTCGCGTTCCTCGCGGCGCTTCTCGGCGAGGCGCGCCTTCAAGAGGTTCATCGCGACGGCGCGGTTTTGAATCTGCGACCGTTCACTCTGACAACTCACGACGATGCCCGTCGGAAGGTGCGTGATGCGCACCGCGGAGTCGGTCGTGTTGACGTGCTGTCCACCTGCGCCAGTCGAGCGGTAGGTGTCAATCCGCAACTCCTCCGGACGAACTTCAATATCCGAGTTGTCCTCCGAGATTTCGGGAATGACATCGACCGATGCGAAGGACGTGTGTCTGCGCCCAGACGAGTCGAACGGCGAGATGCGAACCAAGCGGTGGACGCCTTTCTCCGCCTTCAGATAGCCGTACGCGTTGTGACCCTTGATGAGCAGCGTCACGCTTTTCACGCCCGCTTCGTCGCCAGGCAAATAGTCGAGCACGTCGACCTTATAGCGGTGATCCTCCGCCCACCTCGTGTACATCCGCAGGAGGATGGAAGCCCAGTCCTGTGACTCGGTGCCGCCTGCACCCGGGTGCAACTCGAGAATGGCGTTGTTCGCGTCGTATTCGCCAGACAGCATCAGTTCGAGTTCGAACGCATCCATTCCGGACTTGAGCTGACTCGCCAACTCGTTGGCCTCCGCGAACAAGTCCATGTCGTTTTCCTCTTGCGCCAACTCGAGCGCCACTTCGGCGTCGCTGTAGAGCTGCGTGAGTTCCGACATCTTTTCGACGACCGATTTCAGCGCGTTGACCTCCGAAATGACCTTTTGTGCCTTCGCTTGATCATCCCAGAAATCCGCCGCCGACATCAGGTCCTCTAAGGTCGCAATGCGGGTCTCTTTGGCAGCGACGTCAAAGAGACCTCCCGAAGTCCGCTAAACGAGTAGCCATACTTTTTAAATCTTGGCGAAGCTCGCCAAAGGTTTCTGCCACAACAAGTCACTCCCTCAAAAATCGGCGTTTAGGCAGGCGATGAGGACGAACGCAAAGCATCCGCCCATCACCTGTTCCAAACACCTGTAAAACACTGCTTTGTGTATTGTATCAAAGCTGGCAGACAGAGGTGCCTTGGCCCTCTATCAACCGCCAACCGTGTCGTGCATCTCAATAGGCTGCGGCGCCTGTTGTACCGTCGCCTTGAAGACGTAGAGAATCACTTCTTCTTCGATGCTGTGAATCATCGCCTCAAACATTTCGAAGCCTTCGCGCTGGTAAATGACCAGCGGATCCGCCTGACCATAGGAGCGCAGGTGCACGCCTTGGCGGAATTGGTCCATCGCGTCGATGTGGTCCATCCACTTGGAATCGACCGTGCGCAACAAGACGAGGCGCTCCAATTCACGCAAGAAATCGCCCATCGACTCTTCCCTGTCGTTATAGTTCGAGGTGAACAGCTCGGTCAACTTCGCCTGCAGTTCTTCCCGCTCCAGTTTGCGCAACGACGCCTCGTCCACTTGACCCGGATTCAAGAAGTGGCGCTCGCCGTACTGGATGAGGCCCGGAATATCCCAGTCCTCCGGAATCTGCTCCTCGGAGCAGTATACATCGAGCATGTGCCCGATGAGGTCCTCACCCATCCCCTCGACGATCTCGCGCAGGTGGTCCCGCTCGAGAATCTGCCGGCGTTGCTTGTAAATCACTTCGCGCTGCTTATTCATGACGTCGTCGTACCGAAGCACGTGCTTGCGGATGTCGTAGTTGTTGCCTTCGACCTTCTTCTGCGCGCGCTCCATCGCACCTGTCAACATGCGATGCTCAATCGGCTGATCCTCTTCAAGACCCAGTCTATCCATCATCCGCTTGATGTTTTCCGACCCAAACAACCGCAGCAGATCATCCTCAAGCGACAGGAAGAACTGGGAAGAACCCGGGTCGCCCTGACGCCCGGAACGCCCGCGCAGCTGATTGTCGATCCGTCGACTCTCATGCCGCTCGGTCCCGATGATGTGCAATCCACCGACGTCCGCCACTCCGTCGCCAAGCAAAATATCCGTACCACGACCGGCCATGTTCGTCGCGATGGTCACCATGCCCGGCTGACCCGCGAGCGACACGATTTCCGCCTCGCGTGCGTGGTGTTTCGCGTTCAACACCTGGTGCGGTATGCCCTTGACGTGCAACATCCGCGACAGCGTCTCCGACTTGTCCACCGACGTCGTACCGACGAGTACCGGTTGCTGCTGTTCGTGACGAGCCGCGATCTCGTTGACCACCGCATTGAACTTCGCCTGTTCCGTCTTGTAAATGACGTCGCCCAAGTCCTTCCGGCGCAGCGGACGATTCGTCGGAATGGTCACGACATCCATGCCGTAGATCTCGATGAACTCTTTTTCCTCTGTCTTCGCCGTACCGGTCATCCCGGACAACTTCGAGTACATGCGAAAGTAGTTCTGCAGCGTGATGGTCGCGAGCGTCTTCGACTCGTTCTGAACGCGGACGCCTTCCTTCGCCTCGATGGCTTGGTGCAATCCTTCGCTGTAGCGACGGCCTTCCATCAGGCGCCCCGTGAACTCGTCGACGATGCAGATCTCATCGCCCATGACGACGTAGTCCTTGTCGCGGTGCATCAGGCCATGTGCCTTCAGGGCCTGGGTGATGTGGTGCATGAGCGTGACGTTGTCGGGATCGAACAAGTTGTCGACTTTGAAATACTGCTCGGCTTTATGCACACCAGACTCGGTCAGGTTTGCGGTCCGCATCTTTTCGTCGACGTCAAAGTCGTCATCCTTGCGCAGGCGGCGAACGAACAGGTCCGCACGGAAATAAAGATCGGCAGATTTCTCAGCAGGCCCGGAAATGATGAGCGGCGTACGCGCTTCATCGATGAGAATCGAGTCCACTTCGTCGACGATGGCGAAGTTGAGCGGACGCTGGACCATATCGTCGAGCGTCATCACCATGTTGTCGCGCAGGTAGTCGAACCCAAATTCGTTGTTCGTACCGTACGTCACATCCGCCGCGTACGCTTCGCGCTTCTGAGCGGCCGTCATGTCGTGGCCGTTGTAACCAACTGACAAACCGAGGAAACGATGCACTTGCCCCGTGATCTCCGCGTCGCGCTTCGCCAGGTAATCGTTGACCGTGACGACGTGCACGCCTTTGCCGGTCAGTCCATTCAAATAAGACGGCAAGGTACCGACCAACGTCTTACCTTCACCGGTCTTCATCTCCGCGACGCGACCTTCGTGCAGTACCATACCGCCCATTAACTGAACGTCGTAGTGGCGCTGCCCGAGTACGCGCTTCGCCGCTTCGCGCACGACCGCGAAAGCTTCCGGCAACAGGTTGTCCAGTTTCTCGCCGTTCTCTAAACGTTCGCGGAACGCAGGTGTCATTGCCTGAAGTTCCGCGTCAGACATATGTTCAAACTGCGATTCAAGGCCGTTGATCTTATCGATCTTCCGGCGCAAACGTGCAATATCTCGTTCGTTGGAGTTAAATACTTGCTTGAGGAGTCCCACCGAACGGTTACACCCCCATAAAGATTCACTAGATGCCCTCGATACCATACGCCGTGTCTGGGGCTTCAGAATCGATCCAGCCCCAACAGGCACACAAAATGAAAAAGGTATCGCGATCAACCTCTAATAACAGATTGTACCGTAGCGGTGCACTATATCACAACCTACAGAAATCACACACCAAATTCGCCAGAATGTACATAACGCGAAGATGAACTCTGCTGGCAAGACTAAAACGGACGCCCGCGCGCGGCAGGCGTCCGTGAAATCCGTTCAAGATTGGGAGTTTCATGGAACTTTAGTTTTACAAAACGCTTAACTCTGCGGCTCAATTAACCCGTAATCGCCGTTCCTGCGGCGATATACCACGTTAACCTCTTCCGTGTCCGCATTCGTAAAGACGTAGAAATCGTGTCCGAGGAGGTCCATCTGCATGGTCGCCTCTTCTACGCCCATCGGTTTTATAGGAAAACGCTTTACCCGAACCAACTGCGGTTCGAATTCGTCGTAGCTCGTATCTCGAACTCCACCGTTGACAGCGGTCTGCCGAATCCGTGTCCGGAGACCTTTGTCGCGGAAGCGGCGGTTAATTTTCTCCTTGTAGCGATGAACTTGGTGCTCAAGTTTATCCGTAACCAAATCAATGGAGGCATACATGTCTTGTGACTTCTCTTCCGCCCGGAAAATCACCCCATGCACGTGAACTGTCATTTCAACGCGGTGGTACGTTCCCTCAACGGCCATCGTCACGTGGATATCCTTATCGGCTTCGCCATCAAAGTGGCGCGTCAGCCGGCCGATCTTCTTGTCCACATAATCCTGGAGCGCAGAGGTGACAGAAATGTTGTCGCCATGAACTTGAATTTTCATAGACAACTCCTCCTTCGTGTGGATCTATTATAACGGATTTGGAGTGTCCGCGGGAATCAAATATTTAAATTTACAGATAATATCGAGAGCGCGTCCGTGGTATTGGATATACCATTCGGTCATTAACTGCGAACATCCATCACCAAGCTACTCGCATGTTTATGTTGCACAAGGAGTCTAATGGTTTCAGGCGGGAACTTGTATAGAATCTGTCCCGTATCTGAATTAAGAATGTTGATCCAGATTTGATGGCTTGGCTCATCGGGTGCAAACTCGGCTTTAATATTTGGCGGAATGGGCTGATGATTACTTTCAGAGAGAAGATCAACCAAATAAGATAAGGGCTTTACATCGCTTGCCCCTGACACGGTATCAACGGTATCAATAGATGATTGCGTACGGTTATTAGCCATCTCTTCTCTCCCGACCATGTTCGGAAACACACCATTACGAGTGATAGCTTGAATGGACATATAGATTCCCCCTATTACGAATAGGGAATTCTGTGAGTAGACAGGGACTAAGAAGTAGATGCAAAAATGTGCAGTTAGTACTCACCGCTTTCCCTGCTGGATGAATTGGGTCCTTGAGAGGCCGATTGAACAATACATTTCACCTCTCTCTTACAGCCAAAGGTGTGAGGCGGCTAAGCCTCACACCGTATTTCGGTGAGTTTGACGTCCACCGCCATATACCCAACTTTTCAAGATACGTTTTTCGTCCAACTTCAACTTGAACTTCCAACTCCAACCCAGGTGTCCGCCCAACTATCCCAAAATGAAATCAAGTCTTGGAAGTCTTCCAGACAAGAGTTTGGCTCTAGGAACCACCGTACCAGTACATTGTAGTAATACGCATATGTATTGTCGGTGATCTTTGAAACTTCCAGGGACATGTCCAATGATGAACGTAAAAATGCAATAATGTCCTGGACATACTCTATATGTTTACGAGCCGATTGGATATCTCCACACTCGACAAATTCTTTAACCTGCCTAGTGAACACGCCTGCCTGACGATGCAATTGAGATAGCTGAACATGTAACGGTGTCGTGTAAATCGCATTCCGATACGCGTTTGCTGGATTCACTGTAATAGTCCCCCCTGTTGACGTGACACCAGTTCGGAAGCCAATTGAACATGATCTAGCTGTGGATGCACAATACGCGACGCATTCTTTATGACCTCCGACTTTGGAAAGTCGATTTTGCCTTGATAGACAATTTTTCTAGCCTTTGTTATGTCATTCGAAGCCAAGGCCAAGTCACAACGTAGCAGTACTTGAGTCACCGTCTTTCCAAAACTCTCGGCCTTGTCTAACCAGTTTAAAGATTGATCGAAATTATGCTCCCTAAAATAGCGTAACGCGTTCTGTTCACACTCATGCGGTGTGTCTCCTGGCCACTGAATCTCCGATAAAACGTTTGACAACGGGGAATGACGTAAATATGTCCACACATCCTTACGGTCCATTGCAAACGGCAAACACGCCCGAAGCAACCGTTCTGTGCGCATTGCGACCAAATCTCTTGTAACCAATCGAATTCCCCACTGGGATCCAGTGGTCTTAGTGAGTAAATCATGTGTCTTGAGAATGTACTCTCCACGAGTCCCAGCGCGCCCTAGCCACTCTTGAGCCTGAGCGAAGTCCTGATGGTCCAAAAGATAAAGACCCAATAAAAAGTGGGATATCTCACTAGGAAATTTGTTAACGTACTCTATTAGAGCATCAGTACCACTTTGGCGTAGGATTGTCATACGAGCACGTACGGTCGATTCTGAAACGCCAAATTTCTCCTCGGCTCTACCCACTACACTTACCGCATCCGGTAGCTCACGAATCGCATACATCTCAGCGTAATTTCCATAGGTCGCCGCATCTACAATTTTCGACTCAATATGCTCCCTCAATAAGGATGGTTCGGGAGGCATCAGCGCAACAATGGGAAACATCGTGCTCTCCAATGCTGGGTTTTCGAAAAAGGCTTGGAGATACCACTGCCGAGCGATGATGTCATCACCTAAACACGCCCACACAGTTCCAAGCTGCAGTGCAGAAAAATAAGTCCCCGCACCCTCTGTTACCTCGATCAAACCGTCTTTCGTATCGCCTTGTTCTCTGCATTCCATCAAAACCTTCTCGGCTTGTATCCAATCCCCTTGACCCGTTAACATGTCAGCGTACAACTTCTTGATGTCTGTAAGCCAGGGGAAAAACTGAATACCGTCTTTACACACCTTGAGTGCTTTGTCTTTTTGCCCAATCTCCCAAAGCGAGGCCACCCAGTGGAGCATGATTCTAGGTGCAAAATTTGGCCACGCATTCTTCGGGATTCCCATAAGATATTTAAACGTTTCCTCTGCCAATGCAGCACTACCTTGAAAATCCCTTGCGAGAACGTATTCAGCGATGAGGTTAGACCGATGAAAGAGGTTATTCGGGTCGTCAACAAGAGCCGCTTTTAGCAAATTTGTATTTCGTTGGCTTTTACTCTTCGTCTTCACAAACTCTTCCGTATAACCGATGTGGTGCAGGTCTAAGTCAAAAGTTGCAATCGGCCTCCCCGTGCGTTGAACCGAATCCGCAACTTGCTCGTGAATTGCACCGCTGTATAGATGACCTCTACGAAACAGTCGCATAACCCGGATGGGCATTGACTTGGTTATGTGTTGTAAAGACCCTAAATAGTTTTTCTGGACGACAAACACTCCTTCTGCGTCTGTCTGCTCCAGAAAAGTACGAAGTCCAAGTTTTTGTGTTTCGTCGAGATACTCGTCCGCATCTATAACCAAAATCCAGTCACCAGTCGCATGCCGCAAAGACTCGTTTCGAGCGTGAGAAAAATCGTTATCCCAAGTAAATGAAAATACCTTGGCCCCGTATTGAGTTGCGATGTCTGGTGTATTATCTGTTGACCCTGTATCGATGACAATAATCTCGTCCACGACGCCATGTAATGAGGATAGACACTTTTCAATCGTATGCCGTTCGTTTTTAACAATCATGCAAGCCGAGAGCAACACAGTACTACACCCTTTATTTATGAATTACGGCGAGGCGACACCGAAGTCTGAAGAAGGCCTCATAAATCTTGCATACGCCCTGCTAACTTCAGACGTTCTCCTGCATGCATCTATGCCAGCTTGAGTTTCACGTAACCTTTGTTTAATTGCAGTGATCATCGTATGCGTATCATCAACCAGTACCTGAATATCCGATTCCGAAACAGATCCGCAAACCAGCTTCAGATTCTGCATAAGTTCCGAACGACGTTGGATTGCGTAAAAAAGTTCGTCAAATCGCTCCTCACTTACAGCGTCTAGTGCCTTTAAATACTGCTCGTGAATTTGTTTCAGATACCACTGAATGTCCATCGTTCAACACCGATTCCTCATAAAAAGCTTAAGATCAGCTACTAGATGACGAGCTAGAGCTACTAGACGAAGAACCACTGGACGAAGAAGTACTCGCCGTCGAAGCTGCCGTACCACCGAACAGTGAATCGATCAAGGACAACTGACTCTGGGAACGTTGTAAGCTTGCATTCAACGCATTCAATTGTGAAGTGTAATCTGCAATTCTATTATTAATTGTCTGATTCACTTGCGTCAGGTACTGATTTATGTTGTCACTTTGAGTACTTAGGCTTTGCAATTCAGTTGGAATTGAACCAGTGATACTACCAAATCCGACAAATTGATTTATCGCATTGTTTAAATTCCCTAGGACACCTGATGTCGGTATGACCGTTTGCAGGGTGGTTCCGGCGACGACTCCAAACATTTGCTCAACATTATTTATGTTCTTTGATAGAGCATTTTCAAACATGGTCTGTCCATCCTGTAATGAGCCACCGAAATTCTTACCGTTGATAGTGAATCCGGAAGCAGACTGAAACTCCAAATGCCCGGTGTTTGGGTCTACAACGATACCTACTGAGGACAAGGACTGAAGAGTATCACCAGGGATTGAAACAAGTGAATTTATTGCGTTGGGCAATTGAGACAACAAACCTGTGGCATTTGCATCGCCAAGTAATGGACCAGACGTTCCCGAAGAAGAGCTAGTCGCCGGCGTGTATGCTGTGTCCTTCCCCAAGAGATCAATCACGTTATTGTACGCGGTCATCCAACTTTGGACTGAGGACACCAGTGTGGAAGTATCCTGTGAAATATTCAGTGTGCCGGTCCCCGTCGCGAGTACAGTAAGGGTAACATTCGGGACCACATTCGAAAAAGTATTGGTTGAAGAAGTAACCGTAACACCAGCCAACGATATCGATGCGTCTTGCGCGGTTTGGACATTAGCTTGGTTCTGTGAAGAGATAAAATTACCGGTTTGGTCCTGCACGGTGAACGCAGATGCGCTCCCTGTTTGTTCGCTTTCGAAAGCCAGTTGATTATTCCCCATAATAAAAGCTTCGACACCGGTTGTGCTAGAATCTAGATTTACATCTGCGACCACATCGCTTAAACTCTCACCCGTGGTCACTGTAATCGTTGCCAGTGGCGTTCCGGACGTACCACTGGCGCCAAATATTTCAAACGTCCCGCCACTAGTTACCGAACTCCCTATCGACTGTCCTACAGAGATTTGACCTTGCGCCAATTGCGTCACGCTGACCCCAAGTGAAGAAACCAATGCGCCGGGTCCCGCAGTCACTGTAAAAGAAGTCTGATTACTAGAAGTTGCAGTTACCGGCGACCATGTGGAGGCACTCGCTAGCGATTGCGTCGCTGTTTGCAGCTGTTGCAACGCTGTCTGCAATGAATTCAAGGCTGAAGTCTGATTAGAAATCGTTGTAAGTTCTTGGTTTGGCACAGATGTCAGTTGTTGCGTAAGTATTTGTTGTTCCTCTGAAACGTATTGCTGCACGGGGACCCCTGACCCAGTGACGTTTGGAATTGAGTTGATTTGTTGCTGCAAGCTTTGTAAACTTACTGACATCTTCGAACACTCTCCCTCACTGCTATTCACTCATCAACTCAAATAATTCACGAGCGATGGAAGCAATACTTTCGCTCCCATCTCGAGTGCAGCCTGATATACCGTTTGATCCGTCGAGAATTTTGTAATGACACTGGCCATATCAGCGTCTACTAAGTTTGATTGTTGGTTGGTCAGGGTTTGCGTGTACTGTGTCATTTGGCTTTGTACGTTATTCATCTGCTGGATTCGCGTTCCTAACTCTGCATTCATGTTCGTAACTTGATTGGTATTCGCAATGAGATTTTGCAAGTCGTTTTGAAGCGTCGAAAGATGTGTACTATAAGCTGAGGTGTCTCCACTCTGGGCCGCAGACGCCATCGCCGATAAATCGGACACTGTTTGACTCAAGGTGGTCTGGAGGTCTTGCGTACCTCCTGGTGCAACAGTATGGAATAACCCAACCGCCGTCAAATTTACAGGCACGTTCACATTTGGCGCGACTTGGTAATTTATCGAAGAAGAGGTTCCAACACTGGAAGTGATCACGTCGGTCTGTTGAAAAGAACCCGGACTCACGGAGTTATCTTGAACCTGAAACACATTGCCGAGACTAATCGTTACTGAGCCGGATGTTGTGGTTGACGTAGACGTCAAAGTGATCGATGCCCCCAACTGCGTCCCACTAGAAATTGCCGCGGAGGCAATCGCTTGTCCATTACTTGTCTCAAGCGTAATATTCCCACTATTAATGGAACCATTGGTAGCTATTGAGGATGCATTAAACACAAGTTTATACGTCTGTCCTGCCTGCATCAGACCATTTGGGTCCGATATTGCTGTCGCAATCGTAGCCGATGGTGAAGATTGAGTGACCCCCTGTGCTGTAGCGACACCCGGGGAATCATAATAATTTCCTGAGATTAAATTCCCAGATGCAATTGTAGAAGCCGGTACATTTACTTGAGTACCAGATAAAACATACTGGTTATTCTGCTGTACATCCACATCATTGTAGATTTGCTGTACTAATTCATTCGTTGTTTCGGCCAGGCTCTGTAACTGTGACGTATTATCAGATGTCGCGTTTAGACCCTGATTTACGTTTTGTTGTATCGATTGTAGGGCGCTAGCAATGCTCTGAACTGCGGAGGACGTATTTTGCATCAACGAGAGACCTGACGAAATCACACTCTGATACGCATTTGACTGATTCAACGTGGTTTGAATGGACATATCCTGAGACACGGCAAGTGGATTGTCCGATGGTTGATTAAGGGATTTTCCAGTTGACATTTCCTCTTGGTCCTGAGCGATTTGCTGATTAACGTTAGATAAATTATATAAAAATTGTTGCGTCAACATTCCCTGGGTAACGCGCATGAGGAACACTCCCCCCTATTCTTCTAAGGCAATAGCGGCCGGAGAACAGTTTAAGGCACCTGGTTAAGAAGACGGTACCATGTTCAACAAAGCCTGAAGCATATCATCGAACACGCTAATAAATTTTGCCGCAGCATCGTACGTATTTTGGTATTGAAGCATCAGCGCGGTTTGTTCATTCGTATCGACCCCCGAGATGGATTGCCGCATATTCGAAGACTGTTGTGCCAATGAATTTGCCGTCGTTTCAGAAGACGAAACGGAGTTCGCTTCTATCCCGACATTGGAGACAATCTGTGAGATTCCTTGGTCGAAGGTCCCGTTATTGTACGCTTGTGGATTAGACTGCAGCGCCACCATCTGAAGTGCATTGCTATTATCGCCCACTTGGTTGGCGGCACCAGAAGCACCAACATCACCCGCGCCCACTGGAGTATTCGTTCCGGGTTCGTCCGCAAGGGAAAGCGACACGTGTCCATAGGCATCCTGTGTCACCGTGAATAGGGCAGGGGCATTGCTTCCTGGGTTATTTACGCTGTAACCACTCTGCTGAATGGAGTTGACCTGATTGGCAAAACTGGTAAGAAAGTTGTCAAACTGCCCAAGAAGTCCTTCTGTATCACCAATCGTTGCCTCATTTCCTGCTATTGAGCCCGAAGTAATCTGCGACAAATCGGATACTGTCACCGGGTTGACGCCCCCCGTCGAAGACACAAGAGGTACGTTCCCAACGTTCACAGACACCGCACCACTTGCATCTGGACTGTAGGAGATGTTCGCCAAATTCGACATTTGATCAAGTATGTAGTCACGTTGGTCAAGTAAGGTATTCGTACTTTGACCACTAGCTGTATCACTTACAATTTGTTGATTCAATTGGTCTACCTGGTACGCATATCCGTTCAGTTCCTCCAACTGCCCACCAGGGGGTGTGAAGGAATCTGTCTGTGTGTATGTACTACCATTTGTCAGTGACCCAGCTGGCACCAACGTAGAGGGATCGGACGCTTGCACACTCACTAAAAAACCATTCGGATCACCTAGCGTATAGGTTCCACCGGGACTTGAAATCGTAACGGGGGCACCTATCGGTGTTGGATTTTCACCGCTAGTTTCAAGCTGCAACTCATAACTGGCGGGACCACCGGAAGCAGGTTCCGAGGCGGTGAATTTTATCTGAAAATTGGACGACGATGATTGAGGTGTGTTAAGCACTTCAACATCTGTTGCAATTGGATTTGCGGTGGTCACAGAAGACGTAGTTGTAGCTCCGTTTACCGTGGTTGCCATTACACCCTGACCCACAGTGTATTGCGGATTACCTTGGACAACGGTCTGCAAGTTGGCCTGCAATTGCTCGAGTTGCGTCGTAACGGTCTGATATGTTTGGGATAACATTTGCGCTTGTGAAATCACGGACTGCCTAGCCGCAGTATCCGTTGGATCACTCGAAAGTGTTTGCCATGATGAAAAAAATTGATCTAGCGCATTCTGGATACTATTCGAACTAGGTTCGTTCAAAATTGATTGGATTTGTTGTAACCCCGAACTATGTGTAGAGTACATTTGATACGTGCCTTGATTATTTCTATCCTGCTGTACAACAAATTCATCTGTGTCCCGACTTACCGAGGAGACATCAACACCCTGACTAATTTCCGCGTTGACTGTGAGCTGATAGGGTTGCGCCTCATTGATCACAGGGCTTTCTTGAACATATCCAGCCGTGTTTGCATTGGAAATGTTGTTTGAAACCACACTTTCAGCTTGGCTCATGGCCTCAATGGCACTCATACCTATATTTAACGGCAGAAAGGTCGACAAACTCATATAATTCCCTCCGTCCAGCCTCAGGCCAGGCTAGAAAATGATGTTTGACCATGTAGACGTTGCAGAAAATACTGAGTCACGTCAAGTGCCTGCCGAATCAACACTTGTTGTTGCAGTACCTCTCCGTGAACGCGTTTGAGTTTAATCTTGTGTGCGTCCGTTATATGATATTTCTGTATGTCCGCCATGCACTGACATTGATCCGCCACCAAGGTTTGCACTCTCATTGCATCACCATTCAGTAGAGCAACCGTCAGTTCACTACTTATTTCCTCAAGCTTGTCCAAGTACTGTTCTATCGTTTCCATCTGGACACTCCCCATGAAACCCACCACGCACGTTCCACGTACTAAGTACTCAACGGTTCAGTTCGCCACGGTTCAAAATGGATGTAGCCAGTTTACCGAAGTCAACGGTGTACGATCCGTTTTTAATTTGCTCTCGCAATTGGTCGAGCGATTGCGACCCAGTTGTCGTTGATGGAGTCACGTTATTCTGTTGGCTTGCAGCAACTTTAGAATTCAAGTGCCATGCGTTATTGGCCGAGTTAATGTTAGGCGGCAGCATTAACAATCCCCTCCTTACTCTATATAACGGTCAAATGGACCGTTTTTTTTCACCGTAATTATGTCCAGCTATGTCTTCTCTCACGGTGTCCAGAGCACGACGATATATTCGCGTGATTGTCGAAACGGATAGGTCTAAAACCTTGGCAATCTCGCTAAAATTGAGATCGCGTTCAAAATATAAAGACAGAACAATCTGCTCTCGTTCCGGAAGTTTCTTTAGGCTCGCCACGATATCCATCCACTGATCTAAGTCGCGATGTTCTTCGCCTGCTTGAATGTCAATGAGACTGTCGAGTTCAACTGTATATGGTCTTTGATAAGCTTGCATTCGTGCCTGCATTGTCCGTGTAACCTTCACCGGCGAAGAATCACGCAAAATGTCTCTCATCGCACCCTTCACCTGCTGATAAAAGCAAACCTGAATAACTCGCTCGTCAGACAGCTCCGGATGCCTTACGCAAAATTGCCACCATCTCACGGATGCCACTGAAATGAGGTCATCTACATCAATGGAACCACTTTTCCGAAATTGAACGTACCTGCGTGCGAGGCGTCGAATATAATCGGTTTGTTCTGGCGATAGCTCCTGATTCACAGGCTCCATCACTCCTTGGCTAAGAACATGGTAGGTACTGAAGTGAAGATGAGTTTCTTTGAATGTGCGTTTACGCAGATCAGTGTCAAAACATGTCGAATCCCTTATTCATAGAATGACCGGAAACCGATTTTTGCACAAGCCTTGTTTTCATCCATCCTAATCCATACGTGCTGTGGAAAAGGGTATAGACTGAGGACCACCGGTTTCAATGGAGAGCAAGGTTCCTGCTATTCAACACTTGGAAAAATCCCTCTCACTTACGAAGAACTCTTCCTTCCTACAGTGATGAAATTTGCGTTGGCCTGATACTGCAATTCGCCAATTCCCTCAATGTAAGAATTAAGACATGCGTCAAACTGGTCTGCTTTCATGATCCCTAGATCGACAATATCTGAACGCACTTCGGAAAATCGTGCAATAGTCAACTTAGACGCGATATCACCTTGAGCATAGGCTGCAAATTGAGCCTCTGGTTGGATGATGTTTCCCAACACTTCTAATCCCACTTGGTTCATGTAAGTGGATAATTTCCTGCCAACAAATCGGTCACCACCACGTCTTACCTGAAGTTCACGAAATGCTTCCGAAAGCTTCCGAAACGCTAAGTCCTCTGGGTAGGTAATCACCATTTGATCGTCAATGTCAACAAGACAAATGAACGCACCTGGCTTTAGTACACGCTTGATTTCGTTCATTGCAGAAACCGGCTCATCCAGGTGTTGAAACACATACCGAGCGATCACAAAGTCAAACGTGGAGTCCTCGAAACTTAATTGATAGGCGCTATCCTCTGAAAAGGTAATGCTACTGCCTTGTTTGAACGCACCAAGTTGCCTTAATTGACTATAAATCTCCTGTGCCGCGCTAAGTGTGATCCGGTTAACATCTACACCATAGACTTCTATAGACTTGTACGTTGCCAAGTCGAAGGCCAAGGCACCAAATCCGGTGCCGATATCTAAGACACGCGCCCCATCTGTGAGGGGTAGAAAACCAAAGATTCCGCGCCTGGCAGCTGCTGTGTAAAGCGTTTGAGACAGCAACCATCGTTCTGGCGTATTCGGGTGCCTCTCAAGAAAATTTTGATATACACTGTCTACTAATGCATACGGACTACTCTCTACTAAATCTCGATGTTCCATATAAACCCTCCAGAATACAGAAACGTCGTAGCATGAACGAATTCCTCCACCTTGGTGACCCTATGTAAAGTGGTCGTTAGATAAATTATCCCCACATCCGCAAAATTCGTCGATAGATTTTTTTACGCCGTGCAAAACAACTCTAAATTTGACCGTTTATATAAGCGACACAGTCTATTGCGGTTCGACAGAGGAGGAAAAGATATGTCGCTCAGTATTAATAGTAACTCAGCTGCTTCAAGTATTTTGTCTAACTTGAACAATGTACAGAATGAAATGAATACATCGTACCAACAGTTATCTACGGGTAACCAAGTAAGTAGCGCAGCTGACAACCCAGCTAGTTACGCAATTTCGCAACAAATGACTTCGCAAATCAATGGACTAAACCAGGCAACACAGAATGCACAAAATGGTATCAGCTTGATCCAAACGGCTACAGGTGCGATGAATCAAACTGAGCAAGTGTTGCAGACGATGTCTACATTGGCAACGGAAGCAGCCAACGCAGGTAACACGTTCTCAGACCGCGCAAATCTGCAGTTGGAAATGAATGCCCTAGCTCAGCAAATCAACAGCACAACGAATCAAACACAGTACAACGGTATCAACCTATTGACTGGTCAATTTGGGGCGGGTAATTCCAACTTGAACCTCCAAATTGGTGCGAACCAAGGGCAAACTCTTTCGTTCAACATTGGTGCGACAGACGTACAAACACTGGGTGTTAATGGCGGTAGCCAAGCAACTGGTGGTACAGATACCATTGGTACCGACACGGTAACTGGTGATACCACAAATATTAAGCAGGCGGCCACTCCTGCAGCAATTGCTTCGAGTATCACAGCTTCCAATTCGTTGCTGCAAAGTGGCATGTCCTTGAAACTGGTCTTTACCGCCAATGTTAGCGCCGGGAGCGCAGGTGTCTCAGGAACCGCTTCAAGTGGTACGCTTCAACTTGAAACCTCAGACGGAACGAACATTGGCAATGCGATTCAATTGAGCGCAACTGATATTAGCGGCGGCCTGTCCGATGTTACTATCGGCGACAGTGCAACGGGTGCTACTCTATCGATATCGACAGGTGCTCTGTCAGACCTGTTCTCAGTGAGTGCTGATAACGCGTCCGGCACTTACACTCAATCAGACACAATTACATTGACAGGTAGCAATGCTTCAACCTCTGCTTCCGCATCTAACGGATGGCAAGCATCTACAAGCGTGAACGGCATTAACATCATGGATCAATCGGACGCACAAAATGCCATTACATCAATTCAAAATGCAATCAACACGCTTTCCAGTTCCCAAGCCCAACTTGGAGCTGTACAAAACCGTTTGAATTACACGGTTTCGAACTTGAACAATTCATCGCAAAACCTGTCTAATGCTCAGTCGACGATTACGAATACCGACATGGCTGCAGCATACACCCAGTTCTCGCAACAGCAGGTTCTGGAACAAGTCGGAATTAGCATGTTGAGCCAAGCACAACAACAACCACAGATGATCCTCAAACTGTTGCAATAGTACTAGCATAAATTTAACATGACCAGATTTGACAAAAGGCAAAGGAGCTGACCGCCCTTTGCCTTTTCAACTGTTTCAAAGATCTTTAGGATTATTACATAAGGTCGATTAAATTAGATTTGTAAGTCGTGTAAAGTCTAGCTAGATACCATCCACTCTCTGCGTTTCTTGCTAAACCTCATCTACATCCTCGTCAAATGGTACCCTATGGAAAACACCGGTGTTTATCACATGTCAACATACACATATACGGATGCGAGCGCCATCCACCGTTCATGATCCTGTATATTTACCGTGTAGGAATATGCGCTTACAAGGCCTCGGGAGACTAAGAGTTATAAACCGTGACTTACACCTAATCCTCATTGGTACATAACTCTATCCAAACCACTCTACTCCGCTTCACTCAGGGCTCCCTGCAGCGTCACAAGCAACCTTTTGTGAATACGTGACACTTGTGATTCACTAAGCTCAAGCACGTATCCAATTTCACGTAATGTTAACTCCTCGTGATAGTAAAGATGTAGAAGTTGCTGTTCACGCAACTTTAGTTTCTTTAGTGCAGCAACTAATCGTTCATGCATTTCTTGCTCTAAAAAATGGAGTTCTGGTTGCCAGAAAGAGGTGTTATCCCTATCGTCAAGCGCACCGCGCTCAGCTAAATCCTCCAGGGATGTATTGTCACGAAGCCCGATGTCAATCAGCCAAGCGGACAATGTCTTAACCTCAATCCCTACTGCGTCGGCTAGTTCCTTATCGGTAGGCTCACGCATTAATAGACGCACGAGTTTGTCCTCAGTGTCCCGGAGCTTGCGATATTTATCACGCACAGCCCGAGACTCATTGTTATGACGAGATATCTCATCAAGCATGGCTCCGCGAACAAATGGCTTTGCGTACGCACCAAACGTACTCCCCCGACCCTCTTGGAACGACGCTAAAGCCGTATAAAGCCCAAGCACCCCAGTGTGAATCAAATCGCCGATTTCCAAGCCGGAGACTTTAGCTCTAGGTGCTAGATTTGACGCCAGGCTGTATACAAGCGGTAGATGTGAGTTTATCCGCTCATTTTCTTGTTGACGCCCCCAAGATTGATAGGCTTCATGTGCCATGCTCACGGCTACCTCGACCTCTTACTTCTAGTCTTCAAGAACTAACATATAGGTTTTACTCAATTACCCAAATGCGTGATGGGAAATTCGTTATTCATTCTCGATTACTTATTCCGGCTATAGAATCCTTTGCCCCGGTTTCCCTGTTTCTGCTTGTCTCTCAGCTCTGCACTCGCTGCGCTCAAATTTCGCGCAAGTTCCTGTGTGCAGCGTGCACATAGCCGCCCCGACTGAGTCTGCTCACCGCAGCGCTCGCATGGATAGGTTAGGTTCGGGTTATCGCGTAACATCAACCGCCCATCCCGAATCATATCGACAATGATCCCGTATTCGACACCAGTACCATCGCTCAGTTCGGAGATATTCGCCAGCTTGTTTTTGCGGAGGAAATTGCGAATGTCGTTCAATATCCGGTCTTCTTCACGGATGCACTCTGGGCAGATTTCGCGCCCAACTCGATTGTACATGCGTCCGCACCGTTTACAGTTTGCTATCGGCACAGTCCATTCCTCCTACTGGTAATATTATATCTCGTTAAATGTCGACAAACATCGAAAAATATTGAAAGAGGTTTTTTTTATTGGGCGAGATGTGTCGGGATGTCAGATCAATTTTATAAATCTCTCTAGGAGTCCAGCAGGACGCACCAATTTTTCGGTACGTGCGGCCTCGAATAGACGTCGCATCTCCGTTACCCGTTCCGACACGATTCGACTCGAGAAACGCGTGCAAATGCCCCTACAACACCCGCGCGATCACGATGGCACAAACGGATGACGCTCCTGCGCGATAGAGTCTATTTGCGCACGAGGCGAGGGTTGCACCAGAGGTAACGATATCGTCTATCAATAGTACGTCGGAACCACGGACGGAAACTTGCTTGTTGTGGGCATAAACTTTTTCTAGCCCCAGCGCGCGCTGCGCCTGTGACTTCGCCGTCTGGGATTGTGTGAATTCATCGCCGACCTTCAGCCGCGTCAATGCTAGGGCCGTGCGGATGGAGTAGGACTTCGTGACGTGATGAAGCAGAAGGCGCACGTGATCATAGCCGCGTTTGCGCGTCCTGTCTACCGTGGACGGGACTGGCACCGCCACGTCGAAGTGTAGGCTGTGCCCGCGTGTGAACTCCTGCAGCGTTTGTGCCACCATGTCTCCGAAGTAACTGGTGAGTTCCATCACGCCGTCATACTTCCAGGAGCGGATGAGATTGCGAATAAAGTGATTGTAGGGGAGACAGCTGTAGACGTTCATCGGGGGATACGGGCGGCGAAGCTGAAGTTGCTGAGAGGCAGGTTGTGCTTTGCACAGGCGTGCATCCTGGAGGCAAAAAAGGCACATGTGAGAGGCCTGCTGGCCATCCTTCGCAGGCTGCGCGGACGCATGTACGACGGGGCGTCCACACAGCACACAGCGGTCCACGTCCACTGGAAACACCCAGTTCAGCACGGCGTTGCCATACCGCCGCCAGCGATAGTGCCATGCGATACGCTCGTTCAAACCGATCACATCCTCAGTCGCTCGGCAAGCCGGCTGCGGGAACTAGGGCGGCACCCGAGGGGCAGGCGCCGCGCCGGTCCCACTATAGATCAATGCAGGGGAAACGACACGCCAGCGAGATTTGTGTCCAGGCGAGACAATGTGAACCAGAAGTCGCTGCCCTCGCCCTCGACGCTGTCGACGCCGACTTCGCCGCCGTGTGCTGCGACGATGTGCTTGACGATGGCGAGGCCCAGCCCCGTGCCGCCAGAGGCGCGGCTACGGTCCTTATGGACGCGGTAAAATCGCTCGAAAACGCGCCCCAGTGACTCCTTCGGGATGCCGATGCCGTTGTCCCGAACGTGCACCTTGACCCTGTCGATGAGCACGTCCCACGAGACGGTGACGGTGCTCCCCTCAGACGAGTAGTGAATGGCGTTGGACAGGAGATTTAAGAAAACTTGCAAAAGCATGTCCGGATCCGCCCACACGTTGACGCGAGGGGCGCTGGCGAGCCGGAAGTCGACGCCGCGATTGCTGGCCGTGTGGCGCAGGCGCTCAAAGGCGCGATCGACCACCGTTTGCAAATCGACGGAGACGGGATCTACCCGGCCGTCAGTCGCCTCTAACTTAGACAGTTCGAGCAGATCCTGCACGAGATTGCCCATGCGCAGGGATTCGTCGTAGATCGTGCGCAAAAATTTCCTTCGCATCGGGTTCCCGGCATCTCCCGTACCCTCCGTGTCCCCTTCGTCCTCGTCCAAAAGCGTCTCCGCGAAACCGCGGATGGCCGCGATGGGCGTCTTCAGCTCGTGCGACACGTTGGCGACGAATTCGCTGCGCATGTGCTCGAGCCGGCGCCACTCGGAGACGTCTGTGACGAGCATCAGGACGTCGTGCGCGTGATCATTGCGGTTTTGCGTGCGGGCGCTCGACGAAATTGGCACGAGTCGGATGAGCACCGTCAGGCCTTCGCGGATGACATGCTCCTCTGCCCAGTCGGTGCCAAAGAGCAGCGCGTGATCAATCGCGGCACCGAGGTTGTAGTTGCGAAAGACCGTCCAGTGATCTCGGTCCTGCCACTGTTCCACGGGCCGCCGAAACAATCGCGCTGCCGCGTCGTTCACCATTTGCACCTGCCCGTCGCTGCGCAAGTAGATGACGCCAGTGGTCATGTTCTGAAGGATGTGACGCAAGATGTCCCGCTCCTGCGACAAGCCGGCGAACGTCTGCTCCACGTGTTCGGCCATGTGGTTGAACGCGTGAAAGATGACCCCTTGCCCGCCACGGTTGCGATAGGCATACATGCGCACGTCGTGACGACCCTCGCTGATGGCGTTCATCGACTCGACGAGGTGGAGGCGGCTTATCCTGTTCCTCCTCGCCCCGAGCACCACCGGGACGAGCATCAGGAGAATCCCCACGAAGACGCCAACGAGGAATATCATCATGACGTGCTCGTCGCGTCCGAGAATTTGTAGCCAATGCCGCGAACGGTTCGAATGTACATCGGATTTTTGGAGTTGCGCTCAATCTTCTCGCGCAGGTGCGACACGTGAACGTCGACGATGCGCGTATCTGTGGCGCTGCTGTACCCCCAGACCCTGTCGAGGAGTTGATCCCGCGACAACACGTGCTCAGGATTTTCCATAAAATACTGTAAGAGTTCAAATTCCTTGGGCGTAAATTCCAAGATCTCGCCGTTCACTCGCACCTCGTGGCGGGACACGTCGAGCGCGATGTTGCCGGACTTTAAGACCTTCGACTGCAATGCCGCCGGCTTTGACTCCGGTTCCACCGCTTCACTTCGGCGAAGCACTGCGCGCGCGCGCGCGACCAACTCACGCGGGCTAAACGGCTTGGTGACGTAGTCGTCAGCGCCCAGTTCGAGCCCTAAGACGAGGTCAACCTCCTCGTCCCGCGCAGTCAATAGGATGATCGGCACCGAGACGTTTTCCTGCCGCAGCCGGCGACAGACCTCCATCCCGTCCATGCCGGGGAGCATTAGGTCGAGAACGACCAAATCAAATTTGTCGGCCCGTGCGCGCAGGATGTCGTAGGCCACTTTCCCATCACCGACGGCTTCCACATCGAAGCCCGAACGTTGGAAATTGTATTCGACCAGCGTGCGAATCGATTCTTCATCATCAACAATCAGGACATTAGGCAACGCAGTCCCTCCAATAACAGTTCCTATGCGTATTGTACCCAGAGGCGAGATTAGGTTCTAGTCTAGTTTTTGTAAAGATTCTTCCCAGGTAGTCTACGCCATCGGCTGCCAATTACTTGACACCGCTTTCGGATAATTCGAAGTCTTGTCAAAACGCTTCCTCTATGTGAACATGGACGGAGAACTTGTCTGAATTGGGTGATGACCAATGACTATCGGAGAAAAGATCCGAGATATTCGAATCAAACGAGGTCTGACCCAGTCCGATCTCGGCGGGGACCTCGTCACCCCGAGTATGATTAGCCAGATTGAGGCTGATAGAGCGAAGCCTTCCTACCCTCTGCTCATGGAGCTGGCGAATCGATTGGGCATGCCCGTGGAGTATTTTATGAACGAGATGGACGACCAGTTCCTTTTCAACGCCAAGTTGACGATAGCGATGTATCAATCGGCGGTGGGCGATGCAAAAGCCGCGCTCGAGCAGCTGGAGTCCGTCCAAGCGGCTCCAGAGCAGGGATTGACGCACCAGGAATACATTCTGACGTTGGCGCAGACCTACCGCAAGCTTGGCCGCTACCACGAGGCCACGAGCCAACTCGAGCACCTGCGCGAAGTCGCGTATCGGACACAAGACCAGCGCTTGCTCTTTTACGTGTGCAGAGAATCTGGGTACGTCGAAGCCGGGCTCAACAATGTGGACGGCGCGGTACACGAGTGGTCCCGTGCCATCGAGATGGGACAGGTGCTGCTCCAGAGCGATTTGATGACGAATATGGACCTCATCGTCCTGATGACGGAAGTCATGCTTCAGTTACACGAGACGACAGAAACCCATCCCGACAGGTTTCCACACGCGCCAAACTACCTGCAGGAGGCTCGTGCACTCACCGCTGGTACCCCAGATTTGCGCGCGGTGTGCGACAAACTCGTCGAGGAGGCCCTCGCCTGTATCTCGACGGATCCGGCGAAGTCGAGGCTCCTCGCAGACAAAGCGAACACCATGTTCACGTTCTCACGCCTGGTCGAGCATATCGTCGTCGTGCAGACGCGCCTGGTCGACTCCGGGGACAACAGTGTCGGCGACCCTTGGCAACAAGCCGCACTCGCCATGACGTCCATCTACCCAGATATGTTTTTAAAAACGGAGTGCGAACAACTCGAAAAACTGCTTCGGTCGGGTCAAATAGACGCCGCAAACGCCCGCGCCAAGCAAGCGCACAACGTGCTATTGGCCCTGTCCGCACACCATTCTGAACACGACCTGCAGGACATCAGACTGCGATTGAATATTATCGACGCGCAGTTGACCGTCAGCCACGGCGACCGGGAAGCTGGCATCGCGCAACTGAAGCGACTGATCGACGACTACCCACCCTCCGCGTCAAGTGAGCACCTCACGCGCGCCTGCGCACTGCTCGTCCTATGGTATGGCGAGATGGGCGAAACCGCGTCAGTGCTCCACTACTGTAGACGAATGGAACAACTGATGGTCGCGGATACGACAGATGCCCCGCTCTTTATTTGAGCGGGGCATCCGCCTGAACTCACCTTGACGCATCAGCAGACGATGGTCGTCAATTCCTGACCTTGCCTCAATTGATAGATACATCGCACGCTTCCCGTCGCTTCCCCGTACTCCCTCGCCGTCTCCAACGCAGTTTCCATCGTCGGTGCACTGAGGATGTCGAGCGGCATACCTCTGCGTGCCATACGCTCCACAATCGGAATCGTGAGGTCTGTCGAACCTGCGTCGATGACACAGACGCGCGTCGGGTATTCAAGCGTCAAGCACTTGTGGTGGACCCGCCGAAGCACCATCTCAATATCCCGCTCCGCGTTTTGTGTCAACACGATAAAGTAAACGACTTTGCCTTGATCATGATGCAAAACGAGCCACGCCCACAACTGCCAAACCAGTACGAGGGTTCCGTAGACAGCGAATACCGCAACCAGTAGCAGTGCCCACACGAGCGTCACCCCCTGCCTCAACATATGTTGCACGGGCCAGGGGTGGCACTGGTTACACGGTACAATTGTGCGACGGCACCCGGACGGTGCGCCAGATTAAACCTTGTCCATCACAACTCCACCCAGCGCTTGCGCAAGGCATAGAGCACTGCCTGCGCCCTGTCCGCCACTCCGAGCTTTGCCAAAATATGTGATACGTGGTTCTTGGCCGTCTTCACGGAGATGTGGAGCGTTTCGGAGATCTGCTCATTGCTCTTGCCCGTGGCCAATTCCCGAAGCACCTCGTACTCGCGGGCGGTGAGCACGTCCTTCCACGTTTCGTTGAGTCGGGCGGACTGCGCGACCGCGTTGAGCAGGATTGGCGTCACTTGTGGATGCACCACACCACGCCCAGCGGCCACTTCGCGGACCGCATGCAAAATTTCATCTACTGATCCATCTTTTACCAAATACGCCGACGCACCATAACGCAAGCACTGCAAAACCGACTTTTCGTCATCGTACATCGTGAGCATAATGATCTTGATGTCGCACTGCCGTTCGCGCAGGGCCCGGACGGTCTCTACGCCGTCCATCACTGGCATATTAATATCGAGTAACAAGATATCCGGATTGACCTTTGCGATATTGTCGATGACCTCGCGGCCATTTCTCCACAGCGCCGGCACAACCATACCTGGTTCATACGAAATAATATCCCGAAGTGTGAGCCGGAACTCGTCGTTATCCTCCGCAATCGCGACGTATAACTGCGATTTCTGCTCCAGTTGCGACACTCCCCTTTATATGTATCGTTCTCTCTATCGATCGATTCACCTTCCAGCATACCAGGGAATCACCTTTATCGTACAAAAAAAGAGCGTCGGCGCCAAACGGCACCAACGCATAACATGGGGTAAGGGTGATGCTATAGGTTTCGTCGGCCCCAACACGCATATGGGGGTCAAACGATAGATTTTATAGAAAAATATTTTTTCGATCTCAGCTCAACGTCGCCGCACGCGATTTCAAGATGTCGACCTTGTCTGTGCGCTCCCACGGGAGATCGACGTCCGTGCGACCAAAGTGGCCATACGCTGCCGTTTGGCGGTAGATTGGACGGCGTAGGTCCAAATCGCGAATGATAGCAGCTGGTCGCAGGTCGAATTCGTCGCGAATGATCTGCACAATCGCCTCGTCGGAGATCCGGCCCGTACCGTACGTGTCCACCGAGATGGATACCGGCTGCGCGACGCCGATGGCGTATGCGACTTGCACTTCGCACTTGTGCGCGAGGCCTGCCGCAACGACGTTCTTCGCGACGTAACGCGCTGCGTATGCACCGCTTCGGTCCACCTTTGTCGGATCCTTGCCGGAAAACGCACCGCCACCATGGCGAGCGTACCCACCGTAAGTGTCGACGATGATTTTGCGACCGGTGAGACCTGCGTCACCTTGCGGCCCACCGATGACAAAGCGGCCCGTCGGGTTGATCAGATACTTGGTCTTTTCATCGAGCAACTCACTCGGGACGATAGGCGCAATCACGTGCTCTTTGACATCCCGCTCAACAGTTTCGAGCGTGACTTGCTCATCGTGTTGCGTCGATACGACAATCGTATCCACGCGCACTGGCTTGTCCCCATCGTACTCGATGGTCACTTGCGTCTTGCCGTCCGGGCGCAGATAGGACAAGGTCCCATCCTTGCGCACTTGCGTCAAGCGATGCGACAGGCGGTGCGACAAAGAGATGGGAAGCGGCATGAGTTCCGGCGTCTCGTCACAAGCAAAGCCGAACATCAGCCCCTGGTCTCCGGCACCGATCTCGTCAATCGCCTCGTCGGTCAACTGCCCGCGAACTTCCAAGGCCTGATTTACGCCCTGCGCGATATCTGGGCTCTGTTCGTCGATGGACGTGATCACCGCACACGTTTCGGCGTCAAAGCCGTATTTTGCACGTGTGTAGCCAATATCCTGAATGGTCTTGCGAACGATTTTCGGGATGTCGACGTAGCATGACGTCGTGATTTCCCCCGCCACAAGAACAAGTCCGGTTGTCGTAACTGTTTCGCAGGCGACGCGCGCGTTGCGATCGTATGTCAAAATCTCATCGAGTACTGCATCCGAGATTTGGTCACAAATTTTGTCGGGGTGCCCTTCCGTGACAGACTCCGAAGTAAATAAATGTCTTTGCCCCAATCTGGTACCTCCTTTTAAGCTCAAGCCGACGCGAATTCCAGGTGCCCGAGGCGGTACTGGTTCCATCACGGCTTCTCCGATTGCAAAACAAACATATAGTAGTATAAAGGCAAAGTTCAGTCAATCATTTTCGACAGCGCTTGTCGAATCCGATCGATCGCTGAGGCGTAGACTCTACCGTTTACGTCCGCGTGGCCCCCCGCGCATCACGGTCACCGCAAACCGCGGCAGAGCCATCTGGCGCCGCAAGCGACTCGGCTGCGTCGCTAATCGGTAGAACCACTCTACGTTCAGTCGCCGAAAGATGGCCGGTGCGCGTGTGACGGTTCCGCCCCATACATCAATGGAGCCGCCAACTCCAATCGCGACACAGGGCTGTAGGCGACCGAGGACGTCCCGAATAAACCGCTCCTGCCTAGGTTGTCCCATTCCGACGAGAAATAGATTTGGCGCGAAGTCGCGCACCTGTGCTACCACGTCGTCTACTTCCTGCGCGTTGAAGTACCCGTTTCTGCCTGCGAACTCAATCTCCGGAAACCGCACCCGCAAGGCATCCAGACACGCCTCTAACGACGCCTGCGCTGCACCGAGAATGAACACGCGCAACGGCTGTCTGCGAACGTTCGCCTCCTGCAGCAGCGACACGACCAACTCAACCCCGGTCACCCGCTCCGGCACCGGCCGCCCCGTACGAGCCGCAGCCCACACGACACCAATCCCATCCGCCGTCACCAAGTCGGCAGAGTTGACGAGTTCTTGCAAGGATTCATCCGCGAGACACTGCATGACAAACTCCGGTCCCGCCGTCACCACCATGTGATGGCTCCCATCCTGAACCCAATACAGGATTTTTTCAACGGTCTGCCCCATGGTGACGCGGTGAAACCGCACACCAAGAACATCGACCATGTCTTCTGCGAGCAACTGAGTGGACAAAGCGTTTGCCTCCGTTATCCCAAATCTTCATCCTTCATCATACCACGTCTGGACAAGGCGTAGGGAATCCCGCTGCACCGCACGTGCTCATGTCCGTGCCCTCTCACAACAACTTCACGATGGGGTCATTCGAATTGACCTCGGATTCGGATGTGATGGTGACTCCAAATAGCGTCGGTGTCGACTGGTAGACCGTCTGGCCATTGGCCAAGCTCACCCACGCATCCGCAAAGGAGTACAGACCGTCGTGGACGTCAAACGCAAATCCGCAGTCGGTCACCTTCGTCCCCTGCCAGGTGAGGGCGCCTTTGGGCGTCAGGGAAATGTAGAGGGTGTTGTCGTCGCTTGGGTCAACGTCGGTGATCGGCGCAACTGCAGGTAGCGCCCCCTCCAATCGCCCGTCCTGTTGAACCGTGATCTGGTACGATCCCGCCTTCGCCTCGACACCCTCCCACTCTGTCTTGCCGTGCTGGAGGAAGTCGATACTGCCTTTAAATTGTGACCCAATGGTCAGTCCGAAGGTGGCTCCTTCATCCGTCGACGCGGCGGCCGTCTTTAGAAGATGGGTGAGATGTTGGTTGAACACGTCCTCCTTCTCACCGAACGCGACGATAAACGCCTGCGATTCGTCCGCGTGGTGGCTCATGAGGGACAAGTAGCGGTCGATGGCTGCGACGCCGTGTTCAAAGATGAGGTCGCGCACGGCCAGCCAGTCTTGCAACTCGTAGTCGTAACTGGTTTTGCCGGAAAGAATGACAGATTCGTCGTCCGCGAGCGGCTGCAGTTGGTTTTGTCCAGCCACATCGACGATGGACTCCGCCAGTTGCCGCTCATAAGCCGCATAGACTGTCGCATTTTCAACCACCTTCTGCCCCGTCATGCCCATGGTCACCGCGATGCCTTCATTGATCCAACTGGGGAGATAACTGATATTCTGGTTGAAGATTGCATGCGTCATCTCGTGTGTGAGGGTATTGGCGAGATCGGCGTTGTCCTTGTTCTGACTGAGCGGAATGAGAATTGTGGAGTTCTGCGTAAACCCACCTGTGTCCATGGAAAGACCCGCAGCCTCACTGGGGTTCAACCCGAGCGATTTGAGCGCACTCGCGTACGCAGATGTATTTCCGATGAGTTCTATGGTGATCGGTTGCTTGAGGGGAAGTTGGACCGTATTTTGGATGAGTTCCGGTGTATTAATTTGCTTCAAAAGGCGCTTCGCGTTGGCGACATCCTCAGCGGTCGCACCCTTGCCGACCGCCTTCACGTTCACCTTCTCGAGAAGCGCTTGGTCAGCCCTCGTCGTCTCGGTTTTGGTGGTTCCCACCCCGCCCGGCACATCGCCTGACCTGTTGACGAGCGTCTGAGCCGTCCCGCCGAGCCATGGGGTGTTGGCGTGTAACGCGGACCAAACTCGCGATACGCTCAATATCTGGCCGAGAGAGGGGGGAATTCGCTCATAAATCATAGAAAGTAAGGATACGAGCGTGACGAAAATAGCAATGATAGCGATGGAGAGATGAAAGACTTTGTCGGGAGACTTTTTCATGCGCGCACCTCTTCGCTGGAAACTGTAGAACGCCTCTTGCGTTTATTGATAGTGTTGCCAACCAACTACCGCTCCCAAACCTGAAACGCCGAAAACAAATAGGTGCAATATTCTGATAAATGTATGCGACCAATGCCTCTATATTCATAGACCACGGTCGGCCCTGTTCGCAGCAGAACAGCACCTCAGGAACTATCGTTCCTCCACATTATAAGGGGGATATATTACAATTCGATGACAGATTCACGAGGTCGGTTTGGACGGCAGTTTCGTTTTCGCAAGCGTGCGGTTCAACGTCACCAACACCGCGTTTGCAAGTAGGAGAAACATCGTGATCAGAAAGACGGATCGGATGCCGTACGCTGCCGCAACCGTCCCGCCTAGAAGCGGCCCAACCAGATTGCCTAGGAACATGGAACTCGAGTTCCAGCCAAACGCGGTCGCCTGAATGCTTACGGGCGCAAGTTTTCGAACCAATACCTGCAACGACGGAATCATTCCGCCTAGGAATAGCCCTAGACAAAAACGTCCTACGAGCAACAGTGTGAGACTGTGCGCGAGCGCCTGCGGAATGAACGACAGCGCGGCAAACACAAGCGCGAACACGAGTACCTTCTTTTGCCCAATCCTGTCCCCAAGGCGCCCTAGAGTAGGCGTCCCGATGAGATTTGCGATACCCGACGTGGCGACGACGAGTCCTGCCACGATGGAAAGATCTGTACCGCTGTAGATGTGCCGCGTAAAGATGGTGACGATGGGCTCAATCGACATCATGGCCAACTGCGTCATGAAGGTGGCCAAGAACACAGACCACAGAGGGACGAGCTCGCGCCAACTCGCGGTTTGCTTCTGGCGCTGTTTGGCCGTCATCGGCCGTTCGTGCACGCACAGGAGGACGACGATGCTGGCGACCACGAGCATCGCGCCTGTGAAAAAGAACACGCCGTGATACCCGAGCGTTTCAGCCAATACCCCCCCGACCAATGGGCCGATTAAAGACCCCGAAACGTTTCCCGTTTGCAGCAGCCCGAGTGCTCTCCCAGTTTTTTCAGGGGGCGTAACGGACGCTTGCAACGAGATGGCCATGGCGATAAATCCGGAAAACACCCCGTTGATGAGGCGTAACAAGAGCAGTTCCCACGGCGCGTGAACCAACCCCATCAGCGTGGTCATGATCCCCATGCCAAACCCAGCGCGCAAGAGCATCAGTTTTCGGCCCCGCCTGTCCGCAAACGCACCCCAAACCGGTTGGAATACAAACGATGTGACAAATTGTGCGGCGAACACCCAACTGGACCAATGCGCGATACCTGTCTCCGAATGCACGCCCAAGCTCTCTATGTACAACGGAAGAAACGGGATGATGAGACTCGTTCCTGTGGCAACGCAAAACGTCGCTACCCATAAGACATACAATGTCCGCTTCCACGGTTCGATGCTCGTCATCTCCTAACCCGTTTCCTTCAACAACATCTCGTTTTCAGTTACATGATATTCCAGTTTATCGGACCCGGGTCTGAGCGTCAAAAAGGGGCTAACCTCCAGGTATGCCTCCTGGAGGTTAGCCCCCGCGCGTACAGCTGATTTAGACGCGAATGCGCTGGTCGACTGCAGCCACGAGTTCTGCTAATCGCCGTTTCGCATCGTCGTGGCTTTCACCGCGAACAGCTGCGTATACCTTCATCTTCGGCTCCGTACCAGATGGCCGAATAGCTGCCCATTCACCCGTCTTGAAGACGAATTTCTGCACGTCCGACTTGGGCAGCGTGAGCGGTTCGTCACTTTGTTCGCTCCCGACGTAATGCCGAACTCCCGTCAGGTAATCCTCGACGAAGTTCAGCTCCATCCCCGGAACCGCAAGCGGCGCTTGGCGGAGATCTGCCAGTGCTTTGTGCATGCGCTCCACCCCGTCTTCACCGTCCAGCGCCACACTCACCAACTCTTCCCGGAAGTACCCGTACGTCTTGTAGAGCGCCTCGAGGCGTTCCACCAGAGTGAGGCCGTTTTGGCGATGAAACGCGGCCATTTCGGCAATCGCGAGACAAGTTTGAACCGCATCCTTGTCCCGGACGATAGGAGCGATCAGATAGCCGTAACTCTCCTCATATCCGACGAGGAGTTCATGTGCACCCGTGCGTTCATACGCCGTAATCCGATCTCCGATGTACTTAAAGCCGGTTAGCGTCTCCTCGACGGCAATGCCTGCACTCCGCGCGATTTCCGCACCGAATTCGGACGTCACAATCGTTTTAAAGACAATGGGAGCGGACACGTGCCGCTGTTCGGCGAACTTTGTGCACATGTAATCGACTAAAAGCGCACCCACCTGATTTCCTGTCAACAATTGCATCTGATCAGACCTTGTCCGCACGGCGATGCCAACCCTGTCCCCGTCCGGGTCGGTCCCCATCACGAGGTCTGCGCCTCGTGCAAGCGCCGCTTGAATCGCCATTTCCAATGCCTCTGGCTCCTCCGGATTGGGACTTTTCACGGTCGGGAAGTCCCCGTTTGGTTCCGCCTGCGCATCTAACACATGGACATCCGTGTATCCAGCCGCCTGGAAGGTCTCGCGCACGGGTACCAATCCAGTGCCATGAAGTGGTGTATAGACCACGCCGAGTTGGTGTCTCGCTTCATCCCCGACGCTGATGTCGCGAACGAGGTGAACAACCTGTTTGAGAAATGCATGTCGTACATCGATGGGGGTCGTGATGAGTAGACCAGCCGCGGTGGCCTCATCCTCGTCCATGATCGGCACACCGAAGATGTCATCAATGGCCAGCATGCGCGAACGGATGTCGGCCGCATCGTCTTCCAGAACCTGTCCACCATGCTCGTTATAGGCCTTGTATCCGTTGTATTCAGGTGGATTGTGGCTCGCCGTGATCATGATACCTGCCATCGCACCCAGCGTGCGTACAGCGAATGAGAGTTCTGGCGTGGGGCACAAGACCGGCGAAACATACGCTTTGATGCCCGCAGCAGCGAGTGTGCGCCCGGCAACGCTTGCAAACAACGCGGAGTTATGGCGACAATCGTAGCCTATCGCGACGCCGCGACTGGCTGCGTGGTCGCCTTTCGCGAGAAGGTGTTCGGCTAGACCGCGCGTCGCACGGCGAACGGTGTAGATATTCATGCGGTTGAGGCCCGCGCCCATCACGCCGCGCAAACCGCCGGTGCCAAAGTCGAGGTCCGACCCGAAACGGGCTCCAATTTCCGATGAGTTGCCCCGAATTTCTTCAAGTTCCGATTGGATGTCACTCGCTAAATGAGGTTGCTTGAGCCACTGCTCATAGCGGCTCATGGCATCGATTTGATCTGTCACAGCATTGCCCTCCATCATACGAACATACGAAGCGTGTATGGGTCCATGATAGCACAATTCCCCGGTAAGTTATGGAACCGCAAGTCCCTACCGCCTGATAGGAGATTATGGTGAAATACAGAAATCTAGACTCCAAATTTATCTTTGGGTAATTTTACCCCACACGAAATGGTCAGGTCGACTTCGCTGGGCGGAACCCGCAGGGGGATGCGGGAGGGAAAAAGGATTATCGATCATAAATAGAGAAAATAATGAACTGTCGAATTCCACAGTTGTGGAATGATGAGCGATATGAAAAAGGTGTAAATAAAAGCCGCGAGCGCATGCCCGCGACTTCCTGACATTAAAACAAATGAAATAGGCTTGCGGCCATCAGCGGCTGCAGTGGTGTTGGCGGCGTTCCGTCTGGCTGGATCACGCCGACCACAACCAGCACGGCCGCAACGATTGCGAAGCTCGTAAGCAGAAGAACAGATGTCTTTTTCACCCTTAGACCACTTCCTCTTCATTTAAGTATCAGGAGGTAATCACTTTGACAGAAGCTGAGCGCGAATTTCTCTGTCTCATCATTGGTCACAGAGTGCGAGAATTGCGAAAAAGTAGACGGTTATCTCAACACGAGCTAGCCAATGGTGTGGGCAGCCAGTCGATGATCAGCCTCATCGAGAGCGGGCGCCAACTCCCACCTCCAGACGTCCTAGATCTGATTGCAAATCGCCTTGACGATGCCCTACTAAAACGATACGCAGAAGGGTTAGAGAACAATACCCTCGACCACTTTCACGTGTCATCTCACAACGAAGAGGATTTAATGAGCATCCTCGTCAATCATCGCGGAAGATGGCAACCGGCCCATGAGAGAATTGCGTCACAACTCTGTCATCACTATTATTACACGCGGAGTTTTGAACAAGTAAAGGAATTATGTCACCTGATTATTCATCATGTTTACCGACGTGGGCTACTCGCAGAGGCGTACTTCTACCTCGGCAGTTCGCTGCTCTTCGAGCATCGGTTCGAAGACGCAGAGCACTGGTTGCGCAAGGCAGATGAACACCGTGACGCCCTCACTGAATCGTTGCAAGGGCGCGTAGCATACAATCTCGGTTACGCCTATACGTATCTGGACGTTCAAGTGCTCGCACTCTGGTATGCTTCAAGGTCCGTGGAGATTTTCCACAGGATGAACGACTTTCTGAACCAAGGAAGTTCGCTCGGTCTGTTGGGGACCATTCAACAGCGGTTAGGGATGTTGGAAGAAGCAAAGAAATCGCTCTGCACGGCCTACGACGTGTTGTCCCGTTGGAGTACCGTTCCGGAGGACAAGAGCAGAATCGCGACGACGCTCGCCGAAGTGTGTGCTCTGCTTGGTCAACACGAGGAGGCGACATCGTATTCACAGACAGCCATCTCGACCGTACCCGCGTACGACTTCTTGTGCCAAGCTGACATTTACCGCATCAAAACCTATTTGGCTATCCAGGCCGGCCGTCGCGAAGAGGCGTTGTCTTACGTAAGCCTGGGCATCCGTGCGGCCGAATCTGCAAACGACACCCATAATCTGACGCAGTTCTACCTGATGCATGTTCAATTGTTGAGCGATGCGAAGGAGCGCCTGCATGCGGCCCACAAAGCGTTCCAGATCACGAGCCAGACCAGTCATCACATCCTCCACGCGTTGGCAGCGGAGTGCATTGCTCACCTGCTCGAACAGGATGTCGATGCGAAGGAAGACTCGAAGGAATACATGCAGGCGGCGCTGGATGCCTACCGAACGTACGTGCGTAAAAATAGTATGTTTACCAACTTAATCGACAATCTACCGTTTTATGATTCATATTTCGAGAAAATCGACCGCCAATCGGCAATTTAGGTCTTAAATTGCCATCATCACAACCTTTGAAGATGATTATTTATCATAAAAAGTTCGGCAGGAAGATAAGGTGGACAGGTCGAATTGTGAAGCGAGTTGGATGGGTACGGCCATGTTGTGGTGATCACTGCCGGGCTGGCTCCCGTCACACGCTTTGAACTGCTGCATCCTCTGAAGAACCATAATTGGCCGGGTGCAATGCACCCGGCCCCTTTTTTGTCCGCTCGGCAAATTCCGCCTGCGGGCACAGCATCTTCCATTTAGCGCGTCACTTCGTCAAAGAAGGAGAGAACCTCCGCAAATGCGGCGCGAGCCGCAGGTGGATTATAAGACGCGCGCGTATCATTGAAAAACGCGTGGTGTGCGTTGTCGTACACCTTGTAGGAATACGTCTTGCCCGCATCCTTCATCTTCTGTGCAAAATCGGGGACACCCTTGGTGATCCCCTCGTCTAGTGCACCGTAGAACCCGCGTACCGGACACGAAATCTGGGCAATTTGATCATCGGAGGGCGCTCGACCGTAGAAGATAGCGGCGCCAGCGAGATTGGGATCGATGGAAGCTAGAATTGCGCTCAATGCGCCGCCCATACAGAACCCCACAGAGACGACTGGCTGACCCTTTGTAGCAGTGTACTCATTGCGGATAAAGTCTGTCGTAGACGCTAACTGTTGCTCGTACGCCGAAAGGTTGAGTCCACCAAACAAGGTTCCGAATGTGTTGCGGACAGTCGACTGTTGTGGTTCTGGCAACTTCGCCATTGCCTCGTCGCGCGCGCCAGCGTCATGCCAGACAGCTGGGGGCACGCTTTCGAGAAACCGCTTGACGACCTCGATGCTTTGTCCGTCGAGCCCTGCGCGGCGCTCACCGTTTTCCGCGTACAAATCTGGGGCGAACGCGACGTATCCCGCTTGTGCGAAACGGCGTGTAACATCCTGAATATGCTCGTCAACACCCCAAATTTCCTGAAATACCACGACTGCCGGCTGTCCGTCCTGGGCCCGCTCTGGCTTCGCGAGATATCCCGAATACAAATTGTCTCGACCATAACGAATCCACTCAGTATGTAGTGCCATATGAACACCTCCTTTGTCTATTTTCTCACAAGCCTGGCGACATTCAAAAAGAAAACTGCCATATGATATGCTTCTAACAACCTCAGTTCAAAGGAGTGTGGGGCCTGTGACCACGTATAAAGCAGTCGTCATCACCCTGAGCGACGGGGCTCACCAGGGAAAACGTCTAGACACGAGCGGTCAACGCCTCGCTGCGCTCTTACGAGATTCAGAGTTCGATGTGATCCAGACCGAAGTTCTACCGGACGACAAAGCGATGATCGCCAGCAGTTTAGCCGGTTTTGCCGCGGCGCCCGACGTAGACTTGATCGTCACCACAGGAGGAACCGGCCTCGGCCCCCGGGACGTGACGCCAGAGGCCACCCTTGAGGTCATCGACCGTGAAATTCCCGGAATGGCCGAGGCGATGCGCATGAAAACCCTGGAAAAGACGCCGATGGCCATGACGTCCCGACAGGTGGTGGGCGTTTCCAATCGGACGCTGATCGTAAATTTTCCGGGGAGTCCCAAAGCTGTGGAAGAGTGTTTCGACGTCGTTCGACCCGTCCTCCATCACGTCATTCGACTCATTCACGGACACACAGAGCACTGACGTCGCCCGGCGGCGCGGTGTGCATCCTCTAGCTCTCTTTCGTGAACTGTTCCCCCATCTCTTTCGAACGCCGCTTCGCTTCGACGAGCGCATGAGCGATGGCTTCACCCATTCCCCTGTCCGCTAGCACGGTGAGTCCAGCGTGCGTCGTCCCGTTTGGCGATGTGACCCGTGCCTTTAGTTCCGCCGGGCTCAGGCCCCACTCCTCGAGTACCTTGGCGGTTCCAACCACAGTTTGAATCAGCAGCTGTCTCGCCATTTCCGCTGAAAAGCCGAGTCCCACGGCGGCGTCTTCCATCGCCTCGAGGAAGTAGCTGACAAACCCAGGGCCACTGCCAGAAAAGGCGGTGGCAGCATCCATCAACTCCTCTGCCAGTTCTACGACTATTCCGAGTTTTTCTAGTAGGCGTTTCGCTACATCGACGCTCTTCGCGTCCACGCTCTCGCCGACGGCCATCGCAATCGCACCTTCGAGTACCGCAACTGGCACGTTCGGCATCGTTCGGATCACGTGTGCACGGCGCTCTGTGATTTCCTCCATAAATGAAATGGGAATGCCGGCGGCAAATGAGATGATGATCTGTCCATCCAAATAAGGTAACAACTCCCGCAACGCTGCGCGGACGTCATACGGCTTCACGGTGAGCACGATGACGTTCGCGCCCCGTGCTTCCTCCATCGAGGACGCGGGTGTCACACCGTACACCCTTTGCAATTCGACAAGTCGTTCTGGTCGATGGCGGTTGATCACGTAAATGTGATCCACGGCGAAATCCGGGTCTTGCGACACACCCTTGATGAAGGATTCCGCCATCGCACCGGCACCCAATACAAAAATTTTGTCCACGTTTCTCTCTCCTCCTAGCTCTCGCACGCTCGGCGGTGGTACCCGCTGTCGAACCGTGCACTCTTTGTCCACGCGGTGACGACAGGTGATCTACGATGGCACTCGTGTCACTTCGTCATAAAAGTCACGATCTCGCGAATCACTTCCCGTTCCCAGGGAGTGCTGTTAAACGTGTGGTCCGCTCCATCGATCAGGCGTAGTATAGCACGCTCACCAAACACCTCGGCGCGGTACTTTTCCGACACCTGATACGGAACGGTGCCATCTGCTGTACCGTGAAGGAGGAGAACCGGGCCTCGAAATGGCTTGGCGCGCTCAAACCCGTCTATCTCCAGCACGTCGTCGTACAAACAGCGCCCCACGAGGTTTCCGCCCTGGTCAAAGTACGGTACGTCGCTGCGCACCCCGTTTTGAGCGGCCGCGGCCTGAATAATATCGCGCAAGTTGCCTGCGGGTGCCAGAAGAATCAGCTTATTTACCGCATCCCCCAGATCTCCCGCCGTGATGCCGGCGACAAATCCGCCCATGCTGAGCCCCAAGAGGCTGACCTGGTCAGGGAGAATCCGACTGTCGTTGCGCACCATCTCGAGAATTGCCTTTGCGTCGCGAATTTCCAGTGATGCTGTCATATCTTCGAAATTTCCGTCACTTTCCCCGCTGCCCATAAAGTCGAAGCGAAACGACGCGATGCCGCGTTCTTCCAGTGCGCGGCTGATCTTGAGAAAGATCCGGTGGGGCTCCAACTTGGTGCCCGTAAATCCATGTAGCAAGATGACTGCGGGAACAGGTTCTTCGGATGCGGTGTCCGGAACGTGCTCCATGCCCCGAAGGGTCATTCCATCAATTTCTAATGTGACGGCACGTTGCATTCGTGAACGCCTCCTGTGCAGATTTATGTCGAATCACGTCAGAAAACCTGACAAATTGTATTGACGACCACCTGTCAGAATTCATATGATCATTACGAGTTGTTTATAGAGACACATCGAATTCTCGATGAAGGAGTGTAGTCAGTGAACACCCAGGAAATCTTAGATCTCATTCAATCCAAACAGATAGAGATGATCGACTTTCGAATTGTCGATCCAGCCGGCCGTCAACACCATGTTACCATTCCGGCCGTGGAAGTGACGGACGAATTGCTTGAAGTTGGTGCACCGTTTGACGGATCGAGTATCCAAGGGTTTAAAGGCATTGAAGAAAGCGACATGGTCATGCGCCCCGTGTTGGACACCGCCTACGTCGATCCCTTCTTCAGCGTCCCCACCCTCACCCTTCAGTGTCAAGTGTATGACCCTTCTGGCATCCGCTACGACCGCGACCCCCGATATATCGCTGAGAAAGCTGAACAATATCTGATTGACAGCGGCATTGCAAATACTGCCTTCTTTGGTCCAGAACTCGAATTCTTCCTCTTCGACGACGTACGCTTCCACTCTTCTCCTGAAACCTCATTCTACGCACTCGACTCCGAAGAAGCGGTCTGGAACACAGGCAGTGCACAAAATGGTCCAAACCTCGCCTACAAGGTGAAGAACAAAGGCGGCTACTTCCCGGTTCCCCCAACGGATGCACTGCACGATATCCGAACCGATATCGTCAAAGAACTGATGAATGCAGGCATTCGCGTGGAGCGTCACCACCACGAAGTGGCTACCGCGGGCCAATCAGAAATTAACTTCCGCTTTGATACGCTGACCAAAACGGCTGACAACACGATGCTGTACAAATATATTGTGCGCCAGGTCGCACGCCGCAACGGCAAAGTGGCCACCTTCATGCCAAAGCCGCTCTTTGGCGACAACGGTTCCGGCATGCACGTGCACCAAAGCCTATTCCAAGACGGGGTACCACTGTTCTACGACGAACAAGGATACGGCAAACTGAGCGATCTCGCACGCCACTACATCGCCGGCATCCTCTACCACGCACCAAGCCTTCTCGCGTTCTCAAATCCCAGCACCAACTCGTACAAGCGATTGGTCCCAGGCTACGAAGCGCCTGTCAACTTGGTATTCTCTAAAGGAAACCGCAGCGCTGCCGTTCGCGTTCCGGTCGCGGCGATTTCGCCGAAGGCGGCTCGCATCGAATTCCGGACCCCAGACGCCACCGCAAACCCATATCTGGCCTTCGCAGCGATGCTCATGGCTGGTCTCGACGGCATCCGCCGCCAACTCGATCCGACCGAGCTCGGCTTCGGTCCCTTCGACAAGAATATCTACGAGCTTTCCGACGAAGACAAAGCAAAGATCCAGGCCGTACCGTCGTCCTTCGACAATGTCCTGGCCGCTTTGGAAGCAGACCACGAATACCTTCTCGAGGGTGGCGTGTTTAGCAAGGATTTCATCTACAACTGGATTCAGTTGAAGAAGTCCACCGAGATCGAACCGATGAACTTGCGCCCACACCCGTATGAATTTCACCTGTATCTGGATCTCTAATTCACCTGACCAAAAGGGGACGGTTGCGGATGCCCGCGCCGTCCCCTTTTGTCGTCTCGGATGCCCTACCCACACAGTTGAGGAACTGACGTGTCACGTGGGAGTTGCCGAGCCATTCGGGACACGCTATGGTAAGAACGATACGCCAATGTGCCCGGGAGGTCACCTAGGGTTCCGATGACAAAACCAAAAACAGAACTCCTAAAACCAGGACTCCGCCTACTGTTCATTGGGTTCAATCCCTCCCCCACGTCCGCGCAGACCGGGTGGAATTACGCGGGGCCGAGCAACCGCTTTTACCGCATTCTTCACGAGTCTGGCCTCACAGACCGCCTCTATACCCCAAGCGAAAGCCGCCAACTCTTCGACGAGTATGACTATGGATTCACCAACCTCGTCCTTCGTCCAACCCCACGGGCGAGCGACGTCACCGCGCAGGAATATCGTGAAGGGGCGGCGCGATTATGGACGACGCTGGAGACGTATCAGCCCACTTTTGCCTGCTTCGTCGGAAAAGGGGTATACCAGCAATTCGCCCGCAGACAGAAGGTGTCGTGGGGGTTCCAACCTTCCGATTCGCCCATCCGCACTCGCCTCTTCGTCGCCCCTGGCACAAGCGGATTGGTTCGTATGAAACTAGCTGAGCAGGTCGATATCTACCGACAACTGGCTGAAGCGGTATGCCGGTGAGGGCGCGGAAAGTGGAACACCGTGTATCACAAACATCCGCCGATCCCGCTTAAATTCCCTCGCTTCTGCATCTGCCTTTACATCGAGTCTATCTCCGACCCAGCGTTGCCCCCATCCCCGACCAACACAAAAAGACCCCGAGGTCGGCATCACTGCTTCCCTCAGGGTCCTTATCTCGCGCCTGGCAACGACCTACTTTCCCAGCCCCTCTCGGGACAAGTATCCTCGGCGCTGGAGGTCTTCACGTCCGTGTTCGGTATGGGTACGGGTGTTTCCCCTCCGCTATGGTCACCAGACCGCTTGGCGTTCAGGTATTCGTTCGCACGGCTTCGGCCTATCGGCCTGCAGATGTGCTACTCACACCTTCACTCAAGCTCCCAGTTACGTCGCTCCGTAACTTTGTCTTTATCCTCGCTCCTGAATCATGGAACAACCTCTTCTTCTGTTCATCGGGTGAAGCCCTCGACCGATTCGTATCTGTCCGCTCCACGTATCACTACGCTTCCACGCCAGACCGATCTACCTTGTCTTCTTCAAGGGGTCTTACTTCCCTAACGGAATGGGATACGTTATCTTGAGGCAGGCTTCGCGCTTAGATGCTTTCAGCGCTTATCCTTTCCCGACTTGGCTACCCAGCTATGCTTCTGGCGAAACAACTGGTACACCAGCGGTCGGTTCATCCCGGTCCTCTCGTACTAAGGACGACCCCTCTCACGTATCCTGCGCCCGCGGCAGATAGGGACCGAACTGTCTCACGACGTTCTGAACCCAGCTCGCGTACCGCTTTAATGGGCGAACAGCCCAACCCTTGGGACCGACTTCAGCCCCAGGATGCGATGAGCCGACATCGAGGTGCCAAACCTCCCCGTCGATGTGAACTCTTGGGGGAGATCAGCCTGTTATCCCCGGGGTAGCTTTTATCCGTTGAGCGATGGCCCTTCCACTCGGTGCCACCGGGTCACTAAGCCCGACTTTCGTCCCTGCTCGACCTGTCCGTCTCGCAGTCAAGCTCCCTTGTGCCTTTACACGCTTCGCGCGATTTCCATCCGCGCTGAGGGAACCTTTGGGCGCCTCCGTTACTCTTTAGGAGGCGACCGCCCCAGTCAAACTGTCCACCTGACACTGTCCCATGACCAGTTTCATGGCCATTGGTTAGAACACAAGTACCTCAAGGGTGGTATCCCAACGCCGACTCCACTCAGGCTGGCGCCCAAGCTTCTCTGTCTCCCACCTATCCTGTACATGACGTACCCGTATCCCATATCAAGCTACAGTCAAGCTCCACGGGGTCTTTCCGTCTAACCGCGGGTAACCTGCATCTTCACAGGTATTACAATTTCACCGGGTCTCTCGTTGAGACAGCGCCCAAGTCGTTACGCCTTTCGTGCGGGTCAGAACTTACCTGACAAGGAATTTCGCTACCTTAGGACCGTTATAGTTACGGCCGCCGTTTACTGGGGCTTCAATTCAGAGCTTCGCCTTGCGGCTTACCCCTCCTCTTAACCTTCCAGCACCGGGCAGGCGTCAGCCCCTATACTTCGCCTTTCGGCTTCGCAGAGACCTGTGTTTTTGCTAAACAGTCGCTTGGGCCTTTTCACTGCGGCTTCTCTCGAAGCGCCCCTTCTCCCGAAGTTACGGGGCCATTTTGCCGAGTTCCTTAACGAGAGTTCTCCCGCGCGCCTTCGTGTTCTCCACGCGCCCACCTGTGTCGGTTTCCGGTACGGGCACCTCACCACTCGCTAGAGGCTTTTCTTGGCAGTGTGACTTATGGGACTTCGGTACTGTACTTCCCTCCCCATCACAGCTCACGATTACCAGGGTGCGGATTTGCCTACACCCCTCGCTCGCTGCTTGGACGGCCTCTTCCATCCGGCCGCTTCCCTCAGCCTCCTGCGTCACCCCTTCGCTCAATCGCGATGTTGGTGGTACAGGAATTTCAACCTGTTGTCCTTCGACTACGCCTTTCGGCCTCGCCTTAGGTCCCGACTTACCCTGGGCGGACGAGCCTTCCCCAGGAAACCTTGGGCTTTCGGCGGACAAGATTCTCACTTGTCTTTTCGCTACTCATACCGGCATTCTCACTTCCATCCGCTCCACCAAACCTCTCGGTTCAGCTTCCCCGCAAATGGAACGCTCCCCTACCATGTTTCCATCCATAGCTTCGGTGTCTGGTTTAGCCCCGTTACATTTTCCGCGCAGCGCCACTCGACCAGTGAGCTATTACGCACTCTTTAAATGGTGGCTGCTTCTAAGCCAACATCCTGGTTGTCTGTGCAACGCCACATCGTTCCCCACTGAACCAGTACTTTGGGACCTTAGCTGTTGGTCTGGGCTGTTTCCCTCTTGACCACGGGTCTTATCACTCGTAGTCTGACTGCCAGGTTCTTCGACAAAGTGGCATTCGCAGTTTGACTAGGCTTGGTAACCCTCGCGGGCCCCGCACCCAATCAGTGCTCTACCTCCACTTCTCATTCCCTGACGCTAGCCCTCAAGCTATTTCGGGGAGAACCAGCTATCTCCGGGTTCGATTGGAATTTCTCCCCTACCCCCAGTTCATCCCCTGGCTTTTCAACGCCAGTGGGTTCGGGCCTCCATGCGGTGTTACCCGCACTTCACCCTGACCAGGGGTAGATCACCCGGTTTCGGGTCGATGACGACAAACTATACCGCCCTATTCAGACTCGCTTTCGCTTCGGCACAGGCTCCCTCGCCTTCACCTTGCTTGCCATCATCACTCGCCGGTTCATTCTACAAAAGGCACGCCGTCACATGTCATGCATGCTCCGACTGCTTGTAAGCACACGGTTTCAGGTTCTATTTCACTCCGCTCCCGCGGTTCTTTTCACCTTTCCCTCACGGTACTATCCGCTATCGGTCGCCAAGGAGTATTTAGCCTTAGGAGGTGGTCCTCCCAGATTCCCACGGGATTTCTCGTGTCCCGCAGTACTTGGGGTCTGTTGCACATTCCACAATCCGTTTCGGTTACCGGGCTCTCACCGTCTATGGCCGGCCTTCCCATGCCGTTCTCCTACGCATTGCTTCCTGCTGGCTCCCTGCAGGTTGCCACCAACAGCCCCTCGACCCCGCATACGCATCGACTGCAGTCTGTACCACGTATACGGTTTAGGCTTCTCCGCTTTCGCTCGCCACTACTTACGGAATCGCGTTCGCTTTCTTTTCCTCGAGGTACTTAGATGTTTCAGTTCCCTCGGTTGCCTCCGTACACCTATGTATTCAGTGTACGGTACTAGCGCTTCACACTAGCAGGTTTCCCCATTCGGACATCCACGGCTCAATGCTCGCTTACAGCTCCCCGTGGCATTTCGGTGTTCGCCCCGTCCTTCTTCGGCTCTTGGCGCCTAGGCATCCTCCGTGCGCTCTTTCTAACTTCACCGTTTTGACTTCCTAACCACAAACGTGATTATTCCATCTATAAATCCGGTTACGTTAACCTGTTACGCATTTACGGTTACCGGTTTTACTTATTCGAGGTTGTTCCATATTCAGTTGCCAAGGTACCTCGCGCCTTCCAATCTGCTTCGGATTCCTTCGTTGGTCGTCCTCTGACTCGCTCACGTACAAAAATACGCTCGACTCATCATCGTCCTCCCGCCTTGTACTCCTCGCATCTTGAAACGCGCTTTGAGTTTGCTTCCACCTCATACGAGGCTTGGCTCCCTCAAAACTAAACACCCACGTCCTAAAAGCCTTGTTTCTCCGTAGAAAGGAGGTGATCCAGCCGCACCTTCCGATACGGCTACCTTGTTACGACTTCACCCCAATCATCAACCCCACCTTCGGCGGCTGGCTCCCTAAGGTTACCTCACCGACTTCGGGTGTTGCCGACTCTCGTGGTGTGACGGGCGGTGTGTACAAGGCCCGGGAACGGATTCACCGCGGCATGCTGATCCGCGATTACTAGCAATTCCGGCTTCATGCAGGCGAGTTGCAGCCTGCAATCCGAACTACGAACGGCTTTTTAGGTTTCGCTCCACCTCGCGGCTTCGCTTCCCGTTGTACCGCCCATTGTAGCACGTGTGTAGCCCAGGACATAAAGGGCATGATGATTTGACGTCATCCCCGCCTTCCTCCGACTTACGCCGGCAGTCACCTGTGAGTCCCCACCACTACGTGCTGGTAACACAGGTCAAGGGTTGCGCTCGTTGGGGGACTTAACCCAACATCTCACGACACGAGCTGACGACAACCATGCACCACCTGTCTCCTCTGCCCCGAAGGGAAGGACTATCTCTAGCCCGATCAGAGGGATGTCAAGCCCTGGTAAGGTTCTTCGCGTTGCTTCGAATTAAACCACATGCTCCACTGCTTGTGCGGGCCCCCGTCAATTCCTTTGAGTTTCAGTCTTGCGACCGTACTCCCCAGGCGGAGTGCTTATTGGGTTTCCTTCGGCACTGGGGTGTGTCCCCCCAACACCTAGCACTCATCGTTTACGGCGTGGACTACCAGGGTATCTAATCCTGTTTGCTCCCCACGCTTTCGTGCCTCAGCGTCAGTCACTGTCCAGCAAGGCGCCTTCGCCACTGGTATTCCTCCACATATCTACGCATTTCACCGCTACACGTGGAATTCCCCTTGCCTCTCCAGCACTCAAGTTATGCAGTTTCCAAAGCAATCCCAAGGTTGAGCCTTGGACTTTCACTTCAGACTTACACAACCGCCTACGCACGCTTTACGCCCAGTGATTCCGGACAACGCTTGCCCCCTACGTATTACCGCGGCTGCTGGCACGTAGTTAGCCGGGGCTTCCTCACTCGGTACCGTCTCACAAGGAGCTTTCCACTCTCCTTGTCGCTCTCCCCGAGCAACAGAGCTTTACAACCCGAAGGCCTTCTTCGCTCACGCGGCGTTGCTCCGTCAGGCTTGCGCCCATTGCGGAAGATTCCCTACTGCTGCCTCCCGTAGGAGTCTGGGCCGTGTCTCAGTCCCAGTGTGGCCGGTCACCCTCTCAGGTCGGCTACGCATCGTCGCCTTGGTGGGCCGTTACCTCACCAACTAGCTAATGCGCCGCGGGCTCCTCTATCAGCGATGCTGTTGCACCTTTCAACACAGGAAGATGCCTTCCCGTGTGTCATCCGGCATTAGCACCCGTTTCCGAGTGTTATTCCAGTCTGACAGGCAGATTGCCCACGTGTTACTCACCCGTCCGCCGCTGACATCAAAAGATGTCCGCTCGACTTGCATGTATTAGGCACGCCGCCAGCGTTCGTCCTGAGCCAGGATCAAACTCTCAAAAAATGTTACTGGCGTTACTTCATAAATGTCTCGACGACGACTGTCGTCTCGACCGAAACTTTTAGGCGTGTGTGTTTAGTTTTCAAGGAACCAAATCAATCAGTGCCGCCGAAGCGGCGTCAATAAATATATCACGGCCCAAACGTAACGTCAAGCACCTTTGAGAAAATAAATTGGACGACTTGAGGCCGAGTTGAACTGGCGTCCATTGTTGTAAAACTCCAGACCGCGAGTCTACCATCATCTGGGACATCCCGACGAAACGTCCAAACGTGAAGAACAGTTTAAGCCATGTTGTCCGCCACCACGCGAAGGGTCGTTACATACCAAACCGTTCGTACACACCTGTATAAAGTCGATTCACCGTAAACTTCGGCCCAGCTTCGCCATCTTCTCAAGTGAAACTATGTAATATGAAATGAACACACCAGCGCATGTATCACGGTACGAGTACCGCATACTGCACGCGCATTACGCATTAGATGAAGAAACAAAACTCTCGTGTCAGTCATTCAGACGGACCTAACTGAAACTCACTTGAGTCAGGATCGGGATCGTAGCCTTACCACTCCTTTAGCTAAATCCGGTCCATCCGCGACAGGTGCTCTAGCCCCCACAAACGTTTTAGGTTTATGAACAAACTCAACAACACAGGCGGACCCACACACGCTCAGCCACCTGAAGTTTGCCCCTGGCAAACGAAGTCGAACAACTTTTTCTCACTTTACCTCTTGACGTAAGCAAATCGACCATGGTATCGTACTCATTGCGCGTTGCGAGAGCAACGGCCCGCATGATTGCGGAGGGGTACCAAAGTGGCCAAATGGGGCGGACTGTAAATCCGTTGCGGAAGCTTCGAAGGTTCGAATCCTTCCCCCTCCACCAACTGCCAATCTGCCGTTTCGATGTATGTTTGCGTATACGAAAGGGTAGGATGAGCAGCGTACAAAATGGTGAGTGTGGCGAAGGGGTTAACGCACCGGATTGTGATTCCGGCATACGTGGGTTCGATTCCCATCACTCACCCCATAATGGGGAATAGCCAAGCGGTAAGGCAACGGTTTTTGGTACCGTCACGCGAAGGTTCGAATCCTTCTTCCCCAGCCAATGTGCCCTTAGCTCAGCTGGATAGAGCGTTTGACTACGAATCAAAAGGTCGGGAGTTCGAATCTCTCAGGGCACGCCAGTTTGTGGGGGTATAGCTCAGCTGGGAGAGCACCTGCCTTGCAAGCAGGGGGTCGTCGGTTCGAATCCGTCTACCTCCACCACATTCCTCGATAGCTCAGCGGTAGAGCATCCGACTGTTAATCGGAGGGTCGTAGGTTCGAATCCTACTCGGGGAGCCAATTTATGGCCCCATGGTCAAGCGGTTAAGACACCGCCCTTTCACGGCGGTAACGCGGGTTCGAATCCCGCTGGGGTCACCACTTGTGACATTTGATGGTCACATGGCGCAACATCGTTGTGCATCGTATGGACGTTTAGCTCAGTTGGGAGAGCATCTGCCTTACAAGCAGAGGGTCGGCGGTTCGAGCCCGTCAACGTCCACCATGCCGCGGGGTGGAGCAGTTGGCAGCTCGTCGGGCTCATAACCCGAAGGTCGCAGGTTCAAGTCCTGCCCCCGCAACCATTTGGCTCGGTAGCTCAGTCGGTAGAGCAGAGGACTGAAAATCCTCGTGTCGGCGGTTCGATTCCGTCCCGAGCCACCATCTTTATGGCGGCGTAGCTCAGCTGGTTAGAGCACACGGTTCATACCCGTGGCGTCGGTGGTTCGAATCCACTCGCCGCTACCATGTTGAATAAATGAGAAACTGCTTGTCCTTGGATCCCATCCAAAGGCAAGCAGTTTTTATTTTCGCTCGCTATCCCTCGAAGTTCATCTCCATCCCTCACGAGGTCTCGGAGTTTGCCAGACATCGCCTGTGACTCAGCCGCACAAATGATGGGGAACCCCCAAGTATCGCCTGTGGGACAAGCGGCCGTTTCGAAGGAGGGGGATTCGGTGGTTTTTCTTGTCCCACAGGCTTGCTGTATAGTAGTCAGACGAGACATGGAATGTTACTGGCGCTTGTCTCGAGTGACCGCGCCTTCAGGACGTTCGCAGCTGTGTGCAAAACACGGTTACAGCTTTTCCCCCAACTGACACAGCCATGTCCTGCGTCACTTCGACCAGGATGTGGCCGGGCCTGCCAATGCTCCACCCTTGTTCGAACACGTGCCGCTTCGGCTCGATGACACCCGCGCGCACCAGCGAGGCCCCTAAGGCACCGTTGGCCGTCCCCGTGTGTGGATCCTCGTTGACCCCTACTGCAGGGGAGAAATCGCGAGCGTGGACAGTCGACTCCGCGCCTACTGTCTCCGTCGTGTACACGTGGACGGAGGCGGCCCCGAGTTCTCTGCAAATCGACGAGAGCATGTCAAACTGCGGTGCCAACTGGTGAAGCGTATCGAGCTTTTTCAATGGTACGAGGATGTCCAATAGCCCTGTAAAGGCCAGTTCAAAGGGAAGCGACGGATGGACGTCGGTATCCTCGACGCGTAAAGCGCGGACTACCGCTGCACGCATCGCCCCGTCCAGCTCGCAAAACTGTGGATCCGCCTGGCGCATCCACACGGTGCCATCCTCCTCCATCCGCATGGGAAGCATACCTACATTGGTTTCCACAAGGATGTCCCCAGACAAATGATACGTTTCGTACAACGTGTGAAGGGCGGCAACCGTGGCGTGCCCGCACAAATCTACCTCTGTCGCCGGTGTATAGTAGCGAAACTTGAATCGCCCTGTCACCCCCTGCTCGATGAACACCGTTTCCGAGCAGTTCAGTTCACGGGCGATCTGTTGCCGCATCGTCGGCTCTATGCCCTTTGCATTCAACACGACCCCAGCCGGGTTCCCGTGAAACGGCGTGGTGGTAAACGCGTCGACTTGTGATACTTCGATGGATGTCGTCGCCACTGCTTTTCGCTCCAATTCCCTAGTTGAGTTGGTAGAGCCCTATTCAAACCTCAAAGTTATGGCTAACGGTTCGATCTCCATATCGAGATGACCAGGACGACAAAGAGCACCACGCCGACCAGCGCACCAATATCGGTCATTGGTAACGACCAGAGTGCCGAGGGCGTCTTCGATAAGACGGAGGCCACCATCAGTCCTGCCATAAAAATACTGAATGACAGTAACACGATACTAAAGGACAGGCGATTTCCGATGCGGATGAACTGACTGACCAGCCGGTCGGCTTCGGGCACCTCGACGGCGACCTTTACGCGGCCCTTCGACAATCCCCGCAGGATGGCGCGGAACTGCTTCGGAAAATCGGTAAACAAATCGAATAGATCGAGTGCGCTCTTCATCGTCAAATGGGACAAATTCTTTGGATTTAGGCGATCCATCAACAGCTTTCGCCCAAATGGCTCCGCGATGTTGAGAATTCGAAACGCCGGATTCAACCCTTCGACGACGCCCTCGATCGTGATCAACGTCTTGCCTACGAGGGTCAAATCGGCCGGAATTTTGATTCGATGTTTGTAGGCGATGGCGAATAGATCACCTGTAGCTTCGCCCAGGCTGATCTGTTGGAACGGGACATCGTAATATTTCTCGCGCAGTCCATCGACATCGCGATGCAGCTTTGCATCGTCGATGTCCTGCGGAACGACCCCCATCCGGTACAGCACTCGGACGATGGCATCCGAATCCCGCCGCATGAGGCCCACGATCAAACCAGCGAGGTACCGCTTCATTTCGGACGTCAGGCGGCCAACCATGCCAAAGTCCATAAACAAAATGCTGTGGTCTGGCAGCACCGCTAAATTCCCCGGATGCGGGTCGGCGTGAAAAAATCCGTGAATCAAGAGTTGGTCAAACACCGCGTGGGCGGCCCGTTCGGCGATCAGTGCCGTATCGTAGCCCGCGTCCTCCAATAAAGTTCTGTTGGCGAGCTTGATCCCCCGCACGTATTCCATCGTCAGTACGCGACTCGTCGTCCAGTCCCAATAGATCTCTGGGACTTTCACGGTCTTGTCGCCCTGGTGAATTTTGCGTAGCCGATCCGCGTTTCGCCCCTCAATCGTATAGTTGAGTTCGTTGAGTAGCGTGTAGCGAAACTCTTCCACGACATCGGTCAGCTCGTAGTGTTCGGCCCACTCCAGGTTGCGCTCTGCCAAGCGCGCGAGATCCATCAGAATTTCCAGGTCTATTTCGATGATTCGCCCGATATCCGGGCGCTGAATCTTGACCGCCACCTCTTCACCAGTCCGAAGCCGTGCGCGGTGAACTTGACCAATCGACGCCGATCCCACCGGTTCCTCGTCGAACTCCGAAAACAGTTCAGCGAGAGGCTCACCCAGCTCGTTTTCAACGATCCTCTGCACTTCGTCGAATGAAAAGGGAGGCACTTCGTCCTGCAGTCGTGCCAATTGCTCAATCAGTGCAGCCGGAAAGACGTCTGCCCGCAAACTCGCGACTTGCCCCAACTTGATAAAGGTTGGGCCCAACTGCTCAATGACGTGGCGAATCCGCTCATAGGTCGTCAGAGATGGACGCTCTCTCCGTTCCGAAAACAGACGTCTTGGCAGATTGATCACGTCGCCGAGACCGATTTCATCGATAAACCAACCGAACCCGTTTGCCACCAGAATCCGTGCGATGTCCTTGTAACGCGACAAATGCCGTACTCGTTTGCCGAGAATCTGTGGACCGACCATGCCGTTCTCCTTCATCTAAACGTTGTGCACACGTCCGCGACTCGGCTCAGTCGCGTTCATTTTCAGTGCCCGCGCCGTCCGCTTCCGTGCCCACCTTCGCCTCCAACGCCTCAATGCGCGCCCGAAGGTGCGCCACCGTCAGCCGCAGTGAGGACAGTTCCGATTGGATGGAGTCCGTCTCCGCTCGAATTCCGAGCCGCTCCATCGTCTTCTGAACCTGTTCTTGAATGCTGTTCTGCAATTCTGTCCGCCCCTGCTCGCCGCGTTCGACGAGCTCCTGAACGAATGCGCGGGTCTGCTCCGGAGTCAGGTTGCGCTTCTCCGCCCAGAGCCTTGCGGATTCAGCCACTTTCTCGCGACTGAGGGACATGAATCCAACACCAAGATCCACCATTTTCCGAATCGTATCCTCCAACGAAAGCACCTCGTTTTCCAAGATGAACACTCATAGTGTACCATTTCACCACTTGAAATTAAGTTTGAGAACGGATTTTCAAAGGTTGCCCTGCGCAGAGGCCATTCCATGCACATGCTTCGATGAATTGTATCATTTTTCCACCTTCCCATTTGTGCATGTCCTCATTAGAATATTTTGTACGCGTTGGTACAGGAGGATGAGTACTTGTATCAGGTAGAAGATGTTCGGCACGTCATTGCGGATTTGACCAACTCCTCCCTTGTCGTGAGCCCTTGGTTGGCGTACGTCGGGGGAAGGGTTCGTTTTGATAGCTGCATTTCAGATATGTTGTACTGGGGTACGCGCGATTTTACACAGGCACACTGGCGACGGGAATACTTAACCAAAGCCTTCGGTACGCTGCCGGTCCATTCGCGGTTTCCACGAACGGCCGTCTTCGAAACCGCCGCTTCTACAGCCGCATTTTTGGCGTACGAACAGACGGGAAGGCCGAGCGTCACAGAGCGCCATGCCACGGACGCCTTGCACGTGACCGAGGATTTTATCCTTCAGCACGGGTTCGATTACTTCCTCAGTTCGTACGTGATGCTCACGATGTACGAAAATCACAACGCCCTGAACTATTACGGACAGATGCGCGAAGGGGACTTTCTATCCGGGCGCCTGCATCGGCCCTGGGTCGACTATGAACTCGACGATGAGCTCATCTTATCGTGCGAGCTAGGCACCGCAGAACTGTTTGTCGACTCGGGTGAGCGGTTCGTTCGCTTGACGACCAAGGGGAGGGACAGGCTTTCGGACTATTACGCACTGCTCAAAGAGACGGGCTATCTCGACAAGCGAAACCGCTCGTTGCGAATCTCCCATTTCTCCGAGATGGAGGACTACGATTCGGTCGTGCAACAAATTGCTCCAACGGCGGGCGATTTGCGACGGTCGTTTTTGGACTTCACGACGATTCAACCAGGCATGCGCGTGCTTGAAATCGGTTGCGGGAGCGGATCGTTTACGTTTGATGCCGGCCTGGTCGATCTCGTCGGCCCAAATGGCTCAGTCGTCGCCACCGACCCCGCCCCCCGCATGCTCGAGCGCGCCATGATGAAGCGAGATCCACACGATGTGCCATGGTTGGACTTCGTCCAGGCGCCGGCGGAAAACTTGCCGTTCCCGGACGGGTCCTTTGACGCGGTGGTCAACATGTTGGCCATGCATCTGACGGACATCCCTACGGCGGTCAAAGAGATGCACCGCGTATTGAAACCAGGCGGCATCGTGGCGTCGTTTCATCCGCTCGACTTTCCGATGGCCAATTCGATTGTCCAGGAGTGGTTCCGGCCGGTTTCAAGCCTTGTGCAACAGCCAAAGCGCGAAACGACGATGCCAGAAAAATCGACCGTTCCTGACGCTGTGGCACCTTATTTTCGCGACGTCGTCTGCCAGGAGACCTCCACACCGAACTACTACACGAACCCGGACATCGTCACTCGGTTTTATCTGGAGAGCGTGGGCCTGTTCGATGACCATTTGACGCGCATTCCGTGGGCAGAACGCACGCGCCTCATCGAGGAAACAAGGAACAATGGGCGGCGCCTGTGCAGTATGCACACGACAGAGGAGCTTACCGTCGAGTATCCGGTGCAGATGCTGCGAGGAATCGCTAGAGACTTGAACGCTTCCCCGAAAGGATGCGCATAGGCGCAAGCAGGAGAGTTGGGGTTTGTCGCGTCCCCACCATCAAGCGCTCGTACCACCTTGTTGCAAGGCTTTGAGCGATGCGATTTCGCCCTCGGTCATTGCCCGGTACTCCCCCGGTTGAAGCGTTTCGTCAAGCGAAATAGGGCCCATCTCCAAGCGTTTGAGAAAGATGACGGGCTTGCCTAACACCCCAAACATACGCTTGACCTGATGGTATTTGCCCTCGTAGATGACGATTTCGCCCACCGAAGTCCGGCCGCTCTCGAGGATGGTCAGATCTCCAGGCAACGCCTGGTACCCATCCTCGAGCGTGATCCCTTTCGTGATCTCCGCCACGTCTTCTGGTCCGAGCCTTCCCTCGACGTGGACGAGATAGCGCTTTGGCACATGATGTTTCGGAGACAACAATCGATGCGCCAGTTGACCGTCATTGGTCAAGATCAGCAATCCCTCGGCGTCTTTGTCGAGGCGGCCCACTGGGAAGACGTCAAAGTGCGCATCTTCTGGCTCGAGCAGGTCGGTTACCACCGGATCGCGTAAATCTTCTGTCGCGGACAGAACCCCTTGTGGCTTGTACATCAGGAAATAGACATACATCTGGTACGAAATCGACTCTCCGTCCCACGTCACGTCGTCTTTTCCTGGCACGACGTGCTGACCTGGATCTTTCGCCACCGCGCCATTGACCTCGATGCGCGCAGCGCGGATGGCTTTTTTCACTTCCGTTCTCGTCCCCATGCCGGCATTTGCCAGCCATTTATCCAGTCGAATCGCTTTCACAACCAATGTCCTTTCGTCATCCATTGTGTGCAATCCCATCCGGCTGGGCTTGGCCGTAAACATCGTGCCCGTGCGCGGCACAACCGCCCATCAAGCCCGCAGTTCTGGGATAGCTTGTCGCCATCCTTCCGCCAGTGCGTCACATTGCTGCAGTTGCTGCAAAAGTGCCGGCGATTTCTCGACGCGGTGAAACAACACGCCATTCAGCGTCGACACGTTCAGCTTGGGATACGGCCGGTCGATGAGTTCTATGCCGTCGTGTGCCGAAATGACCCCAGGTTCACGGACGCGTACGTACCACCCGGTCCACCCGGTCGCCCGCACCCTGTCGGTCAACGTCGCTTCCCGCCAGCGCTCTGATATCTTCCAACACGGAATGCGCGGCTGTGACACCTCTACGACCAGGTGCCCGATGCGATAGACATCGCCAACACACACGGACTCCTCCGTCATTCCTTCAACCGTCAAATTTTCTCCAAACCCACCCGGACCGAGATCGAGATGTACAAATTCTTGCGTCCACGCGCCGTAGTGCTTGTTCGCGTACATCAGCACTGCCTTGTCTGGGCCGCCGTGGTGCTTGCGATCCGCCTGCGCATCCCCGTCCACACCGGATCGCGCGACGATGACCGGGGTGGCGACAGGACGCTTGTCAAAGGCGGTCTTCCAAGTTTTCTCCCCCGCTTGTTCGCCATGCATCAAATACGACTTGACCTGCCCGACCTGTATCGAAACAATCTGGCGCATCCGAGGCACTCCTTTCTATCTAACGTCTACCGTTTTCGCACGAGATACTATGGGTAAACAATACCAGATTGAGTGACACAAGACACGAGTCTTTGGAAAAACGAAAATCACACGTCTGTTCCACGAATTCGCCGTCCACACTGTAAAAAAATAGATCTTGTCAATTTCGACAAAATTACAATTAAGGCTGCTTTTTTTACAATGATGTGTGTATAATATGGACAAACATTTAGAGAAGGTCGGTGAGGGGTATGGACCGAGTCCAATTTCATCTGGATCGTCTTCTCTTCGAGAAGAACATGAAGATTCCGGATTTGGTAGAGAAAAGTGGGGTCAATAAAAACACCCTTTATGCGATAAAGAAGAACATGATTTCGCGGGTCGATTTAAAGGTGCTACAAAATATATGCGACGCGCTGGGTTGCTCCCTATCCGAGTTGATGAGCTACGTCCCGCAGACGCTGACATCGACGCGTGAGGGGGTTCTTTTTGTTCTTTCAGGCCCCTCTGGCGCCGGCAAGAACACGCTGATCAACTCCCTGAAGCAAAACTATGACCTTGGCTTGACGTTCATCCCGTCGTTTACGACGCGGGCCATGCGCCCGGGCGAAGTCGAGGGCCACCCCTACTTTTTTGTGACGCTTGCGGATTTTGAACAAATGGCGGCCCGCGGTGAATTTCTGGAGCACGAGATCATCCATGGCAACTACTATGGAACACACCTGAAAACCTACGAAAAGACGCTCCGCGATGGCAAAGACGTCATCAAGGATATCGACGTGAACGGCGCGCTCAATCTGAAGAAGACCTTCCCGAGCAACATCGTGCTGATTTACGTCCGGCCAACGGTACTCAACGACCTGGAAGGCAGACTGCACGGCCGCGGGGATGCAGATGAAGACATTCGGCGCCGGCTTGAACGGCTGAAATACGAGGAGTCCTTGAGTGACCAGTTCGATTTCTTGATCTTCAACGACGACATCCCGACCGCCACCGCAGAATTGGCGCAAATCATTAAAACCTACACGAAGCGCAGCGACAACCACGAACCTCGCGGTCAGAACCGCGTGGAGACGGCCTACGCGCACAAGGCGAAGTAGGCACGACGAAATAGGCCGCACCGGGAATGCCCGAAACGGCTCCACTCTGCATGCCGCTCGGGTATGAACGCATGATGTTCAGGCGCAGGTTCTCCCTGCGTCCGTTTCTAGTTCGAAACATTGGACGACGTATGGCAGCGGACAGTTCGCTGGGCCTAGGGAAGTAAAATGAGTACTCCCACCCCTTGCTCTGCAGCGTAACGCCAACGTTTTGAAGTCTATATGGGGAAACCTGTTCACGGCGTAGACCATGAATTTTGTTTGGCCTTCATCCGGTCAGAACGGCCAAACTACGAAACCATCGGCTGCCAAAACTCACCTAGTATCGCCGAACTCAGGTATGGCTTAGAATGGGCTGTATAGATGTAGGGGATACGAAACACCAGGATCACCCGCCAAGTGCACGAAAGTAAAGCGGGTGGACAATCCAAACGATATTGTGATCGGAGAGAATCACTTTGCATACTCTGCTGATTGTCTGCTTAGTGTTGTTGTCAATCCTAATCGTCCTCATGGGCATCATCGCGTTTATTGCACTGACCATCTACTGGACCATTGAACCGATTCTCGGCGCTCTAGGAAAAGTGTCTACCGGCATTGAGTTATTTAAATTCGTAGCCCACCGGGTGCAGAAGTGGCGCGATAGGCGCAGGAGACGCCGTGGATAGCCCGACTATTCGCACTCGTCCAGCCAAGCCAAATCGTGTTCTATTCGACTGCGAATCCGCTCCAAACACGTGTCAGGGTCCTTTGCAAACACGATGTGGCCGTTCACATACGCGTACACGTTGTGCTCGCACAGCCCACACTTGCTGAGGCACTCTGTGCGCAATACGGAAACGCCAGGGTACTCGACCTCAAGTTCCTCTAAGTTCAGATTGCTAATAGGATTGCTGTCACAGACTTCCACGAGCACGATGTCCATCCATTTCCCTCCCGTTCTCCATGATAAACCCAGTCGATCCCGTCGACAAACTGGATGGGAAGGGATGTGGCTCGAGGCGAGATCAACCGATGACCATACCAGCGATGGCGGCGTTCATCAGGTTGGCCAACGTGCCCGCGAGCAATGCGCGCATACTCAGCCGCGCGACGTCGCGTCGGCGACTTGGGGCAAGGCCACCAAACGTCCCGATTTGAATCGCCACAGATGAGAAATTGGCGAACCCGCACAAGGCGAACGTGACGATGGCGGCGGTCTTCGTGCTTAAATGGTGCAACTTCGGCCCCAAATCCGTGTACGCGACGAACTCGTTCAATGCGATTTTCTCCCCGATAAAACCGCCCGCGGTCACCGCTTCCTGCCATGGAACCCCGATGACCCATGCGACAGGTGAAAAAAGATAGCCGAGGAGCCGCTGAAGGGTCAGGTGCGGAGCGCCAAACCATCCTCCAACTCCCCCGAGGATGCCGTTGATGAGCGCAATCAGCGAGATGAACGCCAACAGCAGCGCGCCCACGTTCACCGCGAGTTTCAATCCGCTTAAGGTCCCAGCAGCGGCCGCATCGATGACGTTGGCCGAATCTTCATCGCTTTCCATGCGGACTGCCTCCGAGCCTAGCGGCTCGCCGGTTTCGGGGAACATCAGCTTGCCGATGCAAAGCGCTGCAGGTGCGGTCATGATACAGGCGGTCAATAGATAGGGCAGCGGGATGCCCAATAACGCATAGCCAACTAATGTCGAGCCGGCCACAGACGTAAACCCGCACGTCATCACCTGAAACAACTCGGCCTCCGTCAACCGTGCGACATAGGGTCGAATCAAAAGCGGCGCCTCCGACTGCCCCAAGAACACGGTGGATATGGCAGATAGCGATTCGAGTTTACTCGTTCCGAGCAGCCATTGGACGGCACCGCCGACAATCTGAATGACCCACTGAATGACGCGCAGGTAAAAGAGGATGCCGATTAGCGCGCCGAGGAAGATGATAACAGGCAAAACTTGTAAAGCGAATATCGAGCCCTTTAATTGTACGAGCGGGCCAAACAAAAAGTCGATGCCTTGGTTCGCGTAGTTAATCACGCGCTCCACACCGCTCGTTAGCCAATTCAGCGCGATTCGACCGGGCGCCCACAACAGTACGAGTACAGCGAATAGAATCTCGAATCCCAGACTCAATAGAACAGCTCGCCATTTTATCTGGCGCCGGTTGTTGGAACAGCAAAATGCAATCGCCATGAGTATTGTAATGCCAAGTAGGCCCCACAGAATGCGCATTCGAATCCCCCTGAACAATTTGACAAAACCACTCAGACCAAGGTTTTCCAAATGACGCAGGCGAAATGCATAATTCCGTCGTTTGCCACTGACAAACCACCTGACAGAAAGCAAAAGCTTCGGCCGGGCGCAGGCAAGGCACTCGGAAGCTAGCGCGTGTGCAAACTGCAGTGGTACGAGATCTGGTCGCTGTACCACTTCCCGCTGTCCTTCACAATTCGGGCTTGCGTCCCGTAGTCCACGTAGACCATTCCAAACCGCTTCGAGTAACCAAAAGCCCACTCGAAGTTGTCCATCAACGACCACAGGTAATATCCCTTAAGCGGTCCGCCTTCATCGATAAACCGCTTCGCCGCTTCGAGGTGATCTGCAACGTAGTCGATCCGCTCCCTGTCATGAACCTCCCCAGCCACCAAATGGTCCCGGAAGGCGGAGCCGTTTTCCGTGATCAAAAGCGGAAGGTCACCTGTGTAGGCAGTCTGCAGCCAGTTCAGGAGCCGGTACAGCGACTGCGGGTGAATCTCCCAGCCCATGTCGGTGACACTATCCCGCGGCGGCTCCACCATGCGAACCCCCAGTGGGGCAGACGGATCGGCTGCGACCACTTGCCGCGTATAATAGTTCACGCCGAGGAAATCGACCTTTGTCGCAATGGCTTCTAAATCGCCCGCACCAATGAACGACAACTCTCCGATTTGCGACTCGACGAGCGGAATCATGTCGGCAGGATACCTGCCTTTGGTGACGGGCTCGACAAACCAGCGGTTGAAGAAGCCATCGGCGTAGCGCGACATCGCCTGATCTTGTGCACTGTCACTCGCCGCGTCCACCCACGTAAAGTTCAGCGTAATGCCGATATCGCCCTTCAGTCCGGCCGCCCGATATGCATTCACTGCCAAGCCGTGCGACAGTAGAATGTGGTGAGCAGCGGCGTAGGCCTCCGACCAGTTTTGATGCCCTGGTGCGTGCTGGCCTAGCCCATAGCTCAGAAACGAGGCGCACCACGGTTCGTTGTGCGTGATGAATTTCGGGACGAGGTCGCCGAGCTCCGCAAACACTTTCGTCGCATACTCCACGAAGTAGTCGACCGTCTTGCGGTTCGCCCAGCCCCCTTCATCCTGCAAGTACTGTGGGAGGTCCCAGTGATACAGGGTCACAACAGGCTCGATGCCGTATTTGTGCAGCGTTTCGAGCAGGCGGCGGTAAAAGTCGATACCGGCTTGATTGAACTTGCCCCGCTTCGGGAAGATGCGCGGCCATGCGATGGACAACCGATAGGATGGAATCCCGAGTTGGTGCATGAGCTCAATGTCTTCCTCGTAACGGTGGTAGTGGTCACAGGCGATATCGCCTGTATGGCCTTCAAACACTTTGCCTGGCGTATGTGAAAATCTGTCCCAAATGGACTCGCCGCGCCCGTCTTCCTTGGCCGCTCCTTCGATTTGATAGGCGGCTGTCGCCGTTCCAAAGACAAAATCTGCAGGAAACGCGATGTAATCCCTCGTCAAATCGTCCCCACCCTTTCCCCTACTCAAAGGTCTAGGTATCCGCTTTCCGGTTCCGCTTACAAATCGGTTAATTCGGATAAATCCGCATTCAAATTTCGCATTCATGCAATGTTGCGGACTGTCCCTCGAATCACTAAACTGGTTTCCACCGTGATCACGCTTGGTGGTTTGTTCGCCATGTTCATCAGCTCAAGCAGTTCCGTCGCGGCCCTCTGCCCCATCTTGTCGGTGTTCTGGCGAATCGTCGTCAAACCAGGCTTCACGTAGTGAGCGAGGTCAATGTCGTCGAACCCCACGATAGAAATGTCTCTTGCAACTTGTAGTCCCGTATCTGACAATGCGTCCATACCGCCGATAGCCATCATGTCCGACGCACAGAACACCGCAGTCGGCAACTCGCTGCACTTTAGGAGCCTTTTCATCGCACGCGCTCCAGAAGCTTCACTGAAATCGCCCTCGAGCACCCACTCCGAGCGATACTGCAAGGCGTTTGCTTGTAACGCCTGTTGATACCCAAGCATTCGGTCATGCCCCGGTTTGGTGCCAAACCGATCACCGATGAACGCAATTTTCCGATGTCCGTTCGCCACGAGATATTCCACAGCCTCGCGCGCCCCACCGACGTTATCGGAACACAAGTAACTCGCCTTCGGGCCAAACAGGTCGAGAACTACTGAGACAGTTGGAATTTGACTGCGCGACAAGGCGGCCAATCCCGGATTCGTCCTCGGAACACCGAGGAGAAATAAACCGTCTACGTCTCGTTGTTTCGCTCTCGCTTCGAAGCTTCGGGACGAGGAGTCCGTGCGGTGCTCCGACAAAAACAGAAGGTCGTAACCGGCTTCACCGACGACATCTTTAAAACTCGCTATCACGTCGTGCAGAAACGGATGTCGGAACCCCTGGTTGTCGTGATCTTGAAAGAACACACCAATCGTCATCGATCTTCGAGTGACGAGACTTCGCGCCACTGCATTCGCGTGATACCCCAGTTCGTCGGTAATCCGCTGAACCTTTTCACGGGTCTTCTGACTCACATCGGGATACCCGTTGAGGACTTTGGACACCGTCGCCACCGAAACTCCTGCTCGTTTCGCAACGTCGTATATCGTGGTCATAGACAGCTTCCTTTATTGCATCTAGATTCGATGCGGAATAATGCGGATACTCCACCGTCAGAACCACTCTCAACATCGAAACCGTTTTCGTTCGTGGACGCGTCCGAGCGGCTCTCTCTGTTTCGATGCGATTGTTCTAGTAGAAAATCCGTCCCGTGCACACCACCCAAATTACACCTGATATTTCAACAAACACGAGAGATATGCCCATACTATACTACGCCTGAAAGCGCTTTTCCAAGCGAAAATAGATCTAAAATGAAAGCGATGGCAGAAAGCTGTTTCGAAATCGGTTTTGCGTCGGGCATCATAATCTCCCTTAGTGATCAAACTTATCTACAAGTGATTTGATAAGTTACGAAACTTTGGGTCAATCCTCTCCACGAAAGTGCCACCGAATGGCACGACTAGCGAAACAACCGCCAATTTGTTTCAGGCCCGACTGCGAAAGACGCGCTGACGATCGAAAACGCTCGTTGCTCGAAGAAACGAAGACGCAAAAACGCCCTGGACGCACACCGAGGGTGTACGCTCCAGGGCAGTGGGCCCCAGCCTATGTAGATCTAGTGAGGGGCTCGTCATTTCCTTTCTCAGATCAGGAAAAGTCGAACAAGTATCGCTGCGATACAACCGCTGATGGGAATCGTGATGAGCCACGCCACGACGATGCGGCCCGCGACGCCCCAATGTACTTGATTAAACCGTTTGGCAGCACCTGTCCCCATGATGGCGGACGAGATGACGTGCGTGGAACTTACCGGGAGTTTCAACAGCGTAAAACCGAATATGATAATGGAACTCGTCAAGTCGGATGCAAATCCGTTGATCGGTTCAATGCGAATGATTTTCGATCCGACCGTCTTAATGATTCTCCAACCGCCCGTCGCGGTTCCACAGCCCATCGCTACAGCACATACCAGCTTGACCCAAAATGGGATGTTCATCGTCGACTGGAAGCCCCCAGCGATGAGTGCGAAGGTGATGATCCCCATCGTCTTCTGTGCGTCGTTCGTACCGTGCATAAACGCCTGCACACCAGCGGTGATCATCTGCAGATAGCGAAATGGACGATTGACACGATGGAGAGATCTCGAACCAAACAGCAGACGGAATATCCACATGATGATATAGCCGAGAATTAACGCCGCGATCGGAGAAATGACTAGCGCCTCAATAATAGATAAAAATCCACTGTAGTTGATGGCATGAAATCCTGCGGCCCCAATGACCGCACCCGATAAAGCGCCAATCAGCGCGTGCGACGAGGAACTAGGAATCCCCAAGCGCCACGTCAACAGGTTCCAGCCAATCGCCGCGACAATCGCCGCGAGCACGACGATGGTGCCGTGCTGCACCTTGAGGGGATTCGCGATACTGCCACCGATGGTCTTGGCCACACCGGTGAACGTCAAAGCCCCAATCAGGTTCATGCCCCCTGCTAGAACAACAGCGACGCGTGGAGACAATGCTCTCGTCGATACGCTGGTCGCAATGGCATTGGCCGTGTCGTGAAACCCGTTCGTAAAATCAAAGCAAAGTGCTAGGATAACGACGAGAATAATCAGTACTAACATTTACATCCCGCCTACGCATTCTTTAGAATGACAGATTCAAGGACATCGGCGACGTCCTCGCACCGGTCCGTGACGTTCTCGAGGATTTCGTACACTTCTTTCAGTTTGATGACCTCCAGCGCATCCGTATATTCTGCGAAGAGGGTGCGAAGTGCGGAAACGAGCAACTGGTCGGCATGTTTTTCGATCACGTTCAAAGACTTGATGTGATCCCGAAGTTGAATCAGTTTTCGGTCGTGAAGTTTGCGAATCGCTTGCGTGATCTCCGCCGCACTCTCGCGGATATCCTTCGCAAACTCGATCATCGTCGGCGTGATCTCCTTGATGTTGTACAAGTTAAAACGGACTGCGACGGCGTAGATCCCATCGATGATGTCGTCCATGGTCACCGCGAGCTCTACGAAGTCTTCACGTTCGAGTGGCGTAATATAGGTGTTATTCAGCAGGCTGATGAGTCGGCCAATCAGATCATCGCCTGTTTCCTCATAGGTCTTCATCCGCGTGGCTAGTGAACCGAAGTCCGTGCTGGCAGACAATTCTTTCTCGAACGTCTCCGTGGCCGTCTGAATATTTTCCGCGATTTCAACAAGGAACGAAAAGAGTTGCGTGCTGCGTTTTGCCAAGCGTTAGTCCCCCCAAATTGACATGCGTCGATAAAAATCTACACGAACTTCGTAAATACTTCTTTAAGAAATTATTAAGATATTGTAAACGAGCCATGCTAAGGGCCGCATGAAGGCCTGTATGTCTAGACTAGGTTCCCCGGAGCGCCGCCCTACAACTCCCTCGCTTCGATGGGGTTTCGACGAACTCCGTATCGCAAACAGTCGATTGCAGTCGCTATTCGACAGTGTCGAAGTCGCATTCCTGGAGAGGGATGAGCCTCGTCTTGTACACTGCCTTATAGCCAAGCCACAGCACGAAAAATAGGGGAATCCCGACATATGTCGCCACGACGCCCGCCCACTTGATATGTCCGCCGGTGAATGCACTGTAGTCCTGGCCGACGATGACCACTGCGCACAAAATGCAGGCGAACACCGGGCCAAATGGATACCATTTCGCCCGATATACCAGATCTTCCAAACGGCGACCCTGCGCTACGTAAGCCCGCCGAAAGCGCCAGTGGCTGACGGCGATGCCAAGCCACGCTAAAAAGCCTGTGAGACTCGCCGCGTTCAGCATCCAGGTATAGACGACACCGTTGCCGAACAGAGACGCGAGAAAGGCGACAAACCCGATGACCCTGGTGAGAAGAAGCGAGTTGAAAGGTACCCCGCGTTTCGTCAGCGCAGCAAAGATGCGCGGTGCCTTACCCTCCTTGGCCAGCGCAAAGAGCATGCGCGTCGAGGCGTATACGGCCGAGTTGCCCGCGGACAGCACAGCAGTTAAAATCACCGCATTCATGACCGAAGCGGCGATGGCAAAGCCAGCGCGCTGTAAGATCAGCGTAAACGGACTGACGGCGACGTTGTTCACATCGCTCTTCAACAAATTTGGATCTGTATAGGGAATCAACATACCGATGACAAAGATGGCCAACACGTAAAAGATGAGGATGCGCCAGAACACCTGGCGGATGGCACGTGGGACGTTGCGCTTCGGGTCGTCGCTCTCCCCCGCCGCAAGCCCGACCAACTCCGTGCCCTGAAACGCGAAGCCCGCCACCAAAAACGTGCTGAACGTGGCAAGCGGCCCTCCGTGGAAGGGGGAGCCACCCGTATTAAACGTGCGGAATCCGACAAATTGTCCAGTAAATGCGCCGAATATCATCAGTACGCCGACGACCAAGAAGACGAGGATGGTCGCTACTTTCACGCCTGCGAACCAGAATTCACCCTCCCCGTACCCTTTAACGGAAATCACGTTGAGCAAAAACAAAATCGCGAGAAAAATCGCGCTCCACAAAATCGGTGACGAGTTTGGAAACCAGTACTTCACGACAATGGTGCCTGCAGCCAGTTCGGCAGGGACCGTCACCGCCCACGTGTACCAATAGTTCCAGCCCAGGGCGAAGCCAAGGGCGGGATCGACAAAGCGTGAAGCGTACCGTTCAAATGACCCGGCCACCGGCATAAATGTCGCCATTTCACCGAGGCCGGTCATGACGAAGTAGACCATCACCCCGACGATGACGTATGCGAGGAGCGCCCCGGCCGGTCCCGCGGAGCTGATGGATGCCCCGCTCGCGACGAACAGCCCCGTGCCGATAGCACCACCAATTGCGATCATCGACAGGTGCCTGGACTTTAACCCTCGGTGAAGACTTGGCGCGTCATGGCCTTCTCGCCCAGTTGATGTTCCAATCGAGCGTCGCACTTGCAATCCTCCTTGTCACTCGGGAAAATCTAGAGAGCGCTACAGATTGTCGAACGAGCGAAATGCTCCTCGTAAGTTGCGCGTATTGTTTCCTTCAAAACGATTGGGGGTGTACCATTTTGTACCGATGGTTGCTAGGTGGTGTGGCCGTTCTCGCCGTCGTCTGGGTCATCCACGTGGTGCTGACGACGTTCGTATTCGATCCCACCGGAACCCACATCCTCGCCCACAAACACCTCCCGTCCCACTTCCATCACGCGATTTGGACAACTGTTCTGGGACTTCACGTGGTGTCCTCCTCCATCGCCATGATCTGCGGTCTCCTCGGATTCTTGCGCCGCCCCATCCCCGGGCTTCGGCGCATCCATCAGACCAACGGCCGCATCTACATCGTTGCCGTGCTGGTCGCAGCGCTCAGCGCTGGGTACCTTGCACCGCTGGCGACCGGCGGTGAATGGACGAGTCTTGGATTCAACTTACTGGAAGCGGCGTGGGTGCTGACGACCGTCATGGCCTACCTGCGAATCCGCCGAAAATCCACCGAACGCCACATCGCTTGGATGATCCGAAGCTATTCCCTAGCATACGTCAATACGGCGGTGCACTTATGGTTAGTCATTCTCCACGACGCCTTTTCTATCCCATACAATCGCGCCTACACCCTGTCGGTGTGGCTCGCGGGTGCTGTGGTCTTGCTGGTCGCAGAGTGGATTGTCCGCCGCGGCGTCTTACGGCGGAGCGGCTGAGACCTGTGCCGTGGAAGGGATGAGGTCTTTGAATGAATCTATCACGCGCTTTGTTCATGATAGACAAGTGGGAAAAATGTGTGGAAATTGAGGTGACAAAATGAGGTATACGAAACTACTCGACCTTGCGTTCCAACACCTGTCCGATCATGGAGGGTAATTCCAGACGCCAGTCCGTGAACGCGAATCCAATCTCCTTCGCCAGGTGATTCGTCACGGTGAGGTCGACAGAGAATCCGTACGGCGAAAAATCTACATCCTCCTCAGGCGATGACGACAGGCCTCCTGGAAGAGGCAGGTGCCCTTTGTCAGGCGAGGGTGGCACCTGCCCTTTGCATCTAAAACTGGCTGTCGTCCACGTTGTCCAACCACGCTTCGATTTGTCCGATCACCGCGGCCACACAACCATCCTCAAAGGGCGACCGGAGACCTCCTGTTTGAACGATTTCCAGAAACGACTGACTGCCGCCGACCTTGCAGATCTCTAGGTAATCACGCCATGCCGCGCCGCGATTCTCCTCAGCGCGCACCCAGTATTGAAACGCACAGATTTGGGCGAGCGTATAGTCGATATAGTAGAACGGATACATGTAAATGTGGAGCTGACGTTGCCAAAATCCGCCCTCTTCCAGAAACGCGTTGTCCTCGTAGTCGCGATGCGGCAGATACGTTTGCTCGATTTGCCGCCACGCGGCTTTGCGCTCCGCCGGCGTGGCATCGGGATTGGCGTAGACGAAGTGCTGAAATTCGTCCACCGCGACGCCGTATGGAATGAACAGCAAGGCTTCACTCAAGTGCATGAACTTGAATTTCTCCGTATCCTGTTCGAAAAACAACTGCATCCAAGGCCACGTGAAAAACTCCATACTCATCGAATGGATCTCTGCGGCCTCGGAAGTCGGGAACGCGTACTCCGGTACCGCGTACGCGCGACTCGCGTACGCCTGAAACGCATGACCAGCCTCATGCGTGAGCACGGTGACGTCGCCGTGCGTCCCGTTAAAATTGGAAAAGATAAACGGCGCTTCGTAATCGCGAAACGTCGTGCAGAACCCGCCGACGGCTTTGCCTCGTTTCGCGACGAGATCTAACAAGTCCGAATCCAACATGAACTGGAAAAACTCTGCGGTCTCAGGCGATAACTCGTCATACATCTGCCGCGCTCTTTCCACAATCCACGTCGGGTCTCCCTTCGGCTCTGGATTCCCGGAGAGGAATGCCAATTCCTCGTCGTAGTAGTGCAAATGGTCGATTCCTATCCGCGCACGCTGACGCTCCCGAAGCTTTGTCGCCAACGGAACGATGAGTTCCCGCACCTGTTTCCGGAAATTCGCCACCATCGCCTCGTCGTAGTCGGTACGCGTCATTCGCAAATAGCCAAGCTCGACGAAGTTGTCATAGCCGAGCTTGCGCGCAATCGTCGTCCGAACCTTCACGAGCTCGTCGTAGATGCCATCCAGTTCTTCGCGGTGTTGCTCAAAGAAGCTCCACTTCGCGTGGGCAGCCCGCTGGCGCATCTCCCTGTCCACGCTTGACTCGAACGGCGTCATCTGGGCCAATGTGCGCGTTTCACCCTCAAACTCAATCTCTGCCGACGCCATCAAATCGAGATACTGACTTGTCAACTCGTTTTCCCTCTGCAACTCCTCCATGACATCCGGGCGGAACGTCTTGAGGGTCACCTTGGCTACGCGCAAAAGCTGCTTGCCCCACCTCATCTCCAGCTCGCGCTGATACGGGGAGTCGACGAGAGCTTCGTAGAACAGATGATTCAACGCCTCGATGCGAGGCGAATTTTGGTCGAAAAATTGTTTCTCAACTTTGTAAAACTCGTCTCGGGTATCAATGCTGTTGCGCACTTCCACGAGGTTGCTGAGCGTCGAGAGCCGGTTGCGCAAGCGGAGGATTTCCTCGATGCGGTCATGCTGTTCATCTGCACTCGACGCGTTGCAAAGCTCTTTCACGAGCGCTTGAAAATGTCTTTCCACCGCATCCATATCCGGTCGTTCATAGACATACTCACTAAATTTCAATGCGCACCGCTCCCCAGACACGTCATTTGTTCATTGTTTATGAACATCTCCATACTATCACAGGGGTGGCTCGCGCTTAAAGACGGAACTGATATAGAATTCCGACACTTCTCGGTTCGCGGTCATCCTCGCGAGCCGGTTCGCAGTAGATGACTCAGCCACAGTGCGATAAGGAAGACAACCCCGGCAAAGACCGACACTCGCGTGAGCGGTGACCAAACGATGAACACGAACGTCCCGACGAGCAGGAACATACCGATATAGGACAGTACAGGCACCCTCGCGGAAGTCACCTCACTCCCCATCACGCCCTTGTGCAAGTTCCTTCGATACGCCGCGTGTTCGAGGAGAATCACAAACCACGTCCAAAGAGATGCGAAGGCAGAGGCGCTCGTGATCCAGACGTAGGCGTGGTTCGGATCGACATAGGTGATGAGAATGCCCACCGAAATGGCGAGTGCTGTCACCCAGACCGCCCCTGCGGGTATCTGGCGACGATTGATGCGGCCGAGTCCATCCGAAATGTACCCTTGGCGAGACATCGAGAAGAGCATGCGACTGCCACCGTACAGTCCCGTATTACAAGAAGATAAACCCGAGAGGATGATGATTAAATTGACGATTCCGGCCGCTACAGGAATGCCCGCTCTCGCGAACATCAGCGCATAGGGGCTGCCTGTGTGGTGCGTCAGGTAGGTCCAAGGAAATGAACAGAGCATCACAAACATCGAACCAATGTAGACGACGAGTACTCGCCACGTGACCGTCCGAAAGGCGCGTCTCAGGTTTTGCTTTGGCTTTGTGGATTCCCCGGCCTCCACGGCCAACGTTTCGATGCCACTATACGTCTGCACCACAAGCGACAGCGCCATCACGGTACCCATCATTCCATTCGCGAAAAACCCCCCGCCGATGGTCAGATTTTTCACGCCCAGGGGCCCTCCCTGATGCAGGAGCGGCGTGACCATCATGAGGACGCCAAACAGCATGAATACCCCCACCGCGAGGAGCTTCAGGCAGGCAAACCAGTACTCGACCTCGCCAAACACGCGCACCACGAGGAGATTTGAGCCAGTGAACAAAATGAGCGCAGAGAGTCCGGGGACCCACGCCGGAACGGCTGGAAACCACACCTGGACGAGTTTGCCGATGGCGGCGAGTTCGGACATGACCGTGGCGACCCAATAAAACCACCACATTCCAGCCGTCACGAACCCCATTCGCTCGCCGAAGAGGCGCCTGGCGTACAGACTAAAAGACCCAGCTGTCGGTTCCGCTATCGTCATTTCCGCCAATGCGCGCATGACGATCGCTACGATGATGCCACACACGATGAAGTCGAGAATCACGGCAGGTCCCGCGAGTTGAACCGAGACGGATGCACCATAGAAGAGGCCGACGCCAATGACACCACCGAAGGCGAGCATTTGAATGTGTCTGGTCTTCAGACTTCGCGAAAGCCCTTCGCTCGACGTAGCCGTCGTCTTCTCGGAATCATCTTTCACACGCACCATTCCTTTCACAGTCCACTCCCTCTATGGGTAGCCATCTGCTTAGGTGAGTAGAACTACGAGAACGTGGTACAACCTAGTTTTGCCGCGCATACGCGAGCGACTTTTAAAGCCACGTGACGGGCGGCGCCTTTACACAAACTTTACAGGAAGGTAGACATCACTTAACACCAGCCTGCTAGTCTGAAGCCTAGGTCATTTGGCCAGGAGGTGACTCGGGATGCATCGCTACTTGCAAATCTACGAAGACATACTTCGTCGTATCCAGAGCGGCGACTGGCCGCCAGGAACGCAACTGCCAAGCGAGACGGTGCTCGCCAGAGAGTATCAGACGACGCGAGTCACCGTTCGACGGGCGCTTCAACTCCTGAAGCAGGAACATGTGCTCACCTCTCGCCAGGGAGTCGGGCGTTTTGTCGCCCAACACCCAGGGACGGCCACGTCCGAATTGACGCGGTTGCTCGATTGGCGCCAGTTTATGAGAACACCAAACAAGGATTTGCGCACAGTCACTATCGCCGCCCACGAAATCGCCTTGAATTCTGAACGCGCGCAGTTGTTGCAGCGCCCTGACGAGAGCTCCGGCTTTCAGTTCGTACAGTCGCGCATCTCCGGGGGAACCACTGTCTCCATGGGCGTTTCCATCTTCCCCAGTGCGACACTCGCGACCGGATGCGGCGACGCAGCCTTATTAGAGACGCTTAAGCGACACGAAGAGATGGCGATGTACGCCGAGTCGGACATCCTGGTTCCGCTCGTCGACGACCCGTATGCAAACTATCTGCAAGACTGCGACAGCAATCCAGCCACGCCCATCCTCATCCTGCGTCAACTGTTTCTGAATTGGCGCCATGTGCCTCTTTTCCTATCGTACGACTACTTAAATTTGCAGGTGTTTTCGCTGCACCTGACGCGAGAGCGAGATAACTCCGCACCACACCCAAAGCAAAACCAGCGACCCGCTCGTCCTGGAAGCTTCACGCCCTAACGGCCAAATCGCCGTATGCCCGTCCTATTCGGGGGCATTCTAACGCCGATGCATTTCTCCAAGGAGGGCCGACGCGAGATGGAAAATCCGTTTGAAGAGGCGATTATCCCACTGACCAGCCTCGTCAGTGGTCAAGGTATCTCCGTTGTACCGGACGTGTATTGTTTTCCAGTACAATTCGCCAACGTTTGTATGGTGGGCCATCCACTCGAGGACGGTTGGGTGCTTGTCGACGCGGGGACTCCGCGGTCTGCAGGGAGCATCCTCGCGGAGGCCGAATATCGCTTTGGCAAGGGTGTGCCCCCGGCGGCCATCATCCTCACGCACGGCCATTTCGATCACGTCGGCGCCATCGTCGAACTGGTTGAGACCTGGAACGTCCCCGTATACGCGCACACGGAGGAACTCCCCTATTTGACCGGCGAAGAAGACTATCCTCCGGCAGACCCCTCGGTCGGCGGCGGTCTCGTGAGCCGTATCTCACAGTGGTTTCCCAACCACTCCATCGACTTGGGCGACCACATTCACGCGCTGCCGAACGACGGCATTGTCCCCGGCCTGCCTGATTGGATTTGGATACCGACTCCAGGACACACAAAAGGGCACATTTCACTCTATCGTCCCAAAGATCGGGTGCTTATCGCGGGCGACGCAGTCACGACAGTGAAACAGGAGTCAGCATACGCCGTCTTTACGCAACACAAGGAACTGCATGGCCCACCAGCCTACTTCACCACCGACTGGCAGGCGGCTTTAGAATCTGTCAGGCGACTTGCAGATATGGAGCTGTTCGCACTGGTGACGGGACATGGATTGCCGATGTACGAAGAGGATCTCCGCACAGCTCTTCCAGCGCTGGCCAGACACTTCAGCCGGGAAATCCCGGACCACGGTGGCTTCGTCCAATGACGCTCACCCGAAAATTAGTGGCCGCTCCTGTCCCCGAACGCCAAATCGGGGTTTTCGTTTATAATCTCTTCAAATAGAGAAATACAGGAGTGCATGAGACGACCATGGGATACCAGGTGGAGTTCGACACAAGCCCGGCCTACGAATTGCTGGCCAGTCTGAATCTATACCTGTTTGACAAAGGGCTAAACGGGATGAAAAACCGTTGGACCCAACAGATGAACAGCGCCTTTCGGAAGATGGTGGGGCCTCATTTGACCGGCGCCAAACAGGGCTTGGCGGCGGAGGCACTCGCCATCCTGATCTGGCAGTGTCCAAACAAGGAGGACATTCGAGCGTTCCTGCGTTGGTTTGAGTCATCGAACGTCGGTGAGTTGTATGAACGATTGAATCCCTATGTCAGAAATTTGTCTCGCTTAATTCCCAGCCTGTCGGAATGGCATCCACGTGCCGCCCTGTGGCTCAATGCGTGGTATGAGCATTACTTCCATAAGCTCGAAAGCGACTGGGTAGCGAGTTTGCAACAGCACCTGGTGGCCAAGACGAACGAGTGGGCAACCGGGGAGCAGTCCGAGTTCGTGGAATCTGTTCTGCGAGGGATCTATGTCGAATCGGTCCCAAAACTGAAAACTGTTCTCTTGATTCCTGGTTTTCACTACGCTCCAGCCAATCTGCGAATGGACTTTCGAGACATGATGTTGTTTGTTTACTCGATGTCGAACGGGATGCTCCACCCACAAGCGCAGGTCGCCGCCGACGTGTCGCGGATGACGAAAGCACTGTCAGACGAGGCCAGGCTCGCCATTCTGTCCAATCTCTCAGGGGAACCCTGCCGCTTTACAGACATCGCCCATCGCACAGGGCTGCCCAAGAGTACGTTGCACAATCACCTGATTCACCTACGGGACGCCGGATTTGTCCGAGTCCATGCGCATCTCAACAAGACGGATCGCTATAGCCTGCGTCACAGAGCGTTTGAGGAGCTAGATGAGACCCTCGGGCGATTTCAAGCGCAGCTCAGTTGCTAGGATGGAACCCGGGTGAAATAAAGGCGGTCGGTGGCGAGCTGAGCGACTGCGGGGACGTTCCGCTCAATCAAAACCGTTCGCGATGACAGAGAGCATCAACGCGTCGAGTTCTTGGCTAAGTGCGATGACATCGGGGTGTGTGAGATCGCCATTGCTCTCTACGATGCGAATCAACTGACGCCGCAACGTTTCGATGCGCTGGCTTATGGGTGAGTCGTCTGGTACGTCAAGCATATTTTTATCCATAGAATGCAAATTATACAGCATCGTTTGGCACGTGTCAGTCCTAAGTGCAAATTGTCAGTAGGGTGGCTCGCCGCGTCGACAGAGATGTCCCCGCAACCGCTCGGCGTGCTGTTGCGGGAACGTGAGAGCAAATTTCCCGTTTAAGGTCACTACGCTACATCTCCCCCAACAAAACAGCTTCGCCGCTTGCCCGCCGTTTAGGCTAACAAGTGCAACGTCTGCGCGTCGCGGAGGAGGTGCTTTTGCACCTTCCCAGTCGGGCCGACCGGAAGTGAGCGTGCCACGACGATTTCCGCTGGGCACTTGTGGTTTGCAAGGGAATTCTTGCACATCTGAGCGAGTTCATGCACAAGCGCTCCTTTACCGCCCACCTCGTAGTCCACAGGTACCACGAAGGCGACCACCCGTTCACCGTACAGCGGGTCTGGTACACCGATGACAGCTGAGCGGTCGACGGACGGATGTCCCGACAGGACATCCTCGATTTCACGCGGGCTTAGCTTCTCCCCTGCACGATTGATGATCTCCTTTGCGCGACCTGTGATGAAGACGTACCCGTCGTCGTCGCGGTAGCCGAGATCCCCCGTGAATATCCAGCCATCCCAACGCGAATCTGCGTGTTGCCCCTCTGCACCCGCGTACGCCTCAATGACGTTCTGTCCACGGATCACGATTTCTCCGACGTGATTGGGGCCAACTGGATGCTTCTCGTCATTTAGAATTTCGAGTTCGAGGCCAAACGGTTTGCCTACCGATCCGGCTTTGCGAACGGCAGGTGGCAGTGGATTGATACAAATTTGCCCCGCCGCCTCCGTCATCCCGTACGACTCGACAACAGGTACGCCCACCGAGCACTCAAAGCGCGTTTTAATGGCAGGTGAGAGGGGCGCAGAGGCGGAGCGAATAAAGCGCAGGTAGTGTGTGCGATGCGTCTTCGACTGTTGCTTTGAGAGAATCGAGAGAATCGTTGGGACGGCCGACACCCACGTCACGCGATGGGTCGTGACGTCGTCCCAAAAGCGTGACGCGTGGAATCTATCCACCATCACCAAGCGCCCACCCGACAACAGCGTCGAGAGCAATACAATTACCTGTGCGTTGATGTGAAACAGCGGCAAAATGCAGTATGCGACGTCAAACTCGGTCAATTGATGGCTCAGAATCACGTTGTTCACGGCATGCAACAGATGTCTGCGCCGGAGTAATACGCCTTTAGGCTTTCCCGTCGTCCCCGACGTGAACATCAGCACGGCAGGGGCGTCGTCGTCCCCCGCTGTCCCCGGCGCGGACTCCGTCGTCTGACTCAGGCGCAGAGGCGCCAACGAGACGACAATCGGCAGCGATGTTCCCGCTGTCCCCGCAGGCGAGATAGCGACATTCAAGTTGGAATCGAAACCGCGCTGACAAAGTACCGGATTCCACGCGTCCGCTTGTACCTGCGACCCGATGACCGCCTTGGCATCTAGCCTCGTCATCACGCGTTCCAATTCTGCTGCAGGTATCTTCGGATTTACCGGGGCGACGACGATGCCAGACTGTAGCAAAGCCAAGTAAACGACCGCGAACTCATACGAGTTCGGGAGCCCCAAGAGCACTTCGTCTCGTTCCCTGAGCCCGGCGTTCCACAGCGCCTGTTTGACGCGAAGGACGTCGTTGCGGAGTTCCGATGTGGAGTGCCAAGTGTCGTGATCAAACAGAACCGGGCGATGCTCTGCCGACAGTACTTGTTCCAAGGACGTTAAAAATGTAGACATGATGCTCCCACCTCGTTGTGAAATATTCGTTATCGGGACGACACTTGGTGCAACAAAGCTTCTCGCTCGATCCGGCCAAAGGACAATGTGGCCCCCGCCTCTTCCATCTGTACGTTGGCTGTTTCTCGCCCGAAAAAGAGGAACGGGAGATTGAGTAGGACTAAGACGACTGCGATGCCGAAGAAAATCATTTGGTTTCCGTACGTGTGCAAGAGAAATGGGATGAAGTAGATGGTCACGACGCCACTGACGGTGCGGGCTGTCATCTCGTTGAGATAGACACCACGTCCGCGAAGTTCAGTCGGATACTGCTCGGCGACGCACAACTTCGACACCGGGAAGATCCCAAGGCCAAAGAACGCGGTGAGCGCACCGGCTAAAAACACCGAGAAGGTCGAGGAACCGAATGCGAACAGAAGACATCCTGCACTCGCCAGCATTACGTACATAGCCAAGATCGCTTTGCGGCCGAGTTTGTCGGACAAGTACCCCTGTGCGATGGAGCCTATCCCCGCCACCACCATCATCAGGCCGGAGAAGAGAATCGCCGTTGCGTTCCCGGTTCCTCGACTGACGAGAAGTGTCGGGCCGAACACCTGCAGGATATAGAACAAGATCAGCGCAGCAGTGAGTTGCAATGTCACGAGCAATCCGCGCCTTAAGAATGGCTGCGCGACCATGGCCCGGAAGGGCACGCGGGCTTCCTCACCTGCGTGGTCCAGGACCACGCGAATCCGCGCATCCGCTACCTTCAGGTCGCTCGTCAAGCCCGCCTCGCCCTCGAGGCGCTCGACGAGGCGCACGACCTCCGCCTCTCGACCGCGTTTCAGCAAGTAGCGCGGCGACTCCGGCAGCCACAAGGCCAGCGGAATTAAGAGTAGCAGCGGAATGCCGCCGAGAAGAAACGGCACTCGCCAAGCGAAGCTCGCGGGGAACGTGTTGAGAGCCCAGAGCGACGCGAGATTGGGGATGACGTAAGCTGCCGTCAAGATTCCGTTGGAGTAGCCGACGCTGACCGCCCGTTGCCGACTGCGAACGAATTCTGACAACAACAAGTAAGGCATCGGTAAGACCGCTCCTTCGCCAACGCCTGCGAGAAATCGAATCAGCCAAAGCGTCGAGAAGTTCGACACGACGGAGCCCACAAGTGTCAGAACGGAGAAAAACAGAATTCCGAACAGTACCACGCGCCGCCGACCGATGCGGTCAGCCAAAAGCCCCGAGGGAATCATCCCAGTGACGACCCCGAGGGTGGAGGCGACCGCCAGCAGACCTTGCTGCCACGACGCCAACCCCCACGTTTTTTCCAACGTGGTGAGCACAGGACCAACAATGCCGATATCAAACGCTTCGGCGAGCCATACGAACGACAGCAGGACAATGATGTAGATGACGGTTCTCGTCACCGGAATCCGCTCAAGCCTCGACAACAAATTGACATGGGATGGGTTTGCCGACACGTTGTACGCCTCCTCGTTTTTGAGATTTTTTTGAGATTAGATCCACAATTAAACAGCTTTCGACAGCGATGACTTGGCGGCTGTGCGACGCAGGTGCGTTTTCTCCCCGACGATATAACTGACGTAGGGGATCTTCCCGATCAAGTACGCCGCCACGCCGGATAAGACGTATGCGAACGCCGCCGTGACCGGAATCAGCACCAGATGCAGGCCTCCATGCAAGTTGAGACTCTGATCGATTTGTTCAAGATAGTGCAGGGCTATCGGGTGGATTAGAAAGATGCCGAAACTGACTCCCCCGAAGAACTGAATGACGGGGGTAACGCGGGCGAGATTTTCCTGCGTTCTCACCTTCGCCCACCTGAGGCCCACGGACCACAGGACGCATGCGACGATGAGTGCGTATGGAATCATCATCGGCTGCAACACGTCCACCGCTTCGCCGTCCGTCATATGCAACCCGAACCGTTCGACGAAGTACGTCGCCCACAGCGCGAGAATGGCAATGATGGCCGCGATGACAACCACCTTCACATGACTGGTGACCCAGTCGCGTACCGCGTTGTACTTCACCGCCAATGCGGCGCCTGCAATAAACCAGAACTGATAGGTCAAAATAAATCGATCCCGATAGTGAACCAACGTAAACAACCACGACGGCACTTGATTCGCCTGCAGATGGTTAAGCACCGTTTGATTCAGGATCATGATGCCAATTTCCAAGATGAAACTGACACTCACAACCCACCACAGACGATTCTCGAACCGACGAATCATTTTCACCATCAATGGAAACAGAACGTACAACTGCATCGACACCAACAAGAAGTAGAGAAAGAACTGATTGGCCGTCAGCAAAGCGTGCCCGAACCGTTGGGCCAGCGCGTTTGGTGTCCAATCAAACCCTTTTAGGTACGTGCCGGTGAAGGCGATGTACAATGCCGTCCAAGCTACGTAAGGCACGGCGATGAGGCTCAGGCGTTTGCGCCAAAACGACCAGACCGTAAACTTTCGGTCATAGTACGTATAGAAGAGCACCAAGCCAGTAATAAACATGAACGCTTCGCGGGTGAAGTGAAACGCCATGGTCAATAGATCAAGCGAGATGTTCGTCCCCGAAAACGGTAGGGACTGTGCATCAAACGACGAGAGCACGTGTACACAAATGACACCGAGGATGATGCAGGCACGCATCAGGTCAACCTCGAACAGATGTTGTTTTTTCAGGTTTTACCACCTCTTTGGTAAGTCTCTCGACCCGGTCGGAGTCATCGACACTAACAGGGTACCGAGTAAACCTTGAATAACAATTGAAAATCGTTACAGGCCAATTCAATCTACTTTCAAGGCTCATTCGGTATAACACAACACATAGCGCCTCTCGCCACTCTGCGAAAGGCGATAAATATTTTTGTAGAAAGGTTTGTGCGATGAAACTCCAAACCAATCGACGACGTAGACAACGGTCCAAACGACTGTTGAAGACCTTCACATACCTGGCGTGCGCAGCCGCACTCGTTCTCGGAGGTTGGGCCTTAGGCAAGGTCAAGACATCCGGGAACGCCGTGTTCGCGGCCACGCCGACCAACAGTTTGCAAGGCCAGATCAATACGGAAAAGGTAATGGTTCTCGGTGGGTCGATGGCCCACGGGTGGAAGGACCCCAACGACGACTCGTACTTGAAACGGGCCTTTACATCCTTAACGAACTCGACGGACACGAAATGGGTCTACGATGACCACACGCAGGTCGGGGGCTCTCCCGTGGCGCTCGCTCAAACAGGGGACGTAAAAACCTGGCTCAACCAGGATAAACCTCAGGTGGTTGTCATTTCATGGGGGCTGCTGAACGACGTCTACGACAAGACGCCTCTCAACAAATTTAATACGGCCATCAAACAAGAAATTCAGGAATCGCTCGCAGCTCATGCGGTCGTCCTGATTGTCACCTCGCCCGTGACAAAGGCGACAGCGCTTTATGATCACGACCAGGTTGAAACGTACATTCAAAACGAAGTTGCGGATGCGCATACGTTTAACAGCCAGAACATCCACTTTCTCGATCTCAACAGCGCCATGACCACCTACATGAAGGCACATAACCAAACCTGGCAGATGTATTACGGAGACAGCTGGCATCCAAATCAGGCTGGGCACGAATTAGGCGGTGAACTGTTGTATAACCTACTGATTCAAACGTTTGGCACGGGGCCGATTCTGTATAAGACAGGTACCAATTAACGTAAAAATATTAAATTTTAACACACTAATTTCAAGTTAATTTCAAAACAATGAACGTACACTGACCGTAATACGAGCATAGCCCGTTACGAGCTGGCTCGACGGAGAGGTGTGAGTCTGGTGACCAGATGGACGTTCACGGCTGCGATGCATGAGTTACACTTGCCTGAGAGACTGCAAAAACCACGGCCCACCGGATGGACGGTGCTCATTGACAGTGGCGTTCCTCTACGCTATTTCGAGGACGCCATTGCCAGCGCCGCAAACTATATCGACCTCGTCAAATTCGGTTGGGGCACCTCCCTCATCTCCCCTACAATGGATGCGAAAATCGAAGTTTTACGGTCGCACGACATCGAATTTTACTTTGGTGGTACACTTTTTGAGAAGTTCTACATTCAGGATAAGGTGGAATATTATCACAACTACTGTAAGCAATATGGATGTCGATACGTGGAGATCTCGAACGGCACCGTTCCGATGTCGAACAGACAAAAGGCCGAGTTTATCCAATACTTCGCCAGCGAATTCCAAGTGCTCAGTGAAGTCGGCTATAAAGACGCCGACCAGTCCAATCAACTGTCGCCAAATGAGTGGCTGGATTTCATTCAAGAGGACCTCGCTGCAGGTGCCTTCAAGGTGATCACCGAAGCTCGTGAATCCGGGACGAGTGGCATCTGTCAAGGGGACGGCCGGCCGAGGACCGGCGTGGTCGAGGGATTCCAAAGCTCGCAAGTGGATTTGACCCGCCTCATTTTCGAAGCCCCCACGAAATTGCTCCAAACCTACTTCATCGAGCGTTTTGGCCCCAACGTAAATCTCGCAAATGTCCCTATCAACGACGTAATTTCCCTCGAAACCCTGCGACTCGGTCTGCGTTCCGACACGTTCTTGCAGTTCGAGGCGCACTGACGCATCGCACCAATCACGGGCGCAGCAGATTTCTTTCACTCCCGGGCCCCGTTTCACTGTCTGCTTATGGCCAACCCCATGCCCGAATCACAGAGGAGCGATTTTTTATGCGCGATATGAACAACGTCTTTCACCTGGCCATCCCGGCGCACGACTTGGACGAAACCTATGCGTTCTACGTGGAAAAGCTTGGATGCAAACTGGCTCGGCGATACGCAGACAGAATTACACTCGATTTTTTCGGCGACCAGGTCGTCTGCCACCTGTCTGAGGATATCGACCAGGAACCAAAGATGTATCCTCGTCACTTTGGGGTGACATTCCGCGACAAGAACCAGTTCGACAACCTGTACAACCTGGCGAAACAAAGGGAGATCCCATTCTTTCACGACATCTCACGCCGATTCGAAGGACTTGTGGAGGAACACCTGACGTTTTTCCTCATCGATCCGTCGAACAATCTACTCGAATTCAAGTACTATCACGATGACCGCATGATGTACTGATGAAATCGAACCGGCCCCTTTTCGTGTATAAGGGGCCTACCATTCCTCGATGACCAAACTTCCTTCCAGGACACCTCCCTGAAGTCACGGTTATTCCCCGGTATTATGTGAACCTATAATAACGGATCATTATCATTACGATAAGAATTATTAATTTAACTTGTTTAAGACGGCGGAATATGATGTGTATGTGAGATGGAGGACGCTATGAGTCGTGATGATGTTATAACAAGTCATGTTTGAATGGGGGAAACCCTTGTGAGTGTTAAACTTCCATTGGGTTTTATCTGCCATAAAAGAGGCTATCATTGGTTTGTCGTTGCAACCGTGTGCATCGGAGCATTTATGGCTGCTCTCGATTCGAGTATTGTAAACATTGCACTTCCCATAATGAAACGGGATTTTCATACACATATGCACGTGATTGAGTGGGTCAGTTTGTCCTATCTCTTAACACTTGCAGCTCTTATCGTACCGTTCAGTCGGATCTCGGACATGTTCGGGCGTCGTTGGATGTATAGCATTGGTTTCTTTGTCTTTATTGTTGGGTCTTTCTTCTGTGGTTTTGCCCCAACTCTAAACGTACTATTTGTATCCCGCATTCTACAAGCAGTTGGCGCTGCAATGCTTCAAGCGAATAGTGTGTCCATTATTACCGCTTCAACACCAACCCGTGACCGAGGCAAGGCGATTGGCATCCAGGCAAGCGCACAAGGAATCGGTCTGAGTCTTGGTCCAATCATTGGTGGCGCACTGATTACTATGTTGGGTTGGAAATGGATATTTTATGTCAATGTTCCCGTTGGGATTATCGGTACTATCCTAGGTGCCCTACTGCTTCCCGCCGAAGAAAAGCCGGAGGAACGTGAGAAGTTCGACTTTTTCGGGTCGTTGGTGTTGGCACCCATCCTGGTAGCGATCATCTACGTTTTGAATGTGGGGGGGCAAATTGGCTGGACTGCCTCGATTTCCGTCGTTTGTTACGGGGTTACTGTGTTTGGGGTACTTGGGTTTGTGTTGATTGAAGGACGCGTCAAGTATCCAATCGTCGATCTAAGTCTTTTTCGGAATAGGACGTTTATTTATGGCAATGTAACCACCGTTCTTTCTTTTACGGTGATGTATGCTGTCATGTTCTTGGCACCCTTTTATCTAGACAATGTTCACAAGTTGAATGCTTTGCGTGTAGGATTATTCCTCATGGTGATTCCGATTGGCATGGCAGCACTTACACCCATATCTGGGATTATCGCGGACAAATTTGGAGCTAAACTACCTACAGTGGCGGGGATGTTGATTACTGTAATTGGTGTAGGCATGTTATCCATTTTCACCGATAAATTTATGGCAGGATTATTCACTGTCGGGTTGTTCTTTGTGGGAAGCGGAATGGGCATGTTCACCCCTGCAAATAACAGTACAATTATGGGTAGCGTGCCACACGGTCGCTTAAGCGTCGGTGGAGGCATGCTCAATATGTCACGAACCCTGGGTATGGGACTAGGAGTCGCTTTGGGTGGACTAACGTATCAACTTTTTTTACGCACCTTTGGTGTCGTGATCGAAAACCGCGCTACCGTGACACAAATGATTCCTTCATTTCGGAACTCCTTCATTGTCCTAACCGTCGTGACGATTGCGATAGTTGTAATTGTGTCGATTTTCAATCACCAATCGCATACAAGTTGACTGGTGTTGACGATACTAGGCCCCTTGACTCGAACACTGCTTCGAATCAAGGGGCCTGCTTCTATAACTCAGATCTCATTCATGTCAATTTCCGAATCCCGAGAACGGATCGAGTGGGTCTACACTCTGGCTGCCACCCTGACTGTAGGAATAGCCCCCATCGCCTTGGGAGTTACTTCCATCTGAATTGTTGCCCGAGTCGGTCGTGTTGACGCTTTGTTCCTCGCCGACTTTGACGTCCAGCGTCTTCTTGGTGTTCCCGCGGTAGATGGTCACCTTCACCGTCTGCCCAGGCTGTAGCTTAAACAACTCGGTCCGCAAATCGGCAATCCCCTGCACTTCCGTTCCGTTGATGGCGATGATGACGTCTCCTGCCTTCAGACCGGCGTTCTTGGCGTCGGTCGACGTCACTGACTCGACATAGACGCCGTAGTCGACCGGAACGTTTACGTATCCTTCAGGCACGGTTGACATGTCGACTCCTTCGATGCCGATGGACGGATGGATGGCGTGGCCGGTTTTAATGATTTCCGACGTGATTTGCTGTACCTCGTTCGCTGGAATGGCAAAGCCCATCCCCTCAAAATCCTGCTCGACAATCTTACTGCTGTTGATGCCAATCATTTGACCCGAGGCATTGAGCAATGGACCACCGCTGTTCCCAGGATTGATAGCGGCGTCCGTTTGAATGACCGACTGATAGTCGAGCGTCTGTTGTGAGGTAGGTTCTTCAACAGGCATCGTCCGCTGGCTTCCGCTCACGATACCGGACGTCACGGTGTCCGCAAAATCGAGGCCCATCGGTGTACCGATAGCAATCGCCGGCTCGCCAACCTGAATGTCGTCGGAGTTGGCAAATTGAATCGGATCGACAGATTGGAAGTTCGAGGCTGGTACTTTGAGTACAGCCAGATCTGTATACGGGTCTGTACCCACGACTGTCGCCTGTACCTGCTTTTTCGATTGCAAAACGATTTCTACTTTCGATCCGCCCTCGACCACGTGATTGTTCGTCACGATGTAGGCGTCGTTGCCGTTCTTATAGAAATAGACACCTGAGCCGATGTCAGATTCCTGCGTCTGCGATTGGTCGGTAAAAGGACTACTCGAAGTCGTAAAATTCTCGACGGCCACCACATCAGGTTCCACTTGCTTGACGACCTTGGTGATGTCAGAACTCACGTTGACGCTGACGTTGGTCGAGACCGGTGTCGAACTGCTGGACGTCCCGCTCATATCGACAACGCTAGCGTTGTGGCTTGCTATCAATGGCGTGACGGCTAAAGTTGCGCCAGAGCCGACAAGGGCCGACAGTACAACCGTCGCTGCCCATTTCCAGGTGTCACCCTTAGCTATTCTTTCGGTAGACTTTGGACGATAGTATCCCATCTGACAGCCCCCTCGCATGTCGTTGAAGTTCATATAAGTTGTTATTATCATGCACGAGCAACCTTGAAGAATCCTCGAATCACGCAAACGCGGGACATTTGCCTGTGAACACTTTTTAAACGCTTGGCCGTGGGCCTGACCGATGCAACGACACACAGAAAGGCCCAGCCTAGTCTAGCGACATGGGCTGAACCAAGTTGCGGAACAGAGATTGGCAATGATACGCAAAAACGCACCTCAAGTGAACCTATTTTGAAAACTTCTGCTCAAACCACATCTTGGCCAACTGCAACTCGGGTTCCATCAGGCCATGTCCACCGCGGTGCCACTGGATTTCCACGTTCGCACCGCGCGCGTCGAGCAGTTCGCCTAGTCGTTTGGTGCTTTGTGCTGGAACGATTACATCCGCTTCGCCTGCAGACAACAGGACAGGGGTGGCCCGCTTGGCCGCCGACTGCTCCGGCTCAAAAGGGACCATCGGTCGAAATAACAGTGCACCTGCGAACACGTCGGTGTGCTTTAACAAGATGCTCGCGGCGATATTCGCCCCGTTTGAGTAACCGACGGCAATCAAAGCGTCACGCTCGAAGCCGTACGTCGCGCTGGCGGATCGGAGGAAGTCAGCGAGTTCGTCGGTGCGGAACAACAAGTCTTCCTCGTCGAACACACCTTCTGCGAGGCGTCGAAAGAAACGCGGCATCCCCCCTTCGAGGACCTTGCCGCGAACCCCCAACAGTGCGGCGTCCGGAGCCAAAAAACGGCCCAGCGGCAGAAGGTCTCGCTCATTCCCACCCGTGCCGTGCAGCAGTACCAGTGTGTGCCCCGTGGTATCCAATGGGGCTCTGATATATTCGTGGATAAAATCTAAGTCAGCCACTGAATCAGTCCTCCAACGCGTTCGAAAAGTGACCCTAACATGTCCAATAGGAACAGACTACGATATTAGCTTATTTTTGTACAGTTACGGATTTAGCCGCACCGTCACATATTTTTGTTCGCTGGCGCAATAATAGCTGAGCGAAAATACTTTTGGGAAATCGAGGGACACGACATTGAACGTGCTGGTGGAAGAGACGAGGGCTAGCGTCGTCGACAACGTTCATCTAGGGCACATCGCCGTGGTCAACGCCGACGGCACCCTGTTGTATCAGTACGGCGACCCGAACTACATGACCTACGGCCGGTCCGCCTTAAAACCGATGCAGGCTCTCCCCATCGTCGAAACGGGAGCCGCAGAACATTTCTCGTTTTCAGACGCCGATCTCGCCATTTGCTGCGCTTCTCACAGCGGTGAAGAGCGACACCGGTCGCGCGTGCGTGCAATTCTGTCGCAAATTGGAAAGGATGGGCACGACCTCGAGTGTGGCGTGACCGACCCGGTCAATAAAACCAGTCACGAGGAGCTGATTCGCAGCGGCCAGCAGGCAGATCCGGTATGCAACTGCTGTTCGGGCGTGCACGCCGGAATGCTGGCGACAGCGGTATATCTCGGAGAAAATACGCAAGGGTACACGCACGCGGACCATCCGGTTCAACAGCGCGTCGCAGAGGCAGTGGCAGACGTGGTGGGGCTACAATTAAAAGACATCCATACTGGTCTCGACGGCTGTGACATCCCAACCTACTACATGCCACTCAAACACCTGGCCTGGGGGTTTGCACGGCTTGCCCGACCCAAAGGGCTTAGCGCGTCCCGCGCGAACGCCATAGAGCGCATTGTCAGCGCCATGGATCGCCGTCCAGATATGGTGACAGAGAAAAACATCTACAGCGCGAAATTGATTCGGGCGTTTCAGGGGCGCATTCTCGCCAAAGAGGGCGCAAAGGGCGTGTTCTGTTTATTTGATCGAGAAAGGGAGATCGGCATCGCCTTAAAAATCGCCGACGGTGGTGCAGAACCCATCCCCAGTGTCGTCAATGAGATTCTCCATCAACTCGGCATCGGAACGAAAGGCCCACTCGAGGAACTCACCAGTTACGACCGCGAGGGAATCAAAAACGCGCCGGGGCACATCGTCGGCTACATGGAGCCGAAATTCAAACTCGTTCGAGCTTGATGAGCGATGCACACTACGGACGCGCAGGCGCTTGCTCGTCGAATACACACCGTTGTGCGGGCACGTCCACGACGGCTTGGATGCTCGGCTGACGAAGCGTCCCGCCAGGTGTCCACTCTGCGAACTGAATTTTGACTGTGAACTTGATGGTGACCCAGTTGGCGTCGCGATGCCGCTCGGGTTCATTGACGAACGGGCGGGTACCTGTTACGTGGGGCGTCAACCACTGTGTCATCGCTCGCCACTCTTGTTTGGTCAGCTTTCCTGTCCCCGTGTGACCGATATACCATAGTCGTCCACGTGCATCGTACTGACCCAAGAGCAATGCATTCACCGTGTTGCTCGCGTCGAGCGTAAAGCCACCGATGACGGCAATCAGGTCTTGGTAGTTCTTCACCTTGATCCACAGATCAGATTTTCCGCCGATCACATAGGGCGAGTCGCTCCGTTTGAGGACAATTCCCTCCATGCCATACTCCTTGACGACGTTGAACAACGCGTTTGCATCGTCGTGGGTGGTCACCATCTGTACGTTCGGATGGGCTTGAAGGACCTTGCCGAGCATCTCCATACGCTCTCGATACGGCCGCTTTGTGAGCCATTCCCCGTTCAGGTATAAAATATCAAACACCATGTACGTGATAGCCACACTTTGTTGGGCCAATGGCACCCGGTCGGCTCTACGCACGCCGTCGCGGCGCATGACGTTGTGGAAGCTGGGTTTACCATCGGCGCCAAGTGCGATGATTTCGCCGTCTAGAATGGCAGATGACCCCGAGCAGTATTCATGGATGTTCAAGAGTTCCGGGTACTGCATCGTCCGCTCGTGTCGCTTGCGGTTAAAGAGGTGAACGCCATCTCTATCAAAGTACGTAAGCATGCGCACGCCGTCCCATTTGATCTGCGGCATCCAGTCTCCTTTGGTTGGGATGGCGTCGCGGCGCACAGGTTCAAACGGGATGATGGGCTGCACGATGATTCCTCGCATTTCTGTCGTGGTGTCTTCATCATGCTTGACAAAAAAAACCAAACTATACAGGGGGCTCGTCTCTGTTCACGCCCCTGTCCTCACCCCTTGACCGCACCCTGTGTCAACCCAGACACAATCCACCTGCGGAAGATGATCACCAAAATGATGACGGGCACGACGGCGACCAGCGAACCCGCGAAGATGGTCCCATATGGGACAGAGTACTGACCGCTGAACAATGCGATGCCAACAGGAATGGTGCGCATCGAGTTCGATGAATTGAAGACTAGGGCAAACAGGAACTCCGTCCAGCAGGCTACAAACGTAAACACGGCAGCGGTAAACAGGCCAGGCGTCGTCATCGGTAAAAAGATTTGATAAAACGTGCGAAACACCGAAGCACCATCCATTCTGGCCGCCTCGTAAAATTCGTTTGGAATCATTTGCAGCCCGCAAAATTTTGTTACCGTCTACATCCGGTGTTTCACATCTCTTTTGTCGGCTTTGCTGACTGTAATCGTCACGCCGATGGAAGGCGCGCAAGTTTCCCTTTTCACAGGCCAGGTCCCGACAAGCGAGGCATTCATTTTCAAAAGGTGGCCACACTAGCGAAAGAAACTATCTAGGGGAAGATCTATGGAATCCGTGCCCATCACCATCGAGAACAGAGACATCCTACTGACGAACCCGAACAAGGTCTTGTGGCCGGAGGTGGGCGTTACCAAACTGGACTATATTCGGTACCTCACGAGCGTTTCACCCTACCTTTTGCGCTATACACACGATCGCCTGCTCATGATGTGGCGATTCCCGGATGGCGTCTCCTCCGAGCGCATCGTCGAGAAGGCGGTGCCGGCCCATGCACCGGATTGGATCCCGACGGCATTCTATAAAGACAAACACTTCATCCTGCTCAACGATCTACCGACCCTCGTGTGGGTCGCCAATTACGCCGCCATCGAACTGCACGTCCCGTTTACGCTGTTCCACCAACCCACGTGTCCAACCGATGTCGCATTTGATTTAGACCCTTCTGTGCCGGACAGGTTTGAGTTGGTGCTGGAGGTCGCTTTACAACTTCACGACGTGCTGGATACCCTTGGGCTGCCAAACTACGCGAAGACGTCGGGTGCAACTGGCATGCAGGTTTTCGTCCCTGTACAACCGCGTTATACGTTCGAGCAAACCCGCAAGATCACACGGTTTATCGCGCAATACCTTCAACAGCGAATGCCTGAGAAGGTGACATTGGAACGATCCGTCAAGAAGCGCGGGAGCAAACTGTACGTAGACTACCTTCAGTTGTGGAAGATGCGTACGCTATCTGCCGCCTATTCGGTGCGTGCGACCCCGTGCGCAAGTGTTTCTACGCCGGTGACCTGGGCGGAGGTGGTGCACGGATTCAAACCGAGCGACTTCACGGTATTCAACGTGATGAATCGCATTAAACAACTGGGGGACCTCTTTGCAGCCATCGCTTCCCCCAAAGACCGAGAGAGTTTAGATAGCATCCTCGATTTTATGAATAGAAATATAAATATATAGGAATATGTATTTATCGATTGATAACCTAGTGTAAGCCATTTAAAGGCCTGCCGGCCCCCAATGCGTGGGGGCCTTTTTGTTGCAAGGTAGCACCCCCAGCGATGCCACTGCCACCTATTCCTTCCTTCTGTTCTCCACAGTTTTTCCCAGGCGGAAAATAGCCTAGGGTTACCAGAGCCTTCATTGACCGACCATGGTATAGTGATGGGATGGAACACTGAAAAAGGGGGCGGAATAGATGATACGCGTAAAAGATTTGTCGGTTTCGTTTGGGAACCGCATTTTGTTTGAGGATGTCAACCTCAGTTTTGACGAGGGGAATCGGTACGGGCTGATTGGGGCCAACGGATCGGGAAAGTCGACGTTTATGAAAATTCTCGTCGGAGACTTTGAGCCAAGCACCGGCGGTGTCTCGATTGCACCGGGTATCCGGGTCGGAGTCCTCCGCCAGGACCACTATCAGTACGACGAGTGCACCGTCCTCGACACGGTACTGATGGGCCATCCAGAACTTTGGAAGGTGATGAAAGAGCGCGAGCGCCTGTATGCCCTTCCAGAGATGACCGAAGAGGAAGGAATGCAGGTCGGAGAACTGGAAAGCGCGTTTGCCGACATGGACGGGTATTCCGCGGAGTACTTTGCAGCCGAACTGTTAGAGGGCTTAGGCATTCCCGTCGAGAAGCATTACGACTTGATGAGTACCATGATCGGTGGCTTCAAGTTGCGTGTTCTGCTCGCACAAGTCCTGTTTGGACGCCCTGATGTACTCTTATTGGACGAGCCGACCAACCACCTCGATCTCGACACGATTCGCTGGCTCGAAAACTTCTTGCTGAATCACAAGGGGACGATGGTGATTATCTCTCACGATCGTCACTTCTTGAACACGGTCTGCACGCACATGGTGGACGTCGACTACCAAAAAATTTCGATGTTTACCGGGAACTACGACTACTTTGTAGCTGCGAGTACGCTAGCGCGTGAACAACTGCTCGCAGAGAATGCGCGCAACCTCGAGAAAATTGCCGAACTCAAGGAATTTGTCGCTCGCTTTTCGGCCAACAAAAGTAAGGCCAAACAGGCGACGAGTCGACAAAAACAAATCGAGAAAATCGAAGTGCAGGAAATTCGTCCTTCTTCCCGCGTTGCGCCGTATATTAAGTTTGCCGCCAAACAACCGCTTGGCAAGCAAGTGCTATCCGCGAAGGATATCAATAAATCGTTTGACGACCTGCACGTGTTGAAGAACGTCAACCTGGACATCATGAACGGTGACAAAGTAGCTGTGATTGGAACGAACGGAATTGGCAAAACGACGCTCATCAACACGCTGCTCGGCGCGCTCACACCCGATACGGGCCAGGTAACATGGGGTCAATCCGCCCAGCCCACGTATTTCACGCAAGACCACAACGAGACGATTCCGAAGGACACCACCGTGTACGAGTGGTTGCGCAGCTTTGATGAGCTGGCGGACGAACAGACCATCCGCAGTATTCTCGGGCGCATGCTGTTTTCAAAGGACGAGGTTCACAAATCGACGGAAGTCCTTTCCGGGGGCGAGTCGGCGCGCCTGATGATCGGCAAGATGCTGCTTCTGCAAGGGAACGTACTCGTCTTGGACGAACCGACCAACCACCTGGACCTCGAGTCGATTGATGCGTTGACCAAGGCGTTGCAGTCGTTCGATGGATCGGTGATCTTCGTGTCGCACGCCCGGCAGCTCGTGGAAGACGTGGCCAATCGGATTGTGGAATTGACACCCGCTGGCGTGATCGACTTTAAGGGGCCGTACGCAGAATATCTCCAGAAGCGTGAAGCCCTGGTCACGCAATAACCTAGGCGAACGAAACGGACGAACTCGGGGGATGACACAGTGAAAGATGGCAAAAACCGCAAGGATATTCGGCCCGGTCTCGAAGTGGATATCGTGCTCAAAAAGGATCAACCCACAGGGAAGCTGACCCGTGGATTCGTCAAGGACATCCTGACGAACTCTCCGACGCATCCACACGGCATTAAAGTCCGGTTGCGGGATGGTCAAGTCGGCCGAGTACAAGCTATCCTCGAAGGCCCACAGGTATCAGACAACCAGTGACCACACGCAAAAAGGGAGGCATGTAAATGCCTCCCTTTTTGCTGTCCATCCCGCTCCTCAGTCAGCCCATTCCCCCTGCCGGAACAGCGGGATCCACTCGCCAGACCTCGTTTGCGCGTCAATGTCGAGCTCTGCCGAGCCAATCATGAAATCGACGTGAACCATGCTGGAATTCACTCCGCGTTGCAACAAATCCTCCTTCGACATCTCGGCCCCACCCCTCTGGTTAATGGGGTATGCCGCACCAAGGGCGATATGGCAGGACGCATTTTCATCAAACAGCGTGTGATAGAAGGTCAAGCCGGTTTGTGAGATGGGAGAGCTATGCGGAACAAGCGCCACTTCACCGAGGTACCTCGCACCTTCGTCGGTGGTGATGATGGATTCCAAAACGTCGTGTCCGACTTCTGCCGTGAAGTCTACCAAGCGCCCCTCGTGAAACGTCAACGAAAAATTATCAACCAGCTTCCCCCCGTAGTACAGAGGCTTGGTACTGCGCACCACACCGTTCACACCCGTGCGCAGGGGTGCCGTAAAGCACTCCTCTGTGGGGATGTTTGGTACGGTTACAACGCCTGTCGCGGTCCGATTTCCTCCCCCAACCCATACATGCTGAAAAGGGAGTTCAATCGTCAAATCGGTGCCTAGGGCACGGTAACGCAGACATTTGAACTGCGCATCGTTGAGCGTCGTCAAACGCGCCTGCAGGTGACCGATGTGCTGACGCCAGGCCCCTATCGGATCCGGCCGATCCGCCCGCGTAACCCGAAACACGACATCCCACAGCGCACTCAACCGTCGCTCCTCGGGTAGGTCCTGAAACACTTGGTCAGCCCAGGCTTGTGTCGGCACGAGCATGCCAAGCCAACTAACCATTGCGCTCATTCGCATTCTTTGATACGGCTGTAAGGCTTGCTGAGCCGCGCGCTGTGATGCCGCCAGCCTGTCCGCCGCCACATCCTTCAAAAAGCCCGGCTTCGGCGTATGGATGCCGATGAACGCGGCACCTGCCTCCGCCATTTCGAGATAGCCCTGCGCTTTCCATCGCGGATATTCCGATAGCGCATCGGCCGGGGAGCGTAACAATTTCGTGCGATTCACCTCGGCATCCGACCACTCCACATGGACCATCCTGGCTCCTGCGTCGTACGCCTTCTGTGCGAGCACGCGCACAAACGCCACAGCGTCCAGCTCCGCGTCGATCACGACGAGCTGGCCAGGTTGCACATTTACCCCGAGGCGAACCGCTAACTCCGCGTACGCCTCAAACTGCTGCTCAAACTTATCCATCGTTCCACTCCATTTCTGGCGGGGTGGTACCGCTCTCGCGGACTCTACACAACATTATACAGCCCGTCCTATCCTCTTTCCGTAGTATCCACATCAATGCACAGCGCATTCCAGCAGCCCGCCGCAGCGTCGCCCAATCCCCGACCAACACAAAAAGACCCCGAGGTCGGCATCACTGCTTCCCTCAGGGTCCTTATCTCGCGCCTGGCAACGACCTACTTTCCCAGCCCCTCTCGGGACAAGTATCCTCGGCGCTGGAGGTCTTCACGTCCGTATTCGGTATGGGTACGGGTGTTTCCCCTCCGCTATGGTCACCAGACCGCTTGGCGTTCAGGTATTCGTTCGCACGGCTTCGGCCTATCGGCCTGCAGATGTGCTACTCACACCTTCACTCAAGCTCCCAGTTACGTCGCTCCGTAACTTTGTCTTTATCCTCGCTCCTGAATCATGGAACAACCTCTTCTCCACAAAGTGGATAGGTCTCGCTACGACGCTTTCGCGCCGAGTCTCGCCTTATGTTCGGGTGAAGCCCTCGACCGATTCGTATCTGTCCGCTCCACGTATCACTACGCTTCCACGCCAGACCGATCTACCTTGTCTTCTTCAAGGGGTCTTACTTCCCTAACGGAATGGGATACGTTATCTTGAGGCAGGCTTCGCGCTTAGATGCTTTCAGCGCTTATCCTTTCCCGACTTGGCTACCCAGCTATGCTTCTGGCGAAACAACTGGTACACCAGCGGTCGGTTCATCCCGGTCCTCTCGTACTAAGGACGACCCCTCTCACGTATCCTGCGCCCGCGGCAGATAGGGACCGAACTGTCTCACGACGTTCTGAACCCAGCTCGCGTACCGCTTTAATGGGCGAACAGCCCAACCCTTGGGACCGACTTCAGCCCCAGGATGCGATGAGCCGACATCGAGGTGCCAAACCTCCCCGTCGATGTGAACTCTTGGGGGAGATCAGCCTGTTATCCCCGGGGTAGCTTTTATCCGTTGAGCGATGGCCCTTCCACTCGGTGCCACCGGGTCACTAAGCCCGACTTTCGTCCCTGCTCGACCTGTCCGTCTCGCAGTCAAGCTCCCTTGTGCCTTTACACGCTTCGCGCGATTTCCATCCGCGCTGAGGGAACCTTTGGGCGCCTCCGTTACTCTTTAGGAGGCGACCGCCCCAGTCAAACTGTCCACCTGACACTGTCCCATGACCAGTTTCATGGCCATGGTTAGAACACAAGTACCTCAAGGGTGGTATCCCAACGCCGACTCCACTCAGGCTGGCGCCCAAGCTTCTCTGTCTCCCACCTATCCTGTACATGACGTACCCGTATCCCATATCAAGCTACAGTCAAGCTCCACGGGGTCTTTCCGTCTAACCGCGGGTAACCTGCATCTTCACAGGTATTACAATTTCACCGGGTCTCTCGTTGAGACAGCGCCCAAGTCGTTACGCCTTTCGTGCGGGTCAGAACTTACCTGACAAGGAATTTCGCTACCTTAGGACCGTTATAGTTACGGCCGCCGTTTACTGGGGCTTCAATTCAGAGCTTCGCCTTGCGGCTTACCCCTCCTCTTAACCTTCCAGCACCGGGCAGGCGTCAGCCCCTATACTTCGCCTTTCGGCTTCGCAGAGACCTGTGTTTTTGCTAAACAGTCGCTTGGGCCTTTTCACTGCGGCTTCTCTCGAAGCGCCCCTTCTCCCGAAGTTACGGGGCCATTTTGCCGAGTTCCTTAACGAGAGTTCTCCCGCGCGCCTTCGTGTTCTCCACGCGCCCACCTGTGTCGGTTTCCGGTACGGGCACCTCACCACTCGCTAGAGGCTTTTCTTGGCAGTGTGACTTATGGGACTTCGGTACTGTACTTCCCTCCCCATCACAGCTCACGATTACCAGGGTGCGGATTTGCCTACACCCCTCGCTCGCTGCTTGGACGGCCTCTTCCATCCGGCCGCTTCCCTCAGCCTCCTGCGTCACCCCTTCGCTCAATCGCGATGTTGGTGGTACAGGAATTTCAACCTGTTGTCCTTCGACTACGCCTTTCGGCCTCGCCTTAGGTCCCGACTTACCCTGGGCGGACGAGCCTTCCCCAGGAAACCTTGGGCTTTCGGCGGACAAGATTCTCACTTGTCTTTTCGCTACTCATACCGGCATTCTCACTTCCATCCGCTCCACCAAACCTCTCGGTTCAGCTTCCCCGCAAATGGAACGCTCCCCTACCATGTTTCCATCCATAGCTTCGGTGTCTGGTTTAGCCCCGTTACATTTTCCGCGCAGCGCCACTCGACCAGTGAGCTATTACGCACTCTTTAAATGGTGGCTGCTTCTAAGCCAACATCCTGGTTGTCTGTGCAACGCCACATCGTTCCCCACTGAACCAGTACTTTGGGACCTTAGCTGTTGGTCTGGGCTGTTTCCCTCTTGACCACGGGTCTTATCACTCGTAGTCTGACTGCCAGGTTCTTCGACAAAGTGGCATTCGCAGTTTGACTAGGCTTGGTAACCCTCGCGGGCCCCGCACCCAATCAGTGCTCTACCTCCACTTCTCATTCCCTGACGCTAGCCCTCAAGCTATTTCGGGGAGAACCAGCTATCTCCGGGTTCGATTGGAATTTCTCCCCTACCCCCAGTTCATCCCCTGGCTTTTCAACGCCAGTGGGTTCGGGCCTCCATGCGGTGTTACCCGCACTTCACCCTGACCAGGGGTAGATCACCCGGTTTCGGGTCGATGACGACAAACTATACCGCCCTATTCAGACTCGCTTTCGCTTCGGCACAGGCTCCCTCGCCTTCACCTTGCTTGCCATCATCACTCGCCGGTTCATTCTACAAAAGGCACGCCGTCACATGTCATGCATGCTCCGACTGCTTGTAAGCACACGGTTTCAGGTTCTATTTCACTCCGCTCCCGCGGTTCTTTTCACCTTTCCCTCACGGTACTATCCGCTATCGGTCGCCAAGGAGTATTTAGCCTTAGGAGGTGGTCCTCCCAGATTCCCACGGGATTTCTCGTGTCCCGCAGTACTTGGGGTCTGTTGCACATTCCACAATCCGTTTCGGTTACCGGGCTCTCACCGTCTATGGCCGGCCTTCCCATGCCGTTCTCCTACGCATTGCTTCCTGCTGGCTCCCTGCAGGTTGCCACCAACAGCCCCTCGACCCCGCATACGCATCGACTGCAGTCTGTACCACGTATACGGTTTAGGCTTCTCCGCTTTCGCTCGCCACTACTTACGGAATCGCGTTCGCTTTCTTTTCCTCGAGGTACTTAGATGTTTCAGTTCCCTCGGTTGCCTCCGTACACCTATGTATTCAGTGTACGGTACTAGCGCTTCACACTAGCAGGTTTCCCCATTCGGACATCCACGGCTCAATGCTCGCTTACAGCTCCCCGTGGCATTTCGGTGTTCGCCCCGTCCTTCTTCGGCTCTTGGCGCCTAGGCATCCTCCGTGCGCTCTTTCTAACTTCACCGTTTTGACTTCCTAACCACAAACGTGATTATTCCATCTATAAATCCGGTTTCGTTAACCTGTTACGCATTTACGGTTACCGGTTTTACTTATTCGAGGTTGTTCCATATTCAGTTGCCAAGGTACCTCGCGCCTTCCAATCTGCTTCGGATTCCTTCGTTGGTCGTCCTCTGACTCGCTCACGTACAAAAATACGCTCGACTCATCATCGTCCTCCCGCCTTGTACTCCTCGCATCTTGAAACGCGCTTTGAGTTTGCTTCCACCTCATACGAGGCTTGGCTCCCTCAAAACTAAACACCCACGTCCTAAAAGCCTTGTTTCTCCGTAGAAAGGAGGTGATCCAGCCGCACCTTCCGATACGGCTACCTTGTTACGACTTCACCCCAATCATCAACCCCACCTTCGGCGGCTGGCTCCCTAAGGTTACCTCACCGACTTCGGGTGTTGCCGACTCTCGTGGTGTGACGGGCGGTGTGTACAAGGCCCGGGAACGGATTCACCGCGGCATGCTGATCCACGATTACTAGCAATTCCGGCTTCATGCAGGCGAGTTGCAGCCTGCAATCCGAACTACGAACGGCTTTTTAGGTTTCGCTCCACCTCGCGGCTTCGCTTCCCGTTGTACCGCCCATTGTAGCACGTGTGTAGCCCAGGACATAAAGGGCATGATGATTTGACGTCATCCCCGCCTTCCTCCGACTTACGCCGGCAGTCACCTGTGAGTCCCCACCACTACGTGCTGGTAACACAGGTCAAGGGTTGCGCTCGTTGCGGGACTTAACCCAACATCTCACGACACGAGCTGACGACAACCATGCACCACCTGTCTCCTCTGCCCCGAAGGGAAGGACTATCTCTAGCCCGATCAGAGGGATGTCAAGCCCTGGTAAGGTTCTTCGCGTTGCTTCGAATTAAACCACATGCTCCACTGCTTGTGCGGGCCCCCGTCAATTCCTTTGAGTTTCAGTCTTGCGACCGTACTCCCCAGGCGGAGTGCTTATTGGGTTTCCTTCGGCACTGGGGTGTGTCCCCCAACACCTAGCACTCATCGTTTACGGCGTGGACTACCAGGGTATCTAATCCTGTTTGCTCCCCACGCTTTCGTGCCTCAGCGTCAGTCACTGTCCAGCAAGGCGCCTTCGCCACTGGTATTCCTCCACATATCTACGCATTTCACCGCTACACGTGGAATTCCCCTTGCCTCTCCAGCACTCAAGTTATGCAGTTTCCAAAGCAATCCCAAGGTTGAGCCTTGGACTTTCACTTCAGACTTACACAACCGCCTACGCACGCTTTACGCCCAGTGATTCCGGACAACGCTTGCCCCCTACGTATTACCGCGGCTGCTGGCACGTAGTTAGCCGGGGCTTCCTCACTCGGTACCGTCTCACAAGGAGCTTTCCACTCTCCTTGTCGCTCTCCCCGAGCAACAGAGCTTTACAACCCGAAGGCCTTCTTCGCTCACGCGGCGTTGCTCCGTCAGGCTTGCGCCCATTGCGGAAGATTCCCTACTGCTGCCTCCCGTAGGAGTCTGGGCCGTGTCTCAGTCCCAGTGTGGCCGGTCACCCTCTCAGGTCGGCTACGCATCGTCGCCTTGGTGGGCCGTTACCTCACCAACTAGCTAATGCGCCGCGGGCTCCTCTATCAGCGATGCAGTTGCACCTTTCAACACAGGAAGATGCCTTCCCGTGTGTCATCCGGCATTAGCACCCGTTTCCGAGTGTTATTCCAGTCTGACAGGCAGATTGCCCACGTGTTACTCACCCGTCCGCCGCTGACATCAAAAGATGTCCGCTCGACTTGCATGTATTAGGCACGCCGCCAGCGTTCGTCCTGAGCCAGGATCAAACTCTCAAAAAATGTTACTGGCGTTACTTCATAAATGTCTCGACAACGACTGTCGTCTCGACCGAAACTTTTAGGCGTGTGTGTTTAGTTTTCAAGGAACCAAATCAATCAGTGCCGCCGAAGCAGCTCAGACAATATACCACGAATCTATCGTCGTTGTCTACTGGAATATTTTGCTTCAGCTCGTTCGAACGTTGCGGTTTGAACCTGTGAGCTGGTGTTCCGGCGACTCGGTATATCCTGTTTGTTCAGCAGTGCCGCCGAAGCGACGTCGATTAATATAACACGCTTTATGCGTAGTGACAACTGTTATTTTTAGGTAGCTAGCAGAGCTTAGCGGCGCTCCTGGAGAGTCCGGAGCGCGTAAAGCATGCGAATCCCATTCGAATGCCGTTTCCGCCATCCCAACCGCCAGCGCCGCATCAAAAGGATGCAGCCTAGAAACGCGTCGACGCCGAATTCAGAGGCCGTCCGTCACCCCCCTCCTTCGAGCGCAACCGAACGGAACAAAATAAAGACCGCCCTCCTTATCCAGAAGAGCGGTCGATACTCATTTGCAGTCCCGAGGAACGATTACTTTTTCAATTGGCTCAACGTTTCCGTAAGAATCGGTACGATTTGCTTTTTGCGCGATACAACGCCTTTGAGAACAGCCTTGTTGTCTGCCAACTGGACGTTGTACGCAGTCTCGACCGCATGCGCTGCGCTACCCAATGCTACCGCGATGGAATCGTTGCTTAAGATGTCCGTCACGACGAACAGGAAGAGATCTAGCCCTTTGTTTGCGATCACGCCCTGAAGAACAGACTCCAATTCACCCTGACGCGAAAGAACGTCGTTCGTATCCACGGCGTTCACCTGCGCGATCTCAACCTTGAAATCGCCCATGGAGAATTCCTTGGCGTCGAGGGAAATCAATTCGTCGATGCTCTTGTCGCTCAAATCGGCGCCCGCCTTGAGCATCTGTAATCCGTATGAATCGATGTCGACACCGGCAATCTCCGCCAGCTCTCGAATCGCTGCGACGTCCTCCTGTGTGCAGGTTGGCGACTTCAGAAGCAAGGTGTCGGAGATGATGGCAGAGACCATCAACCCGGCGATCTCCTTGCGGATCGTCAGGTTGTGTTCCTTGAACAACTTGTTCAAGATGGTCGCCGTGCAACCAACCGGTTCGGCGCGATAGTACAAAGGATTGGCGGTTTCGAAATTGGCAATTCGGTGGTGGTCAATGACCTCGATGACCTGAACGCGATCGATGTCGTTGGCACTTTGTTGGCGTTCGTTGTGATCGACAAGAATCACATCGTCGGCCTCGTCGGCCACCGTTTCAACCAACCGCGGCGCCGGGACCTGAAAGTAATCTAATACGAATTGCGTCTCTGCGTTGACATTGCCCAAGCGAACAGGCTCAGCCGTGACCCCAAGCTGATTCTTGAGATCCGCGTAGACAATCGCAGAAGAAATGGAATCCGTGTCCGGATTTTTATGTCCGAAGACAAGTACCTTACTCATCCTGATCCTCCTCATACAGTGCCCTTAGGCACATTGCAGCAACACTTAGTCGAATTGGTACAGCGGTGTGGACAGGTAGCGCTCACCATTCGACGGAGACACGGTCACAACGCGTTTTCCCTTACCCAATTCTTTGGCGACTTGCAACGCGATAAACACGTTGGCGCCTGACGAAATACCGACGAGCAAACCTTCCTCTTTGGCCAGACGGCGTGCATATTCAAATGCCACATCGTTTTCAACCGTACGAACCTCGTCGTAGATCTCGCGTTCGAGGATAGATGGCACAAAGTTTGCCCCAATACCTTGGATTTTGTGCGGACCAGGTTGGCCGCCGGACAGAATCGGCGATGTAGCTGGCTCTACTGCAATCACTTTCGCGGACGGAACTTCCTTGCGCAGTACTCGACCGACACCGGTGATGGTACCACCAGTACCAATCCCTGCCACGAACGCATCGAGTTTGCCGTCTAACTGTTGAACGATTTCTCGACCTGTGGTCAATTCGTGTACTTCCGGATTGGCAGGGTTATCAAACTGCTGCGGCATAAAATAACCGTGTTCAGCTGCGAGCTCAGCAGCCTTGTTCACGGCACCCTTCATCCCTTCACTACCTGGTGTGAGCACAAGTTCAGCGCCATACGCGCGCAGGAGACTGCGGCGTTCCTGACTCATCGTCTCAGGCATGGTGAAGACCGCGCGGTAACCCTTCGCAGCGGCGACGAGGGCAAGGCCAATGCCGGTGTTCCCACTGGTTGGCTCGACAATGGTATCGCCAGGTTTCAAACGGCCTTCGCGTTCCGCCGTCTCGACCATCGCCTTTGCGATCCGGTCCTTTACACTACCGCCTGGATTGAACCATTCGAGCTTGACGTAGACGTCCGCATCATTTGGACCTGTGAGGTGACGAAGCTTCACGACAGGCGTCTGACCAATCAGTTCTAGAACATTGTCGACAGTTTTCAAAGTGATTCCTCCACGGTACGTTTGTCGGCAGTCCCGATCATCCATCATATCCCTGCAGGACCATGTCAAAGCCGACTAAAACGGTAATGTATTACGGGTATCCTACTAATAGAGTATATGAGATTGAACCCAGCATCGCAATTGTTCTTTGCAAACTACACTCATCTCAATTCTCACGTATTCCAAATGAGAGCGTTGGTAACACTGATATAGGCGGGGACGTAAGCCTGTACAGCCGTGCGCCTCGTCCTAGCGAACTCGTTTGGAGGTACATCGGACCATGACACTGAACCGAATTTCAACCATCATTACATCCGCTGTCACCACGTTGGGCATCCCGGCCGTGGTGCTGGCCGCGGCCACCTACACCGTCCGGCCTGGTGATTCCCTGTGGTCCATCGCACAGAGCCATGACATCACGCTGGCACAGTTGGAAAGCGCCAACCCCCAACTCTCGGACTACAGCCAAATTCAACCTGGAGAGGACATTACATTGCCGAACGGGCAGACGAGCACCGCGGACGATTTGTACTGGTTATCCCACATCATCAGCGCAGAGGCACAAGGGGAATCCGAGCAGGCACAAGAAGCTGTCGGTGACGTCGTACTCAATCGCCTGCGCGCAGGAGGTTATGGCGATACCGTTCACGACGTGATCTTCCAGGTCGTAGACGGTGCCTACCAGTTCACCCCAGTTGAAAATGGGGCTATCTACAATACGCCTACGTCAAATGCGATCGCAGCAGCAGCAGCGGACCTGCAAGGCCTTAACATCGTACCGAGTGCACTCGTATTCTACAATCCATCCGAGGTGCCCGCCGGATCGTGGGTGACCCAACAGCCAACCCTAATGGCTATCGACTCGCTCGTGTTCGCCAAATGACGTCGATATCGAGGACCATAACTTGACCCTCTCGCCGCACGCAAAAAACCCTTTGGAAGCTATCGGCTTCCAAAGGGTTTCTCGTGTAAACACATGGTGGGCCCAGGAGGACTCGAACCTCCGACCTCACGATTATCAGTCGTGCGCTCTAGCCAGCTGAGCTATGGGCCCATATTTTGGTGCGGTCGAGAGGACTTGAACCTCCACGGGGTTGCCCCCACAAGAACCTGAATCTTGCGCGTCTGCCAATTCCGCCACGACCGCATTCATATGTGGACTCCCGAACAAATCGAAGGAGTCTTTGGCGGAGCTGACGGGATTCGAACCCGCGGTCTCCTGCGTGACAGGCAGGCATGTTAGGCCTCTACACCACAGCTCCACGTGGATTGCGCGGGGCAGGACTTGACCTGCTCACTTCGAGTTGTGAAGTGCACGAGCTGACAACTTCTCGTCCCCGCGCTTTATTGGTGGGTCATGAAGGAATCGAACCTTCAACCTGCCGATTAAGAGTCGGATGCTCTGCCAATTGAGCTAATGACCCAGGTGTTTGGTGACCCTAAGGGGATTCGAACCCCTATTACCGCCGTGAGAGGGCGGCGTCCTAACCATTAGACGATAGGGCCATGGTGGAGGTAGACGGATTCGAACCGACGACCCCCTGCTTGCAAGGCAGGTGCTCTCCCAGCTGAGCTATACCCCCATGGTAATTGTCGATCACGCCATCACAATCGACTGGTCGGAGCAGCGGGATTCGAACCCACGACCTCCTGCTCCCAAGGCAGGCGCGCTACCAAGCTGCGCTATGCTCCGTCAAACTGGCGTGCCCTGAGAGATTCGAACTCCCGACCTTTTGATTCGTAGTCAAACGCTCTATCCAGCTGAGCTAAGGGCACATTGGCTGGGGAAGAAGGATTCGAACCTTCGCATGACGGTACCAAAAACCGTTGCCTTACCGCTTGGCTATTCCCCATCAAGGGTGAGTGATGGGAATCGAACCCACGTATGCCGGAATCACAATCCGGTGCGTTAACCCCTTCGCCACACTCACCACACAATACACTGCCGAGCACGGTGCAATTGCCTCGCACCGGTTCGCAGTTGAGCACGCCCTGACACAAATGGCATCAGTTCGCGCACTTGGTGGAGGGGAAGGATTCGAACCTTCGAAGCTTCCGCAACGGATTTACAGTCCGCCCCATTTGGCCACTTTGGTACCCCTCCGCATGGAGCCACCTGTCGGATTTGAACCGACGACCTGCTCATTACGAGTGAGCCGCTCTACCCCTGAGCCAAGGTGGCAAACGTGGTAGCGGCGAGTGGATTCGAACCACCGACGCCACGGGTATGAACCGTGTGCTCTAACCAACTGAGCTACGCCGCCAAAATGGCGGAGAGAAAGGGATTCGAACCCTTGAGACGGTCACCCGCCTACACGATTTCGAGTCGTGCTCCTTCGACCAGCTCGGACATCTCTCCGTGTGGTGCGGCTAATAGGAGTCGAACCTATGACCCCCACCATGTCAAGGTGGTGCTCTCCCTCTGAGCTATAGCCGCATATCAAAGAACTAGTATTTAAATAAGGTGTTGCTGGTGGCTCGGGACGGAATCGAACCGCCGACACGAGGATTTTCAGTCCTCTGCTCTACCGACTGAGCTACCGAGCCATGATGGTTGCGGGGGCAGGACTTGAACCTGCGACCTTCGGGTTATGAGCCCGACGAGCTGCCAACTGCTCCACCCCGCGACGTGGGTAAACTTGCCTGGAGGCGCCAACCGGATTCGAACCGGTGGTAAAGGTTTTGCAGACCTCTGCCTTACCACTTGGCTATGGCGCCACATGGTGCGGGTGAAGGGACTCGAACCCCCACGGTTTCCCGCTGGAACCTAAATCCAGTGCGTCTGCCAATTCCGCCACACCCGCTTAACTGGCGGAGAGAAAGGGATTCGAACCCTTGAGACGGGTTTAGCCGCCTACACGATTTCCAATCGTGCTCCTTCGACCAACTCGGACATCTCTCCATGGAGCGGAAGACGGGATTCGAACCCGCGACCCTCGCCTTGGCAAGGCGATGCTCTACCCCTGAGCCACTTCCGCATGTGGTGGGCGCTGACGGGATCGAACCGCCGACCCTCTGCTTGTAAGGCAGATGCTCTCCCAGCTGAGCTAAGCGCCCACATGGTGCCGAAGGCCGGACTCGAACCGGCACGGTTTCCCGCACGATTTTGAGTCGTGTGCGTCTGCCAATTCCGCCACTTCGGCAAGGATGAGCCATGCTGGACTCGAACCAGCGACACCCTGATTAAAAGTCAGGTGCTCTACCAACTGAGCTAATGGCTCTCATATGGAGCGGGTGATGGGAATCGAACCCACGCTATCAGCTTGGAAGGCTGAAGTTCTACCATTGAACTACACCCGCATATATGGCGTGCCCTGAGAGATTCGAACTCCCGACCTTTTGATTCGTAGTCAAACGCTCTATCCAGCTGAGCTAAGGGCACACATTGGTGTCGAAGGCGGGACTTGAACCCGCACGGGTTTCCCCACACGCCCCTCAAACGTGCGCGTCTGCCGATTCCGCCACTCCGACAAGCATCAAAAGAATACTATCCTGGAGCAAGAACACACAATCCGTGGCTATCCACCACATGGGCACCTGTTCAAGCAGGATGAGCGGCTCGCGCCCACTCGGAGCGCTCGTCCACCATATTCCCTCGCGCCTGGCAACGACCTACTTTCCCAGCCCCTCTCGGGACAAGTATCCTCGGCGCTGGAGGTCTTCACGTCCGTGTTCGGTATGGGTACGGGTGTTTCCCCTCCGCTATGGTCACCAGACCGCTTGGCGTTCAGGTATTCGTTCGCACGGCTTCGGCCTATCGGCCTGCAGATGTGCTACTCACACCTTCACTCAAGCTCCCAGTTACGTCGCTCCGTAACTTTGTCTTTATCCTCGCTCCTGAATCATGGAACAACCTCTTCTTCTGTTCATCGGGTGAAGCCCTCGACCGATTCGTATCTGTCCGCTCCACGTATCACTACGCTTCCACGCCAGACCGATCTACCTTGTCTTCTTCAAGGGGTCTTACTTCCCTAACGGAATGGGATACGTTATCTTGAGGCAGGCTTCGCGCTTAGATGCTTTCAGCGCTTATCCTTTCCCGACTTGGCTACCCAGCTATGCTTCTGGCGAAACAACTGGTACACCAGCGGTCGGTTCATCCCGGTCCTCTCGTACTAAGGACGACCCCTCTCACGTATCCTGCGCCCGCGGCAGATAGGGACCGAACTGTCTCACGACGTTCTGAACCCAGCTCGCGTACCGCTTTAATGGGCGAACAGCCCAACCCTTGGGACCGACTTCAGCCCCAGGATGCGATGAGCCGACATCGAGGTGCCAAACCTCCCCGTCGATGTGAACTCTTGGGGGAGATCAGCCTGTTATCCCCGGGGTAGCTTTTATCCGTTGAGCGATGGCCCTTCCACTCGGTGCCACCGGGTCACTAAGCCCGACTTTCGTCCCTGCTCGACCTGTCCGTCTCGCAGTCAAGCTCCCTTGTGCCTTTACACGCTTCGCGCGATTTCCATCCGCGCTGAGGGAACCTTTGGGCGCCTCCGTTACTCTTTAGGAGGCGACCGCCCCAGTCAAACTGTCCACCTGACACTGTCCCATGACCAGTTTCATGGCCATTGGTTAGAACACAAGTACCTCAAGGGTGGTATCCCAACGCCGACTCCACTCAGGCTGGCGCCCAAGCTTCTCTGTCTCCCACCTATCCTGTACATGACGTACCCGTATCCCATATCAAGCTACAGTCAAGCTCCACGGGGTCTTTCCGTCTAACCGCGGGTAACCTGCATCTTCACAGGTATTACAATTTCACCGGGTCTCTCGTTGAGACAGCGCCCAAGTCGTTACGCCTTTCGTGCGGGTCAGAACTTACCTGACAAGGAATTTCGCTACCTTAGGACCGTTATAGTTACGGCCGCCGTTTACTGGGGCTTCAATTCAGAGCTTCGCCTTGCGGCTTACCCCTCCTCTTAACCTTCCAGCACCGGGCAGGCGTCAGCCCCTATACTTCGCCTTTCGGCTTCGCAGAGACCTGTGTTTTTGCTAAACAGTCGCTTGGGCCTTTTCACTGCGGCTTCTCTCGAAGCGCCCCTTCTCCCGAAGTTACGGGGCCATTTTGCCGAGTTCCTTAACGAGAGTTCTCCCGCGCGCCTTCGTGTTCTCCACGCGCCCACCTGTGTCGGTTTCCGGTACGGGCACCTCACCACTCGCTAGAGGCTTTTCTTGGCAGTGTGACTTATGGGACTTCGGTACTGTACTTCCCTCCCCATCACAGCTTACGATTACCAGGGTGCGGATTTGCCTACACCCCTCGCTCGCTGCTTGGACGGCCTCTTCCATCCGGCCGCTTCCCTCAGCCTCCTGCGTCACCCCTTCGCTCAATCGCGATGTTGGTGGTACAGGAATTTCAACCTGTTGTCCTTCGACTACGCCTTTCGGCCTCGCCTTAGGTCCCGACTTACCCTGGGCGGACGAGCCTTCCCCAGGAAACCTTGGGCTTTCGGCGGACAAGATTCTCACTTGTCTTTTCGCTACTCATACCGGCATTCTCACTTCCATCCGCTCCACCAAACCTCTCAGTTCAGCTTCCCCGCAAATGGAACGCTCCCCTACCATGTTTCCATCCATAGCTTCGGTGTCTGGTTTAGCCCCGTTACATTTTCCGCGCAGCGCCACTCGACCAGTGAGCTATTACGCACTCTTTAAATGGTGGCTGCTTCTAAGCCAACATCCTGGTTGTCTGTGCAACGCCACATCGTTCCCCACTGAACCAGTACTTTGGGACCTTAGCTGTTGGTCTGGGCTGTTTCCCTCTTGACCACGGGTCTTATCACTCGTAGTCTGACTGCCAGGTTCTTCGACAAAGTGGCATTCGCAGTTTGACTAGGCTTGGTAACCCTCGCGGGCCCCGCACCCAATCAGTGCTCTACCTCCACTTCTCATTCCCTGACGCTAGCCCTCAAGCTATTTCGGGGAGAACCAGCTATCTCCGGGTTCGATTGGAATTTCTCCCCTACCCCCAGTTCATCCCCTGGCTTTTCAACGCCAGTGGGTTCGGGCCTCCATGCGGTGTTACCCGCACTTCACCCTGACCAGGGGTAGATCACCCGGTTTCGGGTCGATGACGACAAACTATACCGCCCTATTCAGACTCGCTTTCGCTTCGGCACAGGCTCCTTCGCCTTCACCTTGCTTGCCATCATCACTCGCCGGTTCATTCTACAAAAGGCACGCCGTCACATGTCATGCATGCTCCGACTGCTTGTAAGCACACGGTTTCAGGTTCTATTTCACTCCGCTCCCGCGGTTCTTTTCACCTTTCCCTCACGGTACTATCCGCTATCGGTCGCCAAGGAGTATTTAGCCTTAGGAGGTGGTCCTCCCAGATTCCCACGGGATTTCTCGTGTCCCGCAGTACTTGGGGTCTGTTGCACATTCCACAATCCGTTTCGGTTACCGGGCTCTCACCGTCTATGGCCGGCCTTCCCATGCCGTTCTCCTACGCATTGCTTCCTGCTGGCTCCCTGCAGGTTGCCACCAACAGCCCCTCGACCCCGCATACGCATCGACTGCAGTCTGTACCACGTATACGGTTTAGGCTTCTCCGCTTTCGCTCGCCACTACTTACGGAATCGCGTTCGCTTTCTTTTCCTCGAGGTACTTAGATGTTTCAGTTCCCTCGGTTGCCTCCGTACACCTATGTATTCAGTGCACGGTACTAGCGCTTCACACTAGCAGGTTTCCCCATTCGGACATCCACGGCTCAGTGCTCGCTTACAGCTCCCCGTGGCATTTCGGTGTTCGCCCCGTCCTTCTTCGGCTCTTGGCGCCTAGGCATCCTCCGTGCGCTCTTTCTAACTTCACCGTTTTGACTTCCTAACCACAAACGTGATTATTCCATCTATAAATCCGGTTTCGTTAACCTGTTACGCATTTACGGTTACCGGTTTACTTCTTTCGAGGTTGTTCCATATTCAGTTGCCAAGGTACCTTGAGTTTACCTAGCCACAAGGGCTTTGGCTCCCTCAAAACTAAACACCCACGTCCTAAAAGCCTTGTTTCTCCGTAGAAAGGAGGTGATCCAGCCGCACCTTCCGATACGGCTACCTTGTTACGACTTCACCCCAATCATCAACCCCACCTTCGGCGGCTGGCTCCCTAAGGTTACCTCACCGACTTCGGGTGTTGCCGACTCTCGTGGTGTGACGGGCGGTGTGTACAAGGCCCGGGAACGGATTCACCGCGGCATGCTGATCCGCGATTACTAGCAATTCCAGCTTCATGCAGGCGAGTTGCAGCCTGCAATCCGAACTACGAACGGCTTTTTAGGTTTCGCTCCACCTCGCGGCTTCGCTTCCCGTTGTACCGCCCATTGTAGCACGTGTGTAGCCCAGGACATAAAGGGCATGATGATTTGACGTCATCCCCGCCTTCCTCCGACTTACGCCGGCAGTCACCTGTGAGTCCCCACCACTACGTGCTGGTAACACAGGTCAAGGGTTGCGCTCGTTGCGGGACTTAACCCAACATCTCACGACACGAGCTGACGACAACCATGCACCACCTGTCTCCTCTGCCCCGAAGGGAAGGACTATCTCTAGCCCGGTCAGAGGGATGTCAAGCCCTGGTAAGGTTCTTCGCGTTGCTTCGAATTAAACCACATGCTCCACTGCTTGTGCGGGCCCCCGTCAATTCCTTTGAGTTTCAGTCTTGCGACCGTACTCCCCAGGCGGAGTGCTTATTGGGTTTCCTTCGGCACTGGGGTGTGTCCCCCCAACACCTAGCACTCATCGTTTACGGCGTGGACTACCAGGGTATCTAATCCTGTTTGCTCCCCACGCTTTCGTGCCTCAGCGTCAGTCACTGTCCAGCAAGGCGCCTTCGCCACTGGTATTCCTCCACATATCTACGCATTTCACCGCTACACGTGGAATTCCCCTTGCCTCTCCAGCACTCAAGTTATGCAGTTTCCAAAGCAATCCCAAGGTTGAGCCTTGGACTTTCACTTCAGACTTACACAACCGCCTACGCACGCTTTACGCCCAGTGATTCCGGACAACGCTTGCCCCCTACGTATTACCGCGGCTGCTGGCACGTAGTTAGCCGGGGCTTCCTCACTCGGTACCGTCTCACAAGGAGCTTTCCACTCTCCTTGTCGCTCTCCCCGAGCAACAGAGCTTTACAACCCGAAGGCCTTCTTCGCTCACGCGGCGTTGCTCCGTCAGGCTTGCGCCCATTGCGGAAGATTCCCTACTGCTGCCTCCCGTAGGAGTCTGGGCCGTGTCTCAGTCCCAGTGTGGCCGGTCACCCTCTCAGGTCGGCTACGCATCGTCGCCTTGGTGGGCCGTTACCTCACCAACTAGCTAATGCGCCGCGGGCTCCTCTATCAGCGATGCAGTTGCACCTTTCAACACAGGAAGATGCCTTCCCGTGTGTCATCCGGCATTAGCACCCGTTTCCGAGTGTTATTCCAGTCTGACAGGCAGATTGCCCACGTGTTACTCACCCGTCCGCCGCTGACATCAAAAGATGTCCGCTCGACTTGCATGTATTAGGCACGCCGCCAGCGTTCGTCCTGAGCCAGGATCAAACTCTCAAAAAATGTTACTGGCGTTACTTCATAAATGTCTCGACAACGACTGTCGTCTCGACCGAAACTTTTAGGCGTGTGTGTTTAGTTTTCAAGGAACCAAATCAATCAGTGCCGCCGAAGCAGCTCAGACAATATACCACGAATCTATCGTCGTTGTCTACTGGAATATTTTGCTTCAGCTCGTTCGAACGTTGCGGTTCGAACCTGTGAGCTGGTGTTCCAGCGACTCGGTATATCCTGTTTGTTCAGCAGTGCCGCCGAAGCGACGTCGATTAATATAGCACGCTTTGTGCGTAGTGATCAACTGTTTATTTGTGTTTTTTTAAATTCCCTATCCATCATGCCGAAAATCAGGAGCGTGCCGAAGGTGGAGTCGTGCTGTCGAATGGCCAACAGAAGGTAAGTATCAACGTCCTCCAGGGCCTTGTTGGCGCGATAGCAGCGCATGAACGCGCCGCCCAAACGGCACGCGTTCCGACGCCAAAGAGCCCCGCTGACGCGTGGAAGTACCATCGCAAACGCGACAGTGCTAAGGACAATGTCAGCAGAAAAAACGCAGGTCACATCAGACGTGACCTGCGAACTCTCGCTGCCCACGACCGCACGTTTCGCACTGTGGCATCGACAGAATGGATGGTGGATTTTCATATGGACGAGAGGATTACTCTCCGAAGCCCTCTTCCACGAGTTTCGTGAGTGCGTTCAGAGCCTGCTCTTCATCCGCCCCTTCGGTGATAATCGTCATCGATTGTCCCTGCGGTACTCCGAGCGTAAGCAATCCAAGAATACTCTTGGCGTTCACTCGCTTGCCGTTCACCTCGATGAACACGTCCGCGGCGAACTTGGACGCCTCTGCCACAAATAAGGATGCAGGACGCGCGTGCAGTCCCGATCCGTTTTTTAGCGTAACTACCTTTTCCATGAGCGATTCCTCCAACGATGCATGATTCTATAAAGCCTGGTATTCGTGAACGATTTGTTGAACCGTAACCGGATCCGAAATCCCCGTGACATTGGACACTGCGCGCTTTATCCCGAGTTCTTGAATCTGCTGCTGCACCTGAACTGCGGCGGCGTCCTCAGGGTTGTCATACGCAAAGCCGAGCGCAAGCGCCCGGACGATGCCTGGCGTCTCCTTCGTCACCTGCTGGGCGAGGTGCAATGGGCGAACTAGCCGATCCTCGGCCGACAGTTTCCGCAGCGGATCTCGCCCAACTCGCGCGACGTCATCCGCAATATGCGGATTCAGAAAACGCGTGCGCACACTGGCTGCATACTGCTCCAACGCGTCCAATTGCAGGCTGGGATAGCAATGGACTAGTCCGACGATGGCCTCTCGCTGAACGCGGGCGACGGTCTCGGCAATTTCCGGGTCGTTCATCGCCTCTAGAATCGTCCCGTACTTCTTGTGGTATCCCGCGTACGCCGCAGTCGCATGTGCCCCGTTGAGAATGAATAGCTTCCGCTCAAGGTAGGGATCGAGTTGTTCGACAAATGTAGCACCAGGAATGTCCAGTGCACCTTTCAACATAGGCGTCTCGATGTCCCATTCAAAATATCGCTCCACGACCGAATCTAGTGGCTCGACTGCATGTCCCGCCCGATTCGGCGCAATCCGGTCGACGGCGACATCCGCAAACCCCACATGCGACGTGATCCAGTTACGCAGTTCGTCGTCACAGCGCGCCAACACTTCGTTCTGGAGCGTGGTCGTTGCGCGAATGGCATTTTCACATGCCATGATATTGAGCATTTGGTCGTTGTTTTGTTGCTTTCGGAGCCGCAGTCCATCCACGACGACGGCGGCGACGTTCGCTAAGTTCCCGAGTCCGACGGCGGTGGTGACGAGGTCCGCGTCGACGATTTCGCCGCGGCACTCTTGCGAATCCAAGAGGACAGCACGGACATTTTGCACCGTCTGCGCCTCAACTTGTGCGTCCAGGGTGATGACGCGATACGAGCGCGCCGCATTGATCTGCTCGATCAGCGACGGGACGACGTCAGCAAAGACAACCTCATATCCTGCTCCGTGCAATAGCAAACCAATGAAGCCGCGTCCAATGTTCCCTGCCCCGAAATGGACCGCCTTTTTCATAGGTCTTCACCTTGCTCGACCACTTCGATGACCTCACGGGCGGTCTTGGCGTTGACCAGTTTGTCGACGTTCTCTTGCTCGGAACACACAATCGCGATTTTCGAGAGGACTTCCATGTGTTCCTCACCTTTGCCTGCGATGCCGACGACCAAGTTCGCCACATTGCCATTGCCGAAATCTACGCCATCGGGGTACTGTGCAATCACGATACCCGAGTGCAGGATATGCTGGACGTATTCTGGCATGCTATGCGGAATGGCGACGCCGTTTCCGATATAGGTGGTCATCGATTCCTCACGTGCAAGCATCCCCTCGACATAGCGCGCCTCAACATAGCCGTTTTCGACCAGTTTGTTACCGACCCGCTTGATGGCAGCGTCTTTGTCTTCACTAGCAACGTTTAAAATAATGTTCGATTCTTGAAGGGTGTTCATCGTTTTTCTCACTCCTGTATGTCAGTCATCGCATGATAGATACTACTTTTTACATCCTCAATGGTTCCAGCGCGAAGCGTTTCAACCATCTCTTCGTCCATCACGAGCGCCGCACTTAGTCGCCCAAGCGCATGTATCCGTGAGGACCGCTCCTCGACGGGCGCGAACAACGCCAACACTGCATCCACCAGCTCTGCGCTTTGCCCTACGCCTTGCATCGTGATCGGCGGATCTAGGTGGTATACCGCCACGTGGCAGCGCGTCATCGCAGCCGAGCGCGCATGAAGCACGGCAAACTGCTTCCCAGGAAGCACAATGCTGCCCATGCGCTCGCGTTCGACGATGGAGCTCATCAACTGCTCCCTGTCAGTCGCGTCTCCCAGCGCCGTCGCGCGCTCTGCGATCTCTTGAATCAGCGACGATACGCTGTCGACTGTCAGCGAGGCATTCACGACCCGCGCGCTCAGTGCTCGGGCGAACTCGAAAGGCAGTTCACTATCGTCCGACTCCGGTTCATGGTATATCCGCGCCGCAGGGGCGAACGTCCCCTCCAGTGTCTCGAGGAGGTTTTGCACCCCTTCCACGTCCACAGCGTCCAAGAATGGCGACACCGTGATGGTCGGTCGAAGTTTCGCCTCTATCGGCACAGTACTCACAATGAAATCACAGTCGGTGTCGTTCAGCGAATGGACAGCTTCCACACTGACGATGCGGACTTGCGGGAACTCGTTATGCATGCGGCTCGCGAGCAACTCAGCTGAACTGATTCCGTTCGGACAGACGATTTTCGCCCGCCACGTACTGCCGGCCTTCCGGCGTTCCATAGCGGCGCCTAGATGCATCGTCAAATAGCCTATCTCGGCGTCTGGCACAGTGAGCCCCAGCGGCTCCAGCACCTGATTACTCGCATTGCGCATCGCGTCGAAGAACAATCCATACCTCCTACGGATCTCTTCGAGAAGCGGATTGCGAATGACGAGCCCCGTTCTCATCCGGTAGATAGCGGGTTCGAGGTGCTGCGCTAAGCCAAGCAACAAATCTCTGTCATCCGTCAGTGGAAGATGTAATTCCCGACACAGATGCCGCGCGAGTTTATACGCGAGATCCATCGCCGTGATGTTTAAGGGCAAAATTCGACTGTCCTCTGTCATTAAGACTTTGGCACCCCGAAGATGTTTCGCGAGGTACTGTACCTCGCCATCGATATCCGCAGTACTTCCCACCAACCTGCGAAGAATTCGGCGACACAATTCGGTATCGACGGTGGACATGGCCTCTTCCGGTTCGGCGGGAAGATGCGCGTCGCGCTCAATGCGCATACAGGTTAAAATCACGTGCAGCATGAACCCGTAAAACGCGGCCTCGTCCAACGGAGGTTTCAAGGCCGCCAGTTCTTCTGAAAGAACCATCCGCGCGTCCTCAAGGCGCCTCACGCCGAACCAATCGATGAACCACGCATGCAGAAGGCTCGTGTCTCGCTCTTGCTCGGGCCGCAATAGAACCATTAACTGATGCATCGGAAGCTGCTCATAGACCAATTCCGCGATGGACTCTAGCCGCATGGCTTCCTCTCCACTCACCTCGACGCCGTAACCCCGGCGTCTGGTGAGTCGAAGCCCGCGAGACCGCAACCAATCTGCCACCTGATCGAGATCGTGGCTGATACTTGCGCTCGTCACGCCAAGCTTCTTGGCGAGATAGCTCAGTTTCAACGGCCCCTCGTTTAACAGCAGTTCAACCGCAACGTAAAATGCCCTATCCTTCGGCGTCAATGCCAGTGTGCGGGGCAACTTCCCGAGCCCTGCAAGCGCGCGTGAGAGCTGCCCCTTGTTCCCACAGAGGACGATGCCCCCATCTGTCGTGCGAAGTTCGACTTTGAACTTCCTCAGGTAACTCTCAAGCGCCTGGATATCACGCTGAATGGTACGCCGACTCACCTCGAGTCGGCGTACCAATTCGTCTGTGCTGACCCCTTCGCTTTCGACGATGAGGTACAGCATATACTTTTGTCTTGAAGTTAACTTCTGTGTCATTGACACCCCAGCTTTAGCGAAGCCGATTCAAATCATTGACAAATTTTTCGTAGGTGCTCTTGTCTAAGAAGTTTTCCACAATATAGATTTTCGCGCCAGTCGCGACCTGTCCGGCACGTTCGGACAGACTGCTTTGCGTAAAGACCACTTGGGCGTCAGATGGCAGTTGATTGACCGGCAAGTGTTCGACCGGAATGTCGTAGCCCGCATCTTTCAAGCGCTTTTTCAGTAGAGATGCGCCCATCGCACTCGATCCCATGCCCGCCTCACACGCGAAAATAACGCGATTTGGGATATCAGTGAGCACGTCTGTTGCCGCAGGCGTTCCACCTGTGACCGCAGGCTTCGTCGCTTGACCCTTACTTTGTGCCTTCATGTCCTTCACCATACTCTTCGCTTCAGCGAGCGTATCTCCGCTGAATTCGTCCTTGGAACGGCTCAGGAACAAGGAAGAGATCAGGAACGAAACCGCTGCGCCCACGAAGATACCAGCCAAAATCGGCAGGTAACCGCCGCGTGGGGCCATCATCATCTCGGCGATGATACTGCCAGGCGACGCCGTGGCAATCAGTCCTGCGTGCAACAACATGAAGGTCGTATCCGCCGCCATACCGCCACCGATTACCGCCAAAACCAGAATCGGTTTCATCAAGATGTATGGGAAGTAGATCTCGTGAATACCACCAAAGAACTCGATAATCACTGCACCAGGCGCGGACTGCTTCACCGTTCCCTTGCCAAACAGCCAGTATGCGAGCAGGACACCCAAGCCCGGTCCCGGGTCTGTCTCTAAAAGGAAGAAAATTGACTTCCCGGTTGCTTTCGCCTGTTGGAGACCAAGCGGATCGAGAATGCCGTGGTTAATGGCATTGTTCAAAAAGAGCACTTTACCTGGCTCAATAAAAATCGCGATCAGCGGCAGCAGGTGAATCGCCGTAATCCAGGTGGCCGCAGCACCTAGCGCGTTCGACACGACCGTCATCACAGGGTTGACGACGACCAAGCCGATAAGCGAAAGCCCGCCGCCGATGATACCTGCGGAAAACGTGTTGACCAGCATCTCAAACCCAGACGGAATGCGGTCCTTCAACGCCCTATCGAACAGTTTGATCAGATAACCGCCGAGCGGTCCCATGATCATGGCGCCAATGAACATCGGTTCAGTCGCCCCCACCGCGACGCCCGCTGTCGCGAGCGCACCGACGACCGCACCGCGGTCACCGTGGACCAACCTACCACCCGTGAGACCAATGAGAACAGGGATTAAAAAGTTCACAAACGGTGTGACGAGCTGTCCCAAATGAGTATTCGGCGTCCAACCCGTTGGAATAAAGAAAGCCGTAATGAGTCCCCATGCGATAAATGCCGGAATGTTAGGCATTACCATACCGGCAAGGAAACCACCAAACCGTTGCATACCCGCGCGGGCTTTTCCCCCCGAGCCGGTAGCCGGTGAATCCTGTACCATAGCCATTCGTGTCCCTCCTTGATAAACCTTTCGTTAGCTACTTTAAGGTTGATCCATACCGTCATCAACACAGAGAAATTTAACCCTGACGCGCGTTTTGGCGACAAGACTTAATAGTGCCCACGCAGCAAGCAAAATCGGTCGACGCTTTTCATCAATTTCCCTGTAACCGATTACTTTTCTGCGGCAAAAACGAGACCCCCGCCGGCGGTCCAGCAAAGGGTCTAGGTGGTGTTCAGTCGGTTCGTGGATGACGGCACGAAATCGCATCAATGGGACGTGCGCCTCGTCAATCGATGAGCCCTAATTGTTGCAATGCGTATTGTATTCCGTCGTCATCCGCATCCCTCGTCTTGAGCCTCGCGACCTCCTTTAACTCGTCCACTGCGTTCCCCATCGCGATGCCCATCCCCGCGAACGAAATCATCTCCATGTCGTTGGGTCCGTCACCAAAGGCCACCACTTCCTCTCGGTCGATGCCGAGCCTCCCGATTATGGTCTCGATCCCCTTGGCCTTTGATACGCCTTTTGGAATCACGTTAAAGATGCTCGCGCCCGTCGACCACGGGTGGAACGTCAAATTTGGGTATGCGTCTATGTATTCGTGAATTTCGTCAAACGGACAGTACAACTCAATCTGGGACACAGGCCCATGAATCCCATCAAACCTCTTCATGCCTTCTCGATTCCAATGCTTTCCGAGCGACCCCAACACGTAGTCGAGGTCATCTGTGTACACGCTGAACTCATTTACTTCATTCACGATGAGCGAGTGGCGGTGCGCTTGTATCCGGCGGACGATAGAGTCGAGGGTTTCGCGGTTTATCTCGGTCTGCTCCATGATTTCCCCTTGATAGACAAGCAGTCCGCCATTGTAGACGACGTACGTGTCAATCCGCAGCGCGCGAAGGACGTCCTCGATGTTGAACGGCGTCCTTCCAGTCGCAATCGCCGTCAGAATGCCATTCTGTTGCAGCTTCTCAACCGATTCGATCACGCTGGCAGGAAGCTCCCGCCGCCTGTTCAGAAGCGTTCCATCGATATCAAAAAATACGATTTTGTACATCTACGCCCTCCGAAGATGAGACATAGGCGTCCCAAAGTACTATGTGAATTCCGGCTTGAATCCATTACCACACCACTATACTCTATTCCGTTTCGCAGATAAGCCCCCGCGTTGTGCGACACCGGCCACAGTCGGCGAGCGGAATGCATGCGTGTACGGGAGCGTCATCCCAGTGACGAGTTGGTTGATTTGAACGGTAAAATCACACGAATGGTCATCCCCTCATGCAACCGACTTTCCGCCCAAATTTTCCCGTGGTGTTCCTCGACGATCCACTTTGCAATCGCCAGCCCCAATCCCGCCCCGCCGCTCGATCTCGCCTCATTCGCCTGGAAGAATCGGTCGAATACCTTTTGCAAATCCGCCTCCGACACCCCAATACCGTCATCCGAAACGGTCAGATGAACGGCGTTTGCCACGACCGTCCAGTAGACTTCCACGCGACCTCCCTGGTCTGTGAACTTCAAGGCGTTGTCGAGCAAAATCGTCAATAGCTGCTGTAAACGCTCTTCGTCCGCGCGCATCGTGACTGGCGGCCCTTCCGAAACGACGAGATGGATATTCTTCATTTCGGCGACGTCACGAAACTGCTCTACCACGGCCGCAATGACCAAATCAAATCCGCACTGGCTTCATCATCAACTGCACTTGGTTGGAGTCTCCCCTCGCGAGTGTCAACAAATCGGAGACGAGCCGCCGCATTCGGGTCGTTTCCTTGACGAGCCGCAGGATGCTTTCGCCCTCTTGTTCGATCGTGTGCGAAGGGTGCCGGAACAGCCGTTCCAAATGCATTTGCAACACCGTGAGCGGCGTGCGCAATTCGTGCGATGCATCCGCGACAAACTGCTGTTGTTTGTTCCACGAACTTTGAATCGGAATCAGCGCGCGATTGGCGAGATACAGACCTGCCACCACCGAGAGACCCGCGCAGATCGCAGTTGTGATCTCGATCACGGTCAGAAGACTGCGAAGATACTGCTCATCATCTGCGCGATCGTATAAAATTTGAACTTCCCGCACGCTCGCACCGTCTTGGGTGACCAATCCGGCGGGTACGTCGACGGTGTACAGCCGAAACGACATTTGGTTCAAGCGGATGGTGCTGGGACAGTTCGCAGGAGATTGTTTTGCAGGGAGGCGCGCTATCTCATCGCTGGTCAACCTCTTCGGTACTTGCCCCACTAGCTTTCCGGATGCATCCCGCAATACGTACATGATGTGTGACTGTTGGAGCTCGTTGCGCTCGTCCGGACCGTCGTGATCGTGATCGCCATCGGGCGGATGCCCACCGTGTGGATGTTCGTCGATGGCATCGACGTCCCCCGCCTCAATTTGTTGCGCCGTTTGGAGCAAGGTCTCATCCTCTTGGCGACACAACCGATGCTGGGTAAAGAAGTAGAGTACCGTGCCGAAAACCAGCAATAGGCAGAAAAACGCGATAGAATTTAAGAGTACAAGCCGCAGCCTTGTCTTTCGAAACACCTCAACTATTCCCCTCTTAGCGTATAGCCGACACTGCGAATAGTGCGTATATGCTGGTCCAAGCCAATTGCGCTCAACTTCTTACGCGCCTGGCTTCCACACTGTCTTTGGCGGTTACGAAGATGACTGGAACGTCCATCATTTTCTCGCGAATCTGTCGAATCATACTGATTCCGTCCAATTCTGGCAGCATGACGTCGATGACCAGCGCATCGTATACGCCTGTTTGCGCAAAGTATAGGCCTTCCTCACCGTCTGCCGCCTCATCCACCTGATAGGACTCTTCCGATAGAATCCTCGATATCACTTCGCGTAAGCCGACGTCGTCTTCAACGACCAAAATCCGCATCACGACATCCCCCTGTACCTTGCAACATAGAACGTATGGTCGATACTCAACATATACGTCTGAGGATTTCCAAACAAGTTTTCGTAGTAGGAGTATAGCGAGGAAATCTAGAAATCGAATTTGAATACAAACAGACTGCTCCAGACGTGACTTTGTTGGGGCATGAAGCCCGCACGAACCACAAAGAAAGACTCATTCTGGGCCCGCATGCAACCCTGACATCTCAATTACCCTTGTCCAACCTCGATCACCCGCGGGCTGGCCAAATAGGTGTCTACGCCCAATCTCTTCTTCGAATGAACTTCGTCGGGGTTGTCAACCCAGGTTTCGACCCTCACGCCGTTTTGCCCCGGGAAAATCACGCGACGCTGTCCTTTTGGCAATTGGTTGGTGCGTTTGTGCAATGTCGGATATTTTGACGTGTAGAGCACCCGATGGTGCACCGCCCATGGATGCAATGGTGCCGCTCCCCACAAGACGACAGTGAAGAACCGTCGGTCCGAATCTGCCGAAGCTCCAATCATGAGCGGTGTCGCGAAATTGTTTTTAAACCGAAAATCGAGCGTCGGTACCGAGACGGTGGCATCCTCTCCTGCCGGAAGATAAGGCACGGTTAACCCGTGTTGATGCCGTTCCACAATCGGGAGCCCGGTTCGTAACAGAGCGGAATAAAGCGTGCTCGCGCCCTGGCACACGCCCCCACCCATCGAAGGCACTATGCGATCCCCAAGGAACGCCCGCCCCCACCCATAGCCGTTGGCGGCAGTGTATGGGCCTAGCTCGTGGTTGTAAGAAAACGTCTGGCCAGGCTCCAATATTAATCCGTTGAGGCGCTTCGCCACCAACTCGATGTTCTTCGATTGCGTGGGACTGGCGTGAAAGTAGTTGGTAGTGCGCTCCGCAAGCACATATTTCAATCCCACTTCCACGGCGTGATCAAGTCCTGGCGGATGACTCGGATTGGGTGGCATATACGGCATTGACGATGGAGACGAACTGGGGGTGGCATCCACGCGGTGAATGGAAGCGACAGCCGTCCGGCTAGTGTCTGTCGCGAGTGCCGCCCCGCTGCATTGGACGGGAAACAAGCTTATAAACCCTGCGATCGTCAACAGTCTGAACAACACAATTCTCCTTTTTATCGATGTCGGTATCCATATCATCCCGAATGCGTATCTTTCTATTCAGACATATCCCACGAGGACCCACTATGTGAGCGAGGAGAAAGACCGTCTTTTTGCCGGGGTGAACTCATAGACTGCTAGGGCCGGAGGTGTAGCAATGGGGACCACGGTCATCGTCAGTTTACTAGGGATAATTCGGATTGCTTCGCTCACCGCAGAGCGCGTCGCCCTGCACGGTCTCGGCCGCGCAAGGCAAGGCGCACTGGCGACAATGGGCATTGGATTCGGTGGAGCAGCCATCGTGCTATGGTTATTGGCACTGTGGGAGGGACAAGTGATTTGGATTGGCGGCACCATCTGGACAGGCGTGATCTATGCGCTCGCCTTTGGCCTTTATACGGTTTCTTTGAGTGAGGGCCCCGTCAGCGCAGTGAGCCCGTGGACAAACGCGACCGTCGTGATGTTATGGCTCATCCATCCGTTTGGAAGCACCTGGTCCTACGCTGGGCTGACACTTTTTTGCATAGGTGCCTGGTTGCTCACTATCCGCCAGTGGAATCGCGCCGTGCTCCTAATGATTGGAAGCGACGCGCTCTTGGCCGTAGCCCGCATCATTGACGTGTCCAACGCGACGCAACCCCCGATGGCCTACGCAGCAAGTTTGTTTACAGCCATCGGACTATGGATGATTGTACCTGCCATCCTACTTCGCAAGATGCAAAACCTGGCCAAGCTGTTCTTCCTCAAGCCAGCACTGAGCGTGGTGGCCGCGACGACAAACGCAGTGGCATACCTGACGATGTTTACGATGCTCAAATGGGTGCATCCCGCCGTGATCGAGGCGATTTCCACCCTCTCTAGCGTCGCGGCCACCGTCATTGGTGTACTGTTTCTCCGTGAGACACAGGGGTGGCGCAAGCTCCTGTCGGCGCTCCTGATGACGTCGGGAACCGTGATGTTGCTCATCGACGTACACTAGATTAGGAGGCGATTCCCTGTGGTCGCTGTCGGCCCCTCTGCTAAAATGGGATTGTCGATAGACTGCGAATAGATAGAGGTCAATACAGCCTAGGAGTGGGCTAGAACAGTGACAGACAAAGAGATCGTTCTGGAAGTGAGCTTGCTCGCCGGCAAGATTATGCTGGAGAGCGGTGCGGAAACCAGTAGGGTGGAAGATACGATGGAGCGAATCATCCGCCACGCCCTACATATCGAACAGGATACGACGACTTACACGTACGTCACCGTCAACGGCATCTTTGTTCAGTTAGACCATAGCAAAGGTACAAACTTCGTGAGAATTGATTCGCGAGGGCACAATTTGGAAAAAATTACAGCCGTCAATCAGATCTCCCGGTCATTTACCAACGGAGATATGACGCTACGCGAGGTGTACCAATCTCTTCTGGCCATCTCCGCACAAGACAGCTCGTACCCACTGTGGATGCGAATGATCTGTACCACCGTCCTGAGTGGCAGCGTGGTACTGATTTTTGGGGGCCGCTTTATCGACTTGCCCGCCGCGATGTCCGCCGGCCTTCTTTGCTATCTCATCCACCTCGTCGCCTGGCGCGTGATCAAGGCGACGTTCCTAGCGGAATACGTCGCTGCATTTGTCGGGGGCACCTTGGCATTCTGCTTGACGACAGTCTCAAGCGGGAATCTCGACTCCGTGATGATGGGGGCGGTCGCTCCGCTCGTACCGGGTATCGCGATTACCACCGCAATCCGAGATATCATGGCAAAGCATTACCTTTCTGGACTGATTCGCGGACTTGAGGCGATTTTTATCGCGGGCGCGCTCGGCACTGCAATTGCAACGGTTTACTACATCTTCATTCTTTAGGAGACGTCATGGTTTATCAAATATGCCTGAATATCGTGCTTAGCTTCTTGTCCTCCATCACGTTCGGAGTGATCAGCAACGTCCCCCGAAAATCGTTACTGACTGGAGGCTTTGTTGGAACCATCGGATGGCTTGGGTTCTGGGGTTTGAGTCTGCACCACGCAGGCATCTTCATCTCGAGTTTCGTTTGCTCGTTGTTACTGGCGTTGGCCGCACAAGTCGCCTCGCGCGTCCATAAAATGCCGTTAATCGTCTTTTACATTCCCGGCCTCGTCCCTGTTGTACCAGGTATTTCGTCATATGAGGCCTTCCGAGCTCTGCTCACCCACCACTACTCGACGGCTATGTTCGGATTTATCAACGTCTGCTTTAGCGCCGTGGGGATTACGTGTGGATTGGTCGCAGCCGACATCGTCATGAGGCTGGTATTCTCCTACAGGATGGTGGGCAGACGAGCGCCTTAAAAGGCGACTAGGATACGTGGTAATGGATTTTATCGGTTTCTTTACAAGCCGGACACGATATCTACACAGTTCGCTGCTAACATGTACTGTGCAAGGTGGAAAAGCCAGAAAAAGGCCACTCGTACGCCGCCGAGTGGCCTTTTTCGATGGCACGAGATGCAACACTTGCACAAGGTGGCAACGTCTCCTCGAGCAACCTAGGCGAATGCACCCGCAAAAGTCTGCTCACACGTGGCAACGCCTTTCTGAGCCCTCCGTCAGGCTACTGAGCCGACATACCCGATATGTCGATATTCATGTCCTTGGCATAAGCTTTCCCCCACTGGTACATGAGTTCCAAGATGGGAATCAAACTCTTGCCGTGCTCTGTGAGTGTATATTCCACTTTAGGTGGCACCTGTTGGTACACCTTTCGATAAATAATTCCGTCTTCCTCCAACTCTCTCAACTGAGTCGTTAACATTTTCGGCGTGACATTTGGAAGCAATCTCCTCAGTTTGCTAAAGCGCTGAGGACTGTCTAGACCGATGTACCACAGTATAATCATCTTCCACTTGCCGCCTATCACCGAGAGCGTCAGTTCCTTCTCACAGTTAAACTCATAAAGTTTCACAATGGATCACTCCTATCACAGTTTCCTTTTGGGTACTATATCACAAAAAAGTATGTACTTCCTTTTCGGATGTGTTGAGTATAACATCACTTCCTGTCGAGAACATTGTTCGTGTTCCCGTTTACAAACAAGGGCCAACCCGACGATTCTAAATGAAGGAGTGACCGCGTATGAAACTACAATTAGCTCTCGACCTCGTCAATATTCCGGAAGGAATTGCACTTGTAAAAGAGGTTCAGGAATATATCGACATCGTCGAAATTGGTACACCTATCGTCATCAACGAGGGCCTGCACGCCGTGAAAGCGATGAAGGACGCATTCCCAGACCTCGAAGTCCTAGCTGACCTCAAGGTGATGGACGCCGGCGGCTATGAGGTCATGAAAGCTTCTGAAGCAGGCGCCGACATCGTCACCGTGTTGGGCGTCTCGGAAGACGAGACGATTCGGGGGGCTGTGGAAGAGGCAAGAAAACGCAACCGGAAAGTGCTCGTCGACATGATTGGTGTAAAAGATCTCGAAACGCGCGCTCGTGAAGTCGACGCACTGGGCGTGGATTATATCTGCGTCCACACAGGCTATGACTTGCAAGCTGTCGGCCAGAACTCGTTTGAGGACCTTCGCTCCATTAAACGTGTTGTCAAACATGCGAAGACTGCAGTCGCCGGCGGGATCAAACTGGACAGCTTGGCAGAGGTGGTAAACGCGGAGCCTGACATTGTAATTGTAGGCGGCGGCATCACTGGGGAATCAGACAAACGGTCGGTGGCGCGTGAGATGAAACAATTGATTCGACAAGGGTAATAAGGGTAATATCGATGACGCAAACACGGGAATATTCCAGACAAATCATTCAGGAATTGACACATGCCGTGGATGCATTATCCGAACAGCAAAGTGCATCCTTGATTGAGCACATCCTTCAGGCAAATAAAGTTTTCGTGGCCGGCGCGGGACGTTCTGGATTGATGATGACCGGCTTTGCGATGCGGCTGATGCATCTAAACTTGCCTGCTTATGTGGTGGGCCAACCTGTCACTCCGTCCTTTGAGGCCCGGGACTTGCTGATCATCGGCTCCGGTTCCGGGGAGACGCAAAGTCTCGTGAGCATGGCCGAAAAGGCCAAGAAACTCGGCGGCGCCATCGCGTTAGTCACAACCACGCCACAATCGACAATCGGTCGAATCGCAGACGTGGTCGTCCAGTTGCGCGCGCAACCCAAGCACGGTAGCAACGACGGTTCGACGACGATTCAACCAATGGGTTCGCTGTTTGAACAATGCCTATTGTTGTATTGCGATGCGTTGGTTCTGTCGCTCATGGAACTGCGAGGAGCGACGTCGAACGCGATGTTTCAAAGGCATGCAAACCTCGAATAGAGAACGGCAACTCCTAGCCCTCGAGTGTTGCGACTCGCTTTTGGCAAACCACAAAAGGCGGACACAGGCGGCGCCTCACGTAGCGCGCCCCCTTTGTCCGCCTTTTCTATGTCAGCCGATATCTGATCTCTCGCCATCCTATCGAACTTCAGATCAATCGTTTGCTGAGAATGGTCGTCGACGCCAACGTCTTAGCCGCCAACTGGAAGTTTGCCGCCTGAAGGGTTAAAACAGCGATCACAAGCGCACTTTCGACAGTGTTCTGCTGTTCCTCGGTCAAGTGGCCCATGCGACTTACGACCTCATGCGCACGCTTTGCCACTTCGTCTATCGGTGTGCCTTTCGTTCGAAGCTCTTCAAATATAGAGGAATACGCCGCCAGAAAATCGACCGGGTGAATGATGTCATCTTCGTCCGAGGTAGGGTCGTTAAAGATGAGGCCCATCACTTTTCGGATGGCATCAAAATCCAGCGACGATTTGAAATCCTCGATGATAAAAATGGTCGCCACCTGCTCAACCGAGTATTTTTTACCCGATTGGGGAGTCGCGATGAGCTCCTTCACATCTCTTTTTACCCAATTTTGCACAGTGGTCACTGAAAAGTTGGTGAACTCCATTTGATTTCCGAGCGCCACGATGTCGCTGATGGAAAATCCAATATCCGCTTTTAAAGCCTGACTCATGTTCATGAGTTTTTCTAAAATCGGCGGAACGGGATGTCCGACAATTTGCCCGTCGCGTATGGAACTCACCACTCCCACGCTAAGAATGTCAGTGGCCTTACGAGCAGAACCGTCCGATTGTCCCGACGTCCGAATGGAGGATAGGACATCCTTCACGACCAGAAGTGCGTTAGCGAGGTCCCGTTCCCGTAAAAAAAGCAGCAATTGGGCCATTTGAACACGCGTAAACTGCGCCATCTCAGTCCCCCCGCAACAATAGTTCATCTGAACTAATTATAAGAACCATCATAAAGCCGGTCAATTCTTCATTCCCTATTGACACGCACACAACAAGGTCCTATAGTTGGTTCACAAGATAGGTTCAAAAGAACTTATAAATCAAAGGCTGGCGTATTCGTTTGAAACTTGTTGCACGTATCGCAGGCTCTGAGTCAGCCGTTACTTCAGGACAGTTGTAGAAATTACACTAGGAGAGTGGGTATCGGTGAAACGACTGGTTACAGTCATCGTGACGTCCGCTTTACTGCTGGCGTCGCCAACCGTAGCATTTGCAAAGGGGTACAGTGGCGGGCACAGTTACCATTCGAGCTCGAGCTACTCAAGTCGTAGCTACGGTGGATCCTATGGAGGATCGAGTTCGAAGTTGCCGAGTAGCAGTTATTCGTCTGCAACCACTGGGTCGACAGCGGGTTCTTCGAGCTACAAGTCAAGTGCTACGGGTTCGAGCAAGTCTTCCTCGAGTACCTACCATTCGGGGACGAAGACATACTCTGGTGGCTCTAATTACAAGCCGAGCACTACGACGACAAAGACCACTACTACGACCAACCGCGTCACCCGTACCACGTTTGGGGGCTCATATGGCTACGGGAGTAACGGCTATGGGTTTTACCCTGGGCATTTCGGGACGTTTATGACCGGTTTCTTTCTCGGTAGTATGTTCCACCCATTCGGATGGGGGTTTGCGGGACCGTACTACGGTGGGCCTGAGCACTTAAGTGGTGAAGGCTGGGGAGGCCCTGGCTATTCACCGGCCTGGTCCTTTGTTGGGCTCGCCGTCGACCTTCTCGGCTTGTTGCTCATCGCGCTACTGTTGTGGGTCATCGTTCGGGCAATCGTGAGAGGGGGACGACGACGTGCCTCTTACTATGAACCCTATTACGACCAAGGTGACGAGCCAATGTATGAAAACGGGTATGAGACGGTAGAGACCACACAAACGACAACGCAGGAAAGGACACCGGCACATCTCGATGAACAGGCGGTGTACGACGCTTGCTGTGAATACGTTGCAAACGTTCGGGGCTGTGCACCACAGGATGTGACCGTTGACCTGCTCTTTCATGAAGAAGAGGGATTCGGAGCGGATATTTGGATCTCTGGAACCTCCCTCCCTTCCCTTGGCGAACAGCAACTTGTGGAGGCCATCAAGGACTTTGTGGCAAGTCGCGAGCAAGTGGCGGCCGCAAGAGTGCACGTCAACTTGCAGTTCCACGACGGGCAAGGCGTTCATGCGTCGGCCCACATATCCTGATGAACTGGGCGACTCGAATTCCGGGTCGCCCTTGTTTATCGCCATGGAGGAAAGAGCCCGCCACTTTTCTATTCATGCGCTGTCATTCGCAATCCCTTACCTCTCGCACTCCATCCGAGTATACTGCGGTCGTGGGTGACGACTGGAGAAGCCCACACCTGTACTCGCAGACAACCCCTGAATGAATTTGCGGAGGTGTCGTGATGGAACTTGCAAACATCAAACAGACCGTTTTCTGGACCGATTTTGTCTGTGCACCAGGACATCTGATCATCGCGGCCACTTCACAAGGACTGTGCTATGTCGGGTCTCCAAACGGACGTGTGGAAGACCTGTTCGGTTGGACAGAGAAACACATTCCAAACCACCAACTCGTGCGTGATCCTGTGGTGATGAACGACTATGTACGTCAATTCGACGAGTACTTTCAAGGACGGCGTTCGACGTTCACATTCCCGCTCGCGTTCTATGGAACGGCGTTTCAAACGTCTGTCTGGGCTGCCCTACAGCAAATCCCCTACGGTCGATCCCGTTCTTACACCGACGTCGCCATCAGCATGCAAAGACCAAAATCGGTTCGAGCGATTGCGGCTGCGATTGGGGCGAATCCACTCCTCATCGCCGTCCCCTGCCACAGGGTCATTGGAAAGTCCGGCGCACTGACTGGATATCGGGGTGGGTTGGACATGAAGGCATGGCTCCTCACGCTCGAAGGGAAGGAATGACCGGCGAATTTGGTGTACACTCTCGGTAGAGGTATGGGGGGATTATCGATGCCAAAGGCAGAAAACCGTAAACGCCCACCGAATTCGATTGGACGCGTTACGGGTAACGGAAAGCGCCAGCAAGCTGACGCGATGGTAAACAATCCGGATCATCAGAAAGTGCAGAACAAAAAACAAGAACTTCTGGAGAAGATGAGGACGCTCCAAAAGAGTAGGAAGGCTGCTGACGGAACACCTGAGTGACGATCGCGTTGTGCATGCGCCGCACCGGAGTGTAAAGCGAACAAGGAGGCCGGATAGGCCTCCTTGTTCCCGGGTTACAATGACTTCTTACACATCCTGCCTCGAAAATCGCCAGAGGCCCATTCCCACCAACACACAGATATAGGCTGTGGTATAGCCTAAGAACGTGTTGCTCGGCGTCGGGACACCTGCGAATGCGCGAATTGCTCCATCGCTCAAGAGGGCAACCTTTGAGCAGATCTCCTCCACATCTTTTCGGGACATCTACCTCACTGGCCGTACCGCGTTGCAGGCTACGCCCGGCGCCCCTTAAAAAGCGCACACTTGAGCGCAAACGACCTCGGCTCACCTCGTTCGCCGAACGCTATCGAGAAGGTACGCCGCGTCTGTTCGTCTGCTTCGCGAAACATGCGGTCGATTTCCAGGCGTCTCTGTTCGTCTGTCGCGGCCTGTTCCAGCCACCATGACACTTCCATGTGAAGATCCCACTCGCGCGCGACCTGCGTCGCAATCCCCGCCGTACGAAACCGCTCGTGCCACTCCTCTGCGGTCCACTCGCGCACATGCGACGGATCGCGTAGCCAATCGATGCGGTTGACGTATGCGTCGAGCGCCACGTCTGCGGGAGCGATGTGGTCAACCATCAGCACCATCCCGCCGGGCTTCAAGACGCGGGACATCTCTCGAATCGAGGCGTCAGCATCGACGAAGTGATGCGCTGCAAAGCGACACGTCACGACGTCGAACACCTGATCTGGAAACGGCATGTGAACGGCGTCACCGACGACAAACTGCACATTTCGAAGTCCGCGATCAGCCGCCAACTGCGTCGCGTTTTCCACCATTTTCGCCGTGAGATCAATACCCGTCACCGTCCACGCGCCTTCGGCCAGAGCGAACGCAGTATGTCCTGCTCCTGTCCCGACGTCGAGGACGCGCTCATGTCCTTGCAATGAGGCCTCTGATACAATCCAAGTTAAATCCTCCCCGCTGGCGTGTACGTGAGACGTCTTGTAACGGTGCGCCCTGCTCGAAAACTGCTCCTGCACGGACTCGTTCGATGCGACCCGTTCCCCTATCCTTCCACTTTCCTGCGTCAACTGCTGTACCCCCTCGTGATGACCACCTATTTAAGCGCTATCATACGAGGTATTCAACTGTATGTCGAAGATATAAAATCTATATGATCGATAGTCTGTGCCTATGGAGGGTACACATGGAGATCCGATTGTTGAAATACGTGACAACCCTATCGCAAACGGGCAGCTTTACGAAGGCAGCAACCATTCTTCGCATCGCACAACCATCGCTCAGTCAACAGGTCGCGAAATTGGAACGCGATTTAGATACGCAGTTGTTCGTCAGGGGGCGCGGGCAAGTCACGCCGACGCCCGATGGCGCGCGCTTCATCGAGCGAGCGGAACGCTTGATTCAACTCCATGACGACTTGGAGAGGGAGATGCGGGAGCGTACAGAGGGAATGGGCCGTGAACTGACCATCGGCACGACGGCCATCACCGGGGGCCATGTCTTGCCTCCACTGCTGCGCGCGTTTCACAAACAGTTTCCAAACGTGCATGTGCAGTTGGTAGAAGACTCGACTGATGGTCTAGAAGACCTCACAGAACGCGGAACCGTCGACCTGTCCATCCTGTCACTCCCACTTCGCAACCCTCATCTGAACTACGCACCTATGCTGACCGAACCATTGCTGCTGGCGCTGCCGCAAACGCAGGAACCATGGATGTCCGACAGGTTGCGGCGCGTTGTGTCGCAAGCAACCGACGCGAAAGAGCCGCGGCTCCACCTCGCCGAGTTGGCTGAAATGCCCTTCGTCCTCCTGAAAGAGGGCTATGGATTTCGCAGCACCGTGCTCCAAATCTGTGCCGAGAGTGGGTTTGTGCCAAACATCGCCTATGAGACGAGCAGCATTGAGACGGCAAAGTCCCTGGTGGCGTTCGGACTCGGTGTAACGTTTGTACCGGAGATGGTGGCACATCGTGGTGGCCTGCACGCCCCGACCTACGTGTCTGTCACGAGCTCCCTTACGCGGACGCTGGTGTTTGCGTATCCCCCAAACCGCTATGTCAGCCTCGCCGCGCAAAAATTCCTCGAAGTCTATCGATCCACTCACGGAGGCGGCCCAACCAGTCGCTTTCCCTACGGTTCATAATCCGAGGGCGTTGTGGGGACAGTACTGGTAGTTGCCATTACATCGTAAAAGGGGCGGTATTTGTGGCGGATCTCGCATTTCAACTACTCATTTTGAGCCAGGCTCGTATGAACGTGCTCATGTTCATATTTGCAGGCGTTCTCGCATACGTCATCGACTACAGGCCATTGCGGGGGCAGGGACAGTTCAAACGTGAAGCTCTGCTCGTCCGGCGTACCGCTTTGTTCTTTGTCATCTGCGGAACGGCCATACTCGTCCTGTATCAAATACTCTTTTGGCTCAGTTAGTGCGTGGACATGCCGGATCGGCGCATATACACGCGGACATGGACATGAACAGGCGTGGTCGCAAACATTTCGTCCCATTTTTCACGCGATCCGCCGAGCCGGTGTACCCAGTAATCCGGCGCTCGCCCCCGGACGTACTCCCCAAAGCCAAACACATCCGCGTGCAAGTCTTGCATCTTGGCTATTACCTTTTGCTGTCCCTTTGCCAATACGTCCTCTGTCTCCGTGCCAATCGAATCAATGATGTCGTCCACGTGGGTGCGTCCTGTTTTCTCCTCGATGTTGGCCTCAATCCTGGTATACACATCGAAGACCGGCCGCCCGTTTTCCATGTGCATCTTGATGTTCGCGTGGCGGTTGCTCGCCTTGATGATGACACTGTGCCTGGGGTCGCCCGGAATCGGGATGGCAACCCCGTAACCAGCGCGGCGCTCATTTTCGATTTCCATATACGCCGCCGTTTCCAGTGGACTCAAGACGCCCACCATGCGTCCCTCGCTGAACACAGCCAGACCTTCCATTTCCACCTTATCCCCCGATACCTCTATCATTGGGAGTACCGGCTCTCGTCCCTTCGAGGAAAACGTCGCCCAGAAGTTGCCCAAATATACGTTTGGCAACTTGCCTAAGGCGACAGAGTGGTCCATCGTGCCGACGAGATACAGGGTCGGAACGCGCTCCAGTTTCGGGGCGACCGCCATCGCGCTGCTGGCATCTCCAACCGAGATGACCATCCACGCCAACCTTCTGATTTCGGCATTTCTTCGAAAGAAATCTTGGATATCGTCGATGCCAGTGGATCGAGCCAGCTTCTGATTGATGATGATGACGCGAAGATGCCCTAAAAAGAGCTTGTCGGCCAGCTCCTGCTGCAAGTTGTTCACCGCGTCATCAATGGTCTTCCCCGTGGTGCTCACAACCCACACCGGTCGTTGTGTTTCCCCCCGTACTGCCTTCCCCGGTCCTAACGGAATGCGTCCAGGATGGCCACCTGCGCGGTCAACCGGTATCCCTTGAGGTCACTTCTCGCGTAGGGACCTGTAATCCCCTCCTCCGTCTCGCCTTCTACTGGGTCGATAGCCAGGCCTAAAATCGTCCCCCGGTCCTCGATCTCCAATCGATCCCAGCATCCTGTGAGAACCGGAAATGACAGCGCGAAAACCGCGATTGCGAACCACTTCTTGATGTTCATATCGATGATTTCACCCTTGCCGTTTTAATCACGTGGGCAATCAGCAGTAACAGAGGGTACCCAAGTGTCAAACAAAGACCGATGACACCGACTTGCTTGACGACGTGATACAGTGCCACGATGTTCGGCGGTAACTTCGCCAACATCATAATAATGGGGAGCACAAGAATACTGAGGCCGCGGTGGTTCTTCAGTCGAAACACGTGGCTCAGCGCTTGAATCGCGACATAATACGCTGCAAATATCGCACTAAACACCGCCGTCACCCAGACCGCTAGGAAGATAGGATCTAACCGCTCGATGAAAAATGTGGGGAGCGCGGCTGTCTTGGCGAGTTCCATGGTCGGCCACAACAGATTGTCCATCTCCTCGATGCCGAACACCGAAAGCGTAGAGAACATGAGAATGACATACAGGGTACCCGCTATGCCAATGCCCACAATCGTCCCGCGCATCGCCCTTGTCGGCTGATACATAAAAGGGATGATCAGCCCCACGATGATGTAATTTGTAAAAAGCGCTGCAACGACCATGATGGACATGAACACGCTCTTTATCTGCTGGCCATAAAACATACCAAATAACGGCATCACATTGGTGGTTTGCGCACTTTTTAAACTCAATACGACAATGACGAGTGCAGGAAAGTAGACAAATGGCATGTAGAATGTGAGAATTCTCGTGAAGACGATGATGTCGCTTCGGCACGCCACCGTCGCCATGAGCACCATCACAAACACCGTCACCTCGATGGGCGTCCGCTGCAGGACAGACGTCACGACGACTTCGCCAAACTCCCTCGACGCAAGGGCTGCGAGTTCCAAAAAATAGGCACCGATACACACCAAGAGCAGTCTGCCAATCCACTGACCAATCAGTTCATCGGTATATTCAAAAATCGTCTTCTCGCGGTACTGATTGCCCAGGTAGGCGACGACAATTCCACCGCACATCATCAGCAGCATGGCTAAAATGGTGGCCATAGGGGCTCCCGTGCGCACGTATTCCACCGTGATTCTGGGAAACGAGAGAATGCCGACACCAATAATCGATGTCCCGATGCTCATTGTCAATTGCGTCGCGGTGACTGACTTTGGTTTCTCCATACGACCCCTCAATCTCTCTGAGTCTCCCGACCACTGCCCCGACGAACCCTACGAACGCCCGTCGTCTCAGACAGTGGTCTCCCCTTTGGACCTTGGATATCTTCGCCTGTGCGTACGCGCTGCGGATTGTTCGTTTGCAATTGCTTTGGCCGCCTTTTCATCGACCACACCGGCATCCGGACGATGGTATCTCGCAGTCCATACCTATCCCCTGGGACGACAGGGCTCAAATACGGTACGCCAAACGATTCCAAGGAATTCAAGTGGTTTGCAATTAGAATCAGTCCGACCATGACACCGTACAGCCCAAACATGCCCGCCAAGATCATCAAGGGAAAACGAAGCATGCGCAGTGCAATGGCGGCGTTGTAAGCCGGTGTCGCAAATGAACCGATGGTGGTGAGCGCGACGATGACCACGGTGATCGGACTCACGAAACCAGCCTGAACGGCTGCCTGCCCAATCACGAGGACGCCGACGATGGACAACGCTCCGCCAATCTGTTGCGGTAGACGGATAGTCGCCTCGCGCAGGATCTCCATGATCAGCTCGAGCCCAAAAATCTCGGCGATAGACGGAAAGGGGACCCCCGCGCGCCCCCCTGCCACTGCCACGGCGAATTTCGTCGGGATCATCTCTGGATTGAACGAGATCAGCGACACGTAGAGGGAAGGAAAGACAAGCGAAAAGATAAGCGCCACCAAGCGAATGCCTCGGATCATGCTGGCCATCAAGAACCGCGTATCATAATCCTCTGACGTTTGGTAGAACTGTGAAAATACAGCTGGCACAATGAGGGCGAATGGAGTGCCGTCGACTAAAATCACGACGCGTCCTTCCAACATCGCGGCGACAGCCTTGTCTGGACGCTCTGTGTTCTGGATTTGAGGGAATGGGGAGTAGTGGTTGTCCTCAATAAATTGTTCAAGGTACCCAGCCCCATACAAAGCATCAGTTTCCACTCGCTCAAGCCGACCTCTTACTTCGCGCACGAGGTCTTCGTTCGCAATGCCCTCGATATAGCAGTACACGACGTTGGTGGCAGTCTGCTCGCCGATTTGCGTCAATTCAACGTGCATATTACCGGTCCTCATACGTTTTCTAAGGAGGGAGATGTTTGTGCCAATGGACTCGATGAACCCTTCCCGTGATCCCTGGATCACCTGTTCCGTCTCGGGCTCGGCGACGGCTCTCTCTTTAAACGCTTGCGTACTGAGTCCAATGCACTTGGCCACACCATCCAAAAACAGCAGTGAATTTCCAGACAAAAGCCAGTTTGCCGCATCCGTCACCGAATACTTCATGTCTACATCGACGTACGGCAGACATTGATCGACTACAATTTCTTCAAGCGAATTTTTGGTCTGCGTACTGATATCGATGTCGAGCATCAGAGCGCGCAAGACCTGGTTGAGCTCCGTTTTCGAAGAGGAACCGTCCAAGTAAACCAAACCACAATAGATCTTCCGCTTGCGCAGTTGGATCTGAAAACGGCGGATTAACAGATCCGCATTTCCTCCGAGGATATGCTCAAAGATGCCTAAATCGTGATCTAGTTTCCCCACGAACTGGCTGTCGTGTAACTTCGCAGAGGGCGTTTGACGTTGCGCCTGTTCAACTCTCTGCCGCTTGTGGACAGGTACGTACGGTTTTCGATACTTGAGCCTTCCAAACAAACTCATAACCACACACCCATCAACCGTGTCATCGCCAATAAAGTGCCCCATTTATGGATTAAAATTCATTACAAAAGTGGAATCAAGCGCTTACTGTGTAGTTCGGGTCCAATCTTACGAGGGTGGACTTTATCCTTGAGAGCGCAGGCACCTATCCCCGCCGACGGTAGAAAGCCCCGTCCCAAAGAAAATGCTTTATCACACCGCCGGAATAAAGTAACATTTGACTGGGATTTGTGTTTGAATGCATAATTACTCAGTCAAAAGAAAATCTAGTAAACACATAATTCCCGTTTATTGCTCAGCCTTTTAGGGATTGTGCAATACATCACCAAGCGCATAGATATACGGTTGGAGGAGATTCTGTTGGTCGAACAAAAGCAATTGAAAAAAGGAATTGGATTGCTGATTGCAACCGCACTGGTTACCGGAAATATGATGGGATCTGGGATATTTATGCTCCCGGCGACACTCTCTCAAAAGTCCGGCCCTGGAGCGATTATCCTGGCCTGGGTACTCACGGGTATCGGCTCTATCTTCTTGGCTTTATCGTTCGCTAAGCTCGGATCGAAGTACCCGCGAACAGGTGGGCCATATGAGTTCTCGAGACGGGCATTCGGCGACTTCACTGGATTTCTAAACGCGTGGCTCTACTGGAACGGTTCGTGGATTGGAAACGTTGCGGTGATCATCGCTATAGCAAGCTATGCAGGAAATCTAATTCCACCGATCGCGAACAACCACGTGATCGGATTTGTATTTACGAGTGCCATCTTGTGGATCTTCACCGGGATCAACATCATGGGGGTCAGGCTCGCTGGGAAGATCCAGACGGCGATTACCATCTTTGAAATCCTCCTGTTTCTCGTGTTTATTCTGGTTGCTGCGATTCACTTTCAAGCCGGTCATCTCACGCCTTTGTTTCCGAGCGGACGGGGGGCGAATACGATATCAGTAGCCGCCTCTTCGACACTCTGGGCGTTTATCGGTTTGGAAAGTGCCACAGTAGCCGCAGGGGAAATTCGTAACCCGGAGAAAAATATTCGCCGCAGTACAATTATCGGGATATCCATCGCCACGGTGATGTACATGGCCATCAACGTCTTTGCAATGGGGGCCATGGACCCAACCCACTTAGCCAAGAGCTCTGCACCGATTTCCGATATTCTCAGTGAATTCCTCGGAAGTGGCATTGGGTCCATCATCACCGTCGCCGCCATCATCAGCATCCTGGGTACGACGGTCGGCTGGCTCCTCTCCACCGCTCGTATCGCGTTTGCGGCCGGAGAAGATGGTGTTTTCCCAAGTGCTTTCGCAAAGGTTCACCCCAAATTCCAAACGCCCTATATGGCGTTGATTATCGGCTCTGTGTTGGCCAATATTCTTCTGTTTATGAACTACACAAAAGGCTTTAATGCCGCGTTCAACTTCGTGACGTTGCTTGCAACGCTGTCCTACTTACCGGTCTACGCGATGACTGCAGCATCGGAAATCATGCTGATGAAAAAAGTGGAGAAGAAAGTGAACGTGCTGAAATTCATTAAAGTCGCATTTGTTCCGTTGCTCGGATTTATTTACGCAGGGTGGGCCATTTACGGTGCTGGTGCCCAAACAGTCATGTACGGGTTTCTCCTGTTGCTCGCCGGAATTCCATTTTATCTGTACATGAACCACAAACGCGCCAGCACACAGAACTACGCCGAACAGAACCAAGAAATCCACTCCGCTTCGTAAACGAAACTCCACACAGGTCACAAAAAAATGGGGGCAAACGACCGCGGTCGCTTTGCCCCCAATTCTATTTCACTTGTTATCGCACTGACTCAACACACGAGTTCGGCGGGGTAGATATCTTTCTTGGCCGATTTACGAAGTAGATACTCACCACAATGAGCACCAGTCCGGCCAATAGGTACAACGTAAACGGCTCGTGCAAGAACACCGTTCCGGTTACAATGGAAATGAGCGGAATGAGGAATGTGTAAGAAGCAACTTTACTTGCCTCTCCAGAGCCAATGAGAATAAAGAAGACTAACCAGCCCGCCGCAATGACGAATACCGAAATAAATATCAGCGTTGCGATGAACGGTACATTCCAGACGATACTCGACCAACTCTCCAAGCCGGTTCCGAGTCCAGTCATGACTAGTCCCCCAATGATCAACTGAACCGTGACCAACCAGATGGAGTCCACTCTCCCACTCGTCTTTTTCACATACGCAGTCCCCAGTGCCCAGGCGACAGCACTGCACAGCGCAAGGATCACGCCGACGACAGAGAGGTGACCGGATAAACTGCCTGCGCTGATCACGGCCACCCCTGCAAAACCTAGGATTAGTCCAACGATTTTGAGCCCGTACATGGATTCTCCCAGCCATGCCCAAGACAAGACCCCGAGCAACACCGGCTGAAGGAAGACGATGACGGAGAACAACCCCGCGGGCAAGTATTTCAGTCCCACAGTTTGCAACCCGTAGTACAGTACGATGTTAAACAAGCAAGAAATCAAATAGATATGCCATGTCTGTTTAAAGCGCAACAGCTTGAATCTGGGGATTGCGACGATGAGTAAAAGAAGACCCCCTAATACCGTTCTGATCCCCGCGAATAGGATTGGAGGAGTATATACAAGGGCGATTTTTGTCAAGGGCCAATTGACGCCCCACATCACAACAAGAAAAGAAATCAGTAGAACCGTTCGCGTTCGAGACATTCCTTCCAAGGTAAAACCAACTCCTTTTGCTTGCTTACCGGTGTAATATTACGCCTTCCGAAACAATAAACAAAACCCCCTACGACATGTATCGGGAGGGGGCACGCCGAACAAGCGCCTGTGAACCATACAGGAAGGCGCGTAAACGTTGACGGTTCCATCACTGTCATCTATAATTCGCGTGAAATATGAAATATTACATATCTCGAGAGGTTCAATGAAAGGACGTCGTCTTGATTGGACCGTTTAATTGAAACGTCAATTCTTACGGATCAAGTTTATCAGGTCTTGCGCAAGGAAATCATCGGTGGAAAGTTTGCTCCAGGCACCAAGTTAGATATCAACGCACTGGCCTCCGACTTTAAGGTGAGCCGTTCTCCAGTGAAGGATGCGATTACCCAACTCGTCCACGACGGTCTGATTGAGATATTGCCCAGAAAGGGTACATACGTAACTCAACTGAAACGCGAAGACTTTATTGAACTGCTTGATGTCCGTTTGATGGTTGAATCGTGGGCGGCCAGCAAGGCAATGGCCGCTATTTCCGACAGGGATCTAGAGAACTGGCATCACGCGCTGGTTCAGATGGACTCCTTGGTTGAACAAAAGCCGTTCCCATTTGAACAATACGCTGAATACGACATTACATTTCACCGGCTGCTCGTGCAGTACGCGGGCAACAGTCGCTGTCTAAAATTGTACGACTCGTTAAATGCCCCTGTGGCGCTCGCACGCGTGGTCTATCATTATTCCTATGAAAGTAGCATCCGGCGCCACGATGATCACAAACGGATGTATGAAGCGCTGCAGCACAAGAATCTACCCGCGCTTCTCACCGCACTTGAGCAACACATTCGAAGCATCCAGGAAGAAGCCGCCGAGCGGTGGAGCCAAGTGTTCCCTTCTACGGATGGGACAGAGCGATGACTCGCCCCATCCCTCTACGCGCACCCGTCAGATCATCTCTCCTGACCTCTTTCATTCCCAACCATGGCGTTGTACTTGTGCTGAACGGATGGCTCACGATAGCTTTTCGCAATTCCCTCATACAACCCGTTTAGATAAACAGCCCCCAGGGCCCGATCATAGAGTCCGTAGCCTGGACGCCCCGTCTCCCCCCAAATCATTCGACCGTGATCCGGTCGAAGCGGCCCATCGAAACCAAACTCGTACAGTGCATTCATCACCTCGTACATATCGATAGACCCTTCTTCGGACAAATGCGCTACCTCGCGGAACGATTTGTCGCCCGTGATCTTCACATTGCGGGCGTGCACGAAGTTCACTCGCCCCACCCCCCCAAAGTGGCGGAGCATTGCCGGAATATCGTTCTCTTTGCTAGCCCCAAGCGATCCAGTACAAAAACAGAGACCGTTGTACGGACTGTCGTAAAGGCGGAGGAATCGCTCTAGATTCTCGCGATTGGTGATAATCCGAGGCAACCCAAAAATGGACCACGGTGGATCATCCGGGTGAATGGCCATCTTTACTCCGACGTCTTCTGCGACTGGGATAATCGCTTGAATGAAGTAATCGAGGTGCTGCCAAAGGTGTTCTTCAGATATTTGTCCGTACTGATTGACAAGCTCCGATAGAGTCTCGTCCTCATAGCTCGTATCCCACCCCGGCAGTTTGAGCTCCCCCTTCAGTGGGTTCATGGCCTGTACCACGTCGTGATCGTAAATCAGTGTCGTGGACTGGTCTTCGAGTCGAAAGTTCAAGGCCGACCTGGTCCAGTCAAACACGGGCATGAAGTTGTAACACACGGTTTGAACGCCGGCCTCAGCTAAATTTCGCAACGTTTGTTGGTAGTTGCTGATATATTGATCCCGAGTGGGCAAGCCAAGTTTGATATCCTCGTGGACGGGGACGCTCTCAATCACAGATAACTCCAGTCCAGCTTTGTGAATCTTCTCCTTTAGTGACCAAATGGCTTCTAACGGCCACGTCTCACCTACCGGAATGTCGTAAATGGCTGAGACGATTCCTTTCATCCCAGGAATTTGACGAATGTACTCAAGTTTGACGGGATCTTCATCGCCGTACCAACGAAACGTGAGCTTCATTGTCCCCACCTTCCCTTTCATCACTAGTCCGAATTTCTGGCCGTCCGTACGGTGCATCGATATCGGCGGGGGTTAAGCGATAAAAGCGTACCTCGAATCACACCTCAACCGCGATACGCGTAAGTCGGCAAGCCCATCGTGTCGGTACGCAGGTGAAACAACCTTCCCGCCAAAGGCTGTTCATCCAATTGCTGTGGTTCCAACCCGTACTGCGCCGATGTGATGTACAGTTCATTCAGTCCTTCTCCGCCAAAGACACACGACGTCACCCGGGCGACAGGTAGGGGGATGCTTTGGATTCGTTCACCTGTCACTGGATTCCACCGCGAAATCTGATAGCCGTCCCAATGAGCAATCCAAAGCATTCCCTCGACGTCGACGGCCATGCCGTCTGGATTGCCCATTTGGTGTGCGAAATCCACCGCGACACGCTCATTCCCGATGGCGCCGGACTCCAGGTCAAAATCAAACGCGAGAACGCGTTTGGTGGGAGAGTCAATGTAATACATGACCCGGTTGTCCGGACTCCATCCCATCCCGTTTGAAACGGTTACATGGGATCGAACAAGAATGACGTGATGATTGGTGTCCAGGCAAAACAGTCGGCCTTTTCGTGGCGCCTCATCAAACGACGTCGTCCCAGCCCAAAATCGACCATATGTGTCACATTTGCCGTCGTTGAAACGGTTGACCGCCAAATCGTGATGGCCGTCTGCGGGGGATGCAATGGGTGAAAGATCGCCGCTCTCTACATCGAGGGAAAAGAACCCCCGTTGCAGTGCACACACAAGTCCACCGCGCTTGCGTGGAACGGCACAACCGGTGTATTGACCTGTAGGAATGGAGCGCACAGATTTGTCATTGGGGTGATAAACATGTACGTTCTTCCCCGTGATATCTACCCAATACAATCGATTGTGCGCGGCGTCCCAACTCGGTCCTTCCCCCAATTCAGACCGTACCTCTGTCACAAGATCCAACTCTGCTTTCACAGCGACTCATCTCCCTCAGCTCGGATGGGGCAATCGTTACACTTGAGCCTTTTCTCCAGCCGTCTCTCGCATCAAGGACATAGGGATAAAGGTCAATAAACAGACACCTGCGAGCATGATAGAATCCCAGTTCCAACCAAAATACTGAATAAAGTAGCCGGCGACCGGCGTGACGAGCGCGCCCGACAACCCCAGCCCTACACCAACCAGCAAGCCGAGGCTAGCCCCGGACGACCTCGGCGAGGAGTCAACCAACATCGCGTACAATACGGCGTACGGAGAGTTTCTAAAAATCCCCCAGACAATGAGGATAATCCGAGCTGACGTGGCGCTGTTAATGAACATGCAGCAACCCGTCTTCTAAATAACGCTCTTCCCTTTGCTGCTCCGGCTCACCTGGCACCAAGACGCGGTCACCCCCCGCAGCGGGCGGAACTTGGTGAATTTCTTCAATCATCTGATCCACTGTCTGTAAGAAAAATTCCGCGTTAAAACCCCGAACTTTTACTTCGTCGACCGGATCGAACGTAGCCCCCGTGTAACCGATATGCAAAAACCCGTCTACCTGACATGTAACATTTCACATGTTTGACTTTGAGCTTAAAACCACAAGAATTTTCTGTCAAGATGGTCGGATGTTGTGCGATGGCTAGTCTCTCCTATTGCGTTGAACGTCTGAGCAGACAAAGTAGGGTACTCCCCCTCAGGGTGCGACGACCTGCACCCCTGGGAGAAGTACCCTACCACGTCTCAGACGAAAGGACCACTCCCGCGTCGCTCGAGTCGAATGTAGACCGCTTGCGCGGTGGGGAGCACAGTGATTTGTTTATGCTGGATCCTGTTTAAGGACCTCCAACACTTCCCAGAAAGACGTCGCGCGCTGTTCTTGACCGCCAGTGGGTAGTTTGGATGCAGACCATGCCAGTCGTTGTGCTGCACCGCGCGTGACTAGCGGTTCATACCCTAGTTCCGCCACGGTTTCTGCAGCCTCCGCCAGTTCGTGCGCTCTGCGGTGCCCGTGCTGTAGATTGCGAACGACCAAATAATTCGCTAGTTCGGATAGGGTCATGTGGCCAAACGAGGCGTCCGCGGACGCGAGCACCCGCTCTACGACCCCGGCGGAATCAGCAGCGAGGAGTGCCTCCAAGAATAGCGCCTCCATCCCTTTGACAATCACACTTCGGCACATCTTAACGGCGGCGGATCCAATGGGCCCGTCGACGACCTCAATCTGCATTCCGTATGCCTCCATTTGCCGTTTTAATTGGGGCGCTCCGGGACCATCGGCGAGCATCGGGACTCTGTGCTTGAGTGGGGGCACGGCAGACATGACTGCGACGCAGGTGAATAGAGCACCTGTTTCGGAAAATAAATCTCCTATCCCCCGCTTTGCCTTCGGCGAACACGAGTTTAAGTCTGCATATACTGCACCTTGTTGGATAAACGGGACGACTTCCTCGGCTACCTCATGCGCCGAGGACGAAGTGACGAGCGAAAAGATGAGGCTTGCCCGTTCCCCGATGCTCTGGATTTTATCCTGCAATTCGACACCAATTTGTTTAGCACGACGTACGACTTGTTCGCTTCGAAATGCATCGTAGGCGATCATCTGCTCTACCCCTGCTTCGCGCAAGCCCGAAGCAATGGCGAATGCGGCCTCGCCAAAACCAATGAATCCAACGATCACGTCGAACACCTCCAGATGTAACTAACGGGATAGCTCGCCGTAAGCTTGAGCAAGCGTGCGCGATTCCAGAACGAGTTGCGTGGCCCGGGAGTGATCAGCCATATCCATCACCAACCATTTTGTTGACAATTACATGTGTGGCGAGGTACGCGTTTGCGATCCTGCCAGTTGAGTCACATAGGCCCGTCTAAAGTACGAAGTGCTTGAAGCACGTTCGACAGATGATATCTCATCGCTTGCTCCGCCGCTTCAGGGTTTCGCTGTACAACTGCCTCGACGATAGCCGCGTGTTCAGCAAACGACCGTTCGGGGCGGCCTTGCGACAATATCGTGCGAAATTGAAACCGCACATTCTGCGAGTTGAGCGTGTCGAGGACCTTCGCAGCCGTGGTATGTCGCGACATTCGAATCAACGTCTGGTGCAACTTCGCATTTCCCTCCGAATACTTGAGGAGGTCGTTGCCGTACATGTGTTGCTCCATTCCAGAGAGGATGCGCTCGAGCTCCGCCACGTCTTCGTCGCTCGCGTGAATTGCGGCATGTCTCGCCACCACGCCTTCGATCGCCGCGCGCACCTCCAGGATTTCGACCGCTTCCGCTTGCGAAACCAGGCGGACACGCGCTCCACGATATCGCTCCCGCTCAACCAGTCCCTCCTGCTCAAGCCGTGCTAGTGCCGTTCGAACCGTGGCACGACCCGCATGCAGAGAACTCGCCAATTCCATCTCCACAAGTCGCTGGTTAGGCATCAGCACGCCCTGCCGAATCATATCTCGCAGTCGTACGTAACATTCCTCTTCACTGAGAAGCTCTTCTTGGGCCATTGGTACAATCTTCCTACTCACGATAGATTTTGGCGGCTGTCGAATTCGTCGCACGAACAATCCGCCACCTATCCCCTATTATCTCATACTACGGGCGTCCCATAAGTATGAAAGCTTGGCACCGTGGAATTGCCCCACGCTTGACCGCGCTTTCGTTCCGCTTCCGTCCAGATGATAGGCTCCCAATCCGGGTCGAATATGAGGTATCCGCCCGAACAGATTTCGATTCGGTTGCCACCCGGTTCGTAGACATAGACAAAGTAGGTTTGGTTTATCGCGTGCTTGCTCGGTGCAAATTCGATGAACACGTCGTGGTCAACAAAGATGTTGGCGGCGCGCCAAATGCTTTCATTTGTGTCGACAGCAAACGCAATGTGGTGCAACCGCCCACGTGATCCGGTCTCGTCCTGCGTGTACACCAGGTCGTAAGACTTATTCGTCGCGCGATACCACATTCCAGGATGTCGACCGTTGTCCAGAATTATCTGTTCGGTCAGCCGCAAGCCAAGTGCCTTTTCCACAAACGCCCCATCGGCTTCGACGTTGGAAGAAAAGTAGTTCACGTGGTCAAGGTGTTTAACGGCGGCACCTCGCCCTGTGAATTTCTGCGGTTGGTTCTTCAACGCAGGCCGCAGTGCTTTGGGTGGTTGATAACGCTTACTTTCGTAATACAGTTCCATCAAGTGTCCATCCGCACCGCGGAACTGGTACGCCTTCCCGTGGCCTAGGTCACCTTCTATCCAACCGATTCCGGCACCGGCCGCCTCAATAGCGCGCACGCGGCGTTCGAGTGCCCCCCGGCTCATGGCTCGAAGCGCGGTGTGGCCTACTCCAGCGTCCTGGGAAGCGGTCAACTTGAGAGAGTATTCCTCATAGTCCCCCCAACATCTCAGATACGTGGATGGTCCGCTCTCAGCCACCACTTCCATTCCCAATACGTCCGTGAAGAACTGGACACTCGCGTCGTGCTTCGCCGTCAACAGTTCGACGTGTCCAAGATGTGCGACATCAAAGATAGGCTCACTATCCATAAAATTGACACGCTCCTTCACGAGACCAGAACTTGATGTTCTGAATCTCAAATTGAGTTTATTGCAAGCTCCTATGTCGAACGATATAGCTAACAATCATTGGAACAAAGTTGTCAGACTGATGTTAACGGGTGAACGGATTGGTGACAGTGAAGGAATGCGCAGTATCAACAAAGATGCACACCCGGTGGGCTAGACGAGGTAATTTCACCCTCTCCGACAGTGCAAATCCAGTTAGAACGGGTAGTCGCGCTTTTCGTGCTGAATGGAAATCCATTTGAACGTCGTAAATTCGTCAAGGGCCCAATCCCCATTGTAGCGGCCGACACCAGAAGCCTTCTCACCGCCGAAAGCGACGAGTGGTTCATCGTTGACCGTGCCATCGTTGACGTGCACCATACCAGACTCAATCCGCTTGGCGATTTCCACACCGCGCTCTAGGCTTCGGGTATGTACGGCGCCGCTGAGGCCAAAATCACTGTCGTTTGCGACGCGAACGGCTTCATCTTCGGACTCGACCGGGATGACGGCAATCGCTGGGCCAAACATCTCCTTCCTGGCGCACGCCATGGACGGCGCTACGTCGGTGAGTACAATCGGTCCGACGACGTTTCCTTCAACCGCCCCTCGATAGGCGATGACAGCTCCCTGTGCAACGCTCTCATCCACCGTCTGGAGCAATAGCTCTACTTGTCGATGGTTGATCAAAGGACCGATGACCGTATCGTGCTCGTGCGGACTGCCGCACTTTAGCGACGAGACTTTGGTCACCAATTTGTCTACAAACTGCTCATACACGCTGCGGTGTACAATGACTCGGTTTGTACACATGCAAATTTGCCCTTGGTGTGCAACAGCTTGAGCTCGCTGTGCCGCCAGGTAGGCTAGGTCGACGTCGTCCTTGGAGGCCGTTTGAAACAAGGCCACCGTAGAACCGTCATACGGATTCTCATCCCGATACGCTCGGCCACTTTGGCCGTCGCGCCACTCGCCGTCGATATACTGCTGATGCAATAGCGAAAAATCAAGTCCCATCGCGATTCCCTCCCGACTCCATCACGCGCCTCTCGCAACCAAACCGACGAGAGCGAACGGAATCTCTGTCCTATCCAGCGTAGTCTTGTGAGCCAGGGGATAGAAGCGAGATGTTTCACTATTAGGAACGGTCCGAGCATTACTTTGGTTGAGATCAATTGTGTATTCAGGCGAAGCCATCCACTCGCGGGTGGCTGCGAAAGTCTTTTGCAGATCTTCTGCTCACTGCCCCGCCAAAGCCTGGTTTACGTCGTTCGCCATATTCCCGAGCGTCGTCGCGACATCCTGCGTACCAGAGATGAAATTGCCAACCTGTGTGGTCTCTTCGGTGATGGCGGAACTCAAGGTGCCGATGCGAGGAGAAAAGTAGGCGTGGCTCAGTTCGCTAGGACCTGTCGCGTCGTTCGGATGCTGTTGAATGAACGATGTCCACGACGGATCTGTCAACGCACTTTGTCGTACAGGTAAGTATCCGGTAGCTTCCGCCCATTCAATCGTGTTCTTATCCGAAATCAGAAAGTCGATGTACTTTCCTGCAGCCTGCTTTTGTGCGTCCGTCGCTCCGTTGAACACCACGAGGTTGGTCCCCGCTGTCGGCACGGCTGCTTTCACGCCTTGTGGCAGCGGCGCAGTCTTCAAGTGGATGTTCGCGTTGGTGATAAACGACAAGGACGCGACCGTGTCTAAATCCATGGCGTATTCGTTGGTGTTCAAGCCGTCCGAGAGGTAGGCGTTGCCACTGATGACTTTCGCCGCCTTGTCCTTGTTGGCAAGCTGATTCATGAAATTGAGCGCGTCCTTTCCAGCTTGACTGTTGAACGCTGCTTGTTTGCCGTCACTCGTCAGCAGATCTCCGCCCGCCTGCTCCATGAGCATTTCAAACGTATAGTAATCAGCCTGCATGCCAAGACCCGGAACCCCCGCTTTTTGCGTTAGCTTAATGGCGTCCTGCTCCAGCTCGTTCCACGTCTTTGGCGGTGCGGAGATCCCTGCTTTCTTGAAGTCATCCGCGTTGTACATGAGAATATAGTCGGATTTGTTAAAAGGTACGGAGACCAATTTCCCGTCATAGGAGTTATCCTGCTTCCAAATTGGCATCAAATCGTCGATTGTGGACTTGGGAATCAGGTTTTGAACGGGATCGAGCAGGCCGTTGTCATAGTACTCCGTCTCCCAAGTGTCTTCCACTTGCGCCATCGTCGGCGGTTTCTTGGCGGCGATGGCGGCGGTCAACTTCTGCTGCTGTGTCGTGTACGAACCAGTGAACACCAGCTGCACATTGATGTTTGGGTTTTGCTGGTGAAACGCGTCGGTCAGCTTCTGCAGCTCCTTGCCCTGTGTGGCACTCATCGACTCATAAAACGTGATGGTCACTGGAGCCGTGGCTGTGCCACCCTGAGCCGATCCGCTCTTCTGCGATGCCGCTTGCCCCGGCGCGTTGCCCGTTCCTGTGCCACAGCCGACTGTTAACGTTGTCCCGAGCACGAGGACAGCTGAAAGATTTAGCCAGTGTTTGTTCTTCAAACCTGATCTCCCCCGTTGAGTGGTGGTTTGGTGCAGCGTTTGCAAATCTATTTGATACCCGCTCGTGCCACGCCCTCAATAAAATAGCGCTGCCCGATCAAGAACACGACGACGAGCGGAATGACGCTGAATGTGGCCGCGGCCATCAGCTGGTTGTAGACCGTTCCTACATTGGAAGAAAAGTTCACCAACCCGACCGGGAGCGTGTAGTACGATGGCGAGTTTGCGACGATGAGAACCCACAGAAAGGCGTTCCAACTGCCGACAAACTTGATGATGGCCGCCGTGATCCAAACTGGTTTGGACAGTGGCATCACCATGCCGAACAACGTCCTCATCGGACCACTTCCATCCAGGTCCGCGGCGTCAAAAATCTCTTGTGGCAACGTCAGGAAGAATTGGCGCATGAGGAAGATGGTGAACACGCTCACCATCCATGGGACAATGAGTCCCTGATAGGTGTTGATCCAGTTCAGCTGCGTCAAGGTAATGTAGTTTGGAATCAGTAGAACCTCACCAGGAACCATCATCGTCGCTAGCAAGGTTAGAAAGATGACGCGCTTCCCGACAAACTCCATCCGCGCAAACACGTATGCTGCCATCGCACCGAAAGTCAAATCGAAGCCAGTTTCGAGTGCAGAGACGAGGAAGCTGTTGAAGAAGTACTGGCCAAACGGCGCTGACCTCCACGCATCAAGGTAGTTGCGAAAATCGAAATGGGATGGAAACAGATGGGGTACTTTCGTCAGCACTTCACCCTCTGGCTTGACAGAACTGGAAAGCATCCAGACGAATGGGCCGATGACGAACAGGACGAGTACGACGAGACATAGATAAATGCAAGCTTTTCTCACTTCTTCCCCTCCCCCCTCGTCCCTTCGGCTAGTGAGCTGTCCATGGTTATGCCGAGTAGTTCACTCTTCGCGACAGGGACATCTGCAATAGTGTGAAGATGAAGATAATGAGGAATAACACATAGGCCGCTGCACACGCGTAGCCCATCTTGTAGTCGCTAAACCCCTCGTTGAACATATAGTAGAGGAGCGTAAGGCCGCTGTCGTTGGGGCCAGGACTTTCGCCATATAGCACGTAGACTTGTAGAAATACTTTGAACGCTTCAATCGTCGTCAAAAGCAGCAAGAAGTAGCTTGTTGGCGACAATAAGGGCCATGTGATGTACCGAAATCTCCGCCAGGCCGAAGCACCGTCGACGTTGGCCGATTCATAGTACTCACGGCTGATGTTTTGTAGGCCCGCTAGGAAAACGACCGCGACGTATCCGACGTTCTGCCGAACGCCAAACAACACGAGATTGAACATGGTGTATCGGGCATCGTTCAACCAGTCGACCCCATGGAGTCCCAAAGAGCTCAGCAGATAATTGAGCAAACCGTACTGCCCATTAAAAATCCGCGACCACACGATGCCCGTGGCGGCGAGCGATGTGATGTAGGGCAGAAATAGGGTCGTGCGAAACGCGGCGCGAAATCGAATCTTGGCATTCAGCAAGACGGCTGCGAGCAGTCCCAACAAGAGTACACTTGGCACGAAGCACACCACGTACAGAATTGTGTTGGCAAATGCTCGACGGAACAGTGGGTCGACGAGAATGTGTTGATAGTTTTGCAACCCGACGAACCGTTTGATCGGGCTCATCATGTCCCAATTGTAAAAACTGATCATGAACGAGTTGATGATGGGATAGACCGTGAACACGCCAAGCAATACCAGTGTTGGGAGCAACATCAGATACGCGACCAGATTGCGGCGAACGCGCCTACTCATTTGACATACCTCCCCTCTCTAGCGGCCGGCTCGGCTATTGGCACCGCTATCGTAGGACAGCCCAATTGGAAGCGGCAAGTTAAGTTTTGCTAAATCTAAATTTACAAAATATTATTAAAACAGAGTTCAAATCATTCACTTTTGTGGTATTCTGACGTGCTCGACAGATTTACGTACTCGTCGGGCACATCTACCGTCACATGTCTGGAGGGTACGGCGATGCAGTGTACGACGTGGAAATTCTATGCAGGCACAAATACCATCGGTGGCAACATCATCAGTATGGAGTATGGTTCACACCGACTGATTTTTGATATGGGGCGCGCGTTTCGTGGCGACGTGCCGAGTTTTGACGAACGGCTTCAGCCGAGGTCGGCGATGGACCTCATGGCCGTAGGGCTAGCTCCAGACATCGCAGGCATCTTCCAGGGGGATGATCGCGTGTCTTCGATGCACACCGCCATCGCCATCAGCCACTGCCATTTGGATCACACCGGACTCCTCCCCTACGTCCGAACCGACTTGCCGGTCTTTACATCCACAGGAACCCATCGCATCTTGCAGGTGTTGGATGCTGTCGCGGATGGCCCGCGTTCACCGTTGTCGTACCGTCCCGTCGAGCCCGAGACATGGGTCCATTTCGGACCGTTTCACCTGCAATTCGTTCCAGTCGATCACGGCACCCCAGGCGCAAGCGCCATCTTCATCAAAACGCCAGACGCTCGCCTGGTCTACACGGGCGACCTGCGGCTGCATGGCCTCCACCGCGATGAGACGGAGCGCTTCATCACCTTCGCCAGGGAATTTCATCCAGATGTTCTGTTCATCGAGGGAACGCGTTCCGGCGACCTCGGGGATCCGAGCGAGAACGTTTCGGAGCACGATGTCACGCGCGGTGTGCTGGAGCAAACGGTTCGGGCGAACGCGGGTGTGTACTTCAATGTCTATGAGCGCCATCCAGAACGACTTCATGCATTTCGTTGTGCCGCCAAGGCGGCGAATCGCGAACTTGTACTCGACGCTGTCACCGCCTACATGTACCACCACTTCGAAGGGGTGAGCGACTTCGCCGTGTGGGCGGAAGAAGACGCGCGGTTGCCAGAGGCTCTGTCGCGGTGGTTGCGCGATACAGGCGTCAAGCAGATCCGCCCATCGGACGTTTGCGGACTGGAACACGTCTATGCGGCACAGCTCCCCTACAGCAGACTGCACTACCTCATCGACATCCAGCCGGCCGACGGCGGGCGGTATCTGCATTCCGATGGCACGCCTCTCGGTCCGTATGATCCAGCTTGGGCGAACATGTTGCGCTGGCTCGACCATTTCGGTCTCGAATTTGTCGCCATGGGCTCAAGTGGACACGCCACACGGCGTGACTTGGTGAATATTCTCGAAGCCATCGAGCCCAAGGTCTGTATGCCGATACACTCCCTTCAACCGTGGCGCATTGGCTCCCCCCGCATCCCACGGCTGATGCCTCGCATCTCGCACGTGTACAGCCTGACCGATTTATCCGGCGCGACCCCGCCAACCGTCTCGTCGTTCGAGTCGCAAGCCCCCCCAGACGAACCCGAAAGGACGACTGGTTCCCTTTCGTGATGCTCCTGTGAGCTGATGGACGCGAGCGTTGGTCCTCATCCGGACACAGTCCACGTCGGAAAATTTACTTGTATGATACACGCTTGTTAGTTGTATAATACAAGTCGAGATCGGTCGTGTGGCGCTTTGTCCCTCGACACCGGTCGCCTCTTTTAGGAGAGTAAACCGACCCAACATCAACGAGAAGGAAGGAACAGCGAGAATGAACGGACGGACCACACAGCGCTACGCCACTATCATCCCGATGAAAGAATTGGCCTCCCCAACACTTCAACTGAACCCTTTTCCGATACTTGATGATTTGCGGAGGACATCCCCGATTCGCTATGACGAGGATAGGGCGTGTTGGGATGTTTTTTCCTACGAGGACGCACGCAATGTGTTGCTCAATCACCGCGTCTTTTCCTCCCGCCGCGGAATGGATGTTCGCGGGGACAGCATGCTAGTCATGGACCAGCCCAAGCACACACAAATGCGCGCACTGGTGAACAAGGCCTTCACACCCAAATCCATTGAAGATCTGGCACCGCGCATCGCGAATATCGTGGATGATTTGCTAGACCAGGTTGCGGATGGCACCGAGATGAATGTGGTTCACGATCTCGCCTATCCCCTACCGGTCATCGTCATCGCCGAATTGCTTGGCGTTCCTAGCGAAGACAGGGCGTTGTTCAAAAAATGGTCCGACATCTTGGTGAAGGCGCCGGAAAACAACACGGACGAGGCGTTCGCACAAGTGGTTGCCGAACGGGGAATTGCTCGCACGACACTCAACGACTACTTCCGAGACATCCTCAAACAGCGCCGCGCAAATCCGCAAGACGATCTGATCTCCGCCCTGCTGCAGGCTCAAATTGACGGCCAGAAACTAACGGAACAGGAGCTCTTGGGCTTCTGTCTGCTGCTGCTCGTGGCAGGGAATGAAACCACCACGAATCTGATCGCGAATGCGGTTCGATATTTGACTGAAGACATGGCTGTGCAGGAGCGCTGGCGCAATACGCCGACGCTTACAAATACTGCGATTGAGGAGGTACTTCGTTACTACCCGCCAATTGTCGCCATCGGCCGGATCGCATCGGAGGACACGGAGATTAGAGGGCAGCGGATAGCGGCTGGATCTCAGGTGGTATCCTGGGTGGCCGCCGCCAATCGCGATGAAGCGCAATTTCCCGATGCAGACCGGTTCGTCCCTGACCGCACACCCAACCGCCACTTAGGCTTTGGCCTCGGTATTCACTTCTGCTTGGGAGCTCCACTCGCTCGCCTCGAAGCACAAATTGCGCTACCGAAGATATTAGAGCGGCTGGGTACCCTGACGTTTGACGAAGGCACACCGCTCGTGCCTATCCAAAGTACCTTTGTATTCGGAGTCAAGGAATATCCCATTCGTTTCAAACGGTAGTGCTCGAGGGTAGCATTCGAACGGCCGCCTCAGACAGCTACAATCTGAGGCGGCCGTATTTTGCTGTCCTCTCCCATTCGTTTAAACCCTGTGCGCTGTACTAATTCAGCCCTTCACCAATGCCGCTCTCAATTGATTCACGCCGAATTCCAAATAAGCCTTCAAACAGGTTAACATGTAAACCCAGCCTTCTTTGTTATCCACCAAATTCGTGATTAGGTCATCATCGTTTTCATGAAAGCCTGCTTCGTTCACTTCCACGAGTGTGTTCGAGTCATCCAATTCTTTCAGGGCGATGGTCACAACATGTCCTTCCCCCTCTGTCCCCCACTGGAAGACAATTTCCTGGTTTTCTTTGATTTCTAGTACTTTAATGGGAACTTGTGCGTCGTATTCGTCATACCTCAATGTGATCGTCTTGCCCTGCTCCCAGCGCTCAGAACTCGACGAAAACCAAAAATCACCGATTTTGGACGGATCGACGAAAGCCTGAAATACCTCAGTCGCAGGCCTGCGTATATTTATTTTCGTGAGGTTGTTCATCAATCACCCCTCCCTGGTCTCGTTGGCTGTGTCCTTCAGGACTGCGGACGTATCCTGGAACGCCTCTGCATACTGTTCGTACAATTCCCGCCAACCGTGCTTCATCGCGTTATGGCCGACCATCGATGGCATCTTCTCTCCGGTCAGTGCCCCAGCGAGGCCATCGAGACAAAGGTGCCATCCCGCTGCGTAGGAGGGCGCTTCCTTTCGATCCGCGAAGCGATGTCGAAGAACCAACACTGTCCGTTCTCCATCGCCGCTCAGTTCCCATCGAAGGATATCGTCACCCCACCTGAGCACGAGCAAGCGCGGTGCGTTCACTTGCAGGACTTCCCCCTGCCGTTCCTCGGCCTCAGGCATATCGATGTGTGACAGGCCTACCACCCCGGTCGCGGTTAGGTCTCTGTCGGTCGTGAATGGTGCCCAACTGGGAACTTGTTCGGCCTCGGTCAGTGCGGCAAAGACGTCCTCAAGCGGATGATCGAGCGTTCGCTCGAGCACTAGGACCCAATCACCGTCACCTCGAGTAAGCCTGGCATTCCTTAATATGTGTGACTTCACTTGGTGTTTCCCTCCCGTGCGTTTTTTCTCTCGTCGAGGTGCGCCTCCAGAGCGTCAACGTGTTGGTTCCACTTCGCTCGGTAAGCACTCAACCACTCATCGATCTCCGCAAGTGGACCGGCATCCAACGAATAGACGCGACGCTGGGCATCGACCTGTACCTGCACTAGACCACTCTCACGAAGCGCCCGAAGGTGTTTCGATACCAAAGGCTGTGACAGGCCGAGAGCGTTTGCCAGTTCAGTGACACTGGAGTCGGACTGAAGTAGCCGATCTAAGATGCGACGCCGGGAAGGCTCAGCAACCACCGTGTAGGTATCAAGCACGATTGCTCCCTCCCTTCAGATTTATTATGAACAAGTAGTTATATAACCGCAAATGCATGTTTGTGAACCATTCACCGCGTGCTCAGCTCTGAAAAGGAGCGCAATCGCCTATGTAGTATTGAGGGCTCCATTGACAAGCGCACCTGCGGTTATAAGCGTCGGAAAGAGAGTATGCAAAAGCAACGGACGCTCTGTTCGAGTTGCTGACCCAAGCACAAGGCATGGGCATTACTGCCAAGTACCTGCTGTTTGACAGTTACTGAGATCCATTAAGCAAGCTGCTGATGTGCCAACTGATACCGTGATCGATATGATTATGGAGCAGTTTATCAGCCATTTACCCAGTTCCATCAAGGAGAGGTTGGCTGCCTAAGGGTGCGAAACTTGAGCTAGTAATCTTTGGTCCTTCATGGCGAATTCGCTCAGCACCGTTCAAACACGAACAGACGACGACGGATGCCTTACGGACAGTGCGGCCGCAAGTCCAAGTGTGCATCCAAGCAAAGTGTCAAAGAGCCTGGCTTGAACTATAGCCTCCGGTGACATGCCTCTCTGCCCCATTTCGGCGAGCACCAGAGGTATGGGCGTAATGAATACGACAGCAATCGCGTAATTTCGCACAATGATCAGTTCAACTACCAATTGTAGGACCATAGCTATCACAACCATCATACCCAACCTAGGTTGCACGGCCAGTATTCCACCTCCAAGGAGAACCCCCAAAGAAGTGCCAATGGCGCGTTGCACTGTTCTCTGTACAGTTGCAGGAACGGTAGCTCCCTGCAGTACACAGGCCACTGTCAGAGGCACCCAATATGGATGTTGATTCCCCAACCCAGCGGCAATCAACGTAGCAACCACAACTGCAATGCCAATGCGAAGTGTCGCAGGCAATACCACAGAATGTCTAGAAAACGTACTGTTCACTACGGTGAGCACGCTTGGTCTGACAATATGTATATCGCCGCCTAATGGAGTAGTTGTAGTTCTTGCTATGTCCACCGCCTCTGAGAGTACAGAGAAGAGTCTCTCCCGAGGCTGCGTAGACACCGTGGGATGCGGAACCGTCAAGAATGCAGCCCTGTCTGGGTTTGAAACTGTATCTGCCAATGCTCTCACCGTCGCAGCCAGTGCCGGACTGATGGGCACCTTCTCCACTGAAAATGCAATGCCCGCCAAAAACAAAGCATTCGCTTTTTGGATAAGGAGAAACAAGCGATGTGCATCCTCCGTAGACCGCCAGCGGAGTTCCCCGGCCATGACGGCGTCCTCGGCGGAACGCAGAGCAAGAGTGGCGTTGTGCCGGGCAGCGTCATTTTCCGGATTGCCAATGGTAGAGAGGAAGACGCCTAAAGCCCGGTATGCGTTCGCAACCGCGGATGTCTCTGGCCCGTGTGCATTCACGAGCCATCCAGACATGGAAATAAACCAGGCAATACCGCCTCCCAGCAAGGCCAACCCTGCACGCAGCGGTGCTGATGTAGGATCTATAGGTAATCCTGTGCCGACCGCACAGACCAAAATGAAAAAGTATGCAGAGGGTGAAGGTACCTTCCACGCTCCGCATAAAAAAGTAGCTACCGCGCTGACCACTCCAAGCGCCAGTGCCATAGACCAAACGGAGCCGGCACTGAGGGTCCCGATGCCAAATGAGGCGGCAAGGCCGGCAGCCACCAGCGCCAGTTTCAACGCTCGCTGGAAATACGGCTCGTTGTGAACGTACAGTGCCGTGAATGCCCCCATGGTGGTGAGCAATCCCCACTCCATATGACCGAGTATCCACCCCACCAGGAGCGACAGGCCCATACTTAGTGACGCGCTCGTGGCTTTTTGCCAAGGGTACCGGGCGGATTTGATATGAAAGGCACCTTGCAATCCACTTGACTTCGGAGGTGGTGGCATGATCCTATCGTCTGCAAACGGCAAATTGTCTGGCATATGTTTTCCACGTTTTGATTCGTCTCTATCCAAGCGTACATTCCCCTAACGCAGGTTCATACCCGACAGTCCGATTCTAGACCGTGTATAGCCCGTGATCTTTTCTATTTTGTATCACTAACGTTGCATAAAACTTCTCTGAGCCTGTCAAGAGAGGGTGAATTGCCGTTCAAAGTTACGGACTGAATACTCGGATTTTTTGTTTCCGTGGCTTATGGTCTAAAAGGTCAATACCCCTATGTCAGGTAGTCCGAATATCCATAATCAGGAATGTTAGATTAGGTCGTAGATAACGGTCTCAAGATGCTCCGTTTCACGCTCTATGTACTGCTGCACCGTTTGCTCAAAGATGTCTTCCACCTTGCATCGTCGTCGTCCCTTGGATGTTCGACCTGGTTTCTTGTACAACGCCTTCACAAACTCAGAAAAGGCTCGGTCCCAATAGAGACGTAGACATTTGTAAACCTCAAGTAGCTTGCCGCTGTGGGACACCTTCGCTTGCAAGAGAATCAACAGGCAGTACGTAATCAGTGCAATGAGCAGTTGGTTATACACGCCATTTTCACTATGACCGTATAGGCGCTTGAGTACCAGGTGCTGCTTGACCCATTTAAAGAACAACTCTATTTGCCAACGCTTTCGGTACACGTCACAGATTTGCTCTGCATCCATCGTCATGTCATTCGTCAGTATCACGACGCGCTTGCCTTCATTGTCCGTGGTTTCAAGCAACCGCAGGGTGTGCTCCATCACGTAATTTGGATAACTCCCCAAGCGTACCAATGCTTCTCTCGTAACCGGTGAATCGGACGGTACCTGTCGCTCTTCAATGACTTCGTGAATGACCGCATTATCTTTGAGCCGAGTGACAAACTTCGTTCCGTTTGCACAGTACGTATCGAACTTACGGTAATCCACATAGCCACGGTCAAAGACGTTCAACGCATTCGGTTCTACGACCACTAACGCATCCATCTGTGTCTTGTCCGCAGGTTTGGCGGGCGTGAGGATCGCCTTATCTGGCGCAACTTGATCGTCTAGAAATACCAGACGCAGGTGCAGTTTCACACCAGCTTTAGTACTGCGAAACTCTGCCCAAGGATACTGTGAAACACACATTGAAATGGTCGATGAGTCCACCAGATTAATCCGTCGCATTTTCTCGTTCGCTCGTTTTGCACCGACCTGGCGAGTGATTTGCTCGACACATTCACGGAACACGAAATCCAGAAAGTATGACGGCGTTTCTCGCAACTTCCTGGACAACTGGGAAGCACTAATAGAGTCTAGCGCCAGTTCTTTCTGGAGGGATTCATTGGCTTCCAACTCCAAACTGATGTCCTTCAGTGACGGGATTTGATTGACCTGGGCGAAGACGACGAGCCGGATGAATGAGATGACACCGAGCTTCTTAACGTACCGCTCCATCTTGAGACGGTTTAATTCCTGCAATATGGTACTGACATTCAGCGGGGTAACATACTCCCGGAACGCCGATTTCGTGGTATCCTTGTCCATGGTGGGTCTCCTTAGAGAGAGTTGGACAGGACTACCTGTACTTCTCATTCTAAGGAGATTTTTTCATGTTGGTGTTGTCTAAATCATGAAACTTCCAAACATTTCATCTATACATTCTGACAACTCGAAGCACTTGACAAACCATAAATTCCTTTATGCAACGCTAGTGATTTTGTATAAACAAAGTTGGTTTGATTCATCTTATATGATAGACATTCGTGTTCTGTATACTGAACAGCATCCTTTATGTCTTTCCCTCGACGGACTCAATCACAAAGCTCTTCTGCCCTTTAGACTGTCCACAAACGAATGTCGAAGATGCAAATGAAGTTGGTTGGAAAACTAGGCGGATGGTGGTTGCCATGGCTCGGGAGGGGCAACCATTTTCCGCAGAAAAGGCACAGTATCGGGCAGCTTATAGCCGGATTCTGCAAGGTTCGAAAGATATGCCCTACCCCGCAGGAGGACACGCGCTGACAACTAACTGCCCGCGGTACGCCCAGTCTCATTCAGTCGCCGTCCGGTACCGCATGGGGCGGATGGGCTGGCCACTGGAACAACCTCGCGCCTTCCATCAAGGAGAAGTTGGCTGCCTAAGGGTGCGAAACTTGAGTTAATCAAATATAAAGATTGCAGTATCAGCCATCACAGCAAGTCTCGTTTGTACGCGTAAAGAATACTGGAAACCAATCTCCAATGGAGCAGGTTTAGGATTTATCCTCTTCTTACAGACGAAGAACGCCGTGGCCTGATTGAAACAGTCGCTATCGCGAAGATCACAAAAAGTACACCGTCTATGTTCATAGCGGTGTACTTTTTGTCGAGATGACCCATTTGAACGTACTTTCATTGAATGACGATGTTCCTTCAGTATGGTTCACGACAGTCGTACCACGCATGGTCATTGATTAATTTCGGATTAGATAGTCGAATGCGCCCAATGCTGCGTTCGCACCCGATCCCATCGAAATGATGATCTGCTTATAAGGGCTATTGATGCAGTCGCCTGCAGCAAACACACCAGGTACGTTCGTGGCACCATGGCTATTTACAACGATCTCGCCTAAGCGATTGCGTTCAACCGTGTCTGTGAGCCAATCGGTATTGGGTACAAGGCCTATCTGAACAAACACACCCTGCAACTCGATATGCTGAACTACACCTGTGTCACGGTCCGCATAGGTAATCCCGTTTACCTTGTCTGTGCCTGTAATTTCTTTCGTTTGTGCGTTCGTGATGACCGTGACATTCGGCAGACTGTACAGTCGTTTCTGAAGTACGGCATCAGCTTTCAACTCTGGCATAAACTCAAGGACAGTTACATGTTTTACGATTCCTGCGAGGTCGATTGCCGCCTCAATACCAGAATTCCCCCCGCCAATCACGGCGACGTGTTTCCCTGTAAACAGAGGGCCGTCACAGTGCGGACAGTATGTCACACCTTTGTTCCGGAAGTCTGACTCGCCGGGTACACCCACGTTGCGCCAACGAGCACCTGTTGAGATGATCACGGTCTTGCTCTTTAGAACAGCACCGTTTTCGAGTTCGATTTCGACGAATTCCTTCTTTTCTAAGCGCTTTGCACGCTGTAGTGTCATTACATCGATCCCGTACTCTTTCACATGCTCTTCTAGACTCGCTGCGAGTTTCGGACCTTCGGTGTACTTGACACTGATAAAGTTCTCAATGCCCACGGTGTCCATGACCTGACCGCCAAAGCGTTCGGCCACTATGCCTGTACGGATGCCTTTACGTGCCGCATAGATGGCTGCACTTGCACCGGCGGGGCCACCCCCCACCACAAGCACATCGTATGGCTCCCTGTTTGCGATCTCGGATGCATCAAGAGCATTCCCCATCTTGGCGAGAATCTCCTCGAGTGTCATCCGACCACTACCAAAGAATTCCCCGTTTAGGTAAACAGATGGCACTGCCATGATGTTTTTGCTTTCTGCCTCTGCTTTGAACGCCGCGCCGTCAATCATCGTATGCGTGATGCCAGGATTGAGGAGGCTCATCAAGTTCAGCGCCTGCACAACGTCAGGACAGTTGTGGCAACTCAGGCTGACATAAGACTCAAAACGATACTCGCCGTCAATCTGCTTAATTTGATCAATTACGCTCTCTTCGACCTTCGGAGCTCTTCCGCTAACCTGCAGAAGAGCTAACACTAGTGAAGTGAATTCGTGTCCCAAAGGCACACCCGCAAACGTGATCCCAACATCCTCGCCCACGCGATGCAGGCTAAAGCTCGGCGTTCTTTGCAAGGTTGTTCGCTCAACCGAGATCTTGGATGACATGCTGGCCAGCTCATCCACGAGAGCCAGCATGTCATTCGATACATCATCAGATCCGGCACTAACTTTGAGCAGAACGTCGCCTTCCATCAGTTGAAGATACTGGCTTAACTGTTCGCGAATCTCTGCATCAAGTACCATAGATCATGCTCCTTAGATCTTTCCTACGAGGTCTAGGCTCGGCTTCAGTGTTGCAGCACCTTCCTGCCACTTGGCTGGACAAACTTCACCCGGGTTGTTTCGAACATACTGTGCTGCCTTAATCTTGTTCACAAGCGTGCTTGCATCGCGGCCGATGCCACCCGCGTTAATTTCAATGGCTTGAATGATCCCATCTGGGTCAATGATAAAAGTACCGCGGTCCGCAACTCCTTCTGATTCGATCAACACATCGAAGTTGCGCGAGATGGCGTGCGTGGGATCACCGATCATAATGTAAGTAATTTTCCTAATGGTTTCCGAGGTATCGTGCCATGCTTTATGTGTGAAATGACTATCCGTTGAAACGGAATACACTTCGACCCCAAGTCCCTTCAGGGTCTCGTATTCGTTTTGGAGATCTTCCAGCTCAGTGGGGCACACGAATGTAAAGTCTGCCGGATAAAAGCAAACTACACTCCACTTGCCCTTTAGGTCAGCTTCTGTGACTTCGATAAACTTGCCATTTTGGTAAGCTGATGCTTTAAACGGTTGTACTTCGGTTCCAATCAGAGACATAATCGATGGTTCCTCCTAAGTGTGGTTTTAAGATTGTACACAGCTAATTCAGGACTACAGCAATGACATTGTGTACAGTATTGGCATCCCCTAAAACGATATAGTATCATTTCATAAATGACATCAACTCCTTTTTGATAATAATTATTATCTAGGCCTGATTATAAATAATGCCCATGTCGTTGTCAAAGGCACTCTGATAAATTTCGTTAGAAAGTGGGGTTTCGACCTTGCAACACCTATCAAGCGATACGAACATACCGAAACTGCTGAAAGACGTGGGGTTACGAGTTACACCACAACGCGAGGCGATCTTGAACTTTCTGATCCATCACAATGAGCACGCGACCGTGGATGAAATTTACCAGGCCCTTCACCCGACATTCCCGAGTCTCAGTGTTTCCACGGTATATAACACCATGAAACACTTCAGGGAGATCGGTTTGGTCAAGGAAATCACATTTGGCGATGCGGCCAGCCGCTTTGATATCAACGTGATGCCCCATCATCATCTCGTGTGCAAGAAATGTGGCAAACTGTTTGATTTCTATTTGCCGCAAACACCAGCCTTTACTCTTCCTCCCGCTGCAGCCGGCTTTGAAGTGGAGGATTATCATTTGGAGGTTAAAGGTACTTGCCTCTCATGTCGCAATTCTGAACCGAAGTGAATTCGCAAAAAGCGGATTCACGACTACCTGTCGAATGACATGTGAAAACGGACAAAAGATCTGGGGACATGGGAGAGTAGATAGCTTGGATCCAAGAATGCAAAAACAGCCACCTTTTCTTCCGAACGAGCCGAAGCGAATTGCCTTGACCTTTGACGATGGACCGGATCTTCAATATACGCCTGAGATTTTAGAGATACTCGACGCTTACGGTGTGCAGTCCAGCTTCTTTTGTATCGGGTCACAGGTCCAAAAGTTCCCTAATGTACTGCGCCGAATGGTACGAGACGGACATGTCGTCGCGAATCACAGTTGGGATCATCCTTATTTGACCAAGGAGTCGAAGAGCTCCGTACGGATGCAACTCGAACAGACATCAGACATCATCGAAGAGACCGTCGGACTCCGCCCTCGCCTGTTCCGGCCACCTTATGGCGATATCAATGAGACCTTATCTACCCAGGTGCACAGTCTCGGCTACGACATCGTCCTGTGGGACGTGGACTCTGTCGATTGGTCAGGAATTTCCGGTCCGAGCATCCTTTCCAACGTGTTGCCCCCCTTAAAGGCTGACTCCATCCTCCTACATCATTGTGCTGGGAATGTGAGTGGAACAGTCGATGCGCTACCGTACTTGATTGAAGTGGCCAAAGCGATTCGTTACCAGTTTGTTACAATCGACGTGCTACTCGGGACCCCCGCCTATTGTATAGAGTGAAGGTAGGCCTCTCGGGTGCTGTAAAGCCTATGGATAGGTTAAAACCACGATCCAAATGGGTCGTGGTTTCATTCATGGGGAACTCGGTACAGTTATTAAGGAGCCCGTCAGCCACTTTCGTGTCCCGGGTCAATACCAGAACAAAATGAAACTAACGGTTTACAAAATCCCAAAAATTGCGATTGAATAACTTGTCGACATCTCGTTGAATGTGCGTAAGCGATGGCTCCCATCCATCGTTTGCAAGGACCGTATACTTGTCGACGAGCGCCCGTTTCACCACTGCACGAGCCCGATCCCACTTATACACCAATTGCTCTAGTACTCTCGCATCCGAATGCTGCGGAATGAACGTGGGCCCTAGCAGTTCGAGACGCATGCGCGTAATTTCCTCGACCAGCGTGTCTGTGTTCACAAACCACCAACATCCAAAGATCATCAGGTTATTGAATTTGCGCGCCGCTACGATAATATCGTGTTGATTCTCGCGAGATGACCGTTTCAACCATAGACGCCAACGATCACACATCTCTGTCCACTGACAACACCTCATTTTTCGGTTCGATATGACAAGGGTTACACGTATCCGTTGGTGAGGAAGCCACCATCGACGATAAGCGTCGTACCGGTCACGTAATCCGCATCTGTGGAGGCCAAAAATACGGCGGGTCCGGCGATGTCGTCAACTTCTCCCATACGCCCAGCAGGAATTCGTGCTACCATCTTTTCGGTGTTGTGGATGCCTCGCTTGACGTAGTCGCGTACGATTTCAGTTAGAATAAACCCTGGACTGATGGAGTTTACTTGGATATTGTACGGGGCCCACTCAAGTGCCAGGTTCTGGGTCAACTGCTTGACTCCGCCTTTACTCGCGGCATACGCCGCTCTCTCCGGAATGGCCGCATGTGAAACGATGGACGTGATATTGATGATTTTGCCGCCCTCTCCGCGGTTGATCATATGTCTCCCGACCTGCTGACAATAGAGAAAGGTTCCATCTAGGTTGATATTCAAGCAGTTCTTCCACTTGTCAAAAGGTAAATCGGTTGACGCGTAAGCGAGTGAGATCCCTGCGCAGTTGACGAGGATATCAATTTTTCCGAATCGCGAAATCGCTTCTTCGACCGAGTGCTCGACATCCTCAGGTCGACTCACATCCGCAGTCACCGTCAAGACCTTGGCGGATGTGTTTGCTAAAACCCAGTCAGCCTGCTTCGCGAGCTCCGACTCCGTCCGACTGACGATACAGACATCGGCCCCCTCGACAGCCATCCGCCTCGCAATGGCCGCACCGATACCACGCCCGCCTCCCGTGACGAGCGCGACTTTGTTCTTCAAACGCATCGCGGTTCCTCCTATCGCAAGCGGCCGTTCGCTTGCTCAATCAGCTTTCGATGACATCAGCTTGCATCTGAGCGAGAACGCTTAACTCTGCCGCCTTCAGAGCGTGCTCTTGTGTCATCGCTTGTTCTGTACGGTTGAGGCAGTCGAGAATGAGCTGTCCAAAGAATGGATAGCCCACCTTCCCGTGAACTGGGATATGAAACTCGCCCTCTTGATTGACGAGATACACCTGATCCCCTACTGGATCCCGCCCAACGTCAATATATTTTCTCAACTCGATATATCCGTTGGTGCCTAAGATAAAGGTACGACCATCTCCCCAGGTACCAAGACCGTCCGGTGTAAACCAGTCGACGCGAAAGTAGTTCGTCGCTCCGTTGTCGGCCACCAGCGTAGCGTCGCCAAAATCCTCAAACTCGGTGTGTTCTTTATGGTTGTAATTTGCGATTTTACTAGCCAGGACCTTGGCATCCTTAGCTTGGGTAAAGGATAAAAACTGTTCAATCTGATGGCTGCCGATGTCGCACAAAATCCCGCCATACCGGTCGCGCTGGAAGAACCAATCCGGCCTACTGGGGGCATTCAGACGGTGCGGACCGGTTCCTAACACCTGAACAACCCGCCCAATGGCGCCATCCTGGATCAGCTGTCCTGCGAACACGGCACTCTCGACGTGTAGTCGTTCGCTGTAATACACGCTATACTTCTGGCCCGTCTGGAGAACGACCTCCCTCACACGGGCGAGTTGATCTAGAGTGGTCAAAGGGGCCTTATCGGTAAAATAGTCCTTGCCGTGCTCCATCACCCGGATGCCTAAAGCCGCGCGCTCAGACGGGATGGCCGCACCGGCCACGAGGCGGATGGACGAGTCATTGAGCACTTCTTCCTCCGAACGCGCCACCTTCACATTGGGGAATTTTTTCTGAAAAGCTGTGACTTTGTCAGGGTCAGGATCATACACCAGAGCCAGCTCGCCTCCCGCGTCGATAAGACCCGTACTCATCCCGTAGATGTGACCGTGATCAAGCCCGACGGCCGCAAACAGGAAATCCCCTTTCTCACAGACAGGTTGGAACTTGCCCTCCGGAACGTAGTTCATGCCGTCACGCTTACTCATATCAATGACCTCCCGGTTGCCCGAATCTCAAATCAGTTGCCTGACGTGGTAATGGTATTGTTCTCAAACCTCTCCACCGAGGCCTTCTTCTCGTAAAAGTGGGGCACGCTCGCCATCAGACCCTCTTTCGTGTAGAACGGATCATCTTTGCACAGCGGCAAAGTCACACGTTGCCCGGTACTAGCCGCCTTATAGATGGACACAATCAGCTCAAGTGTCCTCCGACCATCGTGCCCATCGATAAACACAGGGACGCCATCCTTAATTGCAGAGAGGACGTTCTCGATTTGACCGACATGTTCTTGATAGGGGATTTCCGGAAGGCTGTCGTAGAACGACTGAAGCTCTTCTTCGGTACTCGAATCGCGTTCTGGAAATCCGTTTTGCCTGGACGAGGACGCGTACAACGCCCATGGTGTCGACAACTTTGCCTTCTGGCACTGAAACACGAGTTGTTGTTCTTGACCGTGGTGAACAACGGAACTGGTAATCTGCCCCACACTTCCGTTCTCGAACCGAAGGGCTGCAATCGAAATGTCCTCGACCTCTGCGTTGTCGTGTGAGACGTTGCTCATCAACGCCGAAACTTCCACGGGCATCCCCATCATCCACTGCAATGCGTCAATATGGTGAACCGCGTGATTGAGCGTGCATCCACCGCCCTCGCTTGCCCATGTGCCTCTCCACCACAAATCGTAGTAACTGTGGCCGCGCCACCAGTACGAATCGATCTGCGCATGCAGAATCTCCCCCGCCATCTTCGAATCGAGTATGCTCTTCAACTTCATCCAAGGCGTGCGGAAGCGGTTCTGGGCGACCACTGAGAGAATGCAGCCACTGTCCTGTGCAGCGGCTATCATTGCGTCGCATTCTTCGAGAGACGCAGCCATCGGCTTCTCGACCAGGACATGCTTGCCTGCCTTCAAGAAAGCAATGGCGATTTCCGCGTGCGTCGAAGGCGGTGTGCAAATCGAGACCAACGTCAGGTCCGGATCAGCTAACAACTCCTTATAGTCTGCGACGGCGGCAGCGTCCAACTGGTAATCGCTTACGTGCTGTTGTGCCTTATCTAGGTAGATGTCTGCGATCGCCGCAATCTTACAGTCCTCCGGGAAACTCAAGTACCCCTCGATGTGTCGCGTCGAAATCGCACCTGCTCCAATTACACCGACTTTAATCATTCCCTTTTCCTCCCAAACAAATGATTCATATTCGTAGGCTAGCTAGACCGGCGAAGCTGTGCTGGTTAGCGAGCGTGCTGCACGGGTACTTCACAGTGCCGACCGGCGGATGGGTCAGCCCACTTGGTATTCGGAATCAAAGGGAACCATTCTTTGCGAGAAGGGTCGCGGTCGTACGCGTAACCGCCAACCTCTCGGTACAATTCCGCGTACTCTTCGAGCTTGTCACGATTCAATTTGACTCCTAGACCAGGCGTTTCAGGGACTTGAATGGCGCCATTCACGTACTCTAGTTTGCCGCCTTCGATAATATCGTCTTGCAAATGATGGTAATGGGCATCTGCGGCGAACGTGAGGTTAGGGAGTACGGCCCCAAGGTGCAACATCGTCGCCAACTGAATACCAAGTTCTCCAGAGGAATGTACCGCAACTGAGAGTTGAAACGTCTCACAGACGCTGGCTGCTTTGATGCATGGCCGAATGCCACCCCAAAACGTCGTGTCCAAGAGGATGACGTCGATAGAAGGGTTGAGAATGTTTTCCGCAAGTTGCTCAAAATTTACGACCAGCGTGTTCGTCGACAGTGGAATCGATACCATCGAGCGAACTCGTCGGTTTCCATTCAGACCCCATGTCGGATCCTCCAGGTAGTCGTTGTTTAAATTTTCGATTTGTTTCCCAAACCAAATCGCCTCTTCCACACTGAGCGCGGCATTCGGGTCATACCTCAGCTGGTCTTTTGGGAAGGCCTTAGCCAGCGCTTTATAACACTCTAGTTCGTATTCTGGATGGAATACACCGCCCTTTAGCTTGTGAACGGTAAATCCGTGCTTTTGCTTGAGCTCGGACGCGTGTGCGACTAACTGTTCAGCAGTGCGAACCTCTCCATGGCCACTGACTTCGTTCGGCAATCGGAAAAACAGGTAACTCGCGAAGGGGACCGCATCGCGCACTTTTCCACCTAATAGTTTATAAACCGGTACGCCAAGTTTTTGACCCATGATGTCGAGACATGCAAATTCGATCGCGGCATGCATTTGAGTCCGGTTATTATAAAGACTGGCGGTCGGATTGCAAATTTTGAACCGTAACTCTTCTAATTGAAACGGATCATGACCGACGAGATAGGATTTTAACCCGTGAAACGCTTGCTCCGCACTCTCACCACCGCCTCCCATCTCACCTAGACCGATAATTCCCTCGTCTGTATGCACTTCGACTATGGTTCGAACAAATCGTCCCCAATGCGCACCGTTACTGTGTCGCAATGGGGCCTCGAGCGGCACCGTGACGGTCGTTGCAATAATATCGGTAATTTTCATGATCCAACCACCTTTTCTATACGAGATACACTCCTCTGATGTAGGCGGCGTGTTAGACGCGAACCATTTGTTTCACTCTTCCGCCGAAGAACCTATTCTGCAATTCAAAAATTAGACCTAATTTTTCAGCCCATGTGTAGCAATTCCTTCTACTAAATACCTCTGGAATATGATAAAGACGATTAAAATGGGGATCACCGAGAGGATGGACATAGCAAACAAATCCCCCCATTGACTCTGACCCATATTGTCCATGAACATGCTCAAGCCAATTGGAACAGTGAATAGATTTGGGTTGTTTAGGTATATCAACTGACCAAAAAAATCGTTCCACGTCCAGTAAAATGCAAAGATCGAAATCGTAATGATGGCTGGCTTAGCCAGCGGCAAAATAATGGAGCGAAACAGTCGGAAGGTACTACATCCATCAATCGCCGCTGCTTCATCGAGGTCCTTCGGTATCCCCCTCACGAATTGCACCATCAAATAAATGAAAAACGGAGTCGTGCCAAGGAAACTAGGCAGCATTAAAGGTACAAATGTGTTGATCAACCCCACCTTGTGAAAAATAATGTATTGTGGGATAAGTACGACCTGAGCGGGAAGCATCATGGTCGCAAGCATGAACCCGAAGAGAAACCTTTTTGCGGTAAATTGCAGCCGGGCAAACGCGAATCCAGTGAGCGACGAGCTAAACAATGCACCCATGACGACGACGATCGATATCTCAAACGAGTGTAGGAACATTGGGCCAAAATTCACGCCCGAAGCTCCAGTAATGCCATCGATGTAGTGCTTAAAGGTCCATTTCGTCGGCCATAAACTTGAGGTTGAAAAAATATCACTTTCTGGCTTAAACGACGAGAAAAACATCCACAAAATCGGGTAAATCATCACAAACGAGATCAAAATCAAGAGGACATGACGAGCACTGATTCGTACAAAAGACTTAGAGGCCCCCATAAAACACCATCCTAAACATCGTAATTCACCCAAAATCTCGCTGTTAGAAAGATAAACCCAGAACACAAAGCGATCAGAATTAGCAAGATGATGGATAGTGCTGCGGCGTAACCCATATGAAAGAACTGGAACGCCTGCTGGTATAGATAGAGGACATAGAGCAACGTCGAATTCATCGGTCCACCGTCGGTAATCACCAAAACCTGTGTGAACACCATAAATGAAGATATCGTCCCCATCAGCAGGTTAAAAAATATAAGAGGTGATAACATCGGTAACGTAATCCGAATATATCGTTGAAAGTTCGATGCTCCATCGATGGTCGCCGACTCGTAGAGATAACCCGGAATTTGCTTGATGCCAGCCAAAAAGATCACCATCTCGGATCCGAACTGCCAGACGCTCAACAAAACCAACACGATCATCGACGTAGCTGGATTTCCGAGCCAAACCGGTCCATGGATTCCGAACAATTTGAGGAATGAATCTATCGGTCCATTCTGATCAAACAGTTCTCTCCACCCAATTGAGGCCCCCACACTGCCTCCAATTAATGAAGGCAGGTAGATAAGCGCTCGATACACCGCGATTCCTCTCACTTGCTTACTCACCAGTGTAGCGACAAGCAATGATGCAATGAGCCGCGCTGGAACCGACAACACGACGTAAATAAACGTCACTCGGATCGAAGTCCAAAAGTTTGGATCTTTGAAAATTTGAGTGAAATTCGACAGCCCGATAAACTGAGGACGGCTGAGCAGATCGTAGTTGGTGAATGTTAGATACAGCGTGAAGAGCATGGACCCTGCGGTGAGCAGCAGCATGCCGAGAAGCCAGGGTGTCATAAAACCGTACGCCGACAAGTTTTTCAAAACGGAGTTCTTTGAATTCTTTTTTACAACTGAATTCGGCTTTACTACGAGGGCCTGTGTAGATGTGTCCATTTTGAAACCTCCTGAGACACAGTGTCCAACCAACGCCTGTGCATCGTGGACCGTGACAGCGGTTGAGGATCAAGTTAACTATTTTGAGACAGTACCTGATTTGCTTGAGTGGTGAATTGGTCCGCTGCTTGGCTCGGAGTCAACTTGCCGTACGTCACCTCTTCTCCAATCGTCTGCAAGATCGTTGTAACGTTACTTCCGGCGGGAGGATCCAACGGAGTCGGGCTTGACACCTTCTCGACCTGTTTCATGAATTGGTCCTGCGTTGCCACCGTAGTACCGCCGAGCTTTGAGTCCGCTTCCATATTGTTTGTGTTTGCAGTAACCCCTCGCTCATTCAGGAAGATCTTTGAGACCTGAGGGTCATTTTCGAGGAAGTTAATCAATTCCGCAGCTTGCTTGGGATATTTCGTCGCCGAAGACATGGACCAATACATAGCCGGATGCACGGAATACGGTTTGTTGGAGTCTGCCCAGTCAGGCAGCATCGTTCGAACGAGCTAAAGACTTACCATCGGAAGAGTACATTTGCTCACCGTTACACCTTGCCCAATACGCCAATTCAGCCTCATTGTAAATCTCGTCCGTAGCTCCATAGACATTGGGTAGTTTCTGGTGAATTTCCTCGCAAAGTTTCGCGAAATCATCCCAAGTGTAATTCTTTGAAGGGTCAAAGCTAACACCAGCTTGCTTCAACAAAGCAGGATTGTAAATCATAGCCAATGCATTCACGGCAGCGGGGATGGCATACAGTTTGCCGTTCACGTCGCCCAATTGGACAACATTTTTATCCAGTCCCGAGGAGTCAACAGATGTTGTCCCCAAATCCATCAGTTGGTTTTTTGTTACGTATTCGTCCAGAACCGATCCGTCCATCTGCATCACGTCTGGGGCGCTACCCGCAGCAGCTTCGGTCGCCATTTTAGACCAATAACCATCCCAAGGCATATATTCCATAGTCACGTGAATATTCGGGTATTTCTTCTCAAACAAACTAATGGCCTGCTCAGTCTCTTTGGTACGTGTTGGATTAGTCCACCAAGAAAATGTAATGTTCACACTTTTTTGAGATGAGCTAGAATTACTTGACCCATTCGATGCCGTACCACATCCGGCGAGTGGCATTGTAGCGACCAACCCGATTGCCACAGCACTCCACAACTTTCGATGTGCTCTAGTCATGGTCTAACCCTCCAACGCAATTTTTGTAAGCTCTTTCATACTTGTATACTTGAACGTAAGTATACAGATGTGCAAACGAGAATTCAATACGCATTCTGAATTCGCTCTCTATTCGTCCCCTCGAGAACTAAATAAAACTCTCTGCGCAGTCGTACCATGAACCGCCCCTTCCATGATTTATCCCCTACCGTTTCTCAAACAATAGATTTAACCGCACAACAAAGGGGGTGTCCCAAAAGTACTTCGGTACTGAGGGGCGCCCCGTTTTATCTATATATGTTCAAATTTTACTGTTTGTACACAAAAAGAAATCGCTCATTTCGGTAAAATGTAAGTGACAAGCAAACATCAACCGAATGGAGCGATTTCTTTTGAGTAACGTTACCTTCATTCAATATAACATGGGACAACTTTTCCTACCAATGGATTTGGAAGACCTGATTCCTGCGAATCATGTTGTGCGTATTGTAAATGACACCGTAGAGCGAATGGACGACGAGTTATTCTTTCAATACTACCCCGGCGGCGGTCGAAGCAGTTTCCATCCGAAAATGCTGACCAAAGTTCTTGTTTACGCATATACACAACGAATTTACTCCTCTCGTCAGATCGCTAAGGCGCTACGGGAGAACATTCATTTTATGTGGCTCAGCGCGCGTCAAACGCCCGACTTCCGTACCATTAATCGGTTCCGTTCGGAACGGATGAAGGACATTGTAGAACAAGTTTTTGCAGCGGTACTTGAACTGCTTATTGACGAAGGGTACGTAAAGTTCGAGCATTACTTCCTGGATGGAACCAAAATTGAGGCGAATGCGAATCGCTACACCTTTGTCTGGAAGAAATCCACAGACCGTTTTCAGTCTCGGTTACAAGCACAAATCCGGGAGTTGCTGACGGAAATCGAGCAAGCAAACCAACAGGAACAACGAGAATACGGAGAACGAGATCTGGAGGAGTTGGGAAAGGACCAGGACCAGCCTATTACTTCTGAACAGTTGGATACGTTGGTGACCTCTCTGGAGCAACAGCTGAGTGAATCCCCAAAGAACAACCCCCTCCGCAAGGCGATACGGAAAATCCGTAAGGACTACCTGCCTCGATGTGAAAAATACGAAATGCAGCAAGCTACATTTCAGGACCGTAACAGTTTCAGCAAAACAGATCCGGATGCCACCTTCATGCGGATGAAGGAAGACCACATGAAGAACGGACAACTTAAGCCTGGTTACAATGTCCAAGTGGGAACGGAAAATCAATTCATTGTTGGATTTAGTATTCACCAGAGACCGACCGATACGCGTTGCCTCATTCCCCATTTTGAACAAATGTGGGAACGGTTCGGCATCTTACCCCAATCCGTGATAGCAGATGCCGGATATGGTAGTGAAGAGAACTACTCATGGTTGGCACATGAAGAGATAGAAGCCTTCGTAAAGTTCAATACATACTATCAAGAGCAAACCAAGCGTTTCCAAAATGATATTAGTCGGTTTGAGAACTGGATCTACGATGCTGAACGAGATGAGTACATCTGCGCTGGCAATCAGCGACTGACGTTTCGGTACGAACGAACGGTCAAAACGGAGGCAGGCTACTCATCGAAAAAACGCTATTACCAGTGCGACGCCTGTGGGACATGTCCTCTCAAGAATCAATGCACCAAATCGAAAAACAACCGCCAAATTGGAGTCAGTGTAACTTTGCAAGAGCACAAGCAAAGAGCACGAGCGAACTTGACAAGCAAACGTGGACGGAAGCTATCCGTACAGCGAATGGTGGAGGTGGAAAGCGTGTTTGGTCAGATCAAAGGAAATCGGGGATTTAGACGATTCCTCCTGCGGGGCATTCCGAAAGTCACCATCGAAATGGGGCTGGTGAGTGTCGCGCATAACCTGCTCAAAGTGGCAGCGTCCCTCGCCTAGATGAGGAACGCCGCCACTTCATTATTTTCCTCGTTGAAAACAGTCCCAGTAACTTATAAGCGTGTCCCGCCAGGCATACAAATGCCTTTTGGGACACCCTCTTTGTTGTGCGAATTCCTACGTCCTATCTCGGTTCCATCCTCAGCAGCGCGTGCGCACGCACCGATTGCATGTCGTAACACACCGAATTGACTCGCTCCGGACCAATACTGCTTTATGTCTTCGTCACGCCTTCCTATCACTTGTGTTTCAGGTTTGCGATCCAGGCCAATTCATGTTCGACCTGACTTTTTTGGAAGCGGATGACCTCTATCACAAAAAGATTTTGTTGATGGGTCTTCTCGATATGACGATAATAATCTAGTTTTTCTTGCAGCACTTCCTGTCTCTTTTGTAGAATATCCTGCTGCACTGGGTGTCCAACCGTCCATGGTCGGTATGGGTACGAATCCACGGATAGGACACCCTAGTGAAATTGCTAAAGTGGCATTATTCTTAGCATCAGATGACTCCAGTTTTGTCAGCCCTACAGTGATCACGGCTGACGCTGGCTGGACTGCTTATTGATGTTGCCAAAACCACGGTGTTCCACCCATGCATCGAGGGAGTTCCCGTCAACTCCCTCGGTGCATTCTCCGTCACATGATCCGCTGTTACGCCACGTTCCTGTAGCAAAACTACCCGTTTGCTCCATTGGCCCTGATAGGAAATGTGAACCTCGAACATGGTTCTTGGACAGGCTTACTAGAACACGGGGGTAACAGGACGTTTCGCCGTGGAACAACACGGTGAAGATGAACAGGCCGACAAGAAACGCAATCATTTTCCTCACCATCTTCCTGATGGTTAACGGCTTATTGGACCCAGAATTGGTATCAAAATATCGTCCATTATTCACCAGCCGCGCCATTTCGCGAATCATCATTTTGGCATTCATCGTTCCGTAACACTTGGCTTTTCGACTAGGACTAACCCAATAAACCGGTGCTCAAGTTCGGCTGATGCACAATGATTCGTACTGCCGATACCGCCAAGGTGTCAACCATGCATATAGCGATTTCATACCAACGGTGGCCAATGGATGTGAGATTGCGTCAATTGTTCGCACTTCAGCGAATATAACTGTATGAGGACCACGGATTCAACTACGTTGAAGTGTGTTTTGGTGTCACGGAGGAGAGCATGATGGCCAACAATCCAATGGACTACTTGAAGCAATTGGAACAGCTGGGTGAACAAATTCGACAAATGTTCGGGAACCAGGACCTGATGAAGAACATGATGCCGAACATGCCTGACTTCCTCAATACAGCACAGCCAATGTGGAACACACCACATGCTCCAGGTTTCAATTCAAATAAATGGCAGTTTCCGCATGTTGACTTGTATGAAACGGCTAACGATCTCGTCGCCGTCCTCGAAGTTCCCGGCCTACAGTCCGCCAGTGATGTGTCTATATCCGTTGATGTACAGAAACTCTATATCAAGGGCTCAATCAACAGGAGTTACGCCAATATTCCACGCAATCAGTTGCATTTGTCGGAACTCCATCAGGGTGTCTTTGAACGAGAAATCTCCTTACCTCTCCCCGTTCTTCGGGACGAGGTACGCGCTGAATACAGGAATGGGCTGTTAAATATCATGATGCGAAAAGACCTGCGTGGCCCGGAGCAGTCACGTGGAAACACAGTTTCCATTGATTTTTAGTCGCCGTGCGAACAAACTGAACGGGTTGCCACCAGACTTTATTAAGTTATGGAGTAGTCACGGGAGAAGCGCATTGCACGGGCACTGGGGAACCCGTGTCAATGGCACTTCCTGACATGATGTCATAGTCAGTGATTGGGGCATCAATCAAATCGTTATCATAAATAAAAACCGCATTGATTTGCGCAGTATTCAGGTATCCCATATGAAAACCGAATCCATGATTGGCTTTCATATGCCCACTCCAGCCAAACTGCATATTCTCCCCGACAAATATCCCCGAAGTGTGATTAATGTTGTTGACGATGATGTTGCCAAATACCATACTCAAGCTCGAATTACGAAGCTCATCCATCGCCATCACATCCCCTGCAGTGTATTTCCATTCTTGATTTCGTTTTCGATCACTGGCTGGTCGACGATGTCATTGTCCGCGTATAGATATGCTCCAAGCGGAGACGCTTGATTAAGCCCCATAATTTGACCGATGCCCATGACCAGTTTACCGTTTGCGTCCCAACCTAACTGATTATTGTTTCCGACGAACACACCAACTTGAGTGTTCATGCTGTTGACATTCATCATGTTAAACGTAATCGCAATCGCCACAACAAATCCTCCGTTCTAATGTTGATATATTCCCCGAACACAAGCCATAGCATATACAACAGAGAATTGGGAGGGACGTCAATGCCTCGTATTTCTGTTGGGGAACTTCACGTCGATCATATTGACCACACTTCTGGGTCGTTCTATGGACAAAACCTCTCATGCAATTGGCGGCATAGCCAGAGCGTCAATGAAGGCTTTGGAGCAGTGACCGGCGAGCGAAATACCGTTCACTGTGATCTCCTCGTGATTGGCGACCAGGACATACTGGATACCTTCATGAACGACTCTGGGCAAGAAAATAAGTAATTGTTTCACTGTATGCCTTTATCCGCATGTCTGATTCGGTTCGAGCGTATCAAATTACGAATGAGGTCACGTACATGTTTAGAAACTGGATTCATCGCAAAGATGCGGCTACGTTTGCAGCCATTCAAGAACGCCTCCAGCATATCGAGCTGGCTCTTCAGCAGATGACGAACCAAGGGGCGAAGAACAGCATTCATATCGATACGTTACACGTTCATGATCCGGTGCTCGAAAAACTGGAATTCCGATTAGATCAGCTCGACATTGACGAGTTGAGTGGCGCGTTAAACCTGGGGAACAATTTCGGGGTTCGAGTAGGCAGGACCCTTCATTTAAAGAAAAAGGGCTTCACTCCCGAAGGGAAGACCGCCCAAGCCGAGCGGAACCTGTCGGATCTTAAAGAAGGAGAAGCGGACGGATCGAAAATGCAGAAAACAAACAAGGGTTTCACATTTCGCTTTACCTAGTAGGAGGTCCGTATGAATTCCTATTTCTCGCCCAGTTTCGTCATTGGGTCCATTCGCATAGGCACTGTCACATCGGCCTCTGCCCTCAACGTCGGCAACAACTGGCCCACCAATTTTCAAAGTCACACGAAGCACAATCAAGGCTTCGGCAATATCCACGGAACCAACCATCAGATTCGTGGTGCGCAATCCTTTTTGAACGATCCCGACGTCTTCGATATGATGAATGTATCTCCAGATTCAGAGGTTCCCGACTGGTTGAAGGCTGTGATAAAACCCAAACAGCCTCTGACCAAAATGGACGGTGACAGATCGTCTGGAAATGGGTGAAGCCTCGCTCAAAAACAGGTGTCAACGTCATTCTAACGAAAGAACCTGTTCTGCGATAAAAAACGAAAACACCGTCGTCCAAGGGCGATGGCCATGTCAATTATATTCACGAAGAGAGAGACTGACTCAAGCGAACGCTTACAGGGTGTATCTTACTGAAGTATGTTGGTTACGTATTGTTAACCGCGTTTAGGACTTCTTTGGATGTCGCCATGTTTCTCGCAAAGCCAAGTCTACGCAAGTTGTTCGCATCCGGATGAACGTACCCGATAGTCAGTTCACTGTGTGCCCAACTGTTCAGACACTGATCACACCCCTTGAAGTGTATTTCCGTTCTTAATTTCATTTTCTACGACAGGCTGGTCAACGACGTCGTTGTCCAAATATAGATACGCTCCAAGCGGAGCCACTTGATTAATCCCCATCATTTGCCCGATACCCATGACCACTTTACCGTTAGAATCCCAACCTAACTGATTGTTGTTCCCGATAAAAACTCCGACTTGAGTGTTCATGCTGTTGATATTCACCATATTGAATGTGATCGCAATCGCCACACCATCCCCGCCTTCGTATAGACATATTGACAGCACCCGCACTTTTGCCGTAAACAGATGAGAAACGTACGTCTATCCTCATGAATCCAAGAGAAATACAGTTGAATTCATCCTATTCAAATTTCGCCTGTCCGAGTCCAAAATGCATGTACTGATGACCGAAGACATACTCCTCAAGACTTTATTCTCCGCTCAATGAAGAGCCAGGATAAACAAGCGAATGATTGGGGCACTTAGAGCAACGACTATCCATCCCCATGAAACCAACACAAAGCATAGGATGACCCTTGGCAAAGGTCCTCGGCTTGACCCAATACTGGATGTAATCGGGCGGATGTAAGACTTTCTGAGGTGAACAACACTAAATCGGGATGTCCATGTCGATAAAGTATCTCTCCTTAACTCCATTGACAACCTTAAATGCCTCATTCATCACTCGGCGCTCCCACTCTGCCTCTGTCCACCAGTTGTCACGCCGCGCTATCGGACGATCTTCAGGGCACCATACCAAGTCAATCCAGTGGGGAAGAAAGGTTTTAAACATTAATGTGCATCTGCGCATGTGCCATTGCTGGCTAACAAGAAGTAGACGTCGAATACTGTGTAACCCCAATTTGCGGTCCAAGATTACAAGTGAACATAGAATGTTTTCGATTGTATTGTTCGATAATGTTTCCACCATAGTCGACTGTTCTGGTACCCCAAGTTCAATTGCCTTATCACGCAGAACCAAAGCTTCCCGATCATTGCGTGTCCCGTACCTGTCGCCACCAGTAAACAGAATATAGGGCGCCCGAGCGTCATTGAACAACTCCACGGCCTTCTCTGTGCGTTCCATACTTGTTCCACCAAAGACAAAGATACAATCTCCCGTGCATGTACCATTGTCGATTTCTGACTCGAGGCCAAACACGAGGTCTGTGATTTGTGCTTTAGTCAATTTCTCCAATGACATCTCGGAAATAAGCATTTCCGCCCTCCTTTTGGCTGATTGTAGTGCAGCCAGCACACTTGAATCGCTATGGCACACCACCGCCCATCTTCCAACCCAGACAGTCAGCGTCTTTGTTACGTTCGGTGATTGCCAAATGAATGCTTTTTTGCATTTTACGCTGATCGGACTCGGCATTTTCACAACAGATGGGAATAAAAAATGCCCAAAACCCTACGCTAAGGGCGTTGAGTTAATGGGGTTCACATTTTATGTGGCGGGGATTTTCATCATGTCTGACGAGTTTCTCACCAATCGCTGTGTCCCGAAAGTACCTCAACACTGAAGGACACTCCCCGTTTTTATCTAAATCTGTGTGAATTTACGGTTCGTTCACAAAAGAAATCGCTCATTCACCCCACTTTCTCATCGATGAAAAATCAAACGACAGTCACATTCGGGAGCTTCGCACCATAACCTTGAAGAATGGCATAGGTCAACTTATCCATGACTGCACCATCAAAAACGGCTTTTTTGGCTTGCGTCTTGAATGAAACGTTGATGAGTATCGAATTTCTAAACGTGGTTCCTTTTAATCCTGCATTATTAAAGATGGTTCCATTCAATATGAGTCCATCAAATGATACGCTGGCAAGGTTTGAATGACTGAAATCCGTACCATCGAGCGTACAGCCGTCAAAACTTGCCCCCTTCAGGTTAGAGGCGCGGAATTTTGCCCGACTCAGATTGGCACGATCAAATTTTGCATTTTCCAAATTACTGCATTTGAAAATGCTATCTGTTAAGTCGGCATGACTGAAATCGGAGCCCTTTAAGTTACTATAATTAAACTTCCCATCATGTACTGCTACTGATTGAAGATCTGAGTACTGTAGATTACTCATCGATAAATTCATGCCGACAATCTGTTGCAACTGTCGCGCGTCTACATGGATGCTCGCAATTAGTTCGGATACCTCGCCGATGGAGTCAATCGTCATCTGAAGAGCTGTTGCATCATCGTATCCTTCCGTTTTAAAATCCTGCATTTTGTCCTGCAGATTTTGGTACAGCTCTTCCTTTAACTCCTCAAGCGGCTTTAGTTCCTCATAGACGGAAAAGGTGTGTTCAAGGTACTCCTTTAATTTGTCAGTCATTTTTATGTCTCCTTTCTTACATCAAGTTTTCTAAAATTCGCTTTGCGCGCTCCCAGTTCTGCTTGTTTTCGATATACGTCTTCTTTCCCTTATCCGTAATCCGATAGTATTTTCTGCGACCGCCCTTGGTCTCATCACCCCAGTACGCGGTGATATCTTTTTCGTGCTCTAACCGCTTCAGCGAAGAGTACATTGTTGCTTCTTTTAACTCGTACTCACCGCCAGAACCTAAAGACACCAATTTAGATATTTCATACCCATACTTATCCCCGTCCAGTAACAACTTGAGAATAACTGTATCGATGTGTCCCCTAATCATGTCCGAGGGGATGGATGTCATATACCTCACCTCTTCGATTACAAAGTAAATCACATTACTATGCGTGTCAATGTAATGTGGGTGAAGAGGTCATCAGGGTCGTAAGGAACGTGCAGAATTGGTGAAAAAAAGACGCCTCGTTTCACGATCGTCTCGGAACGGGCTTAGGCTAAGTTTAACGAACACAGCACCCCGACATATCGCGTGGGGTGCTGTTGAATGCGTGGCGATTCATCTCGTAAAGTGGATTCGACGTAACCAAAGCACGAACCCGAACCCCGGCAAGGGCATTGCATGACATATCCCTGAGACGTCCTTTAGTCACTCATCTTGTGACTGAAGTGCATTTTTACGCTTTCAATGGTATCGCCATCAATGACGATTTTTGCGTCTGGTGTGGTGAACTGGAGCACACGATTTTCCTTATCAAACTCGGTATCGCCGAGATGTATTTCATATGTCTCTCCGGCGTCCGTAGTAATGATCAATTCGCCCCAGTGCTGCAATTGTTCTTGTACTTCTTCCATTTTTATCATTCGCTTCACCTCGTATCAATTTTCACTTCACCACGAGAACGTCCGCTGGTGCCTTTTCTACAACTCTTTGGCTCACACTACCACTGAGTAATTTATCCAACAGACCTTTATCCTTATTGCCTACGACAATTAGGTCGATGTCTTCACTTTCCGCGTATCGACTGATCTCACGCGCGGGTTCTCCCCACTCTAAGACCATTTTAGGCTCAATACCGAAATACGATAATCTTTCACCAGCCTGCTCTAAAAGTTGATGTCCGTCTTTTTCCAATCGTGTTTGAACGTGAGCGGTATCAACAATGTATCCTGTCCCTACACCAAGACTGTTTACGGGCCTGAGAACGTGGAAAAGGGTGATGGTACGATTTCTATTTTCCATCCATATTTGTGCAACTTCGTGCAAAATGGAGTCGACTGTATCCGAGTCATCAATGGGTACAAGAATTCGTTTATACATGGTTTTGTCCCCCAATTCCCTTAAGTTGAATGCTGTAACGACAAAAGCCCCCGTAGGAGTTCCTACGGGGGAGCAAACTAATCAGCATCAACGTACAAGAAGACACCTCTCTTACCGCTGACGAAGTTAGCTGTCGGATTCGGGATAAGAGATTCCCTACCAGTCGGAGACTGGATTCACCCCAATTGAATGGTTCCTCCGCTTCCTTTCGGAACTAAGCGATGGCATATGAAGTTTTCAACACGACATATCGGATGTAAGGGGAGATGCCAAAGAGACATCCCTGTATTGATTAACGTTTTATTGGCCGAAGGTTATCCTTCGACGTATTAAGGATTTGTACTGTGAATAACGTGTAGACACCAGTGATACAAGCTATTGCAACGATAAACCCAACCATTCATCATTGCACCTCCTGGTGGTCCTTACGTGGAGGCGTGTAGTACTTCGGTCGTCTCTTACCATTTGACGGAAAATATCGCGCTGCTCGATTGGCATGACGTAATTTGGCCACGGCGTCAGCGTCGTACAGTAGTTCTGAGCCGACCAACTCGCTTACACGACCTAAGTCAATCCACTCTTGCGTTTGCATAGTATCCGTCTCCTTTCAAATTCGCCTACGAGGTTAGCTGTCGGGTTCGGGTTGAAAGGTGCCCTACGCGGTAGCCCCGCGATTCACCCCAAAAATGGTGGTTCCCCCGTTTCCTTTCGGAATTTGGCGTTTATGTCATAAAATTTCGACCTGAGACATAGATTTATGGGGGTGTTCATAAACAATTCTTAATTTCCCACCGATTTCGTCTGTTATTAAGTGGATATTATTGCGGAAACAATGTGTCGATACTTGTTACCGCCATCTGAACAGTAACAGTCGCTAATAGCAGAGCGATTAAACATGTAACGAGAAAGCCTCCAAATCCACCGTTCAAGTGGGTTTGGGGGCTTTTCATGCAAAAGTGGGGGCTCCGAAAATCAAAAATCCAGTTTTGGACAGCCCCCTTTATGCGAGAACCAAGCGGTGAGCGCCGGTTACACAACCACCCGATAAGAATCGCTGACTACTGCGCGTCCCAATCCTTCCTTGCCGACGAGGTCTGATTTTCGAATTCCCGGGCCTTGCGAAGCAAGAAGATAAAATAGCCAATATAGTAAGCGACTAGTAGCATAAAGACGCCGGCCGTCCAGGGATCGGAAAAGCTTTGGGCGGCCAGTTGATTTTGACCTGAAACTTGTTGTTGTTGGATTTTGCCCACATCCTGAGATATCTCAATAAAACGAAAAGCCAACCGGCCAATGAAAAGGATGATCAGGCCAATGCCAATCCACAAATGTTGAAGGTATCCCCAACGGCCGTTTCTCATTTCAAATTTTGTGGTTCGAGCGGAAATGTAGGCGATGATCCCCCCAATCACCAGTCCAACTGCATCAAACACATAGGATATTGGATTTGCGGCACCAGCGGCTAAAATGACGAGCGCCAAAATCGAGAATATGACTACTCGGGTGGTAATTCGGCCACGAACTAAGTACTGAAACCCAACTGTCCTACGGACGCGTCGATAAAGTCCGAAGATGACCAAGGCTACAATAATAATGACAGATGTGTAGTGATTCACGTGAGGCCTCCTTCAAGTACGAATGAGTTCCGGTGAATCACTTAGGCGATTCACCAAGCTTACAAAAACCGCGAACGTCCGGTGACAAATTGGGATCGACCTGGCAATTTTATCGGAATATCGGTGGATAGTCGTCTATCCACAGGAGTATTTGCTGAAATCGGAAACTGGCCGCTTGTCATTCTTACTCAGCTAGCGCATCCATTAATGAGGATTATGTTTTCCGCAACTTAAAGTGCAGGAGAACGCAACAATCGGATTAACGATAACACCAGTGAGAAGACCTCGTTCGTTCCGTGAACGTTTAACCCTCGTTCAGGGATCGCGCAATACGAGTGACTGCTCGCCGTGGGGCGAACCGGGTACTTGCAGCTAACACCTGATTCCGTACCCCTGGGATCACGATGGTTCGCCCCTTCATCATACCTTCATATCCCAGTTTGGCCACGGTTTTTGCGTCCATCACCCCGCTGCCCTGAAACAACCTACTTGTGGACATATTTGCTCGACTTGCAAATTCGGTGGACGTAGGGCCTGGGCACAGCGTCGTCACCGTAATACCGTATTCTCTTACCTCATTTCCTATGGCCTCGCTAAATGATAGTACGTACGCTTTCGTTGCGTAATAAACCGCCATAAGTGGTCCCGGCTGGAAGGCTGCCGTGGAAGCCACATTTAAAATATACCCACCCTTAGCAGCCACCATGGAGGGGAGTGCTAACCGGGTTAAATACGTAAGGGCGCGCACATTCAAATCAATCATATCTAACTGAGTATCCGGATTTCCTTTGGCAAACTGTCCCTTCCAACCATATCCCGCATTATTGACCAACGCGTCGATGTTCAGGTTCCTATCCGTTAATTCAGCAAAAAGTTCCCGCGGTGCGTCAGGTTCACTTAAGTCTTTAGCGATGATATCCACTGACGTAGAGAGAGTTCGCTGAAATTCATCCTTAATTTCCCTCAGTCTGCGAGAATTTCGAGCTACGAGAACGAGTTGATACCCGTTTTCAGCGAACACTCTCGCTAACTCAAGTCCTATTCCGTGCGATGCACCCGTAATTAACGCTGTTTTTACCATCGCCATCACCCTCTTTAGCTCTACTTTAATCATGCACTGCCCCGATGTGAAATAAAAAGCTTTGCTGCTTCAATGTATATCCATTTAAATGAACGCACAAATGCCCCCAATAACGACAGCAGTGTTCCGGGCAACTGGCGGTTCAATTGAAACTTCTTTTGTCTTCATCATCGTTGTATTCCTCATGACCATGCGAGTTTCACATTATATATTTATATATTTATATATTCATATATTTTGTTCATATTGCTGCTTTGAATTAAGGATTCCTCTCCTGGTTAATCCTATCCTAAGGATCTATGGAACTAGACTTTCTACATAAATGAAAACGGGAAGTATAAACCTGTCCTGTCTCACCAGTACGACAGGGTAACAGGTACCCGGATATTGGATAAAAACTCTACAGTTGTACAAAACTCAGTTGAACCGTGCATAACGTCGCTTACTCTATAACATCTTATCTGACACCGAATATGACTGATTCTACGACGGGGGTCGAATGATGAAAAGGAAAAGGAAAAACATTGTAGACGATGCTGAATTCAGTGGGTTTCACGCTCGCCTCACCGTGTATTCTTCGGGTGGTCCATTCCTGGATGGTTACATTCTCAGTATTATCGCCATTGCTTTGATCCAGATTAGACCACAACTACATCTGAATACAACATGGAGCGGCCTGATTGGTGCATCCGCACTCATCGGCATTTTCATCGGTGGATTCATGGGGTATGTGACCGACAAATTCGGCAGGCAATTAATGTATACCATTGATTTTATCGTATTGATTGTGGCTTCCATTCTGCAGGTCTGGGTCCAAACTGGCTGGGAACTGTTTATCATTCGACTTATTCTCGGTATCTCCGTCGGCGCCGACTATCCAATTGCCACATCGCTCCTAGCCGAGTTTTCACCTAAGAAACAACGAGGTCTGATGCTGGGTGTGACCCTTATTGCATACTACATTGGTTCAACTGTGGCGTATATTGTCGGTCAAGTCATGCTGAACATTGGTCCGAATGCTTGGCGATGGATACTAGCCAGTAGCGCTATCCCGGCCGTCATCTTGGTTTTGTTGAGGATGGGTACACCAGAGTCACCACGTTGGCTGTTACAGAAGGGACGAAAAACAGAGGCCGAAAAAGTTCTCAAACAAGTTTATGGACCAACCGCCTCACTCCAAGACATCGTCATGCCAGACGGTTCGACTGGCAAGACCAGTTACTTCACACTCTTTATGCCGGGTTACTTAAAACGAACACTCTACGTTGGGCTATTTTACATGGCCGCGGTGGCTCCATTGTTTGCCATGCTGACGTTTGGTCCAGAGATGCTCGCATCCTATCACCTGTTCGAAGGAGCATCCGGTTACGGTGCGGCCATCATAAGCGCACTCTTCCTCATCGGCTGTATTCCGGCACTGTTCCTAGTGAACAGGATGGGACGCAGAATGCTCATCATCGTCTCATTCACCGGCATGACGGTCGGTGTTCTCATTCTGGGGCTGTTCCCACACGGTCCGCTGGCCATGATTTTCGTCGGATTCGTCCTCTATGCCATTTTTTCGGGCGGACCAAATGTCATGGAATGGCTCGCGCCAAATGAACTGTTCCCCACAGAGGTACGGGGTACAGCCGTGGGAATTACAACCTGTATCAGCCGATTCGGTGCGGTTATTGGAACGTACCTGTTTCCGTGGGGATTGGAAAACTTCGGAATAGGGCCAACGATGCTGGTGGCCGCCGCTGTCACATTTGGCGGACTCATTGTCTGCGTACTGTTGGCGCCAGAGACAACAAACAAAACACTCAACGCAGCAAGCCAACCCGAAAGTGTTTCACGCAGAAAAAGCCCAGCACCCTAGACAGGACTCGCGATAATCACATCCTCAGGGAAGCCCTTTTCTGTTAGCTCTTCTGCTGAGTCTCATGTTCTGTCCCCCTCCTAGCTGGTGGACCTTTGCGGTAATCGCAACACAATACAGTCGCGGTACATTCGACATCTCTCTCAAATTATTTTTCAAATCTAGTATATTTCCCTGCTTGCCTGGATAGCTTAGTAGTAAAGGTGAATCGGTCAATCCATATGGAGGTGTTCATGATGTATCAACACTCAAAAGTTTGCGGATCTGTCGAAGAATTTATCGAAGCTCTAAATGCACTTATCCATATAGATCACGCTACACATTTTAATCTAGATGGAACCTGGACAATTAGTTATTAACCTGTTTCCCGCAATGAATAACGCGGAAAAACGCGGCATATCATAACGGAGTGCCGCGTTTTTTATATTTATTCAACTCGTACAAAGTGTATTGAACCGTACTATTAATTAGTCGCGGACCACCGTTGCTCAATGCGGTAAAATTTCCATATTCCGTACGAAACTGTCCACGTGACAACAAACATTCCTACCAACATACAGCCAATCGTACCAAAATCCAAGTTCTGCACCCAAGCCCAAAAACCTTGATTTAGTCCCATTTCTGGAGCTAGGACTTGAAGAACCTCAATCATGCCTATGACCAAAGCTGCAACAACCGACAAACCTGTCACAGTGAGGTTGTAATACACTTTACGAATTGGGGTCGCAAATGCCCAATGGTAAGCCGTTGTCATAAACAAGCCATCCGCCGTGTCCATCAGGCTCATCCCCGCTGAAAACAAAAGAGGAAGGGCAAGTACACCCGTGAATGGAATCGCGTTCTTTGCCGCTCCTGCAGATATAGCCAATAGGGCAACTTCACTCGCTGTATCAAAACTAAATCCGAAAAGAACGCCTATCGGATAAATGTGCCAACTTTTATTTACTAATTTAAATAAGGGTCCAATCATACGGGATATAAATCCCCTCGAAAGAAGCACTTCCTCGAACTCCGCCTCGTTCAGTGAAGTCGTGCGCATCTCCTTAAATACCTTGTAAATATTCATGAGCACGAACAAATTGATAATCCCGATCAAAAACAGGAATACGGCGGAAATACTGGTTCCTAAGATTCCCCCAATGTTCTGTAACGCAGGGATAGATTTTTGTGCCCAGTGAACGGCAAATGCCGTGACTATTGCCATGATTATCACGATCGTTGAGTGTCCAAGAGAGAAGTAAAAACCCACACCAATTGGATTTTTCTCCTCCTGCCTGAGTTTACGTACCGTATTGTCAATGGCAGCGATGTGATCTGCGTCAAAAGCATGGCGAAGTCCAAACGTATATGCCAGAACTCCGAGCCCCAATAAAGTTGGATGATGAGGGATTGCTGTCACCAAGAGACCGATAGCGACTACATGTAAAACAACAATACTCAAGCCAAACTCCAAAATTGACTTCTTAAAATTCAATTTAAATCCTCTCCTATCTGCCTAACTTTTAGTACGACAACATAAAGAAATCCCCGACTTCTAGTCGAGGATTGTGTGCAAGGCTAAAGAAAGACGAATCTACACTCGTCAGTCGCCCTCGTACACCGCTCCTTTCCTCGAAGGTTCTTGGGTGCAGCAATCTAGGTAGGTCTCCTGGCTTCTGGTCATCATCCTCTTTCGTCTTCCCCGAACAAACGAGTGACATGGTGAAAGAGAACTTCGCAGTTACAGTGGCGGGACCGCTCGGGATTTACACCCGATTCCCTGTTACCCCTTGAAAGGGCACCTAGTTGCATTCCTATGGAACTGTCCGCAGTTAAGCTATATTCGTGGCTTGCAACAATAATCCTTTTGTTTTGCTGTTAAAAACGAGTTTCCCCAGCGTATTGCTAAATCTTCTTGATACATGACAAACACCTTAGCATCACAGTCTGAGGATACAACATGATTTGGCTTGGCAACGTGGTCGGTATCGCTGTGCTAGCGAGTTTGTTCGAGAAATACTCCTCACTGCTGCTGGATCATTACTGATTGCTGTTGCGCTTTCCTGCCCTGATAACTGAACAAAAACCATGCAAGGCGGACGCATGTTTATAAAAACATTGATATGCACGAGTTCTAGTAATTATGCCTCGGTAGAAAACTACCGTCTTTCAAATGCCAACTTTAACCCAAATCCAACCAGGACTGCCCCTGTCATTCTCTCCATCAGCCTCTTGCCCTTCGGGCTTTTTAGCCAGTTTCGGAGGTAATTAACAAAACTGACGTAAATAAAGAACCACACAATAGCTAATCCAGTATAGATGAGACCCATTAAGAAAAGTTGTTCCATCGTATTTGCACCTGGCTCCACGAACTGCGGTAGAAAGGTCAGGAAAAACACAGCCACCTTTGGATTAAGGGCATTGGACAAAATTCCTTGGTTGTATGGCGACTTCCCCCTTTCCCTCAAATAGCCTCTCGGCATTTGGTTTTTATTGGTCTCTCAAGGTTTTGGACCTAGAGAGATTTTCATTTGCCCCCACGTTCCCTCCATATGCCGAGGGTACTGAATTGGAAATTCAAATACGAATTCGGAACAAAGTATGCTGGAACATCAAATAACACTTGACTTTTTGGAATCATCCCAATAATCACCGAGAAGGGCTTAGCCGTCCTATCTCATCCATATTGGGGTTGTGTTATGTTACCTATCCTTCGGTCTCACCAACAGTATCAATCGTTCATTGAGGAACGTCTTCGCCTGCACTACTCGAATGGCTCACTGTTGTTCATCGCCAAAGACTGGGCGCTCGTAGCAAAATTTTGGGTCACAGATCTCTCTGACACCTTCCAGTGCGTCAAAGGTACTTACTCGTGTCGTGGTCCCCAATCCATTGACCCTGCGAACCTACTCCGTTCCTACCTTCTCATGCTTGAGGTTGGAGAACCATCCATCACGAAGTGGGTGAACCAGCTCCGCCGCTGCCCGTTATACGCTATCCTCAGTGGTTTTGAGTATGGTCACACCCCGGGCGTAGGTACGTTCTACGATTTCTTTGGGCGGCTATGGAATCACGTTTCTCCCAACATTGCATCTAGGCGAAGACTTAGTCGAAAGAAACCCAAGAGAGGAAAAAAGGGAGAAAAGGCGCCCACTACCAATCCAAAGAGAATTGCCAAACTCATATCTCAATTGCAAAGACGTACAGCCATTCGTTCACAGCCTTTTGACGTGCTGCTTCGCCTCTTCCAACAACAATTTCTCTCTGTCTCCTCTTCACTTGGTTTGTTAGGAAATGTACATGCCCTGTCCATCGCTGGTGACGGTATGCCCGTGCAAACAGCAGCCCAGATTCGTAGCAAGCGAATTTGTTCCTGTCGTGACCAGGGAAAAAATCAGTGCTCCTGTCATCGCCAGTTCTCACAACCAGACTGCGACATGGGCTGGGACAGCTACCGAAATAAGTTTTACTTCGGCTACCACTTATACAGCCTTGTCGCTGCGGATAGCCCTTACGACCTACCGATTTACCCTAGGCTACAAAGGGCTTCCCGACACGATGCCACATCTTGGGTCGTGAGTGCCCGTGAGTTCAAGGCATACTTCCGAGAATACACCTGGGACAGGGTTCTTCTTGACGCTGCACATGATGCCATGGCGATTTACGAGTATCTAAGGTCACAAAAGATTACACCGTTCATCGACATGAATCAGCGCAACACGGGCAACAAGAAATACAAAGACGATATGATGATCTCTCGAAATGGGGTTCCGATTTGCAAGAAAGGGCTGGAGATGAGAGACCGTGGATACGACAGCTCAAGAGCCCGTCGCAAATATCACTGTCCGCTTGTCGTAAAGGGAGTGGTGACATGCGACACGCCATGCTCCGTTTCACCTTACGGAAGATGTGTCCACACATACACCAAGGATAATCCCCGCTTGTTTCCACCCGTCGCTCGCAACAGCAACGAGTGGACCAATATCTACAAACGCAGAACCACCTGCGAACGCAGCAACAAGCGAGCAAAAGAGGATTACCACCTCGAAGCCGCCAAGCATCGCAGCACCATGATGTGGACCATCCGGGTCTATGGCATTGCAATGTGTCAACACATTGACGCTTGGTACCAAGAGAGCAACCTGGACCTAAAGCCAATGCTCTTGTCAGCTTGAGAACACCCCAATCATACCATCTCCAGCGATGACTTTTTAAAAATCCCATCGTCATCGCTTTGTTTGCTATACCCTTTTTCAAGGAACCTTGCCGAACAACCATGAAGCCGATGGTTACCAGTTCATTTCTGGAAATTCATCTGGTTCATGTAATTTTCTAACCATCCAATACCGAGAGGCTATTACACACGAACGTCCCCTAAAGAGGGCTTAATCACACTAACCGAGTTCACTTTTGAGGTGCAATACAGCAAAAGGGGGTGTCCCAAAAGTCAATTTTGGATTTTTGAAGCCCCACTTTGATTAAGAATTCCTTAAAACAAAAAGCCTCCATCTCCACTTTCACTGTGGATTTGGAGGCTTTTCTATATGATGTTGGGACTGGATGATTTGGTACGACCCTTTTGGGACAGCCCCTTCGCCGATGCGTCATGGATTCAATTCGTTTGAGACACCTCAGACTTCCGTAGAATCTCAACGAATCCTTTGGTTCCGTCAACCCGGATATACTCTCCGTCCTTGATAACCTCAGTGGCATTATCAATACCGACCACTGCGGGTATTCCATATTCACGTGCTACGACAGCTCCGTGTGTCATGATCCCCCTACCTCCATGACTAACGCCTTCGCCGAGTGAAACAGCGGCGTCCAACCGGGATCGGTAAACGGTGCAATCATGATCTCGCCAGGGTTGAGTTTCGCCTCCTCGGGCCTGAGTACCACCTTCGCGTACCCTTCGGCAACCCCGGCTGAAACGGGTGTGCCGATCAGGGCACCTTCTGGCGCTTCCACGTCACGCCTCGTGCCCGTGATGATTTCCCCTTCGCTGGTCATCATACGCGGTGGCGTCAACTTTTTGTCCTGTTCATACTGCCGCTGCCTATCTATGATGACCTGCTGGACATCCCCAACAAACGTCCGATCCTCCAAAGCGAAGAGTTCGCCAAGAGACAACCAGAACACATCCGATTCGTGACGCAAAACGCCACTTTGAACAAGTCTCCCTGCTTCCTCCCAAATGGCTCGCTTACATAAGTCAAAATGCTGAATCAAGATGTATTTCGGATGTTCCCGCATTCCTACGGTATTTCGGTAAACTCGAATCAAACGGGTCATGAACCTGGCTTTGAATACGCCTCCCCGCGTTCGGCGCAGTTGTGCAAGGATCTGATCCGCCGCCTCGTTCGCCTCGATTCTTCCTTGCTCAAAGTTTTGTCGATGTTCACCTGGCTTTTGGGCCCGAATGTGGCTCAAAATTGGCGGAACGAGCCTAGTGGGCTGTTCGCGCCATCTTGGGTTAGTGATATCGATCTCGCCCGGACATCGCATCCCATAGCTTACCAAAAACTTTTCGAACGCTCTTCCAAATTCTGAGCCACCCGGAACCCGATTAAGTCCCTCGAAAAATGTCGCATCATTTGCGTTTTGTAAATACTCGATAACTTCCGGATACTGCCGCGCACAATCAGCCAAATCGCCAATTTGCAGTCCGAGCTCACTTGTGACGTTTCCGGGTAATGATTTGTTCAACAACTGTACGTTCTCATCACTTAAGCGCCATCGCTTGGCCAAAACTTTCACCAACACCATAGCGATGAGTCCTGAACCGAAATAACGTGACACGACTCGTAAGATGGACAGCATGAGATTTCCGAGATGTTCCTGAATTCTGCGAATGCGTTCAGCACCCGTTACGGCGAATATGAACTGTTCGCACTCTTCCAGGGAGCGTTTCATAAACGTATTGACGAATGGTCTTGCTTGGGACGGATCGCGAAATAACAGTCCGACGAGCACATTCTTTCCACCAAACCGGGCGATTCGCATGGCGGTTTTTTGAAGACGCTTGTCAGCAGGGAGCTGGAATTCGGGTCTTTGAATGAGTTCGCTGACGGCGCTCCCAACCCGCTCATCAATACCGCTGAACAATCTTGGTAAAATCTTTTTCAGTGGTTTCAAATAAAGTAAATTCGTAATGTCGAAAAATAAATGGCTACCTGCCTCTAGAACATAAGGACTTTCCGATGCGGCCGTACCGGCTGGCTTGAAAGGAAAGAAGGTGCGGAGAACCGAAATCCCGAGCGGTCGCAGCGCGTCCGTCATCATTTGCTGATGACCCACGGATACGAAGGCGTGTACCCGGTCATCCCATACCCTCGGCACCGGAAACAGCGTCGTGATGGGACGGGATTGTACGATGTAAAACTCCCCATCTACTAAACACCATTCAATGTCTTGGTCAGTGCCGTAATGTTCTTCGATTCGGTCCCCAAGGTTAGCCAATTCGATGATTTTTTCATCAGGCAGAGCTTGGGCACACCGTTGGTCAATTGACAACTCCTTCGTCACAGTGCCACCTTCCGAGACGGAGTAGATGGCGATCTTCTTGTCGGAAATCTTCTTTTGAAGAATTTGACCAGATCGAACTTGATATAAATCAGCGGACACCAAGCCGGATACCAAAGCTTCGCCCAATCCGAAACTGGCGTCGATGGAGGTGACGTTCCGATTACCGGAGATAGGATCTGCCGTAAACATGATTCCGGATACCTCAGGAAAAACCATTTCTTGAACGACGACCGACAGGAAGACGTGGCGGTGGTCGAAGCCGTTCTTAACACGATAGGAAATCGCTCGATCCGTGAACAGTGATGCCCAACAGCGCCGAACAGAATTGAGTAGCTGGTCCTGTCCGAGTATATTGAGATACGTTTCTTGTTGGCCAGCAAAAGAAGCACCCGGCAAGTCTTCTGCCGTTGCACTAGAACGAACCGCATAGGCTTTTTCTTGCCGCTCTGCTGCCATGCCTTCACGATAGCCGCTTCAAGCTCCCGTGGAATAGCTAGGGTCTCCAAGTGATTGCGAATTTGTTCCCCCAATACCCGAATTTCATCCAAGCTATTCTCACGAACATGATCAAGCTGGGTAAAGAAGTGATTCATCTTACCGCTCGTCTCGACAAAGGCCTGATATGCGAGGGTAGTGATGCAAAACCCCTGCGGTACAGGGAAGCCTGCCTTTGTCATTTCCCCGAGATTTGCTCCCTTGCCCCCAACGTACGGTAATGATGTTTTATTGATTTCGTTGAAAAACAAAACGGATTTTTGCATGCTTTTCACCCATTCCGTCTTTACACTATAGATACCATTTTATATTTTTCGGTTTCCAGACAAATGCCATGAGTTACATAGATGAACATAGGACTTTGCTTGCGCATGGATTGCCATCAACCGCTAAATCTTCTTGATCTTCTCTGCCCGAATCTCCTTTATTCTCTGATGCCCTTGGGGTAAGAGTTTTCGAATATCCTCTTGCAAGAGCGGACTGACACGAGCAACTTCGGCTTTGACTTGCTCAAATGCCAAACGAATTTGGCCCAACGGATCTTCACTTGGCTCCTCGAGCCGGTCAAACTTCTCAGATACTCGCCCCATAACCGTCTCGATAACGGCCGATGCGATTTCCTCTTTCCCAGAGAAATACTGATAAATTGTTTTCTTGCTCAACCGATTGTCTCCGCCAAGTCACTTATCGTGACACTCTTGTATCCGCGAGTGTTGAACAGTTCATCGGCAGCCTGTAGAATTCGTAAACGATTGGAATCCTGTTATACCCGTGTTCACGCTAGGGCATCGTTAGAAGAATAAGACAAACGCCTTGGAAATATCGAGTGTCTCTTTAATGTCGTTCTATTGATCTCGGCTATACACATAAACGACGTTTTCAGGGGCATCCTTCCTTTTGAAGATAAATATTTCAAGGGGGAAGCATATGAGAACATTAACAAAAGTCATCTCAAGTCTTGTCCTATGTAGCTCAATCAGTAGTGTATCACCCGTGTTTGCTGCTGGCACGCAAGCAGATCAACAAAAAGGGCATATCGAATTTCGCGTTGGTTCCTCAAAATCCACGACGATTGCTGGCGCTCGTGTGATTGTCATCAATCACGAAGGGGAAATTGTTGACTCTGGGCTAACTAATACGCGTGGCGTTTGGGACACCTCTGTACCTCTCTACGAAATGAAGTGGAATCAGGGATTTGATGCCAAAGGCGTGGTGAATGCGGTTGTCCTTGCAAACGGCTATAACGAACAAGCTGTTTTTGTTGTTCCGAACAGTCTAAATACTGTACAACCTGTAGTCTTACAACCAATTGTTCCAAATGGTCGTAATCAACCCTCCCAATCACTCGGAAACTTTAGCATTCATGACTTAAAACTGTATGTGGACCATTATGCAGAAGAATTAAACCTCAAAAAACAACCTCCAATTCCGGGCGACCCGGGAATGCGCCATGGAGTCCAGAACAGCGATAGGAGGAAAACGCATGATACAAAGTTTACGGTCCGCTTTGTTCGTAATTTGTACCGTAATGGGTCTCGTACTTTCACTGCCTGTTCACGCGAGCGCGCAAACACAAACGATTTATAATACGGCGTATCCTTCCACGATCCGTGTCGCCATCAGATCGTATAATAACCCAGTCGGTCCGATTCTTTATGTTCAAACACTTGGGTTTGAAGAGTATTGCGAAGATGTTTTACCAAACGAATGGATGCCAAGTTGGGACCCGCAAGCCTTGCAAGCCGGTGCCATTGCGATAAAGATGTTCGCATGGTATCACACCCTGCACCCTGTTACAGAAAATGGACTTACATATGATGTAGACAATACGACTAACTTTCAAGAATTTAAGTACCTTAGTGGGCGTCCTGAAACCGACCTCGCTCTTCAAGAAACATGGAACATGGTGTATGTCCCCACCGACGGTACAATTAAAGAATTAGACTATCGGATGGGAGTTCCGAATTCAGATAATAGTTGGTTCGACGGGACATATGTAATGTCTCAATGGGGGTCTCAATATTGGGCAGGCACAGCGAAACTCCCCTTTGAAAGCAATAGCCTCTCGGCATTTGGTTTTTATTGGTCTCTCAAGGTTTTGGACCTAGAGAGATTTTCATTTGCCCCCACGTTCCCTCCATATGCCGAGGGTACTGAATTGGAAATTCAAATACGAATTCGGAACAAATTATGCTGGAACATCAAATAACACTTGACTTTTTGGAATCATCCCAATAATCACCGAGAAGGGCTTAGCCGTCCTATCTCATCCATATTGGGGTTGTGTTATGTTACCTATCCTTCGGTCTCACCAACAGTATCAATCGTTCATTGAGGAACGTCTTCGCCTGCACTACTCGAATGGCTCACTGTTGTTCATCGCCAAAGACTGGGCGCTCGTAGCAAAATTTTGGGTCACAGATCTCTCTGACACCTTCCAGTGCGTCAAAGGTACTTACTCGTGTCGTGGTCCCCAATCCATTGACCCTGCGAACCTACTCCGTTCCTACCTTCTCATGCTTGAGGTTGGAGAACCATCCATCACGAAGTGGGTGAACCAGCTCCGCCGCTGCCCGTTATACGCTATCCTCAGTGGTTTTGAGTATGGTCACACCCCGGGCGTAGGTACGTTCTACGATTTCTTTGGGCGGCTATGGAATCACGTTTCTCCCAACATTGCATCTAGGCGAAGACTTAGTCGAAAGAAACCCAAGAGAGGAAAAAAGGGAGAAAAGGCGCCCACTACCAATCCAAAGAGAATTGCCAAACTCATATCTCAATTGCAAAGACGTACAGCCATTCGTTCACAGCCTTTTGACGTGCTGCTTCGCCTCTTCCAACAACAATTTCTCTCTGTCTCCTCTTCACTTGGTTTGTTAGGAAATGTACATGCCCTGTCCATCGCTGGTGACGGTATGCCCGTGCAAACAGCAGCCCAGATTCGTAGCAAGCGAATTTGTTCCTGTCGTGACCAGGGAAAAAATCAGTGCTCCTGTCATCGCCAGTTCTCACAACCAGACTGCGACATGGGCTGGGACAGCTACCGAAATAAGTTTTACTTCGGCTACCACTTATACAGCCTTGTCGCTGCGGATAGCCCTTACGACCTACCGATTTACCCTAGGCTACAAAGGGCTTCCCGACACGATGCCACATCTTGGGTCGTGAGTGCCCGTGAGTTCAAGGCATACTTCCGAGAATACACCTGGGACAGAGTTCTTCTTGACGCTGCACATGATGCCATGGCGATTTACGAGTATCTAAGGTCACAAAAGATTACACCGTTCATCGACATGAATCAGCGCAACACGGGCAACAAGAAATACAAAGACGATATGATGATCTCTCGAAATGGGGTTCCGATTTGCAAGAAAGGGCTGGAGATGAGAAACCGTGGATACGACAGCTCAAGAGCCCGTCGCAAATATCACTGTCCGCTTGTCGTAAAGGGAGTGGTGACATGTGACACGCCATGCTCCGTTTCACCTTACGGAAGATGTGTCCACACATACACCAAGGATAATCCCCGCTTGTTTCCACCCGTCGCTCGCAACAGCAACGAGTGGACCAATATCTACAAACGCAGAACCACCTGCGAACGCAGCAACAAGCGAGCAAAAGAGGATTACCACCTCGAAGCCGCCAAGCATCGCAGCACCATGATGTGGACCATCCGGGTCTATGGCATTGCAATGTGTCAACACATTGACGCTTGGTACCAAGAGAGCAACCTGGACCTAAAGCCAATGCTCTTGTCAGCTTGAGAACACCCCAATCATACCATCTCCAGCGATGACTTTTTAAAAATCCCATCGTCATCGCTTTGTTTGCTATACCCTTTTTCAAGGAACCTTGCCGAACAACCATGAAGCCGATGGTTACCAGTTCATTTCTGGAAATTCATCTGGTTCATGTAATTTTCTAACCATCCAATACCGAGAGGCTATAGCATTCTGAATATGTATTATCCAGGATACGCACTAAAATTTGTATAACGAATACAAGAGACAGCATCCACACCTAAAGCACGGACGGTTGCCTGAAAACGGACGTCCTTTTAAAACCGTTGGTTATTAAACTATCGATCTCAAAAACCTATTGGCGTGTTGGTACAAGGAATTATTTCCCGACATGCCCCATACGATGCTTGCGCTTCAGCAAGATAAACAACATAACGAGCACATTGCGGATGGGGTGAAATCCTCTGAGCTAATTCGTTTGGTCACAAAGGGGAGCGCGCTTCAACCGCATCCTGGAGTGAATACACTTTGGCTGATTCCACAATCCGCATATCGTCCGTTTACGATTGTCAATTATCTACCCCATTGTCTCGTTTATTACTACCCCGTTGCAGACGAGTTTCTCCCTGGCGGCATCGCTCAAACCCAGATGATGCAAGTGGCTGCTCTTCACAAAGCTCTTGGCGATGCTCAACGGATTCGATTACTTACTCTTGTCCGTCATTCCGCAAAATCGCTTGGTGAACTTACAAATACGCTAAACGCCACCAAATCAAATGTTCACCATCACCTTACGCTCTTACGCACCGTAGGATTGGTTCAAGTTGAAGATGGTGTGTATTCGATTAACCCCACCAATTGTTCTGTCATTCACAAAGAACCCATCCGTGATTTTCCTGATTCAGATTTTCATTGGTGTATTATTAGTGGCTTGGAATGTACAGTCGGTCACGCTGCGTCAACTGTTGATTCCAGATCAGTTGCTTGGGCGTAGTTCGAGTGCATTTCGTTTGTCGGCATGGGTTTCAATCCCATTAGGGGATGGGCTTGCAGGCATACTGGGTCAGCATTTTGGAACCCAGATTTATTTTATCTTGGCTGGATGTGTACTCTTTATCGTCGCTGTCTTAACGATTTGCGTGAGACTTGAGCAGGTCATTCCGTCCACAAATCCTAATGCTGTAGCCAATGGGACATAAAGGGAAATCCCCTTGCGCCGCCAGCACTATACTTCAACGAGGCTTCTTGCGCATTACGGTTTTCCGGGCCCTAATAGCAGAGTTTCCGATTGCTTTTTCGTCTTTTGTGGTCTACGCCGCCCTTCACGAATTGCCCGTTCTTTTTTACTTGCATAAAACCATATACCTACCCAAGCGATTGCGCACAAAATAGTAGATACGAAAAACGTATCATTCATCCCTTGCACATATCCTTGATTAGAAATCAGGCCATACATCAATTCACGAGCAGCGTTAAGCGCTTGGACAGCGGTCATCCCCTGAGATTCAAACATATTCTGCATTTTAAGCAGACTTTGTCCTTGGTATGTAGTGGGACTCACCATCCATGCTAACTGCGTTGTATGTAAGGTCGCCTGAGTAGTCATATACGAGGTTAAAATTGCTGTTCCAAGTGATGAAGAAACTTGTCGCACAGTGTTTGTCATAGCGGTGCCTTGGCTTACTAACTTAATAGGTACCGTGTTCATCCCAGCAGTCATAATCGGCATCATTGTCATCCCCATGCCAATACTTCTAATAATATACAGCCATTGAATATGGGCCGAACTTGTTTGTAATCCAAGCGTAGTAAATCCGTAAGTAGAGAGAGTTATCACCAACAACCCGATTAACCCAAGGGGACGAGCTCCAATTTTATCGAATAATTTCCCACTGATTGGCATCATTACTGCTGTCGCCAGTGCAGCCGGGGTCATGAATAGGCCAGTTCGTACTGCGGTGTATCCCATTATGTCCTGGAGGTATAGTGGTAGTAAGAAAATCCCCACAAACATTGCTGTGAAAATAATGGAGCTAATAACCAGACTCATGCTGAACATGTAATTGTTTAACACGCTAAGGTTAAGCATTGGATTTTCAACTTTTAACTCTGTGATTATAAAAAGCACGAGAAAGACAATCCCAATCATGAGAGAGAGAACTACAGTACTTGATTTCCATCCATCCGAAGAAACCTCATTAAAACCATAAAGCAGGCTAAAGAATCCAATTGTCGAAAAGACCAGACCCCAAATATCTAACTTGCCCTTTTGTTCATGAGGAAAATCATAGAGCGAAAAATAACCAAGCAAAACTGCTGCGATCCCGATTGGTACATTGATGTAGAAAATCAATCTCCAACTTGCATAATCAACAAAGTATCCACTTAATACTGGCCCAATGGCGGGAGCTACCATCATCGCAATCCCAAATATACCCATAATAGTCCCTCGACGCTCTGGTGGGAAAATACGATAAATCATGGACATTGCAACAGGCTGCATGAAGGCTCCACCTACACCTTGAATAATTCTGAAAAATAAAATTGAACTTAAATTCCATGACATTCCACATAAAGCGGATCCAATTGTAAAAATTGCAAGAGAGAACAAAAATAACTGTCTTGATCCAAATCGATCTGTTAACCACCCTGATATGGGAATCAGAACTCCTAGGGTCAACATATATGCTGTTAACACCCATTGAATTTGAGCTGTGGTTGTATTTAAATCATTTTCCATGGTTGGTATCGCGACATTTACGATACTAGTGTCCAAAATAGCCATAAATACTCCAAGGATAATGATAACCATTTGCAAAACTGGAGATTTTATGTTGTGAATTTCATACTGGTGCTTACCCGAGCTTTCCACGTTATCAAATCCTTTCTGAAACATAGCTTCTACGGTAATGCACAGCCTTATCCGCACTTATACACAGAAAATTATATTTTTTCCACCTTTATGGATATGCGTTTCTCCATCAACTACATTCATTTCTTCTTGCCTTGGACCCCATAAATGTGAATCAAGAAAAGAATTACTTTACCTTTTTGTGAAGTTAATTAGTTATAATACAATTGCTAAGACAGAAGACTAGCTAACAGAGAGATAATCGGTCTCTGACTCAATAAATCACTCCTTTCACTCACTCGTTTATCGTTTCGTAGTACCTTTGTCCCGTCTTGGGATTAAACCAAACCTGCTGTTTAATCCCCGTCGTTGGATCAACAAATATTTCGTCGGTTTTTATGAAGCCAGTTGGCGTCTTTTGTATTTTTGACCTTAGTCGTTTTTTCCTTGCCCACCAAGTGAATGCTATTGCACCGGCAATCAATAACACGTCTAAAACGTAATACGATACGATAAACTTTACCAACATCATCCCTTGCGCACAACAACGGCTGTGCCATAAGCAATGATTTCAGACATGGTTTGTCCAACTTCACTTGAATCAAAACGCATCATGACGATGGCATTGGCGCCCATTTCGTGCGCATTTTGAACCATCCGATCGATCGCATTTTTTCGAGCGTCTTCCAACATTTCTGTGTATTCTTTAATTTCCCCGCCAACAAGACTCCGTAGGCCTGCGGTGATATTGCCAGCGAGTCCACGACTTCGAACGACCACACCAAACACTTGACCAATCACTTTTTCAATTTGATACCCATGAATGTTTTCAGTTGTAACAACAATCATTTTGTAATCTCTCCCCGTGTAACTTTTGAACCACCCCAGTGAGCAACCCAAATCATCCCTTCTGCATCAACACACATACCATCTGGGTATCCCTCGTTAATGGTAACAACAACTCGCCCGTTAGTGAATCTATGCAGTACAGTGCCCCAGCACCAGGCATATAATTGATGTCCATCGTTGCCTGCCCATAATCGCCGTATGCATCACACTTTCCGTCGTTAAATCGATTGTTTATAACATCTAAAACATCAAGGGGATGTGAATTGCTTGTCTACGACGGATGCGATTTATGAAAACAAGACCGTTATGGCCGCCCGTGACGTGATCCTGTCCCGGCAAAAGGGGATTCGCTCGTTGTTGCCATTCATAGGACCCGCCTTTATCGCGGCTGTGGGGCCAGATCGCTTATCACAGTGTCGTTCCGTGGATTGGCAACAATAATGCCCTCTTGCTCGCGGTCGGAGTCATCGGTGCCACCGTCATGCCGCACGTGGTCTATCTTCACTCCGGCCTCACGCAAAAGCGGGTCGTGCTGAGAAACAATGAGGAAAAGATCCTGGTCAACCGGTTCAGTACAAAAGAGGTCATTATCGCGCTAGACGTGAATCCTACAGGTACTCTCGTCATGACTCAAGTTACACTGAGCATGGTTCTTCCGATTTAGCGCACTCCTTCCCAGTGCAATAACACCTGGTCCCAGTCGCTGTATGTTCATGCGGTTTGAAGCAACAGCGTTTATAGACATCAAATCTCAAGAACCCTTGGCGGCGTTGGTTCGCACGGAGGACGGATTCTCGATACGCAAACTGCAACCATTGAAAAACTAGCCGATCCAGAATGTGCGAGTCGGCTTTTTGCATGTTCTAATGTATACGTGCTACTTAGCTATGATCCGTGAGCCGACGGCAACGGGGCTCCAAGTTCAGAAAACCCAACCTTGCGAAATTCTCCAATCAGGACGTCCATACTGTTATCTCTTACGTAGTAACATCACGACCAGAATTGGTAGTACCTGTAAATACTTCTATAAGGAGATGTGATCCGTCAATTTTCTACATTGGAATATTGACGCTTAGAGCGCGATCCCGATGCGAGGTCGTCGGGTTACCGTCTCGAAGTTGAACTCTTCCGCGAACGGACTTCCTTTTGTTTGTTATTCTGTCCTTTATTTAATGCGCGACCCGATTTGTCCCCACCAACAGCATGTTGTTGTTTCGTGTTCGAACTCTGAATAGCGGCATTAGTGCCTCCTGCACTGTCGATACCTCCACCGCTTGCGACTTGAGTAGCGGATGATGTTCGTTTACCTGTCTTGTTAATTTGGTTGTTTATGACGATCGTAAGTTCTTCGTCGTCTTTCCAGTTTCCATGCTTGTCGTGTGGCTCAGATTGACTCCCCTTCATACCTAGGTTTCTAGCTCTTCCTGCCGCCCCGACACTTTGTTGCTGAAGCGTATTTGAAGAATCAATTGCAGCGTTACTCCCCGCAGCACTGTTTCGACCAGCTCCACTTGCAATTTGTGTGGTATTGGGTGAATTCGTGAACTGGTTGTTGATCACGACCACAATTTTCCTTTTCCCAACAACTGATGATTCAGTCGCTATTCGTTTCCCATCCTTCTCAATCGAAATAACCAGCCTTTCATCGATATCCGCCACCAGTGACCATTCTTTCTGGTTTTTCACATCTTATGCAATGGGTTGTACCCACTCGAGTACTCTCGTGGTACCAAGCCTGCATACGCCATTAATTGCCTTGGATTACGGAACCTCTTGAACTCCCCAATCTCAGCGACCAACGAAGTGGCTACCACCTCAGCTACACCGCGCAACGTTTGTAGCGTCTGAATAACCGGAGCACGCTCGCTCTCCGTCGCCTCCAGATGAATAGCTGCTTCTAGTCGACTGATTCGTCCGTCAATTTCCTGTAAATGATGACGATACTCTTGGAACACGACTTGTTCCCGCCGATCCGCCCAATTCAGCCCATCTAACCAACGCTCATAGCAACCGCAGCGGCTATTTTCTCCTTTGACACATTCATCCCAACAAACTTTGTGATAGTCTTCATAGTAAACGGCTCTTTCGTATGTGGCTCTGCGCTGGTTTCTTAAGATTCAGTGTAATCCACGATGTACGAAATGGGACCGGTGTCGTTCATTATGACTAAGTGACATTACAGCTTCCGTTATTGGACTGAATAACCATGGACCAATCGATGGATGATCTTGTTCAATTGTCGCCTCCATATGTACAACAGTTCTTTGCTTCATGTTGAAAAATCTAATTCGGAGAAGCAAAATCAGGCACTATATATCTATAGCAGTTGCCAATTGGCTCCGCAAAAGTCGTTAGGGAGATGATGCTTTATGCACCAAAATTGGGACTTCATTTTACGGCTCTTGTTATCTGGAGTTTTGGGTGCAGCAATCGGTGTCGAGCGGAAAGTACACTATAAACAAGCTGGCGTACGAACGCATTTTGTTGTTGCTATAGGAAGTGCATTGATGATGATCATATCTAAATACGGCTTTACGGACGTCATAGACAATCATACGATTGTCTTGGACCCGAGTCGGATCGCTGCTCAAGTGGTAAGCGGCATCGGCTTTCTCGGCGCTGGAGTGATTATATTTCAGCGGAATGCCATTCGGGGTCTGACTACAGCCGCTGGGGTTTGGGCAACGGCAGGCATTGGCTTAGCAGTGGGTGCTGGTCAATACATTCTTGGAACAATCTGCACAGTCCTTGTTCTGGTCGGATTTGTCGCCTTGAAGCCCTTGGAACGCAGGTTCATTCGGAATATTCAACATATCATGATTACGGCAAATGACCGTCCAGGACTTATTGGGAGAATCAGTGCGGCGTTAGAACAACTTGGGCTGAGTATTGAGCAAATTTCTATTGACCGTACGGATGAAGAAAAAACCAAGTTGATATTGAGCTATATCTACGTGTACAAAAGCAGATGGCCAATACAGAAAAAGTCATCGAAGTCGTAGCAGAAATAAACGGTGTTAAACAAGTTATAATTCCATCAGAAACATGACTTCAGATACCCAGCTCAATCTTCAGCACAAACCGTTAGTCATATTGGAATTCGGTATGACGCCATGTATATCCATACATGGATAAGCACGCAAACTTGTGGGGCTTAAGCCCCGTTCAATAACGATCTTGATTTCGCCGCGTGCGCACCTTAATACTAACCGCACTTGCCTGTGTTTTCCCCTCTACGTTTCTGTCTCAGCGGTTTACCTTGCTGTACAACTCGCATGTTGTCCGCCTTTGACAAACCACCGGTGATAAAGCGTTATAGCGACATTGGCTGGATGTTGAGTCTGCCGCAATATGAGTTTGACAGGGAGTTGGAGAAACTAAAAACCGCCCCAAGTAGGAGCGGCATAATCTAAACTTATTGGCTGCCGAACTAGGACTCGAACCTAGACTAACTGAGTCAGAGTCAGTCGTGCTACCATTACACCATTCGGCATCAAATTGGCTCCCCGAGTAGGATTCGAACCTACGACCCTCCGATTAACAGTCGGATGCTCTACCGCTGAGCTATCGAGGAATATTTAAGTGTCGGATATATTATACAGCAAACGGCCGTCGACTGACTAGGGCGCGTGTTGATGAATTAATGATATGCCTTCCGCAGGATGAGTCTCATAAGACGATAGAGGAAAGCCGTCCCTAGACTGGGACGGCAATAGTGCTACGTTAATTGATAGATGTAACTGTAACGTTATTACTCGTGCTAGTAGTCGTTGTCGTTGGCGCTGTTGACTTTTCAAGATTGATTGCTTCTTCGGTGTAATGAATAGCAGAGGACTGCAGTTTCAAGATGGAGTCCTGCAAGGCTTCTAATCCACCATTGTAGGATTCTGTATTCCATCCATTATCGGTATTGCATGCGGTTATTTGACGATTCACTTCCTGCAATTGCTTTTCAATTCCATTGTGTTCCGCCACAGCCTTTTGCAGTAAGTTCTTTTCATGCGAATGATGTTCGTATCTTCCAACTAAATCCCAATCTGTATTAGCTTGTTTAAGAAGTTGCTCACGCTTCAGTTGAAGTTTCTTTACTGTGTCACTCACCGTATGTACTTGAGGAATCGACGTCTTAGCGTTGGACAACGCTTGTTCAGCAGAGTACAAAGCAGATACCTGAGTGTTGATGCTTTGTACAGTGGATAGCAAGTCGGTAACGGTCGTATTCGACGACGAAGAAGGGACTTGTGCCAGTAGAGACTGTTCTTTTGTCAAATTAGTTTGGTATTGGCTATCGAACGATGTTGTTGCCGCAAACGCCGATGTAAGACCCATTGTCGCAACAGTTGCAGATGCTGTGAAACCCACGATAACTTTTCCCAGAACTTTGTTCACCGGTTAAATCCTCCTCAGTAGTATTGATGCGTCATATTGTTTCGACGTGAATCAACAACTTATGAGGGTAGAGACATTTATAGAGCGTGTCCGAAAAGCCCGCAATTTTGAGTAAATAGCAAAACGCACCGATCCGCAAAACTGGTAAAATTGAAGGTATCCAGCCGTCAAATTTTCCAGTTCTGGAGGTGCGTTTTTCCATAGATTTGCAGTTAGACCTGCTTCCATACGCCTATTATAACACGCTTGGCTTCGACCCCGAACTCGTTGATTACGTAGATCACATTGACGACTCATTCCTGGACCTGCTCGTCGGACCCCTGTACGACAAGAGAGGACGCAGACCCGCATCTCCAATCGCCTATTTCCGGATGCACTATCTGTATTTCACTAGGCCGGAGATTACCTCATTCCGTCAATTGTGCAAACAGTTGCGAGACCCAAAGAACCAGGCGTGGCGCAGCTTCATCGGTGTACCCAATCCAGCAAAGGTTCCGTCACACCAGAGCCTGAGTGACTTCCGTAACAAAGTAGGGCCGGACGTATTCGAACAAATTCGTGACGAGTTTATACGTCAATCCATTCACATGGAGGGATTCATCCAGGACACCCTCGCCGCTATTGACTCTCGTCCGATTTACGCCAATGTCAACGGATACAAGAAAAAACGCTGCGATTGTGAGGTTAAGTCAGTTTGCACATGTGAAAAAACGTTTTCTGACCCGGACGCCACCTATGGGGCACAGCGCAGCAAGGTGAACCAGAACCGTTTCTTCGTTGGTTACCGGAAGCACTCGATTGCAGTAAGAACATCTCAAGGACCTGTGGCCTTGTTGTCTATCCTTAAGCCTGCGAATGTGGGCGACATTCGAGTGATGCTTCCACTGATAGAGAAACTCCGGCAGATTAACGAAATGCGCACTCAGTATCTCGTTGCCGACATGGGTTACATAGATGCGGATGACCAGAAGGAGGCATACCACAAACACAGTATGGCTGTGGTTACAGGGTTTCGCAGTGGTATGGTGATGCCAGAGGAATGTAATGAACATGGGCAACCTGAGTGCGAACAAGGCGAACGACTGATTTGGGATGGCTTTGACTGGAAAACGGCCACTTCCTGGTTTCGTGGGGACTCAGAGAAATGCCAGTCATGCCCGCTATCCGGGGTATGCAGCAGGCAATTCGAATTTTCCTTTGACGACAAACCGATTGCATACGGCCCGGTGCCACAAGGCACCATGCTGCATGCCCAGATGCTTGATTTCAGAAGGCAGATTGAGCTGTCCTTTGCGCAAGAGTCCAATGAGTTGACAACAGTTATGAAACACAAGAAGGTGCCTGTACGAACAAACAAACGAGTACAGTCCTTCTTCACCATGCAGGATATATTCCAGCTCATGCAGGCGAGGATAGGTCACATTCGAGAGACCATGCTGCCTGATGACCACATAGAGCGAATTACACAAATGTATACAGTCCAGGCCGAGCAATTGAAACTCGATATCGCTGCATAGGCAAGCAGAACCTGGAAAATAAACAAAAGCCAATGTTACTGACAAGGGGTTCGTGCGCCCATTTTCAAGGGTGAGCAGGCAATGTGTTCCCATACGGAGGCATTCACCAAATTACCAAGTAAACTTATCCCATATCAGGAAGCCTGTATTCATGTATTTGGCTAGACATTTACTCGAATCGGATGCTTTTCGGACAACCTCTTATAATCCCAAATAGACGATTAAAGATGTCTTATGATTTAAGTGAGCCTTTTGCAGAATGCATTCTATCGACACTTCATACGCCATATATAGTGTCTTAATTACTTTTTATACGCTATATATGTTCATTTTAGTCATGAAAAACGAATTCTGCAAAACCCTCAAGTAACTAACCCTTATCATATCCGATCGTTGATTCAGCGCCATCTTATCCACATCCATCACCAAACGGTCAGGAAAGCTTGCACTGACATCATTTGATTTTTTGATGTGAATTCTGAGTTAACCTACCCGTTTACTGAAAAAGGCGTTTACTGTCACATAACTCCTTTAGTTCAACAACGGTTGGACGGTCTTATATACAAATTCACGATAAACAGAGAATCCGTGTTTTTTGTAAAAGTTCTTAGCCACTTCATTGTTAGCCCAGTAATCCAATTCAACTGTTTGAATACTTTCTTTTTTGCTAGTTCATATATGTAATTCATTAACGCCGTTCCATATCCCCGTCGCTTTTGATTATCCACTATGCTTATTTGATGGACAAACAATGCTCGACGTTCTTTAATGAAGGCGTTTTGAGGGTAGTGTCTCAACTCTATCCATGCGTAACCGAGCGGTTCATTATCTTCTTCTAGGAGCGTGTCCGAGTATTGCGGCTTAGACTTTCTGCATTTGAGTTCAGTTCCATATTTTATTCGACTATGGGTGACTTTCCCCATGGGCACTTACTTCATTAGACGGGGACTGGTCGGTTAAGCACCATCTTTAGCACGTTGCCCAGTTTATATGACCGTATTTGAATATCTTAAGCAGATTATGGCACATGGTAACTAACGACCATTCTCCTCTGACCTTCTCAAGGCTTCGAAGTGAGAATTGGTCGAATCGTCGACAACCCTTAATTTGACCGTACACAGGCTCTACGATAGCCTTGCGTCTCGCGTAGACGGCACGGCCCTTCTTTGTTTTTAGTTTCCGAGTCATACGTTGCTTAATGGTGTAGTGTTTCGGTATTCGTCCTCTCGGTGACTCAGGCACTTCATTGTGCTTTTGACGACCTGTTGCGATGTATGGGTCAATTTCTTTCTCTTGAAGCCATGTCACGTCGTCTTCGGCAAAGTAGCCAGCATCACATGAGATTTTGTGCATCGTCGCTTTCGTATTCTCCGCCGTCATTTCGACCATTGTACGCAGGACACCGTGGTCATTTGTGTGGTCTATAACATCTGTTGCAACAATGATTTGGTACTCTTCATCGACGACAGCCTGCACATTGTATGCTTGGATAAAGCCGTCTTTCGATTTCATAATGCGAGATTCCGGATCCGTGAAGTTGCGTTGAGCCTTGTCCTCCGGAACACCTGCGAGATGACTCTCCTTGCGTGGACGACCGCGTTTCCTGGCGCCTGTCTGGTTGGTGGGGCCGTTGTCATCGTCCTTCTTGTCTTGTTGTTCGTCTTTCTGTTGCTGTTGTTCCACTCTTTCCTTGGCCTCTTTCTCCAGAGAGGACATTGCTTCCTGAATTTTTGCCAACCGGGTCTCTCTACGGGCTAACTCTTCAGGGAGTTCATCGCCCATGGTGTTACCGTACTTTTTATCTTCACTATGGTCGGTGCGTTCAGCCTGCTGCGTAAGCTCGGCGATTTCTTGGCGGAGTCGTTGCTCTTGCTGCTTCATCCGCTCGTAACTCATCGCTTTATGTTTGGATGCGTTTGCCCGAATCTTGCTGCCATCCAGCGATACATGCCCGAGCTTAACCATCCCTGCATGTTGGGCAATCTTCAAGACTTCCAAGAAAAGTTCTTTGAAGGTGACCAAATGGCGTTTCCGAAAATCACTGATTGTCCGGAAATCCGGGAACTGATTTGCGGACAGGACTCGGAACGCCACTACATCCTGACAGGCCTTTGCGATCTTTCTGGAAGAGTACATGCCTGTGCAATATGCGTAAACCAGAATCTTCAATAACATTGCCGGGTGGTACGGGGGAAAACCTCGCAGTTCTTGTTCGTACTGTTTTGTAATGATGGAGATATCGATATGATCGACCACATCACTGACAAAGTTCGCCAGGTGGCCGTCAGGTAGCCATTCATTTAACCCCGGTGGTAGTAGAATGAGTTGGTTCGGGTCGTAGTCACGAAACTTTTTTCCCAAGATTCGAAGCCTCCACTGTGAATACCAATACAGGGGACTTCGTTATTGATCCGGAAATTTCCTTTTACAAAATACTTCAGGGATTACTCGGACACGCTCCTAGAAGAAGAAAAATAAAAGCTTCACTTTTTACCAGCTTCTCAAAGGAATCTCGGATCGCTTCGAAGTTGTAGTCTGTAAAATGCTGCGGATATAGTGATACGTGTAGGTCATGGATGGGTTTGTTTAACCGTGCAATTAACTCAAAATCGGTCGTTCGAGTAATTTTCATTCTCTGCTCACCCTTCACGGGACGTTTTCATAATTTTACCGCAACTTAGTTATCGTGATGATTCCACGTTGAATGAGTTCAGTTGAAAGGTGATACAACCCTGCCAGAGCCATTCGTGTAACACAAATATTTCTATAGATTCAAGACTGAGATACACAACAGAGCTGCCGAACAATCTTGGATCCGCAATCGACAAATAAAAGCTCGGAAAAGTCGAACAGGCAACCCATATGAACCGCAGAATCGCGCGTTGGAATGCATTCCTCCTAATGAGTACCGACAACAGATCATTAAGTTCCAAAACCAGTGGTCCAATAACGAGCTGTCAAGAGTGGTTGAGCCACATGTTGCGGTAAAAGCTCAAGGTGGACTAACTGAAGACTTAGCTTGGATAGACAGGGTTAGAGGAGCTAGTTTTTGTTATGCTTTCGTACTTGAGATATAGTGTGAGATGTTAATGAAGTGAAGGTAGGAAGATGATAACTTGGATTTAGAAATACCTTTTTCAAACCGAATGAAGCCCCAAGTACTAACCATTCATCCCGATGTAAAATCATTTATCGACATGAATAATGCATTGGTGTACTGCCCAATGGCAGACGACAATGTTGAAAAACGTGATTGCGAAAGCTGCACGTGGTACGAACATAACGTGTGCAGTCGATTTTAATGATGCGAGCCTCTGCGGAGGCTCGTATTGCTTTTTCGCATTTCAGGGTAGCTCGTTCCACAGAGAGGTACACACAGAATGACCGGGGTTGATATGGTAATTACTAGATAGCAATAAATTAAGTTGCATTAATGATTTTAAATGAATATAATCTTTATCCGTAATAACTCATGTTTATGCACAAATATCTAGACTAGGCGATAGATACAGAACGGGGGATTTATGAGATGAATTCAGGATGGAAGCGTGGCATAACCGGCCTACTTTCAATTGGCGCTCTTGGTCTGATGCTTACCGGGTGTGGTACATCCACAGGTAACAATGGTGGAACAGGTGAAGCATCCACCATTACGGATAACGAAAAACCGCAAATGGGTGGCAATCTAACACTTGATTTAAGTCAGGCAGTCCCAGACGTGGACCCAGCGATTGGCTACGATACGACCTCGTCAGAGATTTTGTATCAGCTCTACGAGCCATTGGTCACGTATAAGAAAAACACCTATCAAATCGTTGGCGACCTCGCGAAGTCGTACGACGTATCTGCAGATGGTTTAACCTATACGTTTCATCTCCGCCAAGGGGTGAAATTCTGGAACAACGACCCGATGACTTCCAAGGATTTTGTGTTTGAGTTAGAGCGGATTCTCAATCCTAACATGAAACCAAATCCATCACCAGGAAGTTCGTTCTTCATGGACATCGCTGGTGCACAAGCATATTACAACGGACAGACAAAGACAATCAGTGGTGTTAGCACACCGAACGACAGCACGTTGGTCATTAAACTAGTCAAACCAGAATCATTTTTCTTACAGGTGTTGGCACTCCCGTTCTTGTCAGCAGTTGATCCGAAATTTGTCAACAAAGTGGGAAATGCTGCGTTCAACACAACTGAGGCCATGGGCACCGGGCCGTTCGAACTCGTGACCAACAACCAGAGTCAGGTTGTTTTGAAGCGGAATCCAAACTACTGGCAAAAAGATCAATATGGAAACCAATTGCCTTATCTGAACCAAATCACCTTTAATGTGAATTCCAATACTCAGCTCGATGAGATGCATTGGGAGCAAGGTCAAACCGGCTTTTTAAGCCCGTGGGTCACTGGTGGGAACGGGATTCCAACGTCCTCGTATCCGTCCATTATGGGTAACCCGCAATACAGCAAGTTGGTTCAAAAGCAAGCAGAAAACTCGGTGGCTTACGTTGGCTTGAACGTCAGCAAAACGCTGGATGGGAAAGCCAATCCGCTCAGCAACATCGACGTTCGTAAAGCCATTGAGTATGCATTCAATGACCAACAGATTGTGAAGTTGAACAATGGGGCAGTCTTGCCATTGAATCAACCGTTGCCAAGCGGCATGCCAGGGTACGTTCAACATTTGAATTCTGATGCGACGTATACCTTCAACCTCACCAAGGCAAAACAACTGTTGAAACAAGCGGGTTATACACACGGTCTCACGTTAACCTTGTGGGATCAAAATACACCTGATGCGAGAAAGATGGATCAAGCCTTCCAATCCATGATGCAACAAATTGGCATTACGGTGAAAATCAACGAAGTATCGTGGAGCGATTTTCTAGCCAAAGAGATGTCGGGCGACGCCCAGATGTTCTGGGGCGGTTGGTCACAAGATTTCCCTGACCCATCGGACTTCCTAAACACGCTGTTTAACTCGAATCAACGTCCACAAAATAATAACACCATGTACGATAATGCACAGGTAGATGCGTGGCTAAACGAAGCTGAGTACATGACCAATCAGTCACAGCGCAATGCCCTCTATGGCAAGGTTACGAACCAAGTGATGGCAGATGCAACCTGGGTGCCAGTTTATCAGTTCACTGGTTACTATGCAGTACAATCATGGGTGCATGGCTTTTACACCAGCCCTGTGTTGTTTGATCCATTCCAATATATCTGGATCGATCAAAATCACAGTAGTTAATGCGTACAAGCCACTCGTCGTGTAATAGGAAACGAGCCTCTTCGGGGGCTCGTTTTTTTGTTTGGTTAATACAACGTCGAAGAGTGTCACCGGTGATACACAGCGCCGTGAGCATTGTCCTGGTGGCCCACTTGTATGGTGGCGTGAGAGGCCGGGGGCTAGGTGCCCCCTCCTACTCAGAAGTTCAACTGGTCAGTCCAATACGGGAAGTTACGGAAACGGCCTGCACATTTTTCAACTGTTGTTGTTTGAGACCAATGAGGCTTTGCAAGTCGGTTGCTTTGGTCTGCAAGTCAGTGACCAACCTTGCCCAGTTTTTAGACTGGCGATCAGACTTGATCGTGGCAGAGTCACTCTCGAGTTTTGTACGTACCGAAATGACCTGTTGATGCGTCTTCCGAATCGCTTGATAGGCGATTGGGTTGTTCTTTTTCAGGTGTTGACCTTTAAAGCCCTCGAAATACGTCTTCAACTGCTGATTCAATTGCTGACGTTGTTCCTGAAGTGATTTGATTTGCTGACGTTCCGTCTGAATTTGAGAGGCATATTGACTTCGTCCAGTGTCATTTGTAGTACCTGCGTAGGCGACAGCACCCGTTGCAGACATCGTCACCAACAAAGCTCCGACGATGCCCAGGATCTTGGTTTTCATCTTCACAAGCAATTCCTCCTTACAAATTTCCATAGAATGTTGGCTCATCTGAAATCGTAAGGGCGAATTGTGTCGCGAATATGACAGCGCTCAAAAACTTTTTTGCGTCGTGTGAGTACCTAAGAGCGGAAATCGAAGTGTGAATGTCGTGCCCTCTCCAATTACGGATTCTACGTGAATCCGGCCGTGCATCAGCTCAACCAGATACCTTGTAATAGTGAGGCCGAGCCCACTCTGGTTCCGGTCTGTCGTGCGCCCTGAACGTCTGGTGTAAAAGCGTTCCCAGATGTGCGGAAGCGCTTCTTGCGGAATTCCTTCACCCGTATCGGAGATTCTTACATGTAATTGACGGTCGACAACAACGCTTGAGATCGAAATCCCCCCAGTAGATGTGTGACGAATGGCATTATCGAGAATATTGAATAGGATTTGAGTGAGCCGTTCGGGATCTCCCCAGATGGTGATAGATTTGTCAGAATAGAATTCCTTCCACTCAATCTGTTTCTCGTCCATACGCACTTTAACTCTGTCCCGCACACTTTTTACAACGGTCGCCCATTGGACTGCTTCCAGATTTAGTTGGATTTGCCCAGTTTCGATAGCGGACAAGTCTAACATAGAGTTCAAAATGGCATTGAGTCGCTGTAGTTCACTATACGCCGTTGCGAGATACTTCTGGTGTTGCGATGGTGGGATGACATCCTCCAAAATCCCTTGGATAAAACCTCTCACGGAGGTGAGCGGCGTACGCAGTTCATGAGATACGTTGGCGATGAGGTCCTTACGCATACTTTCTAAGCGCTCCAGTTGAATCGCCATCGGATTAAAGGTTTCGGCTAATTGTCCCACTTCATCTTTGCTTTCGACGGAGATTCGCTCGCGGAAATTCCCTTGTCCGAAAGACTGAACGGCACGGGTCATGCGGACAAGCGGTTGTGCGAATCGTCTTGTCGTCAGATAGAGAATGACAATAGAGAGCAGCAGAATTGGCCAGGCCACAAAAAATATGATTCTAGTGACTTGTCCCAGTTGAAGACCCTTGACAAATGTATGGAGAAACAGGGCGCCGACGACACTTCCGTCTCGTCGAATAGGGAGGCCAACTGTCAGTGTCGCTTCGCGGTCGAGCGTGCTGAACGGCCCGATGAATTGGATCCTCTGGCCGTCTAAGACACGTTTCACCTCACGGGCATTTCGAATTTGGTCATGACTGATGAGGTAACTGGTCAACCGCTGTATCTTCTTTAAACCGCTACCGTCACCTAGCAACAGAATATTGGCGGAGGTGTTGTCGACTTTCTTATCGTGGGAAACGAGCCGTTCGAAGGCGGGGTCCAACGTTTGTTGGCTAGTGGCGCGCTCTAAATAGGGTAGCATTTCCTGGACTTCCCGATTCAAGACGACCAATCGCTGTTGCGCGAGAAAGTGTTTGATTTCAGAGTTAAGGGCGACGGAAAGCCCGGTGAAACCGATCACAGCTACGCTGATGTAGACCATCAAGGTCTTACGAAAGAGGGAGGTCAACATCCGCATCACTCCACTTTGAATTTGTATCCCATCCCGCGAATCGTGACAATGGCCCACTTCTCCCTATCATGTCCCAACTTCTGCCGCAGCCGCTTGACAAATACATCGACGACTCGATCATCCCCTGCATAATCAATACCCCAAACTAAATCCAGCAACTGTTGCCTACTCAATACGTCGTTTGGATTTTGGGCGAAGATTAGAAGCAGCTGATACTCTCGGGTTGTCAGGTCGACTGGTGAGCCAAGAATTGTGGCGGTGTGACCGACGGTATCGATGCACAGTTGGTCGAACCGAAGATGCGTCTTCGGCGTGATATTGGCGCGTGGATGATAGGTTCGACGAAGGAGACTTCACCGCATTGCTACGACCATATTACGAAAATCTCTGTCTGGCGTACAGCTACCATCAAGGCCAACGGCTAGAATGACGCACCCCAGTTAGCGGGATCGTCTTCCCTAGCGAGTGCCCCTTTTCGTCCAATAACCGGACATGTTCGGTCACTGAGATTTAATCCATTGTATAAATAGTAAGAATCTAAGGAGATCCCAGTGGATCAAGCACGGCATCTTATCTCTCCTCGATGCATAAATAATACGAGCATACAAGGAGGCTTTCATTGTTGTGATAACCAATTACAAAGAAGTGGTTGAATTGCTGGTTGCAATTCTGACACTTGGAATTGATGTGTTCTTTGTTGGTGCAGGACTTGGTACGAGTAATGTTAATTCAAAGACACTGAAACTTTTTCTTGTATATATTGGCTCATTTCACGTACTGTTTTCCTTCGTTGGGATTTCGATTGGTACGTACCTGCACCAGCTTATCGGTACTTTTTCCGAACTAATAGGCGGATTGGTCATCCTTTCAACGGGGTTGTTCTTCTTTTTAACTACCATCATCAGTTCTAAAGAAACAAAAGGATCGTCGTACCCAAAGATTGTGACCCTTGCCTTCGCAGCAAGCACCGATTGCTTTTCGGTTGGAATTGGCGTCTCTATGCACCTGCACATGATTTTGGGTATGCTTTTTGGCTTTACTTCCATCGGAATACTGTCATCTTACCTCGGTATTCGACTGGGTCGGAAAATCGGTGGACATTTCGAGTCATCAGCTGATCTCGTCGGGTCACTCTGCTTGATTGCAGTAGGCGGATTGTTTTTAATTTGGTAAGCGTCGTGACTCTGATTCTTTTCTGTCCTCTTATGCCCCACTATAAGGTTCTGGGTGTTTGCGCATGTTTAAAACGCGATTTCTAACTAAAGGGCAACACATTCGCACTGCCCCACTTCTATGGCGTATAGGTATGTTGACCTCGTTTCTCAACTCGGCACTAACCCAATACAACATTGCCTAAGAGCCCCAATGCGTAAGAGACAACCCCCACAATAATCCCTGCCATCGTCATTTCCAATCCGCTAGACCACCAAGAACGAACCGTAACAAAACTCTTCGCAGCACCAACTACAAAGTGTGCCAATATAGAGACAATCGCTGCAAGGACTAAGGCTAACCTACCGCTGCAAAAGAAAAATGGTATCAGAGGGACGATTGCCCCGACAAGTGTTGATATAGATCCTGATATCGCAGATGACCATGGGTTGCCTTTTGCAGACTCATGAAGTCCATGTTTCTCCTGTGCAATGGTCTGAAGGAACATCTTGTCATCCTTCGCAATGGTTCTCGCGATGTACTTAGCGTCCGTCTCATTAAAGCCCTTTGCTTGATAAATCAACGACAGCGTTTCAAGTTCACTTTCCCGTTCGGTTTCGATTGACTTGCGTGCACGTGATAAGGTCGTGTCCATCAGTTCGTTCTCTGACTTTGTTGCGAGCCATGCACCTGCACCCATTGACAAAGTGCTCGCTAAAGCGCCGAAGAGACCAGAGATTAAGATTGTGTGACTGTTGGACGTATACCCTGCCACACCTGCAATAATCCCAAAGATGGCACCTAAGCCATCGTTAACACCATATATCGCATCGCCAATCCAGTCTGAAACGCTACTCTTTTTTTCCTTGCCTACCACTTCATCAAGTCGTTTTGACGGAGAAAGGCTTGCCATGCATATCACCTCTTTATTCGTAATACAATGTGAGTATTAAATTTAGATCCATTCTAAGTCAACGCTAATTTCCCCAATTAGATACATCCATATCAGGCGGTTCAGTTGTTCCAAACGCAACGAGTTGACCTCACCTAACTTCCTTTTGAGCTCATCGCCGAGTTGACTAAGCCCACACTTTCTGGTTGTTTCCCGTCTTTCCCCATATATTTAAGCGCACATTTTATTAACAGGCGGAATATAATGGGCTCAGAAAGTTTCCCTTAGCTAAAACTGTTGTGCAGCCACAACATTGACTGGATAGAGAAGTGGAAGGTGGTATGAACTTGAGTACATCGTCGGTTCAAGTGGAAAGCAAGGCGGTCTCTGCGGCGCGGGAATCCATCACACACAAACGGAAAGGCATTCGTGCCCTGTTACCCTTTCTTGGACCTGCATTCGTTGCTTCTATTGCCTACATTGATCCTGGTAACTATGCGACCAATATTCAAAGTGGTTCTGAGTTCGGATATAAGCTGCTCTGGGTAGTTGTGCTCGCGAACCTGATGGCAATGCTGATTCAAAACATGTCCTCCAAATTAGGTATTGCAACAGGATAGAACCTACCTGAAATGTGTCGTGCGTATTACCCAACGTGGCTGTCTTACATCATGTGGGGATTTTCCGAGGTCGCAGCGATGGCCACGGACATTGCGGAATTCTTAGGGGCAACACTTGGATTAAATCTGCTATTTCACATACCGATGCTGTTTGCCACTTTACTAACGGGTATTACCACGTATCTCATTCTCATGTTAGAACGTCTGGGCTTTCGGCCGTTAGAGAAATTCATCACTGCGTTTGTAGTCGTGATTGCCGCGTGTTTCGTGATTGAGACGGTACTATCAAAACCACAGTTTAGCCAAATTGCCTATCACAGTGTCGTTCCTTGGATGGGTAACAGTGATGCGGTATTTCTTGCAGTGGGCGTCATTGGTGCAACCGTCATGCCTCACGCCGTGTATCTGCATTCTGGACTCACGCAAAATCGAATAACCGCTCGGAATGACGAGGAGAAACGCCACATATTCCGCTTTAACACTAAAGAAGTCGTCATCGCCATGTCCCTTGCTGGGTTAATTAATCTTTCGATGATGTTTATGGCAGCCTCAGCGTTTCATGGCTCAGGGCACACAGGCATCGCCGATATCCAATCTGCTTATAAGATGCTCACGCCACTTCTTGGGCCTGCGGCTGCATCAGCGTTCTTGGTCTCACTCTTGGCTTCGGGTATCTCCAGTTCAGCGGTCGGTACCATGGCAGGCTCTGTCATAATGCAAGGATTTGTCGGATTCACCATTCCATTGTGGATTCGGCGTGTCATCACCATGTTACCAACTTTTCTCATCGTCGCGCTGGGCATTGATCCCACACGGACACTTGTCATCAGCCAGGTTGTGCTGAGCCTTGTGTTACCCATGCCGATCATATCACTGATTTATTTCACAAGACGACGCGACATCATGGGTGTTCTCGTAAACAAGCGCATAGTCACCTACGCAGCAACGGTCTGTGCCTTCATAATTTTGGTGTTAAACCTGTTGCTCTTGTACCTATCCTTTGGTGGATCTCTCCCGTTCTAAGCACCCAAATGCCCTGTAAGGGGGACTCTAAGATGGAATCCAATGAATGGTTAATCGGTGAAGTGCCGTAGCGTTACTCTTAGGATTTTCATATATTTTCGATGAATTCTATCCTGTGCCCGCCAAGCAATGTCCTGAATCTTGGGGCTCTGCCCTTTTCTTCCCCCCGCCAGGGAGCCATCTCGGACTAATGGCGGCAGCGTTTGAACTATCTTCTAGCGCATAGCTGGTTCGAGAATTCTCCACATCGGGCGCTTGGCCTCGAGCTCAACTTTCAAACCTTTTTGGTGTAAACGGTCTCGTGCTTTCCACGCTATCGCCCGAACTTGTGGAATTTGCCCTTTAAGGGCTGGTGGGTATCGGTAGCTCCACGCAGCTTCAACAAGTAACGCCTGAAATGAGCATTACCCGTCTTTGTTATTCAAAACTTTCCTAGACAATGCCGAACCTGAGTAAACGATCGTGAATAACGTTGTCAGAAGAAGGAACGAAAATCCAACCAACATCCAGAGATTTTGAACTACACTCAGTTGATCCATCAGCCATCCAAACATCCCTGGTATAGCTGCTCCACCTACACCTGCAAAAACCGTCACTAGCCGGGTGACACGTGGTCCGTGTCCAGGAAAGGTGTGATTTGCATAAACCATCGTGACCACGAAGATTCCAGACATGCTAAGTCCGATAAAAAAGGTTATCACGTAGGATAGAATCACATTTCGCCAGGTAGCCATAACAATCAAGAGTAGTAAAGTAGCGCTAATACTCGAAAAAAGAAAGCTTGAATACGATACCTTTCGGATTGCCCACCCTGTCAAAGTTCGTCCAATCACCATCGCCGTCCAAAAGACGGTCACAGTTAGAGAAGCCACATTACCACTCTGCCCAAAATAAGAAATGAAGATTGCTGGAAGGAAATTATTGAAGCATGATTCTAACCCTACGTATAGGAGAATCATGAACAAAAACAGCGTCATAAATAACAACCTGGACCCAGTTCCCGTCATATCGGGCGGTCGCGTGTATGCATCCCTCGGCCCCTCATTTACATTCAACTCGGGTTTTATCGGGATTAGAGTGCAAACGAAGGAGAGTAATAGCGCAAGAATGCCAACAATCCAGAATCCAAATCGCCATGCATGAGCGTCAATCAATCGACTTTCGCACAACGGGATGGTTAAACAACCCAAGCCAAAAGCAACTTCTAAACGACTCATAATGACGGCACGTCTTCCCTCAAACCACTCAATCATGGACGATGAAATTGTAGTCTGCATCATGGACAACCCAATACCGTTCAAACAAGACATCAGGACGGCAATTTCCAACCGTGGAAGACAGCCGATACTGGTCTCCGCGATCCCGATAGCACTCCAGACAACATGATGGCTATTCGATGCCCATACCGCCGCACAACCATTGCAGAAGCCGGAACACCAATGAGATAACCGGCAAACTGCAGGAAAACGAACAGACCTCCCAACGCATAGGACGCTCGATAATGAGCGAGCAAAGACGATAAGACTGGTCCAAGCACGGCAGTCGACAGCCCGTTCATGAAATACATCCCACAGGACATCCATACGTAGGACCGCATGTTATCTCCCCTCAAACGGTGAAATATAGATACGATTGTACGTGTCCACCCAAGCAACAACCTCGGAATCGGACTCATCAATATCGCTCACCAACAGTTTAATCGTCCACATTCCCTCCCTTAGCCACAACAACCTCAACATCATAATCACTCAGAACCTGGGTCATAGCTGGATCCGGTTCTTTGTCGGTGATGACCATATCAATCGGCTCCAAACCGGAGATTCTATGGAATAAACGTTTTCCGAACTTTGTACTATCCGCTAAAACAATGACCTGATCCGCACGACGTATCATCTCCCGCTTGACCGCTCCATCTTCTTCATGCGGGTACGATATTCCATCAGCAGTGATTCCGCAGGCTCCAAGAAAGAGTTTGTCGACTTGATATTCCGACAGCTTTTGAAGCGTCGCTGTTCCGTATAAAAAACGATGTCTGCCATTCAGAGTTCCGCCCAACAAATGCACGGTAATACCATCCTTATCAGCAAGAACACTGGCTGCATCGATCGCATTGGTTACGACCGTAACATCCTGCGCCGTCAAAGATTGCACAGCGAAATGAACTGTGGTCGACGCATCAAAAATCCGGGACACACTCTGGCTTTCCGTTGTACGAAAAAAGCGCCCCTCAGTCGGTGAGCGCTTTTCTATTACCCCATATACGCGCGCCCCCACAGGAGAGCATTAACATGCATGTCACGTTGTGATTTTTACCCTCTTTTCCGATCGCTGTAACTCTTCAGGTGAGCAGACAGCCATATAACTTTATTCGACATCACGATAAGCATGGATGATATCAGAACTCCCGATTACTCCGAGAGGCATATCTTCGCGTGTGACTAAGAGATAGGTTACATTATGTTTTCGCATATCACCAAGTGCCTCCGCAAGAGACGCTCCTTCATCAATACGAAAAATATTTTCAGGAAGCAGGTTTCCCACAGTTCCTTCGTAATGGCTATTCAACGCCTCCAATACTTGGGCGCGAGCAACAGATCCCACTACTATCCCTTGCTCGTTACGAACAACCGCGAACCACTCTCCGCTTTGAGAAAATCTATCCCATGCTTGAACCACAGTTGTGTTCGCAGGCATAGTCAATCGTTCTTCAGCTAATGCCTCCCCCACGGAAATTGCTTTCATGCGATTTGGCTCTCGCTTGCGTCTTATGTTTAACCCCCGCCTAGCTAATTTCATCGTATAGATGTTTTCCTGAAGAAGTGTTCCGGCTATGGTGGCCGATAGGACAGATGTAATCATGATAGGAAGAATAATGCCGTAGTCTCCAGTCATTTCAAATAGCATCATGATGGATGTCACTGGAGCTTGTGCGCTTCCTGCAAACACGCCAGCCATAGTGATTGCTGCTACGCTTCCCGGACTAATACCCATGTTCGGGAACAAGTGTGCAAACGTAACGCCAATAGCTCCTCCCAACATTGATCCCATATAAAGTCCTGGGGAGAAAACACCCCCTGACCCTCCGGCGGCAATGGTGACGGAGGTTGCAAAAAGTTTCAGTACCAATAACACGATTAAGAGCGAAAGGCTAAGATGATTTGTTAACGCGAGGTCTACCGTTCCATAACCCACCCCAAAAATTTGAGGAAACCAAACGCCGATAACACCGATAATCAGTGCCCCAAACAATGCTTTTACCCAATAAGGCCAAGTACGATGATCAAACCAATCTTCAATGCCATAGAGAACTTTTATGTATAAAACACTGAACAATCCTGCAAGTACACCCGCAATTACAAATAGCCAATATACCTTGAAATCACCAGTGTGATAAATTGGCATAGGAAATGCCGGATGATTACCTAAATAAATGCGCCCAATAGCAGCACTTACTACGCACGAAATAACGATAGCCGTAAAGTTTTGCAGGGCAAGGCTTCCTAAAATAACTTCAGTGGCAAACATTACTCCGCCTACAGGAGCATTAAATGTAGCCGCAATACCTGCTCCAGCACCACAAGCGACAAGGACACGGAGGTTCCTCTCTTGCAGGTGTAAGAATTGTCCAAACACAGAACCGAATGCAGACCCAATTTGTACAATAGGTCCTTCTCGTCCGACTGATCCGCCCGAACCGATCGTAATTGCAGACGCGACAGCTTTAACGATTACCACTCGCGGTCGAATGATACTGTGTTTCTCGGCGATTGCCGCCATAACTTCAGGAATACCATGTCCTTTCGCCTCTGGAGCAAAATACTTAACTATCGTACTGACCAACGCCAAGCCGATTACAGGAAACAAGATGACATTATACCGCCCTAAGAATGACAACCCATGTGTGCCATATTGAAAAAAGATGACAGAGAATAAATTGATTAGTTTCCTAAATCCAACCGCCCCATACCCTGCAACGACACCTATGAGCACAGCGTAAAACAATAATACAAGTGGTTCGGGGAACACCATTTTAAGTCTAGAATGGAGTCCCGAACGTTGTTTAAACCACTTATTTGATGTCCCCTCGCCTGAATTATCTACTTTCTGAGCAGGATTACCTGATTGGTAGTTCAAAACGATACTCCTTCTTCCATGTTTGCTTTTTGGCTCTCTAGTATCGTAAGTGATATTGCATCCACTTTCCAATTAAACACTGAGACTATGACCAATAAGTTATACCAAATTTAGATGGGAGAACTGTTGAACTATACTGCCTAATCACCAGCGACTTACACTTTGATAAAAATGTAATCATGGGAACGAACGAAATAACGCCCTGGAGCTCTTCCCTCGCTTCAGAGGACAAGTTGATTGACTTTCGCTCCAAAGTCAACCATATAGGCTCAAACTCAAACAGCACGAGACTCCCAAAGAATGTCTCGTGTTCTTTGTCAATATGCCCGGCATGAGCGGTCTCTCTAGGGTGAAGAGCCCACCGAGGGATGGCGAAATACCTACCGTAGCCGAGAGCAAGTTCATTTCGTAAATGAATCGGAAGGAAGCTGGAGGCAACTCTCGACCCGAGGTATACGAATCGCATTCGAAGCTGGCATAGTTGTTGTACGAGTTGCCTGAACACAACAAAGTAGAAGGCGTAGAAACACTCCATGTCCAGTTCGGTTTTCCGTGTCGAGCAGCATCGTCAAATGACTCATAGCGCGATGTTGTAACATTTCCGCATGTTAAAACCGCGTCTCGGAGATTAACATTACAACTTTGCTGTCAATCTCTATGTATTCTATGTACAAATGGTTCACTTACAACGAAGTTGTATGGCAATGTGTGCTCGTCAATCGAAAAATTGACCGGGTCGCTTGAACTGACCCCCACGTGGTCAACTTTTACGTTATCAAACACAGCAATGAGCGCTCAGGCTTTGGGGTAATTGCGAGCGTTCCAATATGGAACGCCCTGTCTTGTTCAATGTTTTATCGAGCATGAACTACGCTGTACCCTTTATATGTGTTCTACACAATTCGACAAAATTCGTCACAATCCTTGTTGTTCGTTGAAATAAAACCTCAATTTAAGTCAACAATACATGGAATGAATGAAAGTACCGGAATTACTGCCCCATTTAGCGACCGAACGGCATCTCAGGGCCAACTTGGCCCAGGAGGACGGGCATGATGATGTTCGATCAAGTGTAGGCAACATCACGTTTGACGAAGAAAATCCAAGCAAGTACGTTCATAACAAAAAAGTAGACGACTAACATCGTAATCGAGAATCCGAGTGTCAAACCCTTGATTGATGGCCCATTGATGACGAACTGAGATAAATCTGTGTTGGCAAATAGAATGTACTTCGCCCAACTGTAGCTGCTCAGTACCTTGACGAGTGTACTTCCCACCAAGAAGGCAAGAAGAGAAATCGTAATGGCCAAAGCACTGCTGCGGAAAATTGCGGAAATCATAAACGCGATGGTCGACATGAGCACGATTTGTACCAGAAGGAATCCATACTGCATCAGCAGATAGGCAATGGTCGGCATGTGCTGGATTGTCTGATGTACACCCGTATAGAAGAAGGGAGCATCAGCCCCGACAATGCCAAAGAAAAGCCAACCGATAACCAGGGAAGCCACAAACATGAGAGAGGTGGCCAAGAGTCCATAGAGCAGCATCGAGATGTACTTGGCAGTAATAATTTTGGTTCGGGTGGAGGTCTGTGTCAGCAGCATTTTGATGGTCCCAGTACTAAATTCACTAGCTACAATGTCTCCGGCAACCACCAAAATGAACGCAATAAGCAAAGTCGAAAGGTTCTCGGCAGTGACAGCGAACCCCCATCCGGTTGTCTGGTTCGGATTGATGTTGTGAGCAATGTCGTATTGATTCATCTCAATTTGAGCCTTTAACTTAGAAACTTCGACTGCCGGCATGTGCTTAGAGCGGTTCAGTATCTGTTGGGTCTGAGCGGTCTGCGTTTCCAAGTTTTGCTTCCAGTTTGCAGATGCATGATGTTGTTGTGTAACCATCACCACGGCAACGAGGACGGTGGCGAGAACCAAGATGCAGATCATCACCCAGGTGCGAGATCGGCTGTAAATCTTCATATTTTCATTGGTAATCAGGTTAAACATTGGATGCACCACCGGTTATCTCAAGGAAGGTCTCCTCAAGTGATTTGTTGAGGGCCTGAACCCCATAGATGCGAATCCCGTTTGCATCCAGAGCATGAACCACATCAGGGACACGTTCGCGAATGACGCGAATTTCAATGCTGTTGTCCACTCTCTTCAAGGTTAATTTTGGGAAAGCAGTGCTCAGGACTTCAGCGGCATACAGCCCATTGTCCACTTCAATGGCAAACGTTTGTGCTTCGGCAGCATCTACAGCCCTGTCTCGAATTGCTCGCACATCAATTAGTTTTCCAGCTTGGATAATCGCAACTCTATCGCACATCAACTCCATCTCAGACAACAGATGACTTGAGACGATAACGGCAATCCCCTCTTGCGAAGCCAATTCTCGCAGATAGTCCCGTAACTCCCGGATGCCGGCTGGATCAAGCCCGTTTGTTGGCTCGTCAAGAATAATCACATCGGGTTTTCGCAGCAATGCTTGGGCCAGGCCCAATCGTTGACGCATTCCAAGGGAGTACGTCTTTACCTTGTCATTAATGCGTTCTTCAAGGCCAACCTGCTTCACAACTTCGTGAATACGTTCGCGCGTTACTCCTTTTGACATTTTGGCAAAATGTTTTAGATTTTGATAGCCTGTCAAAAATTTGTACATCTCCGGATTTTCCACGATGGCTCCCACATGTTGCATCGCTGCCTTAAAGTTCTTCTTGACATCCAGTCCATTGATTAACACGTCACCACGAGAGATTGAAATAAGCCCTACTATCATGCGAATAGTGGTTGTCTTTCCCGCCCCATTCGGTCCAAGCAGTCCAAAAACCTCTCCTTTTGGAATATCGAAAGACAAGCCGTCAACGATGGGTTTGTTACCAATCATCTTTGTTAGATCGCGAATTTGCACTGCCACGTCTTGGTGCATTTCTGTCCTCCTATCCTGACAACAGTTCTATAATCCAAAGTAAATCTTACGAAGAATCGCGTAACTGAGGAACATGCATGAACTACGACCTCGACTGCCTGTCCGTATACGTAACAGTTTAATGCTATTGAACCTATATATACAGGTCACCCATAACAATCGTTATAAGAACGAACCCCTTGTGTCGCTAAACTGCCCGCTAACGCAACAACCGCTCGATGCCAACCAATGCATTTTCATGCGCAAAAGACGTACGGGCTTACTGGATTCTCGCCCCGGTAGGTGGGTGAAAAACCGTGTAGCTTCAGTGAACACATCCCCTACACTCTAGAACTAAATTTTTTTCAGTACTTCGTTGGTAATCGCTTTAAGATCAATGCCGGAAGCCTGGCGTTCGCTTAGCATATCAGGCAAAATGATATCTAAAAAGTACGTAACGCAACGAAGGTCTACATTTTGAATCACGTTCAATGCATCTTTGTACATCGTCACAAAACCAGGTTCGGTATTTCCTCTCTGGATTTCCTGGTACGCTTCATACACCTGGTCCATTTTATCTGCAACTTGCAGAATCTTTCCCTCGACCGTGTCATCTTTGCCTTCCTTCAATTTCTCGCGGTATAGATCCTTAAATTCATCTGGAAGCTCTTTATCGACAAACTTCTTTGTCATTTCTTCTTCCACATCCAAAAGCAACTTGCGCAGTTCCATTGAAGCATACTTCACTGGTGTTTTAATATCTCCGATAAAAACCTCTGCATAGTCGTGGTTCAGCGCCTTCTCGTAAAGCGACTTCCAGTTGATGTTTGCGCCATTCATTTCTTCGACAGTCCCCAAAAATTGCGCATATTGAGCAACCTTGAAACTATGACTTGAAATATTGTGCTCTTCGAATTTGAACTTCCCGGGAGCACGATAAATACGCTCCAATTCGTTTAAACTTTTGAAAAATGCATGTATCCCCACATGAACACCCACCGTCTTGTTTTCAGTAAATGAACCTCCGGCACCTAAATGGTTGAAGCCATTTTTAGGATGGGACTTCTTGTATTTTATGTAATCCTACTGAATACTAATCTCTTCGGTAACAACGTGCCTAGGTTACTCAAGCGACTGGATATGGTGTAACAAAATTAGGACGTCTTGTGTCGCTAAACTGCCCGCTAGTCCCGTAAGAGTTGTATATGAATTGAGCAATATATACAGACCGTACGGCATCATCGAGATGAGCACTCTTATTACTTTAAACCAGTTGGCTTATAAAGATGGTCGAGACTTTCGCCAAAGTTTTATTTTAGCAATTAGCAATAACAACAACGGAAGAACGAGTATGTCGACCGGAAACATATAATTGAACCATACGTGTTGTGGATACCAAAACCACGACACGGTATCACTGGATGGAAGAATTGCAATCGTACATTCAATGGGTCCGAGCAACCACATTGTTCTTTTCCATGACTGAATCCGAAACAATTGACCTACACCGTAACATGTTAGGAAGAAATAAAGGGAAACCAATGTAAATGCGCCAAAAATGACGATAAACACAATTACGGAGTCGATGTTTCGGATGAACGTGTAGAGGGATATAAAGCGTACCATTGCAAAATACGGGTCCAGTAGGATTCCTGCCAGGTTAGGACCAAATGTAGCGAGAACGATTAACGTGGATAGTAATATGACAACGGATCCAAAAAATAGTCCAGTCGTCGCGGAAATAATAGCTTTTTTTGGAACAGCCATAAAGGGAACAAGGGCCAATAATCCAAATGATACTCCGAATGCAGAAGTAAAAGAACTGGCCCCTTTAAGTATCTCAGGAAGTCCATTATCAGTAATAACCGGTAGAAGAGCTTCCCATTTGGTGCTGGGAAGATCTAATACCAAAGTGGTAAAAAAAGCTATACAAATTATCGGCCCAATCACTTCACTAAATCGTGCAATCCCTTCGATACCGCCCCTAAAAGTCAGATATACTACAAGTACCATTATAAAAATGACCAGCACGTAAATCGGCGTTTTATTAAAAAGAATCCGATGAATTAGATCTAAAGTCCCACGTAATGTAAGTGCGTCGGTGACACACCAAGTTAACAGGTACAGTATAGAAACGATTGTTCCTAATGGCTGACCAATTAGGGTACGACTGTATTCGATAATTGTCTGATTTGGAAACAACAAACTTAGCCTAAGTATCACAAAACTGCAGAGCATTCCAATCAACATGGCAATGATGATGGATAACCACGCGTCTTGTTTTGCGATCTCTATCGTCCCGGAAATTACCATCCAAACACTTAATGACGACAGTCCGATAAACATTAGCCAAAACATTTGGGGAGCAGAGATTTTCATAGCTTATCTCCTCAGCATTTGATTCACCTTTTAACCAGCAAAAATATCCCCAGTCTTTACTTCTCCTCCATGTAGAACAGTTAGCCTTGTGCTTACCTCAATCTTCAGTTTAGGGAATTCCAGTGGCCAATTCGTCTTTATATGTTGCCATTCCAAAGGATAGGTTCGATGAATCTCTTCACCAAATTTAAAAATGTCCGTTTGGTATTGTTCTTGCGTTTTTATGATTAAATGCTGCATCCTGTTCGACACGTTTTGGTTGAGTCTTTGTTGTATAACTACGATATCCCTTAACTTAGATGGGCTCAATTTCGTATGATTCTCGATAATTCGACCTGTTCCACTTAAAGTAATTTGGGCAATCATATGCCCCTTGTGTGACGTAACACTAATCCTTGAATGTAAGTGACTCATTTGAAGACTTATGAGGTTTCCAGATGAATCCGCGGATTCTGACAGAGTTATGTGTTGTAACCTATTTACTCCCCATAAGTACAAAAGTGATTGTTCATTCTGAAGGTATCCAACTAATTGGAGCTTACGATTAAAAAGTGCTGTACCGTTCAATGAAAATGAAGATGATGTTTTACTTTGGTCCTGACTGTTACTTGCCATCGAATTAGAGTCTGAACCCACATCAATAACAGGTAAGGTACCACTTGCAGCGTCACTCATTGCGTCGAACAGCAAATTACGTAATGATGTTTCGTAAGTACTAAGTAATTTCTGCTGTTTACCTGCGGCTAGGAGCGTGTCCGAGTAATCCCTGAAGTATTTTGTAAAAGGAAATTTCCGGATCAATAACGAAGTCCCCTGTATTGGTATTCACAGTGGAGGCTTCGAATCTTGGGAAAAAAGTTTCGTGACTACGACCCGAACCAACTCATTCTACTACCACCGGGGTTAAATGAATGGCTACCTGACGGCCACCTGGCGAACTTTGTCAGTGATGTGGTCGATCATATCGATATCTCCATCATTACAAAACAGTACGAACAAGAACTGCGAGGTTTTCCCCCGTACCACCCGGCAATGTTATTGAAGATTCTGGTTTACGCATATTGCACAGGCATGTACTCTTCCAGAAAGATCGCAAAGGCCTGTCAGGATGTAGTGGCGTTCCGAGTCCTGTCCGCAAATCAGTTCCCGGATTTCCGGACAATCAGTGATTTTCGGAAACGCCATTTGGTCACCTTCAAAGAACTTTTCTTGGAAGTCTTGAAGATTGCCCAACATGCAGGGATGGTTAAGCTCGGGCATGTATCGCTGGATGGCAGCAAGATTCGGGCAAACGCATCCAAACATAAAGCGATGAGTTACGAGCGGATGAAGCAGCAAGAGCAACGACTCCGCCAAGAAATCGCCGAGCTTACGCAGCAGGCTGAACGCACCGACCATAGTGAAGATAAAAAGTACGGTAACACCATGGGCGATGAACTCCCTGAAGAGTTAGCCCGTAGAGAGACCCGGTTGGCAAAAATTCAGGAAGCAATGTCCTCTCTGGAGAAAGAGGCCAAGGAAAGAGTGGAACAACAGCAACAGAAAGACGAACAACAAGACAAGAAGGACGATGACAACGGCCCCACCAACCAGACAGGCGCCAGGAAACGCGGTCGTCCACGCAAGGAGAGTCATCTCGCAGGTGTTCCGGAGGACAAGGCTCAACGCAACTTCACGGATCCGGAATCTCGCATTATGAAATCGAAAGACGGCTTTATCCAAGCATACAATGTGCAGGCTGTCGTCGATGAAGAGTACCAAATCATTGTTGCAACAGATGTTATAGACCACACAAATGACCACGGTGTCCTGCGTACAATGGTCGAAATGACGGCGGAGAATACGAAAGCGACGATGCACAAAATCTCATGTGATGCTGGCTACTTTGCCGAAGACGACGTGACATGGCTTCAAGAGAAAGAAATTGACCCATACATCGCAACAGGTCGTCAAAAGCACAATGAAGTGCCTGAGTCACCGAGAGGACGAATACCGAAACACTACACCATTAAGCAACGTATGACTCGGAAACTAAAAACAAAGAAGGGCCGTGCCGTCTACGCGAGACGCAAGGCTATCGTAGAGCCTGTGTACGGTCAAATTAAGGGTTGTCGACGATTCGACCAATTCTCACTTCGAAGCCTTGAGAAGGTCAGAGGAGAATGGTCGTTAGTTACCATGTGCCATAATCTGCTTAAGATATTCAAATACGGTCATATAAACTGGGCAACGTGCTAAAGATGGTGCTTAACCGACCAGTCCCCGTCTAATGAAGTAAGTGCCCATGGGGAAAGTCACCCATAGTCGAATAAAATATGGAACTGAACTCAAATGCAGAAAGTCTAAGCCGCAATACTCGGACACGCTCCTAGAAGAAGATAATGAACCGCTCGGTTACGCATGGATAGAGTTGAGACACTACCCTCAAAACGCCTTCATTAAAGAACGTCGAGCATTGTTTGTCCATCAAATAAGCATAGTGGATAATCAAAAGCGACGGGGATATGGAACGGCGTTAATGAATTACATATATGAACTAGCAAAAAAGAAAGTATTCAAACAGTTGAATTGGATTACTGGGCTAACAATGAAGTGGCTAAGAACTTTTACAAAAAACACGGATTCTCTGTTTATCGTGAATTTGTATATAAGACCGTCCAACCGTTGTTGAACTAAAGGAGTTATGTGACAGTAAACGCCTTTTTCAGTAAACGGGTAGGTTAACTCAGAATTCACATCAAAAAATCAAATGATGTCAGTGCAAGCTTTCCTGACCGTTTGGTGATGGATGTGGATAAGATGGCGCTGAATCAACGATCGGATATGATAAGGGTTAGTTACTTGAGGGTTTTGCAGAATTCGTTTTTCATGACTAAAATGAACATATATAGCGTATAAAAAGTAATTAAGACACTATATATGGCGTATGAAGTGTCGATAGAATGCATTCTGCAAAAGGCTCACTTAAATCATAAGACATCTTTAATCGTCTATTTGGGATTATAAATGTCTCTACCCTCATAAGTTGTTGATTCACGTCGAAACAATATGACGCATCAATACTACTGAGGAGGATTTAACCGGTGAACAAAGTTCTGGGAAAAGTTATCGTGGGTTTCACAGCATCTGCAACTGTTGCGACAATGGGTCTTACATCGGCGTTTGCGGCAACAACATCGTTCGATAGCCAATACCAAACTAATTTGACAAAAGAACAGTCTCTACTGGCACAAGTCCCTTCTTCGTCGTCGAATACGACCGTTACCGACTTGCTATCCACTGTACAAAGCATCAACACTCAGGTATCTGCTTTGTACTCTGCTGAACAAGCGTTGTCCAACGCTAAGACGTCGATTCCTCAAGTACATACGGTGAGTGACACAGTAAAGAAACTTCAACTGAAGCGTGAGCAACTTCTTAAACAAGCTAATACAGATTGGGATTTAGTTGGAAGATACGAACATCATTCGCATGAAAAGAACTTACTGCAAAAGGCTGTGGCGGAACACAATGGAATTGAAAAGCAATTGCAGGAAGTGAATCGTCAAATAACCGCATGCAATACCGATAATGGATGGAATACAGAATCCTACAATGGTGGATTAGAAGCCTTGCAGGACTCCATCTTGAAACTGCAGTCCTCTGCTATTCATTACACCGAAGAAGCAATCAATCTTGAAAAGTCAACAGCGCCAACGACAACGACTACTAGCACGAGTAATAACGTTACAGTTACATCTATCAATTAACGTAGCACTATTGCCGTCCCAGTCTAGGGACGGCTTTCCTCTATCGTCTTATGAGACTCATCCTGCGGAAGGCATATCATTAATTCATCAACACGCGCCCTAGTCAGTCGACGGCCGTTTGCTGTATAATATATCCGACACTTAAATATTCCTCGATAGCTCAGCGGTAGAGCATCCGACTGTTAATCGGAGGGTCGTAGGTTCGAATCCTACTCGGGGAGCCAATTTGATGCCGAATGGTGTAATGGTAGCACGACTGACTCTGACTCAGTTAGTCTAGGTTCGAGTCCTAGTTCGGCAGCCAATAAGTTTAGATTATGCCGCTCCTACTTGGGGCGGTTTTTAGTTTCTCCAACTCCCTGTCAAACTCATATTGCGGCAGACTCAACATCCAGCCAATGTCGCTATAACGCTTTATCACCGGTGGTTTGTCAAAGGCGGACAACATGCGAGTTGTACAGCAAGGTAAACCGCTGAGACAGAAACGTAGAGGGGAAAACACAGGCAAGTGCGGTTAGTATTAAGGTGCGCACGCGGCGAAATCAAGATCGTTATTGAACGGGGGCTTAAGCCCCACAAGTTTGCGTGCTTATCCATGTATGGATATACATGGCGTCATACCGAATTCCAATATGACTAACGGTTTGTGCTGAAGATTGAGCTGGGTATCTGAAGTCATGTTTCTGATGGAATTATAACTTGTTTAACACCGTTTATTTCTGCTACGACTTCGATGACTTTTTCTGTATTGGCCATCTGCTTTTGTACACGTAGATATAGCTCAATATCAACTTGGTTTTTTTCTTCATCCGTACGGTCAATAGAAATTTGCTCAATACTCAGCCCAAGTTGTTCTAACGCCGCACTGATTCTCCCAATAAGTCCTGGACGGTCATTTGCCGTAATCATGATATGTTGAATATTCCGAATGAACCTGCGTTCCAAGGGCTTCAAGGCGACAAATCCGACCAGAACAAGGACTGTGCAGATTGTTCCAAGAATGTATTGACCAGCACCCACTGCTAAGCCAATGCCTGCCGTTGCCCAAACCCCAGCGGCTGTAGTCAGACCCCGAATGGCATTCCGCTGAAATATAATCACTCCAGCGCCGAGAAAGCCGATGCCGCTTACCACTTGAGCAGCGATCCGACTCGGGTCCAAGACAATCGTATGATTGTCTATGACGTCCGTAAAGCCGTATTTAGATATGATCATCATCAATGCACTTCCTATAGCAACAACAAAATGCGTTCGTACGCCAGCTTGTTTATAGTGTACTTTCCGCTCGACACCGATTGCTGCACCCAAAACTCCAGATAACAAGAGCCGTAAAATGAAGTCCCAATTTTGGTGCATAAAGCATCATCTCCCTAACGACTTTTGCGGAGCCAATTGGCAACTGCTATAGATATATAGTGCCTGATTTTGCTTCTCCGAATTAGATTTTTCAACATGAAGCAAAGAACTGTTGTACATATGGAGGCGACAATTGAACAAGATCATCCATCGATTGGTCCATGGTTATTCAGTCCAATAACGGAAGCTGTAATGTCACTTAGTCATAATGAACGACACCGGTCCCATTTCGTACATCGTGGATTACACTGAATCTTAAGAAACCAGCGCAGAGCCACATACGAAAGAGCCGTTTACTATGAAGACTATCACAAAGTTTGTTGGGATGAATGTGTCAAAGGAGAAAATAGCCGCTGCGGTTGCTATGAGCGTTGGTTAGATGGGCTGAATTGGGCGGATCGGCGGGAACAAGTCGTGTTCCAAGAGTATCGTCATCATTTACAGGAAATTGACGGACGAATCAGTCGACTAGAAGCAGCTATTCATCTGGAGGCGACGGAGAGCGAGCGTGCTCCGGTTATTCAGACGCTACAAACGTTGCGCGGTGTAGCTGAGGTGGTAGCCACTTCGTTGGTCGCTGAGATTGGGGAGTTCAAGAGGTTCCGTAATCCAAGGCAATTAATGGCGTATGCAGGCTTGGTACCACGAGAGTACTCGAGTGGGTACAACCCATTGCATAAGATGTGAAAAACCAGAAAGAATGGTCACTGGTGGCGGATATCGATGAAAGGCTGGTTATTTCGATTGAGAAGGATGGGAAACGAATAGCGACTGAATCATCAGTTGTTGGGAAAAGGAAAATTGTGGTCGTGATCAACAACCAGTTCACGAATTCACCCAATACCACACAAATTGCAAGTGGAGCTGGTCGAAACAGTGCTGCGGGGAGTAACGCTGCAATTGATTCTTCAAATACGCTTCAGCAACAAAGTGTCGGGGCGGCAGGAAGAGCTAGAAACCTAGGTATGAAGGGGAGTCAATCTGAGCCACACGACAAGCATGGAAACTGGAAAGACGACGAAGAACTTACGATCGTCATAAACAACCAAATTAACAAGACAGGTAAACGAACATCATCCGCTACTCAAGTCGCAAGCGGTGGAGGTATCGACAGTGCAGGAGGCACTAATGCCGCTATTCAGAGTTCGAACACGAAACAACAACATGCTGTTGGTGGGGACAAATCGGGTCGCGCATTAAATAAAGGACAGAATAACAAACAAAAGGAAGTCCGTTCGCGGAAGAGTTCAACTTCGAGACGGTAACCCGACGACCTCGCATCGGGATCGCGCTCTAAGCGTCAATATTCCAATGTAGAAAATTGACGGATCACATCTCCTTATAGAAGTATTTACAGGTACTACCAATTCTGGTCGTGATGTTACTACGTAAGAGATAACAGTATGGACGTCCTGATTGGAGAATTTCGCAAGGTTGGGTTTTCTGAACTTGGAGCCCCGTTGCCGTCGGCTCACGGATCATAGCTAAGTAGCACGTATACATTAGAACATGCAAAAAGCCGACTCGCACATTCTGGATCGGCTAGTTTTTCAATGGTTGCAGTTTGCGTATCGAGAATCCGTCCTCCGTGCGAACCAACGCCGCCAAGGGTTCTTGAGATTTGATGTCTATAAACGCTGTTGCTTCAAACCGCATGAACATACAGCGACTGGGACCAGGTGTTATTGCACTGGGAAGGAGTGCGCTAAATCGGAAGAACCATGCTCAGTGTAACTTGAGTCATGACGAGAGTACCTGTAGGATTCACGTCTAGCGCGATAATGACCTCTTTTGTACTGAACCGGTTGACCAGGATCTTTTCCTCATTGTTTCTCAGCACGACCCGCTTTTGCGTGAGGCCGGAGTGAAGATAGACCACGTGCGGCATGACGGTGGCACCGATGACTCCGACCGCGAGCAAGAGGGCATTATTGTTGCCAATCCACGGAACGACACTGTGATAAGCGATCTGGCCCCACAGCCGCGATAAAGGCGGGTCCTATGAATGGCAACAACGAGCGAATCCCCTTTTGCCGGGACAGGATCACGTCACGGGCGGCCATAACGGTCTTGTTTTCATAAATCGCATCCGTCGTAGACAAGCAATTCACATCCCCTTGATGTTTTAGATGTTATAAACAATCGATTTAACGACGGAAAGTGTGATGCATACGGCGATTATGGGCAGGCAACGATGGACATCAATTATATGCCTGGTGCTGGGGCACTGTACTGCATAGATTCACTAACGGGCGAGTTGTTGTTACCATTAACGAGGGATACCCAGATGGTATGTGTGTTGATGCAGAAGGGATGATTTGGGTTGCTCACTGGGGTGGTTCAAAAGTTACACGGGGAGAGATTACAAAATGATTGTTGTTACAACTGAAAACATTCATGGGTATCAAATTGAAAAAGTGATTGGTCAAGTGTTTGGTGTGGTCGTTCGAAGTCGTGGACTCGCTGGCAATATCACCGCAGGCCTACGGAGTCTTGTTGGCGGGGAAATTAAAGAATACACAGAAATGTTGGAAGACGCTCGAAAAAATGCGATCGATCGGATGGTTCAAAATGCGCACGAAATGGGCGCCAATGCCATCGTCATGATGCGTTTTGATTCAAGTGAAGTTGGACAAACCATGTCTGAAATCATTGCTTATGGCACAGCCGTTGTTGTGCGCAAGGGATGATGTTGGTAAAGTTTATCGTATCGTATTACGTTTTAGACGTGTTATTGATTGCCGGTGCAATAGCATTCACTTGGTGGGCAAGGAAAAAACGACTAAGGTCAAAAATACAAAAGACGCCAACTGGCTTCATAAAAACCGACGAAATATTTGTTGATCCAACGACGGGGATTAAACAGCAGGTTTGGTTTAATCCCAAGACGGGACAAAGGTACTACGAAACGATAAACGAGTGAGTGAAAGGAGTGATTTATTGAGTCAGAGACCGATTATCTCTCTGTTAGCTAGTCTTCTGTCTTAGCAATTGTATTATAACTAATTAACTTCACAAAAAGGTAAAGTAATTCTTTTCTTGATTCACATTTATGGGGTCCAAGGCAAGAAGAAATGAATGTAGTTGATGGAGAAACGCATATCCATAAAGGTGGAAAAAATATAATTTTCTGTGTATAAGTGCGGATAAGGCTGTGCATTACCGTAGAAGCTATGTTTCAGAAAGGATTTGATAACGTGGAAAGCTCGGGTAAGCACCAGTATGAAATTCACAACATAAAATCTCCAGTTTTGCAAATGGTTATCATTATCCTTGGAGTATTTATGGCTATTTTGGACACTAGTATCGTAAATGTCGCGATACCAACCATGGAAAATGATTTAAATACAACCACAGCTCAAATTCAATGGGTGTTAACAGCATATATGTTGACCCTAGGAGTTCTGATTCCCATATCAGGGTGGTTAACAGATCGATTTGGATCAAGACAGTTATTTTTGTTCTCTCTTGCAATTTTTACAATTGGATCCGCTTTATGTGGAATGTCATGGAATTTAAGTTCAATTTTATTTTTCAGAATTATTCAAGGTGTAGGTGGAGCCTTCATGCAGCCTGTTGCAATGTCCATGATTTATCGTATTTTCCCACCAGAGCGTCGAGGGACTATTATGGGTATATTTGGGATTGCGATGATGGTAGCTCCCGCCATTGGGCCAGTATTAAGTGGATACTTTGTTGATTATGCAAGTTGGAGATTGATTTTCTACATCAATGTACCAATCGGGATCGCAGCAGTTTTGCTTGGTTATTTTTCGCTCTATGATTTTCCTCATGAACAAAAGGGCAAGTTAGATATTTGGGGTCTGGTCTTTTCGACAATTGGATTCTTTAGCCTGCTTTATGGTTTTAATGAGGTTTCTTCGGATGGATGGAAATCAAGTACTGTAGTTCTCTCTCTCATGATTGGGATTGTCTTTCTCGTGCTTTTTATAATCACAGAGTTAAAAGTTGAAAATCCAATGCTTAACCTTAGCGTGTTAAACAATTACATGTTCAGCATGAGTCTGGTTATTAGCTCCATTATTTTCACAGCAATGTTTGTGGGGATTTTCTTACTACCACTATACCTCCAGGACATAATGGGATACACCGCAGTACGAACTGGCCTATTCATGACCCCGGCTGCACTGGCGACAGCAGTAATGATGCCAATCAGTGGGAAATTATTCGATAAAATTGGAGCTCGTCCCCTTGGGTTAATCGGGTTGTTGGTGATAACTCTCTCTACTTACGGATTTACTACGCTTGGATTACAAACAAGTTCGGCCCATATTCAATGGCTGTATATTATTAGAAGTATTGGCATGGGGATGACAATGATGCCGATTATGACTGCTGGGATGAACACGGTACCTATTAAGTTAGTAAGCCAAGGCACCGCTATGACAAACACTGTGCGACAAGTTTCTTCATCACTTGGAACAGCAATTTTAACCTCGTATATGACTACTCAGGCGACCTTACATACAACGCAGTTAGCATGGATGGTGAGTCCCACTACATACCAAGGACAAAGTCTGCTTAAAATGCAGAATATGTTTGAATCTCAGGGGATGACCGCTGTCCAAGCGCTTAACGCTGCTCGTGAATTGATGTATGGCCTGATTTCTAATCAAGGATATGTGCAAGGGATGAATGATACGTTTTTCGTATCTACTATTTTGTGCGCAATCGCTTGGGTAGGTATATGGTTTTATGCAAGTAAAAAAGAACGGGCAATTCGTGAAGGGCGGCGTAGACCACAAAAGACGAAAAAGCAATCGGAAACTCTGCTATTAGGGCCCGGAAAACCGTAATGCGCAAGAAGCCTCGTTGAAGTATAGTGCTGGCGGCGCAAGGGGATTTCCCTTTATGTCCCATTGGCTACAGCATTAGGATTTGTGGACGGAATGACCTGCTCAAGTCTCACGCAAATCGTTAAGACAGCGACGATAAAGAGTACACATCCAGCCAAGATAAAATAAATCTGGGTTCCAAAATGCTGACCCAGTATGCCTGCAAGCCCATCCCCTAATGGGATTGAAACCCATGCCGACAAACGAAATGCACTCGAACTACGCCCAAGCAACTGATCTGGAATCAACAGTTGACGCAGCGTGACCGACTGTACATTCCAAGCCACTAATAATACACCAATGAAAATCTGAATCAGGAAAATCACGGATGGGTTCTTTGTGAATGACAGAACAATTGGTGGGGTTAATCGAATACACACCATCTTCAACTTGAACCAATCCTACGGTGCGTAAGAGCGTAAGGTGATGGTGAACATTTGATTTGGTGGCGTTTAGCGTATTTGTAAGTTCACCAAGCGATTTTGCGGAATGACGGACAAGAGTAAGTAATCGAATCCGTTGAGCATCGCCAAGAGCTTTGTGAAGAGCAGCCACTTGCATCATCTGGGTTTGAGCGATGCCGCCAGGGAGAAACTCGTCTGCAACGGGGTAGTAATAAACGAGACAATGGGGTAGATAATTGACAATCGTAAACGGACGATATGCGGATTGTGGAATCAGCCAAAGTGTATTCACTCCAGGATGCGGTTGAAGCGCGCTCCCCTTTGTGACCAAACGAATTAGCTCAGAGGATTTCACCCCATCCGCAATGTGCTCGTTATGTTGTTTATCTTGCTGAAGCGCAAGCATCGTATGGGGCATGTCGGGAAATAATTCCTTGTACCAACACGCCAATAGGTTTTTGAGATCGATAGTTTAATAACCAACGGTTTTAAAAGGACGTCCGTTTTCAGGCAACCGTCCGTGCTTTAGGTGTGGATGCTGTCTCTTGTATTCGTTATACAAATTTTAGTGCGTATCCTGGATAATACATATTCAGAATGCTTTCAAAGGGGAGTTTCGCTGTGCCTGCCCAATATTGAGACCCCCATTGAGACATTACATATGTCCCGTCGAACCAACTATTATCTGAATTCGGAACTCCCATCCGATAGTCTAATTCTTTAATTGTACCGTCGGTGGGGACATACACCATGTTCCATGTTTCTTGAAGAGCGAGGTCGGTTTCAGGACGCCCACTAAGGTACTTAAATTCTTGAAAGTTAGTCGTATTGTCTACATCATATGTAAGTCCATTTTCTGTAACAGGGTGCAGGGTGTGATACCATGCGAACATCTTTATCGCAATGGCACCGGCTTGCAAGGCTTGCGGGTCCCAACTTGGCATCCATTCGTTTGGTAAAACATCTTCGCAATACTCTTCAAACCCAAGTGTTTGAACATAAAGAATCGGACCGACTGGGTTATTATACGATCTGATGGCGACACGGATCGTGGAAGGATACGCCGTATTATAAATCGTTTGTGTTTGCGCGCTCGCGTGAACAGGCAGTGAAAGTACGAGACCCATTACGGTACAAATTACGAACAAAGCGGACCGTAAACTTTGTATCATGCGTTTTCCTCCTATCGCTGTTCTGGACTCCATGGCGCATTCCCGGGTCGCCCGGAATTGGAGGTTGTTTTTTGAGGTTTAATTCTTCTGCATAATGGTCCACATACAGTTTTAAGTCATGAATGCTAAAGTTTCCGAGTGATTGGGAGGGTTGATTACGACCATTTGGAACAATTGGTTGTAAGACTACAGGTTGTACAGTATTTAGACTGTTCGGAACAACAAAAACAGCTTGTTCGTTATAGCCGTTTGCAAGGACAACCGCATTCACCACGCCTTTGGCATCAAATCCCTGATTCCACTTCATTTCGTAGAGAGGTACAGAGGTGTCCCAAACGCCACGCGTATTAGTTAGCCCAGAGTCAACAATTTCCCCTTCGTGATTGATGACAATCACACGAGCGCCAGCAATCGTCGTGGATTTTGAGGAACCAACGCGAAATTCGATATGCCCTTTTTGTTGATCTGCTTGCGTGCCAGCAGCAAACACGGGTGATACACTACTGATTGAGCTACATAGGACAAGACTTGAGATGACTTTTGTTAATGTTCTCATATGCTTCCCCCTTGAAATATTTATCTTCAAAAGGAAGGATGCCCCTGAAAACGTCGTTTATGTGTATAGCCGAGATCAATAGAACGACATTAAAGAGACACTCGATATTTCCAAGGCGTTTGTCTTATTCTTCTAACGATGCCCTAGCGTGAACACGGGTATAACAGGATTCCAATCGTTTACGAATTCTACAGGCTGCCGATGAACTGTTCAACACTCGCGGATACAAGAGTGTCACGATAAGTGACTTGGCGGAGACAATCGGTTGAGCAAGAAAACAATTTATCAGTATTTCTCTGGGAAAGAGGAAATCGCATCGGCCGTTATCGAGACGGTTATGGGGCGAGTATCTGAGAAGTTTGACCGGCTCGAGGAGCCAAGTGAAGATCCGTTGGGCCAAATTCGTTTGGCATTTGAGCAAGTCAAAGCCGAAGTTGCTCGTGTCAGTCCGCTCTTGCAAGAGGATATTCGAAAACTCTTACCCCAAGGGCATCAGAGAATAAAGGAGATTCGGGCAGAGAAGATCAAGAAGATTTAGCGGTTGATGGCAATCCATGCGCAAGCAAAGTCCTATGTTCATCTATGTAACTCATGGCATTTGTCTGGAAACCGAAAAATATAAAATGGTATCTATAGTGTAAAGACGGAATGGGTGAAAAGCATGCAAAAATCCGTTTTGTTTTTCAACGAAATCAATAAAACATCATTACCGTACGTTGGGGGCAAGGGAGCAAATCTCGGGGAAATGACAAAGGCAGGCTTCCCTGTACCGCAGGGGTTTTGCATCACTACCCTCGCATATCAGGCCTTTGTCGAGACGAGCGGTAAGATGAATCACTTCTTTACCCAGCTTGATCATGTTCGTGAGAATAGCTTGGATGAAATTCGGGTATTGGGGGAACAAATTCGCAATCACTTGGAGACCCTAGCTATTCCACGGGAGCTTGAAGCGGCTATCGTGAAGGCATGGCAGCAGAGCGGCAAGAAAAAGCCTATGCGGTTCGTTCTAGTGCAACGGCAGAAGACTTGCCGGGTGCTTCTTTTGCTGGCCAACAAGAAACGTATCTCAATATACTCGGACAGGACCAGCTACTCAATTCTGTTCGGCGCTGTTGGGCATCACTGTTCACGGATCGAGCGATTTCCTATCGTGTTAAGAACGGCTTCGACCACCGCCACGTCTTCCTGTCGGTCGTCGTTCAAGAAATGGTTTTTCCTGAGGTATCCGGAATCATGTTTACGGCAGATCCTATCTCCGGTAATCGGAACGTCACCTCCATCGACGCCAGTTTCGGATTGGGCGAAGCTTTGGTATCCGGCTTGGTGTCCGCTGATTTATATCAAGTTCGATCTGGTCAAATTCTTCAAAAGAAGATTTCCGACAAGAAGATCGCCATCTACTCCGTCTCGGAAGGTGGCACTGTGACGAAGGAGTTGTCAATTGACCAACGGTGTGCCCAAGCTCTGCCTGATGAAAAAATCATCGAATTGGCTAACCTTGGGGACCGAATCGAAGAACATTACGGCACTGACCAAGACATTGAATGGTGTTTAGTAGATGGGGAGTTTTACATCGTACAATCCCGTCCCATCACGACGCTGTTTCCGGTGCCGAGGGTATGGGATGACCGGGTACACGCCTTCGTATCCGTGGGTCATCAGCAAATGATGACGGACGCGCTGCGACCGCTCGGGATTTCGGTTCTCCGCACCTTCTTTCCTTTCAAGCCAGCCGGTACGGCCGCATCGGAAAGTCCTTATGTTCTAGAGGCAGGTAGCCATTTATTTTTCGACATTACGAATTTACTTTATTTGAAACCACTGAAAAAGATTTTACCAAGATTGTTCAGCGGTATTGATGAGCGGGTTGGGAGCGCCGTCAGCGAACTCATTCAAAGACCCGAATTCCAGCTCCCTGCTGACAAGCGTCTTCAAAAAACCGCCATGCGAATCGCCCGGTTTGGTGGAAAGAATGTGCTCGTCGGACTGTTATTTCGCGATCCGTCCCAAGCAAGACCATTCGTCAATACGTTTATGAAACGCTCCCTGGAAGAGTGCGAACAGTTCATATTCGCCGTAACGGGTGCTGAACGCATTCGCAGAATTCAGGAACATCTCGGAAATCTCATGCTGTCCATCTTACGAGTCGTGTCACGTTATTTCGGTTCAGGACTCATCGCTATGGTGTTGGTGAAAGTTTTGGCCAAGCGATGGCGCTTAAGTGATGAGAACGTACAGTTGTTGAACAAATCATTACCCGGAAACGTCACAAGTGAGCTCGGACTGCAAATTGGCGATTTGGCTGATTGTGCGCGGCAGTATCCGGAAGTTATCGAGTATTTACAAAACGCAAATGATGCGACATTTTTCGAGGGACTTAATCGGGTTCCGGGTGGCTCAGAATTTGGAAGAGCGTTCGAAAAGTTTTTGGTAAGCTATGGGATGCGATGTCCGGGCGAGATCGATATCACTAACCCAAGATGGCGCGAACAGCCCACTAGGCTCGTTCCGCCAATTTTGAGCCACATTCGGGCCCAAAAGCCAGGTGAACATCGACAAAACTTTGAGCAAGGAAGAATCGAGGCGAACGAGGCGGCGGATCAGATCCTTGCACAACTGCGCCGAACGCGGGGAGGCGTATTCAAAGCCAGGTTCATGACCCGTTTGATTCGAGTTTACCGAAATACCGTAGGAATGCGGGAACATCCGAAATACATCTTGATTCAGCATTTTGACTTATGTAAGCGAGCCATTTGGGAGGAAGCAGGGAGACTTGTTCAAAGTGGCGTTTTGCGTCACGAATCGGATGTGTTCTGGTTGTCTCTTGGCGAACTCTTCGCTTTGGAGGATCGGACGTTTGTTGGGGATGTCCAGCAGGTCATCATAGATAGGCAGCGGCAGTATGAACAGGACAAAAAGTTGACGCCACCGCGTATGATGACCAGCGAAGGGGAAATCATCACGGGCACGAGGCGTGACGTGGAAGCGCCAGAAGGTGCCCTGATCGGCACACCCGTTTCAGCCGGGGTTGCCGAAGGGTACGCGAAGGTGGTACTCAGGCCCGAGGAGGCGAAACTCAACCCTGGCGAGATCATGATTGCACCGTTTACCGATCCCGGTTGGACGCCGCTGTTTCACTCGGCGAAGGCGTTAGTCATGGAGGTAGGGGGATCATGACACACGGAGCTGTCGTAGCACGTGAATATGGAATACCCGCAGTGGTCGGTATTGATAATGCCACTGAGGTTATCAAGGACGGAGAGTATATCCGGGTTGACGGAACCAAAGGATTCGTTGAGATTCTACGGAAGTCTGAGGTGTCTCAAACGAATTGAATCCATGACGCATCGGCGAAGGGGCTGTCCCAAAAGGGTCGTACCAAATCATCCAGTCCCAACATCATATAGAAAAGCCTCCAAATCCACAGTGAAAGTGGAGATGGAGGCTTTTTGTTTTAAGGAATTCTTAATCAAAGTGGGGCTTCAAAAATCCAAAATTGACTTTTGGGACACCCCTTTTGCTGTATTGCACCTCAAAAGTGAACTCGGTTAGTGTGATTAAGCCCTCTTTAGGGGACGTTCGTGTGTAATAGCCTCTCGGTATTGGATGGTTAGAAAATTACATGAACCAGATGAATTTCCAGAAATGAACTGGTAACCATCGGCTTCATGGTTGTTCGGCAAGGTTCCTTGAAAAAGGGTATAGCAAACAAAGCGATGACGATGGGATTTTTAAAAAGTCATCGCTGGAGATGGTATGATTGGGGTGTTCTCAAGCTGACAAGAGCATTGGCTTTAGGTCCAGGTTGCTCTCTTGGTACCAAGCGTCAATGTGTTGACACATTGCAATGCCATAGACCCGGATGGTCCACATCATGGTGCTGCGATGCTTGGCGGCTTCGAGGTGGTAATCCTCTTTTGCTCGCTTGTTGCTGCGTTCGCAGGTGGTTCTGCGTTTGTAGATATTGGTCCACTCGTTGCTGTTGCGAGCGACGGGTGGAAACAAGCGGGGATTATCCTTGGTGTATGTGTGGACACATCTTCCGTAAGGTGAAACGGAGCATGGCGTGTCGCATGTCACCACTCCCTTTACGACAAGCGGACAGTGATATTTGCGACGGGCTCTTGAGCTGTCGTATCCACGGTCTCTCATCTCCAGCCCTTTCTTGCAAATCGGAACCCCATTTCGAGAGATCATCATATCGTCTTTGTATTTCTTGTTGCCCGTGTTGCGCTGATTCATGTCGATGAACGGTGTAATCTTTTGTGACCTTAGATACTCGTAAATCGCCATGGCATCATGTGCAGCGTCAAGAAGAACCCTGTCCCAGGTGTATTCTCGGAAGTATGCCTTGAACTCACGGGCACTCACGACCCAAGATGTGGCATCGTGTCGGGAAGCCCTTTGTAGCCTAGGGTAAATCGGTAGGTCGTAAGGGCTATCCGCAGCGACAAGGCTGTATAAGTGGTAGCCGAAGTAAAACTTATTTCGGTAGCTGTCCCAGCCCATGTCGCAGTCTGGTTGTGAGAACTGGCGATGACAGGAGCACTGATTTTTTCCCTGGTCACGACAGGAACAAATTCGCTTGCTACGAATCTGGGCTGCTGTTTGCACGGGCATACCGTCACCAGCGATGGACAGGGCATGTACATTTCCTAACAAACCAAGTGAAGAGGAGACAGAGAGAAATTGTTGTTGGAAGAGGCGAAGCAGCACGTCAAAAGGCTGTGAACGAATGGCTGTACGTCTTTGCAATTGAGATATGAGTTTGGCAATTCTCTTTGGATTGGTAGTGGGCGCCTTTTCTCCCTTTTTTCCTCTCTTGGGTTTCTTTCGACTAAGTCTTCGCCTAGATGCAATGTTGGGAGAAACGTGATTCCATAGCCGCCCAAAGAAATCGTAGAACGTACCTACGCCCGGGGTGTGACCATACTCAAAACCACTGAGGATAGCGTATAACGGGCAGCGGCGGAGCTGGTTCACCCACTTCGTGATGGATGGTTCTCCAACCTCAAGCATGAGAAGGTAGGAACGGAGTAGGTTCGCAGGGTCAATGGATTGGGGACCACGACACGAGTAAGTACCTTTGACGCACTGGAAGGTGTCAGAGAGATCTGTGACCCAAAATTTTGCTACGAGCGCCCAGTCTTTGGCGATGAACAACAGTGAGCCATTCGAGTAGTGCAGGCGAAGACGTTCCTCAATGAACGATTGATACTGTTGGTGAGACCGAAGGATAGGTAACATAACACAACCCCAATATGGATGAGATAGGACGGCTAAGCCCTTCTCGGTGATTATTGGGATGATTCCAAAAAGTCAAGTGTTATTTGATGTTCCAGCATACTTTGTTCCGAATTCGTATTTGAATTTCCAATTCAGTACCCTCGGCATATGGAGGGAACGTGGGGGCAAATGAAAATCTCTCTAGGTCCAAAACCTTGAGAGACCAATAAAAACCAAATGCCGAGAGGCTATATCATTATGAGGGGGCAGATTTACAATCTCACGTAAGACTGCACCAACATATTCGCAAGTCTTTCGAGATGGATAGTTGTCTGGGTTACATGTAACGATGACTTTGTCCATTCCATGCTGTAATGCCACTTGTTTGAGCAACAAACATGCTTTCCCCGCAAAATGATTCCCGCGGTATTTTTCAAGCACTGTATATCCAATATGCCCGCCGAAATATAGGCTTTCTTGATATCCTATCCGAATATCAATTTGCCCGACAATGGTAGTGGTATTATGTAAAACAATGTTGTACTTATATGCTGGAACCCATCCCTTTGCTTCGTCAGCTGGAACTTTTTCGTCAATAATTAAGTCGATATCTTCACCAGCCAACCGATCAAATTTCAAAAACTGAAAAGACATAAATTCCCCCCTAAGAAGCTCGTAATATCTGTACTACTATGCTATGCCGTGGTATTCAACTAAACTGCCCGAGAACGCAACAACGACGTTGTGTACGCGGTGAATATTTATCCGACACATGTAGGCTGTGTCTTGTCCAAGCGTTACACGGACTGCTCTATGATACGGTGTAATAGCTTTTTGCTTTCTGCGTCCTTTGGGCGAGGTATCCGTCCAATTTGTTGGTAGACCTCTTTTTCTTCAAGAAGCTGTTGAGGACTTAACACATGTGCTGATATACCATTCAATACAAACCTATGCTCTAGTAACGAATCGGATCTCCACACCCATTCTGGTAAATCGTTCAGTATAATGCTGCCATCCTCCGAACGGGTGATATAACAAATCGTCAGATCAACGGTGTCTTTTCGAAAATCAGACTGCCGACCGTTGAATGGTTCTCTGACAGGAATCTGTTCATAGCCTGTTTCCCTCAGGCTTTGTTCTATTTTGTCTCGGTAATGTACCCAAGTAACCAGGTCAACATCATCATGGAGCCGAGTAACTCTCCCCAACAGAAAATCTATTGCCCATCCCCCACGCAGCCAGAAATCGTATTGTAGCGAAGAAAAGACAAGACTGATCTCCCTCAACGCCTCTAACTGGGTCATGTTTTGAACATGGAAGTCATGCTCTAACATATAAGAACCTCCCGCACCTGTCATGAGCTTTGATCACAACAGCTTCCTGCATATTCCTGCCCGATAGCTGAAGAAGGGAGCCGATGCCATCTATCGTATAAGCCCCCAATGTTCAAGAACCAGTCGTCCTTTTACTGATGTTTTTTATTGCTTTACTCACAGCTTTTTTCACGTATGGACGCTCGTCCGACGAGAGAATATCAAATACCTGTTGGGATTCATGGGCAAACTTTGCACCTTCTGCGGCTGAGAAAATCATTGCAATGTTCCACCGAACTTGCTCATCCTCATCATTCACCCATGTGTCTAATCGTTTTAACACTTGCGTTGGGTAATATTTTATAAGTGCATTGCCAATTGCAAATGGACCAAGGTTATCTCTTACATATCGTGAACGGTCAGAAAGAAGGGGCTCTAATATGTCTAAAAATGGGTCAATAAATTCAGGATTCCGACTCTTTCCCGCATACATCATGGCAAGAACAACCGCACGTCGTATGTTTTCCGATACGTCCCTTGACCACTCCGCCATGACAGGGAAGTAGTCATGAAAGTGCTTTTCTAAAACCAAACCACAAGCACTTGCTACCCATTCTCGAACTTCCCAATTATCACTGTCTGCCAATCGATACAATACACGATTGACTTCAGATGATTGGCTTCGATAAAAATCAGTTAAGCAAATCGCTCCAACTTCTTGTGCGGTTGGGTTTTCATGACCGCATAATTGCAGTATTAGCGGGTACAGCGTATCTGAGTTCGTCTTTCGCAGTAATTTAATTGCATCATTTTTAATTTTCGAGGGTGCTGTTCCTCCATGTGTGGTTGACTGTGAATCCAACGCCTTAACCACACCTTCAACTACACCTTGTTGAATTGATTCTAAAAACGACTGCTTCCAATCACTCATGATAACCTCACAGTGTATCCATTTTCATATAAAGTTTACCAATAAAAGTGGTGGAGTAGCTATTGCACGCTTCTGCCCGAGAGCGACATTTCGACGTCAACAACAAGAACGAATATTCATACAAAAACAGTGGCATGCAGCCTGTTCAGCTCTCGCCCCCGTTCTAGAAATTTACCTCTATTCAAGTTCTTCCTGCGTAGGAGGCTCAAATAACTGCATCCACTCTTTAAGTTTCGTCTCAGGTATATGAAAAGTACCCTCGGGAAGGCTGGCATTTCTGTGCTTTAATCGTTCTAACAGCACTTCTGCGGATACATCAGTAAAATGAATTTTAAAATTAGCACCGAGTTCGTGGGCTTTTGAACGAAACTCGTCTCGTTGACTTTTAACCCAACATCCAAAATCCAAAATAACATCCACACCAAGAACTAGAACTCTTGCCGCAACACCCCACATAAGTGATTCCACTGCATCATGTCTATCATGATGCTTCGTTTGGTCGGATTCATCCATGCCTTCCCCGAAGTCATGTCCAAATAAACGGATATGCCATTCATCGGGGCTAAGCCGAAGTGCGTTATGTCTCGTCTCAAGTTCACGAGCCAATGTAGTCTTACCGCTACAGGGAAGTCCAACCATCAAGTGAAGCGTCGCCACGTACTTCCAACCCCCATCATAAGATGCTCTTGAACAAACCTGCCCGAGAGTCCCATAAGGAACTCCTGGTCACGGATGCATTTTCATGCACCAAGAGACAATGAAAGCGTCATGATTCCTGGTCACTCATGATACTCATGTGCTGATTGCCGTGAAAAACCTTGAGAATCAATTCTCGTGCAGGGACCTCTAATTTTTCATACGACAAAAGAAACTGCCTATTGTCGTAAGGGATTTCCTTCATTTCAACTGTTATACCCGTCGAATCGATGTCTAGAACAGCATATCGCGCAACAGGTCGGTCACAGCAACCTAGTGATCCTGGGTTTAGATATGTTCTATCTGCGGTCTCGAAAAAGTGAACAGGATGATGATGTCCAAAACACACCATTTCAGCCTGGTTCCCATTGTAAATTGTATCGAGCTTTTCTGATGAAGGGTCTCGATCAATCGGCAGGAAGTTTCCTGTGGAATCCAAGTGGTAGTGAACCAACAAGAGGCTTTTACCCTCGTGTTTAACTTTTAACGAACGGGGCAAGTCCAAGAGTTTGTGGAGGAACATTTTATCGGTGTGCTGAACAATCCATTCGTGGTGTGCGCTCTCCTCGCCACGGGACGCTGGCTCCTGACCTTGGAAAATTGCCAAAACCGCATCCTCATGGTTTCCAGTGATCATGGAGACATCTTCCCGACTGAACAGTGCAGCTAAGACCTCGTCTGTGTCAGGTCCAATCGCCACCATATCTCCTAAGCAATAGATGTGCTCCACGTTAGACTGGCTGTCGATGTCCTCCAACACAGCCTTTAATGCAGGGGTGTTGCCATGGACATCCGTAATGATGGCGACTTTTGTGGACATATGTATCCCCCTAATTCCACTGCATATACCGATTGTATTCAATGGACTGCTATTCAACACTTCTGCCCGAGAGCGACACAAGAGTTGCTGCTTCGGACCATATAATCATGCAATCCATCGGTCAAATAGTTCTTCAGTTACAGCCCCCTTTTAGCTCAAGAACCAATGTCAATTTGCAATCGACATTTCTAGAGTAGACAGGTCACATGAAAGTCGGCGAGACCACCCACCCTAATCGTGGTGATTGTAGTGTTGACTACCTTTTGTAAGATGTCCTGCGTTTTTGCGAATCATCAAAAAAGAAACAATATAAACAAGTACAGCGACAATTGATAGAATTATTGTCAGTAACTCGCCAACTCCAATGGTTTCATAAGAACGATTAGGTCCAGTGTAATACACATTAAAGTATCCAGAGGCGTGAATATACACCAAATTGTTAAGGTATACGCATGCAATGAGATATGCGCCGAATAAAACAAAGGTGACAGAAGTAATCAATTTATTGGAGACATGGTTGCGTACAGAGTTTACAAGTGATGAAGACCAAATAGGGAAAGCACCACACTTGATAAAAAAAATTAGTATTCCAAACAATGAACTCAAACCTTGATACCCAAGATAATGCCAACATACATAAACAAGTACAAAGTACACGATTGAAACCAGCACTGGAGTGACAGCAACCTTTAACCATAATCGTGACGCCATACCAAACCCCAATTCCATTTCCTGTGCACTCCTAATATTGAGCGGTTTTACTATACAGTAATAGGATTATATTCCCTTTCTTCGTGCATTATCCTCTGTTTTGTATAACTGCCCTTGAATGCAACAAGGGAGCCGATGCAATTATCATAAGCCCCCATGATTAAGGTGTTTTTGCATAAAAGCTAGTAATGTTTGTCCTAAAGCAGTAAGCACAACACCTGTTCCATTACATTTATCACATGGAACTCTTCCTTCGTCCGACTCCACTTTGCCAGTCCCTTTACAATCCCAGCATTGAAGTTCTAAATCGTCCATTGAAATCTGCAAAACACCGATTCCTTTCAAATCACACCTTAGTGTATATAACTGCCCTTTAACGCAATAAGGACTCATGTTCTGTAGAGTAGGGGACTGGGCTACCAGTCCCCCCTCATCAAACCGTACGGGCGGTTTTCCCGCATACGGCTTTCCGACGTTCTTCACCTTGTACATTATGGCGGTTACCCATCTCGCTCCCAGGTGTATGCTTTCGTCCCAAGGTAAAGGGCTCTTTGGACTTCTCGAACTTTTTCAATGGTGTAGTTAGCCGAGTTTCCCCTGGCATTCACTCACTCTTACGTCCATTGATACCCGTGAACGAAGTGAGGGTCCTTTCCTCCGCGAGGTTGTGTTGTCCTCGCTTCATTGGTGTAGAGTCGGAGGAGGTGGGCGCTGGCCTGCCTCCGTCCGCTCGATCAAACGGATCGTGCAGTTTTCCCGCAATCCGCTTTCCTTCATGTCATCGCGTGGATGCAGGCATCAGATTCAAATCGGGTATCAGGGACATTAGGTTTACCAATCGAAACTCACCGTACAATCGTCGCTCAGGATATTTCCGCCATCCACCGTTCCGCCACCGCTTGTACTGGTGGCTTCTGATTCGTTGAATAATCCAGCGTTGCAGCCTGTTGAACAATTTTCGAACGTGTGCTTTTCGATAGTAATTACCCCATCCTCGAATGACCGGGTTAATCCGGTCAATCAGCTCCTGTACGGTGAGCGGAAGTCGGCGCTTTGTGCGTTGACGGATGGTGTCCTGGAATCGTTTCACGGACTTCTCCGTTGGAATCGCATAGATGTTCAGTCTATTGGGTCCCTTTTTCACCTTGTGCTGTGACAGCGTTAGACCTTTGCCGCGTTTCAGCTTATAGCCGAGAAATTCAAATCCCGCGCTAATATGAGTAATGCGGGTCTTCTCCGGATGAAGCGTTAAGCCCAGCGCTTCTAAGGCAACTTTTGCATCTGCGAACACCTTTACAGCTTCCTCACGACTCTTGCAGAGTACGACCCAATCATCAGCAAAACGGGTAAGGCGATAACCCTTGTTTTCCATCGCTCTGTCAAATGGTGTGAGGTAGATATTACTGAATAGTGGACTCACTATTCCGCCCTGAGGTGTCCCAGATACTGTCTGGAATTTCACCCCGTTCTCCATGTATCCGGCTTCGAGCATCTGTCTAATCAGTCGTAAAATGCGCCCGTCGCTAATTCTTTCAGATATCATGTCAATGAGACGCTCGTGCTGGACATTGCCAAAGAAGTCACGCAAGTCAGCATCTACTACCCATTCACAGCCGTTCATGATTTCGCGATAGATTTTCCGCATTGCTTGATGTGTGGAACGCCCCGGTCGATATCCGAAACTACAATCGCTAAATGTCAACTCGAATATAGGTTCAAGCCGATTTTTCAGTGCTTGCTGGCATACCCTATCTCGAATGGCGGGAATGCCAAGCGGCCTCGTTTCGGTGGGCTTATTCCGTTTCGGGATGTTCACCCTTCTAACTGGTATCGGTCTGTAGACATCCTGCTTTAGCTGTTGGTGCAGTCTGGCTAGTTCCTCCGCTGCCACTCGCTCAAAGTCAGCAATTCGGACGTTATCGATTCCACCACTACCGCCGTTCTGCTTGACCAGCTTCCACGCTAACTCCAGATTGGCTCGGTGATAGACCTTGTCAATGAGCGAATGAATCTTCCTACCTGTACCGTCTGCCTTCATTTGGTCTCGTATCCTCCGTTGCGAGTTCTGGGTCTTTCACTTAGGGAACTTTCCTTCCCTCGCTACATACTCGCGAACCTCCTGAGGTTTCGGGTTCCATAAAGCGAGCCGCCTTCCCCTTTTACTCACCTTTTGAGTGAACAAAAGCCACCTGCACTTGGGCAGATAGTCCGGACGTTTCTGTTGTTCGTCCGTTGCAGTATTATGCAGCTCTCCGACTTCTCGCAGCGCATCGGTGCGCACTTCGGGGTTGCCTTATAGCGCACGTTACTGGATAGCTGTGGACTCCTGAACAAAATGGCAGCCACAGCACGACCATTTCGACTTTCTTTACCCACCTGTCCATCGCGGTGCTCACTTACCAGACACTACGAGATCTCCGTGGGTCACAACATCATCTTCCGTGCCATGCCGCCCGCACACACCTTGGTACGATGGGTGGACTAGTAGCGCCTTCGCCTCCATAGTGCAAGCTCGACCTTGCCCCATCTTTGGCCGACCGGTTCGCAATTCGGTTCCCCGTTTCACTACAGCCTGGTACTTCTCCGCAAGCCCTCCGGACTCCACCTCACGGTGGACGCCCTGCCCTCCGATACATAGATTGCTATCGGCCCCTGAGGCGTTACCCCCAGGTTTGGATATGAGCCCCCTAGTCCGAGACTCAGTGGGACTTTAACCCACCCGATGACGCGCTGCCACGCGCACACTATGACCCCCTCCGACTCCCTTCTCGCCGCTTGCCATTTCACCCTTCGGGTTTATAGGTTCGCGCTTTACGACAAATTTCCGCTCTGTCGTGCGAGGTAGGGTCTCCCTAGTTCCAGACACAACTGTCACTACATGCTGATCCCCATACACCGAAGGGTTCTTCCGCGCTGCACATCCAAGGTCTTCGCGCGTTCCGGGGTCTTCACCATGACAGACGAGGTTCGACTCCCTTTTGTCCCTTTCGGGTCCTTTATGACGATGCGGCAGGATTCACTTCATGTTACAGCCTGTAGTTTTGCTTCACCCGAGTGGGGCTTTTCACAGGGCTTCATCCTTAGATTCTCACCACCAGATGCCTGCTAGCTACGAGGCGGCTTGGTCCCTACCTCGGTTGGACTTTCACCAACAAGTTGTGCCTAGCTTAGCTAGGCGCACTCTGTCGCATAAGCCCCCGTTTGTGCAATTGCACAGAATAGGTTGTATTTTTATCTAAGTCAACTAATTGGCGGATTGCATCCTCAGTACAGCAAAACGAACAATTATACCCATGAGAAAGTAGACGATTAACGAGTAGAAGTACTCCCAAGTGAGGGGATGGTAAGCGTCCATAACGCGAAAGGCTGGTTCAAAAACATACGAAAACAATAGCGATATAACTCCCATCACAATTAAAAATGACTTCCATCTGTGTTTCCAGTGAATTCTTGGGAAAAATCTACTTTATCCTACTTTTCGACGTTACAATGCTGAGAGGCTATTGCAATAACAATCAGACAGATTCAACTTAAATTCCTGAGAGAGTTCGTCCGTAATGGGTTCACCCATGCCGTACATATAGCACGCAGTTTGAAAGTATAAGTTTACATATCTCAAGTTTACATATTTGATACGGATTGATCAGGGGAAAAATCCGAAAACGACAATGTAAAAGCAGGCGTCATCTAATACGCCATTTCATCGTATTGCGTTAAATTATCCCACTAAATCCCATCAGAGTGAAGACGAACCTACAAAACAAAAGCGGACACCGTTTTGGTGTCCGCTGGATAATCTAGTTGTTTTCACGTCCAATTCGGCAACAGCTTTTCTCCACGGTCTGTCGCAGGTGCGGGCGTAACAGAGAGGGCGGAGCTTTCATCGCGCCACTCTTGGGTCATGTCTACATCATGGCAGCGAGCGAATCCTCAAGCTGTTTCAAATTTCTTGCCCCGATAATGGGTGCTGTGATTGCCGGATGGGACATCACCCAGGCGACTGCAAGCGTTGCGGGATTGACACCATGTTCTGTGGCATAGGCAGTAAACCGGTCAGCAACTGCAAAGTTCATTTCATCAGCGTACCTAGCGCTATATCTTGCTTCATCAACCAATCGTCCTTGCTTTATTCGCTTGTTCACTCCGTATTTTCCGGTAAGAAGCCCCGCCCGGACTGTTTCATTCTACCCCTTTTACTTATTTACCAACTACTTGAACCTTACAAAATCAAATTATGTTAGCATCTTAATGTTCAACATTAATTTAGTACGTATAAAAGCGAGTCTCAATCGAGGCCCGCATTTTTATGTCATGTTCGATTTATCGGCGGTGCACTTAAACTTCTGACACCGAGTGCACTTGCTATCAATTCAGTTGTATCACATGTTAGTTGCGTTCACGACCAATAGTCCCGCTTGCCCGGTACGCTAAAACATAAGAGACGCAGCCATAGGCTACGCCTCAATGGATAACAAATTAGTTACTGCTGTGACTTTGGTCAATCCAAATGTATGCAAATGGATCCTCCAAAATATCACTCGTGTAGAAACCATGCACCCACGGTTGAACACAGTAATAACCGACAATTTGGTAATACGGGACCCAAGCTGCATCCGACATGACCTGATTGGTAACTTGAGCGTAAAGTTGGTCTCTTTGTTGCTGGTCAGTTGAATATTCAGCTTCATTCAACCATTGGTCTACCTGTGGATTACTGTAATTGTTCTTGTTATTGCCTGTAGAAATCTGATCTGAGTTAAACAAGGTGTTCAAGAAATCTGATGCATCCGGGAAATCTTGTTGCCAACCGTCCTCATACATTTGTGCTGTACCGGACCTCGCCTTGGTAATAAAGTCCTTCCAAGTCACTTCGTGCAAATTCACAGTGATCCCTACACTCTTTAACATTGCCTGAAAAGCCTGGTCTTCTCTGGTCGCACCGTTAGTATTTTCATTCCACATATCAAGCGTTAAGCCATTCCCATACCCAGCTTCTTTAAGTAGTTGTTTCGCCTTTGCTTGATTATAGGAATATTGAGCACTAGGAGCGTGTCCGAGTAATCCCTGAAGTATTTTGTAAAAGGAAATTTCCGGATCAATAACGAAGTCCCCTGTATTGGTATTCACAGTGGAGGCTTCGAATCTTGGGAAAAAAGTTTCGTGACTACGACCCGAACCAACTCATTCTACTACCACCGGGGTTAAATGAATGGCTACCTGACGGCCACCTGGCGAACTTTGTCAGTGATGTGGTCGATCATATCGATATCTCCATCATTACAAAACAGTACGAACAAGAACTGCGAGGTTTTCCCCCGTACCACCCGGCAATGTTATTGAAGATTCTGGTTTACGCATATTGCACAGGCATGTACTCTTCCAGAAAGATCGCAAAGGCCTGTCAGGATGTAGTGGCGTTCCGAGTCCTGTCCGCAAATCAGTTCCCGGATTTCCGGACAATCAGTGATTTTCGGAAACGCCATTTGGTCACCTTCAAAGAACTTTTCTTGGAAGTCTTGAAGATTGCCCAACATGCAGGGATGGTTAAGCTCGGGCATGTATCGCTGGATGGCAGCAAGATTCGGGCAAACGCATCCAAACATAAAGCGATGAGTTACGAGCGGATGAAGCAGCAAGAGCAACGACTCCGCCAAGAAATCGCCGAGCTTACGCAGCAGGCTGAACGCACCGACCATAGTGAAGATAAAAAGTACGGTAACACCATGGGCGATGAACTCCCTGAAGAGTTAGCCCGTAGAGAGACCCGGTTGGCAAAAATTCAGGAAGCAATGTCCTCTCTGGAGAAAGAGGCCAAGGAAAGAGTGGAACAACAGCAACAGAAAGACGAACAACAAGACAAGAAGGACGATGACAACGGCCCCACCAACCAGACAGGCGCCAGGAAACGCGGTCGTCCACGCAAGGAGAGTCATCTCGCAGGTGTTCCGGAGGACAAGGCTCAACGCAACTTCACGGATCCGGAATCTCGCATTATGAAATCGAAAGACGGCTTTATCCAAGCATACAATGTGCAGGCTGTCGTCGATGAAGAGTACCAAATCATTGTTGCAACAGATGTTATAGACCACACAAATGACCACGGTGTCCTGCGTACAATGGTCGAAATGACGGCGGAGAATACGAAAGCGACGATGCACAAAATCTCATGTGATGCTGGCTACTTTGCCGAAGACGACGTGACATGGCTTCAAGAGAAAGAAATTGACCCATACATCGCAACAGGTCGTCAAAAGCACAATGAAGTGCCTGAGTCACCGAGAGGACGAATACCGAAACACTACACCATTAAGCAACGTATGACTCGGAAACTAAAAACAAAGAAGGGCCGTGCCGTCTACGCGAGACGCAAGGCTATCGTAGAGCCTGTGTACGGTCAAATTAAGGGTTGTCGACGATTCGACCAATTCTCACTTCGAAGCCTTGAGAAGGTCAGAGGAGAATGGTCGTTAGTTACCATGTGCCATAATCTGCTTAAGATATTCAAATACGGTCATATAAACTGGGCAACGTGCTAAAGATGGTGCTTAACCGACCAGTCCCCGTCTAATGAAGTAAGTGCCCATGGGGAAAGTCACCCATAGTCGAATAAAATATGGAACTGAACTCAAATGCAGAAAGTCTAAGCCGCAATACTCGGACACGCTCCTAGGGGCTAAGTTTTTAACATACCCCTCCAATGTACTCGGTAGCGGCTGATTCAAAGGTTTAACAGCACCATTGTTGACCTTTACAATTTGACTATCTTGGAATGCATATTCAATTGCTTGTCGAACCTTAAGATTACTTAACGGATTTGGTTTACCGTTAAGATTTGGCTTCATATTCAAACCCACATACATAATAGAGTTCATAGGTTGCACCAATACATCACTCTTGTACTTCGGTGAGTCCATAATTGTAGGATACGCAGAAGAAGGTATACCATCTCCACCTATCAACCATGGGCTCATAAAAGCTGTTTGCCCCTGTTCCCAAACCATTGCATCTACTTCACTGTTATTGTCAACGTTAATCGTCACTTTATCTAAGTACGGTAGTTGATTTCCATATGAATCCTTTTGCCAATAGTGCGGGTTTTTAACTAGAACTACTTGGTTTTGATTAATTGTTTGCACTTCAAACGGACCAGTACCCATTGCCTGCGTTGTATCCATCGCCACGTTACCGACCCTCTTTACAAAGGCTGGGTCGACAGCAGAAGCAAATGGCATAGCCATAATTTTTAAGAAGAACTGTTCTGGCTTATCCAAATGAATGACTAACGTATATTTGTCTGGAGTGCTTAGACCACTAATGGTTTTTGATTGTCCATTATAGTATGCCTGCGCTCCGGTTATATCCATGAAGAATTGATTACCAGGCGATGGCTTCGGTTGCATATTTTTATCCAAAACCCGCTCAAGCTCAAAAACAAAATCCTGTGAAGTAAGTGGATCTCTATTAGAGAAAGTTACACCTTTACGTAGATGGAAAGTATACGTCTTCCCATCAGGTGAAACATCCCAACTTTGTGCCAACTCACCCGTAATATTATTTGTACTTCCTGAATACGTAACCAATTGTTGATACACCTGAGAGACAACGTTTGTGATACTGTGTCAAATTCAATCGCAGGATCTAAATCTGGAACTGCTTGAGTCATATCAACGGTGATTGAACCACCTTTAACGGGTTTTGAATTTAAAGATGTCCCGCTAGACGAGGCATTGCCTGTTGACACGGAGGTGCTGTTTGTACCACAACCAGCAATAAGAACAGAAATCATTCCCACACTCGCAACCGTAGCCATACCACGTTTCAAAATTTCTCGCACACGATTTCCCCATTTCTATAAATTTCATATAGCTCCGCTAATCACAGTACGCTGACAAACAGCCAACAGTTGTCGTCTATGAGCCACCAGTGAAATGGCGAACATTATTGCAACATCTGGCAGGGTAGTTTTCCAGATGTAAGAGATAAATCATATAGACGTGGTGAAGCTACGAGGTTTGTACCAGTCTCGCCTCGAATCGCTTGTACCGACATGCTGCCATGCTTCGGAGCGCAACAGCCATCACTCATGTCTCCACCTCATTTCTCACTTCGTGTTACGTGAATACCCCTGGGTTCCATTTGTATCCCTTCCATAAAATAAACCTTTAATTTAATGTAGCATCCCAAACTTTTGGCTCGTACTACATATACATCTATCGGGAGCAAAATCTAACACGTTAATGCAATTGATTTTTTGATGTGTAAAAAGTTCTATACACAATGTTTATTGCATCCGCCTACAATACTTACTATTTATATTTGTTTGTCAATTTTGTTATGATGTCATAACAAGTTGGAAGATATGTTTTCGATACAGAGGACCGACTATAGACTAATGAATAGAGGTAGAGCATTTTATAGAATAGTGCGACACAATTTCAGGCGAACTGCACAACGGAAGAGAAATGTAAGAGGCGTACTGAATTATTTCAAAGCTTAACGATACTAGACATGTCGGAACCGACCTTCAAAGTTATGCCCAACGATGCGGCCAAACTGCGGGTTGAGACGATATCAGAGAATGACAGTATCGATTTGGCGCCAGTTCTTTACCTTAATGTCAGGATGAAATTGACACCGAAGAACTATAGTGATAACCTGCGTATAATTCCTATAATTCATATAAATCCGATGTGAATAATACGATGCCCTCTGTTCAATTGCAAAGAGAGCATGTAATGAAACGATTGTTTCTGTATCGATAGGAGTGACTCATATGAATCTAGCTCAGTTCCCTCGTCGTCGCTATACACCCGGGCCTACGCCTATTGAACACCTGCCTCGATTCTCACAAGTACTAGGTGGTCCAAACCTGTTCATCAAACGAGATGACCTCCTCGGGCTGACATCAGGTGGTAACAAGACCAGGAAACTTGAATTCCTCATGGCAGATGCCCTGTTGCAGGGAGCCGACACAGTAATCACCTGCGGAGCCGTGCAGTCCAACCATTGCCGTTTAACCCTCGCCGCCGCAGTCAAAGAGGGCTTGAAATGCCACCTGGTTCTCGAAGAGAGAGTACCGAACAGTTACAATCCACAGGCAAGTGGGAACAACTTTCTGTTCCACCTACTCGGTGTTGAAGGTGTGACTGTTGTCCGTGGCGGCTCAGACATGATGGCCGAAATGCAAAAAGTTGCTGGTGACCTCGTAGTTAAGGGGCACAAACCGTACATCATTCCCGGCGGTGGTTCGAATGATATTGGAGCGCTCGGCTATGTCGCCTGCGCAGAGGAAGTACTTGCTCAAACGTTCGATCTCGGTATCAACATTAACACCGTGGTATGCGCAAGCGGCAGCGGCGGAACCCACGCTGGCTTAGTTGCCGGATTCTATGGAAACAACTCGGGGATTCCAGTCATCGGGATTGATGTTAGTCGCCCAAAACTCGTGCAAGAAGAGCTCATTTATAATCTCGCTGTTCGTGTTGGCAACCATGTTGGCATCAACGGTTCGATTCCTCGCGATGCAGTCACTTGCTTTGACGAGTATGTGGGACCTGGCTACTCCCTCCCAACCCCTGAAATGGAGGAAGCTGTAAACCTGTTAGCGAAGACAGAAGGAATCTTGCTTGATCCCGTGTACACGGGGAAAGCAATGTCGGGCTTAATTGACCTCATCCGCAAGGGACACTTCTCAAAAAACGACAATGTGTTGTTTGTCCATACGGGGGGTTCACCAGCATTGTACGCATACACGTCTCTCTTCTTCGAACCGGAGGCTGCCGTCGTCAACAATTAGTTAAGTCCATTTTTGGGAGGACAGAGATATGCAACCAAGTCCCCTGAACCGAGCGCTCGGACTGCTAGCAGTCGTAGCGTTCGGGCTTACCAATGAGATTGCATCCGGTCTGTTTTTCGTATCCACCCAAATTCAACAGAGTTCGCCTGGTGTTGGAAACCTCGTGCCGCTTTTGATGGTCATCGGCGGGGTTATTACCTTTGTCACGGTCGTCGTGTATCGGTTTTTCTTCGCTTCGGGGTTGGTGGGTGCCGGTGGAGAATACGTCATCATCTCGCGGTCACTCAGCCCGGGGGTTGCGTTCGTCGCCACGTTTCTGGCGTGGTTTGGTTTCACTGGGTCGCTCGGGACGCTCGCCTTCTCGGCGCCAAAGTTTCTCTCAACTGCTGCATTGTCGCTCGGAGTCGCGGGAGTGGGAAAGTTTTTTGCCTCTAACGCAGGCATCTTGATTGTCGGACTGATTATCCTTTGGGGATTCTGGGCCATCCACGTGATCGGTGTCCGCCTCGCCGGAACTCTGACTACCATCGCGATGTTTCTCGTCTTCGCCGTCGCACTGGTGATGATTGTAATCGGCTTTGCCACGAGCCAGGATGCTTTTGCCAACGCGTTGACACAACACCTTCACATGTCGGTAGCGTCCATCACGGCCGCATCACCTGTCCAACATGTTAGCTACGGAGCTGCCTTCGGGTCGGCATTACCTGTCCTTTTCTTTGGCTATCTAGGTCTCTCCACTGCAACACAAACTGGTGGAGAAGCAAAGAACGCAGTGAAGTCGCTATCGAAAGCTGTGCTCATCATAGTAACCTTAGTTACCGTCGTATATACCCTGTTCGCCTGGGCCGTATATCATGCGGTGTTATGGCAGGTTATTTCTGGCCTGGCGAAAATGAAAATGTCGTCGTATACGACTTCGTCCGGTCTGTTGCAGTTCCTTATGCCATCGTGGATGTCTTCATTGCTCAACCTTTGCGTCGCACTGATTGTCGTCAAAACGTTTCTACCGATTTTCTTGGCACAATCGCGTTGGGTTTTTGCATGGGGTAAAGATGGACTAATTCCAGGTGTCTTCGCTAGGACGCACGCAAAGTATAAGACCCCTGTGTTGGCTCTGACACTCAGTGCTATTTTTGGGTCCATCAGTCTGATTGAGTCGCTCAAATTGGGCTTTGTATTTGGCGTTAATATTCGTGTGTTGTCCGTTATGCTGGTATTTTTTTGCATGGGTCTCGGGATGATTACGTTCCCGCGGCACGCCCCAACCCTCTATACAGTGAACACCTCATCGATGGCCAAGAATCGTTTTCTGCAAGTTTTCGTCGGTGTCCTGCTCATGGCGATTTCTGTTTGGTTTTCCATCTCCATTACGTTGTCATCGGTATCAAGTCCGTTAATTCTCCAACCAGCGTTTCAATCGGTTATCGTCGTGATTTTAGGGATTGTAATCTACCAGAGTTATCGCATGCGACTGAGAAGACACAGCCCATCGTCCGACGTGTTTGCTCAACCACCAGCACAGTAATTCAGTATCTGCAACTGATTGCAATTACGCAGTAAGGGAGGCAAAGTGAGTGAAAACACTCGGAATTATCGCTGGACTTGGTCCGCTGGCTGGAGCACACTTCTACCGCCGTGTGATTGAATTGTCTCCTGCAATCTCGGATGCAGAACACATACCCGTTATCTTGATATCGGAACCGTCTATTCCAAGCCGCATCGAACACCTTTCGGGAAGTGGAGAGTCACCGGTCCCGAAACTCGTTGATGTGGCGGAAAAACTCGTACATGCAGGTGCAAATCTGATTGCTATGCCATCTACGACCACAAGTATCTATCACGAACAGATCGCGAGCCAAATTCCAATACCTATGATTTCGTTGATTGAAGAAGTCGCTGACACGGTCGAGAAGTCGGGGAAAAGAAAAATTGGAATCATGGGCACCACGCCAACACGTACTTTTCGCGTATATGAGAATGCATTTCATAAGACTGGAATCGAAGCGGTCTATCCAGATGAGAAAACACAGTCTGAAATCATGGAGGTCATTACGGCGGTCAAAAGTGCCAGCGCCTCGGGCTTTTCCTCGCAAGTAGGCCGAGCTGACGACAGCATCAAAGAACTCGGTAAACAGGCAGTACAACTAGCTCAGAAACCATGGAGTCAAGACCTCGACGGAATCCTCCTCGCCTGTACGGAATTGCCAGTTATCTTCCCTCCTGATGCATCAGTGGTACCAAAGCTCAGAGGGGCACTATTCCGCTCGACGGACATCCTGGCAACAGCAGTGATACGTGAGTTGTACGCGTGCGACTACCTGGTGCCTTCTCTGTGAAAACCTGAGGCACGGTCAAGTTGGGACCCATCGTCGCTTGTCGAACTGAATTAACAGGTGCCGAAGTGCGGTTGGGTCCCAATAGGATTTCTGAATCAGTGAGGTTTAGCCATGTTGTCACATGCCATTCAAGTCGACTTGGGCAGCTTTTTTTGAGCAACGTTTATGTTGTATTCGTGGTGGAAGCATAATAGTCCTAATATCAATGGACAATTGATCCAAGGTATTTTCGTTGGACAAACGTCATAAGTAGACAATCCTGTGATAAGCGTGATGTAAGGGGAAGTAGTCAGTTTGAGACGAATCGTACTATCGCTTGCAACCGTCTTGTTGAGTACCATTCATGTATATACGTCATCCTTAATAGGCAGTATTGAATTAGAGGTTCATCCCAGACCGAAAGACCCGAGTTCCTCCCACGCGTGTACTTTCCCACTCCCATCATTATCCATTCTATCTCTAACCTGAATCCGTGACGTCTGTAGAGACTGGTCAAGGTAGTTTTGAACATGACTCCAAGCGTCGGCGAGCAGTCAACAGAGTGGTTCATTTTTGCAGAAGAGAGGAGTCTGTGAATTTGTCCACAGGTGAATAACCCCTTCGTTTCAGGGATGCATTCACATGTGGATACATCGGACGCTCTTTCCCTTCTTCATCCAAATGCTTCGTATAGTCGCCTAAACACGGGCAACCACCGGTTACCTCGTCCGAATCGTAGCCGTGTCTGCCTCGCGTGTCTCGTCATTTTCGCCGCAAGCGTGATGAGATTCTGGATCACGGTGCGTATGCGTCGCCTCTCTGCTTTCTTCCGAATCGGTGCATCCTGCTCTCTCAGGCTCTCCTGTCCGATGATGCGCAACAGGTTATATGCCAGTACACCAAAATGCAAGACAAGGTCGTTCGTTGCAAACTTCCCCGAGGGCAACCGTTCCAAATCTAAATCTGTCTTGATCTCGCTATGAAATTGCTCCATCGTTCCATGTGCATGATACAGGTCGATGATCACCTCTGGAGCCTCTGGCAAGCTCGTGACGTAGACGTTTACCTCAATGCTCGGGATGAGTAATGCTTGACCGTCGCTCTGGATCGTGCGTTCAATCACTTCAAACACCATCCGGACCGGTTTTTCTAATCCCTTCATTGGAGACAGGATGGACCCTCTGTACACCTTCTTCCCTGCACGGGGCTCTGTGTAGGTACCGTGTTGCTCAGCCGTCAGCAACCACGCATTCGGGTTCTCCTTACGTAGGTTCTTCTTCACGATAAAGTCGGCCGAGGTTTCGTCGGCCCTGCATACGACTAAGTTTTCTACGCTGTCATTTCCCGCATCTAAGCGTACGAGTAGGCGCTTGTCCGAAATTCGTTGAGCATAGCGGATACTCTGAGCCAGAAACGCGGCGGTCCCCTTTTGACAATGTGTACTTCCCGTTCGGAACTCTACGTGAACGGCGTATCCTTCCTGTCCTAAGTAAGCGAAAATCGGCGCGTATCCGTCGCACCCTTTATAGGTACGAGACACGCCCTCCTTCTTGGTTCCTGAGTTGTCAAATGGGGATACATCAATGTCAAGCGGTAGATATTCACGATGCCCATCCCCCAGTACAATGGGTGCAAGGTACACGCCCACCTTGCTCAATAGGTCAGCTGATTCTTCGAGGATAACCGATTGCCAGTCACATTTTTCTTCGGGTGCTGCGAGATCCAGGCGTTGGCGTAGTGTTGGACTCGACGGTACATTGGAAATGGTCAGCGCTTCAGGGAAGAACTCGTCCTGACGCAACGGCTCAATGTGGTCAAAGTCGCTCTTCCCCTGACACAAGAGGCCCAGGTAGGCGTAGGCAACATCTTGATTCGAAATTTCCGTATACGCGCGCCCTGGGACAGGGAGGGCATTGAGACGTGCGGATAGTTGAGTCTTGCCAAGGAGCAGTCCAACCAGAGCAAGTCCAGAATGGGATGTCAATATTTCATCTGACTCTTCGATCACAAAACGCATGAAGGCACCACCAAGTAGGTGAGGTAGATTCGTCCATCTGATAGCGCCATTTTACTTGATTTCACGCGATTTTTGTCGTCCTCTTGAAAATCCACGTCACGGATTCAGGTCTAAAGAAATAAGAACAGGAACAGCAAGATTCGCCTTTGGCCGTCCGCCGCATCGTCTTTGCTCCGCTCAAACGGTCGTCAGGCCGTCCTTCGGCACTCTTGTTGGGGCCACGCCCCAAACCATGCCTGGTGGCTCCGCCCCCAGACCCCCATGGAAAACCAATAGGACACCGAATCAAAAAATCATTCGGTGCTTTGCGTAAGTCGCCCCAGGACAGGACTCTGCCATCTTACTGAGCGCCTGCCGTAATTTCCTTCAACGCTAGTTATTTTTTAATATTTAAAAATTTATAGATATAAAACACGGGGTTTTTGAGTAACTCAATCATCTCTGAAATTGAGGGGAGGTTGAGTTTAACTTTCGGGAGGTGATTAGCTAACACGTTTGAGCGGCTTTGGATGCAAACAGTATGAATTAAGAGGAGAGTAAAAGTGATGAAAAAGGCCTAAGGCGAGCTAGATCAACCAACAAGTAGTCAACTGTCGTGTAGATGTGGGTCGTTTGTCCAACTTCATCAGCGACACGCGTGTTGCGTTCCTTATCGTCGACAAACAGGATTTCCCATGGCATTACGTCGAATTGCGTTATGTGGCACGGAACTTGAAATTCATTGAACAACTCGTACATTGCACTCCCCTCATGGCACTCTCACGGCGACAATATCGTGACCTTTTGGTCATTGGTGAGCTATATCGGCAACAGCGAGAAATGTATCAGAGCCGCAGTCATCGGGTGGACGATAGAATCGTAAGCATTGCACAACCCGACGTTCGACCGATTGTACGTGGAAAGGCAAAAGCAAATGTGGAGTTTGGTGCAAAGGTGTCAATCAGTGTGGTTGGAGGATATACACTGATGGAGAGAACAAGTTGGGACAGCTTCAACGAGGGTTCGACGCTAATTGAGTCAGTGGAGCGGTACGTTGAGCGTTTCGGATATTATCTGGAGACCATCTTGGCGGACAAAATCTACAGGACACGTGAGAATCTTCAGTACTGCAAAGACCATGGAATCCGGATGAGTGGTCCGAAACTTGGACGACCACCAAAGCAAGTCAACCGTGAGCAAAAGAAAATGGAACAACAAGATATGGGCGAGCGCAACGCAGTGGAAGGAAAGTTTGGTGAAGGCAAGCGTATCTACGGGCTTGGCTTAATTCGAACGCGCGTTCGGCAAACAAGCGAGACGGTCATTGCCATCCAGTTACTGATTATGAATCTCGAAAAGAGGCTACGGCTTCTTTTTTTGCTCATACTCGGAGAACTTTTTGGAACAGATTTCGGTACGACCGGGTCATTGCGTAGTTCATTCATCAGACCCTACTTACTTTCAAACTTAATTGGAATTGTGTTGGCAACCGTATGGAATTATGCATTGAACAACATCTGGACGTGGAAGTCCAGGGGAGAATCGGGTGTGAGTATAGAACGAAAAGCTATCACATCTGTATCCACCTATTGATACTCAAGTGGTTTCAAACGTGAATCCGTGTTGTTATCTAATGTCTGTGAGAACGAAATTCCCTTTGTTTCCTAGTGGGACTCATGCTTTAGAAGGAGCCCCCACAGTGTCGGACAATTGGAAGTGTGTGCTCAGTCTACGTTTCGGACATAATAGCTCTTTGATAATATGTCGTAGATGCCCCCTCAAGCACCCTGTCCCCTCGTTATCTTGACGGGCTAGCCGTTCTCGTTAAAGAAGTGTTCGACCTAGAACCGTTCTCCCACAGCCTGTTTGTTTTCTGCAATCGGCAACGGGACAAGATAAAGATTCTGCAGTGGGACCATAATGGATTTTGGTTGTTTTATCGGCGGCGTGATCGAGGCCGATTTCAATGGCGGGATATTTCGCAGGGCGAATCAATTACCGTTGGCCGTTGCTAACTAAATTGCCTACAGGACGTGCTGTCCCTCACACAACGGCAGGCTCATCCCAAAGTTACTGCACGTACCGTCATTTGACGCATGAAACAGAAAATCGGCATCGACTTGTTGAATGACTTCCTCATGAAAAATATATCGACATCCACAAACGAACAGCATTCCTGTTTAGAAAGTTCTTGAGGATTGAATACAAGACAACCCCCTGATAGTGTTTAGATCGAAAAAATATCCGTCATCTTGCACCATCCTTCTTCTGGTTACCTACTGACATTTATGAATATAAAGAAAAATATTATAAATAGAGTGGTATTATTCTTGTAGATGAAAACTGTATCTTATGTCCAGTGCAAACGGAGGGATGAGTGAGTGAGAATCGTCTATATTGATATCGATTCCTTGCGACCTGATCATATGGGGTGTTACGGCTATGTCCGGAAAACGACGCCGAACATCGATATCATCGCAGCGCAAGGTGTCCGGTTCACTCACACATATTGTGAAGCGTCACCGTGCGTTCCTTCCCGAGCTAGTTTTATTTCCGGAAAATTTGCAATCAACCATGGTTCGTTAACTCATTTTGGATCTGGAGGACGATTTTACCACCCTGGAGCCGAACGGTATAGTGTAAGATACCCGTTTTTCACTCGTTATTTGCGGGAAGCTGGCTATAAGACCGTAACGATTTCTAGTTTTGGAGACAGGCATCAGGCCTGGTGGTTCTTCGCAGGGTGGAACGAGATTCATTCCCACACGCTGAAGTGTGGGAATGAAGATGCCGACGAGGTGAATGCGCATGTGATCCCGTGGATCATGCAACACGGCGCGGAAGAGAACTATTTCCTGCACGTTCAGTACTGGGATCCCCACGGATTCTACACTGCGCCTGACGCCTACGCGGAACAGTTTGTCGATCAGCCGGCCCCAACCTTTCCGAGCGAAGAAGTCATTCAAAACCACCGCCGGTTGTACCATCCACGTTCTGCGAGCATGTTTCACTGGGCCATCACACCCAATATCCCGCGTAAGATGCCACATGAAATACGCAATCGAGCGGACTACCAACAACTCATCAATGGGTATGACGCTGGTATCTCGTACATGGATGAACACGTCGGACAAATTCTTGACGCGTATCGGAAATTGGGCATTGAGGACGAGGTTTGCTTCGTCATCAGCGCCGATCACGGTGAATCCTTTGGCGAGCAAGGGATCTATATGGAGCACGGAATGGCCACCGAGTCTGTGCACAGAATTCCGTTGATCATGCGCATACCTGGTGTAACGCTGCCTAACAGCGTGTTCGACAATTTCGTCTACAACGTCGACGTCGTGGCGACGATTGTCGATTTGGTTGGGCTCGATATCCCCACCGGCTGGGATGGTCAGTCGCTGCTGCCCCTCATCAACAAGCCGGACGCGGATTGGAATCGCGACTATCTTGTCCTTGAACATGGGCTTTACGCTTGCCAGCGGGCCGTCTGCGCTCCGCGTTGGTACTTCATCCGAACATACGATCCCGGATTTTACAAATTTGATCCCGTTGTTCTGTACGACATGGAGAATGACCCGAACCAATGTGTCAACGTCGCCTCCGAAAACCCGGCTATCGTGGCGGAAATGGATCATCTTATCGCCGATTGGGTTCAGGAAAACCGTTCCAAACACGGCGAGATCATGGATCCCATGGAGGAGATCATCAGGACGGGACCGTACCGGTATATCTCCAAGGAAGCGTGGCTCAGCCGGTTGCGTGAAGTCGGCAAAGGGTGGGCGGCGGACGAGTTTGCAAGCCGAACGCACAGCGAGTATCAATAGGACACTTCGATTCGTGCTGAGGTGGACGCATGCCATGTCGAGAGCTCGAAGTTTACGTCACTTCCCTCATGATTCGACAGAGCTTTCAAATTTCCGGTGGTTCGGCCCCCAAGGCTGCCGTGGACACAGCCATTTACGATGCATTCGCGCGTGTGAATCGTCCGTTGTCGTTTCTGTGAGGGCGACGACACCCGACGGGCACCACGCGTTTGTCGCGGACATGGTCGAGGCGATCTTGGATCATCGCGATCCGATGGTGCCGGGGGAGAGGCGCGCAAAGCCGTCGCTATTGTGCGCGAGATCTACGAGTCGCTTCTCGAGGTTCTGGTGCAAAAATTCAAGAAACCACAATATACAGTGGTGTATTTTAACTGATTCCACACTACATGTGGCGTATTCAAATATTTTTGCACCACAACCGCTGGTGCCACCATTTTCGGCTACGTTGACAATCTTGCTTCTGCTTCCAAAGTCACCGATCGCTCAACCGATACCCGTTGTCGTAGGAACAACAATATCCGCCAGCGCCGGTACGGCAGTTTCGTTGCTCGTACACGGTCCAATCTACGGTGTTCTGGTTACACTTGCGATGGTGATACTTCTTCCGCTTCTTCGTATTTATCACCCTCCCGGTGTTGCTCTGTCAATGTACCCTCTTCTTCTTCATACGGACATTTCGTTTCCGGTTCTAGTTGTTCTGCCGTTTACCCTTATTGCCGTCTCCAGTTGCAGTGTTTTGAGCAAACTGTCTAAGTCCTGGGCAGACTATCCTTTGCCTCTCAAGAAAGCAGCTACACTCTCCGAAAGTGCATCGTTTGACAGCTCACTGAACACTTGACACGCCTTCAGATACCAGTGCCGAAACTTGTGCCCAGCGAAGAGTAAAAACTCTTCACTTTGGAAGTGTGCAGAGCTCTCTGCAGTTTCTACGGGTATCAAATTCACAAAAAATGACCACCTTGTAATTGGAGTGGTCATTTTGACAACAATAATCGTTCTCGGGGTAGTTCTTATACCCCTAGCCATGAGCGCCACGAACTTAGTGTCGCATTGGATGCTGTTCGCATACAACGTGATGGCCATAATTTCAGCCATCGTATCCTTTAGCGCAGCGTCCACAACCATATACTCCGTTATAAGGAATCACACCGTCTTTATGACGACGATTCATGCACTCTTCATAGATCCATTCTTTCTGATTCCCTCTGCTTATCTCGGCGTGTACGTGATTTATTTATTGTATACGGCCGTCTGGAGACAATTCAAACAGTAAAGTCCTTGGTCAAACCCGTGTCCGCACAGTTTGCGACTCGAGACCTTCATCCCTGGAACAGTTTCATGACTAGGGGGATCTGTCCACGGTGATGCGTGGTGTGACCTACGGTGTAGACGATGAGCTGCCTCCGGTTCAAATCACCGACTCTTAATGACAACCCCGGCTTTTCAAGATCGGATTCGGTCAAACGCTCCAACACGTCTCGACTATATGGCAGTGTTTCTGCCCAAGCCTGTTGAATCGCTGGGACATCCCAGTGATTTTGCTTAAATGGCGCTTGTGTATCGATATCGAGCGCTTGCCCCGATATGGCCGACATAAACTTCTTTTCCACTCTTGAAGTATGGTCGATGATAGATGCGATGTTGTTGAAGGTCCCATTCGGACGATGTAACCATTGTTCCTGGCTCAAGCCTTCTACCATGGTGTCAATACTCTTATGTACCAATGTCAACACTTTGAAATGATCCGATACTTCTCTCAGCATGTATGTATTTCGCTCCTCTCCGGATAATTCTTCATTCTGCCAAAATGATGTATTGATTTGGGTTCGGATAAGAAATTTGACCGTGGAAGCCCAGTGATTTGACTTCGTACAGCAACGTCTCTGGATCAAGTCTTTCCTTCACGGGGGGTCCCATCTCCATCGACTTTTTTTCCCACTCGATGAGAAGTACCTTCCCACCCGGACGAAGAATCCGTTTGAATTCAGAAAGTGTTTGTTTCAAGTCATCCACTTCGTGAAGCACGAGCGAGCAAATCACACGGTCTACAGTGTGATCGGGTAGTGTGAGATGTTCAGCAGGGCTTTCCACCACGGATATATTTCTAGTTCCTTCGTGCGCTGCCTTCTCTTTAAGTAGATGCAGCATTTCAGGCGAAACATCCACTGCGTACACGTTCATCGCTAACCTGGCTAACGGGATTGTAAAGTACCCCGGACCACACCCTATATCGGCGACCGTGTGACCCCGCTGAACATCTAACATCTTCACAGTTTCGTTGGGAGGTAACATCTTGCGACGTTCGGGGCTATCCAATTTCTCTACGTGTCTCGGATCAAACCTGTGTCCCATTGGACTCCTCCAAATAGTTATTTGGCCTCGTCTACCGCTTTCGTGAGCGTTGCTTCTACACCTTGCGCTATTTCAAGTAACGCTGGATCACCAAGAACCTCCATCAGGGTCGTGGGTTTGGGCAAACCAATATGCGTTTTCCCCTCAGACTGATATACAACCACCTTACAAGGCAGGAAGTAGCCGACAAGTGGGTTTTGACTCAAAACCCGTTTCGCTTCATGGGGGTTACAGACCTCGAGAACTCGGTACTGCATATCCAATTCGACGCCTTTTTCATGCAGCTTAGCAGGAAGGTCCAATTGCCATAGCACAGAGAATTTATTGGCTTTCAGAGACTCCTCAAGGGATTGTACCGCTTCATCCACGGTTTTCTCCGTAGCAACTGAATAATGGAAGTCCATGTTAGTCCGCCCCTTTTGTTAGATAACATCACTCAGTTGACTCACAAGCTGTCCTTTCGGCATATAACCCACTAATTGCTTAACTGGCTGACCATTCTTGAAGACAATCATGGTAGGGATACTCATAATGCCATACTTCGATGCAGTCGCTGGGTTTTCGTCCACATCGAGCTTAGCTACCGTGAGTTTTCCCTCGGTTTCACTGGACAGTTCTTCAAGCACTGGGGCCATCATCTTACAAGGCCCGCACCACGTGGCCCAAAAATCCACAAGAACAGGTTTATCTCCCTGCAACATCTGTTCAAAGTTCGCATCTGTGACCTTCACAGTAGCCATATCCCATCCTCCTATCGGCTCTTCATCAAGAGATCAATGGCTTCCTGGATTACTTGCTCTGCGCTTCCGCCACCAGCAATTTCATCCCGAATACACTGCTCCATATTCTCACCCACGACGTACATAATTACTCGGTCGACGGCAGTCCGAATGGCAGATAGTTGTGTCACAACATCCTTACATGGCTTTTCTTGTTCCATCATGCCAAGGACGCCTCGAACTTGTCCTTCAATACGATTCAATCTATGTTTCATCTTGTCGTTATATTGCACCGCACATTCCTCCTGTCTCGCTTATACTATACCCCCTTCCGTATTAAAGTGCTCATACGAAAGTAGCTGATTTTACTTTTCCTGACGCCCCTTCCACGCCATGATTCCACCAGATGCATTGCGCACATCCAAGAACCCCTGTTTTACGAGCGTTCGAGCAGCCTGCTGACTTCTTGCCCCACTTCTGCACATCAATACAACTGGGCGTTCTGTGTCCATTTCATTCAATCGGGATTTAAGTTGAGTCAGTGGAATGTTTTTGAACCCAGGTACATGCCCTGTACGGAACTCACCCGGTTCCCGTACATCCACGAACTGAATGGTTGCTTTCTCTTTTGAAAGCAAAGCCTGCACTTCCTCTGAAGATACCGACTTCACGCCTTTTGCGGGCAACATGCGATACGCAAGATAACCCACGACAACAACAACGATCACGAGTTCAATCCAATTCACAAGAACACCTCCTACCAGTGGAATGTCTTAATGGCCTCCAGATTCATGTACAACATGTAGCAAGCAACAAGGATGATGATTGATGAAAAAATGATTTGCAGTCGTCGAACGTTGCGACCGATGGCGGAACAGGCCCGTACGCCTAAGAAGCCGCCGATGACGCCGCCTGCGATGTATAAGACGACAACCAGCCAGTCCACCAAACCGGACGCAGCGTAGGAGACCGCTGTCGTAACTCCAAATGCCCCCGCAGAGAACAATGATGTCCCAATCGCTTCCGCCATCGTCAGCCCCGCTGAGAACACGAGTCCAGGGACGATGAGAAAGCCGCCCCCAATTCCAAAAAATCCTGATAGAAGGCCCGTCGATAATCCTGTAGGAACGACACGGGATAACTTGGTTTGCCCATGTTCTCCAGCGCCTGTACTCTGCTTTTTAGGACGTAACATGAGGATTGCAATCACAATCATCAAGATGGCAAACAGGAAGAGAATGACCTTATCATTCACCATCTTTCCAAACACAGACCCCACATAGGCTCCAACGGCACCCGGTATGGCAAATGCAATCGCCGGCTTCCACCTTACGTTCCCAGAGCGCCAATGAGGAATCAGATTCAGAAACGCATTGACCGCAACGGCAAAGGCCGTGCTGCCGATTACGACATGAGGGTCATGAAAACCGACAAGGTAGAGCAGGAGGGGGACAGCAAGGATTGAACCGCCCCCACCAATGAGCCCTAAGACAAACCCCACAATTCCGCCAGACAACAGTGCGAGCATCATCTGAATTCCAGACAGGTGTGGCATAAAGCTTCCACCTCCTTATACCCACATGGGTATATTGCACTGCAAAAAAATTTAGATATGGTGTATAACGAAACTACCTATAATGAGGACGACATATCCCCCTGCCACATCGTATAAAACTTTATGAAGGGGGCAAAGACATCTCCAGAATCGCTTCAAAGCTTGTTTCCTCCGTCAGTGGATTAGCCGTGTACAGCACAGCGATTCGGGCCGATTTCCATCTCCCGTTGCTCTTCTTCATCCGGGTTGATCTTACCCATGTTGGTTAGGCGAATGTCCTGATATGCGTTCGGTTGAGGCGGCAGATTGTTCGTGACCATCTCATGAAAGTCTACTTCGTCAGAAACCAGCAAACCTGCGTTTGTTGAGTACAGATGACCAAGGTTTGCAGAAACAGATCCATCCTCATTCATTTCAGTCATGTCTGCGTAGTGCGCTGGGAGTAATGTAAGCTTTGACGAGAGACCCTCATACGTCTCGTATAAGGTCTTACGCAGATCAATAGCCCAGTCTCCGGCTACACCGGCTAAGTCAGGACGACCAATGGACTTAACGAAGAGAATATCCCCCGACAACAGATATTTGTCATCCACGACGAGCGATGTACTACCCATGGTATGGCCAGGTGAGTACACGGGCAATATTTTCACCGTCGCCGAACCAACCTGAATCTCCTGTCCATCCTCAAGTGGCTGATACCCAAACTGTGCTTCTGTTGCATCCTTCGGTGGCAACCAGTACGTGGCACCCACTTTTCCAGCTAACTTCCGACCACCTGAGATATGGTCAGCATGAAGATGTGTGTCAATCGTGTGCTTGATGGTAAGCCCATGTTCCTTTGCAAACGCTTCGTATGAGTCAGTCATTCGTGCCGTATCAACGATTGCCGCCTGACCGCCAGATACAACCATGTACGACAAGCAACCCTTCCCGACACGGACGAACTGATATATTGCGCCGCCAGAGGAGAGATCGCCGACCTTGACCGGCCGGAGATATTCACTCCAGGATTTCATGCCGCCCTCCAAATACGTCACGTGGTCTAGTCCTGCCTCAGCGAGTTGTTTCGCAACGTACTGCGACGAGCCTTCCTTTGCGCACACAACTAAAATCGGTTCGTCGTTCGGTAGACGCTCAAGCGCCACTTCAACACCATCCAAAAGGTCAAAGTATGGGATATTGATGCTCGTCACGGATGGACCTTCAATTTTCCAGTCCGCATACGCATCCTCATTTCGAACATCCAAGATAAATAGCGGTTCCGAGCGCAAAATTTTCTCGAAGACCTCCGCCGACGATTGTGTCGTAACTTTCACACCCGTCACTGATAACTCCCTCCTTTATACGTCTTGTTGAGTCGGCCCCTGCCACTGGCTCATACCAGGCACGACATTTTTCACATTTTCAAAGCCGTTGTCCGAAAGAATTTGGCATGCAATGTCACTACGATTTCCGGTTCGGCAAACCACGTAAACGGGTTGATTCTTATACTGGGTTAATTCCTCGATGCGTTCCTCGAGTTGCCCCATCGGCAGCAAAATTGCTCCTGGTATATGTGAAAATGCATACTCAGCCGGTTCACGGACATCCAAGATGACCGGACTTTCTGCGAGCTTTTGTTCCAATTCTTGATTGGAAATCGCATGTGGGTACATCTTTTCAGGCTCCGTTTCCTCCGGTCTCGACTTACGAATGTAGTGCCGAAACACTTTGTCTTCGGTTTGAGTGCCCAAGAACTGATGACCTGTACGAGACGCCCAGCCTTTCACGTCCGCAACGGAACCAGGATCCGTTGCAACCACTTCAAGCACCTGTCCCGGCTCCATTTGGTCAATTGCCTTTTTGGTTCGAACAATGGGCATCGGGCAGGACAAACCTTTACAGTCAAGTGATTGATCTACAGCAAATGTACTCATGATGTACCTCCTCCAAGGGAAATCTTAGAATGTGACCGATACGTCAGCGTCATAAGCGAAGTCGAGGAATGTGACCGCTCCACCGACTTCAACGCCATCGATAAAGTCATCGAGTGTCAATCCCATTACGTCCATGGTCATTTGACACGCAATCAACTTCACGCCACTCTCTTTTGCAATATCCATTAGTTCAGCGATGGATGGAACGTTTGCACGCTTAAACCCTTCCACAAAGTGTTCTTTGCCTGGCCCCATCGTCAGCATGCTCTCTGATTGCTTGTGAATGATGGAAAGTCCCTCGAAGGTGAAGAAGATAGCAACTTCGGCATCGGTCGCCGCACCCGCCGTAGCAATATTCAATACCTTATACGCACTGTCCAATCCACCGTTGGAAGCAATAATTGCGATACGTTTTTTGTTGTCTGACATTTAGATGTCTCTCCCTCTTAATTGAAATTGTCCTGTTGGGTATTCACTCAACGTCCCAAGACCAGGCAGTCATACCGCCCATCATGGTTTTCACATTGGAGTACCCGTTTGCCATTAGGAACTCGCAGGCCTTTGCGCTACGACCACCACTTCTGCAAACCATGATGGCTTGACGGTGTGGGTCGATTTCGTCCATACGGTCAGGTATCTGTCCCACTGGGATGTGCTTTGCGCCAGGAATTTTCCCGGCTGCGACTTCGTTGTCTTCACGAACATCAATGACTTGCAATGCTTCACCACGTTTGATGCGCTCTTGTACATCAAGCGAGAGTACGTTCACTACTTGTGCCATTTTACGCAACCTCCTTGTGATCAAAGTTCCGGCAACGTGTGTTGAAAGTCGAAATCCCAATACATACGGCGTGGGGTATATACGGTACGGGGTATATATTAAGCGACGATAATGATGATGTCAATACCTTGAAGTCTGTAGACATTTGCCAGAGTGTAGTTGGGGCCAACAAAATGAGCCATCCGGCGGATGGCTCATGAATATACAAGCTTTGATGGGCTAGAGACTGACCGCCCCGAAATAGTCAAGATGAATTCTGTGTAACACATTTCAACCTGAGCCCTCACATGAGCCCTCATAAGCCCTTCAGGCGCCTCATCCGGTTAGGAGCAAAACTACTCAGTGGTATCAAGAAGGCTGAGTGGTTGGGCGGATCAATATTTCATTCACGGAAGCTCGTTCCGGCTGGTTAATTGCATAGAAAATTGCTTCTGCAATGTCTTCAGATTGAAGTGCCTGCGCCGTTGCCCGAGATTTCAAAGCAGATAACGCATCTTCATCCGTAATCGTCGTTAGAAGCTCCGTCTCCACCATGCCGGGCGAGATAATCGTCGTCCTTATATTGGCAGTCGGTGATAATTCCATGCGAAGCCCCTCGGTAATGGCCCGAACAGCGAACTTGGTTCCACTGTAGACGGCTCCGGCCATTCCCACCCTATGCCCGGCGACAGATGAGACGTTAATAATGTGCCCACTGCGCTTTTGTTCCATAATTGGCACAGCGGCCGCAATACCATAAAGAACACCTTTGATATTCACGTCAATCATTTGGTCCCACTCGTCAATTTTACGTTTATTTAGGAAGGAGAGCGGCATGAGTCCGGCATTGTTTACCCAAACATCAATGGTTCCGTACGTTTGCACTGCAAAGTCCGCTAAAACCTGAACATCTTCCATTGATGCCACATCTGCGCTGAAATAGCTTGCCGTGCCCCCGGCTTCCGTGATCTGATGTACAGTTTCTTTCAGTCGTTCTACTCTGCGTGCGGACAAAACAACCTTCGCTCCACCTTGCGCTAGACGAGTCGCTGTAGCTTGTCCGATACCACTGCTGGCCCCCGTGATTACAACTACCTTGTTTTCAACCATATCAATTACTCCTCCACTGCCCTTTGCATTATTAAGTGCTTCCAACTTCATGCTTCCATAGCGGATAGCGCATGGACTCAGTGAATTAAACCACCGCTCAGAAGGGCGACGGTCATCTCAATTCTCTACGGTCTTAGGTTTAAGCTCGTACAACTTCGGATGTCATTCTTCTAGCCACTTCAGCGCTCCTTTAACTTTAACCAAACCTCCGTAGCTTGTCCTTTGAATAAAGTCACACTCGAACAGAAAATGATGTGATGGCTTGTCCAGACCAGAACGAAACCTAAGCGGCTTGTCTGATCAATCGTTTATGAGCTTTCGGTATGGCGAACAAGGATACTCCAGCGATGACAATCAGTGTTCCAACAATTTGCGAAACATGTACCGTTTCACCCATAAGTACGTAGGCTAAAGCTGCTGTGAAAATCGGGTTAAAGTTCAAAAACATTCCCGACTTTGTTTCGCCTACACGCTGAATTCCGATATTCCACAGTATCATGGCCACCACGGTTCCACCGATTGCGCCATAAAGAATTGAACTCCAAAATGGCGTATTCAGTTGAACGGACGTAAGCTTAGGCAAGTCAAACGGCAGCATAAACAGCACACCGAGGAGCCCAGCCCACAACGTTGCCATGTAAGGAGATACATATTTCATCGCTGAACGGCTCGCAACGGCATATAACCCCCACATACCCACTGCCGCCAACATGAGCCAAACCCCGGAATTGACTTGAAAATGAGTCAACCCCGATATGCGGCCCTTTGTTACCACGACGACCACACCGCACAACGAGACAACCATTCCGATCACTTGTCGAACACTTAGCTTTTCCTTCAGGAAAATGAACGACGCAATCGCAATTGCAATAGGGTTCAGGGCAGACAGAAGCCCCACGTTATCCGGTGTTGTACGAGTTAGGGCTAGGTATGTGAAGACGTTGAAGAATATGACGCCTGTCAGCCCCATAAACACCAAGGGAACCAATGCTCTTAGAGGTGGGAACAGTTTTTTATCTGAAATCCATACAACCGGAACCAAGAAAATGTCAGCGATAGCCCAACGTAGATCGGTTAAAGTCAACGGAGATGCATGACCAACGAGAAATTTACCTGTGACAAAATTCCCCGCCCACAGGAGGCTGGTCAACATCAACAAAATGTAGTACCGCATTGACCTTGCCTCCCCCATTTCATTCAAAAAATTGAATTAGCAAATCACTGATGTACGGACGACAGTGCTGTTTGGAAAACTCAATGTGCTTATCATGAACCATATATTGTTCGTGCTTTTCCATCGATTCAAAATCTACGTAATCAGATATTGATAACGGATATCCCCGTCCCCGATGGCTTGACGGAAAGTAACGTTGTTGGCTCCGGGCACAGCAGCGAGTAACTGCAAAGCTTTTTCCCGTACTAGGAGCGTGTCCGAGTATTGCGGCTTAGACTTTCTGCATTTGAGTTCAGTTCCATATTTTATTCGACTATGGGTGACTTTCCCCATGGGCACTTACTTCATTAGACGGGGACTGGTCGGTTAAGCACCATCTTTAGCACGTTGCCCAGTTTATATGACCGTATTTGAATATCTTAAGCAGATTATGGCACATGGTAACTAACGACCATTCTCCTCTGACCTTCTCAAGGCTTCGAAGTGAGAATTGGTCGAATCGTCGACAACCCTTAATTTGACCGTACACAGGCTCTACGATAGCCTTGCGTCTCGCGTAGACGGCACGGCCCTTCTTTGTTTTTAGTTTCCGAGTCATACGTTGCTTAATGGTGTAGTGTTTCGGTATTCGTCCTCTCGGTGACTCAGGCACTTCATTGTGCTTTTGACGACCTGTTGCGATGTATGGGTCAATTTCTTTCTCTTGAAGCCATGTCACGTCGTCTTCGGCAAAGTAGCCAGCATCACATGAGATTTTGTGCATCGTCGCTTTCGTATTCTCCGCCGTCATTTCGACCATTGTACGCAGGACACCGTGGTCATTTGTGTGGTCTATAACATCTGTTGCAACAATGATTTGGTACTCTTCATCGACGACAGCCTGCACATTGTATGCTTGGATAAAGCCGTCTTTCGATTTCATAATGCGAGATTCCGGATCCGTGAAGTTGCGTTGAGCCTTGTCCTCCGGAACACCTGCGAGATGACTCTCCTTGCGTGGACGACCGCGTTTCCTGGCGCCTGTCTGGTTGGTGGGGCCGTTGTCATCGTCCTTCTTGTCTTGTTGTTCGTCTTTCTGTTGCTGTTGTTCCACTCTTTCCTTGGCCTCTTTCTCCAGAGAGGACATTGCTTCCTGAATTTTTGCCAACCGGGTCTCTCTACGGGCTAACTCTTCAGGGAGTTCATCGCCCATGGTGTTACCGTACTTTTTATCTTCACTATGGTCGGTGCGTTCAGCCTGCTGCGTAAGCTCGGCGATTTCTTGGCGGAGTCGTTGCTCTTGCTGCTTCATCCGCTCGTAACTCATCGCTTTATGTTTGGATGCGTTTGCCCGAATCTTGCTGCCATCCAGCGATACATGCCCGAGCTTAACCATCCCTGCATGTTGGGCAATCTTCAAGACTTCCAAGAAAAGTTCTTTGAAGGTGACCAAATGGCGTTTCCGAAAATCACTGATTGTCCGGAAATCCGGGAACTGATTTGCGGACAGGACTCGGAACGCCACTACATCCTGACAGGCCTTTGCGATCTTTCTGGAAGAGTACATGCCTGTGCAATATGCGTAAACCAGAATCTTCAATAACATTGCCGGGTGGTACGGGGGAAAACCTCGCAGTTCTTGTTCGTACTGTTTTGTAATGATGGAGATATCGATATGATCGACCACATCACTGACAAAGTTCGCCAGGTGGCCGTCAGGTAGCCATTCATTTAACCCCGGTGGTAGTAGAATGAGTTGGTTCGGGTCGTAGTCACGAAACTTTTTTCCCAAGATTCGAAGCCTCCACTGTGAATACCAATACAGGGGACTTCGTTATTGATCCGGAAATTTCCTTTTACAAAATACCCTGAATCCGTGACGTGGATTTTCAAGAGGACGACAAAAATCGCGTGAAATCAAGTAAAATGGCGCTATCAGATGGACGAATCTACCTCACCTACTTGGTGGTGCCTTCATGCGTTTTGTGATCGAAGAGTCAGATGAAATATTGACATCCCATTCTGGACTTGCTCTGGTTGGACTGCTCCTTGGCAAGACTCAACTATCCGCACGTCTCAATGCCCTCCCTGTCCCAGGGCGCGCGTATACGGAAATTTCGAATCGAGATGTTGCCTACGCCTACCTGGGCCTCTTGTGTCAGGGGAAGAGCGACTTTGACCACATTGAGCCGTTGCGTCAGGATGAGTTCTTCCCTGAAGCGCTGACCATTTCCAATGTACCGTCGAGTCCAACACTACGCCAACGCCTGGATCTCGTAGCACCCGAAGAAAAATGTGACTGGCAATCGGTTATCCTCGAAGAATCAGCTGACCTATTGAGCAAGGTGGGCGTGTACCTTGCACCCATTGTACTGGGGGATGGGCATCGTGAATATCTACCGCTTGACATTGATGTATCCCCATTTGACAACTCAGGAACCAAGAAGGAGGGCGTGTCTCGTACCTATAAAGGGTGCGACGGATACGCGCCGATTTTCGCTTACTTAGGACAGGAAGGATACGCCGTTCACGTAGAGTTCCGAACGGGAAGTACACATTGTCAAAAGGGGACCGCCGCGTTTCTGGCTCAGAGTATCCGCTATGCTCAACGAATTTCGGACAAGCGCCTACTCGCACGCTTAGATGCGGGAAATGACAGCGTAGAAAACTTAGTCGTATGCAGGGCCGACGAAACCTCGGCCGACTTTATCGTGAAGAAGAACCTACGTAAGGAGAACCCGAATGCGTGGTTGCTGACGGCTGAGCAACACGGTACCTACACAGAGCCCCGTGCAGGGAAGAAGGTGTACAGAGGGTCCATCCTGTCTCCAATGAAGGGATTAGAAAAACCGGTCCGGATGGTGTTTGAAGTGATTGAACGCACGATCCAGAGCGACGGTCAAGCATTACTCATCCCGAGCATTGAGGTAAACGTCTACGTCACGAGCTTGCCAGAGGCTCCAGAGGTGATCATCGACCTGTATCATGCACATGGAACGATGGAGCAATTTCATAGCGAGATCAAGACAGATTTAGATTTGGAACGGTTGCCCTCGGGGAAGTTTGCAACGAACGACCTTGTCTTGCATTTTGGTGTACTGGCATATAACCTGTTGCGCATCATCGGACAGGAGAGCCTGAGAGAGCAGGATGCACCGATTCGGAAGAAAGCAGAGAGGCGACGCATACGCACCGTGATCCAGAATCTCATCACGCTTGCGGCGAAAATGACGAGACACGCGAGGCAGACACGGCTACGATTCGGACGAGGTAACCGGTGGTTGCCCGTGTTTAGGCGACTATACGAAGCATTTGGATGAAGAAGGGAAAGAGCGTCCGATGTATCCACATGTGAATGCATCCCTGAAACGAAGGGGTTATTCACCTGTGGACAAATTCACAGACTCCTCTCTTCACATGCAAAAATGAACCACTCTGTTGACTGCTCGCCGACGCTTGGAGTCATGTTCAAAACTACCTTGACCAGTCCCTACAGACGTCACGGATTCAGGAATACTTCAGGGATTACTCGGACACGCTCCTAGGTCTGCGTGTGCTGGTTCCTTCAGATTAAAAAGCAGGATTTTGTGAAGCATTCTATACCCCTCCATCCATGTGCGTTACAAGGCTCACCTTGTTTTCCCAGAGTGTTGTTCAGGTGAATGCCAAGGTTACTTATTTTGTAGTGCTTTGACTAATTCTTGACCCATGAGCTCAGATGAAAATGGGTCACGACTCGTGACAATTTGTTTGTTGCCCCAAATTGCAAACGCCTTCTGCTCCAATCCAGGCACATAGTCAGCTATCTTGCGTAATTCCTATTCAAGACTATATGGCAAATAAGGAAGTACGTCTTCCGGCTCCCAGACATCTGGATAACCTGTGACTTTCAGCCCGTCCACGATGCTCTTTCCATCGGGCCGTGTCGTGTACACCAACACGGAAGAGCCGTGACATTCCGCAGCAATGATTCCTCCACGGTCGTACACAGTATTGAGGATGCGGTGTAAGTCATCATTTTTTGCCAAATCAAACATCGCACCATGGCCGCCCACAATCAAAACGACATCGTAATCTGTTGGGTTTACCTCGCTCAGCTTCTTCGTATCATCTGCCCGCCCGGATTCGTATAGCGCCTTATACGTCCCCTTCGGATCGTATTCTGGGAGGATACTTCTCTCATCCAACTCCGGTTTACCGCCCAAAGGCGAGGCCAATTCAACAGCATGACCCGCTTGTTCGAGCATCTCAAGTGGGGCAAACAACTCTTCACCCCACCAGCCGGTATGATAGTCTCTGTCTTTGTACCCACTTGATACTACCGACAGAACTCTTGCCATGAATACTCCTCCTTGTAAACTTCGTTGTCACTCTTCCGATTTACAGTTCGACATCCTTCACAACCGCAGTCGGTTGTAAAACAGACCCATCAAATGCATCCAACGCTTCATTTTGAGCGACTCTGTTTGGCCAATCCCGATTTGCAAGTGCCGCTTTCCCCAGGGCTATCAAATCAGCCCGTTTGCTCACGATCATGTTCTCCGCCTCCGTTGGATCGTCTAAATTACCGTTTGCGATCACGATGATATTCCCATACCTTTTGGCCAGTTCTGCCAACGTTGGGCCTTCACCAAAAGCCGGTTTGTTGGCGTAGTATTCGGTCGTGTGAATATAATCCAGACCCGCTTCTCCTAAGCTTTTGAAAATGACCTCTGCGTCTTTTTCTCCATTTGCCCACTTGTGGGTAAAATCGTTCACCTTGCCCTGCGAGATGCGGATTCCGACAACAAAGTCCTGACCGACTGCTTGACGTACAGCTTGGCTCACTTCCACCAATAAACGCATTCGATTTTCCGTGGAGCCGCCGTATTCATCTGTTCGTTGATTCATGTAATCCGTTAAAAACTGATCCAGGATGTACCCATTGGCACCGTGGATCTCAACCCCATCAAAGCCAGCCTGACGGGCACGGAGCGCAGCGTCAACAAACCCTTGAATCACCTGTTGAATATCTTTTTTGGTTGTTTCCTTTGGAACTGAGAAAGCGCCACTACCACCATACATTTCAAGCTTTGTCCCTTTAGGCTGTACCGCCGATGGCCCAATGGCTACATCTTTATACATATTCCCTTGGGAAATGGCTCCAGCATGCATTAACTGAGCAAAAATTCGAGCCCCGTTCTCATGAACTGCTGCTGTGACCTTAGACCAAGCCAATACTTGATCATCATTAGCGAGGCCTGGTTGCCCAAAGTATCCCTGGCTGTATATCTCGTCCGGATAGATGCCTTCAGTGATAAGAAGACCAAATCCACCTTTCGCAAACCTGGCATAGTATTTGACCATTCTATCCGTAGCCAATCCATCTTCAGACGCACTCGTGCGAGTCATAGGTGCAAGCACAATTCGATTCGACAGTTCGACGTGTCCGATACGAATTGACTTGAATAGTTCGGGATGTTTAATATGTGTTGTCGTGCTCATTGTGCCACTCCTTGTCAGTGTGTTCAGTTCAAAATCACATACCAAAGTGCGTCGTTCCACCATCAACAAATAGGTTTTGCCCCGTCACGTAGCCTGCTCCGTCTGAGCAGAAAAACACAACTGGTGCCACGAGTTCTTCAAGTTGTCCAAGGCGTCCCATTGGAGTACGTCTCTCCAAGGCAGTGCGAAATTCATCATTCTCCAAAGCTTTTTCATTAAGAGACGTTTTGAAAAACCATGGGCTGATGGCATTCACGGTCACGCCATGTTGCGCCCATTCATTTGCCATTTGACGGGTCAGGTGTACAACACCTGCTTTGCTTGGTCCATAAGGAGTCCCGTATGCCAAAGTCAGCTCAGATGCGACCGAAGCGATGTTGACAATGCGCCCGTATTTTTGCTTAACCATATGACGCCCGACCGCCTGTGACATGAGAAACACGGACTTGAAGTTCGTGTCGATCACTTGGTCCCACTCATCTTCGGTCAAATCAAGCGCACCATGTCGCACCGAGGTTCCTGCATTGTTGACCAATATATCGATACGTCCAAAATCCCTGATTACTTTACCTACTACAGCGTCAATGGAATCTTTGTCTGTGACATCACAAGAAATACCGAGCGTACGCCGTCCGGTACTTTGTGAAATCTCCATTGCAGCAATCTTGACTTGCTCTTCCGTACGGGCCGTCAACACAACGTCCGCACCAGCATAAGCCAATCCCTCTGCTAATGCCCGACCAATTCCCCGACCACCGCCTGTTACCACAGCGACCTTTCCCGTCAAATCAAAGTTGGCTTTATACACTGAATCATCCCCTTCGTGAGTTAAATTCAGACCACTGTTGCTTGGGTAGGCCTTCTGTTGTCACTACATCTCTTTTACTTCCATTATTCAATTCAATTACAAGAAGTAAGCTCTAAAAAACAACAAGGGAGAGGATAAAACTTCAGCTTACTTTTGTCAAGCTCAGGTGATAAAATAAGTTTGGGGTGAAACAAGCATGAGTCATAACTACGACGAAATGTGTCCAAAGTTTAGGGCTGCATTCGATTTACTCGGAAAGCGTTGGACGGGACTTATCCTTCGCACCCTGTGTGGTGGTCCAAGGCGTTTCTCAGAGATCGCCGCTATCATCCCAGACATGAGTGAACGCATGCTTTCGGAACGCTTCCGAGAACTAGAGAATGCTGGCATTGTAAATCGCAAAGTGCATCCAGAAACGCCTGTCAGGATTGAATATGAGTTGACAGAAAAGGGAAAAGCGCTTCACCCCGTGGTGGAAGCAGTGCAAACATGGGCCGACGGTTGGGTAAATGAGTGACGTAGTGTTGTCGCCATTCCCCACCAGAGCCTCGCAGTCGCACAGGAGCGCAAAACATGGGTCGACGATTGGTATGTACAATCCCGATGTCCAGTATGCTGAAGGTTGCTTACCGTCTTGTTGCACACCGTTGTGAGGCAAGTGGGTAAAGATCCTTCGATGCACTGGACACCCCATGCACGTGTTCTATTTTGCTTCTCGCATACACGGACGATACTCGCTGCATGTTCGATGCTCACCGCTATACCGATGAAGCAGGAATTCGAGATAGAACCCGGCCCGCACATTACAGTTGAGACATTAGTGGCACCGGTCACACCTCGTTCGTCTGGTAGTACACCAACATCTTGCTCTATTCCCCGGCTCCTTGTGGCTTCTTACCTGTGCTTCGCGACAGTTTCTTCTCGGGCCAATTTACTAGAAATATGCCAAGGATAATGAACATCCCGCCCAGAAATACGCCCCATGTAATCCGTTCACCCAACAGTACCCACCCAGAAATCACGCCAAAGAATGGCGCCAGGAATAGAAAAGCACTGGTCTTACCAGGGTCTCCACGTTGAAGTAAATAGAACCACACGGCAAATTGGACGACTGACGCCATAATCGCAAGCCACAATTCAATCCCAATAGACAGGGTGTTCAATATGAGTTTTGGACGTTCAAGTGTCACGCTCGCAATCAACAAAAATATCCCACCGAATAACATCTGGTAGGCGGTCAGCACCCAGGTGTCTACCTGTGTTCCCCATCGTTTAATCAACAGCGTTGCAACAGCCCAACTCACGGCCCCCAGAAAGCTGAGCCAAGTTCCAAACCGAAGATGTAAGTGTAACCCCAGTGTGATAAAAACGCCGATGAATCTCAGAATCACCCCGCCCCACTGTAAAAAGCGATACCTTGCTCCCGTGAATACTGTCCCTAGAATAATGACAATCAGTGGGTTCATAAATGTCAGAATGGATGACTCACTCGCTGTGATCGTTCGGAGACTGATGAAAATACACCCCATCACACCTGCGGTTTGAAACAGCCCTATCGTGGCTATGCGGGTCCAGTTAATAATTGTCTTTGGATGCTCCCGTTTCACCACAATGACAGCCATCAACAGTTCGGCGAGAGTCAACCGGATACCGACAAGCAGTAAGGGAGACACATACTGTAGCCCCACCTTAGAGGTTCAAGGCCGTTATCGCTACTTTCGATTAACAGACCCGAATGTTGCACACGCCATTGAATCTCTGATTGCGATTTCTTCTCCGTCTCAAGTTCGCTCCCTCCGAGATGCTGATGAAGAGAAGGCTTTGCGAGAAGGCCGTACGTGCTATGATCACCTTGCTGGGAAAGTTGGGACAAAATTGGCGGAGGTTCTCCATGACAAAGGGTACATTAACGGCTCTGCCGACAATTACAACCTTACGGACAATGGGCTAGAGTTCTTTAATGACTTTGGAATCGACATTGCTAAGGTGAAACGTCGCCGTCGCAACCACACATTGGAGGATCCTTAGGGGCGGCATTCTTGGACCGGGTTACCGAACTTGGGTGGATCGAGAAGCGACAATTCAATCGGGCAACCCGTGTTACAGAGAAAGGTAAAGAGGGATTTCACAAGCACTTTGGTTTACTACTTAACTAACCCAATTTTGGTCTATCAACAAATTTCTGGCGCATTCTCGAAAGCACCTGTTTTGCGTTTGACCAGAAGAGTATCATGAAGACAATGTGGGGTGAACGAACAAATGGAAAAGACATTTGATCATTTAGGAATCGCCGTCCGCAGTATCAACGATACGTTACCCTTTTACCTAAATGTCCTCGGAGCAAGAGTAGTAGACCGATATAGCAGTGAGACCAAAGGCGTCGAAGTTCATGTTGCAGCACTAGAGGTCGGCGGTATGCACGTGGAGTTACTTGAACCCACGAATCGGGAATCACCAGTTGCCCGTTTCATTCGTCAAAGAGGTCAAGGCGTCCATCATGTCGCATACCGGGTCGAGAACTTGGACCAAGCTATTGAGGAGGCGAAGACCGGAGGCGTTCGCTTTTATGAGGAAACTCTTCGAACGAATGCTCGAGGACGCCGGCTTATCTATATGCATCTCGCTTCCACGTCCGGAACTATTGTGGAACTGTGCGACTACCCGAACTAAAATTTCAAATCAAATCGCAGAATCCGACATGTTTGCCCGCATCATCAAACATGCTCGTCTGAGATGGTGACTTTGAAGAACCCTTTAACCGGCTTCGGCGTGACCACCTCCAATATCCAATCAGCATTATAATCACACCTGTTCGTATTCCGACATCTGCCAAGTTGAATATAGCCGGATATCCAGGAATCTGTAGCATGTCCGTTACGTAGCCATAGATCAGCCTATTCAAAAGGTTGCCCACTGTTCCTCCCATGAGTAGTGCCCATCCAATCCAAAACCAAATCGATGGCAGCCTTAATTTGAACAACATGGCCACCAGGACAGCGAAAACAACCGTGCCGATGCCAACAAGCAGGAGCCGATCTCCTCGCAGAATTCCCAAGGTTGCCCCATAGTTATGAAGGCGAGCAAAATGAATCAGCCCAAATGAACCATGCAACAGCGACCTGTTAGACAACACTTTCAGAATGCGATCACAAACCGCAACGAACAGGGCAATAAGAATAGAAAGTTTCTTCATTTCCAAGCCCTCATCGTGTAAACCGGCTGATTTTTTTTAACATAGATGCCATTCCACCGTCGAATAGTCGCTCTTTCCAGTACATATCTGCGGCTTTACGAAGTCCTTCAACCTTCGTCGGATAGGCATGGATGACCTCAGAAATCTTGCCAATCGGGATTTGCTGGTGCATCGCAAAAACTAGCTCCTGAATCAGTTCACCTGCATGTTCCCCAACTACATGTGCTCCGATAATCCGACCCTTTTTATCAGCAACAACCTTCACAAACCCTTCAGCCTCACCGTCAATCACTGCACGGTCCACCTCTTGAAACGGCGCAGTATATACATAAACTTGTCCGTTACGGTCTCTTGCCTCTCTCTCCGTCAACCCTACATGAGCAATTTCGGGGTCGGTATAAATAGTCCAAGGAACAAATCGATAGTCAACATGCTGTTTGATTGGGAACAGTGTGTTTCGAACGACGACCTTCCCTTCGTAACCAGCAACGTGGGTGAACTGTAACCCGCCCTTCACATCACCAGCGGCAAATATGTGGGGTACTGACGTTCGCAGGTTTGAGTCCACAACAATTTCCGTTTTGCCGGTTTCAATGCCGATGGTATGAAGGCCCGGAATTTCTACGTTTGGTTGCCTTCCTGTGGCGACGAATATCTCCTCACACGCCACTTCAACTTGATTGCCGTCCTTTTCCACAACGACGACTTTGCCGTTCTCACGGGCTTTTGCCTGAACGACCTTGCTTCCCAACATGAAGTGGATCCCCTCATTGACCAGTGACCCCCGTACGATTTCTGCCGCCTCCGCATCCTCCCGAGGCAAGAGCTGCGGAAACATCTCGATGACCGTGACACTTGCTCCGAGGCGGGCGAATACCTGTGCAAATTCGAGTCCAATCGGCCCCCCACCCAAAATGACCAAGGATTTGGGAAGTGCGTCAAGCTGGAGTGCTTCCACGTTTGTAATAAACCCAGTCTCCGACAGCCCAGGAATTGGCGGAACTGCTGCACGGGACCCCGTTGCGATCACGATTTTTTTCGACGAAATCGTATTGTCCCCGATTCGTAGCTCGTTCGCATTCTTGAACTCGGCTTGACCAAGCAAAACATCGACACCCATGCTTCGAAATCGTTCGGGTGAATCATGCTCGGCAATCTTATTGACCACCTGCCGCATGCGCCCCACTACGGCTGAAAAGTCTACCTCTAGGCCACTGATTTTGATTCCGTACTTTTCAGATTGCCTGACCGTCGCCGCAACCGTTGCCGAACGAATCAATGCCTTCGTCGGAACACATCCGTAGTTCAGACAGTCTCCACCCATTTTGTCCTTCTCAATTAAGGCCACCCGAGCACCGAAGCTCGCTGCTCCACTGGCAATTGTTAAACCCGCAGAACCACCACCAATGACTGTCAAATCGTATCTATCCACGTGAATTTCTCCTTCGTGTATCAAACTCGATACACGTACTCTATAAGATCCCAAAGTACCTCGTCTGTAAGGCATTTCACTATACTTCTGTAATCCGCTTCACGGATTGTTTCATGAATATCGTGCTACATTAAAGTGGCAATAAACAGTGTTCGTCTGAGTGGTTACATGGAGGTGACAATATGGGTTTCAAACGAGAAATCGTTCTTTATACGCACAAAGGTTGCCCAGGTGGTGACCGTGCCATTTCTTACTTTCATCAAAATGGCATTTCGGTTCAGATAAAGGACATCATAAACGATCCTGTTGCGCTCAATGAATTCCGAGAGAATGGATGTTTTGCGACGCCAGTCCTCATGATCGACGGAAGAAAATTTGTGGGCTTTAACTGGAGGATGCACTCGTCTGCGTTCTTGGGAAAAAGGATTTCGAAGGACTGCTCATGAAGCGGCCACAGGTTGCTCTGAAGATGGTCTCCATTCTTACCCAGAGAATTCGTGAATCCGAAGAAATGCTCGAAAACCTAGCATTTCGAGATGTTCGTTATCGGTTGATTTATTTGCTGTCAAAATTGGCGAAGACCTTCGGACAGGCAGGTGATGGTCATACGAGCCGGTATACGCACCTCGATCTGAACCTGTCTCATCAGGATTTGGCCAATATGATTGGCGCTACAAGGGAGTCTGTTTCTGTAACACTTTCGAACTTAGCGAAGGAAGGCATTGTTACCACGGGCCGTAAGGAGATTGCAGTTGATTTAAGGAAGGCTGGAGAAATCATCGAGGAACGATGAAAATGTCCAATTGACGAAACGCTCAGTAATAAAGGGTGAAAGGGTGGGTAACCGGGATGAAAGTAGGATACGCCCATTACTTTTATCCATTGCTTTGACAATATGCATGCTGTTTGTTGCAATCGTGCTCAAAAATACGAATGTCATATTTCCTGAAGGAGCTGCCATAGCTCTTGGGATTGGCGTCGCATCCCTTTCTCATCTTCACTTAGCGGTCATCCCACCGTTAATGGTAGTGCTATACGAATCAATGTCGAAAGGCGTCAACACGTTAGGTTCAGCAATCCGCCAGACTGGGTTACTATTTTCTGCATCATTGGTCGGTGCCTTTGCAGTGGCCATCTGGCCACACATGATCGTGATCGCTGGTAGCGTGGCACTTCTTGGTACAGTATTGTTGATGCGGCTGTTTAATCTGTGGCTCGCTCCATCAATGGCTATATCCCTTTTGCCACTGCTCTTCCACACACTGTCTCCGATGCAATTCCCACTTTATGTTTTAGTGGTTGCTGGAATTGTCTCGCTCATTTCGCTCTCCGCTTCAAGCATCCGGGGAATTGTATCGCTTAACTGGAAACCAGACGGACATTCTGATCAATCATCCTTATAGAGGTTGTCCGAAAAGCATCCGATTCGAGTAAATGTCTAGCCAAATACATGAATACAGGCTTCCTGATATGGGATAAGTTTACTTGGTAATTTGGTGAATGCCTCCGTATGGGAACACATTGCCTGCTCACCCTTGAAAATGGGCGCACGAACCCCTTGTCAGTAACATTGGCTTTTGTTTATTTTCCAGGTTCTGCTTGCCTATGCAGCGATATCGAGTTTCAATTGCTCGGCCTGGACTGTATACATTTGTGTAATTCGCTCTATGTGGTCATCAGGCAGCATGGTCTCTCGAATGTGACCTATCCTCGCCTGCATGAGCTGGAATATATCCTGCATGGTGAAGAAGGACTGTACTCGTTTGTTTGTTCGTACAGGCACCTTCTTGTGTTTCATAACTGTTGTCAACTCATTGGACTCTTGCGCAAAGGACAGCTCAATCTGCCTTCTGAAATCAAGCATCTGGGCATGCAGCATGGTGCCTTGTGGCACCGGGCCGTATGCAATCGGTTTGTCGTCAAAGGAAAATTCGAATTGCCTGCTGCATACCCCGGATAGCGGGCATGACTGGCATTTCTCTGAGTCCCCACGAAACCAGGAAGTGGCCGTTTTCCAGTCAAAGCCATCCCAAATCAGTCGTTCGCCTTGTTCGCACTCAGGTTGCCCATGTTCATTACATTCCTCTGGCATCACCATACCACTGCGAAACCCTGTAACCACAGCCATACTGTGTTTGTGGTATGCCTCCTTCTGGTCATCCGCATCTATGTAACCCATGTCGGCAACGAGATACTGAGTGCGCATTTCGTTAATCTGCCGGAGTTTCTCTATCAGTGGAAGCATCACTCGAATGTCGCCCACATTCGCAGGCTTAAGGATAGACAACAAGGCCACAGGTCCTTGAGATGTTCTTACTGCAATCGAGTGCTTCCGGTAACCAACGAAGAAACGGTTCTGGTTCACCTTGCTGCGCTGTGCCCCATAGGTGGCGTCCGGGTCAGAAAACGTTTTTTCACATGTGCAAACTGACTTAACCTCACAATCGCAGCGTTTTTTCTTGTATCCGTTGACATTGGCGTAAATCGGACGAGAGTCAATAGCGGCGAGGGTGTCCTGGATGAATCCCTCCATGTGAATGGATTGACGTATAAACTCGTCACGAATTTGTTCGAATACGTCCGGCCCTACTTTGTTACGGAAGTCACTCAGGCTCTGGTGTGACGGAACCTTTGCTGGATTGGGTACACCGATGAAGCTGCGCCACGCCTGGTTCTTTGGGTCTCGCAACTGTTTGCACAATTGACGGAATGAGGTAATCTCCGGCCTAGTGAAATACAGATAGTGCATCCGGAAATAGGCGATTGGAGATGCGGGTCTGCGTCCTCTCTTGTCGTACAGGGGTCCGACGAGCAGGTCCAGGAATGAGTCGTCAATGTGATCTACGTAATCAACGAGTTCGGGGTCGAAGCCAAGCGTGTTATAATAGGCGTATGGAAGCAGGTCTAACTGCAAATCTATGGAAAAACGCACCTCCAGAACTGGAAAATTTGACGGCTGGATACCTTCAATTTTACCAGTTTTGCGGATCGGTGCGTTTTGCTATTTACTCAAAATTGCGGGCTTTTCGGACACGCTCTTATAGTCATCGCTACACATATGTTGTGGCAATGACCAGTCATATCTGGCTTGTCTTACCTGTATTGCTGGAGCGATTTTTGTCGAACAACTTGATGATAAACCTACTCAACACGAAGGAAAGGGGAAACAGAATCAAAAGCTGGGCCACGGGTACAAGTCCGATGTCTGTGCCTGGAAACAACGGCATCAGGCTAGAATAGCCCCATCGATGGGTTGACAATCCTCTTGTCTCAAAATAAAAACTGAAAAACAAGGCGTACAGGACCATGATGGTCCAATCTTTTGCATCGTACTTCTTGGCGAACCAGCTCCCATCCCGATTCACAAGCGACAGCAGTAAATACAAGCCAATGCTCATCATCATGTCGCCAAAAGTGGCACCAAGCAAGATGCCAACACCCGGCGAGCCCGTGTGATGACGACCCGGAGGACCCATGTAAAATATCGGAGACTGCCAGGCTTCCCAGATGTATTCCAATGCAAATGACACGCCGGCTAAAAGAACGAGGTTACGCAGGAACCACTTCATCTCTATCTCTCGTCACTCCCTTTGTGTGGGTTCAACAAGCGACGGGGGCCTGAGATTCCTTCATACTTGTGTCCCAGGCCCTGTGACTCACATCTCTTTCCCGCTAAGAAGACTCTCGTTCTATTAGTGATCCCCGTGGTTCCCTTTGACGGATTGATAATGCTCCACTCGTCTGTCGAAGCATCATAATCCACTTCGATTCCGTCCAGAAAGTTTTCTCCCCTCTCTAGCAGAACGTCAATTCCGGTATCAGTCGCAATCAATTCATCGGTATCCTTCTGATAATCCAAACCGAGACCGTAGTGTGCATGATTTCCATGCGCATGTCCATCAAACACACGGGATTTCAGGTTTTTGTCATCTTCCTGGTCCAGGATCTCAGAGAGCTTCTTTGCCGCACTGGCACTGACCTTTACAGTTCATCGATCCCACCTCCTATCATTAAAATGGCGGCAGACCCACTACTGATTTCCCAACCCACTCTTTCAACAATTCCGTGGTTGGGGACATGAGCGACCCCGCCCTTGCATCACGAAGATACCTCTCTATCGGTAACGACGGTGTGAATCCTTGGCCACCGCACACTTGCATCGCCCAATTCGTCACATGAATCGCATTCTCTGATGCCAGTATCTTGGCCTGCAACATGTATATGAAGGACTCGTCTGCGTCTTGATCCGCCAAGAAAGCAGCATGTTGAACAAGCAGTGAAGCCGATTCGACACGCTTTTATAGGGTCTTACATACTCGATTGTAGTGTTCTGCGGTCACATTGTATGTGAAGCGGAATACAGACTGACGACCGTTTGTGGCGTTATATTGTTTTTAGAGTCGACCACGAAAAGGAGTGTCCTTCGCAAATGGCACAGTGGAAAGAAATCGCCGGTCTTGATGACTGGCTAGAAGTGTTCGATGCGTCTGCGAATAAGCCGGTTCTGGTTTTCAAACACAGTACAACTTGTCCAATCAGCGCAAACGCATGGAAGGAGTTTCAGTCATACCTCAATGGAAGTCCCAATGACGATACAGAATTCGTGATGGTGAAGGTCATCGAGTCACGCAATGTCTCGAACCAAATTGCGCACGATCTGCATGTGACTCATAAATCACCGCAGCTCATTCTGATTCGAAATAAAGAGGCCGTTTTCAACACGTCTCACTGGAGTATCACGCAGGATAATATTCGGAAGGTCCTGCAATGACAGTATGGCCAAGTGAATGTACCTTTTCACTTGGCCATAACTTTGCTTACACGGTTAAGGGTCTATTTCAGGAGTCTCCTCGCTTCGAGCATTCGTTGAAGACCTGTAAAAACCTCAACAAATAAGAACACTCCCGTGCTCCACAACATCCAATGCGGAAACAGAACCATCACTGAGAACAAGATAAACCCCTCTGTCCGTTCGGCTAAACCCGCCTGGTAATAGAACGACTTCATTCCCTTCTTTTCCGACAAAGCCCCGACTGTCAAAAACACAGTCATTGAGAAGACGATGCCTGCCGTTAGAAGGAGCAATAGAAGCTGCGCTTGGGGAAACCGTATGGCAAGCGTAATGATAATTCCTAATTCCACGATGCGATCAAAGGTCACATCCATTACAGTTCCCCACGGACTCATCCGGTTTTGTTCCCTGGCCATGGAACCGTCCACGGCGTCAAGAAAACCTGACACCCATAATGCAGCAACCGCCACGACCGGAAGTCCCAAATAAACTAGGATGCCAGATGCGATCCCGAGTACAAAAGCGATCCATGTCACCTGATTGGCGCTGAGGCCAAGGCTCGAGAACTCTCGTGCAGTACGACGAATCACGGGTTGAACATATTTTCGTGCGTGTGTATCCAACATGTTGCCGTCATCCTTCCAATATCCGTCGCAATCATTACTGCTACTGTACGGCAAAACAAGGTTCAGTTCTGTAAAACACCTCACTGTGTAAGCCAGTTCACCGATAAAACGGGACACATCGGCTAACCTTGAATCTCAAGGAGACACTTTTAAGAAAAACGAGGGATATTTATGCCATCGATTTCCCTTATTGTTCCTGTTTTGCATGAAGCAAACACGATAGAAGCAACGTTGACACACCTAAAAACTTCCTTTGCAAAGTGCGAAATCATCGTCGTGGATGGCGGAAGTTCCGACAACACCGTCGAACTCGCAAAACAATATGCACGTGTTGTCGTGAGCGAAAGAGGCCGTGCGAACCAAATGAACGCTGGCGCTTCAGTGAGTTCAGGTGAGATCCTGTGGTTTATCCATGCAGATTCCTATGTAGACGAGGCCGCATTGACCTACATTCAAGAGGAGTTGCGAAACGGAGAAGTAGTGGGCGGAGGATTGACGCTTCGTTTTGCTGAGGACTCCTGGTCCCTGCGTTTGATTGCGAAGCTATCAAACGTCCGAGCACGGTATCTGCACTGGATCTTCGGGGCAGTCAATGTTTGTTCGTCGTCGTGACTTTGAAGCCGTTGGCGGATTCCCGGACCTTCCCATAATGGAGGACCTCGAAATCTCACGTCTTTTAATGAAGCGAGGCAAGCTAGTCTTACTCCCCGCTATATCAACGACATCAGCTCGTCGGTTTATCGAAAATGGAACGTGGAGAACCATAACCCGTATGCAGACCCTGAAGCTACAGTATTTCCTTGGGGTTGACCCGAAAGACTTAATGCGTAAATACTCGAATCCCCGTGGAAGGGTGAGAATCAGATGAATACCGCCGTTGTCATGCTTTCGAAATCACCAGTCGTTGATTGTTGTAAAACTCGGCTTACGGACAGACTTACCCAGCAAGAGGCGAATGCCTTGCAAGCCGCACTCATTGACGACATCATGAGCAACATTCTGCCCGAACCCGATTACGATTTGTGGGTGGCTGCGCCTACGACTGAAAGTCTTGTCTATTTTCAGCAGTTTACGTCCCGGTTATTGGTTCAGTGTGGAAATGACCTGGGAGAGAAAATGGAGAACCTAACCGACCAGCTCTTTTCGCAAGGCTACGACAAGGTGGTCCTGATTGGCAGTGATATGCCGCTCACGACATCGGAGTTGTTGGTCGAAGCAATCCGACATTTGGACACTTGTGATTGTATCGTTGGGCCCGCAGCAGATGGCGGGTATTTCTTGATTGGCATGTGCCGCCGGATCCCTGAAATTTTTCGTGGCGTCGACTGGAGCACTGACAAAGTTCTTCGACAAACCGTCCAGGCGCTTGATTCAGTCTCTTTACGACACAATCAGTTGCCGGTATACAGGGACATGGATGAATGGCCAGACCTTGTGTATTACGCATACACAGAATTTGCTGCCCTAATTCCGAATACGTCTCGGTGGCTAAAACAACATTGTTTGTGACTCACGACATTTCTTGCAACCTCTGTACGGATTCGATTAAATCCACGATGTTTCGAATGGCGCCACGTCCCAAAATCAGATGTTGGCCCATACGGAGCGCAAGCGTCTCCCCGATAACCCGTTGCCTTGGGTCCTCGATTCTCTCCAAATCTGCCACATGTGAAGTTCCAATGACTCGTCGAATCATCTCACAGCCCGCAAATCCGAGCGACTCCTGTAGTAAGTGAATCAGCACGTCTTCACCCGGATCTAAGCCTTGCGATCCAAACTGATTCCAAGACCTTCGAAACTCCGCTTCGAATTGTAGCCACGTCAATTCAATCATCCGCAGCAGATACACTTGATACGCTTTGCTGCCTGTGCTATCCCGCTGGGTCTCATACGAACAGTAGCTTAACAGCAAGTTCGCAAACAACAGTCCAATATCAAATCCCATCGGCCCGTAAAATGCGAACTCCGGATCGATCACTTTCGTATCCTGATTGGTGACCATGATGCTCCCGGTATGCAAGTCTCCATGAATGAGCGCTTGGGCATCATGGTTCATGGTTGAATGCCCTCTTCAATCCTGCAACTTCGTCGTGAAGTCTTCCATTGTTCCAGATACGTTGAACCGTTGAGTCTAGCACTTGGCTATACCGATTCATCTCATGATTCATAAACGGAAACGTGAAGATAAAGTCTGACGTGATCTTCACCATGTCAGGATTTGCGAATTTTATGCGGTTGAATGCCAATTCCGTTGCGTTAAGGGCGTAACTGGATGTAAAAAACAATGTCCGGGCGAGAAACACACCAATCTGTGAAGCGAATGACGGAAAGCGTCTGCCGGAGATAAGACCGTCACGCAATACGATGTAGGACGAAAGATCCTCCATCACAATCAACGAAAGCTCATCATCATAATGGAGGACTCTCGGGACAGAACCTGGGCATAGCTGGTGTTGGGTTTCCAAAGTTTCATATTCTATCAGGATTCGATCCGCTGTCAGCGGCCAAGCTGCACCAACGGATCGCATGTAAGGCAGGGCCTGTTTCACGATTACACTTGTCGTTTCGGAGTCGCCCTGCCCCGTCACTCGAAACACAAAGTTCATGTTCCCATCGCCAATTTCCCGAACCGTCAGACGTACTCCAGACGGCACGAGACCGGGTATCGCTTGAACATATTCAAGGACCTCATCTGTTGAAAGCGGCGTAAGACGATGCATTTTGAACACTCAACTCCGTTGTGATTCCCGTTTTAGCAATTGCACCGCACCGACCTTCAGCAGAGGCGATTGACGCAGATTGTTTCGGATTCTGCGTGATAAGAGCGGAATCACAAGACCAATCACCAGCGTTGCCAACGCACCGTAAGCATCCCAGTTATACGGCGCCGCAGGAAATGGGATGAAAGTATCTTTTACCACGTAAACCAGAATGGCGAGGCCGATCACCAGAACTAGCGTCTTGATCGGTGACATTCGACGTTTTACGGTGTAGATGATAGCGGCAATAAGTACGAGACCGTACGCCGCCAGTATCAAGTCCGCTCCATAGGTGAGAATGATTCCGACTGCATCAGTTGCCTTATCATGCAAGAAACCGACAAGGAATGCCAGACTCACAATGGAGACGACTACGAGGGCCCCAACTGGAGATCCCGTACGCTTACTAACCCGACTGAGCACCTTCGGCCCGACACCATCTCTTCCCAACGCAAACATCATTCTGGTAGCTCCGTTTACACAGGCCAGCGCAGCACCAAACGAGCTCACGACTGCCCCAAAGTTCACCAGGGTTCCGACCCATGGCGCAACGAATTGGTTCGTTACCGACACTAGTGGCACCGCCGAAGCAGCCAACAGTTTTGTGCTTGGGAAGGCATTGGTAACTACGAAAGCAACCCCAATCTCAAAGACGGCGACAACCACAAGTGATATGCCTACAGCCATCGGAATCATCTTGCGTGGCCGGGCCGATTCTTCACCCAACGTGGCGGGCCAGGATAACGATACAGACAATCGTGACGAGAAGCATGGACACACCTTCGAGAACAAGGATAATGGTGGATGAGGTCTTGATATCGAGGTAGGCGAAGATAACAACGAGAACAAACCCCACAATAGCGTAAAACTGCCATGGGAGATAAAGTCCGATGGCAGCAAACGCCGGCTGTGCCTCGTCGGCAACGCTGGCATACACGCCACCTGCGAAATTGATATACACCAGCATCAAGGACCATGCGGAAAGGAATCCAAATATGGGGCCAACTACTGCACCGGTAAAACCGTAAACCGAGCCCGCACTGTTGAAACCTCTCGTGAACATTACAAATGCATAAGCTACAAATCCCATAGCGATGGCAGCGATCAACTGCACCAGCGCAGTGCCGCCCCCCGAAATGCCGGCCAAAATCGCCGCACCGATGACGACCCCACCCGTTGGACCTTGTACGCCTACAGATTGGGCGATGGTGCGAAAGAAGTGCAGGCGTCCTTCTCGAAGCTTCTCCGTGGTGCCACTTTCTTGATACGCAACAGCAGTTATGTTTTCGTCTGAGCGTAAAGGCTCTATGTTATTCATACGACTCCCCTTCCGCATTCAGATTTACTCTGCGTATGATGCCAGATGAAGTATATTCCTTCATGATTCGGAGTTCTGTTAGGTAAATTACAGACTCTTGATTTGCCGAAAGGGTGTGCGTACGCATTAGAAGCAATGACGATAACAGGTCCTATGATCAATGACCATAGGACCCGCTCGATAATTTCTGTCGTTGAATCGCTCTTCGGCAGGATACACGCCTTGCCCATCATCCGATCGCTGATACCAAGAATCAAACCGTAGACCAAGTGCCCTATTAGGCTCATCATCGCCGACTGAGACCACTGTATGGCGGGCATGTGCATCATCGTTGGCATCATAATGAAGGGAAACAAAAACCAAAGAACGGCCCCATAAACCAGCCCCATTATGATCCCGGACCTTGGATTGCGAACGACAGTCCCAAATATTACACCGAAGATGGCGCTGACGATGAGATGGACAACCCACCCCACTACAATAGAATGACTTCCGACCAGACCGGCGATCATTGGCATCATGCCCATCATGGTCATCATGATTCCGAACACGATACCTGCTATGAGGCTCGACATTACGCCAATCTTGACCCGCACCATGAAAATTCCTCCTTGTGAATGACTTACCCTCATCTTACGGAGAACGATTGTTCCAGTCGGTAAGCCACTTCACACAAACAAACTTCATGATGAAAAGCCGTGACTTTCGATTCAATGATCAAGCGATTGTAAACGCATCGTGCGAACATCCGCTTCAACGTTCTTTGACAAATACCTGTTGTATACTAATGTCGATCAGATGCTAAGGAGCGGGTAACGTGGAGTTCATCAAACATGACGATCCACTGGCAATTTCGTTTGTACGTGCGGTCAAAACAGGCAACTTGGATGCATTGCGTCGTCTCCTGAACGAGGTTCCTGGCTTGGCCTCAAAGAGAGCCATAGACAACAAAGGGGGTTCTCGTACTACTTTGCACGTGGTTACAGATTGGCCTGGATACTATCCAAACGGCCCCGTAATAGTAAAGATGCTGATTGACGCAGGAGCAGATCCTAATGGCTCAGCTACAGGGGGAACCTTTTCGGAGACCCCATTGCACTGGGCGGCCAGCAGTGATGATGTGGATGTTGCTGCTGCGTTGATCGATGGAGGCGCCAATATTGAAGTGTCGGGTGGTCAATTGGTGGTGGCAACGGCACACCACTGGACAATGCAGTAGGTTATGGATGTTGGAACGTTGCACGTCTTTTGGTAGAGCGGGGCGCCCGTGTCGACGTGCTCTGGCACGCAGCAGCTCTGGGGATGATGTCTCGTGTAGAGGAACTCATGGCATCCAATCCTTCACCAACGACGGATGACATTACCGAGGCTTTCTGGCAAGCGTGCCATGGAGGTCAACGCCGTGTTGCTGAATACCTCCTCTCCAAAGGGGCTGACATCAACGGGGTTCCTGGTTACACGGATCAGACGCCACTCGATGCGGCAGGTAGTATCGACACTCGGAGGGATACTTTGGTTTCTTGGCTGAAAAGCAAAGGCGCTAGATCGTCGAAATAGAGCGGAATTCGGCAAAACTCCAGTGGAAAAACACCTTAAACGTCACTCTCGTTCTAGTAGTCGATGCATAAGTAAAAGCCACTCGCCTTGAGTGGCTTTTACGGCCCATCCATCGGATGCCTACATTGACTTTATCGCACTTCACAAAATCAGCGGTGTGTAGCCTTCCTTCACATATTTCACGAGGCTCGGGTGTCCGCCTGTTTCGCCCCACAATGGAACACCAGCCGCCTTCACCTGCTCAACGACACCAAACGCATTGGCACAGTATTCACATGCCCCTGCGACGATCCCAAGCTTTTCAACATGCTTGTACACATCAAAGTATTTATGCTCGGGATTCTTAAACTCCTTCACCCACGTGGTTCCCGCTCCATCGAACATAATCTGTACGGCATAGCCAGCCTCATGGAGTTCTTGCCCGTAAAGTAGAGCGTGAAGCGCCTTGGCTAACTCATTCGGCCCAGCCTGAACAACGATCAGAAATTTATCTGCCATTTTTCTCACCTTTCATCAACGAGTTAGGCCTTCGTCCACTCGGCATCCAATTCTACGCCCGCAGCTTTGATGAGCGTAAACACGGGACACCGACGGTCGACAGCTTCTTGAAGTTGTTTGACCCTCGATTCCTCTTCGGGTGTATCGACGGTTGCCCGGATTCGAACCTTTTGGAAGTATGGCTTCACATTGGGGTCACCCATTAAACCTTTGGTATCAAGCGTTCCTTGCACATCAAACTGTATCCCATTCAGCTTGAATTCCATTTCACGTGCCACCAATTGAGCGATGACTTCTTCACAACCAGCCAGGGAACCGAGTAAATAGTCTAATGGGCTTGGTCCAGCGTCTTGCCCTCCCATATTTGCATGTTCGTCAATGACAAAGGTGTGCCGTCCCGCAGATACCTCTGTCCTTACACCTGCGCCCTGAGCGGTAATTTTGTGGTTTGACATGGTAGTATCTCTCCTTTGTGATGTAGTTGCTCTATGCTCACGCCTGAAACAATTCGATGACTTCTCCGTTTACACCGGTCGCAAAAGCGACTTGTCCAGAGTCCAGTGACATGGGCGGCACAAAGAATGATGCACCCGCCTCCGTAAACTCCTTGACTGCTTGCACAATGTCGTCAACGTCAAACGTAATGTGGTTTAGCACGCCATCCTTATGGAAAGGAACTTCGGCTGTCTTTTGAATTAACTCAAGAACAGTGTCTTCCAGAGCCACAAAAGCAATCCTCATCGAAGGAATCTCTAGCTCTCGCTGTTTCTGAAAACCGATTTGCTCGTAGAACGTTACTGCTTTTGATAAGTCGGGCACAAACATACCGAACCGTGAAATCCGTGTAGACACGTCATCAACTCCTCTTGAATAATGAGCACCATTCGGCGCACTTCTATATTTTCGCCGCTTACTAAAGTTTTGTCCGTAATGTAGTTGACACTATGTCCATCTCTCCGTATCAACGGTCAGCCAAACATGAATAACATGAGGATCATCGGTATCTGAAGGAGGACCGACCATGCATGACCTCCCGGTCCGAACAGCCGTTGCGGCCATGACAACGTACCTATTGACCCAGGGCCTTCTTGGTGAGAAAACCGACAATTGGTTTTTTCCACACAGGTGGTTCGAATTTTCGTCCTGTGTATCGTCATCATTTATTCAGGATGCGAATCATCGGAAATAAAACCGTCAAGCCCTCAATCTCTCTCAGTGGGGCTTGACGGTACTTTACCAAGCAATTTATTGGTTCGACATTGCAGGCGATTCTCACGTTCGATTATTTGGGCGAAATAACTTCAGCAAGTTGAAGCAGGTTACGTACAACGTGATCCGGCTGCACTCCAAGCTCTTCAGTCGTCTTGTTTTGTCGATTGATCCATCCAACTGTGAACCCGAATGCTTTTGAGCCCGCCACGTCCCATCCGTTCGACGACACAAACAGGATGTGTTCCTTGGCTACCCCAAGTGTCGAAACTGCCAGTTGATACACTTGTGGCTCTGGCTTATAAGTTTGAAGTGGATCGACACTGAGGATTTGGTCAAAATATGATGTAAGTCCGGCATTCTGAACCACCGTTGTCAGCATGTGCGTGGTTCCATTCGACAAGATTGCTAATTTTCTCGGTTGAAAAGCGTGCAATGCCTCTGCTACTTCCGGATAATGCTCGAGGCTAAGATAAGCGTTCAACAAGGTTTCGACCGTGGTGTCGTCATACTGCAACTTCAGGTGATTCAGCGTGTACTTCAGCGAATCTCGATTGACCTCTTCAAAGTTACGATATTGACGCATCAATGCACGAAGCCACGTGTACTCAAGCTGTTTCTGCCGCCATATTTCACTGATTTGCTTGCCGTAGCCGGGAAATGCGTTATTGCAGGCTTCCTCCACCGAAAAAACGTCAAACAAGGTCCCATAGGCGTCAAATACCACTGCTTCAATCACAAGAACCACTCCCTGATATTTTACAATCTCATGTCGAAATGAAAATATCGTTATCCCGCACAGCACGAGAGTTTCGACACATCCCTGTCAAACGTAAGTGTTGCAAGTTTGAGGCCTTCAGCCATCGTCAAGTACGGTGCCATCGTTGCCCGCAGATCCTCGATGGTCAGGCCGAACTTCACCATCAGAGTGGCCGCATAGACGACTTCGCCGGCATTTTCGGCTACAACATGTGCTCCGAGAACCTTTCGAGTATTTACATCCGCCACCAACTTAAATACACCAGTCGTCTCCCGGTTCACCAGCGCTCGAGGGACTGCGTTCAGTGGTAGAACGGAGGTGATGACATCGAAGCCTTCGGCTTTAGCCTTCTCTTCTGTCAGGCCGACTGTCGCAATGGACGGATTGGTAAATGTGACACCCGGTACGACACGTAGATCGAGTTTCTGATTTCCTCCACCGACCGCATTTTCTGCCACTACCCATCCCTCATAAGCAGCTACGTAGACGAACTGTGGGCCCATCGTCACGTCACCTGCGGCAAAAACTCGTGGATTTGTTGTGCGTAGATATTCGTCTACGAGCACTTCTCCTCGGTCTCCGAGTTTGACCTTTGCGGCTTGTAGGCTGAGCTCTTGAGTGTTGGGTTTGCGTCCCGTTGCAATGAGAAGCTGGTCAGCCTCAACGACCTGATCCTTGCCGTCCACCGTGATATGCACTCGTTTGATGTTTCCATCCTGTTCGACCCGATTGAACGTGGCTCCTGTAATCAATTGAATCCCCTGTTCGGTCAAAGCCTGCGTGACGGTTTCCGAAATCTCGGGATCGGAAGACTTGAGTACCCGAGCACTCCTTTGCATAAGTGTCACTTCAGCACCAAGGTTGTGAAAAAGTTGGCCCAGCTCCATCGCTATGTAGCCAGAACCAATGACCGCAAGACGTTTCGGAACTACCTGAAGTTCAAGCGCTGTGGTGCTGACCAAATACCCAACGTCTTCAAGACCAGGAATATTCGGGACCGCTGGCGATGCGCCTGTTGCTATGAGGAAGTTGCGGGCGGTAATTTGACGCCCCCCCACTTCAACCGTTTGCTCATTCACGAACCGAGCTTCTCCTGGAAGGAGCTCAAATCCGTAATCATCAATGAGGTCTACATATTTGTGCTGGCGCAGATCCCCGACGAGTTCGCCCTTGTTCGCAACGAGCGTCTTCAGGTCCACCGGACCAGCGGAAGTGTGGAGTCCGGAAAACGGATTTCTCTGTGCCAGATGGTTGATCTCCCCGGCACGCAGCAGCGTTTTCGACGGAACGCAGCCAATGTTTACACAGGTTCCCCCGATGGTGCCTCGTTCAATCATTCCTACTTTGGCTCCGTACGAAACCGCCTGGATGGCTGCAGAGAACGCTGCACCGCCTGAACCTATAATGAGCAGATCGTAGTCAAATTCACCCGTATTGGATTCTGATTGTCCCTTGGAGTGATTGAATACCTCTGCGTCAGCAGGTTTATAGCCAGCTTTAGTAATGGCGCCCTTCGCTACTTCGATACGATTTTCGTTGTCTATGTCAAACGTCGCTTCGTTACGTCGGAAATTGACGGTTATATTCTCCGCTCCTACGCTGTAAAGCGCTTCTTGAACGTGTTCCTCACACCCGGTACACGTCATCCCGTGAACAGCGAGTCGCACGTGCATTTTGTCACTCATCAATCAGCATCCCCTTTCTAGTCACATAGAGACCCGTATTTAACTGCTCCTAACGCAGTAGGTCTTCAATTTCTTTACGGCTGGCCGCAAAACCATATAAAATCTTTCCGCCAATGACGAAGGTAGGTACGATGGATTTTCCCGTCAGTTTCTTCAACGCCTCTGCTTCGGATAAATCACTGACATCGTGATCCACGTAATCGATATTGTGGTCGGCAAGAAACTTCTTTCCTGCACTACAGTCAGAGCACGCTGGTGAACTGTAGACTTCAACCCTTGCATTTGTCGACATTTGTATTCCTCCTATCTGTCTTCATGATGCGAATCACCTGACGCACATTTATCGTTCAGCGTTTGCAAACGAAAGGGACAGCACGGTGTGCTATCCCTTCGGTCTCTGTTGATGGCTCTTACGCAACGTCGTATCCGGCATCTTCGACCGCCTGTTTCAGGACATCCACATTAGTTTTTGTATCATCAAAAGTCACTGTGGCCTGACCTTTTTCCAGGTCAACATTTGCATCTTAAACGCCATCCACGCCTTTGAGGGCCTTCGTGACAGAATTGACGCAACCTGCGCATGTCATGCCTTTGATCTCGATTGTCGTTGTAGTCATGAGAAAATTACCTCCTCGCATTTTTTCTTCCCACCCGCCGGGACACTTAGTCCTCAGACAGCTTCAAGCGTTTCAGTAACAAACTGTTTGATACGACACTCACAGAACTCAAAGCCATGGCTGCACCAGCAATAACAGGACTCACAATCCCGACCGCAGCAAGCCCGATCCCGATGAGGTTATAAAAAAACGCCCAGAATAGGTTCTGCCGTATCTTGCGCATGGCGGCTTTCGATAGCCGGATCGCACCGACAACCCCTTCTGTCTTTGCATTGATGAGAGCGATGTCTGCCGCTTCGAGAGCGACATCGACTCCGGACCCCATAGCGATACCAACGTCTGCCGCTGCAAGGGCCGGAGCATCATTGATGCCATCACCGACCATTGCCACATGAAGGCCCTGTTTCTTTAATTCCTCGACCTTTGCCGCTTTGTCGGCCGGCAGAACACCTGCGATCACATTGGTGATTCCGACCTCCTTGGCCACTGCGGTGGCTGTGCGTTCGTTGTCACCGGTAATCATCCAGACCTCAATGCCCATATTCTTCAGCCTCTGTACCGTCTCGGCAGCACCATCCTTGATGGTGTCGGAGATTCCCATGACACCAAGAAGTTTGTTGTCACCGGCAACCATCACCGCCGTCTTTCCGGCGTTTTCAAAGTTGGTCATTACGTCGTCAGGAAACTCCGTGACGCCATTTTCAATGAACCAACGGCGGTTCCCGATTCGAATCGTACGTCCGGTTACCATACCTTCGATTCCTTTTCCGGGAACGGCGTGAACATCAGCGGCTTTCTCGGGAAGAATACCTTGCTCTTCGGCATGTTTTACAACGGCGATCCCAAGCGGGTGTTCGCTCTGGGCCTCCAAAGCGGCCGCAGCCCGCAGAAGTTCCTCTTCCGACACACTGTTTGCCGTCCACACATGCGTTACTGCTGGCTTCCCGGATGTAATGGTTCCCGTTTTATCAAAAATAACAGCGTTCAGCGTATGGGCTTGCTCCAAGTGCTCGCCGCCCTTGATCAAGATCCCTGACTCAGCGCCAAGTCCCGTGCCCACCATAATGGCCGTCGGAGTAGCAAGACCAAGGGAGCATGGGCAAGCAATCACGAGCACTGCGACGGCCGCCAGGATAGCGTGCGGCCAATTCACGAGGAATCCCCATGCAAGCAATGTCACAAGTGCGATACCGAGTACCACAGGTACAAAAATCCCCGCAATCCTGTCAGCCAGTCGCTGAACAGGAGCCTTCGATCCTTGGGCCTGATCCACCAGCCGAATCACCTGAGCGAGCGCCGTCTCTGCTCCAACCTTGGTGACCTTCATCGTAAAAGCATTGGTCTGGTTCACGGAGGCCCCAACCACTGCATCGCCTGTATGTTTTGAAACCGGCATCGACTCACCTGTCAGGAATGATTCGTCGATTGCCGTGTTGCCATCGATAATGACGCCATCCGTCGGAACTTTCTCCCCAGGTCTGACACGAACCACGTCATCCACACGCAGTTTTTCAACGGGAACGTCCATTTCCTCACCATCACGTAGGACGTGAGCGGTCTTCGCTCCAAGCTTGGCCAACGCTTCAATAGCAGATCCTGATTCCACTTTTGCCCTCTCTTCAAGCAACTTACCCATAAAGATGAGTGTCACGACCATGGCTGAGCTATCAAAGTACACATCCGGTCGTCCGAGAAGAGTCAAGTACACGCTGTAGAAATAAGCTACCGACGTGCCGAGTGAAACCAAAACGTCCATATTGGCGGCGCCGCCACGAAGGGAATGATAAGCTCCTTTGTAAAAGCGCCATCCCACGTAAAACTGAACCGGTGTAGCCAGAATCCATCCTACCCAATTTGGCATGAAAGGTGGGTTACCTAAGAGCATATAGAGCATTTGAACGAAAAGCGGAAGTGTGAGAATCACTCCGATCCAGAACTTCATGACCTCTCGTCGATACGCCTGTTCCTTATGTTTGCGTTCTTCTTCGGTTGCGGTAGCCGAAGCCAATTTCGCAGAATACCCGGCCTTTTGGACTCCCTGAATGATGTCCTCCTCTTTGACAAGGCCAGGAATATATACAACGTGCGCCTTTTCTGAAGCCAAATTGACGGTGGCCGATTCAACTCCATCAATGCGTCCGACTACTTTCTCGATCCGACCGGCGCAGGACGCACAAGTCATTCCCTGAATACTGAGATCGATCTCCCTCGAAGGGACGTTATATCCGGTCGTTTCCACTCGGTCGACAACATCTTTCCAAGCAACATTGCCATCCGTGACGACCCGAAGTTTCTCGAAGGCAAGGTTCACATTTGCCTCCTGGATACCTGGGATCTTCGACACATTCTTCTCGATCCGTGCAGCACACGAGGCACAGGTCATTCCTTCTATCGGTAACGTGAGTTCTTTGATAGCACCCACGGCAAACACCACCTTCTTGTTACGACTTCGTGAACTGTCGAATCACATCCATTAGTTCCTCGATTTTGTCATCACCGTTATTATCTTCCATGGCGTCAGCGACACACCCTTTGGTATGCGATTCAAGCAACGAGAGACCAACTTGGTGAATGGCGCTTTTGATGGCTGCAATCTGCACCAAGATGTCAACGCAATAGCGGTCATCCTCGATCATCTTCTGGATGCCACGAACTTGGCCCTCGATTCGCTTCAGCCGGGATAACAATGTGTCTTTGTTGGAAGAGTATTTGTATGCCACGTTTATCACCTCATCGATTCAACATGGTTACCATACCCCCGTACCGTATATATGTCAAGACGACAGCCACCTAAGTGAGTTATTCCCGACCTCACTTTAGGACAAATGCACATACGTCATTCCTCTTATATATTTGTGTGACGAATCCGTAAGAGACCAAGACATGTGACTCATTACGAATATAGATTTGCACGTTTAAGAGCCCTAAGGAGACCAGGGAGGAACAATCCGTGAACCACCACGAATCGACGAATCCGTACTCTGCGAATCATATTTATTGGTCCGGTGCTTCGGGAGCCCAATACCCGCAGGTCCGTCCGGACAATCGGAAGATGGCTAAGCTAGACAGAATCCTTTCGTCATGGTCTGGTGCTCCCAAAAAAGGTGCACTCTTCGCCATTAAAAAATATGGGTTACCCGACGAACTCACCCGGAGTATGCTCATTTGGCACTATCGTAGGCCATGGAAATGTATCGTCATTCATCGAGACCCTGTACCACACAATTTTCCTATGCCACACCCGGATTTTTTTGAACAAACGATTAACTACCGGGTCCCACCAGAGCTTTTCGATGAAGTCGGCAAATATGACGGGAGTGTGAGGGTCGACCGTACGAAGGGAGAAGCATCTGCAAAATGCGACAAGGAACCGATGAACATTCTCGCTCTCAACCTGCTCAACGATATCGTGGTCGGAAAACGGTCAGTTGAGGAGGCCAGGATGTTCTACGCTGAGCAAGCTATCCAATTCAATGTCCATCACAAACCGTCACCATATACCAGCAGATTACTGTTCCCAATCCCCACAGACACTGCCGACCCGGATAAGCCTGTCGTTACGATGGAGCCAAGGATTGAGAGCAGTAAAGATGAAACGTGACAATGACAGATTGTGGTGTCGACTAAACGCTGAATGAGGCGTTAGCGATGTAGGTCTCGATGTAAAAAGAGCTGCATTGTTCATTTTTTGGTCAGTCTCCACCTCAATACCAGTCCGAGGAGCATCACAACACCTACGATAATCAGACCAATAAATGCGTATTTTTGCCCAATGACACTTCGATACAAAAGCGCAATTAGCAGCGTCGCTGGAAGAGTTCCAAGACCGGTAGTCCACGTGAACTGCCAAAGTGTAAGAGTCGTCAAACCTGAAGCGTAATTAAGGGCATTAAACGAAACCAATGGAATGAGACGCAAAACAAAGATTCCTGATACACCTCGGTTCACCATGAATTGATCAAACTTCTCTAGCGCACGTGTTGGCACAAAACGATTCACGATAGGTCTTCCAAGCCATCGGGCCAAGAAGAAAGCTGTAACCGTCAAATCAATTTCTTCCCTGACTCCCTCTCCCCTCAACCCTTTCAACCCCCTTGCCCCGCCTGGCTTTTCCCGACTTTCCCTCACTCTCACCCAATATCTGCCGTTAAATTCGATCCTTCCCTGGATCGCACCTTTTCCCACTCATTTATCTCCTTAATTGTTCCAGATTCATCGATTCTGCGTAAAATGAAGTTGTTCCCTGCGGATAGGGCGAAAAGAAGGGCTTGAGGGCGCAGGGAGTACAGATTTTGTCGTGTATTTTTTCGCGTTTTTGATCGGGCATGGTCTTGGAATCCTTGATATATCGGGCTTTTTCGCGTCTTATCTCCTTCCGAACTTCACCCTGTCTTTTCCCCGCCTTGCGCTCCCTTGCAACGCAAAAACGGGCGAATCCAGGCTTTTGACCCGAATCCACCCGTGCTGTAGGGAACAACTTATTTTACTCAGGGAAGAACTTATTTTGCTGGAGAAGAATTTGATTTTGCGAAGATATAGAAGCAGGGAAGATGGGAGAAGGGGAGAGATGTCTTCCCCATCAAGCTTTTAGCCTCGTTTATCCAACCTGCGGACGTAAAATGAACTTCAAAATGGAATATGAATTGTAGTCTCCTGATTGGATACTTCCGAATGACAGTAGTCTTTCGGAGGCACTCCTTGAAGACGTTTCAGGACTGGTAAGCATGTACAGCAATCCAAATGACAAAAAATAGGATCGGTGTGTCATGTCCAAAAGCTCATTATCTGGTCGGGCATTGTACGCTTTTTTAAGTTTTTCAAAGAGGGCTAACAAGGACTGGCGTTTTTTCTCAAACTTTACAAACTGGTCTTTTAAGTCCTCGTCCGTAGTTCCAAATGAATAACGTACTAATGCTTGAAAAACATTGTGGCATACAGTGTTTTCGGTAAATACCCCGAAATGAAACGGTGTACAGGATATACGAGTGTAGACGGCATTATCAGGAGCCGTGATCTCTGCAATTGGCTTACATTTCCCTTGAACCATTTCCTTATTGTTACTATTCTGATCGTAGAGTTCTAACAAACCCTCACGCATAACATACTCAGTTCGGAATGCCTGCATCTGACTATCGATGAACGCTCCACCCAAGTCAAGCAATAGTTTCCCAATATGCCCTGAACGAGCTTTACGAGTTAGCGGCTTGGTTTTACTTTCTAAAACTACAGTGTGATTTCCAACGACCGCAACACCGTCCGACTCGGCTGGTTGCCCCTGAAAGACATATTTACCAGAATGTACAGGCTCCCCTAATTGTTTTGTCATCCACTCCTGTATAAATCGTTCGAATGCTTCGCCCCAACTCCGTGGATGTCCTAAAAGTTCCTTTATCTTATCGTAAAGTCCAAAACAATCGATTGACGGAAGGGGCATGAAATACTCAAACTCAGTATTGGGGACATGTATCAACCATTCAGAGTCATCATCTATTCCTTCAATAGCAAATGGATGGTTGAACTCTTTGTTTAGGCACTTGGTAGTAGATAGCATTGTCAAATAGGCTATCACCACGTCCCGCTGAACCTTTTTTCTCAGTCGCTTACACAGTTCATCTCCCGCTAACCTCGGTAACGCTCCTGGAGACTTCAAATATTGAATCGCCATCGCAATAATTTCACGCGAAATAATCATAAACGACTGCTTATCAATACCGACAATAGCCTCGATCTTGTCCTGATATGAATCCAATATTGAATCCAACATCACCAGAGTACTCTCTGGGGGATACTGAAAATCTTTGTATAAGGCATCATGAAAAACACTCTTTTGAAAGTACGGTATTGGCTCGTTAAGAAACATCAATTGAAACTGGTTATCAATGCGAAAGTCATATAAATTCAGGAGGACGGATGCTATATTCTCGATTACCCCAATTGTCTCAGGATATCCCTTTCCTACTGGAGCATCAGTTGTGGTAGCCATTTTGATCGCAAGGTGATAGAGAAACTTTCGGGTTACTTTTTGCGTTGGGGCAAACAAATCTGTTTCCGCGTCAAATGTACTCTTATACTCCGACAACATATGATCAAGGAACCTTACAGATCCATATTGTAGAACTCTTGACTCGATACGCGCGAACAGAATCAAAGCAACTTCTTCTCGATTTTGCAAAATCCCGTTCTCGATCAGTGCTTCTTTGACATGATCCTCAACATACAAGACAGTGTATGCATATCGCCAGAGTTCTGGGTGTAACCGTTGGCTATGTTCGAAGCGATCGTAGTTATGCCCTAACCGTGTAATCCATACAGTCAGAATTATGATCTTCGTCAGGGTCACGTCAGATATCGGATTCCCCTTGTTACGTGTATCTTCTGGATTAGGACGAACATATTCACTAAATCTCTCGATATAATTCCAAATGGTACGAACGTCATCCCCAACCTTAATATGGCGGTACAGATAGTATTTCTTTAATTCATCAATCACTTGACGCAACTCAATTGCATCAATATGTTTGATCCGTCGTTGAAGTCTCTGCTCAACGACATCTAAAACCTCTTTGGTAGTTCGTATGTTTTCATTCGCAGGTTTCACGCGAAAGAATTCGTAAATTTGGTCCAAATCTACGGAACCTTGATGCATATTCAAGCGACATTCAGCGTGCGTTGCGATACGGTCGATTGTTTCAGCCAGTTTCTTTATGTCCATTTTCACCTTTCCAGTCAAGTTGAATCCTACTTCCATGAAAAAGCAAACGTCCGCATTTCTTACCTATTGGAATGAACTGCATTCGTACTCCTCTTTGCTCTTGGTAAGCCGATACAAAGCGAATATCAAATATATAAACAATGCAATTAGTTCGCTGAAAAATAATCCAATTAAAAGCCATTTTATGAAGGTATCATTGTATACATTTTTCGGACAGGGTAGGTAGATGCTGGGGTACCCTATTCCAACTATGCACGAGTAGATCAATACAAATAAACCGCTCCATAGCCCTATTGGTTTGCCGTAGTCTCCAAGGATCTTAATCTGTCCATCCTTCTGCATTTTCAATATATGAACCTCATCGCGTAGTCTATCTCGCTCCTTTACCTTTTCTCGATAAGTCTGTATCCTCGCATTGCTGATAACTGGAATATCTAAAGGTAATGGATACGAAAATACAGATGCCAGTGTGTTTTCTCGCTTGGCTGACAGCTTCTTTAAGGTGTTATAGGTGAGTTCATACCATTCTTTTCGGTGAGACAACTTGAAGGAGACACCTGACGCAAATTCATCGAAGGTTAATGAAGTTATATCATCTTCGCTGGACTGTATCAGGTCCATAAGTTCTTCTTGTATCTGCTTCAATTCGTCAATATAAGGCTTCAATTCTTCTGCAGACGGATAATAACGGTTTTTGTCGTCAGCAAGAAGCTCATCCAGCGACTTTTCTTCTAACAATATCTTCTCGTGATTATCTCTGATGAAGTCCTCTACATCTTGTTCCAACAACGTAAGTTCGACTCGTTTGAGCATTGCTTCCTTGGCTGACAAATCATTGTTTATTTCTCTCAAACGTCTTTCAATTCCGCCTCGTTCACTTGAAATAGCTATTACTCTACTGACCAGGAATCCGCCGATAATGGCAACCAATGCCGCAGTAGCGGTAATTATGGTCGATACTAATATATCTAAATCCATGGGAATTCCCCCTACGTGTACTGATTTCACTAAACTTCATAGTCACCAAACGATTCGTAGCCCTCCTTTGCGGTCATCATTAGTCCATTAAGGGTAGAATAATTCATTTTGAAATAATCAACATATTCATGAGGGTAATATTTCTGTAACACCTTGTCCAAATGATCGTACAGTGCTCTTTTATAGGCATCAATTGATTTATATGTGATTCGGTTCCAGATGCTTATGTACCCTTGCATATCCAAATTGCTGTCTTTATGAGCCGCAACCTTATCTCTTATAAGCCTAAACGAGCACGTCTTTTCGAGATTACGTATCGTGCTAAGAAGCTGGCGATATTCTTGATTGGCATAGTCCGTGTTGAAGTCCTTTAGACCTTTGACATCACTGCCCCCATTGAACAAAATGAACAGGCTCGACAATTCAACGATAATGTATTTGCCGAGTAGCTTCTTCGCGTAGTCGTTAACAAAGGTCATTAAATTGCAAAGCATCATCATCATGTTAATATCTTCAACTGTCATCGCCATTATTTGTATCACCTTTTGCACGTTCGCGGTTGATGTTACCGTATTAGTTTGAATCATTACCGCTGTATTACGTTCCAGCACGCGGAGCGGGTTGGTGGTGATGAATGGGTCGAAGTTTGGAAGAATATGTGCTGGCAGATCCCCTTCAGCAATAATTCTCGCCGTACGCTTTCGGCTTACGTCATTTGCAACTAAGTAGCAACGTTTTTGAGCTTCAATTTCGTTTTCGTAAATATTCTCCGTCTTTACCCTAAATTCTCCGAGTGTATCGGAAATTACCGTTGACTCAACTTCACTCCGCTGAAGCACTTGCACTGGTTCAATGTGATATGACGCAGGATTAAGTAGATCCTGATCGTCGTTTACGGTTATCACATACTTGGGTTTTTCCGTATTGCTCATGCTCATGCCCATCCCCCAAACGACAGCGAATTCATTACTCCTGGATCAATCCCAAAAGCAAAAATCACCTGATTGCATTGAACTTAACTTTGAAACATACAAAGACGGATTGTTCTTGATTTTTGTTTGAAGTTTCTGCCCCTTCTTCCGATGGTTTGGATGATAGCATCCAATGAGTGGATTTCGAGGGGAAAGTGGTAGGACTGTCTCATATGCATCTAACCCTACCGCTAAAAACAGCCAGTCTTCGGGGATAACCTGAATTTCCCTTGATAAATACAATCGAGAACATATCGATGTTGTTCTTCGTTTCAATGGCACCTTAGTCTTTTCGTCTCTCTTCTGACTTTCGCATTTAGCAACTTCTGTCCACAGAATCGGTCCGTCCAGTTGTAGGTGCTTTAGAATGGTTCGAATCGGAGGATAGAATTTCCCCACTTCTCCAAACCCTTCACTTTCAAATCGATTTAGCAAATTCTTGTAAGATAGTGCCTTCTGACTAAGCCATTTTTTGTAGTCATCCTGCTCATCTACGTCAGACCAACCAGGGTTCATACCGATTACAACTATGCCAGGTGAATTAGAATTCCTGTTTTCGTGTTCAAAGTAGAGACATCTCGGAATTTGTCCTGTGGAAAGGTTACATACAATGTCCTCACCACTACATTGATGATTGCAATAAATCATCTCGTTAGCAATTCTCTCGATTTCTTCTTCTATTTGAGAGACAGAATACTGGATCACACTACCACCTCAAATCTCTTGACGTTAGCTACCTTCCAAGCGTGTTCTCCCCTTCATGATACAGCCTTATCTTCTCTGCCGCCTCTCCCCGAATTCCAGCTTTTCTGACTATCCTCCACCACTGCAAATCCTGTCCTTCTCGCTCAATCTCCCGAATCGCCCACTTGATTCGCCGTAACTGAAAATCCTCAACAGTTTCCTTCACCGACACCAAGTAGAATTTCGTCTGCGGCATCTTGTTCAAACGCTTTTCCAGCAGGGACAAATAGCCGATTCGTTTCCCTATCCTGCTAATTGAAATCCGCTCTGGCTTATCTTCCGATGTGAGTATCCTCGTCACTTCAGTCCGTACCAAAGCAAGAATTTCCTCGTCTCGCTTGCCCCAGTCAACCCGCGAATTTGTCGTGATTACCCGTTTTGGTTTCGGCGAATGTTCTATCAACCAACTCTTATCATTGCGATAAAGCCATGTGTACAACGCCTTGTTCATGTGCCTAAGTTTAGTTCGTGACTTCTGCTCGTTCTGTCTCATCAATTCGATCCAAGCTTGCCGCCGACGCTCCCGAAGGTCATCGGGGACAGCAGGTGATTTTGTCAGACGGGTTTGCTGTGCAAGATCAGCATACTTCTTTACCGTGTTGACATCGACATGCAGTCTTCGAGCAATCTCCCGTAAGCTCAAGTCTTCTTTTAAGAGTTCACTGAGTTTATGCTCCCACACCACACCCAGAGCCTTTATCCTACCGCTCCTGTACTTGTCATCCGCTTCAGTGTCTGGTCCCTTCCGCGCATAGACAAACCCGCACGAACACGAAAAAGTTCCAATCGGGCTCTTTATCTTGCTGTCGTAACGAATCGACAAATCCTCAACAACAGGTTGCTGATAATGGTCGGCGGCTGGATTTAAACAAAGCCACGGGGATGAGCCAAAAGGCTGATACACTGGCTCTTTTACGAAGAGGTCATCCAAACTGATTCCGAGAAACTGCATCAGGAGCAAATGTCGTATTGGATGAAACGTCTTACGATGCTTTCGCACTATGGCGTTCAGCCAGTTGTCCTCTCGATCTGAAACGGAAGATTGCATAACCTCCAGAAATGGTTCCCCGTAATAGTTTAGAAACTCTCGTCGAAACTCCACTTGTCTTACGTGACCATGGACATTGGCAAGTCCGATCTCCTTCAGCCGCGCAACATAGTGGTTCGCAAACCATTCCATCGGACGATTTGGATAGCTGGAGTTGAGTAACTTATCCACATTATCCACAAGCATTCGATATTTTGTGGACAACTCGTCATCTTCTAACAATATGGTTATCTTTGAAACGGCATTGTCCCATGCTGATGGGGCATCTTGGATGAAAAGCTCTTCGGTGTTACCGTTGTTCTCCCGCATGTCCTGTTGACAATCTTCGCGAGCGGCAGAGATGAACTCATGTCGATTCAGGGGTAAGAATCGACTTCGGCACAGCGGAATCCTATGAGTCGGACATATATAGACCCCAGATACTTGATGAACTCGATGCCAATACGGCTCTCCCCAACGTATCCTATCCTCTTCAAAACATTTACCGCAGTATTTGAGCGTCTTATCAGTGCTTATTGAACTTGCCATAATACCGAGCCGCCCGTGTACGGAGTGCCCAATATCGCCTTTCATAGACTCCAAAACCAGACTCGCTCGTTTTGGAGGCAGGAAGGCACTATAAAACGGGTATAGGGTGTGCTTCTTGATCAACCCATTGGCTGTATAAGGATGACGTAGAGGAAGATGCTCGATCAAAGCGTTGAAATGAGCAGGCAGATCAATGACGGCGGTAACAGTAGTGGTTCCGTACAAATCCATGATGGTTGCTTTTGGACTGATGTTTCCGCTTTTCAGGTGAAACCGACCTAACACACTATAGAAAATCTCATCGCAAAACGGTGTTAAAAAGAACGCAACCAACCTCTCACCCCACGACAAACAGAGGATCGTCGGAAGTTGGCTTAATGATCCCGTTCTGTTTTAACACTTCATAGGCACTCAGTCCCTTTTTCTTGCCCTCTGCAACAGCAATACGAATGTCTCCCTGGACAGTTTGCCCCTTCAACGCAGACCGTTCATCAGTTTTATCCGAAGCACCTTGGGCATGAAGAGCCAAAGCAGTTTTGACAACGGTCGGCACGGTCAGAGTTCCCTTTCCCTCCATCACCTTCTTAACCAGTCGTTTGGCTGTCGCGGGCGATATTTCGAGTTCTATCAACTTGATGATGGACTCTTTCTCGACACTTGTTGCCTGACGTTCAACTTGTTTCTTCTTTGCCACCTGTAGCTCCTTGATCTTCTCGCTCACCCTGATGGATGACGACTCCCGCTCGATGAAGGAACTGATGTCGATGGGTTGAATATCTTCGTATTTCGCAAGTTCACGCACGTTACCAGATCGTAATGAAGAGAGCATGGGCTGAACCAAACGCAGTTGTTCGTTAGCCACCTGCCGAAACAAGGACGCACTCAACGTCTCTTTTCCAGAGGACATGGCACGGATCTGAGCCATAACAAAAATCTTGACCGCAATATCCACGATCCCCTGGCTGAGATCATACAATTCGGCACTCAATTCGGGTGTTAAAGTCACGGGTTTTCTAACCCATTGATAGTCCCAAAGTCCTTCTATTAACAAATCCCAACTTGCATCCTGCTTCATTCGCTCCCAAACCATGTCTCCTTGCCCACTGCCGCGCCTTGCCTGTCGAAACTGTGACTGGAGTACCCCCGCCGCTTTATTAGTTCCGATTAGAACCACTGGGATTCCAATGGTATTGACCAGGGTGACGAAGTAGTTCAACATTTTCTCCGCTCCCTGGCTCTTGGCGGTACTCAAGTGTTGTATCTCGTCAATGACAAGCAAACCCAATCCATATGTACGTGAAATCTGAGACATGGCAGGTTGAAGTGCACTAATTGGGTAACGTGCAGATCCGTATTGGCGGTAATATCTCGTGCCCAACAACAAATCAACATTTCGAAAGAAGTCTATGGTTAAACCCTTGATTGATCCATCGTGAGGACAATCGATTTTCAGCCAGGTTATTTGATACGCACTGTATGGGATACCCTGATATTCGGAATGAACAATCACTTGGGGATACAGCGACAGTATTCTGTTAATGGCTGTGCTCTTCCCCAATCCGCTCGGTCCGATAATCGTCAGTGCTGACTGAGAACGAAAACCCTGATTTCCGCTTGCCTCTACATGACGGCTCCTAATCCATTCTTGTGCCCCGTCGATTTGTTCCAGGAATCCAGGTCGAATTGGGTTTCGGTACACATACCCCTGTCGGATCAGGCGTGAAATCCTACTTTCCAAGTCGAGGTGCACAGACAGGGGTTGAAAATACTGAAAAAGACGTTGTACCAGGTGGAAGCGAATATGTGTCTCCAACTGGCGTTCGGTAGGATCAAAAGGCGGATAGACGGCTAATTGATCGATGACTTCCTCCTGTGACAGAATCGGTGGCAGTGCTTCAATATACGGATGGTATCTGTAATCAAAAACATCCTGGTCTCGATATTCTGCAATGACGGCTTCACAACCATTCGGAATAACAACCTTATTCGTCGCTTCCATCGAGTTTCTCCCTCTGCTTTTTCTTTAGTAAAGCCAATTCAGGGTTGAGTTCATCTGCTATAGCCCCTGGACTCATTGAGACAACTTGCCCCTCGCTTTGTGATTTTGACTTGTCCAACACAAAGGCATCTGCCTTGCGATTCAACGCTTTCTCCACATGACGATTGATGCGAATATCGCGAACTCGCTTGCTCTTACTCTCGCCCGCGTTGCGCTCCTGTTTTGTCATCCGTTCCGCGTCCTTGATAATGTCATCAATCTCAGTTAAGAGATCCACTTTTCGCTGTAGCATCCTATCCTCGTTTGCTTTTCGGTCGAACTTCTCTTGCTCAAAGAGATGCTCGATTTCCTCCAGTGTTTTGTCCCGATAACGGGCTTGATGGTCGAGTAAGTGACACTTTTCAAATCCCTTGCCGTCCTCCTGCGGGATGTAAATGTAGTTCAGATTTCGAGGGTCGTAGGATACAGTAGTTTTTATACTCCTCCCATCATTGCTGGCTTTCTCGAACCATCGCTCCATCAAAGCTCGCCGAGAGGAGTAAAACATCCCTTTGAATCGAATCCCTCGCGCTGTGATGCTCGCTGTAGCAGTAGGCATGAGATGCAAGCGCATCAAATCTTCGGAGATTGAGCGAAGTTTACCAGCACGATTCTGAATCCCCCAGTTCCATAGTTTCAGTGGAATGGGTTCCACTTCGTCTTCGATCATTAACGAATCGCGTTGATATGAATTCATCCAATGGTGGTTGTTATGGTGCAGGATCGCGCGAATCATGATCTGGGTGAACTGATGGAGATCAAGGGTTGCGTCCAATCGATAGTCGTGGGAACCACGTTCCTGAAAGTCGGGTTGAATCCCACCAGGCAATATGGGCTTTACGTACCCGTTTATAGTTTCGAAAAAACGTTCCACAATTGCCTTCATCTCTGGTCTGTAGGAACCCGTTGTCATCACTTTGATGTTCAGATTGCGAATCATCGGCTCCGCCATTTTACTGGCAATCTCGCCCTGATCGGCTAACAAAGCTTCAGGCAAGTGATGAACTGGAAAATGTTCTTCGTCAATCTGGATGCCGTACTCCTTGCAGAATTGAACCTTGTTTTGTGCGACATTGTAGAGTGCACCCATTGCACTAATCCAACTGGGACCTTCGAGACCAACATGTAACCCACACACCATATGAGAAAAGGTATCTACAATGCCATAAACGACGGGTCTGCCGATGACCCAGTTACGGTTGTATCTTGAGACAAGATACACGTCTGCGATGGTGGCATCGATTTGAAAAATGCTACCTGGACCATAAGCCTGCGATGTCGAGTCCCCCAATAAAGACCGATGACCTTGAAGGTAGTTCTTCTTGGATTGCCGAGCAGATATTTCGCGTTTCCAATCTCGTTCTTTGTAAAAATGATATTTAAATTGACCCAGAGTCGGGGTCTCTGCGGATGACTGCAAAACCTGTTGCCTTGTACCGTCATCACCCTGCTCCTGAACTGAATAATACTCACGGCGCATCAATTCGTAGGTGCGAACAAGGGGCAAACCTTCTCCATAATAAAAACGGTTGATGGCGACTCGAAAAATGCGTTTGGTGTCCTCATCCACGTTGACCCCCTGTCCGACAATCTCCCCAAACTTTCGTGGGCGACCTCTCTTTCTTCCTATTAAATAACCACTTCGGTTGATTGCCCCCAACTTGTAATCGGGTAGAAGTGCATTCTTGTGTTGTCCGCGTTGCCAGAATCGTCGCAGATACGAGCGAATGGTCTTTTCACTGACCCCACATGTCTCGCGTGCCTTTCTTATTGCCTCTGCCCGAAATCTCGGATAGAACACGTTCGGTTGAGTCCCTGCCCCCGCCACCACTTGAACGATCTCCCAGGCTTTGTCTCGAATTGCTCGCTCTTTTTCAGTCATAGATTCTTCAGTAACGACTCTTTGGTGTGGGTCGTCCGAACAGATATAGGCTTGTCCTGCTGACAACAATGCCAAGATGGTATCCACTCCCCTGAATTCTGGAAGACTGGATTGTCCCAGGATCTCAATGGTCACAACTTTTTCCTGATGTTCATGAATCCATAGCACTCGCTCGATGTGACCTGGCGAGCCATCTTCAGTCGTGAATTGAATCAGCATGTTAACGGTCAACTGCATCTCGCATCTCACTCCCATCCGTCATCAAATCAGTGCCTCGAACCACCTGATTTACTGGTTTGCCCAGGTCGATACGTTCGTCCATGTCTACTAACACCTGTTTATTGGCGATCAGGTGACGAAACAACAGCAAGCCCGACCCAGGTTCGAGGTTGAACTGACTGTCCAAAGCGTTGGTCACATCCCTCGCGGACTTGTGGCTGGAATCCAACCACTCAACAAGGATTCTCTTCAATCTTGAAACGTCATGCGTAGAAAAACCGTCATTCAAGTTCTTTGCTGAATGCACCCATTCGATATTCTTTGCTCTGGTGACGTTGATATCGTGTTGGGTGACAATGCCCCAATCAATCTGCTTTTCTGCAAAATAACGACGCGTTAACTCGAACCGTTCCAAGACTTTCGACTTCTCCAACTCGGCGGCGGCTTTCACGCTCCGAGCGATGTACCGCTTATTCCCTTCTGCATTCGTCAAGGTGAGGAGAAAGGTCACGGTCAAAACGTATTGAGTCCCACTCTCCTTGTCGCGATAGTTGTTCCAATTGATGTCACCCCAACAGTCTGCAAGTACGTCTTCTATATCGATCAGTGGATAATGTTCGCGGATATCCCAAACCAAAGCCCCGTCAAATTCGAGCAGGTAGAAGTAGCGAGTCTCAATATCACTTAAAAAGTGATGGATACGACCAGTCTTCCAGCCCTTGATGCGACTGGAACGACCGTTCGAAGGGTAATCCTGTGTGGTAAGCCAGGGGCGATATCCTTCCAACTCACCCTGACCCCTTCCTTGCTTCAGCCACTTGTTCATCTTCTCTTCTGTCCACGGCTGTTTCGCCATTGTTATCACATCCCTATCTTCAGACAAAAAAGCGAGCGTCTTGCCTATAAGCGATGCTTCTCCGTTTTTTTTAAGGAGAATCGCTTGGCAATACGCTCGCCTATGCACTGTCATATCATGAATCTGGTCAGTTCAGTGACTCAGGGCTGTTATTGAATGTAACTCAAGACATCTGAAACAAACGCTTCATCATCAATGGACATACCCAATGTCCTGAATGAAACCCATTTCCCATCAGACTTTCTCTGCAGTCGAAAGGAACCTTTATCGCTCTGCGTCCGTATGTCACCAATGATATTGCAACGTCGTGAAGAGGAAAGCACGTTGATGAGGTCTGAGTTTTTCGGATGCACTCGAATGACACATCCCGCATCCGTAAGTTTCTTCAGCAGTTCGGCGACCTTAATATGTTTCACATGATAAGATCCCTGATTCACTCGTCATCCCTCGTTCTCTTGAAATGCCATGGCACTTCTTGACTGCAAGACCAATTTTCGGACCACACATCACAGTAACTCAGCTTTTCTCTTCAGTTCTTCCCTACTGGGGTGACTGTAAATGAGGGTCGTACGAATATCGCGATGTCCACAGCTATTGGCGACCTCATGAATCGAAAAACCGACCCTTAAACATTCCGTGGCATAGAAATGTCTGAGCATATGGGGGGTCACTGTATCACTGAACCGCTTGAACAGTTTGTTTATCACTGTTCTATCTACCCTCTCGCTTTTTCTCGATGAAAAGAGGTACTCACTGTCCGACACACGTACCTTTAAATACGCCCGTATCGCATTCACAATTTTTGTGTTTAGGTACACTGTCCTCTGTTTACCGCCCTTACCTCTACGAACAATAAGCTCTTTCGTCTCCAGACTCAGGTCTGTAATTTTGAGGTCAAGTGCTTCTGAAATTCTGGGTCCCGCATACGCCAAAAGGGTGACTAAAGCGTAGAGTCGTTTGTCTCCCGCCTCCAAAATCCGCTGGCGGAAGTTTTCCACATCGGATTTTTCAATGACACAAGGATTTGCAAAGTCGAGTTGAACCTTAATGAGATCCGACTTCTCAACTACAATATCGCTCTGTATTCCTTTATCAACGAGGAACTGATTAAAAGAGGATAACGCACTCAAGCACCTGTTCACAGTCTTTGCGTTGAGATGCCGACCTTTGAACTTTTTGACATTCAGCAGATAAGTCTTGTAGTCAAGGATGTTTTCGCGGTAAAGCCGCTGACAGTCCATCCCGTATGTATCGGAAAACCACCGAAAATATTGCTGGACATTGAGAGTGTAGGTCTTGACCGTGTTTTCACTCTTTCCTTGAGCGAGGAACGCCGAAAACTCTTCAATCAGCTTTTCCATGCGTCGCCTCCCTACCGTCTGGAATTCTGTTGCATTTTCCACGGTATAGAATTCTTGTAGTTCTGTTGCAAATCATAGCCAAATTCTAACTCCAGAGGTATCTGAAGAGCAAGACTTTGCAACAGAATTCACGTTCTGCCGCATACACTACGTTTTGGGAATCATCCATTGAGTTCAGCATAAGTGACATTCTGTTGATTGGCGATAGCCATACCCAACCGAACGACAAGGGCTGGAGTCACTTTGACTGACCCAGCCCGCCGTCATCAAACAAAATAGTACATGTCTGTCTCTACTCCACCTGGCTCATCTGGAGCAGTGTGGAACACGTCACTCCTACCGATAAACCACGTCACATGCTTCACTGCAATTGCGTCAAAATCACGAAACGCCTTCGGGATAACATAGTTGCCGCTTATGAGAACGTAGTGTGCCACAAGTAGAGCATCCTGAAAAAGTACGCTTCCTGTTCCGCATTACATTCGAGCATGTCTTTAATGCTATAGGAGTGCCCCGCATCCTCACCGCCGCGAAAATCTTTCGCACAAATTTGATATATGGCATCTTTGACTTTAATCACTGGAACCGCTTCTATGTCGTATCGATACTGCAGGATTGAAGCGATATGAGACAGTCTTTCTGATGCCAAGCTTTGTCTCAACTCTACCTCATTTGGATGAATCCGCTCGGCAGGCGACATATTCGAAATACACGTTTGCTGAACACCTTCTGGAAATGTTGCAACCACTGCTTTTTCCTCATTATCCATAGGATAGTCAGAAGGGAGTTGGCTCACGAAATACGTCCATATTTTCAATGACTCTTCATCCGCTTTTTTCTGGATGATTTTATTGGACTCGTACCAGATCGATATATTCGAATCGGGTTCTTCGCCCTTTAACACAAGTTCATAAGAGCCATATGGATAGAACGAAATGGGGGTAACCTTGACTCCGTACCGATACGTTAAAATTGAGGTAATGTGGCTAAGCTTTTCGCACACCAAGTAGTGTTGAAGTTGCTGGATCGTCACGCTTTTCTCTTTCATGTTCATGCTCATTAGAAACTCTCCTTTATCCATAGTTTTGATTTGATATCCTTTGTACATCGCTGACCCAATTAAATGCCCTGGCATTGTCTTCCCTCCAATCCTTGACGGTTTCGCACCCTTGAAGCAAAACAAAAAAGCTGATTTGCGGCAAAGGTGAGTAACCTGAACATTAACTTCCAAAACTCTGCAGACAGTCATACTAAGCCTGTAGAGCCATTGGAAAACATTAAATGTTTCAGTTAATCACCTCTCGCGCAAACCAGCTTTCGCGGTTCTATCGAGAGGAAAATAGTTTAAATCTCTCATATAGTATTCAATTGTACACGCGAATACTACCATCAATTTCTCATATTGTCAACAATCTATTTATCAATGCTAATTGAGGTTCTTCATGATAACTACCTTCTACGATATCGCCACTGCCCTTCCTCCCTCGGCACATCAGGTAAAAATCGACCTTCATCGTTGGTCATCATCCGTAGTTGATCTTCTCTTCTCATCACTTCCACACGTTCTGCTTTCGATTGCTCTATCCATTGAAACACAGCGACTTCAAAATCAAAATCGTCATCGTGCACTTTCGATCCCTCCTGTTTGGCTCCAGAATAGGGCGAAAGCTTCTGCTTGTCCAGGGTCCTTTTGCGAGAGCGGGGAACAGAAGAAGAGTGATTGATCTCCTTTTGGACCTTCCGTATGAGGGCAATGATCAATCGGATGACTTCTTGAGTAGCTTCATCCAACTCATCATGCACCTTTTGATTGATGAAGTCCAAACGCAAGCATAAATTGAGCCAGGATCTCAATTCATCAGAACTACCCCTTGCTATGGAGTAAAAGCTGAGAGTCTTACGCGGGAAGCACGAACTGTTCCCTTCAGCCAGGTTTGCCGCTATTGACGAGGCGCACCTTGTCATCTGACTGATAGTCCCATATTTCTCCTGCGATGGTAGTTGCTTTGTGATTCTGAAAACACTCACCGCCAAGGATTGAGCTTTCTGCCATGCAATTAAGCGGCGGAAATCTCTTGAGTCAAAATCAGCGTTATTCCCGTTAGCCAATGTTCTACACTGCCTCCTTACATCAAGGTCATTTGATACAAGTCGCTTAATTTCTGTATCTGTTCTTGGGTATCTTGGTACATGGCTTCACTCGCAAGAATATGTGTCGTCAATTCGCACTCCATGATCTCAACGCGAAGCGTATCCAGCACCTCAACTTCCGTGCCAATGAAGGAGCAATTCAGAAAGGATTCCTTGAGGTCTAAAGCTTCTTGGCGCATGTTGAGTAATTCGTCAATGGATTTCGAGGTTAGGGAGTGTAGGAAGACCTGATTACGGAGGTCGTCCAGTCTTTCCATGATGTTTTGCATCGTCGTCAATTTCGCTCATCCCTCCCTTCATGGCGGTTGCCTATAGTTTGATCATAGTTCTTGTCAAGCCTTGAGACTACGGATTTTTGGTCGAATGCTGTCTGAGCAGGGGGTGTAAAGAGGATGGGTGTTGACAAGGGATTTGACGCGAGATGACAGGAATAGAATCGGAGTCATGATGCGGGAGTGATGCCCTCTCCGATGACATGCTGGTGAAACTGGCGTTTGTAAAATGCCCTAAACGCCAAAAGACGCGGCTTTGGGCTTTAACCGCATCCGCGTTTTCGGCGATTATGTAGTTAGAAGGGGGCACATTCGCCACCCGTGAGTGCAAAAGCGAAGGAACATTCATCTCGGAAAGTAGGGTGATTTAATTACTTACACCTGACGCTCTATTGCATAGATCCGTACCCTGCGACCGCATGACGGATCTATGGTTTCTCGGTTTAAATACATGCCGAGCTTTTGCATGATGCGTTCGGAAGCACCGTTGCCTATCTGGCATATGCTAAGAATCTTACTAAGATCGCAATTTTCAAATCCGAATCGCAATGCCTCTTTTGCCGCCTCAGTGGCAATTCCATTCCCCCAGAACGACCGATCAAGCCGCCAACCTATTTCAACAGCAGGCATCACTTCGGGTAAGAACGTAGGCACAGAGACCCCGACAAAACCAGCTAATTCACCAGCATCACGCATCTCCACGGCAAATAGACCAAAGCCCTGTGTCTCCCACATTTCTTCACAGCGTTCGATGAAAGTCTTAGTCTCGTCCTCCGTTCGTGTTGCTCCTCCCCCAATCCACCGCATTACCTCTGGATCAGCATTTATCCTTGACATCGGAACAATATCCCGCTCGCCCCATCTGCGTAGTAACAGTCTTGGTGTTTCCAAAATGGTCATCGCCCCATATCCCCTTTCAGCTTCACCCTACCCTCAAGTTGGTCAGAACATTACTCCAAGTCTTTGATCAAAATGATCTCCAACGGCTGTGTGTCAAGCAGTAAGCAACCAGCGTCGCGATATTCTAACTTCCTGTAAAAATGCTGTGCATCCTCGTCTGACTGTGTCGAAGTCATCACTGTCTTGAAGCCCTTCTGCTTCATATCTCGTTCCCAGCGTTGAACAACTTCCTGACCGATTCCCTTCCCTCGATACTGTTCTTCAATCCAAATGAGGTTCATAAACGGTGTGTTGTCCCAAAAATAGCCGAATCGCATCCACCCAATGTTGGACCCCTCTTCGTTCCGCACAATGTATACTTCATGTGCCCTGATCTTCGCCATAAGCAGATCCGTCAAAACATGGTGGTCGCGTTGTTGTATGAACTCATAGTCTGATTCGGTCGCAAAGTCGATCTCCATCGTGTTCCCCCTATGTAGCTTGTTCCGATGACGGCTTACCATCCTTGTATTATACGTCGTGTAGAAGGCGGCGCGGGACAAACAAGGTGATGCAAACTGCCTTTACGTCCAGATGACCAGTTGTTCACGAATGAAAAGTGGTATTTTTGGCGCGCGTCTTCCGCCTGATCGAAACAAATGGGATATAAAAGATTCTCTCGAATAAAAGTGGTATGTCTACCTCCTCTCTAAGATTAGAGTCGGTAGACTTATACCACTTTCGCAAAGGTTGAATTTGCAGATTTTAAGGTAAAGAACGTGTTTCAATCAACGCCTGCGCGTTGGGGACTACAACATACTTTCGCAAGCAACGGAGTCTATGTGACAAATGTAATTATCGTGGAACAGCGACCAACTTTATAGGTTTATCTTCCTCCGTAAAAGGGAAAAACCGTGTCTCATCAGTCGCCTGGGGGCGACATAACAGTAAAAGGTAATTTGATCATCTCAAATGTAGTGGAAGGGCACCAAGATTCGCAGGTTCAATTCCCATCGTTTAAGGTAAAGAGCGCGTTCTAATCACAAAAACTGGGTAATGGCAACATCTGCAACGTTCGTAGCATTGCAAAAGGTAATGCGATGAAAACAATTTTCTCTGGAAACAACAATTAACAACTGCCTAAGTTGAAGGCTTTCTGCGACAAGATCGTTACCACATATAAGATATCCATTACCACGAAATGAAATAAACCACACATCCCGTAGAGAGGGCATACAATCCTGAAGACTAATGCAACGAAACCATTGTGTCCGAATCGTACTACCACAATGGTATGCATCCATTTACCGATTGCGACAAACGTCCCAGACTATTACTACTGATCCAGCCAATGATGCCTCTCAGACAAGAATGAAGCTCCCGATTACCACTTTACGCAAAACGGCGATGAAGAGTTCCAAAGTAATGAGCTATAGTGCCTTTCCCTCACTCCCATAATGAAAAGTTGTGCTGGCGATATGCCCTCCCCGAACCCAACGAAGACAGCTACCGCAACCAGTGCCCAATATCGGTAAACAACACTACCTGTGCAGGGTAGACTATCCGCAAACATACAAAAAGGAGCTAAAGTGCGGGAGCAACGTCCCGACACCCTAACTCCTCAATCCAAATTAGCTGATTGGATGATTTTCAGTTTGCTTCCGCCATCAGGTTGAGACGAAAGTCATAATGTTCCACCACGATTACCTTTTCCTGCAGAAATGACTTCGACTGTCGGGTTAGCTTGTTCAGATTGGAAGCATCCTTAATGCCCAGCTTCTCCTGAACCTCCTTTTTACTGACCGAATCCGCACCAGACATTTTGTACTCTAAGAGCAATTGTTGGAACTGGGTGACTTGGGGCACTTGATTCTTCCCATTTCCCTTTGCGTTCCGCTTTCTCTTCTTTAGCGAGACAGCCAGTTCTTTTTTGACATATTGCACCCCTGGCAGTTCACTCACAATCGTGTCAACCACCTCTTGATTATTGCAAAAAACATATATCTTCGCAGGACGAATGTGGTCGCGGCAAATTCTGTGGATAGATTGGTAAATTTCACCTGCGACCATTCGCCTTCTGACCAACTGAACCTCATCATCTTGGAAGAGAATATTGTCCCTTCCCTGTTTCGTGTGATAAAAGTGGTTCAGGAGATACGTCATGTAGTTGAAATTGGGTGTCTTAAGAACCAAAACGGTGTCAAAGTCTCGGTACTTATTGACTCCAGTTAAATTTCCAAAATGGTCAACCGCAATCGGGTATCCCAGGTTCTCGGAAATTTGCTCCAGCGTGTTACCGTACTCCTTGAAGTGAGCCAAAATACTCTCGACTACCTCTTTTTCGTTCTGTTTATCTGTGATAAATAAGGCACCATGGCACCCTTCGAGTGAAATCTCCTTCAAGACTTGCGCCGCAAAATTTGTATAAGTCCCTAACGCTGTTTTCCCTGTATCCACCGCATAATGAATCAAAGATGAAGACGAATAATCAAACAGCTTGTCCTGTCGCTTGACCTGAAATTGGTCAGATAGTTCAGGACGATAATCAAACCCTGAATTCGCGTCCAACACCACATTGTTTCGTAGCATGAGTGGTGGTAGACGAAAATCATAGGTATGAAACTTCCCCTCGAAGAAGTAGCCGCCATTCTTAATAAGGTGATGGATGTTTTCCATGAGTGTTTTATTTACCGAATCATCAACAAGATTCATGGTGGCTTCCAATCTGGATAGATCACCGCTTAATTCTGGGAAGCGAACGAATGGAATGTCATTCGTTAAATAGTCTTCATACACCCGCTCCAACTCGACAAATTTGTTCATCAGCTTATCGGCAAGATACTTCATGCCAAAGTCTTGGTGACGAATGGAGTTGAGTACGAATTGTCCAAGCTCATCACCACCAATTGCGATGGGATGCATGAAGGACGGAAATTCATCGATGACCAAGATATCGCGTCCACACCATAAGTTTGAGTAATTTCCGCGGCAGAACTGGAAGTACATTTCGTGGGTGACACACAAGACGGGAATTTCGCTTGCTTGTTGTAACTTGTACTTGATTTTCTTATCCCCGCCTATGAACTCTGCCGCCACGATCATCCCCGCATGCTGATTGATTGACTGAACAGTGTTCGCAAGTTCCTCACCTGCAAATAGTTGAACATACAATGCGCGGTGGTATGGAGGTGTCGTCGCTACTTGGGAAAGAAGCTCATGCATGTATCGCGATTTGCCCGACGAGGCTTCGTGATTAAATGTCACGAATACTTGGCTATCCCACTGCTCCTCATTGAAAATTTGTTGTCTTAACCCCTGAAAATAATCCTCGTGCTTTGTTGTCATAACCATTTCCCCTTTCGTTTGTTTGTGCGATCTCATACTGGCTTGCGGTCTCCTTGAACAGTGCTTGTCCTGTCCCCAGGTGACTATGGGCACAACACAAAAAGCTGATTCAGTTGCCAAGGTACCCGTGATTCTTCCGCCCAAAGGGCATAGTTGCCCCAGGGCTTCGAAGGAAGAAACTTATAGGCACCCCATCAACCAAACCAGCTTCGACGATTTGATATGGGGAAAAGGTGACTTCAGATTGAAGTCGTAGCGTCATAATAATACCGTCGTTGCCTACTGTCAACCTTTTTCTTGCATTAACTCCAGACAACCCCAATGCCGTTTGCTTTTTAACGCCAATGACCTATCCGCCTACCTCTGTTCCCTTGTCTCTCTATTGGTGCGACTTGTGCTACCCTTCGCCCCTCGCATTCGACATCATAGCGCGACCCGTGGCGAATTATTCGCACGCAAGTGCTTATGATATGAGGTCAATCACAATACGAAGAAAGGGGAATGAATTTATGTACGCAATTGCCGTGGATACGGGGAAAAGTTTTTCGAAGAGTATTAGCTACAAGGATCAGGGCTTCATTAAGCAACGATTCCGCACCCTCATGCAAGAGGGAACTCATTTTTCTGGAGTCGAGGTATCGGGGGACACCTATCGTGTAGAATTTGAGGACAAGCAGTATCTTTTGGGGAGTATGTGCTCAGAGTTGAATGCTGACTACGCCTCTGCTTCCAAACACTCTCTTACCCACAAACTGGCGGTTTACACATCAATAGCCCTGATGTTGGAGAAACTTGGTGTGGAACGGGTCGGCATTCCACAGGTCGCCGTGGCACTGAATACCCCACTTCATATTTTCAAGAACGAGACACTCAAGGTCGCCTACCATGACTTCATCCTGAATGACCAAAAGCCCATTTCCTTGCGCGTGAATGGACAAGCCTGGGTGTTTCGGATTAACCAATTGGTCTTACTGCCTGAATCCCTTGGTCCGATCTATACCCACCTGGATGAATACCGAAACAGCAGAGTTACTGTCATCGACATCGGTTCGATGAATGCATCCTTTTCGACTTTCGACAGGTTGATCCCCAAAGTTGACAGTATGGTAATCTCAAATCTTGGCGTAAACCTCCTCCGAGGGCACGTCCAAGAGACGCTATCTACCCAATTCGGAACCACAATCACGCTGGACGAAAGCGAAGCCATTTTACGAGAACAAGTCTACTCCATCAATGGCACAGTCATGCTCGACAGCCAACGCACCATTAGTGATTTGATGACAGCGCATGTTCGTGACATTATCACCTATGGAAAATCGCAGGGAATATCGTTCGCCATACCTGTGTTTTGTGGAGGCGGCAGTCTACTGCTAAAAGACGCTCTCTTAGCCCAGTTCCCGCATGCCAGGGTCGATGACAAGGGAAGCTACTCTAATGTAATGAGTTATTGGAAACTGCTCGAAGCCAGGGGTTTAACTCCTCATGTCTAAACGCAAAATCTCCATCTCCTTCAGAGATCCAGCAGTGTATGAATTTGTGATGGAAAAGGCAAATACGGGGATTAGCGCATATGTTTGTGACTTGATTCGTCGGGACATGAACCGACCCAAAGAAGAGGACCTGGACAAGAAGGTCGAAGAAATCGTGAGGCGACTGTTGCAAAACGCCGATGGAATCACGCTTTCTCCAAACAATCAACCGAAGAAAAACTCACTTTCTGACGAAGATCGGGAGCTTCTCAAATCTCTGTTCTGACAAAGGGGAGCCAATGTTGGCTCTCTTTCGTATCCAGCGCACCTCATCCCGCAACTGTCCTCTTGTTTTTCTACAAATGTAACCCAACTTTCGCGATTTTGAGCCATGAAGCCCAGCCTTTACAACCGCCGCCGTAATTGCTCGTCCCTCTCACGCGAATGCCCTCGTTGGCGTAGATAATCGTTGTTACTCGCTGTATTTCGAAATGATAAAGCACGCCCACTCTGCCGAGGGCTTTGGCTTGTAGGACTTGGTACGGAAAACGTGTGACCAAAGGATCACTATTTTACAACGGCATCTTCAGTTCAATGACGGACATTTCACTTGCATCAATGATTTCAACGACAATTTCATGTACGGTGGTTTCAAAAATCTCATTAAATCTTTCCGTTTCCTCTAAAGCACGACGAAACTCCTCCTTGTCCTTGATTCGACCAACGGTAAGGTGCGGAATGTATGTGAGCGAACGGTTTAGATACGGTCTCAGGATTCCAGTATACAATTTGTCGCGTAACTGGATGATTTCATCGTTCCCAACCTTAACATTTAGAAACAAATACTCCTCCTCCGCACCAGTGACACCACTCATTACGATGTCAAATGGCTTTACTCCAAGGATGGCATCTTGCAAGTGAATTCGGAGTTCATCGGTTGAAAGGGCACTTTCAAACGGAAACACCAATGTTACATGTGGGGGAATGAGGTTACCAGGGGATCATACTTAGCTCGCAGTGCATCAATGAGTTTAATATTCAGAAATCCAGGGAATACATGAATAGCCCTCAACAACGAAATCAGCCCTCATCGTGTAGGTTTTTTACCTTCGTAATGACAACTTTCCATACGAGACGCTCGTTTCCTGTCCTACTTCTTCTGTTTTCTGTGTCTAAGTTGCCTATTTCGCCTGTTTTTCCACCGCAAGACGTAACTTTCTACGATGCCCGCTCGAACGTATTCAGTCGTCTTACTGTTTTCCTTCTGCTCCCGTTCCTTTTGACGCTAAGATTCACTCGCAAGCTCCGCGATACGTGATGGTTGCAGGCTACAGACCTGTGCATTTTTTTCGATAGTAAAGGTGCCGATCTCAACAATCCGAAGGGCACATTCTTCAAGAGCTTCTCGCCTTGCACGTCAACTTCTTCTCGATAATTCATTCTCGGTCTCTCCCTATTTCCGATGTCAACTGTCCCACAATTCATGTCATTTTTCCAATGCATCCTTAATCAACCTTGTGTCGATCCGAATACCAGATAAAGTCCCCGCGTTGTTTTGATCCACGATACGAATGATTTTCTCCAGATTGTTCACTTGTTGGCTCAAGGTGTTGACTTGTGACTGGATGTCCTTTAATTGGTTGGCTACCTCGTGAATGTCGTACCTAATTCGGTCTTCCATCTCCGTCAGAAATTCCTTCAACTCGTCGTTTGGCATATTTACCCCGACCTTCCCCTTCCCACCGCTGAGTCAACCGTTGTGGACGTAAGTCCACGTCTGCCCCCTCGTACACTTTAGTCAAGACCAAACAAAAACGCCCAGCCATTTGACTGAGCGATGTCTGGCAATCTATATAAGGTTGGCGTTGGCGCGGCAACTGACACTTCTTCATAAGTTCTCGTCCTTTGTCTCTATTCCCATTAACAACATTGTATCAGTTGTAAGGGGCAAGGTAAATGCAGGTGGAAAACCTGTTTGATAGACATAGAGGGGTAGGAATACCCGCCGCACTATCGCCTATGATTCCACCTCTCTCACCACAATCGCCACACCGATCAGAATCAATAGCGCGCCAACCCAAAAGGAAAGCCCAACGACTTCTCCAAGAATCAGCCATCCAAGAAACGTTCCGACAAGTGGCTGAAAGAAGAAGTATAGCCCCCCAGAAGACGCATCCACCAATTGCAATCCCTTATTCCATAAGAAAAACGCCCCTGCTGTTGAGACGACTCCCAAATAGAGAACTCCACCCCATAGACTCGGCTGTAGCCATGTACTTGGCGACACATCAACCATTTGCTTCACGGCTATCGGTGTGATACATACGGTTGCAACCAGTATTCCATATAAGGTGATCGTCAATTGGGAGTAACCGCTTGGCACAAGCTTGACAAACACGGACATCAAAGCCCACGTCAGCGCGGCAATGCATAAGATAACTCCGCCCAGTTGATAGGAGTGGCTGAACCCGCCAATCCCAACAATCAGCAAGACTCCTATTGTCGCAAGCCCAACTGACATCGCCTTTCGGAGTGTTATCCTTTCGCTCAAAAGAATCCGACCGAACACAACCATAAAGGCTGGTGTTGCGGATGTAATCATTGCGCCCATCTGCGCCGTGGAAAGCTTCGTACCAAGAAACTGCGTCCAAATAGACACCGCATAGCCTACAACTCCAATGACGACGACCAGTGGAACATGCCGCCAGGAAACTCTCCACGACTGTTTCGTGGCAAGGATACTGATTGCCAAGGCGAAAAGAGTTACAACATATCGAAGCCAGACTAAAGCAAGTGGCTCAATGTTTTGTAGCAATACCTTGCTGACCACATACATGCCACCCCAAATGCTTGCGGCGAGTGCCATGTATAGTCCGCCTAAATACCGTGAGTTCACATCAATCCCTCCGCATATTAGGACTTATTTGTCCACTGGCGAAGGGAACTCGTATTGAATTTCCTTCGCTCAGTAGCGAAGGGTGGGAACGTCATTCTCAAACAACGGCTGATAAAACATCTGTATCACCTCACCCAAATAAAATGCCCTCGTCGTGTTGGATTCCGAAAATCACTGTGCCAACCTCTGACTTCATGTTAACATGCCGAATTAAGTAGAAATGCCACTTTTCAATTTCTGGAGGCAGTTTTGACATATACACGTTTTTTCTGACCCTGTTGATGGGCTTTTGTCGAATATCTCCCTGGGGAAGAACTCACGGTCACACCAACATGTACCGTGCTTTTTGCCAGCAACATTACCGCAGTCATTGTCCCCTCCACACATGGGGCATACTTTTCCGTTCATCGTTGTGCTCACCCATCCCATCCATGTGGCTAATCGTCAGGATTCACGATTGCAAAATGTAGATGATCTTCCCACTTTCCATTGATGAGGACGTTCTTCTTGGAAAGACCTTCTTTTTCGAATCCCGACTTCTCAAGAACTCGTATTGATCCTCGGTTGTGCGGCATTACGCCAGCTTCAATTCGGTGGAGCTTTAGCACTCGAAACGCATAGTCAACTACGAGGCGGACGGCTTCCGTTGTATATCCACGCCCATTGTACGCCTTGTCCAACGAGTACCCTAACCAGCAGGATTGTAATGGACCTCTCATTACTTCGGTTAATGAGACAATGCCAATCAAGTCATCCGTACTGGTTAAAAACACGCCAAATACATACTCTGCATCTTGCTCCATTTTCGCGATACTGGATTTAATTGAGTTAACCTGATACTCGATAGTGTAAAAGTCCTCGCTTCGTGTCGTCAGGAAAGCCTCAAAAAAGGCACGATTCCGCACGTTCAGTTCCAGCTTCGCGGCGGCATCTGATTCCTCCAAAAACCTGAGATAAATATCGTTTCCAACCAACTTCATCGGGCATTCCACTCCCTACAGCCGTTTCACTCAAAAAACTGCATGTGCGGCTTTGTTTCTCGATAGTAATCCAGACGGTCTTGCAAAGTTCCAGTGTGAAATTCAAACTTGTGTCCATCAGGATCGGTGAAGTAAACAGATTGCTTGTCGCGCTCGTCGCGCATTCGCCCAGGAAGGATGTTCACTCCTAATTCCTGTAGTTTCTGAACAACTGAATCGAATTCGTCGGAACTAATGGAGAAAGCGATGTGCGTATAAGATTGGTGAATCTGATTTCTCGGAATGTCCTCTTCCACGTTTAATGCTAACCAGATTCCGTTTAAATCAAAGTAAGCCAACTTCCGCCCTCGAACCAGTAATTTCGCGCCGAACACATCCTGGTAGAACTTGATAGACCTCTCAAGATCCGAGACGGAAAATAGCAGATGATTGATACCTCCGATCTCCACCTTTAGACTCCCCCTCACCCCTCGTGATGATAAGCCAACACATCAGAAGTCTCCATGACTTTTTCGAGCAATGTTCGTCCACTCAATAGCTCATCAAAGTAAAGGTCCTCAGACATGATATACCTCCGTGAAGAGTTCAGGGACAAGTGTCTTTCGAGTCGTAAAATGCAGGGGATTGCGGCGTTCAGTTATACTGAGTGTTGGATGCAGTTTGGGGGAGCCGTTCGTGCTGAACATTCGCCCCCCAATAGTTCAGAAACGATGGGGAAGCAACACGATAACTACGAAAGAATTTTCGCCATATAATACTCATCGACATACTTCCCGTCCACGAGCATCGAGTCTCTCGCAATCCCTTCTATTGTAAAGCCCATTTTCTTGTAGAGAGCCAGACCAGCCTCGTTATGCACCATCACGGTTAATTCAAGACGATGAACCCCAATCTCCCTTGCCCATTTCTCTGTCTCTGTGAACAGGGATGTCCCAATTCCTTTACCCGCGTACTCCTGTAAGATACCAATGACAATGTAAACTTTGTGTTTATTCCTCCGAAATTCGCCACCATATGCACCTATGTACCCTACGAGTTTACCGTTATCCTCAGCGACAAAGATCATACTATTTCCAGTGGCTAACAAGGAATTGATGGCATCCCTCTGCTGTTGAACATTTATGGTGCGCTCATCAGGTTCTAACATCATAAATTGCGTTTCCTGATCAAGCCTTTTGCACAGTTCGATGTAGTTTTCCGAGTCATCCTCACGGATTTGGCGAATTTTCATCGGGTTTACCTCACTTGTCACAATGGGCGATTTGAGCTATGTCGCCCTACTGCCCGTTCATTCAATATACTTCTTGCATTTACGCCTCCGTTAGCGACAGAAGGAATTGCGACTGCAATTATAAATTTAAAGCAAGTCGAATCATGTCGCGGCACTGTATTCCGTTCTCATAAATCGGCTCATCATAGTGGATAGTGAAAAAATCCCTGTCTACGCCAACGATTCTAAAACCACACTTTTGATACAAAGCCAATTGCCCAACACTGGAGTTCCCTGTTCCCAGTTCAATCGTTTTATATCTCATAGACCTTGCAGTCTCAATTGCATGACGAACCAGTTGCTTCCCTATCCCATTACCATGTTTCTTTTCCACGACAGCAACATTCACAATCTCGACGGTTTGCGGACGTGTATCAATCAGCACATACACCCCAATGATTTCACCGTTAGATTCGGCTACGAAACACTGCCCACGGTGAATGTAACTTTCAACCACTTCTTTGGAAGGATCGGCAAGCAAAAGCAATGACATTGGAAATTGTTCATCTTCCCGTAATCGTCTAATTTGTATAACTTCCACCAACAAATCACCCTCCCCTTGCCTTCGACATTCCTGTTCGTTTATTCAATAAACTTCTTGCATTTACGCCCCTTTAGTTCAAGAAAAAATACTTCATTAACCAAATACGGGGTCGGCGATTCCATAGAGTTGGTCACGTTTCCCACCAAGTTCATGTGCATTCAGAATCATGAGTGGAGATATCATTTTCTCTTCAAAGCCATACGTTAAAAGGTGTTTCATAAATTTTTCTTGTTGGCTCGGAACGTCAATACGTACTGGACCTGACCAGCCCGATACGAAGGTTCTCATAAGCGTTAGTGCGACATCCTGTGTGTCTGCCACCATTGGACCGACCACCAGTACATTGTTGCGACGACCTGCAAGACCAAATCCCACAACGGTATTTTGCGAATTTCTTACGACATAACCACATTCCATATTTGAAAAGAGAACTGGATACAATCTACTTCGATTTGCACCGATTACCGTCTCATCTAATGCAATAAGCTGATCGAGGTCGCCTTCTTGAACTTGGTCTACCTGAAAAGCCCCGTTAATCCTGATGTCTTCAAGGAGCTTACTAACCTCAAAGCGATGTATATTCCCAATTGTTTGGAAGCCAAGAGATTTATATAAAGGAAACCCCTGTTCTGTTGCAACCAACATAACAGGTGCACCAACCCGTTCGGCTTCAATTAAGCAATGTTTTACGATACTTTTACCAAGTCCTTTTCGTTGAATACCCGAATGAACAATAACGACACCCAAAGAAGCCAAAGCAGAACCGTAGATGTAAATTCCCGCACTCGCAACTAAGTTCCCTTCAAAACGATACCCGAATAGCTTACCAGCAGGAGAAATGAACAAGTTCGTTTGTCCTGTCGTAAAGTTCCATCCAACACTATGAGCCAAATTCTGAAGAGCAAGACCGTCATCTTTAGTTATCATGTCGATTTCAAAATCCTGATACACGGTCTAACTCCTTTCTACCGTAAAATTTAACCATATGCACCCATGGCAGTTTGTATCGCCATTCTAACCGTTACATACGCAAGACTACCAACTGCATTTATATGCCCCTTGCAATGCATAATTTGTGACGGCAACCTCATGTAAATCAGAACAGCCAATACACACGGAAACGGGCATGGGGTTTACTCAGTTTAGAAGATCCCTATACCATTTCAACGCCCGTTGTTCAATCTCCCCGACCAAGCTTTCCTTCCCCTGGATATATGAATCAATGTCACACAGAAATTCTCGCGCCAATTTTCGTTTCAAGTCTCCGTACTCTCTCGCTTCATTTCGATGCGCTCTCAAATAATCGCGAAATGCCAGGTACCGCTCAATATGAGGGCTTCCAACTTGAAAGACATGCACATGATGCCTGCGATTGTCTCCGCCCTTCTGGAAGTACCTTCGTCCAGGTATCCCGTTCTCACCCCTCGGATCGTACCCGATGTCTCGCATAGACTGATTGTATTCGTCAACCAATGAAATGTTCTGAACCACTGGCATAATGTCAATGATTGGCTTAGCATCTAAACCTGTAACTGACGTGCTTCCAATGTGATGAATCGCGACCAATTGCCTCCCAAAGATACGGCGCAGTTTCTCCGCTTCTGCCGCATACATCGAAGCCCATTGCTCGTTGTAGGGAGTTACCTCGACTCGTCTCATAAGCCACTTCCCCTTTTCTCGGAACAAATCCCCCATCGCGAACAGGATTCCCCAAATGTAGGATTCCCCAAATGTCTTGTCTCGTCTTTCCCTACTGTCTTGCGTGTTTTACGGTTCCTGAACTTTCAAGCCAAAAATCCTATGTCGTTTTCTGGAGTGATGTTCTTCTGAAACAAAATACGGTCTTGACCCCGACCTGCATAATCAACGCCAACGGCAACGGTAAATCCCATTCGAGTATGAAATGACACAGATCCCTCATTGACTGGAGAAGTGATGCACCGAACGATATTACAGCCCATATCCCGAACCACATCAAAGAATTTCTGATACAGTTGTCGGGCTAACCCACTCTGCCTAAGTTGAGGGTTCACACCGACAAAATGAATGTAAGCTTCGTTTGGATGTGTTTGTGAAACGAAGCCAATGAGAAAAGCCGATAACATGCCGTCGTTTTCAACAATGAAGCTGGTGGGCTGAAAGTGTTCAAAAAACAGTCTTGGTAAGAGGTGCGTCATCTGGCGACCACCCCACCAATCATCCAATACTTCAATCACTTTGTAATAATCGTCTTCCACAATATTACGTGTGTTCACGGGAACATCCCCTCATCCCTGGTAGCTTGAAAGACTCCTTACTGCGACCCACATGCGATTGTTCTTTTCTCCTGGATAAGTCTTACCCCAAGCAATCTTCACGCACTCCGCCATGATCACTGTTGAGATAAGTATAGCGGAAATGCAGGTAGATGGCTTGGCGACGGATCATAGTGATTCAAAACCGCAGAACTTCGATGACCATTACCAAACACCTCAAATGCGATATGATATTGAACATAGACTGGAGGGAGTACCTTGGAAACAGAGTTGGAGATTAGGCAAATTACAGAATGGGACACGAGAGATATGAACTCCCTGAGTTCGTTGCTGATTGATGTGGTTGAGGATGGCGCATCTATTGGATTTTTAACCCCATTATCAGAGCAAGATTCTCTTGAGTATTGGAAAGGTGTCATTGCTCCCGACGTAAGATTGTGGATAGCGGAGTATAACGGAGAAGTTATTGGAACCGTTCAGCTTCAACTCAGTACCAAGCAAAACGGCAAGCATCGGGCTGAGATAGCAAAGTTGATGGTACACCCAAAGGCGAGAAGACTGGGCATTGCCCGACGATTGATGGGAACTGCTGAAGATACGGCGGTTCAAGAAGGGCGTTCTCTCATTGTCCTCGATACCAGAGCGGGAGACTCGTCCAACACGTTATATCGTTCCCTTGGTTATATTGAGGCTGGACGAATCCCTCAGTACGCAAAATCTGCGAATGGGCAACTGGATACGACAGTTCTCTATTACAAGCTGTTATAACAATTTTCCCTCATTCTTACGAACTGATTTAAATCACAAGATAGAACAGAGGGAGTGCTTTACATGACAGAGAGAATCAGAATATCGACAGGTTCTTCATGGGAACCAGTAGTAGGTTACAGCCGAGCAATTCGAGTTGGAAATCGCGTTGAAGTCGCAGGCACTACAGCCGTCAGAGATGGTAAAACGGTCGGTATTGGGGATGCTCATGCCCAAACTGTGTGTGCCCTGGAGATTATAAAAGAATCACTCGAAAAGGTTGGAGCCAAGTTGTCTGATGTTGTTCGGACGAGAATGTTCGTAACAGACATATCGAAATGGGAAGCAATCGGAAAAGCTCATGGAGAGTTCTTCAGAGACATTCGCCCTGTCGCTACGATGGTTGAAGTGAAATCTCTCATCGAACCAGAACTTCTGGTTGAGATCGAAGCAGTAGCAATTGTAAGCGAGTAGTATACCATGCTCCCCCGTTAATCGACCTTTTTTGCGTCACGGTAGGCGACTGTGACAAAGACTCGCGTTGACAAGTAATCTGGGTACCAGCGACCATCGCGTATATGAAATCATGTACCTCTTATCGCGTTATTCGATTCCTACTTCCCGACAGGGATTTTTTCGCTCACAATTTTTTCACCGAACCGCTATAAAGGAGGTATTTATCGTAGAAATGGAAACTGTTACTTTCCGCGAAGCCTCTGAGCAAGACCTTGATTCAATCGTATTCATGCTTTCCGACGACAATTTAGGCAACACCAGAGAACGTTATGAACATCCTCTTCCTGAGAGTTATATCAAGGCATTTCGAGCTATCGACTCTGATCCAAACATCGAACTGATTGTGGCGTGTGTTGGCAATACTATCGTCGGCGTTGAACAGGTCACATTCACTCCCCATATCACTTATCAGGGGGGATGGCGAGCAACGATAGAAGGTGTGCGTACTGCTTCATCCGAGCGCGGCAAGGGCTTGGGTAGTCAAATGATTCGTTTTGCAATTGAGCGAGCCAAGGAACGGGGATGCCATATGATGCAATTAACGACAGATAAAAAGCGCGTAGATGCCCTACGATTTTATGAACGCCTTGGATTTAAGGCTTCACATGAAGGACTCAAATTGCATCTATAAAGACAGGCAAACCTGAAAGGGGTGCCACTATGGCATTGGATGTTCGGGAGACTCTTTTGATTGACAAAAGATAAAATGGTCATCGGGATTCCATACGTGCAGATGGTCAGCACGGTATCCGCGTAGCCACAATACGCCGTTAATTCGTCTAAGATAAAAGCCTTTTGGAAAGTCATCGTCTTCAGTTAGTATCTCCGATGCTATTGTGATAGAGCCGTATGGAGCTTGATGTCGCTGTAAAGGATGCCCCAAAGAACCTTCAGGCTGGTCCAGATATACCAGTCTCAGATGAGGTCCCAACTCAAGCGGACATAATTCCAAACCAAGTTCGCTCGCTCTATTAAAGATCTGACCCATAGTAGCTCCCTCACGAAAGCCCAGGTCACCAACGCTCGGGTTCGACAGTTACAACCCGTTTATAAGCATTTGTGGATAACCGGAATCCCGTAACGGCGCGGAATTCCGGTTATTTTATGTAGGCATTTTTACGAAAAGTTGTAGACATGCGAATTTCTGTGGATAACTAGTATTGTTATCCACAGTAGTTGACTTCGTAGAACATATGATTTTAAAATGTAGACATGTACATACGGCGGATATCACGAAAAAATAAAAACGGTTCTGTCACGTCCTACGTGCAGCTTGCCCATAATGAACGCAATCCCAAGACCGGCAATCCCCAAGCGAAAGTCCTCTACCACTTCGGGCGTGAAGATGAAGTGGACATGGATGGATTGAAGAGGCTTGCCGCGAGCATCTCACGATTCCTTGGTGATGAACCCGTTGCGTCGGAGCCCAAGGATAGCGTGCAGTTGAGTCTGCTCGATAGCAAAACGTTTGGCACCGCTTATATCGTCGACTCGTTGTGGCATGAACTTGGCGTGGGTCAAGCCATATCCAAGCGTCTGGCACAGCGCAAATATGAAGCCCCGATAGAGCGGGCCATCTTTGCGATGGTCGCCAATCGAGCCTTGGACCCCTCGAGCAAGCTTGGCATGGAGGACTGGGTGAAGCGAGACATCGCACTCCCCGGTGTTGAGAACTTTGAGGTCCACCAGGGGTACCGTGCAATGGATTTCCTGATTGAATCGGACGTAGACATCCAGAGAGAAGTGTTCGAGACTGTCGCCGACTTGTTGAACCTGGAAGTCGACTTACTGTTCTTTGACACCACGTCAAGCTACTTTGAAATGGATGACGAGCCGGAAGAAGACAGTCTGAAGCAACCCGGCTACTCCAAGGACCACCGGCCGGACTTACCGCAGGTCGTAATTGGTTTTGTAGTGACCCGAGACGGCATCCCTGTGCGGTGTTGGGTATGGCCAGGAACACGTCAGACATGACCGTCATTCCAGAAGTGAAGAAGGACCTCATTGGCTGGCGTCTCGGACGCGTCGTTACGGTCGTCGACCGTGGGTTCAGCTCGGAGGACAATTTACGTGAACTCCAGAAAGCCGGAGGGCATTACATTGCTGGAGAGAAGATGACCTCTGGGAAGCAGACAGTCGAAGATGCCATGTCTCGTCCTGGGCGATTTAAAACGATACGGGATAACCTTGAAATAAAGGAAATCGTCGTAGGAGACGGTGAGGCACGGGTCCGATATGTGCTCGTTCGCAACCCAGATGAAGCTCGCCGAGATGCGTTTCGGCGCGAGGCACACCTCAAGGCCCTGGAAGCAGAGCTCGCACGACTCAAGGAGTTGGATAACGACGCACACACCAAGGCGCACTGTCGATTGCAAAGTCACCCGACCTTCAAGCGTTACTTGAAGTCGGACAAGCGTGGCAATCTCACAGTTGACCACCAGGCGGTTAAGGCGATGGAACGACTGGACGGAAAGTATCTGATCCGAACCTCAGACGACACACTGTCCGCGGAAGATGTGGCCCTTGGATACAAGCAGCTCTGGCAGGTTGAGGCGGCATTCCGTTCTCTGAAACAGACCATGGAATTGCGCCCGATGTACCACAGGAAGAATGAGCGGATTCGGGCACATGTACTACTGTGCTGGCTCTCGTTACTTTTGGTTCGGGTGGCAGAGAACCGAACTAGCCACACATGGCGAGAGATCCGTTCTGTCATGAACGAGATGCACCTTGTAACCTACAAAGCTGGTAGCGGCAGAGTCCGGCAGCGAACAGAAGTAACCCCGGAGCAGGCACAAATCCTGAAAGCGCTGGGTTACGAACATCCACCGTTGTTCTCGGACATATCCACAGATACGCTGTAGGCACCACACGAAGTTATCCACAGTCCCGAAACCCTAGAAGCACCAACGGGTTTCGGGATTTCGTGTATCTACGACTGTCGAAGCCGAGCAACGGTTAGTTCAACAGTCTGTAGGATGTACTTTGATTCAGAAGTCGTAAATTTATCATCAGCAAATAGCCTCTCTGCAGATTCATTCATTAAGATAGACTGTTGTTTCAATTTTTGGATAAGTTGGGCTTTCGTAAGCCCTCCAACTTCCACTGTTCTTCTGATAACAGGGCAATCAGGGTGTATTTTCTCATTTCCGATATGCATATGTAGTCACTCCTTGTTCAGTTAGCCTAACCGTTTGTCCAACAACGCTCAGACACGCTTGTACACAAATTCACGATATCCAGAGAACCCTTGTTTTTTGTAAAAGTTCTTGGCAACTTCATTGTTAGCCCAGTAATCCAATTCCACTGTTTCAATGCTCTGCTCTCGTGCTATGTCGTAGATGTGGTTCATTAACGCTGTTCCATATCCCCTTCGCTTTTGGTCATTTACTATGCTTATTTGATGGACAAACAACGCTTGACGTGCTTTAGTGAAGGCGTTTTGAGGGTAATTTCTCAACTCCACCCATGCATATCCAAGCGCATCATTACCGTCTTCCAGAAGCAGAAAAATAAACGAATCGTTTTTTACCAACTCCTTAAATGAATCTCGAATTGCCTCAAAGTTGTATTCGGTAAAATATTGAGGGTATAAGGATACATGCAACTCATGTATAGGCTTGTTCAAACGTGCAATTAACTCAAAATCTGTTGTTTGAGTGATGTTCATAACAATGGCTCCCAACGATTTTGATTGTGTCGCTATCAAACTCTTCTGCCCGTTAACCGAGTGACAAACGGGCAATGGATAACGCATGTTCAAGATGGGTGAAACAACATCCTTGCTTTTCTGTGATGTCCTTGTCACTTTACGAATTAGGCTTGTTGAGGAAAAAACCTAAAACACCAACAACGAATCCAAAATAAACCAATCCGAACATTACAACCGAAGCTTCAGTTGTATCAGCTATGTGGGGGTTTAGTGACAGAACGCCGCCAGTCAAAACGCACAACCCGCCTAACATCATGTGGTCTAACCTACTTCTATGCAGTTTGTTGAGCGCAAAGCTGACTGCGATGCCCGCCAACAGTGCGATAACGAACAATATCCGTAAAGGCATTTCCCTTCATCCCCTGTTATGTGACATTCGGTATCCTTTAGCAAGTCCCTTATTCCTCTTGTGTCGTGCGTCTCAGTTTTGAATTGTCGCGATACCATTCCAACGCCCGTTGTTCAATATCCTTGACCAAGCTTTCCTTACCCTGGATATATGACCCGATATCATACGGGAATTCTTGCGCCAATTTTTGCTTGAAGTCTCCGTACTCTCTCGCTTCAATTGGATGCGTTCTCAGATAATCGCGAAATGCCAGATGCCGCTCAATATGAGGGCTTCCAACTTGGAAAACATGCACATGATACGTGCGATTGTCTCTACCCTTCTGAAAGTACCTTCGTCCAGATATCCCGTTCTCACCCATCGACTCGTACCCGATGTCTCGCAGTTGTCCATCCCACAGGTCGAGCACTTTTTCCGCTCATCAGTGTGCACACCTGCCTCACTGTTGAATAGAGAAGATAGCCTCCTATTTAGGCGACTGACTTCCCCCACGGTTGAACGTTGTCGCACGGAAGGCGACTGCCCTAAGTTTCATAAAGAGGTTCTCATTTTCCTCGTTTTCAACTCCATCGCTATTGTCCGAGTACTGATGTCGGCGTTAACCGAAAACTTGTGCCGCGATTCCAAACAAGGTTCGATCTCTTGCAGGCAGGTCATCACCATTCAAGAGCATAATTGGTGGTGATGAAACCATTTGAAATCCTCGCTCAACCAGTATAGAACCAAACTCTCCTTGTTCTTTCGGGATATCAATTCGAAGCCTACTCTCATTCGCAATCGCAAGCTTATGTAACAGATGACTGGCAACTTTGTAATTGGGTGCAACGACGGGACCAATGATTAGATTGACTGTTCCCTGGATACTAAAGGCATACCCCACGATGTCCCCTTCTCTGTTTTGCACTGTAATTGCCTGTTTTGCTTGTTGCACACGTACAGATAAAAACTTCTTTCGATTCGCTCCACAAGCAGACTGATCGAGTTTGATAATCCCAGGTAGATGGCTTGGGTGGTACGGAGCAAAGGAGTAATCAATCACATCCGTATTTCTCGGAGGATGGTAGGAATCACATAGGTATTTTTGAATAGAATCCACTGATTTGAATCCTAAACGTTCGTACATTGGTTTTCCTTCAGGTGTAGCGATGAGCATAATGGGTACTGAACGGGGAACTGACTGTATACATCTTATTGTCACTTCTTTACCCAATCCAAGTCGCCTATAGTTTGGATGAACAATCACCATCCCAAGTGATGCAAGGTTGTCTCCATATGGAATAATGGCGGCACATGAAACGATTTCTCCAGCCATCGTCTTATGTCCATATACCAACCCAGATATCATAATTGTTCTGATTTCTGACTCATCGTAATCCCATCCCACTGACTCGGATAGCCTTATAAGTTGTTGAATGTCTTTCTCATATAACTCGTCTAACAACAGATTATGTCCTGCCAAATGGATCGTCCTTCCGTGAATGGTTTGGCTCCTGCTCCCATCAGACTGGCATACTATAAACTTCATCGTGAGTTCCATAACCACGATTAAATCCTACATCAATGTGGATTTGCGGTTACTCCTTATCCACTGCCTCTTTCATGATTTCATTCGCAACAACTACTTCTGTACCCGCCAAACCCACGGAACAAAACAGGGTTATGTCATCTTGACCCTTTCTCCCAAGTGTTTTCCCAGCAACAACCTCACTAAGCTGTATAATCCTATCTTCATCGGGTGTACCGACGAGAAAATGTGGCGTTGGATAAGCTTTGAGTTGCTCTATGGAGTCAGTTGCAATCACGGAACTACGTACCCCCAGTTCAATTGGAACCTCATGCCGCTTTATTGATTTGGGACCGACCGTGTTGATATGCACTCCTGGTTGAAGCCATTCCGCGTCGAACACTGGCGTTCCACTATTGGTGGCGCAAATGACGATATCGGCTCCCCGTATGCAATTTTTCGGGGAATCGACAGCTACAACCTCAACCTCCAACTGGTTCATCATTTGAGCCGCAAATGCCTCTCTGTTTTCTTGATTGCGACTGAAGACTCGAACATGTTTAATATCCCTAACAGCAACAGCCGCCTCCAACTGTGTACGCGCCTGTACACCCGTACCGATCACCGCTAATCGCTCGGCATCCGTCCGTGCCATGGATTTGATTGCTACTCCACCAATTGCCCCAGTGCGAACAGCACCAAGCAGATTCCCAATCACTATGCCCTTAAACACTCCTGTATCTGAATCAAACACACAAACCAATTGCTCATGACCATCTAAATCATTCGTATAGGTATCGTAGACACGAAATCCGATGACCTTTTCAATGGCTGTTGCGGCACCTGCGGTAAAAACCAAATCACCCTGCTCCGTTTCCAAGCGAAATCGCGGAGGTGAAACAAGCGTTCCGTTTGCCTGTTCCTCAAAGGTGCGTTCAATCGCGCCTACTATGGATTTCATTGAAACGAGCTTCTCAATATCCTGGTCAGTAAGTACATGATACAAGTTGAACCACCCCTTCTCTCCCAATTTACCAGCAGTCCGAAGCCCTCACCCTTTATTTCAAACTTCCCCCTGGTCTCTACCACTCTATCTGTTCAGGATAATCCCAACTCAGAGAAATATCTTCCGTCGAGCAGTTGTTGGCTATCGCCATTTCTCTCACATCTCGCTCGATTTCCTGATATTCCTTGCCCTTCTCGACCATTCGCTTCACGATTGTTGACAACGCCTTTGCCCGTTCTTCCTTGTCCTCGAAATTCAGATATCGGATGTTCAACAAGTCGAGGTACTGAGTGGTGTATCCATCCGTCCATGTGTAATCCTTGTTCAAGAGGTTCATGATTCGTTTGAAAGAAGCCTCTGTGACTATTTCCTTCAGGCAATTCGCGATCAACGACTGAAACAATCGGGCTGTTGCGATATGTGCGTCCCACAGGTTTTTCTTGTCCACCAAAGGAAAAGGGGCACTTTTCGCCTGTTTCTTAGCATAAAGTCGGATGAAATCGTTGATTGCCATGGTTACGAACAGGGCTTCGGGGTAGTAGACCTGGCATTTGTAGTACAGGTTTTTCTCAGGAGTGATCATTTCCAGGAGTTTCATCCTGTCCTCGTCCATGCCATTTCGGACGAACTCAAATTCTCGCTCTCCTTGGAATGCATGTCGAATGTCATACATAACACCGAGAACGCGAAGGCGTGCACCTTCGTAGTCCCCATATTCCCCTTCGTCCCCGACAATCATGAACAGAGCCATATATAGGGTGTCGAGGTCAATGTAGTCGCCAGATATCGAAAGTCCAGTGAGGTTCGGTGTATTGGTGATGGTTAGCATGTGTTTCACCGTCCATGTTGATAGGGTCAAGGTCAAGTATAGCCCATAAACCATGGGACTGGGGCTGGAGGCTGATCGGAACAAGACCACGCCCTTTACATCTTCACTGGAGATGTCTATGCTTGTATATAGATATTCTATATATGGTGGTGGTCTATATAAACCGTGATATGGTGAAAGGATTCATTGATCCTATCGTTCTTTCTGTTGTGGCACGCGGCGATACTTACGGGTATCAGATTGCGAAGTACGTGAACGAACAAACAAATGGAGCCTTGGAATTGAAAGAAGGAACGTTATACCCCGCCCTCCGCCGATTGGAGGCAGAACACCTCATTGAAGGCTATTGGGGAACTGAAACAGGCGGTCCCAGAAGACGCTATTACCGCATCACAAAGCAAGGACTTGCCACATTGGAATCGTCGCGAGAGTCGTGGAGCAAATATCAGCGAATTTTGAGTACGTTCTTAGGGGAGGCATTTGCACTATGACAAGTCCCATACAATCATATCTGGAACGAGTGATGCGGCGGAGCGGCCTCACTAAACGCGAAAAAGCCGAGTGGATTGAAGAAATGTCAGCCCATTTGAATGATGAAACCCAGAGTCTCATAAGATCGGGTCATGTCGAAGAGGAAGCCACCAAAATGGCGATAGAGAAATTTGGACAGCCCACCGCAATACGTCACAAAATCGCAAAGGAAACCTTTGGGCTGTCCATACCGATGATACACGGCTTGTTTTCTCTGTTCTTGATATGGTTTTTCATCGATCTATACATAGTTCACTCGCAGTTTCCAGGAGGCTGGTACAAACGATTCCCCGACTTTTGGGGATATGCTTCAAGCATCGTTTCCGCGATTCCGAACTCACCTTCCCTCATGTTAGCACTATGCGTCAGCGTGTTAATGCTTTTTAAAACCCGCTGTATAAAGGATCGCGCATCCTTATTGCTGACCTTGAGTATTTTTGGAGTCATCTGGGTTCTGATGCGATTGCCCCAATCCTTTAATGTAAATGAACTTCTGTTTGGCTTTCGTGATCTCACAATAAGGGAGCCTTGGGTAAGCATCATAACGGTGGTTTTTATTATCTGGGGACTCCTGTTGTATCTGTGGACATGGAATTCGTGGGTAGGCGTGACTCCAACGCTAATCTCCATCTCGACTGGGATGTGGCTATTCTTGTACAAATTTCATTGGTTAACACTGTTCCAACTCTCACTACTCATCGCGGTTCGGTGTTTGCCCATCGTGATACTTATTGCAATTTTTAGAGCGATGGACAAGTGGCGGTATCAGCGGTCGGTCTCCACATCGTAAAGGTAGTAAAGCCAGAGGGTGGCTTATAGGTACAATACATCACTATTCCGTGCATGCTGGGGCATTGGGTTTTCCAAAGACCCTGACCCCAAAGTCCCCTCTCCTGTCCATAATCTGGTACGATATCAGCAAACGCCGCGAATCTGGATGCAAAGGAGACTGGTGTCCGTGATGCGAGTTCCCTATGACTCTCGCCTACAACCGATTGACGAACAACTCGCGAAGCTGATAGCAGAACGACTTCGGATCAGCCAAGGTACGAACGGTTATCCCGACAAGGAGCAGTTTGATCGGTGGTGTGAGGAATACCAGGTTGACCGTCACGTCATTGCATCGGTGTTTGCCGCGATGAACAATCCGCGCCGCCCCCCACGTCTTCCCGTCTCACCACAAAACCTGCTTGGAATCATTCCTGTGATGAAGAAGGTACAGTCGGAGGGAATCACCTATCAAGTGACTCGAATGGAGCAATATGCAGATTTCAGTCTTGCATACGTGGAGATTTACACCGATGAGGATACGGAAACTGCAGAGTTAAACATTCAGCTTATGTTAGACGTTGAGCCGAATGAAGCGCGACAGATCCAATTGCACCGTTCCCAAGGACACACCAACCAATCTTCCCTGGTATACATGGTCAGTCCAAAGTTACCTGACGACCTCAACACGTTCTCATTTCGGCTCGTTCCAAACCCCATGCCCCACCATCCGCGCCCGCCAGAGCGGATTTTGAATCAGGCTGTGGTGTTCGGTGAGTGAACCACGTTGGGCTTGAAAACTCGGCAAAGTATGGAGAGTGAACTTTCGTCCAGTGGACCTTCTCCCTGTAAGAAAAAGCAGTACATACCCTCATGGAGATAAGGGCTGTACTGCTTTTCGTCCTGAACCCTGTCTAAGATCTCAGACGGAAGCGACGCTCTTCCTTGGAACAAACAGCTTTTTGTAAATGAACCTCTCCAGAGTTCCCCAAACTCCAGAGGTTGTATAGTACAAGGCTACCGCAATCGGCGCACCCCATAAGACAACCATCGTCACCGCACAACTGACGACTGCACTCATTATCTGGGCATTTCCCAGATGTGCTTGGCTGTATGTCACGAAAGTACCTAATGCCATCAACACACCCGCGATGATTGGGACGATGTGAAACGGGTCAGCAACGGTCAGGTAAGGAACCCAAGGAATCAGAACACTCGTCGCTGAATGGTTCAAATATCGAAACAGTCTGTAGAGAACAAAGAACACTGGCGACTGTACGAGTAAAAGGCTTACTGAGGATAATGGCTTCACGCCATGCTCCCTCATTAGTTTCTGCTGGGCTTGCATCAAATCGGACTTTGATCCCGTCCATGACCTCTGTAGTTCCGCAAGTTTGTCCGCGATTGATGCTTGGGCGATGGCACTTTTGGCAACTTTGATGGAAAGGGGAACTAAAAGTAGCCGTATCCCAATGGTAAATAAAACAATGGCAATACCCCAGTCGTGGGTGAACCCTGCCAAAGAGGACAAGAGAGCGTGAAGAACCTGTTCAATGTTGGCGTACATGACAAATATCCTCCTTTGTGTGCTTCAAATCTCAACGGTTCAGAGCAACACAAAGGAAGGTGCTTCTTCATCACTGTCGCCTGTCCTGAGTAACTTTCGACGCACAGTGCGGATAATGCGGAGGATCGGCTGTACTATTGGCTCAACGCTTTCATGTATCCCAAGGTTGGGAACGTACAGTAGATGACGACTTGAAGGTGGAAACTGGGAGTTTGCGTTATGCCACAAATGCCATGCAAAACCAATGACGACCGAAAGCAAAGGCAGTAAATAAAACAATTGCATATGCATCGTCATGCTCCCACCCCGCCTCGGCAAGTTTCCATACGACTGGTTTCATTATACACCCTGATAGCATCCCGTTGAGTGTGACTTTGCCCTATTTCCCTATGAACCTGTCCGACTGTACTGTCTATCCTGTCCAATTGACGTAGAAGATGTCCAATTGCTGACGGACACGTTGTCCTCGGTCGGGAAAGGCATCACTATACGCTTGTCTGCCACAATACTGGTATATTTAGGACAATCGGAATTAGGTAGGAAACGTGATGGACATAGTAATTCGACAAGTACAAGCCAGCGATGCCCGTGCCATTCATCGTATTCAGATGCAAGAACAAGTGATGCCATATATCCTTTCTCTTCCGAGTACACGGGTTGAACAGGTAGAGGAACGATATCGTAACCAGGGAGCGAATCACCATGAGTTTGTCGCCGAAGTAGATGGTCAGGTTGTTGGAAATGCCGCCGTTATACAGATGGCTGGACGAAGGTCTCATGTAGGAACGTTCTATATCTCCGTGGATTCCGAACACCATGGTAAAGGGATTGGTACTACCCTTATCAAAAAGGTACTCGACCTGGCAGATAACTGGTTAATGTTGGAGAGAGTCGAACTCGGTGTATTGGCTACAAATCCGAGAGCACAAAAGTTGTACGAGAGGCATGGATTTGTGGTGGAAGGAATGAAATCAGGCTCGATTCGAAGTGCGGGACATTACGTTGACGAAATCATAATGGCTCGGTTGAGACCTAATGGATTGTTAAATCGTGATTAGAAAGCGCTTTTGTTTAACCTTGGTCTTACGACTAATGTCGTACAGAAGATATTTGCCTGACAGAGTATGATTTACTCCGTGATGGTTGCGTATGGAGCTACATTCCAAGGAGCAACAAATCAGCCGATAATAACAACTTTGTAACACCATAACTATCGAACGTCTGGTTAGCTTCAGTAGGAGACTGATTATGAGAATACGCCATGAAGGCATCTCGATATTTCTTCGACGTAGGCACTTCCGAAATCTATGGCTGGGTTCCGTAATTTCAGGGCTTGGTAATGAACTGGGTAGTGCCGCCGTTCTTTGGATGGTCTTGGGCATTACTCATTCACCCGCCGCAGTAGGGCTGATTTCTCTTTGCGTTGGCGTTCCAGCCGCTATAGTGAATCCCTTTGCTGGAGTGCTTGGTGACAGATTTTCTCGCTCAAGATTGATGGTATTGGGCAATGTACTACTCGCATTGATTTATGGTGGCATCGCCGTTAACAGCCATTTAGGGATTCACTGGATTTGGTTAAGTTATGTGTTGCTGGCGCTTAGTTCTGTTGTAACCCCGTTGACTTCAACTGGACGCTCACAATTGGTTGCGGAACTTCTCCCAGAGGATGAGCGAAGTACCGCCAATTTCTTCGATGATGTGTATCTCCATCTTACCTGGTTAGTCGGTCCCGCAATTGCTGGATTGTCCGTAGCTTGGCTTGGATATGGACTTGTTTTGGTACTGGATGCAGTCAGCTTCATCCTTTGTGCAATTTTCCTATTTTCTATTCCTTCGTCTTTGCACACTCCAGGTACACCGTTTTCTCAACTCTCCGAGTACTGAAGCAAAATCCACTGCTCCTGCAACTGGGGGGACTGACCTTCTTTTTCAATTTTTTCTTTGGGGTGTACGCCATCGTATTGCCTATTGTGGCTCGGAACAACTTTGGAGGCGCAAAAGCATATGGACTCCTGTGGTCGGCATTTGCCGTGGGTTCTTTCATCGGAGGCGTTATCTTTTCGAGGAAACCCTGGAAACGGGCTATGGGTCCATCCATGGCAACCGTGATCATTCTTTGGGGGATACTTACGGGACTATTGGCGATTGCACATCAGTATTGGATGGTTCTCGGCATCATGTTGCTTAATGGCTTGGTTTATACCCCATACGAGCCACTCTATCGGACGATTATTCAACAGATAGTACCGTTGCGAATGCAAGCGAAGGTATCCAGTACGATTCGACCCATCACTGGTCTGGGACAACCTACTGGCAGTTGGCTGAGTGGCTTATTAGCGACACCCCTTGGGCTTACAGGTTTAGTCTTAGCTTCTGGGGTAGCAACGATTGTGATCGGTTGTGCGACCTTCATGACCCCACGAATCAGAAATTACAGGAATGAGGGTTCAGAAGGATCAATCTCAAATTCGGTTTGAAATTCTACCTTCACACCTACATCGGTTGTTTCTCTGTCATGTATGGTGTGTTTGTCTTGTCGAGTATTATTTCTTTGCATACTTCGATAAAGGACGAAAGTGCAGGAGACATCCACTTGTCCTTATGCCACGCCAATTGCGTTACGATGTCAAAGTCGCACCCTGTCCACGGAAGAATTGCCATTTGTCCTTGCGATACTTCTTCTTCCACCGTAACTTCAGGCAAAGCGGCAATTCCAATGCCCGCCATCACACACCGCTTAATCGCCTCGACGTTCCCCAATTCAAGTTTCCCAGCGAGTTGGATACCTTCGTCGATCAAAGTATCCTCAAACCTACGTCGATAGTGGCACCCATTTTCCGTGAGCAGAACAGTCTGATTTTCTATGTGTTCTGGCTTCACCTCGACCATGTTTACGAGCGGGTGTTGTGGGTGGCTTACGACAACAATTCGTTCATTGCATAGCGGTTCTACGATGAGTGTGTCCGACGAGACTGGTGGTTCGAACAAAAACGCCGCGTCAAGTTGCCCTGTTCCAAGATACACTCGGATATCGGCATCAGATATGCCAGGACGAAAAACCAATTGTACTTTGGGATATCGCCTTTGGAATTCATGTAACAGTGGCGGTAAACGGTATGTAGTCTGGGTTTCTTGGGCACAAATCACGAGGGTTCCACTCGGTTCGTCGCCCTCCCCCATCTCGCTTCTTGCTTCCTTGGACAATGCAAGGATCTGATCCGCATACTGCTTGAAGCGGCGACCCTTTTCAGTCAAAATGACCCGTTTACCCAATCGTTCGAATAACGACACGCCAAGTTCAGATTCGAGGGATTGTATTTGTGAAGTCACGGTTGACTGGGCGTAGTTGAGTATTTCGGCTGTCCGTGTAAAGTTGGATTCTTGGGCGGCAACTTGAAAAACCACCAGTTGTTTGAGTTCCACAGTATGCTCTCCCTAATCGAATTGACCGAAGGTTATCATCTAAACATTCGCATGCAGTAATTATACTCCTTCCTTTAACATGTTGATTAGGAAATGCGTTAGGAGGGGTATGGTTGTTTGTTGCTTTCATCCATGGATTTCTCTTATCTCTCGGACTGATTTTGCCGATTGGGATGCAAAACGGATTTATTCTCACGCAGGGGGCACTGCACAGCCGTTGGTCGGGTTCACTGCCAGCCGTAATTACCGCGTCAATTTGTGATACGTTTCTGATCGCACTGGCAGTCCTCGGTGTCTCAACGGTAGCTCTCCATATCACATGGCTCCGTTATACGTTTGGCGCGATTGGTATTGTGTTCTTGCTATATATGGGATGGTCTACCTGGAGGGTAAAGAACGCAGGGGAGAGTAATGAAATCTCTTCGACGGCTTGGACAGCCAAACGACAAATTGGATTCACATCGTCGGTATCACTCCTTAATCCGCATGCCCTCATTGATACGCTTGCGGTGATTGGCGGCAGTGCGGTGGCGTATACGGCTTGGACGGAGCGAATTGCGTTCGGCATAGCCAGTGCTACGGTATCGTGGTTGTGGTTTCTGGGGTTGTCGATTGCAGGTCATATGGTGGGTAAGGTGGCGTTACGAAACTCATCACTCCAAGCCTTAAATCGCGTATCCGCCACAATGATGTGGCTGTCAGCGGTATACTTAGGATATGTGATTTATTCGTTCAAGTAGTGAAACAAGCAGACGGGGGAATCTCGGTTCAAGATGGTGAATGTACTAAAAGGTGTTAACTCCCCCCTCGTCACCTGAACGTAATTATACTCCGTAAGGCGTGACTTGAAAGGAGTCGATGTTTTTGCAGATTTCAATGGATGACTTAGAGTTGCCGTGTTGGGATTGCAAAGGCACTGGTGAAGTGGAATCGGATGGTGGCAAAAAGGTTCAATGCGATAAATGCAGTGGAACAGGTGTTGTGCTCACTACATTGGGGCAAACCTTATTGGCTTTTGTGAAAAAGCACCTCAAGTAATTTTGCTTTCGTACAAACGGGAGGGCAAATGTGCAAGTAGGATGCCCTTGACCCTGTTCCGATATCCAATCGTGAGGTATCGGAGTGTCGCTTTTTCACGTTTTCCATATGTAATGGCGTTGGGAAACCAACGCCATTACATTACAATCCTCCTCCCTGCTCTTCACGCCATCCCTGTCTTTTCCATCACGCCATCTGATTTTCATACTGCAGAATATCGAATAACGGATAGCTGATGGCACTCACCATCCTGCTAAAAATCTGCGTCAACTCGTCCGCCGTCTCTTGCACGTTGTCAGAGGCTTTGAAGTAACACCCGATTGTATTGTCCTGAACCTTGACACTTTCATCGACCTTTTCCCGCAACAACCACGGTTTCGCCGCGAACAATTGAAATAGCTCGCTATTTGATTCGTCAAATCGCAACTCCACGAACGCTTGCTTCCTTCTGTTTCTTGCTGAGATGTAAAACTGTATGCCTGTACGCCCCCCACCAAGAATGATGGTGGCATTATCCTCGATGAAGTGCTTTTCTCGTTGCAAGGTCAGGAAATTGGGAACCGCCTCCCGCAACCGATACAGCACGTATCGATTTACATCCACTCGTTTTGAAAAATCGAATTCCTGATTGTCTGGAAGGGGTTTCGGGCTGAGAAGCTTGTATAGGGGATGTTCAATGGTTTTGACGACCCGAAGTGGATTTGGAACTTCGTCCAATAACCCCAGGGAATTGTAAATCTTTAGCTTGTGCGTGGAATTGAGCGTTTCAAGTGGTTCCATTATCTGATCGGTAATCCGCACCAACAGCAGTTTAATCGGTTTGTCACTGCTACCCACTTGTTGCTCCAGTTCGCGAACATGCTTGACCTGGAAGCCAAGTGCCAGGTAAAGCAACTGCCCCTCATCTACCGTTTCCAAGAGACTCAGAAACCGTTCCTGATGGTAGCCGCCCGTTTTCCCTAACCACACTTCGGTAATGACAGGAACCCCCATAGCCCTGTCGTACCCCAATAGATCAAGCTTATATCCCTGCCAGTATGCTTCGAGCAACAGATCGGTCAAACTCCGACCTACGACATCCTCCAGTATGGACTTGTGCTCTTTGAGATACAGTGAAAAAATGAACTCGCGTTCGCTCCCTTTAAAACTCATAATGTGAGCCTCCCTTGCTCGTCCTTTTAAAAACAGAGAGAACCCTGATTGAAGAGTCCTCTCTGCCTAATGCTCATTGCCGAATCAATCTAAGGAACTCCTGCACCTTTTCAACAATCACGATAGTGTCCCGCACCTTGTTCTTTCCGTCGAGGTCACTACTCATCACGGTCTGCAACAACTCGGCGAGACTATCCTTCATGGCTTGAGTCGCTTGGATACCATTGCAGAGCGTATAATGGTGCGTGAGTATAAGCTCAATCACGTCCTTCTCTCTTTGTTCCGCTTCACTCATCTCCATGAGTTCTTGGGGTGAGACCCCAAGCACGGGAGCCAACTTGTAAATAATCGGAACGCTCGGAGCCTTTCTGGTATTGTTCTCCAATCGATTGATATAACTCGGCGACACCCCTGTCAGACGTTCCAAATCCTTCAATGAGAGATTGAGTTGCTTTCTCAAGTGACGAATTCGCGCTCCTACTGAATCGGGGATTTCACGCCTGTCTCGTCCGTTTTTCAAACCTGATCGCCTCCTGAATGTTTCCCAATTGGGAACCCTGGTGTATTTTGAATCCTTTCCTTATACACACTTCACAGGACAAAAATTCAGGAGGTAGAGCAAGATAAGGGCAGATTGGGAGGGAAATCGCAAGATTCTGGGAAGGAATGAAGAGGTGAGAACGTTTGCGAGAGGGCTTGTTTGTCAGTCAGATTAGGTCACCAACTCAGTCATTCTTCGACCTTGCAAACCATTCCTTTGCTGACTGGTTGATTTTATTTATATCCAACTCCAAGCTTACATTTGGATATTCTTCCACGATTCTCTCAGCCAATGAAAAATCACTTGTGCTTGAAAACACAAATTTCTTTGCTAACAATACTTGAAGCCCATTGTATAGATTCGTCGCATCGGAGCGCAGTTCAACAAACTTGCCATCACAAGACAGGTACTTGTGGAAATGAGTTGGCTCTCTCAAAATTAGTAGTAAGTCTGGGTTCAGCGGAAATAAAATCTCAATCCCTGGGACACCATATCCAGACATCTTTATTTGCTTGGAAATATGGTTATAGGCGACCACTGGATTATCTGATGTATAAATTGGTTCCTCTGAAGTTCTGTATGCAACGCACCAAATGTATTGCGCGAGAATGAAGCACAGTTTATCGACGACCGCTTCGGTGAACAAGATCTCAGCATGATGAAGGGACTGTGCTTCCTCCTTCATTTGAACACGCAAGCCTCGCAACTGTCCTGATTTTACTTGCGTTTTCAAATACGCTGTCATGAGCTTCTCTTGAAACTCAGTTAACATTTCACGAGCTTTTGGAGTACGCAGTAGTTGCAGAACTATGTAAATAACCAAGTTACCCCGCTCCTCTGGAGAGAACAGAGTGAGCGCGGACAACTTCATCCGTGGTGTCATATAATAACTACTGATCACTTTTTTAAGAATTCTGCTAACGACGTTTTCTAATTCCGAGAAGATTTTCTCGACGACTTGTGGATCATCTTCAAAATCCAATTCTTTAGATTCTACAGGAGGTAAATCATAGAAAAATCTCTCTGCCGCAATGATGTTAACTGAGCTTGGGAAACTCTTTCTTACCTCCTTGTCAAAAACGAATAACTGTGCTCGCTTATCAGGGCGTGAAAAGTGTTTTAGATACATCCTCGGTACATAATGTTGAAGAATAACCTTTTGACTATCGCCCATTGATTATCACCCATTAACAATATTACTAAACTGTACGTACTTCGTCAGACTATCCCCAATTCAAAGCCAGGACATCCGAGGGGATGGATAGGACATCACGGGAGTAATGCGTTTGGACTACCAACCAGACCGTATTTTCGGTCCAATATAGTTCACGAAAGGCTCTCCTATCACTTCCCTGAATATTGGAAGTCAACTGGGCTAAGTCATGATGACGGGTCTCACAATCAACGCGAACATGTCCCACATATGGCGTACATTCACTGTCTTCGCGCCGCGAACCCCTACTCCGAGACTTCTCGCCTGCGCCCGCTTCCCATCCACCACCATCCACGGGGAGGGGGAGGCTTGTATTCGGCATATGGGAGGTGTGTGGAGGGGTTATCGCATTACTCTTGTTACTTTTGAAGTTTACTTTTATCTCTTTCACGTTTTTTCCTATAGGTCTACAAACACCCCCATACCCCTCCCAAAACTGGATGAGAAGTACCCATATCCCCCCCTCCTGTGGATGCTTGTGTCTTGAGCCATTTGGAACGGGAGTCGTTCGGGCAATCGTCGTGTGGGTGCGGTCGGCGGATGCTGACGATGCTCCAAGGTGTCCAAGAAAGAGTAAAAGCCTGCCCTGTCCAAGCTGACCATCGTAAGTGAAACGATAAGTTAAAGTGAATGTTATGCCAAGCCGCACTGAACTTTAGAGCACGTATCGTGTTGGTACGCAAACACCCCTTCGATGAAGCATGCCCATTCAAGTGACCTTCACCCTCCCGCCCTTACACCTGGGTACTGCAACATTACAGCGAACCGATACAATGCCTCATGTTGGTCGGCAAACAGCGTTCGCATCAGGTCGGGGTCGCTACCGACAAACGCATAGGTTACATGGGTCTGATGTTGGAATGTCGCACGGAGCCGCTTCAGCAAGAGGTCGTCAATCTTGTGGATCACCTGAAATTCGTGGAACCAAACAACCAACCTCGCTTTCGATTGTTCTGGGATGCGTTGCAGGAGGCTTACGCTTTCGTCCAGGAGTTCAAGAGGGCTTTCTTTAACACTCTGCACATATGGTATGTCCACAACGTCTTTGATTTTGGCACGGATCTCAGGTCGGGACAGACTGTCTATGAAGTCGTTTAGGGAGGAGTTCGGTAAGGCGCTAATGCCAATACGTAATTGAAGAACCGTCTGCAACAATAGAAGCGTCAATTCCTCAATCGTTGAGACGTTAGACAGGTCTATCTCAGCCGTATAGCATCCCCGCGCTTCCAGCCTGCTCAAAACACCGCGCGCCAATAAGGTGCTACTATGATGAGGAAGCGTGAATGTGACACTGCAACCATCATATAGCCGCTCTTCAAGCTCCCGTACAAAACGGTCATATTGAGCAGGCGGTGCGGGCGCAATGCCCTCGTGAGGGTTCGTCATATCGTCATCCATATGTCGTATTCACCCCCAATCGCATTTTTCGCAATTTAAAAGTGCGAATAAGGACTGCAATATATCGCCATAACAGTTTGGATGGGTCAAGCTTCTTAAACATTTGCCTCCCTATGTGCAATAAATACTCTACTAAATAAACGGCAAGGAGACATAAAGAACGGGTCCGTCACAGACATGGATTCCCTTCAGAGGTGCAAAATCCGAAATATTGATTGAATTCTCGTATGGGTTTACACCCCGAATGACAAAGCATTTTTAGTAAAGTTATCCCCAAAATGGCGTACCGATGGCACGCCATTTTAGTTTTCAATATAGGTTATATACTACTTCGCGTTGACGCTCACATTCTGAACTACCGATTGAGCCACGTTCTGTGGAGCCACAACTTCGACCGTTATGCCAAGCGGATTTGGCTTGGTGAGCACTTGTGCATACCCATATCCAACGGATGTGTTGTTGATAGCACCGACTGGGATTGTAAATTGCCCTGATAACTTGTCCGAAGCAACATGCGTCCATGTGACACCTTGGGTGTTGATGTACGCTGTAACGTCGTACTTGCCCGTATTAGGGTTTTGCAACGCCCCTACATTGCCACTGTACAGGATTTTCACCCATTGGTTCGCATTCATCGGATTGACCCACTTCGAACCACCCGTGCCTCCTGCACCAGCATTTTGCTTGTTCCATCCTTGTGGCACCTTGAATGTAACGGTTATTCCTGGCTGTACAGTTACAGATTCAGTCTGAAATGCCGTCTGAACCTGAAGTTTTTGCATCGACGATGCAATCTGTTCAACAGCAAGTTTACTCATTCCAGTGTCAGTTGGCTGTATCTGCACATTTACGTCATTGATTTTGAACATGAGTGATGGTTGTTCTGTCGTGTTAGCGATAGTTATCCACTCTGCCTTTGTACCGTTAGTCAATGTAACAGGAGACTTTGATTGAATGGTTTCCCCTGTCGTTACGGATTGATTGGATTCATTCACGACCATTTTGTTGAACGTAAGTGTAATCGATGGATAACCACCTGGACGAACACTGATAAAACTGTCGCCCGCAACACCCTTTATTGGAATATATGGGGTTATGGAAAACTCACCTGCGGCATTGACAATTTGTTGTTTTTGCCTCGAAGAATAGGATAGTGTTGAAAGTGATGTTTGTTGCTGTGAGTCCCCCGTTGTATTGTTGGTCGTAGCGTTCGCTGGTAAGTTTGTGGCTGTATTTGTTGCAGTGTTCGTGACCGTTTGATTGGTCGTGTTTGTCGGAGCTGTCCCACCAGTTGAATTGTTTGCATTACCACATCCTGCAACAACTCCCACAAGACTTAATGCAACTCCTGCTGTTGCCCATGTCTTATAGTTTTTCATTTCAGAGCCTCCTCGTGATGTCACAAACGTTAGACGGAATAAGTTTATATCTGGTTACAATCCACTTTTTGGATTGATTTTATGCTCCGAGGAGATATAAGCTTTAATTGCATATTCCTGCCCGTTTCTGCAATAAGCGTACCACGCATAAAACACATTTGACATACACCATCCATACACACGCCTCGAAACGTCGGAATTCACCCTATCTTACTTGTCCCCACCAACTTTAGATTATCGCCATCACCCTTCCCCTGGTCATTTCCACCAGTTGATCGGGCGTTAAATCAAATACTGCCTTCGGATGTCCTACCGCCGCCCAGATGGTCTTATACTGAAAGGGGTCTTCGTCAATAATGGTGGCGATGGTCTCCTTGTGACCGAGTGGAGGAACTCCGCCTATGACAAATCCTGTGCGTTCACGAACGAAATCCGCATCAGCTTTCATCAGTTTATCATTTAGCTGATTAGAAAGAGATTTCTCATTGACGCGATTGACCCCACTGGCAACCACTATTGAGGGGCTGTCGGAGTTCTTCGAACGGAAGATGACGGACTTCGCAATCTGAGCCACTTCACAGCCAATGGCATCTGCGGCATCCTGATCGGTTCGCGTGCGGTCGGGTAATTCCACCACCTTATTCGTGTACCCCAGTTCCAACAACCTGTTCTGTACTCGTTCTGCACTTTCTTTCACTTGGTTCGCCATGTCAGTTCGCTCCCAGCATCTATAATGCACCCAACTTGAATATTCGCTATAGATGTTCGGCTCTGCCCCGTTCAATCCCTACGCCCGTGTTTTCTGACTTTAATCCTGCTCTTCTCGCTCTTTCATCCAGTTTTTCCTCAGAATTTCCTCCGCACGTTCTTCTCTTGCCGTCTCCAAATCCAGCACAAAGTTTCCATCATCTTCACGTTGGTTGAGAATCCCATACAATTCTTCGGCAGTGAGGAGTTTTATTAGCTCGCCGTTGATTCGTTTTCTTGCATGAGCTGTTCCCCTTTTTCCAAGAAGGATGACAAAGTAACGCCTATCCCCTGTTTTTCAACTCTCCGTATGACAAAAAGGCGGCATCCCGCCACCCTCGGAGAAATCTTTTTTCAGCCCCACTTCAATCCAACGGCAGGGGGTCTCCGCTTTACTACTCCCAGATGATTCAAACTGGGTTCCTACTCTTAACGGCGGTAGGTCACGCGACTTTTTACGCAATTGACGGTATGGAAAACCCCAAGAAATGAAAACTATGATTGAAGCGTGGCTTGAAGACACCAACAATAAGAACTGAACCTTTGTTAAAGGGTACATGTAATCTGAAATGGGGCACGAAATGTTTCATTAACCTGAACCATAAATGTTTACATTTGTCGAATACCTATCAGCCCATATCATCTATTTTCCCGTATCTGTACCCCGTCATGTTTACTGCATTTTCAGGCGCTTCCCGACTGGGAAAAGTCACGTTGTTGAGGGGTTCAACGAGGTGATAGTTTTGGAGGAAACGAATAAATTTCCAGAACAACAAACGAATCTGGTTACGAAAGTTCAAACGTAAATGTATACATTTACGTAACCCCTTCCTTTTTTTGAACCGACTCAGTTTTTGTCCTTCTGTGCTTTTAAGATCGCGTGGTTGTCCTCGATAACTTTTCCGAAGTGCCGTGTCTTGTGCTTCTCGATGTAATCCACCACACATCCAAGTGAACTATGCCCACCGCTCCCTGTTTCCCCGCTATCCTCAGCAACGCTACGTAACGTGGAGGCAACAGCCTCAATGTCGTCTTCGAGTAAAACACGGAGCACATATGGGAAATGAGGTCGAGTGTTTGGGGAATTGAAGTAGAGAGAGAAGTCATTCATGTAGTCCTTAGCATATTCAATCAGTTGATTCGCCAGATTGAGTCGAAGCTCTTCCACGGTCGCTCCATCCGCCACAATGAACTCGATTTCGCAGATGGAGCCAGCGAAGCGTCCATTCACTGTTTACTCAATCGTTCAAGCCTGTCCATCGTGATGGTTTGCATCCATAAAAACCTTTGGATTTTGTGCAAAAAGTTCAACACGTCCGCACTTCGGACAAAGGTAAGCATCAACAGCCGAAGACTTTCTGTTGGTGAAAGGTCCACCCCTCTTCGATTCCGCCACAATGATCGTTCCTGAAGCAGAATTCACCCACACCTTGACAAGCGATTCACCGCAAACCCCACAATGTCTGTGCATACTGTCCTCCACTCATCTGTCCCCAACGGGCGTCGTCGTAGCATTTTTGAGTCAGGTGGCCATGATACAGCTTTTCATTTTAGCATATCATATGGGATTAAGCAATGTGGTTATGTTCCAAGCATCAAGAGACTTTGATGATATCCGACGGATTGATTCCATCAATCCTGAAAATTTTCCGTTGTTCACAGCAAAGGCGGATGTCAGAAAGGAGTCCTACTCCGTTTCAACCTCATGCCCTATCTGTTAACCTTTTGCCCTGCGCCTCCTTCATCCAATTAGTCCGTAAAATATTCGCCGCCCGTTCTTCTCTTGCCGCGTTCAAATCCAAGATAAAGTTACCATCATCTTCGTGATGATCGAAAAAGCCAAACAATTCATCTGTTGAAAGGAGCTTAATAAATTCGCCCGCAATTCGCCTCCCGCATTGCCTATCACCTCTCCACAGGAAGGATGGCAAAGAAGTACCTATTCACCGTTCGTCAATCCCCTATATCAAAAAAGCGGCATTCCGCCACCCTGTTGAAACGTACCCATGCGCCATATTCTCGGTTTAATCTCTCCGTGGCACACGGGGAGGAGCCTTGCAACTGGAGCATAGCATATGGATGGCGTTGGATCAATCGGATTTGGTGAAGGGATTCGGGCGGAAGATTTCAAGGGACGGAACACGTATTAGGCTCAACAAACACAACCTTAAGGGCATATGGAAATGGAAACATTTATGTACCCATAACCTTAAACATTTATGTATACATTTCTTTAACCCTATCCAACTCACTCCAATTCTTTTGCCCTTACTGCTCTCCGACCTCAAACGGGGTTCGACACTTTTTTGGCTGATCAAATCTTGACACCGTGATAGATTGGGATCAAACCAAAGAGGAGGAATTAGTCATTATGGACACAGCTATTTTCGTAGGGTTTAGGCACGAAGGGACGATCAAGGGCTGTACGTGGCACACCAATATGGAGGAGTACACACCCCGAAAGGAAAAGGTTCTCGATATGATTCGGAGCAAGGATATCGACTATGCCAGGGGCATCTTCGCACACATCGAGTGGAAGCCCTTTGACGAGATGATAGGTGACGGCGACGGTATTTATCTCATTAACTTGTTTAAGCGTGGAGTCGATGGATATGAAGAGAACACAAGGCGTGTCCTCAAGTTCTTGTACCAGGATGTAAGGCGAAATAGGGACCTGATCAATTCCGAAGTTGCCAAACGAATCAGCAAGCGGGATGGGCAAACTCTGGCTCTGCTCTCCGATTCTGCACCGCACTATCACGAAGGAAAATTCGACATCGCGTTCATCTTTGATTTGGATGCGGGCAAGTTGGAGACTGTGCAAAAACAACCTGTCTCAGTCAAATGACTATCTCAACGCAATCGTAAGTGGATACCGTCACCGAGACTCCAGCAATGGGGTCTCAGTTTTGTTCGAGGGAGAATCGGGGCACGGTAGGCAAAGAGGGGTTGTCAGTGTCCAACATCAATTCATTCGCGATGTTCTTGGGCAGGACATTTTTCAAGCTGTTCTTCAACAACAAGATAAACGGAAAGATGAATAGCAAGGTAAATCACAATCTATTGTGCAATACAAAGTGCAATATAGAGACTCGATCACAGCGCATGGGAGGCTCAATCCCCGTGGTTCAATCTCTCTGACCTCCTGTCCCCATGGAGAAGCCCTGACCATCCGTTTATCGGGAATGACAAGTATCGCGGGGTTTATGTAATCTGGAATGGGTTATGAGATGTTTCTGTAACCCGATACAAAAATGCAGACATCAGTTGAAATATATGCTACTCCTGCCCTTCGGCTCGTATTTAAGCCGCTCATTCCCTGCTCCCTGCCCTATCAGCAATTCCTCCGAAGTGGCAACCTGCTCGGTTCCGTTGGAGACAAGTCTTGATGGACGTATTTCAGCATGTGAATCGGCTTTCCAGCCCCGCCGACCGTGGGCGGATAGTTCGTTAAGGTAATCGTTTCTAATCCATATGGCGGATTGTGGGCACCTGTCCATGTTTCGACGACTACCGTTACTTCGAAGTAGAACTACCCCTTATCGCATAGACGCTTGATGTCCCTGAATTGCGCTTGATACAGTGCGAAACTACGATATTCCCCATAATGTTCGGATATCGCCTGCTGGATGTACGGACTCAGCATAGTCAGAAGGAAGTCTCGATACAGTACCTCCCTGGTATTTGGCTCCATGGCGTTGGTTCGGTCGGTTTTGATCGGTTGTGCGGAAGCCACTCGGATGGTTGTGTTCCCCAGTTTCATTTCAGAAAAAAGGTGACGGTTCAGTTATACATGAATACTGCATGCTCACTCAATAATGATATGCTTATGTGAGTAGTGTGTTGGAGAACGTATAAGAACAAAGTTGCTGGCAAAGAAAGCCCGTATGTATTCAGTTACTTGACAGCCAGCTACCTTGTTATATAATGTACCTGAAGTAACTTGCATAACAAGGTACGTGATCAAAAATGAATGAACGCTCGCAGTTATTAAAGGGAACCTTGGAAGGCTCCATTCTCAAAGTGATAAAGGAAAGTGAGACATACGGCTATGAAATATCCGAAAAGTTACGTAACGTAGGTTTCTCATCTATTTCAGAAGGCACGATTTACCCGTTACTGCTCAGGTTAGAAAAGAACGGACTGTTGGTCGCATCATACAAAGATTCTCCACTTGGTCCAAAGCGTAAGTATTATTCACTTACGGAGCAAGGTGAACAGGCTCTCAAAGAATTCTTTGTCAACTGGCGTGAGATCGAGAAGTCCGTAAACAAATTGTTTGAGGAGAGTGGTGAGATGTGACTAAGATTAAGCAGATACAAAGGTCTAATAATAAGCTAACCAGGAATCTGACACCTGAAAATCGTAAAATCATGACCGATATGGTGGTCTACCTTCGAGTCAGCAAAATTTCAGATGACCGCCTGGAACTAATCCGTCAGGACTTGCTTGACATGGCTATGGCGGCTCAAGAACGAAATGAATCGCTTACAGAGGTATTTGGCGGCGATTATAAGTCCTTTTGTGATGAGATTATTGCCAATGTGAAGCCAGAACGCTTAAAAAAGTTTGTGAAGGGATTACCATACCTGTTAAGTACATTTGCGTTATTGGCTATTTTGAACCTTGTCTCGTCACAGTATTTTAGGCAGTTCATACATGAGGTTAAAAATCATTCTGACATTAATTATGAATACCCTATAACGCTCGGTTTCATTGTAAATACTGTGGTTATCTTTGCTGTTGCAGTAGTTATTGTTCAACTTATTGGGAAGTTCTCCTTTAGAACAGACGACTTTCTTGCCAAGTTCCATCGTCTACCGACGATGGTGAAATTTCTTGTAGGTGGGTTACTCGGTCTTGCGGTTTGGGGCTATCTGTTTGAGACGTTCACTTGGCATAACTACATTATATTCCATATAAACATTTGGGTTTATCTGGCTTTCATAGTACCTCTATTTGCCGTTTGGGTATACTATTTTGCTTTTCCAAAATCATTTTCTGGACACCGCTGAGTCAGATGCTTTACCGAAACTGTGGTCTGGAACGAGACACGAACTCATTCTACTTATCGAAGACCGTAAGATCGTTATCGGGGGTGAACGTGCAATAATACTTGCGGTATCAACAAAACGAACGCGGTATATCTGAACACCGCGTTCTTCTGCATTTTGAAATTGAAAACATTTTTACAGGTCAGGCACACGATTACCGACAAACATGAAACTACATGCCTTTCAAAACATGTTTCTCACCCCATTCCCCGTCTTCATCGGATAAATCTTGGCATAGGATGAACAGGAATGTCTGGATGTATGTGGAAGTAGTTAAAGAACGGGAATTTAGGGACATAGGATGTCGGCAGGATAAGACGAGGTGGTGACATGTATCGGACGATGTTGTTCACACTTCTGTGGATTCTAACCGTCTTGCTATTGTTATTCTCGTTTATCAGCTTTGCTGGAGTTGTTGCTCGCATTCCCGCTCTCATCAGTCTGGTGATTGCCGTTGGAGTTACCCTTTATCGGAAACGAAGTACCTCCTGGCTGTGGATAGTAGCTTGTATCATCGGAATCCTCGTAGCCCTGAGTCCCGTCTATTCAATTGTCACAGCACATGGAACTTCGGCAACCTCGTCAATACAGGCGACAAAACATCATCATGCCTAACCACCTGAGAGGATGGCGGCAAATTAGGGGTGATATTTTATGCAAATCACGGGGTCTTCGCATGGATACGTGGTTGGATGGGGTACATTGATGCTAATAAACGCGAATATTGCCCAATGTAAAAATCGAAGCGGGTTAAACTGGTTTTTTATCTCCCTGTTTATAGGACCACTTGCAACCTTACTGTTGGCGATCCTGGATAAACCGTCAACCCGATAAGATCTGTCTTTTGTATGAATGTGCGGAAGTGGGTTCATGTGTTGCTGTACTCTTGGGAGGTATGAATTGGCGATGAAAAGATTCGTGGGAATCGTGCTATGCGGTCGAATATCTGCGAGCCGTATGAAGTAAAAGACATGGCTTTGAAATTGAAGGCATACTGAAGAACGACAAAATTCTTTCCGACGGTGAATACCATAACAGCATTGTTATGGGAAGATTCCATGACACCAAACGAAATCGTTGTTCAACAAACAGGGTGAATACGCTAAAAGGCGTCGCCCTCTATCGTTTCTATTACCTTCGGTAAAACCATGTCCTCTAAAGCAACAATCTTTGTGAAAAGAGCCTTTCCTAAAGATTGTTTTGTTGCTAACGGGCATTCGTATTTAAGGCATTGGATTAAACCTAATATCCTTCTTCAGCGTGACAGCAAACAAAGTTACTCCTGTCCAATTCAGTTTTATGTCCTCAAACTTCTCAAATCCGTTTCCAACCCAGAAATTAAGTACTTTGTCGCTGTAACCAGTGACAACATCCAGTCTGATGCGCTTGCTCTCTCTGGACTTAGCGTAATCCTCGAATGCTTGGTAGATTTGTTTGCCAAAACCCATATTTTCATATTCCTTGTGTACCATTAACAGCGACACATAGGATTCCTGATCGATTTTGAAGTCAATGACACCAACGATTTTTCTCGAACTCTTGTCAACCGCCTTGCATGAACAAAATCCCGCTTTTCCCATTGACTCAAGTTCTTCAGTCACCCATTCAAATGTAACTTGCTGAGTATTCATGTGATTTTCTAAGAAAAGCGTATTAGAGTTATACACCTCAACGACGCTATCTACGTCTGCCATCTCTGTTGGACATACGTAAAGATTCTCCGATTCAAAAATCATCATATCAAACATCCCTTTTAGGTTTAGACGGTCCGCAGGTATTCAAGTGTATTGTACTTTTTGACGTATCCCGAAGAATAGCCTGTTTTGCTTCGCCTGCCTTGAAATCTTCGCAACTCCTTAATCTATACGCCTAAGTTCAAGATCCAGTTGGAGCAGATAAACTTTGCGAAATTGACCCAATGTTACTGAGTGGCGCAATAATAAAATCAGCTTCGCCAACGATTGCGGAGCGAGCCACGTATTTGTGAACCCAATAACGACTATCCCTGGAAACTGGACGATTGTCTCCCAACATGAAGTAGTGTCCTGCGGGTACATGATAAGTACCCAACTTCGGAAGATTGGATTTGGCAATATTTGGATTAGATTCGTTTAACTTTTGTCCGTTAATATACACTGCGTTCGCTGTGACCTTCACTGTATCACCAGGAAGACCGATAACTCGCTTCACATACAATTCCTTTGGATAGTCTGGATAGTGAAATACTACAACTTCTCCCCGAAAAATTTTGCGACCAAAGTCTGTAGCCAATTTATTGTCCAAAATATATACATGGTGAGTTTCAGTGGCAGGAATTGTAGGGTACATGGATGACGATGGTACTACGGCGGCACTCACAACCATAGTCTTCAATCCAAATGCCGCGACAACCCCAATTACAATGGGTGATACCCAATCTTTTAACCAACGAAACCTGCTTGATTGTTTCAAGGTCATTGTCCTCCTGGTAAGGTTAATTCTCATGCAATAACGAGATATGGACTTATTCTGCAACTACATATTACCCGAATCGATTCTTTCTTGGATATCTGTCTCCGTATGTGCAAGAGTGACTATACCTCAGTGGAAGAATCCAAAATGTTGATTCAGCAACCCAACCGTAACAGCAAGAGCCATCATGATGATATACACGACAACAAATCCAACAATAAATTCCTTCCACAAAAACCCTGAACGCTTTTTGGGTTGAGCCAACAACTTATCTATTTTCGTTTCGAGACTTTGGATGGAATCCTTTAACTCGTTAACTTCTATATCGTTCATCTGTCTCATCTCCATACTGGCATTCTGCCCGTAAGCCTCATAAAACCACACGAACACTTCTCCTGATGACATGATTAGTCGCTGATGATTTCAACGTCTGTCGCCGTCCATCTTTGACTGTCCGTTGACTGTGGGTGTTCAACTAAGTGGAATGAGACTCTCTGACCTTCCTTGAGATAACGGAATCCATTCGGAAATCGTATAGAATCAGGTCTGATTCCGCTAAAATGGACGAAGACATGATTCCCATCCTGTCCGTCCAGCATGATGCGACCGTAGCCTCTTTCGTCCTTAAACCACTTCACAATCCCTTCGCGTCTCTGCATCGTTTTTGCCCCCTATTTCACACGATATGGGCATACAATGGGCTTCGTGGATCAGTAGCGTGCTTGCTTGTTAACAGTTCCCATTGGGACTACCCGAACCCATTTCAAAAATAGTACACAGGGGCGTGGGACATTCCGTTCACAAAGGCTATCGAATACATTGCTAACACTATGAATAGCAAGGAAAGTACCAGCCCAACTACTGGAAGGGTGATTCCCGCGACAGCAAAGCGGTACTGCCTATTCCGAATTCCAAGTACCAATGCGACATTGCACAATACAAGGCAGGTGAGAATCCCGAATCCAGGGAGTACCTTAAGTGAAATGACCCCGCAAAGAGCAAGAATGAAGGATTCCATGTGCCAAACTCGAACGGTATTCATGAACAGACCTTCCCTTCCCCTCTCGTCTCCTGATCCGAATTACAGAGCGTCCAACAACCCACGCAAGTCAGCCTGTTTCAAAATACGTACTGCTCCGCCACCGTCATCCAAATGGATTGCGTCTCCCGTGAGAGGAGTAATCCGCATCGGTTGTCCATGTATTAACTCAATGACAATTCTATTCTCGGAATCGTTGGTTCCATTCGAACTACTTAAGAATTCCTCAACCAACTGAGCAGAACGAAGCCACTGGCGAATACGTGTCAATTCGTCGTCGGTGACTCTCCTTCCAGATTTGGGTTGCCTCGCGCCATAAAGACGACACTCACGCACATCGTCATGAGCTTGCATTGGAACCGTAACACTTCGTCCCATTCAATCCGCTCCCTTACAATCCCTATGCCAAAATTATACTGCAAAAAGCCGCCTGAACGACGATATGTAGTTTTTGTTTGGTCATAAGGGGGATTTGGGGGGTTGAGGGGTTCGGTTATTCACAATCACATACTTGGTTTTGGCTGACTTTGCCTTGAAAGTCTGTCGATTTTTCTCTCTAAATCCTCGATTACTTGCCGAGTTTAAACTTGGTTAAGTCCATGAACTCAGTATATTGCTCTTCACCTTTGAAACTGTGTTTGGGAATAGGTATTTCTTGTTGATTTGGGAGCACAAAGATCACAAATTTATCAGTATCCATAATTGATTGAACAGAACTCCAATCAGCCTTGCTCGTGACATCATTTGCTGTAAAAGAAATATAATCAGGCGTAAGCTCAAATGCGGTTAGACGCTTGAAATTACTGTTTTGACTAATCCTCTTAAGATATCGGAACCATGCAAATGCAACCGCGCACGCTATGAACAAATCGCATCCGACCACCACGAACACACTGTTATCAACAATCCAAAAAATCGCCGTTATGATTACGAAAAATATAACGAGACCACGTATCAACCGATTTCTCAGGGGGCGAGTTCTTTTCATCCGTGAGTTTATGTAATCCCTCACATCACGCTCTGTCACGGATATGTGTATTTTCATGATACCGCCTCACTTTCGTAAAGCATAAAATGGATTGCTTCGATTTCCTAACCTGTACTCTGCATAGACGTTAAACCACCCAAAGTTTTATGGTTTCCCCATCGTTGATGCTGAAATGGTTAATTCAGAAATCAATTGATTTCCGTTCTTCACGTATGGTCCAAGCATAAAATAAACCTTACCGATCTTTTGATCGACAGTCATCTGCTTCCCGTCATAGGTTTGTAATTCGTGTTGTACCCACTGCATTGCTGTTGCTGGATTCGCACCTGTATACGGGAGAGTGGCGGCATAACCGAGGTATTTAATCGCCTCGGCTTTTAGTTCAGATGGAGTGCCTTTGGTTGTTACAACAGAAAAGTCCACTACTGTAACCTGTTGTGGAGAACGCCAGTTTACAGTGTACCCATCGCTAATGCCGTTCTCGACACGATAGCCATTATAAGTGTACCAGCCAGCCTGAAAGCTGGCGTTTCCTGGCTTGATCCCCCAGGTATTTTGCATATTCAATACAACGGTTTGGATATTGAGTCCAGGAATATCTGGTTGTGTAAAGGTAAATTGCTTCGCTTGTGCGTCGTCTTTAGGATTGGTTTTTCCAATCGAGAGGGAACTGTTATATGGATAAACCTTCATCGTGGAATCGGTATTTGTACTTGTTTCTGGAAGGTCATTAGTTGTTCCTTTTGAGGCAGTTGTTCCACAACCTGATAAACTCAAAGTCGCTATTGCAAATACACTTAAGACACCCAAACCATTTCTCACTGTCTACCACTCCATATCACTTATAGTGAAATTATGGATATGTTCCTTATTGCATTATGCTACCCCATAGCTCCGTAATGACAGCGTAGCACCACCGAATTGTTATGCAACTGTCCCTCGGCTCTGCTTCTTGCGGATATGCCTCCGTTACCTTAAGATGCTTAATTAGATTTTAGAACGTAATTGTATGAAGCGTGATAATGAGCACACATATGAATATTGCCCACAGTAAGTCTGTCCTTCATGGTTGTTCATTTGGCTACCTCCTTGCTTTTCACCTCTGCAAGTCTTATGTGAACCCGATAGTGACAGAAGAATGTCCAAATCTCACTTTCTCAATTGGTGTTGAACTGTTCTTGCCACTGGTTGCTTTTTAACCAGTTATACAGGTTTGGGTCCTTAAAGTAGACTGTCTTAGTTGCGACCTGATACGATATCACGCCATCGACAAAATGATACAACTGACTCAACTCCTGCGAATGTCCCCCCATGTAGAAAGTTGGGCTAATCGAAATTACCTTTTTAGAGGATAATTGCAATTCGAGTACCGCAGGGTTCGTATTCGCATTCGTCACGATTGGCGGGTTGGGAGGTGGAGGAAGTTGAACGGATACAGGTTTAGCTGTCTTTAACCACTGTTCAATCTGTGCCACCGTCTCTGATTGATTTTTCGGTGTATATGATCTCCCTGCCAATCCAGCAATAACATACACATGTTGAATTTCCATTTCTTTCGGGAATTGCACCGTTTGTAGAGTAGGTTTCACGACGGGGGGGTCTACTTTGGGTGTAGCGAATTGTCCCTTGGTGTCGTCTGAGGCTGACACAGGCGAGATTACCCCGTTTGATTTAGCTGGTGGTTGTGTAACAAATTCATGTCCACAGCCAGTAAGTAGAACAGTACCGAATACGAACACAGAGAGAATTTTCTTCATTTTGTACGCCTCCTCATTGAGTGAGACGCACTACTCGTCGCAAACGTTGCGGTGTAGGTTTTTCCAACCAAAACAATTCTTCCATCTTATGGCGTACTGCTGTCCGTTAGCTCAAGAAACTGTTCCAGCGTTTATGAGTAAATCTTCATCGACGTAGTCATGTCTAACGCCGTGAAAATAGGATCTGCACATGAAGATAGCGTGCGAATTTGGTATTTCCCTTGGGTTTTCCCGAACGACTCATCCCAACTGACAATGGTGTCAATCTGACGAGACTTAAATAAGCCGCCAGAAGTATCTTGAATTTCAACATAAGCGTTTTTCCACGGAGTCGGTAGTTTTGAACTGTCGAAATGGGTTATTACGTTATTGGCGATACTGTTAGGTCGGCTGATTGATTTCGTCAAACTACTAACCTCAAAAGTCCACTTTCCTTCATGCCATATAACGTGAGTCACAGGTGGACTACTGGGGTTGGATTTTTTGGATGTGACGAGATACGTTGTGGCGGAAATTCCATTGGCTAATGTCTCATGCCCGATTTTCGTGTCGAACTGCGATGCAACGATGTCTGGCATTTTCACTTCTGGACCTGAGTATTGACTGAAGTGGTAAAATACATCGAAGTTTGCCTCAGTTGCGAATTCCTTGCTTCCTGTCACATAAGCAATCTCTGTAATCGGTTTATGTGTCGAAGAGTCTGTTGACATGTACCTCAAAAGATAATTGTACTTGTCATAGCTTGGGTCATTCGCCGTACTCGTAATCTTCATCGAAGCGGACTTTGACGATGGGGTTGGCACGACTGTGGGTACGAGTAACGAACGGTGTCTGGTTGAAATTCTGATACGCTTTCATAGCCTGTTTCACGGCAGGTGAAAAAGAAGTGGGAATACTACTTGAAGTGGTTTTCTTTGTACCACATCCCACCATTCCCAAATAGATTATTCCTATCAGTGCTGTGGCAAGAATAAATTTATTCACTCATTAACCTCCCCAACAGGACAGTTATGCTATCCCATTCATATTCCCGAAACTGGATTGTTCGCGTAATTCATTTTGTAAAAGAACGACGGATGATTTTGTCTGGTTTCTTTTGCGCTGGGACCGTCAAAGAGGAAGCAATAGTCATTACGCTCTGTTGATCTTGATCCGAAAGCGTTTGTCCTTCAACTCGATAGGTGATCCCGCCTTGCGTAAATTGAAGATTGTACCCGTCTTGCTCGTAAGATACACCGCTGATCCCGTTGATGGTTACTTTCTGAGCGGAACTTGGCATTGGCACTGTTGTATGTCCTGTTGTCTTGGCTTCCCACACTCCGAAATAAGAGTTCCCATTTTGATATAACGCCGAAAAGGAGTACACGTTACCCTCTTTGCCCAGCGTGTCAATTTCTGTCTGGATGTTCTTTAAAGTGTATCCGCTCGGTACTTTTGCAGGGAGCAATGGTTGAAATCCCAACAACTTTCTGTAATCAAATCCTGTTTGTTTTGGCGAGGTGAGAGTGGTGTGGTTGGAGAAAATTGTCGTGTTGTTATTTACTACACCCTGCTGACCACAGCCAGTCACGGCGAACAAAACAGGCAAAGTCCAGATCAATCTTTTCATTTGTTTAGTCCTCCGAAATACTCATGTTTTTGGTTTATCAAAACATAACTTAACTGTCCGTTAACAGCAGATGATTGACCTGAACACCAAAGTTTTCACCGTCGTAAGTGATGGTGACAGGCGACTCAAACTGTCACGACATTTTTTAAAAAGCCTTGGCGTTAGCAGGGGATAGTCCTGATGTCGCGAAGTTAGTTTTTGATTCGACACTGGAGATGCACAACGGCGATATCGTCACTTCGCTGTACAACGAGTCCACCCCCCATTCCTCCGCTTCCCACATTGAGTCGAACACTCGGAACCAACGATGATCAGGTTCACACCGTTATTTAGGTTCCACGTTAGCACTTGACGATTGGGGCTTCCGCCGTCAACCATGGAAACATTGGAACCCCCCGTCAATGTAAACAGCTTCGTTCCCATCACTTAGAGTAACCTTTGAACCATTTGGAGCCTTGGTAGTATTGGGATTGACGTATTTCAGACCGAGGGCTTCGAGGATTTTTACTTGCGTTTGACCATGACTGTATGTCAACGTTAATCGACCCATCTCTTGATTGTTCTTGCCATCAGGATTTTTTACATCTACGCCGACGACAGTGCGTGTATCCCATTTGAATGGAATTCTGTTCGGCAACAAAGCGGTGAAGGGCGTTGGTGCTTGCTTAAACCCAAATGTCTGGGTCTTGATCATTTCGGGAGCTGTGTGAACTGGGACAGTCAGAGATTTAAGTATCTGTTCAAGTTGGGTCGTGGTGAAGGCGTTCGCAAATGTAACCACACAGAGAACGCCGTGTTTGATAGTCGCGACTACCTTGCCAATCCCTTGGACATTGTTTTCGTACAATGTGATGTCGTTGTGCTGAACACTCTTCCAGGCAGTCCCAACGTTTGGAAGGTTGTCAGAAGCGATGGATGTCTCCATTACAGTAAAGGACTTCCCACTGCCATTTGGTGAGATATACATCGCATCATAAGCAATACCGTTCCCCCATGTCTCCATCACTTTCGGATCGACCTTGCCCCATGGAGGGTTTACATACTTGAATACATATGACGTAATCTGCTTTAGCTGAAAGTTCTGCTTTGGCAACACGGGTTGAAATCCCACAAGTGATTTGTAGTCATACGGAGGGCTTTGTGGCTGTGAAATGGCATTGGTCGAGTTTTTCTGATTAGAGGGGCGTGTCATTGCACACCCAGACAGAAGGAATGTGGTTGCAAGAACCCCTGTTAATAGGGTTATAAACCGACTTACGTGCATACTTTTATCCCCTTCCTACCGCACCACATGCCCTTTAAACCATTTACTGACTTTTGCTTATCTCGCTTTGAACAATCGTCCCACGACTTGTAATTCCAACCACTTGTTTCACATGCGGATCTGTAGGCATCTGAACCCTGTGCTCATACCAGAAGTAGCCGTTCTGAACTGGAACTGTCACCGCAGTCCCATTTGACCAGATTATCACCGCACTGACAACACTCGGATGGTCGAAAACCCCACCTGTGATATATTCAAACCCGTCTCCTCCAAGTGTGGTGTATTGAATGGTTACTGCTTTGTCCGTCCCCATTGTATAGGTACTCATGTCGTAACCCGTTGAAGACATCAGCAAACTCGCGAATTCTTGCTGTCCATTCACTCGAAAAGTCGCAAAAGCAACGCCCTCGTTCCCAATCGTCTTCAGATGCATCACGCGGACATCTTGAGCCACCTTGTTCTGGGTTAGTTGTTGTTTCTGAATATCTGCGATTATCTGTTGCTTGGATAAATAACTGGGGGTAGTGGACTGTGGCGCGTTGTAGGGGTGATGAACGTATCCCAAAATTCCCGACACGATGACAAGGACAGTGACTATACCAATCCATACTCTGGTCCTCACAAACATCCCTCCCCGCGCTCGTATTGTTGATGTCCAGTACCCTGAGACTGACACATACCATCATTATCTCAAAAACCTGGAATGAGATGGAAGAATTTTTTGTGCCCGTCATAATCCCCCAAATCTGCTTGCCTATCTCCTTCCTTTCATGTATAACCAATACATAGATATTCTACATAGGTAGGTGACTTGGGTGAAGAGCGAAATGATGAAGGGATATATCGACGCGATAATCCTTTCCATAATCGCTGGGCATGACTCTTACGGCTATGAAATTGCCCAGATTGTGAATCACCAAACTGGTGGTGCGCTCGAATTGAAGGAAGGAACACTCTACCCCGCCCTACGACGCTTAGAGGCAGAACATTGGATTGAAGGGTACTGGGGCAACGACGGTTCAGGACCAAGGAGAAGGTACTATCGGATTACAACCCAAGGACATGAACAGCTTGCCAAGCATCGAGAAGCTTGGAAGCGAAACCAAGCCATCGTAAATACTTTCCTGGGAGGGGTCGAACCGACGTGAACGAGATCGAAAACTATTTGAAGCACATTGTCCATCGTAGCGGATTGACGCGCAGTGAGCAGACTGAATGGGTCGATGAGATGTCTACACATCTGTTCGATGAGGTAGAACACCTGAAGGAAACGGGATTAGAGGAAGCCGAAGCCGTTGAGAAGGCACTTCGTCGATTCGGAAGCAGACGGGAGATTCGCAAGCAGATTGCTCGACAGACATTTGGGGTAACTTTACCTGTCATCAACTCACTCGCCTCAGTGTTTTTCGTCCTATTTTTGCTCGGCATTTAACTCCTCTACGCATCCATCCAGTCAAACCCTGCCCCATCCACATGGGCATCTTGGCATGAGAATCCATGGGTGCGCTTTTTCACGACACGTATTCCGATTTCACCATCCCTAATGCTGGCACTGTGTCTGGACACGCTGATGTTGGTCAAGACTCGTTGCCAGAGGGATAGATGGGCATTGGTACTGATTACGGGTATCTTCGCGGCACTTTGGCTGTTTATGCGGATGTCACACCGCTATTACCTTGCTACACTCTTAGTTCCAGGTTGGGGGCAGACTTCCCGTTCTGCACCATTAGGGATTAGCGGTATTTTGCTATTCTGTTTGTCAGTCGGTATATACCTTTTTACCAGGAATAAGTCCATCAGCCGATTCCCAATACTTCTGTCGCTGGCAATTGGACTGTGGGTTCCTGTTAGGGATTACGTACAGTATCATCTGTGGCAGGCAACCCATTGGAGTAGATTCTGGGGACACTACGACCCAAATGGGTATGGAATCTTGCTGATGGTTGGAATACTACTCGTACTCCTCGTACTGTTGAGATATGTCTTTCGGGCTGTGGATAATTACAACTCGCGAACGCGCTCAACTGCGTAAACCGAGTTCAGCCTACGTCACCAGAATGCGATTTTGTGTGTGTTCTGGTGATGCATTGTAACCATCCTGTGTCTTCCTAAGAGCCACCCCCAAAGAACGCTTTAAACGCATTCTTTACATACTGTGGATTCGCCAACTTACTCTGCACATTTTGTTTCCACGCTGTTTGGTTTGCGAGCGTCGCAGGAGCCACTCCGTACCAGGATTGAACCAGCGCACGAGTCACATGGTATGAAGCCCCTGGAAATACAAACCTCATCGAATCCAAATTATCGATCAAGGCAAAATTGGCTGTTGCATTGTACACCAAGCTGGATTGAACGTTAGTGAATCCAATGTCCTGAATAGTCTCCGTGTAGCGGATATCCAGTTCCCTTGTCTGTGGATGGATAACAAACGTGTGTGGAACGTTGGCTAACGGTAAATTTGCATTCAGGTTCGCGTCATTTGCGTTGTTACCCATGTACGGATTCTTGAACTTTACGATGTTTGCAAAGTCATTGGTCAGTGGATTCAACTGAGCTACCTGATACGCTTGTTGTTGACGTAATCTTGCTTTCACTCCAAACTCCACGACGCAGAGCGCAATCACACCAATAATGAGAAGAACTATGATGAGAACATTTCGCCTTTTCGTCATTCTGACACCTCCCGTGTTTGAATCAAACGATGAATCCCCATGAAATATAGTGAGACTTCCAGAATGAAATGGGGGTGTAACCAGGACAGTCAACAGACCGTCCATCTTTCAGCAAGCTAATTTCGAAGTGACACGACTTCTGTCAATGTGGATTATTTCAATATGCCTGTTATACCCTTTGAATCACTTTCGTCGAAACGCGATCTTAGACGAAACAAATCCCACCAAAACCGAAATTACAATGTACGCTACAAACGGCGGGATGAAGTTGCCAATTGTTGCGTTGAATTGAGTGTAGGTGTATGTAAAAAAGCACCGAACACCAATGCGACAATGATTGGTGCCAGAAACCACCGACGTGACAGCAGGGTAATCACAGCCGAAAAAACAATCACACCAAGCGGAAAGAAAAAGAGTAGACACGGAATAAATCCGTAATCCTGTCCGAAATAGTTCATGAAGGCTTGCACGAGTCGCCCCCTCGATTATCCCCATACAGTCCTTACTAAACCCTGTCACTTCTTCACCATATCCCAGGAAACATCTTTTTCGTATGCTTCCGATACTCCGCGTACCTCTCTCCGAAATGCTCAATCAAGACTTTCTCCTCAACATGAATTCTGTACGCATAAACCAGAAGTAATCCAGCACCACATAGCAATACACCCCACCAGGTACGGAGACCAAGCCCTATGCCCACGGCTGTAATAAACCCACCCGTATAAGCGGGATGTCGAATCCACCGATAAAGCCCCGATTGTATGATTTCTTGGTTTGACACAACCCCGACAACAGGGGAGAAAAACCTTCCGAGTTGGATGATCGCGGAGAAACGGATGATCATACCCGCAATCATCAACAAGAAGCCGACGTATCGCGTCCATTGAGGAAGAATCCCAAGATGACGTACTGAGAACATTATCGACACGAAGATCAGCACGTACATTCCAATCATGATAAGTGCGACTGAACCGCGATCATCATTCTGCTTCCTCGGTTGTCCGCGCCGAAGAAATCGGGCGCGTATCCAAAACACCATCTCTAAAGCGACCCACAGATAGAACAGTATCCAAAACCATGCGCCCTCATATGTGTAAACGTTCATCTTCATCGCTAATCATCACACTCCGCCGCTTCATTGGAGCCGTTTCCGCCGATGTCATCATTATAGAGTACAAAGCGTTTCGTATTGCTAAAGCTCAGAGAAAGTCATCTAATGAGGCGTATTCTTACGACGATTTCCTTCTCCCAGTAACTCTCCCAAGTTTCGACTCAACCCCTGGTGTTATGATCCCAACACTATTGAATCCATATTTTTACATAAAGATACTCTTGAGTTATGATGTTGAAAACTAAGTGAATCAATAGTTTGAAGTGCAGTTTTTAGATTTAGGGCAGGAACGGAGGTGCAGAAATGACAAGTGATTGGGATCAGTCTTCTGACGAGATTCGGCAACAAGTGAGAGAGGGAATCGCGGTACGATTGTTCAACCTCCTCCCCGTCCCTGCCATCGCCAAGGTTTGTGATATGACTGTCGTGAAGGTGTTGACTCTGGTCAGACAGTCTGAGTCCGAGGGGACAGTTGCAACAGAGCAGGAGGGCAGGGTAAAGTCGCCCAGGGTAACGCTCCTGGGGAAACCGCTCTGTAACACAGAGGTCCCAATGGCACATATCACTAAGAGCACGATTCGAAGGCACAAGGAAGTGTTAGCGAAATTGCAGAGACATGCAAAGGGGTAGAAACCCGTGAATCACGATGACTTTTCGAGGGACTTGGAACGTCAGAGAAATGCACAAGTCGAGATAACCAAGCACCAGACAGTAGTGCAGAGGCTCCAAGCCATCAAGGAACAGATTAAGGCGTTTGAAAACCGTTATAGTGGGACATTTGAGGACTTATTCGGTCATCTGAGCGATCTTGCAATCTACGGAATGTCGGAAGCCGTTGACATCACTGACTGGAAAGAGCTTGTTCAAATAAGGAAACGGCTTCTTGTAGAGGAACTTGATAGGAATGACATCCCAGACGGCGTTTACGCCGTACATCCTGACCCGAACGACCCAAAAGTGAAAGTCAGGAAACTGGTCGATTGGTGCAGAGTAAATGGCATACCGCTATCCGAAGCCCATCGCCTGCCCCGAACTGTCATGGAGCAATTCCTTGAATATCCGAACAAAGATAGGGCGAAAGACGAAAGGGAGCAGGATTAGTCTCGATATCCTCTTGACCCACCACGCCCTGAAAACGGAGGTCTGAGAGATGTTTGTCATTCACTGCAACAAGTGTAGTCGCGAGGTCGAGTGGAAAGATGGCGCGGCACTTGGGAAGTTGGCAATTGAAATGTGCGGTTCTACGGTTATTTGCGCCTGTGGGCACGGTATAAGCGATGACAATGGGACGTTGCGGGAGTTCGATGTGCCAGATGCGGAATGAATAGGCAGGGCAAGAACGGGGATTACGGGCGGAGGGACATACATGGCTTTGGGATGTGATGCTATACCCGATGTGCCAATTGAAACATTGGAGAGAACCAAATCACCTCATCTCGAATCGTAAAGGGTGAATACCGAGAAAGAGGTGTGAAACATGAGCGTATCAGAGTTGGTACTTGATTGTCGTAATGGGAACCGTGAAGCCTGGACTGCCTTAGTCGATTTGTTTCGTCCCAAAGCGGTGAATTGGGCACATCAATTCTGTAGAGATCGGCACACCGCAGAAGATGTTGTGCAGGACAGCCTATTGTTGGCGGCGCGTCATTTGTCTGAACTACGCAAACCGCAGGCGTTTGAAAGTTGGTTTTTTCAAATCGTGAAGACCCAAGCGTTCCGTTTCTTAAATAAAGAGAACAAGCGAAAGACGGAATCCATGGTCGAAATCTCGGACAACAGCAATGTTGAGGCAGATGTCCTCCTGAAAATAGAGTTTGAGAAGGCGTATTCAAAACTGCCCCTGGATCTTCAGCAAGTGTTTCTTCTCGCGGGTATCCATCAATGGACGGTCAATGAAGTTGCGGGATTCCTTGACATTCCCTCTGGAACCGTGAAATCCCGATTGTCGAGAGCGCGTCAACAACTTCAATCCATGCTCTCTTACAGCGAGGACGGCGGAAACAACGGGGAAGGTAGAGCCAACTCATGGGAATCCATGCTCTCTCAACTGCGAGAAAGACGATTGGTCGAACAACGTCAAATCAAAGACACGTTATCGCAGACGTGGGCAACGATAAAGAGCGTCAAATTTGATCTCATTCGTCATTGGTATTCAGCATCAGGAGAATCAACGGAACAACACGCAAAGTACACCTGGATGTCACCCAATTGGTGGCGTATCGATACACAGTCTAATGAAGCAGGCAATGTGACTACTGTTATCCACGGTAATCGCATGCGGACTTGGTTCGAGAGTTCCAACACCATCAATCAGATTCAGTTGTCACGGAACCCCGATCCCCAGTTCATTCTTGAGCATCTCTGGAGAGAACTGTTGTCAAGTGAGGATTTAGTGGTTCTACCGTCCGAAAGAAATGACCTGTGGCATGTATGGCTCCCAACTCACTTTGCCGAATCCACCAACGATGAACACGAACAGGCGGGAGTTCACTTTTGGATACATCCAACTGATGGAGTTCCAAGGATTATTGAGTATTGGCGGAATGACAAATGCTCATTTAGAGAAGAAATCGATCACGTTACTTGCAACCCACCCGTCACACGTCGCACCTTCGACCTGCCAACCCACATTCCGAAATCAATGTTGCGGTCTTTCTCTGATTTGATGGGTGGATTCGGGACTCAGGTGTCTATCTCTGACGCATTAAAGCAATGCCCGTTTACGTTAATGGGACTGAATGAAGATGCAGTGTCGTCCCTTGGGATAAGCGGAACAGTCGATATCAGCAAGTATTATCGCGGGAAGGAATGGGCGGTCAGATATGGTACTCCCGCTCGGTCTCGCGAACTACTTCGCGGGAGTCCTGTCGTGACATTGTGGCAAGCTGAACGGTTAAACGATGATGTTGCCCGTCACTGGGGGCTGTCGAAGTTAACTGAAAAACAGCCAGACCTTAGCCCAACAGCGAAAAGTGCAGTGGTTTACACGCCAAATATGGTTTTAGCCCGTCTATTTTGGGAAAGAGATGAACGTCCATATATGCTGACCGCCTCTGGATTATCTATGGAGGATCTCGTAAACCTGGCACATCAATTGAAAGTCATCGACAAGGGCTGAAAAGACAGGCAAAGGGGTCACGGGGACGGGTTGGGTTTAACTACTCCCGTCCCCCTCTCCCCAGTTCTTAATACGGAGGTCTTAGCCATGACGGAATTGATTCCACGTAAACAGGGTCAAAAAATCGAAGATGGGACATATCTCCAATTGTTTGAGAACTTTACCAATGGTGGATTGTCATCGGCGGAAACTGTCAAACTGGAGTTACTGCTGGCGGTAACAACCGATGTCGGACTTGACCGCCTGATTGACGTTTTGCCCGAAGAATCCCTGGCTGAACTGAGACTTCTATTGTCGGAGGAACGAACGTCGAACGCTGATAAAAGAACGAAGGTCGTGAGAAAACGAGCGCGTATCAACTTTCCATTGCCCATTCCTTCGCCGTCTGAAGCGCGAAAAGCGAGGCAAAGCAGGCGTCTGGTGGAAAGCCACGGGGGACGAAAGGGAAGATGATGGGGCTGAAAGACAAGTACAACGACTTTAGTGAGTAGCGTACAACGGCTTCCGATTAATCTTAGACCCGTCTATACCTTCGAAGAACAGCCTTTCTCCCCCAAACGAGAATGATTTCAGGCAACAAGACGAAAAGAAGAAAGTCTATGATAATCAGCGGATACCACCCGATGACATTTTGACCTGTGACATATTTGGAGCGATGAACAACCACCAAATCTGAACAGCCGTAGCGAGCATAATCACTGTGGAGACCAATAGATATCGGACGTTACCCTACAATGCACAGAACAGCACAAGACAAACGATACCGATCCAAGGGCTAAGAACATTCCAAATCACATAGTGGTCCGAAGATCGTAATAGGATACAGTACAGCAATGAGAATTTGTACCCTCTTGCCACTATCAATCGTCAATCCTGAACACCCCCCTCAGTTCATATTACAACCACTGGATATATGTTCCTACTGGAAATTCAAAAAACAACATTTACTGCGAACGGATCGTATAGATAACCAAATCCCCGTTTGCCCCGATAAATCTTCTCCCTCTTTAAGCCCATGTTCATCTGATTAGCGGCTCAACCTCTACTCAAATCCCATTGACCTAATATCCCGATCATTTTATGAATGATTCGTTTGCATTGGCTGTGAACTGCTGTGTACGTTTACTGGTGTTACTGAATAAGAATGGACAGTGAGAAGGAGAAGAAGGAAAATCGTCAGGAGAATGGCAACCGCAGAAACAGCAATGCCCCAAATTGCAATGCGTCGATTTGATCCCTTTCTTGCGATGACACCCAAAATCAATCCAACTATGCCGAGCGGAATAGAAAGTATTGCGTATACACTACTCAGGAACGATAAGAGACCCACGATCAAAGATGCCCATCCCAACACATTACCAGCACGAGATGAATCTACCTGATTCACAGTAGGTCCATATAAGGTTTCAAGATCATGTCTTAGGTTCTCGCCGTCACCAAATCGTTCAATGGCTAAACGCACACTTTCCTCTTCATTATGTCCCTGCTGTTTCAGATCCCTTGCAGTTTGGAGTAAATGATTTCGCATTTCTTCTTTTAGGTCGTGGACTTCCTTTGTTTCAACGAGACCGCTGTAAACTTCATTTACATATTGATCGATTTGCTTTTCCATAGTGTTCATCCTTCCTCCAGAAAAGTGTCCAAGACAGACTTGAGGTATGACCACTCACGTTTCTTGTACCTATAAAAACGCTGACCCGACTCAAGGATGCGGTAGTATTTGCGACGAGCACCGCCTCCTTCGGTTCCGCCCCAATAAGATTCAATAAGTTCATTTTTCTCCATGCGTTTTAATGACAAGTACATAGTTCCTTCTTTTATCTCAAACTTTCCATGACTGCGTTTGCGAACAGCATTCGCTATGTCATATCCGTACATGTCCTGCTTGCAAAGAAGGGAGAGAATGATTGTATCAATGTGCCCCTTGAGAACTTGCGTGTCGATGTCCAAGGCATCATCACCTCATTTCACACTATAAACATAATTACTCTGTAAAGCAAGGTAATTATATTTATGACCATCCTTATGTAGCTGGGGTACTATAGTCACGTACGATCTTCAAACGTTAAAGCCTCTAATGGCACACTATCCACGGGAACGGATAAGTTATTCGAGGGGATAACACGCTCTTGATGCGGGGTAAAGAAATGCGGGTGATAAGCGGGATCATTGGACGTGTGGGTTCCGTAGCCATACGATTTCAGTATAGGGGATGTGTACCCAGAACAGGTGCAAGTTTCATCATCCTCTGGGGAACCATAAACTCGGACATTCGACCTGGAGGTGTAATCAACATGCCCTTAGTACCTTATGACCCGTTTGGCATCATGAGACGTGACTTTGGCTCGTTTCCATCGTTCCCCCGACTGTTCGATGACGACTGGTTCGAGAGTCACTTTGCGAATATGGCGCGGATTCGAGTTGACGTTCGGGAGAGCCAAAACGAAGTGATTGTTACCGCTGAAATCCCTGGGCTGGAGAAGAAGGAAGACGTAAACATCACCGTCCACGATAATCACCTTCATCTCAGCGGAAAAATCGAACGGATGGGCGAACAAAAGAACGAGAACGTGCATCGCATGGAACGATACTATGGACAATTCTCGCGCACTGTACCATTGCCGACTGCAGTGGATGACACGGGAGCGAAAGCATCGTATCGAAATGGCATACTGGAAGTCAGGATTCCAAAGACTCAGAAGCAGATAGGTCGTCAGATTGACGTGGACTTTCACTGAAACACAAACAGCAAATGCCCCTTGGAGAGACTCCGAGGGGTTTTTTCGTATTCCATCATGTCGAAGAAGTATTTGAAATCAACCGTCCTTCCCTTAACTCAACGGGAATAGGGCGGGTGATTACTCTCTATAACGTGTGCCCTTAATTCTTCGTCTTGGGCGTTTGCCCTGGTGTTGCTTGGTGTGCATTAGGCAGTCCCAAGGATGGTGGGTATTGCGGTGTCATACCTGGGTCTAAGTTCTTTGATGATTTCAGGTCGGACTCGAACCCGATATCTGTTGTCTTTGCGCTGTACGCTGAGACAATTCCTGGGTCGGGGGTCAGTTGTGCTGGTTTCCCTTGCAATTGTGGCGGAATCGAATGGGGCGTTGCTGGGGTTGTGATAGGCTTTGCGACTTGCACATTGTTCGCCGCGCTTGCCGTACTTACACCAACGACCAAAAGACCCAGTGGGAGTACAGACGACACAAACCACGTTTCAAATCGTTTCCTCAAGATCAATACCTCCCTCCACTATGCAAGACGCACTTTCTGCAAGCTCTTGTTACTCCCTGCCAACTATATGGGACACCTTCTATATACTCCTACTCGAACAGTGGTACAATGCTTCCATTCTTCAACTTAACAGTCCAGTCTGAATGATGAAAAACGGTCTGGTTGAACGGTAGACTTATATCCCAAAATTCTTTTTGATCAGTGTGACTTTTATACGTTTTCCCATTTTGACGGTACACAATTTCCTGGACATCGGGCTTCTTTATTGCTCCCCAAGCAAATGTTTTACCGTTCACTGTCATTGAGGCAAAAGAAGCCTCCATTGAACCATTTCTGCTATTCAGCAAGTCATACGACTTTACCTTTAACCGCCATCCCCATAACTTGGTCTTTTCCAAGTACCACGCCACATACCCAGGTTCCTTCGAAACGCGAGGGTCGGTCGTTGTAATCAATACGACACCCTTGGAAACGTGGATTGTCTCAAGAGGCAACACATTAGAATCATAACTTTCCTGGGATTTGGTAGGCGTGGAGTGCGATTCGAATTCATATCCCCATACACCGCCAAGGATAATCAAGACGAGAATCGGACTGCCTATGAGCCACATTCGCGGAGATTTCCAATGTTGAGAGTGCCAAAACCGCAATGCGAACCTTAAAATACCAAAGCCAACAATTGCCCCGAAGGTGTTGAGTATTAAATCATCCACGTCAAAATCGCGATATGTAAAACCCAATACAGATGAGATGATGAACTTTCCTGACTCGACCACCAAAGTCATGCAAAATCCCAGCAGGACAACTCTCAGAAACCGATTTTGCCTTGAGGATATCAAGGGTAACATAAAGCCAAACGGAACAAACAGTAGGATGTTGCCTCCCAGGTTATAAAGGTCATAGGAAAGTGACTTTCCCGCAATCACTGCTCGTATCGTATGGAATGGAATGATATTATTCGCAGGTGCATTTACTCCATAGTGGTGCAGTGGAATTGGAAACAACGTGATCTTAGCAACAACGAGGAGATATACGAAAAAGACAAAATACAAAACTTGCCGAGTTGCTGGAGTTCTCCTCTTAATACCTATGCTTATAGCGATTATCAAGTATAGTAGAACAGCGACTACGCCGAATGGGGTAAACGTCAACACACAAGTCCCTCCAATCGTGGATGATCTATATGAGCTTTCTCAGCCGAATGGAACTGGACTCAACCCTCTTGCACATAAACAACAACAGCACCGCGCCAATCAAATGAACGATAACGGACGATATAGCACTCCATAGATACCCCCAACTTACTGGTGCCAGCCCCCAGAAAATTGGGTTTCTGGTTTGCTCCCACAGCGTCTCCTGCATCAAGCTCCACAAAAACGGTGCAACGGTCAGCGTGATCGATATCATCCATGGAGTCAAGCTGATTATCCGATTACGTGTCCATATATAAAGCGCGATACCAAGGGCAACAATGATTCCATACTCACATGTTGCGCCAATGTTGATTGGCTGGATAATTGGTAGGGCTGAGAAGACAACCTGCCGAATTCCGTCTGACCCCAGGGGCAGTGAAACACTACTGGGTAACAGTGATACGGAAAATGGTATCCAACTGATAAGAACAGCCAGCCGATCCGTTTGTTTTCTGGTAAATACCATCATGAAGGACATCGTGCCAAGCGTTACCCAGCGAGCAGGATTCAATGGAAAGTGTTGATGCAACCATACCACCCATTGAGGTGTGGGTATTTGTTCCCATGTGGTAGGATTCCCGATGGTAACAACGGCATCATCAAATCGCATGTTGGTAAAGAGAGCTACCCCCAACGAGATAAAACATAAGACACCCACAATGAGATACCACTTGGGCGAGATTACAAACGTCTCTCGAATAATCTGCTGACGAAGTTCCTTGGCTGTGCCGAAGGATGCAAGTGCTCTTTGATGCGCTTGTTCATCCGACAAGCCCGCAACTCGATAATGTTGCACAGAATCCTCTAAATGGCTCCGCATTTCTTCGATCCAAGCCACTTTCTCCTGTTTGTGAAGGTAAGTACCGTTTAGGATCTGGTAAAGATAGGCATCGAATCGGTTCATTCGGGCACCACCTTGTCGAAGAAAACCGATAGCAGGCGTTGCTCCGCGTTCCACTCCTCCTGTAATTTCCTGAGATGACTCTTGCCTCGATCTGTGATGCGATAATAACGTCGGCGAGGACCCGAATCCTTGTCCGTCCCCCAGTATCCCTCAATGAATCGATTTGCCTCCAACCGCTTTAACGCTGGATAAAGCGACCCCTCTTTTATTGCCAATGCTCCATGAGTCTGGTCACTTACCTGTTGCGCGATATCGTACCCATACGAGTCCCCTTCCAGGAGAATCGATAACAAAATGACATCCAAGTATCCTCTCAAACGTTCATTTCTCATAAAGCCCCTCCAAACATAGCCTATCTATGTATGTTGCTCTAAGTGGTATTCTCCAGTTCTTCAACAATTCCTTTCTTGGTCAAAGAATTTTCATACACCCGCGTTGTATCAAACACTGTAATCACAGTAAAAAAGCGACAGTGTTCCATACACTGCCGCTCCACAATTTGATGGTTGGTGATTACTTGTGCCTTCTTAGACCAACGGAAACCGTCGCCGAAATCAGGCGATTTGATGCCTGCAATACACGCGATACGTCAGCCAAACAATCGGAATAGATACCAGTATCGCAAGACCAATTACGAGAATCGGGTACAACACTGGATAACCAAACACGTTATAAGCAACGAAGCTCTTAAATAACCTTGATACTTGTATCAATCCTGTGTAGCTAAAGTCCATAAGGGTTTGCGCCCAATTTTTTAGCCCGAACATCATTACGATGAGTTCTGGAACTGCGAAAATTCCTGCTGAAACGAAAAATGTTACCAGTGTGGATCTGTTAAACGAGGACAGTAACAATATGAGAAATCCGAAGGCAATACCGCCCAACAGTTGAATCAATACCGCAACTGCTATATATTGCCCGACAGTCAAGTGAAAAGGGGCGCTATATAAGGCAATGCTTTGTAACGGGTAGTTAAATCCCCCAATATCAAACAGACTCAAGTTTGAAGCAACATTGACTACCAGCAAAATGCCTTCCATCACCAAAACATACAGCATTGAAGCCAGTATCTTCGCAGTGACCAGTTGTCTCCTGCCGCGTTTAGTTGTTAATAAAAAACTATCCGTTCCCAAGGAGTATTCTTCTGAAAAGATAGGCGATAAACCAACCAAGATTATCGCTCCAAAAATAATGAGTCCATAGGTCTTAAAGAAATCGACAATCATGTTGCTCGCACCGTTGTATTGCCCAAAGCCGATGTACGGGAGATGTTTCATCATGTTGTATTCAAGGGTATCTGCGCGATAAGTAAACCCGATTTGCCCCTGCGCTTTCAACTTGTTAATGGATTGCTGTAGCATTTCCAGTGTGGGTTTGATAGCACTACCTGTTTCTGCATTGAGAATTGCGGAGTTACGTTCGTCCTCGCGAACTAAGGCAATCTCTTCTTTGTTTGAAAGGTTTACATTGCGACCTTCGAGCTTCGGTGCGATTTTCTTCATTTCTGCCTTTGCTTGTTGTACCTGTTGGGCAGTCGGTGGCGCGGACTGATAATAGCCTGCATAACCACCTGATGACGATGTAAGTATTTGCAAGGGCAGATAGATACAAAACACCATGATGGCGAAGAAAATCCACACACTCTTTCGAGAAAACAGCTTATACAACTCAAACCACGTTAGTGACAGTTGCTTCATCTGAGGTCACCTCCTCACCGAAATAATAGAGATATAAGTCTTCTAAGGTCGGAGCAACCGTTTCTGCGTTCGGTGATGGTTGCTGATCAGATACAATACGAAGGGACACACCATCACGAGTACGGGTCACACTGCCAACTTGAAACTGTTGTTGAATGGTTGACACTTGCCGTTCCGTACAGGTTAATGACCACACTTTCCTTTCTATCTGCCGTAAGAATCCTTCTGGAGTATTCCGATTCACCAATTGCCCATTTTTAATAATGAGGACATCCTGTGCCACGAATTCCACATCGGAGATGATATGAGTAGACAACAGCACAATCCGATTCGTCGAAAAGTCTGAAAGAAGATTGCGAAATCGAATCCGTTCTTTCGGATCAAGACCTGCCGTGGGTTCATCGACAATCAGGATCTTCGGATCATTTAATAGAGCTTGTGCAATACCTAACCGTTGCTTCATCCCACCAGAAAACTTACTAACTTTGACGTGGCGAACATCATTGAGATTCACCAGTTGCAACATCTCTGAAACTTTCTTTTCAGCACTGGATTTGTCCAACCCTTTTAATGCCGCGATATACATCAAAAAACGTTCTGCTGTAAACCTTTTATAAATACCAAAACTCTGTGGTAAATAGCCAAGAATATCACGATAGCGTTCACCCATGGCGGCGATATCCTCGCCATCGACCAATACCCTGCCAGTGGATGGGCGGAGAATTCCTGCGACAATACGCATCAACGTACTTTTACCAGCACCGTTCGGTCCTAATAACGCATGTACGCCTTCAGACAGTTCAACGTGGAAATTCTTTAATGCGTCTTTCCCTCTGTAGCTTTTCGAGATGTTCTCAATCTGCAATTTCAACGAAGATCCCTCTTTCTACTCGGTTGCGTAGTTGGATAGACTGCATCCAGAGTAATGCGAACCCTACCACTCCAAACAAAACGAATAACATGTCATTTAGCGATAGCAGATAGGGCAATGTTTTTGGATTTGAAAGGATACCGATTACGAGAACACCCCATACGGAGACTGCGATCGGGACCAAGCGTCTGCCTCGAAACCTCGATGCCAGAAACAGCATAATGCTGGACATCCACGTAAACGGAACCACCCAGAACAACAGCACTTTCCATAAATCAATGCCAAATGTCCAATATAGTCCGAACGAGATGATGGCATTGAGTACGACATTGTAAGAGCCAATGAGAGCAAATCGTGCCATCATGATTTGCGGAAGTGACATCTTGCTGGCAAGTTCCATTTCTGCCATCCCGCTGTCTGTACTTCGGAGAATCTCCAATACTCCAAGAATAAATGGCATCGGAGAAAGAACTAAGACCGTCTTATAGGGGCTGATTGAATCAAGCACCGTTGCAACGTATCCACTAACGAAAAGCAACAAGCTAAAGAGCCAAAACCACTTTGAAACATATTCGACTTGAAGCGACAGCGTATGGAACATCCGCTTCAATTTACTGCTCTCCGAGGCGTACCGTGGTACATGGACAACACAATTTTCGATTGTGCGTTCGATGATGTGTTCGGGCGGGAACTCGACCGTGTACCCATCGAGCATTCTTGCGAGTTCGTCCACATCCATTTCCTCGCCCTGTTCCTTGAACAGAAGTTCCCACTCACGAGTTGTGTCTCTCTTTGTCATAGCCATCACCTCCCTTGACCATCTTTCTTAATTTCCCCAGCCCTTGATAGAGCCGAGACTTAACCGTGGACTCCGTACACTCCATTAACTCAGCGATTTCTCGAATTTTCATCCCTTCAAAATAACTGAGGACGATGGTGTCGCGTTGATAATCAGGTAACTGCGTTAAGGCGTTTCTAATCGCCCTTCTCTCGTCATTTCGTTCCAACAACCGATAAACGTTCATGGATTCATCAGCAATCTCAGGTTGGATCTCAATCTCATTCTTCTTTCGAGCATGTGTCGCACTTCGGAAATGATCTGCACAATGATGGTATGTGACGGAAGTCAGCCAACTCTTGAAGGTGCCTTCTCCCTTGTAGGAGGAAACTGACTTTGCCACCTTTATGAAGACCTCTTGTGTCAAATCACATGCCACATGATAATCGCCCGTCTTGCGATATACGATGCCAAACACCAATTTGTAATAGCGTCGGATTAAGACTTCCATGGCGGAGCGGCTACCGTGTTTGATTTCAGTGATGAGTTCTTCATCTGATTGCAAATGTCACCCTCCTTTCGCTTATGTAGACGAGAAACAGCCTGGAATAGTTTTAAGTCGTATGTGCCAATCAAAAATAATTAAACAGAGTGGCAACCTTTGTCTCAGCGGACGACACTTATCCACCTATACACATCCTATTTGTGGATAATTCCTATTTATCGGACATATAGAGAGACCTACCCAATATTTTCTTCTGTGATCTTGAGACAATTCTGCAACGTGTTACGTCTAAGTGTATACCAGGAGACAAAGGAGCGAGGAACATGAACGAAAAACGTTTGCGCTGGTGGGATATTTCAGGACAGTCCGAGTCTGGGACGACATTTATCCACATTGTTGAGGCGACATCACGGAGAAAGGTCATCCGTCGGTTTGGGGGAACTAAACAATGCAAGGACTTTGATGGAACCACTGTTTCTGTTACATTCCCGCGTGACCAGGGACAAATCCGAGTCCATGCTAACGACTGGTTCCCTGGAACCCTGATTCATCTCTATGTTCCTGATACGAAGACGATTGTCGAAGTCATTCGAGCACCTCGATACATATGCGAGTGCGGTCAGGTGCATATATCCGATATGCCGTATCCCTCAATGTGGTGTTCGTGCGGAAAGAAGGCTTATCCGATTAAGGACGCAAGTCAAAATCCGAGGGATGCGGTGCAACGGGTGGAGTTAATGATACAGACTATGTGAATGGTATAGGCGATGACCTTGTTGAATCAGTCATTGCAGGAACTAAAGTACCGCATAGAATGGATGTTGGGAGAGGAAATTCAAAAACAATGGATAGAGTGGGCGTAGACTCCAACTGTATGGTATAAATGCCCCTTGGGGGTTCCAAGAGGCACTGTCATAAACAAACATCTCTCCCTGCTATAGTGATTCATTACGGGCATAGATATAAGACGCAATCACTGTAACTAATGCCCAAATTACAATTGGTGACAAAAGTCCCCACTTAATCATCGATGTAGGAAGAATCCACGCTAAGACAACGATAATAATCCCCATCGGAACACCTAAATTTCCTGCTAAGCGATGTGTTTTTCTCCAAGATTCTTCACTGGAGAGACTCCATGGAGTACGGATGCCAACCACCCAATTCGATTGAAGGCGAGGCAACACATTCGCCAACAAGAGCAAAATGACCCCAATCACTGTTGGCAAAATTCTTGCTGATGCCCATTCACTTTGTAGTGCATACGTTAACACCCAGAATTGTACTGCTCCCAAACATAGAACCACGATACCACCTACAGTTCGATATGTTGACCAAAAGCTCGCGTAGTTCTTTCTCTTTGGGTCAATTCTCCAGACAAATTGCCAAAGGATCATGATAGCTAACATGATTAAAGGTACGGTAATGATCCCCTTCAACCGAGAACTGAAGGAGTTGGGCTGTCCGTTTGCGTTGAAATGTGTCGCTATTTGATTAGGTAAGTGACGGTAGACTAAAACTCCGAAAATAGCTATAAGCAACCATACTATCCATCCCCACCAAGGGATAGCGTTACTCTTCATCTTGTTCATTTGAACTTCCACCCCCAAATTTATCAAGGAGCCAGCTTAACCACCCTTGTATGACGCTTGTATTCAGACGATAGACCACATACGTTCCTTCACGTTGATCTACAACCAAATCCGCATTTTTGAGTACGTTCAAATGACGACTAACGGTTGGCTGAGCATGCTTAAAATGGCTTGCAATTTCACCAGCCGTCATAGGTCGTTCCTTCAGTAACTCGATGATTTTCCTGCGGGTCGGGTCTGACATGGCTTTAAATACTTTGTCGTTTATCATGACATTATTGTATAGCTAATTAGCTAAATATGCAACCATGTAACATTGTGTTAAGCGCCCCCTTGGAGACTCCGAGGGGCATTGTCATACATCAACACTGACTGAACACCTTTTTTGCAATCGTCATCGCATTCATCACTGGTGGGAAGCCAATCTGCCAGCCGACTTCTCCCTATTACGAGCGTCCGAACTCACCGCTATATCTCCGTCCTTCAGATTCCTTCTGAACATCTCTGCGACTGATCGTAAGATATCCAACAAAGATCACAATCAATACGGTCAATACTCCCGCTACAATCCCATCACCATACCCAAGTCCCGTGATGCTCTTTGGCTTGCCAAACCAGTCCGCGAACGACGCTCCAAGGGGTCGGGTCATGACGTAGGAAAACCAGAATGCGAAAATGGGATTCAGACGGAACAGGGCGTAGCCGAGTCCTGGGAGCAAGAACAAAACGATAAACAGAATCCCCGATGCCAAGTACCCCAGATGCAAGGTGGTTGCCGTCATATCTCCTGTAGCAGTCCCCATAGCGAACGTAGCCAGCACAGCCGCCCAATAAAATACTTCGCGCCGACGAGTATTGATGCTGTGGATGGATAACGTCCTCTCCACCTTGTACCAAGTCGTGAAAACGACCGTGAGGATGATGGCAAAGGCGATGGTTGAGGCATAGTACGGCACGCCCAGGACAATATGCGTCACATCGGCGACCATCGTGCCGAAGATCGCAACCATCACGACCAGAAGCCAATAGATCCATGCAATGTATTTCCGAACCGCAAACTGTAGGATCAGTGCGCCCACGAAGCCGATAAAACCAAGAATGACCGCAACATACGGATTGATGTGATTCACCAGATAGTCTGATGTTGATTCGCCCATGGCTGTCGTTAGCAATTTGACGCTCCAGAAGTAAATCGTAATTTCTGGAACCTTGGTTAAAAGGCGTTTGCCTCGGTTTCTGGTGGTGGAATAGGATTGATTCATAGGTGCATTCGTTCCTCTCTTGCAGACTGAATAGCTATTCAAGCGTATCATAGTTGCTCTGACCGAGCAGACATTCCTCTCTATTTTACACGAGCATTGTGTAGCACTTTCAGAATTTATCTCGCCCTCTGAAGACGTAAAGTGAATGTGCCGTTTGTTCAACATTGTACGATGATAGCCGCAAGACATCTGATCACTCCGACACTAATGTCGAAAATCAGAGAAAGGCAATAATACTCGTGACAAAGAAAACCGTACTGATCGTTCACGCCATCTAACCGAACCATGCTGAACCTTTGTCGAATAACGTAACCATCCCACGATGTCACCGCAGACGCAGACTGTTATGCCGAACAGCACTTTCCCTACGCCCTTTCGCCCATTTCAAATCCAACCCATGACTTCTGAAATCAAATTTAGCTCCCTGTACTATGTAACCGTCAAATCAATTTCTTCCCTGACTCCCTCTCCCCTCAACCCTTTCAACCCCCTTGCCCCGCCTGGCTTTTCCCGACTTTCCCTCACTCTCACCCAATATCTGCCGTTAAATTCGATCCTTCCCTGGATCGCACCTTTTCCCACTCATTTATCTCCTTAATTGTTCCAGATTCATCGATTCTGCGTAAAATGAAGTTGTTCCCTGCGGATAGGGCGAAAAGAAGGGCTTGAGGGCGCAGGGAGTACAGATTTTGTCGTGTATTTTTTCGCGTTTTTGATCGGGCATGGTCTTGGAATCCTTGATATATCGGGCTTTTTCGCGTCTTATCTCCTTCCGAACTTCACCCTGTCTTTTCCCCCGCCTTGCGCTCCCTTGCAACGCAAAAACGGGCGAATCCAGGCTTTTGACCCGAATCCACCCGTGCTGTAGGGAACAACTTATTTTACTCAGGGAAGAACTTATTTTGCTGGAGAAGAATTTGATTTTGCGAAGATAACAGTTTATGTCGAATCACGGCACATTACTCCACTGTTACGCTCTTCGCCAAGTTACGCGGCTTGTCGACGTCGTTTCCGCGTGCGACAGCGGCGTAATACGCCAGCAGTTGCAATGGAATCACCGCAAGGATTGGTGCCAGTGCGGGAAGCGTCTTGGGCAGGTAGATGACTTCGTCGACCGTCTTCTCGAGGTCTTCGTTGCCTACCCACGTCATGCCGAGCACGAATGCTCCACGAGCTTTCACTTCCACGATGTTGCTCACGGTTTTCTCGTACAACTCCGGTTGTGTCGCCAAGGCAATCACGGGCACACCGTCGGTGATCAGCGCGAGCGTACCGTGTTTCAGTTCGCCGGCCGCGTAGGCTTCTGCGTGGATATAGGAGATTTCCTTGAGCTTCAGTGCACCCTCCAGGGCGACCGAATAGTCGAGTCCACGACCAATAAAGAACGTATCAGTCGCCTCGACGTAACGCTGTGCGAAGCTCTCGAGTTGCGGAGCGGTGTCGAGAACTTGCTCCAACACCTGCGGCAGGTCATCGAGGGCGTGGATCATCTCGCTGGCGCTCGCATCGTCAATCGTCCCACGGACGTGCGCCAAACGAATGCCGAGCAAATAGAGTGCGGCCAACTGCGTCGTGTACGCCTTGGTGGAAGCGACTGCAATCTCTGGCCCTGCCCAGGTGATGATGACGTCGTCCGCCTCGCGAGCAGCGGAACTGCCAACTACATTGGTAATGGCGAGTACGCGACGGCCCTGCTTTTTCACCTCGCGAAGCGCGGCCAGCGTATCCGCGGTCTCACCCGATTGGCTGATGACGATGACCAGTGTATTCGGCGTGAACAGGGGCTTGCGGTAACGATACTCAGACGCAATCTCCACGTCGACCGGAACCCGCGCATACTCCTCGATGACAGCCTTACCGACCAAACCTGCGTGCCATGACGTACCACAAGCGACGATGTGGATGCGGTCCACGGCCTTCATGAAATCGTCGTCGAGATTGATCTCCCCGAGATTCACACTGCTAAAATCGTCTGCCACGCGGCCGCGCAGGGTGTTCCGAACGGCTTTGGGCTGCTCGTGAACCTCCTTCAGCATAAAGTGGGGATATCCACCACGCTCTGCCGAAACGGCGTCCCAGGTCACCTCGTAGACTTCCTTCTCAATCGGCTCACCGTCCATGGTAAAACACTCGACCCCCGCGGCCGTCAACACGGCCATCTCGCCATCTTCCATCACGTAGATGTCACGCGTGTACTCGAGGATGGCGGGAATGTCGGAAGCGACAAAGTTTTCCTGTTCACCAAGCCCGATGATCATTGGGCTGGCTTTGCGCATCGCAACGATCTGATCCGGATGGTCCTTCGCCAACACGACTAGTGCATAGGCGCCGCGAATGCGTTTCCCAACTGCGATCATAGTTTGAAAGAGGTCCCCGTTGTACAGTTCCTCAATTAGGTGAGCGACCACTTCCGTGTCCGTTTCGGAGCGGAATTGGTGTCCCGCGGCCATCAGTTCCTCGCGCAAGGACAAATAGTTCTCGACGATGCCGTTGTGCACAATGGCAAAACGACCGCTGCAGTCCTGGTGAGGGTGTGCATTTTCGTCCGAAGGTCTGCCGTGCGTAGCCCAGCGCGTATGGCCGATTGCGGCCTGACCGGTAATAGGCATAGACGTAAGCTTATCTTCCAGATTTGCAAGGCGGCCCACTGACTTCACGACCTTGATGTTCCCTTCGTCAATGGCTGCAATCCCCGCAGAGTCATAGCCTCGATACTCGAGCTTGGCTAATCCTCCGACAACGACATCCTTCACATTACGAGCACCAATATAACCGACAATGCCACACATAGATAAAAAGGTCTCCTCCTCGTCGATCTGCCCACTCTTGTACCGCCAGTCACCTGGAGGGTTTCGAGTTTCGCTTGCGGCGTGATCGAGAACGCCGGGAGGCACCCGCCGAATGGTTCGCCAACCTCCCCCGCGTCAACTGTCCTGCTAATCGTACCAAGACAGTCCAGGCGCTTTTGCTTCCCTCGTGTATCAGATTCACGAGGTATGCGACATTCTATTGCTCCTTGCCTAATTTGCGATTGTCTCCCAGGCATCCCCCCTTTAAAGCTCGGTCGGGCTACGACCACATCTCGCCCGACCAGTTAACCCTTTTGCCGACTCAGCTCGTCTTCACGTTACACGCCGAGCTCAGCCTGGACAACCTTCACAATATCTCCGACGACCTTGCGTAGCACTACCTCATCCGGCCCCTCGACCATCACCCGTACGAGCGACTCCGTTCCCGATTCGCGCACGAGCACGCGACCGTTGTCACCTAGTAGTGACTCGCCCTGCCTGAGCGCGGCCTGAATGGCTTCGTTGTGAACCCAAGCGTGTTTGTCGCTGACGCGCACGTTTTCTAGAATTTGCGGGTACCTCGTCATCACCTTGCGCAACTCAGACAACGGCTTGCCAGTCTTGACGAGCACTTGCACGAGTTGCAAGGCGGTCAAGATACCATCGCCTGTGGTCGTATGGTTCAGGAAGATAATGTGCCCCGATTGCTCCCCGCCGAGAACGGCCTTGTCTGAGCGCATACGCTCCATCACGTAGCGGTCCCCAACAGCGGTCTTCAGGACCTCGATGCCTTGCGACTCCATCGCCTTGATCAAGCCGAGATTGCTCATCACCGTGGCCACGACTTTGTTATCCGCGAGTTCGCCTGTTCGCTTTAACGATCCGGCGCAAATCGCCATGATAAAGTCTCCGTCGATCACCTGACCGGTCGAATCGACCGCGATCAGGCGGTCAGCGTCCCCATCGAACGACAGCCCCAGGTCCGCATCATTGGTCAACACCGCTTGCTGAACGACGTGTGGATGTGTCGAGCCACAGCCCACATTGATGTTCACTCCGTCTGGTTCGGCGTGGGTCACCGTGACCTTCGCCCCAAGGCGCCGGAACACTTCAGGCGCAATGGCCGAAGCTGCACCGTTCGCACAGTCGAGGACGATATGCAGTCCATCAAATCGCTCAGTCACCGTCGACATCAAGAAGCGGGTATAAGCCTCCTGCGCGGGCTCATTGTAAATCCGGCCGACTTCGTCTCCGGTCGGGCGCGGGAGCGACTCTTCCCCAGTCGCTAAGATATGCTCAATGCGGTCTTCTGTCTCGTCGAGCAGCTTAAAACCGTCACCACCAAAAAACTTGATGCCGTTATCCTCAACCGGGTTGTGGGAAGCAGAGATCATGACCCCTGCATCGGCCCGGAGATGCTTTGTCAAGTATGCCACGCCCGGTGTACTGATGACGCCCAGGCGAAGAACGTCTACGCCCATCGAAAGAATTCCGCTGATGAGGGCGGTCTCTAACATATCCCCGGAAATCCGAGTATCCTTACCAATCACAATGCGAGCACCACGATGCCGCGACGTGAGGACGTATGCTCCGACGCGACCCAGCCGAAATGCAAGCTCTGGGGTCAAGTCCGCATTGGCTACGCCACGCACACCATCTGTTCCAAACAATCTACCCAAAGTGAGACCCCTTTCTAAAGACCTGATCATTTTGCCACAGATTGACTTTAAAGAACAATAGAAATGACTGTTCGCTCACCCGTTTTGAACGACTTGCACGTTGACCGCCCGCTGTGACAGGTCCGCCACACTCACCCACTGTGGAACCTGCACCGCGACCGTTGCACTGGTGTCGCCCAATTTCAATTTCGACGCGTCGACGAACGCCTCCACGTCAGCTGCCGTCATTCCATTCACAATACTCTTCGGGCCAGTTACGGTCACATCGACGGTGGGATTGTCCGGTAGCGTGACTTTCGTCCCACTTGTTGCATTTCGGACACGAACTGGGACCTGGTTGAAGGTGACCGTACTGGATGGCTCAATCGTCACTGTAGCTGCCACCGAACTCGGCGTGATCTGCGTCATGCCCTGCATCAGTGGAATTGGGACGTCCAAAGTCGACGTCTTCGAAAGCCCAGACACGTCGACGGGGACGACCAAGCCCGTCTTGGGTAGAGACGACGAGGGTAAACCTGATTCACTCGCCTGTTCATTATCCAGATTTACGCCCGACACGGCGTAACCGGGCGCCGGTATCCCTGTCACTTTTGGGGCCAGGGTCACCTTTTGATCAGACGATTGAATCGGAACGTTGACGCTGATGCTCGTCGGCGAGATATCCACGTCCTGTACGGTATTGCCGTGACTGTCTACAGGTGTGAGATCGACAATCTTGGTGTCGGTCGACTTCATCCCGCTCACGTCGACCGTGCCGACGACCCGTGAGACAGATTGTACGGGCGCCTTCGCACCACTCACACTCACGGACTGCGTATTCAACACGAGTTGTCCCAGCGCGTACCCAGTCGCGGGAGTCCCATTGATTTCAATGTCGATAGGTTTTGCCTGACTCACTTTCTTTTCGAGCGCCACCGTCACCGTCGAAGGCTGAAGGGTATAGTTCTTGATGTCATTCGGCATATCGACGGCAGCGATGTGCAACACTTGCGTTCCTGACCCGAGGCCCTGCGCATTTGCCACAAGTTGCACCTTCAGCATTTCGGCCGGCAGTGAAGCCAAGTTGAGAATGCTCGTGGTCACATTGATGGTCGCCGTCGATTGACTCATCGACGACACGACCACGTCGTCGCCCACCTGGACGTGAATCGGCAGGTGGTATGCTTGGGTCACGCCCGTCGACTGTGACTGTGAGGACGACGTATTATCCTGCGGGGCGTGCACCCCGAGCCAGATAATACAGGCGAGGACGATGGCGAGAATCCGCAGGAACACATTGTTCCGAAGAAATCTGTCCATCATTTACGACTCCGCCTTTCTATGCCAAAACGGAAAGGAGTTTGAGCGCTTGGCCACCAGCAGATTGGTCAAGAGCGACTTCAAGCCCTGTTCGTCGAGGCCGCGGTGTAAGATGCCATCCACGCCGACCGACACCCGGCCCGTTTCCTCCGAAACGACCACGGCGATCCCGTCCGATTGCTCACTGATGCCAAGTGCTGCCCGGTGACGCGTGCCAAGTTGCTTGTCCAAACTGCGGTTTTCCGTCAGCGGCAGGAAACACCCTGCCGCGACGATCTGACTATTTCTCACGATCACGGCCCCGTCGTGCAACGGCGTGTTCGGTATGAACAAATTGATGAATAGCTCACTGCTTACATGGCCCTCAATCGAAGTGCCTGTCTCAATGTATTCTGACAAACCAGTTCTTCGCTCGACCACTATAAGCGCACCGATTTTGGTCTTCGAAAGCACCTGTGTCGCCTTGACGATCTCATTGACGGTCTGCTGATCTTCCTCGTGCCCTTGCTGATTCAACGAAAGCGACCAAAAACCACCCCTGCCAAGTTGTTCCAAGGCGCGTCGCAATTCAGGTTGAAACACGACCGGAATGGCGAACAAACCGATTTCGATGATTTTGCCCAGAAGCCAACTGGAGGCAGAGAGGTGCAACAATTGGCTGATCACCGATACGATCACGACAACGATGACGCCTTTGAGCAGTTGCACCGCCCGCGTGCCGCGGATGAGCAGCAGTAAAAAGTACAGGACAAATGCCACAAACAGAATGTCGATGACGTCTTTAAAGTTAAAATTTCGAAATACGACCAGCCATGCGTCCATGTCCATCCACCCAACCGGTAACTCGAACTAAAACCATCGTCCCTCATTGTTTCGCACAATGAAGGCCCGCGTCAAGTCTGACGGCTATGCGCGACGTCGTTGGCGCACGACTTTGCGCTTTTGACGGCTTGCTCTCGCCCTCTGCAACGTCCGAAAGAACCCTTGGCATAGCGCTTGGTGCCCCGCATCGGTAGGATGAATGGGGTTCTTGTAGAGTCGGATGTCGCGGAACTGACCGTTTTTATAGTGCTCCACGTAGTCTGCCTCACGTCCTCTGAAGATCCTCGAGGAATCGAATACATAGAGTTTGTGCCGAGCCGCCACCTTGCGAATCATATCGTTATACTCCTGTGTGATCCGCTCAGCTACATCAAAATTTGGAAACGGATTGTACAGCGTGGCGATGACGAACGTGTTGTAGGGACGGTTGGCATACTCCACGATTTGCTCAACTTCAACACGTGATTTCTCACAGACCTGCGCGATGCGTTCCGGCTTGCCCGAAAGTAGTGTGGTCGCCCCGCGAAGCAAGTCGTTGCCCCCGATCATCAGCGTCACAATCTCCGCTTCGTCATAGATGCACTTTGGAACTTCTGGCAGCGACTTATTCAACTGCCGCGAGGTCCACCCGGGCTTTGCGTGCACGTGCATACTCACCCGCATATTCCGTGCCAACTGCTTTCTGAGTCTCTCCGCGTAACTGAGTTCCGGTGAGGTCGCTCCATATCCATATGTAATGGAGTCTCCAAGCGCGAGCATGAGCACAAGCCACCCTCCCTAGTCGTGATCGTGATGCGATGTTCACGTCATAAACTATGGGCGAGGGCTTGCGCGCGTCACCACACCGGTCTAGAAACGAGAAAAGAGCCCATTTCCCTTAGGCACCGGCCACAGGGTGGGCTCATCTTTCCCTGATTCAGTTCGCATTTCACAAACTGCCCCGGTTAGAGCACCGTTTTTCCAAACAAGGACTCGACCAGTTCGACCGCCATGATGGCGGTGCGGTTATGCTCGTCGAGAATGGGGTTCACTTCTACCACGTCGACCGACACGAGCGAATCGGACGCCGCCAACATCTCCATCGCGAGGTGGCCTTCGCGGTAGGTTACGCCGCCGTACACAGGCGTACCGACGCCAGGTGCGAACATCGGGTCGAGGGAGTCGAGATCGAGACTCAGGTGGATACCATCCGTCCCGTTTGTCGCAATTTCGATGGCCTCCGTCATCACTTGCGCCATACCGCGTCGGTCAATTTCGGCCATCGTGTAACAGCGAACCCCCGCCTCGCGAATCAGCCGTGCCTCGTCTTCGTCGATCGAACGAATGCCGACGAGCACCACGTTCTCCGGCTTTACCTTCTGTTTGAGGTCGCCAATCGTGACGAGCTGGTCATGGCCGTATCCAAGGCTGACCGCGAGCGGCATGCCGTGAATGTTGCCAGACGGCGTGGTCTGTTCGGTGTTCATGTCGCCGTGCGCGTCAAACCAAATGACGCCGTAGTCGGTACTCGATTGCGCCATCCCGGCGAGACTGCCGATGGCGATGCTGTGGTCTCCGCCGAGGATGATGGGGAGGTGTCCCTCTCGAACGACCTGACTCACCATCCCGCACAAGTTTTTTGCTACCTCGGTCACCTCGTGCAGATATCTCAGCTTTGCATTCTGGTTTTGCTCCTTCATCTCCGGCGTCGGCACGTTGATGTTGCCGAGGTCTTCGACCTTGTAGCCGAGTCGTTCCAGCGCCGCGCTCAGCCCCGCGTAGCGAATGGCGCTTGGCCCCATATCCACCCCGCGCCGCCCTTGACCTAAGTCGGACGGCACGCCGATAATCCGTAGCTCTTTCACGCGAATCCTCTCCTCAATGACTCTGTCAGTTCAGTATCCCCCAGGTGATGAGGTGGGGGGTGATCGCAGATTCAATGATTGCTGCAATCACTAACATTCCCCAGATGACCGGAAGGCTACGCGCCGTGCGCAGGAGCGAATACCGCAACGGATGTGCGTCGCGAAAGCTCTCCCCCGTGTCTTTCCTATGACCATCCGCTAGTCGGGTCGAAGTGCCGCTTCGAACAGTGCGCCCGATGGCTCGAAACAAGGCCATTCCATTCCCGATTCCGAGGGCGGCCGCCCAGAGGATGGCGGTGAGTTCGAAGATGCCGTGCGGCAACAGTCCAAACACGATTGGTTTCCAAGCGGGAATCCCTTTGGCTTGGACCACGAGGCTGACCGCGTAGCCGCTCACCAACCCGTTCATCCACATCGAGTAGGCCGGAAAAATGCCGAAGGCCAGCCCAAAAATGGCCAATTCGGTCGCCGTGCCAGCATTGTGCAAAAGGAGCAATAAGAACTCGTGCGGCCATGGCAAGTGCGCTCCGTTGCGATCAATACTCTGGATCAGTTGTTTCAGCGTGGGGCCGATCTGTCGACTCACCCGGGTTGGGTTCAGCCAACCTACAAGAAATCCGGCGACTAGCAAGAACAGCCCGAATATAAAATAAACTCCAATTTCAAAACGACGTTGAGAGCCGACCTGTTTCAAAAGTCGTCTACCTCCTTTGCATACCTTGCTGTTTACGCGCAAACACTTTTCTCAGAACAAAGGAGGTCATAGAGAAATGTCGCGAATCAAACGCTCACTGCTATTTGCCCTGGTCACTGCGATGGTGACTGCCGGAAGTCTATTCGTGGCCGGCCCTTCTACCGCTCATGCGAAACCAGAGACACCAAAGGCCATATACAAGGTCGACACGGATAAAAAAGTCGTTGCACTCACGTTTGACATCTCATGGGGAAACAAGGTTCCAGAGCCTGTACTCGAAGTGTTAAAGAAAGAAAAGGTCACAAAGGCCACCTTCTTCCTAAGCGGCCCCTGGACGTTGCGACACCCAGAGATTGCTAAGCAAATAAAAAATATGGGCTTTGAAATTGGAAACCACGGAAATTTACACAAGGATTTCTCAAACTATCCAGACAGTTGGATTCGGGAACAGGTTTCCATCAGCGAAAAGTCCATCCATCAGGTCACAGGTGTCAAAACGAAGTTGATCCGCACACCCAATGGTGACTTTAATCCTCGCGTCATCCGCTGCCTCAACAACATGGGATACACGGTGATTCAGTGGAATACCGACTCTCTGGACTGGATGAACCCTGGCACGCAAAACATCGTTCAACGCGTGACCAAACGCGCAGTGCCTGGGGACATTATCTTGATGCACGCGAGTGACTCGTCAAAGCAAATTGTAGACGCCTTGCCACAGGTGATCACCCAATTGCGCACGGACGGGTACCAATTCGTAACGGTCTCCGAGTTGCTCTCAGGAGCCAAAGTATCCTCCACGACTGTGCGCTAAATCGTTCCGAACAACTTTCGTCGCGCCGCGGCTAGCCGCGGCTTCTTTTGTCGTTGATATCATATCGTACCGAAAGTCCCCAGACAAACCATCACTCACTTGGATAGAGTCTGCCACCTCATCACATACTGTCCATGACCAGAAGGACATCGGGGGAGGACTTAACGTGAATGGAAAACGTGCCATCATCTCCGTACTGTCCCTCACCGCCATCATCATCACCGGCTGCGGTATCTCGAACGCCAGTGCAGATGTGAGCGGTGCCGGAAACGCAGATTACGGCCAAACCAAACAAATGGTCATCGATATTCTCAACTCCAAGGATGGAAAACAAGCTTTGGTGGACACCTTGAAGGACCCTCAGTTTAAAAGTGACCTAGTGGTGTCCCCGCAGGAAGTGCAACAAGCGATTACCAAGTCGATTGAATCACCAAAGACGCAACAGTTCTTAACCGAGGGCGCAAAAGACCCGAAGTTCGCCGCTGCGTTGGCGAAAGCAGCCCAACCGGAACTGAAGACCACAGTTCAGCAGTTGATGAAGGAACCTGAATTCCAGAAGGACATGCTGGTCTTGTTAAAGTCCAATGAATTCAATTCCAATTTAGAAACGCTCATGAAGGGACCAGAATTTCGCAAGACGCTCCAAGGCCTTATTCTACAGTCTATGAGCTCGCCCGCGTTTCAAATGCAGTTTCAAAGTGCAGTTCAGAAGGCGGTTCAGCAGTCGATGCAGCAGGGCCAAGCCGGAACAGGCGGCAGCAGTGGGGGCCAAGGCGGCGGTGGCGGTGGTTCGTCTTCCGGGGGAGGAGGAGAAGGCAAGAGTTAACGAGGAAGGGGCTGATACAAGTCACACATGGCGACTTGTACAGCCCCTTTTGTATGTCGCACTAACACATGTCAACGCTGCGCTTGTCGTTCTTTCGCCTTTACACCAAGGCGTTCGCCAACGCGCTGTGCCAGTGTATTGTAGGTTTTACCTTGTAAGGAGGTCTCATCAAAGAGGGCATCCTTCTGTTTGTCGAGGTTGGCAATCGGAATCTCCACGAGCAATTCCGTATGCAGTTGTTCGGCCACCTGCTCCCCGCCGCCGCGACCGAAGATATAGGCGCGCTCCTCGGAGTGATCAAACTGGAAGTACGACATGTTTTCCACGACACCAATCACTTCGTGATTGGTACGAACGCCCATGAGCCCTGCGCGCACGGCGACGGCTGACGCGGCGGACTGCGGTGTTGTCACAATCAGCTGCTTGCTGTTCGGCAAGAGTGAATGCACGTCGAGCGCCATGTCCCCTGTCCCAGGCGGTAGGTCGAGAAGGACGACATCGACATCCCCCCAATGAACCTGGCCAAAGAAATTGCGAAGCATCTTGCCCAGCATGGGACCGCGCCAGACCACCGGAGTGTCCTTCGGCACGAAGAACTGCATCGAAATCAATTTCACGCCCTGGACTTCGATTGGCATGATCAATTCGTCGATGACGGTCGGCTTCTTGTCTTGCACCCCGAAGATGGCCGGAATACTAAAGCCGTAGATGTCCGCGTCAATAATTGCCACGCGGATCCCCTGCCGCGCCATCGCCACAGCCAAGTTGGCCGTTACAGTGGACTTGCCAACGCCGCCTTTACCGGACGCCACAGCGAGAAACTGCACTGGCCTGTCCGAGCGCAACAGCGCCGGCACTTCTGGCTGATCTGGTGCAGCCGGCGCATTGCCGCCACGCACTTTGGCAGTGAATGCCGCACGCTGCTCATCTGTCATATGGCCAATGTGGACTTGCACTTTTTCAATCCCAGGAAGTGTTAACAGCCGTTCTTCCACTTCCTTTTCGATGATGGTCCGTAGTGGACAACCGCGAATCGTGAGCAACACTTCCACGCTCACTTGGTCGCCTTCAATTTCAATCGCTTGAACCATGTCCAATTCGACAATACTTTTATGAACTTCGGGATCTTCAACGTCCCGTAACACGTCTAACACTTGTTCTTTTGTGACCACGCAATTTCCCTCCGCATGACCCAGACTCAACGTATAGTGTACATCAAGCGGAACCGGAAACCAAACTAGAACCTGGGCAAGTGGAAGCTCATTTAAGACACAGCCACGGGGACTAGCTTGCCGGTTCAAGGATTTCAAAGTGGGGGTTATCTTCGTTCATCCACGTGAGTCCCAAGCGAATGGGCGGAACCCGCGGTCCAACAAACCACATCGAGGCACCTGGTTTCAACGTAAACGGGGCATGCAGCAGTTCGTGGGCGCTGGCGGGCCACAGGGGGCCATGGCGCACGCCGACAAATAAGACGGGCAATAGCTCGCCACTAAACGAAGATAGGGTGACGTGGTGGAGTGTCATACCGGACGTATTGGTGACTTTGTACACGGGTTTCCCAAACCAATTCTCGCCGGTTGCATACAATGGGAGGTATTTGGTCAACGTCGTGGATGCAGGCGGCGTTTCCACAGGCCCGCTCCGCGCCTGAACCGACAGCGAGAACCAGAGGGCCCCGAACGCGACGACCGTCGAGGACAGCGCAGCCAGCCACACGCGTTGCCGCAATCGATTGAGCACTCAGTTCATCCCCCAACGTAAATTCAGTCTTCCGGGTCCTCCTCCGGGACTTTCCCTGAAGAAACCTCGTCGTAATAGCGGTGCAGGGCGACATACATCGCCAAGGCCACCTTTTCCTGGTAAGCGGGCCTTTGCAACCAGCTTGCCTCGTTCGGATTCGTAATAAACCCAATCTCGGCGAGCACCGAGGGCCCCTCAATGCGCTTGAGCAGGTAGAGCGTCTCGTTCGACTGAATGCTGCGTTTAGTCGGGAGCAGGGTGTCTTGAAAAGTCTGTTGCATGATCGTTGCAAGTTGTTTTGCATGATCGTTGTCTTTGAGATAAAGGACTTGTGCGCCGTGCCAATCTGGAGCGGGTGCCGCGTTACAGTGGATGGAGATGAACGCATCAATAGGCTGATTGCGCACGACACTTAATCGCCCGCGCAAGTCCCCGAGATGGCGTCGACGGTTGCGCCTGTCTTCGTCGGTGGACAGGTCCGTGTCCGTGAGCCGCGTTGTGACAACCGTAGCACCAGCCTCCTGCAGATAACTCGTCAACCGCTTGGCGACCGCCAGCGTGATCTCCTTCTCGTGGATGTTGTCAACGCCTCTAGCCCCCGAATCCCGGCCTCCATGCCCCGCGTCGATCACGATAACCTTCCCAGCCAATCCATAGGCCCTCAACGAGGCCTCCTTGGCGTTATACGTACGCCCGGCATCCGACAGTGATGCCGCGTGAGCGATAGAACCAGCGTCGTGCGAAGCACCACCGGCCGTCCACGCCGTCACCGCGAGCAGTGCGAGGCTACCACGAATCCACGAATACACCTTCATGATGACTTCTCCCTTCACGTGCAAACTAGATGATCACAGTGTGCGCAGCCCATGGGAAATCATGAACGGCTCACCGATACACTAGAAGAGCACAGCACGGGAGCGGTGTGGCGTCATCCTCATGTTAAATTGCGACGGACCCCGCGGCACAGTTCTATCCATCCAAATGCGTGCCTCTAACCGTTGCTAGACAGAAAAAAACAGGCAGCGCATAAATGCGCTGCCTGCCTGGTTGCCGATTCAATTTTAGCGCTTCGAGAACTGAGGCGCACGACGAGCGGCCTTCAAACCATACTTCTTACGTTCCTTCATACGAGCATCACGCGTGAGCAAGCCAGCCTTCTTCAGAGTCGTGCGAAGCTCTGGGTCGACTTTCAGCAATGCACGAGCAATGCCGTGGCGGATAGCACCAGCTTGACCGGACATTCCACCGCCATAGACGTTCGCGTGAACATCATACTGGCCCAGTGTCTCGGTCAGCAACATTGGTTGCTTCACGATGAGCTTCAGAGTCTCCAAACCGAAGTAATCGTTCATGTCACGCTTGTTAACATGAATGTTTCCGTCGCCAGGAACCAAACGTACACGAGCGACAGACGTTTTGCGCCGCCCAGTGGCCATATACTGTAAACGTGCCAAGGTTCTGCCCCTCCCTTATTCCTGCGTACCCGGTGTGAACGGTACAGGTTGTTGTGCTGCGTGCGGATGCTCAGGACCCGCATACACCTTGAACTTCTTGAGCTGTGCACGGCCTAGCGTGTTGTGTGGCAACATGCCGCGTACCGCATAGTACAGGACGCGCTCTGGGTGCTTTTCAAGCATTTCAGCAGCCGTGGTCTCTTTCAAACCACCCGGGTAACCGGAGTGACGGCGGTATTTCTTATCTTGCAGTTTCTTTCCGGTAAATTCAACCTTGTCCGCGTTGATGACGACAACAAAGTCACCGGTGTCAACGTGCGGTGTGAATTCTGGTTTATGTTTACCACGCAATATGGACGCAATATGTGTTGCAAGTCGACCTACACGCCAGCCTGCAGCATCAATTACATACCACTTGCGTTCAACGCTGTCAGGCTTAGCCATATACGTCGTACGCATGTTAGGATTCCCTCCGAATCGATGATTTGACCTTTGACGGTAACGGGGAGTCAGCGGGTCAAATATACCTGCATTATTTTATTACATGAGACCTCACAGATCAAGTACTCGCCCACCGTAAACGATTGGATATTCCACATTCCACAGACACAGACCATGTGCTGGAGCGGTCCTGCCAGCGGACACTCTGGATTTCGCGGCCAGAATGTCGGGGATGGCATCCGCGGAGATGTCCCCCAAGCCAACGTCTACAAGCGTGCCAGTGATAATTCGCACCATGTATTGTAAGAACCCGCTTCCCGAACAATACAGGAACGCGTCCTCACCTGACTCGACCACATTCACCTCGTAGATCCGGCGGACCTTGTCCTCCTGCGGTGCAGCCGCAGCACAAAAACTTGTGAAGTCGTGCTCTCCGACCAGGTGCGAGGCCGCTCGCTGCATCAATGCGATGTTCAGCGGTTCGCGAACGTGCCAAGAAAATCGATATTTAAATACGTCCGGATGCACACCCCGGAAAATATGATATCGGTACGTCTTGCGGACGACCGAAAACCGAGCGTGAAAGTCAGAATCGACGTTGTGAGCTGAGATGGGAATAATATCACTGGGAAGGCGGCCCGATAACACGTGTACCAACCGGTTTGCCGGCGGCCCATACGGGAGGTCGAAGTGAACAACTTGCGCTCGCGCATGAACGCCTCTATCCGTTCGTCCGGACCCATGTACGTCTATCTGGACCCCGAGTAAATTCGTGAGGGTCTCTTCAAGAACGCCTTGCACCGTTCGAAGTCCGTATTGACGAGCAAAGCCGTGGAAGTTCGCCCCGTCGTACGAGACGACGAGGCGAATGCGCCCTCCACGGCTTTGACCAGGTTCCGTACTCATTGAACGAGTTCAATCAGTACCATCGGAGCTGCATCGCCACGACGAGGCCCGATTTTCACAATGCGCGTATAACCGCCATTGCGCTCTTGATAACGATCTGCGAGAACACCAAACAACTTCTGGATAGCGTCCTGGTTCTCTTCCCCGTTGTCAAGATGTTCGCGGCGCACGTACGATGCAACCTGACGACGAGCGTGCAGGTCGCCACGCTTTGCCAGCGTGATCATTTTATCAGCAATGGACCGAAGTTCCTTTGCCTTCGCTTCCGTCGTTTGGATGCGCTCATACAGTACGAGGTCCGTTACCAGACTACGAAAGAGCGCCTTACGGTTGGAAGACGTACGGTTCAGTTTACGATAAGCCATCTTGTTCCCTCCTTCGCGTGAACACGACGCCTAGGGGTCAGTCGTCGTCGCGGAGGCCCAACCCTAAGCCCTCCAACTTTTCGACAACCTCTTCCAGAGACTTGCGTCCTAAATTGCGTACCTTCATCATTTCCTCTTCGGAACGAGAACACAGTTCCGAGACTGTATTGATGCCAGCGCGCTTCAAGCAATTGTACGAGCGAACCGAAAGGTCCAACTCCTCAATTGGCATATCCATCACGCGATCGTTCTGCGTGCTTTCCTTTTCGACCATCATATCGGTATCTTTACCGCGATCGGTCAGTCCTACGAAGAGCATCAAGTGATCCGTGAGAATCTTGGCCCCGACACTGACTGCCTCGTCCGGCGCTACGCTTCCGTCCGTCCAAACTTCCAGCGTCAGTTTGTCATAGTCCGTCACTTGACCAACACGTGTGTTCTCCACAGAGAAGTTGACACGCGAGATGGGCGCGTACAATGAGTCGATTGGAATTAAACCAATTTCCTGTTCGTCCGGCTTGTTCCGATGCGCAGGCACATAACCCCGGCCACGGCCGGCGCGGAGTTCGATGTAAACCCGGGCGCCTTCCGTGAGCGTTGCAATGTGCAAGTCCGGATTCATGATGTCTACATCCGAATCGGCTCGAATGTCAGCGGCTGTGATTGCTCCCGGATGATCCGCGTCGATGATAAGAACTTTCTCTTCGTCGGAGTGAATTTTGAGTGAGAGCCGTTTGAGATTGAGAATGACTTCGGTGACATCTTCCACAACGCCTGGAATTGTGGCGAACTCGTGAAGCACGCCCTCAATCTTAATCGCTCGAACAGCTGCGCCCGGAATGGACGACAGCAGAATTCGACGCAAAGAATTCCCGAACGTCGTACCGTAACCACGCTCTAGTGGCTCACAGACAAACTTGCCGTAGTTCTCCGTCTGCTCCACAATCTCAATCCGCGGCTTCTCTATTTCAATCATTCATAATCCTCCTTGTCGACGCTCGGAACCTGCCGGTCCATCCGTGCCTATGACGCAACCGGATTACCGCGAGTAGTGCTCGATAATCATCTGCTCTTCAACTGGTGTATCGATCTCTTCGCGAGCAGGCTTGCGCAGCACTGTCCCACTGAGGTTCTCCGCATCCAATTGAAGCCAAGCTGGAATCGTACGGCTGCTCAGTAGTTCGATGAGTTCCTTCACACGGCCTGCCTCACGGCTCTTCTCGCGAAGTGCGACCACGTCACCCTCGCGAACGAGGTAGGACGGGATGTCGACGCGACGACCGTTGACGCTGAAGTGACCGTGGCGAACCAACTGACGGGCTTCTTTGCGCGAAGCTGCCATGCCAAGACGATAAACCACGTTGTCGAGACGGCTCTCGAGCAATTCCAATAGGGTTTCACCGGTGACACCACGACGGCGACTAGCTTCCTCGTAGTAGCGTTCAAATTGACCTTCTAATACTCCGTAGTAACGGCGAGCCTTTTGCTTTTCGCGCAGCTGTTGACCGTACTCCGAATTGCGTTTGCGACCTTGTCCATGCTGACCAGGTGCATATGGCCGTTTGTCGATTGCACATTTCTCACTGAAGCAGCGGTCGCCCTTCAGATAGAGCTTAATGCCCTCGCGACGGCAGAGACGGCACACTGGGCCTGTATATCTTGCCATTCTAGTCTTGACACCTCCAATTTCATGTATACCCACGATGCATAAAACGAGTAAAACTCGTTCAAATTACGTTGTTGACGAGAACAGTCCTTATACGCGGCGGCGCTTTGGCGGACGGCAACCGTTGTGCGGAATTGGCGTCACGTCGCGGATACCGCTAACTTCGAGCCCTGCGGCCTGAAGTGCGCGAATCGCTGCCTCGCGACCAGCACCAGGACCCTTAACCGCGACCTCAACTGCCTTCATCCCGTGTTCCATAGCGGTGCGAGCGGCGGTTTCCGCAGCCATCTGAGCTGCGTACGGCGTGCTCTTACGCGAGCCTTTAAAGCCCACGTTTCCCGCGCTGGACCAGGAGATGACAGCCCCAGTCGGATCTGTGATGCTGACGATAGTATTGTTAAACGTGGAGCGAATGTGTGCCACACCCGATTCGACGTTCTTTCGATCACGACGGCGTGGACGAGCAGTCGTCCCACGACGCCCTGCTTTCACTTTAGCCAAACGTTACACCCCCTAATTACTTCTTCTTACCTGCTACAGTACGGCGAGGACCCTTACGCGTGCGCGCATTGGTCTTCGTGCGTTGACCGCGAACTGGCAGACCACGACGGTGACGAATGCCGCGGAAGCAACCAATCTCAGTTAGACGCTTAATATTCATGGCGATCTCACGACGCAAGTCGCCTTCTACTTTGTGGTTCTTTTCGATCTCGTCACGAAGACGAACTACTTCTTCTTCAGTCAATTCGTTGACACGACGGTTCGGATCAATTCCGGTCTCGGCCAGGATTTGATTCGACGTCGTACGACCAATGCCATAGATATACGTCAAGCCGACTTCCACACGCTTATCGCGTGGCAAATCGACGCCGGCAATACGAGCCATGCTGTCTGTCCACCTCCAGAGTATCATAAAATCTATAGAAACACGTTTACAGTCCCATAAAGAGGGCATCACGAAACGCGAGAAACCCGCGTTTCAGGACGTCACCTCTCGGGAATCAGCCGCGCTGTAAACGTGGTAGTACGTCGACGAGAGAAACTCTGCTCAACCTTGGCGTTGCTTGTGTTTAGGGTTTTCACAGATGACCATCACGTTGCCTTTGCGACGAATAACTTTACACTTCTCGCAAATCGGCTTGACAGAAGGCCGTACTTTCATCTAGAACCCTCCTCACTTGCGGTATCATACCGCATATTGAAGTGGAATACCAGTCTATTGTCACTTGTAACGGTAGGTAATCCTTCCACGACTTAAATCATAAGGGGAAAGTTCCACCGTGACCCGGTCTCCAGGTAAGATTTTGATGTAGTGCATCCGGATTTTACCGGACACATGCGCCAAAATCTTGTGGCCGTTCTCGAGTTCTACTCGGAACATTGCATTCGGCAACGGCTCAATGACCTTGCCTTCGACTTCAATCACATCGTCCTTAGCCACGAAACGCGCCTCCTTCTGCGCTGTCTTGTACCACCAACAAGCGCTCTTCTACAAACTTGCGGACCGCATATCGCAACTGTGCATTGTTGACGCGCCCATCTAACCGAAGCTTTTCAGCTACGTCCTCTGCAACGTACGTGAGCCTGCGAACATGCGCCGGGTTCTTCTTCTTCGGCTTATCGGCCCGGCGAACGGAACCATCCGCAATAAGAAGGAACTTTTGTTCCACATGTCCCACGACCACTGCGACGAGCCCTGTGTCTCTGCCCTGTACGACTTCGACCAAGGTGCCGACAGCTGGCAACTCACGAGGACTTTTCATCAATGCAGAGTCACCTCTCTATAGCCTGCAGGACCCGAGCTACGTCTGCAAACACTTCATCGATCGGCCGCTCACCTTCGATTTGGTGTAGGAGACCGCGCTCGCGGTAGTAGTCAATCAGAGGGGCTGTGTGCTTATACTGCTCGAGGCGGGTCTTGACGGCCTCCGCCGTATCGTCTGCCCGCTGATAGAGTTCCCCTCCACAGCGATCACAGATTCCCTCCTGCTTGGGCGGTTGGAAGACCGTGTGATACGTAGCCCCACACTCTTTGCAGATGCGTCGACCGGTGAGGCGCGCCAAGAGCACATCCTCATTCACATGGATGTACAGCACCGCATCGATGGGGCGCTGCAGTTCATCTAACATCACATCGAGAGCATTCGCCTGCTCCAACGTCCTCGGAAATCCATCCAATAGAAAGCCACGCTGTGCATCCTCTGCCTTGAACCGCTCGCGCACTACTTCGATGGTGATTTCGTCTGGCACAAGCCGACCACTATCGAGGAAGGACTTAAGCTGATTGCCTAGTTCCGTACCAGAGGCCACCGCGCGCCGGAACATGTCTCCGGTCGAAATATGCGGGATGCCGAATGACGCGGTGATGCGTTCGGCTTGGGTGCCCTTCCCAGCACCGGGAAGGCCAACGAGTATAACTTGCACCTGAGATCCCCCTTAATTTCACACTTCTTATCGAATGAACCCTTTGTACTGCCGCTGCAAAAGCTGTCCTTCCATCTGTTGCATCGTCTGCAACGCGACACCTACGATGATGATGAACGAGGTGCCGGTGATCGACACAGCGGAAGTCAACCCGATGCTCTGCAGCAAGACGTATGGCAACACTGCGATAAGCCCCAGGAACACAGAACCAAATGTCGTGACGCGATTGATGACTTTGACAATGTACAGTTCCGTATCGTATCCGGGCCGCACACCAGGGATAAACCCAGCGTGCTTTTGCAATTGTTCCGCCAGTTGCTGCGGATTGATTTGCACATGCGTGTAGAAGAACGAAAAGGCGATGATGAGCAGCACTTCCAGCACCATGTACCAGCTCGTGTTCGGACTCAGGTAACGCAGGACAAACGCTGCCCACGCATGTGTTTGAAAGTAAGTTGCAATGGTGTATGGCAAGATCAGGAGCGAAACCGCAAAGATGACGGGGATGACACCAGCCGCGATCACCTTAATCGGGATATACGACTGTTGTCCGCTGTAGACTGTCCGCCCCACGACTCGTTTCGCGTACTGAATGGGGATTTTCCGTTCCGCCTGTTGGATACAGACGATGAGCACGAAGATCACGATAATCCCAGCGAGGAGGAGCACGACCTTCAAAATGCTCAAGAATAGATGCCCAGACTGCCCCATGAACCATGTCGTATAGACGTCTTGACCCACGCTCGAAAAGCGCGCCAAGATACCCACGAAGATGATGATGGATATGCCGTTCCCGACACCCTTCTCCGTAATCATCTCACCAAACCACATCAACAGCGTATCGCCCGTCGTCAGCGTCAAGACAATGACGGCGTACGACCACCAATCATCAGCACCAGGCAACAGCAAGCCGCTCCGGTGAAACATATACGTGAATCCGGCGGCTTGAACCAATCCGAGGCCGACCGTCAGATACCGCGTAATTTGTGTTAATCGCTGTCGTCCAGATTCGCCTTCCTTCTGCCACTCCTCAAACCGAGGAACGACACCAGACTGCAACAACTGAACGATAATCGACGCCGTAATGTACGGCGTGACACTCATCGCAAATATAGAAAACCGGTAGAACGCACCACCGGAGAACATATTCAACAGGTTAAACAACGCGTTGTTACCCTGCCCGGAATTCAGCGCACCGACGTTCATGCCGGGTACCGGAATGTACGACCCAATCCGATACACGGCAATCACCATCAAAGTAAACAAAATCCGATTGCGAAGATGTTTCAGGCGCCACAAGTTCAGAGTGGCATTCCACACGTTAAATCACCTCAACGGTGCCGCCAGCTGCTTCAATTTTAGCCGCAGCAGCTGTGGAAAACGCGTGAGCTTTCACCGTGAGCTTCACTTGCAATTCACCAGTTCCGAGAACCTTCAAACCATCGAGAGGTTCACGGATGATGCGCTTTTCGAGCAACAGCTCAGGCGTGACCACCGTACCCGGCTCGAGGTCTGCAAGCGCAGCGACGTTAACCGTCGCGTACACCTTGGCAAAACGCTTGTTGTTGAAACCGCGCTTTGGCAGACGACGGAACAGCGGAGTTTGACCACCTTCAAAGCCGATGCGTACGCCGCCGCCGGAACGAGCCCATTGGCCTTTGTGGCCGCGGGTAGAAGTCTTGCCCATGCCGGAACTCGAACCACGACCGACGCGCTTCTTCGAATGACGGGAACCAGGTTGGGCTTTCAGTTCGTGTAACTGCATCCTAAGACACCTCCTTTTGAGTTAATTACGCCTCTTGCTCAACCACTTCAACCAGGTGCGAAATGCGATTGATCATTCCGCGAATGACTGGTGTATCCGTGCGAACAACGGTTTGGTGCAATTTCGTCAGCCCGAGAGCCACCGCGGTCTTTCGTTGATTTTCGGGGCGGCCGACGGGGCTCTTCTTCAGCGTGATCGCCAATGTTTTGGCCATGTGGGCGCCTCCTTAACCAAGAATTTCTTCTACGCTCTTACCGCGCAGACGAGCGACTTCGTCGGCGCGTTTCAATTGAGCCAACGCGTCGAGTGTTGCATGAACCATGTTGATTGGGTTCGTGGAACCCAGGGACTTGGTGACGATGTCCTTGATGCCGGCGAGCTCGAGCACTGCACGTGCAGGCCCACCAGCGATGACGCCGCTACCTTGTGGAGCCGGCTTGATGAGAACGCGACCAGCACCGAAACGACCAAGGGACTCGTGCGGAATGGACGTCCGCTTCATCGGTACATGAATCAAGTTCTTCTTCGCGTCGTCGATCGCCTTGCGGATAGCGTCAGGAACTTCCTGAGCTTTACCCATACCAGCGCCGACATACCCGTTCTGGTCACCTACAACCACGAGTGCGGAGAAGGAGAAACGGCGACCGCCTTTCACTACCTTCGCAACACGATTGACGGATACTACGCGTTCGGACAATTCGAGTTGATTTGGATCAATGCGCACGTGAACACCTTCCTCTCTTTATTAGAATTCGAGACCTGCCTCGCGAGCAGCTTCAGCCAGTGCTTTGATACGACCGTGGTACAGGTAACCGCCGCGATCGAATACGATGGTCTTGTAGCCTTTTTCAATGGCGCGTTGTGCGATGACCGTGCCGATCTGACGAGCAGCCTCCACATTTCCGCCGTTTACGTCTAAGCCCTTTTCCGACGTCGATGCGCTGGCCAACGTTGCACCGCTCACATCGTCGATCAGTTGAGCGTAAATATGTTTGTTTGAGCGAAACACATTCAAACGCGGACGCTCAGCGGTTCCGGATACACGTCCACGTACACGTACATGCCGGCGTTTACGCGCTACGTTGCGATTTGCCTTTGTAATCAAGCGTGTTCACTCCTTTCACGATGTCCTTTGGATTACTTCTTACCAGTCTTACCAACCTTACGACGAACGGTCTCGCCTTCGTAACGAATACCTTTGCCTTTATACGGTTCCGGTGGACGAAGCTCGCGTACCTTCGCTGCATAGGAGCCCACAAGTTCCTTATCGATGCCGCGTACGACCAACTTCGTCTGCGCCGGGACTTCTACATCGATACCTTCCACGGCCGGCAACTCGACCGGGTGGGAGAAACCGAGGGACAGCGTGACTTTGGAACCAGCCTTGTTGGCGCGGTAACCGACGCCGACCAGGTCGAGGTTCTTGACAAAGCCGTTCGTCACACCTTCGATCATGTTTGCGACCACACTGCGGGTGGTCCCGTGCAGCGCCTTGTGCTTCTTCTCGTCGCTTGGGCGCTCTACGCGGATTTCAGAATCCTCGATTACGATGTTCATATCCGGATGCAGTTCGCGGTCAAGTTGGCCTTTCGGGCCCTTGACGCTAATGTGCGCTCCGTCCAATTTCACTTCGACACCAGATGGAACCGGAATCGGTTTACGTCCTGTGCGGGACATACTTACACCTCCAATCGTGCGGAATTACCAAATGTAACAGAGCACTTCGCCGCCAATACCTTGTTGGCGAGCTTCGCGATCCGTCAAAATACCCTTTGAAGTCGACAGAATGGCGACGCCAAGACCACCGAGGACGCGCGGAATGTTGTCATGGTTGACATACACGCGCAGGCCTGGCTTACTGATGCGCTTCAATCCTGTAATTACGCGTTCCTGACCTTTTCCGTACTTCAGGAACAGACGAATCACGCCTTGCTGGTTGTCGTCGACAAACTCCGTATCGCGAACGTAACCCTCGTTCTTGAGGATTTCAGCGATGGAACGCTTCATGTTCGATCCCGGAATTTCAACCTTCTCGTGACGCACTTGGTTCGCGTTGCGAATCCGCGTCAACATATCCGCAATCGGATCGGAAATAATCATAATTCAATGCCCTCCTTCCCGAAGAACTTACCAACTAGCTTTCTTTACGCCCGGCAGCTGACCTTTGTATGCCAGCTCACGGAAGCAGATACGGCAGATACCGAACTTGCGGAGCACCGAGTGTGGACGTCCGCAGACGCGGCAACGTGTATAGGCACGCGTGCTGAACTTAGGTTGACGCTGTGCTTTCACAATCATGGACTTTTTGGCCACGGTCTCTACCTCCTAAAATTAGATTTACGACTTCCGGAACGGCATGCCGAGCTCCTTGAGCAATGCACGCGCTTCTTCGTCTGTTTTTGCCGTCGTGACGACGACAACTTCCATACCACGAACCTTATCGACTTGGTCATAGTCGATTTCAGGGAAAATCAACTGTTCACGAAGACCGAGGGTGTAGTTCCCACGACCGTCAAACGCGCGTTCCGAAACACCACGGAAGTCACGAACGCGCGGCAGCGCAACGTTCATCAGCTTATCGAGGAAGTGATACATGCGCTCACCGCGCAGCGTCACCTTCGCACCGATTGCCATGCCTTCACGCAGACGGAAACCCGCGATGGATTTCTTAGCGCGCGTCACAACCGGCTTTTGACCGGTGATAAGCGTCAAATCACCAACTGCGCTGTCGATGACCTTTGGATTCTGCGTCGCCTCACCAAGACCCAAGTTGATGACGACTTTCTCCACCTTCGGCACCTGCATCACGTTCTTGTACGAGAACTGATTCATGAGCGCCGGTACGACTTCACTGCGATACGTATCATACAAACGAGCCAATCGTGCGACCTCCCTTCACCTGGCTACTTTAGTCCAATGTTTCGCCAGACTTTTTCGCATAACGTACTTTCTTGCCATCCTCGAGCACTTTAAACCCGACACGCGTCGCAGCACCCGTCTTCGGGTCTGCAATCGCGACGTTTGAAACGTGGATCGGCGCTTCCTTCTCGACGATACCGCCGTCTGGGTTCCCCGCATTCGGCTTGGTGTGGCGCTTCACGACGTTCACACCCTCAACGATGACGCGGCCTTCCTTCGGGAATACCTGAAGAATGCGCCCCGACTTCTTCTTGTCCTTACCAGCGATGACAACAACCTTATCGCCAGCCTTGACACGCATCTTAGCCAAACTTGACACCTCCCGCATGAGCAAAATCTTGTGTTTTATAGCACTTCCGGCGCAAGCGAGATGATCTTCATGAAGTCCCGGTCGCGGAGCTCTCGGGCAACGGGCCCAAAGATACGCGTACCACGTGGGCTCTTATCTTCACGGATAATCACTGCTGCGTTTTCGTCGAACCGGATATGTGAACCGTCGTTGCGACGGTAGCCGCGCTTGCTGCGAACGATGACCGCCTTCACAACGTCACCCTTCTTGACAACGCCACCGGGTGTTGCACTCTTGACGGACGCGACGATGATATCACCGATGTTGGCCGTTTTACGGTTCGATCCGCCCAAAACACGGAAGCACATAATTTCCTTAGCTCCAGAGTTGTCAGCGACGACCAGACGCGTTTGTGGTTGAATCATGCGGCATCCTCCCTTCTCTTAAGCAATCGTCAGATGATAACTGCCTTCTCGATAATTTCGACCAGACGCCAGCGCTTGTCTTTGCTAAGCGGACGAGTCTCCATGATACGCACGACATCGCCGATTTTCGCTTCATTGTTCTCGTCGTGCGCCTTGAACTTGGTGGTGCGGCGAATCGTCTTGCCATAGAGACGGTGTTTCACGTTGTCTTCGACCGCGACGACAATCGTCTTGTTCATCTTGTCGCCCACAACTTTGCCGATACGTTCCTTGCGTTCGTTGCGTTCCACGATAGGGCCTCCTTCCTAGAGTTAGCTAATGCCGAGCTCGCGCTGACGCAAAACCGTCTTAACACGCGCGATATCTTTACGCACTTGACGAATGCGCATTGGGTTTTCCAATTGCCCTGTCGCGAGTTGGAAGCGGAGATTGAACAGCTCATCCTTGAGCTGTTCAACGCGGCTCGCGAGTTCTTCACTGCTCAAACCGCGCAACTCAGTTGCCTTCATTTGCGTCACCACCCACTTCGTCACGAACGATGAACTTCGTCTTAATCGGCAGCTTGTGTGCAGCAAGACGCATCGCTTCGCGAGCAATTTCTTCACTAACGCCGGCGATCTCGAACATCACACGGCCTGGTTTAACGACTGCAACCCACTTCTCCGGCGAACCCTTACCACTACCCATGCGCGTTTCTGCTGGTTTTTGGGTAACTGGCTTGCTCGGGAAGATTTTAATCCATACTTTACCGCCACGACGCATATAACGTGTCATGGCGATACGAGCCGCCTCGATCTGACGGTTGGTAATCCACGCTGGTTCCAGCGCTTGCAAACCGTACTGACCGAACGCGATTTCGTTACCGCCCTTGGATTGACCTTTCATCCGCCCGCGGAACTCTTTTCTGTGCTTGACGCGTTTCGGCATCAACATGGGTTACTTACCTCCTTCGACAGCGTCCTGCGGTTGCTCCGAAGCAGCCTTCGCGCGCTGCGGGAGAATTTCACCGCGGTAGACCCAAACCTTTACGCCAATTCGACCATAGGTCGTGTGCGCTTCCGACAACGCGTAGTCAATGTCTGCACGCAGCGTGTGGAGCGGAACTGTACCCTCGGAATACCCTTCGGTACGAGCGATTTCCGCACCGCCCAAACGGCCAGAGACCTGTACACGAACACCTTTCGCGCCTGCGCGCATCGAACGTTGAATCGCTTGTTTCAACGCACGGCGGAAGGAAACGCGACGTTCCAGCTGTTGTGCGATGTTCTCGCCGACGAGCTTTGCAGAGAGGTCCGGCGTCTTGATTTCCGAAATGGAAATGTGGACGCGCTTGCCTGTCAACTCGTTCAGACTGTTGCGGAGCGCATCGACCTCTGAACCACCCTTACCGATGACCATGCCTGGCTTTGCGGTGTGCACCGTCACATTGATACGGTTGGCCGCACGTTCGATGTCCACCGATGCGACGGACGCATCCTTTAAACGACGAGCAACGTAGTTCCGGATTTTGAGGTCCTCGTGCAAGAGGTCCTGGTAATCTTTCTTATTCGCAAACCATTTCGCTTCCCAGTCGCGAATGATTCCGATTCGTAGACCAACGGGGTTAACCTTTTGACCCATGCCGCATTATCCCTCCTTCTTTTCAGCAACCACAACGGTGACGTGGCTGGTACGTTTGAAGATACTAAACGCACGACCTTGTGCGCGTGGGTGGAAACGTTTCAGGGTAGGACCCTCATCCACGTAGATTTCCTTTACGAACAACCGACCGGCGTCCATGTTGTGGTTGTTCTCCGCGTTTGCGATGGCAGACTTCAGCACCTTCTCAACCACCGGCGATCCAGCGCGCGGGGTGAACTTGAGAATCGCCAACGCCTCGTTTGTGTCTTTGCCGCGAACGAGATCGACGACCAAGCGCATCTTGCGAGGTGCAATACGGATATACTTAGCAACTGCGCGGGTTTGCGTGGCTTCCATGCATCAAACCTCCTTACCTACTAAAGTCCAATTAGCGAGAACGGGATGACTTTTCATCTCCAGCGTGACCTTTGAACGTACGCGTCGGAACGAATTCGCCGAGCTTGTGACCTACCATGTCCTCGCTCACGTATACTGGCACGTGTTTGCGGCCGTCGTGCACCGCGAACGTGTGACCAACGAACTGCGGGAAGATGGTCGAACGGCGAGACCAGGTCTTGATGACCTTCTTATCACCAGCGGCGTTTTGAGCTTCGACCTTCTTCATCAGGTGATCGTCACAAAATGGACCCTTCTTTAAGCTACGAGTCAATGTCGTGTGCCTCCCTTCCTAAGCCGTATCTATACGATTACTTCGTACGGCGACGAACGATATACTTATCCGTCGGGTGGTTCTTCTTGCGCGTCTTTTTACCCAACGTTGGCTTGCCCCAAGGTGACATCGGAGACTTGCGGCCGATTGGCGCACGCCCTTCGCCACCACCATGTGGGTGATCCACAGGGTTCATAACGGAACCGCGAACGGTCGGACGACGACGCATCCAACGGCTGCGACCCGCCTTACCAATGTTGATGTTCTCGTGGTCCAGGTTGCCCACTTGACCGACGGTTGCGCGGCACTCGATGCGCACGCGGCGAACTTCACCAGAGGACAGACGAAGCGTGGCGTACACGCCTTCGCGCGCCATCAACTGTGCAGAAGCACCTGCGGCACGAGCGATTTGTCCACCTTTACCAGGCTTCAACTCGATGTTGTGAACCACCGTACCGACTGGGATATTCGCCAGCGGCAACGTGTTGCCAACGCGAATGTCTACGTCTGTACCAGAATGAATCGAGTCACCGACTTTCAAACCGTGAGGCGCGATAATGTAGCGCTTCTCACCATCCGCATAGTGCAGGAGCGCAATGCGAGCGGACCGGTTTGGATCATACTCGATGGTCGCGACCTTAGCCGGAATCCCATCCTTGTTGCGCTTAAAGTCGATAATGCGATATTGACGCTTGTGTCCGCCACCGTGGTGACGAACGGTGATTTTGCCCTGGTGGTTGCGGCCAGCACGGTTTTTCAGCGGCGCAAGCAGGGACTTTTCAGGCGTGTCTGTCGTGATCTCATCAAAAGCAGAGACAGACATGAAGCGGCGGCCCGGCGATGTCGGGCGATACTTCTTCACAGCCACACTGACAACCTCCCTCGTTCAATAAACCTAGATTCCGTAATCCTTACGCCTCGCCGAAAAAGTCGATCTGCTTCGAGTCAGCCGCAAGTTTGACAATGGCCTTTTTGCGGTCGGACGTGCGTCCAACGTGACGGCCAACGCGCTTTTGCTTACCCGTTTGGTTCATCGTGTGCACCTGTTCAACTTTTACGTCGAACAGCTTTTCGATGGCCTTGCGGATTTCAACTTTATTCGCACGAGGGTCAACCTCGAATACGTACTTGTTCTCTTCCATCAACTCACTGGAACGTTCGGTGATGACTGGGCGTTTAATGAGGTCCCGCGGATCCATTAGGCGAATACCTCCTCGACCTTCGCCACAGCATCCTTCGTCAATACGAGGTGCTCGTGACGGAGAAGTTCGTACACGTTGACGCCATTGGCATCCATGTACTTGACACCCTCAATGTTACGGGTGGAAAGATAAGCCGGCTGTTTCTTCTCACTATCCAGAATAAGAGCCTTCTTGAGTTTCAAGTTATTGAGGATAGCTGCCATCTCTTTCGTCTTCGGCTGTTCGATGTTCAAACCATCGAGAACGATGACTTTTCCATCGGCAACCTTCGAAGACAAGGCGCTGTAAAGTGCGAGACGACGAACTTTTTTCGGCACTGAGAACGCATAGGAACGAGGTGTTGGTCCAAAGACTACACCGCCGCCCTTCCACTGTGGTGAACGCGTGCTACCCTGACGGGCACGACCCGTTCCCTTCTGGCGCCATGGCTTACGGCCACCGCCAGCAACCTCAGAGCGATTCTTGACCTTGTGTGTACCTGCACGGCGCGCCGCAAGGTATTGCAGCACGACTTGGTGCATCAAATCGGAGCGGATTGGAGCGCCAAAGAGCTTGTCATTGAGCTGAATCTCCGAAACCTGCTCACCCGCTGTGTTATAAACTGCAACCGTCGGCATCACTTCTGCCTCCTTTCAAACCGCCTTATTCGCTAACCTTAACTGCTGAACGTACAGTCACGTACGAGTTTTTCGGACCTGGAACAGAACCCTTGACCAGCAAGATGTTCTTGTCAACGTCGACTTTAACGACTTCGAGATTTTGAACCGTTACGCGCTCGCCACCCATGCGGCCAGCCATCGTTTGACCTTTAAACGTGCGGTTCGGGGCAACTGCACCCAAAGAACCAACGCCACGATGGTACTTAGAACCGTGAGACATCGGTCCGCGATGTTGATTGTGCCGCTTGATTGGACCAGCATAGCCCTTACCCTTCGACACACCGATGACATCAACAGATTCTCCAGCTGCGAATACGTCAGCTTTCAACTGCTGACCAACCTCATACACAGCCATGTCTACACCACGAAACTCGCGAACAAACCGCTTTGGAGCTGTTCCAGCCTTCTCAGCGTGGCCCTTCTCCGCCTTCGTAGCGCGATTCGCCTTTTGGTCCGCAAAACCGACCTGAATCGCCTCGTACCCATCAACAGCTACTTCACGTTTTTGGAGTACGACGCACGGACCTGCCTCAATCACAGTCACCGGTACGACCTGACCTTCTTCCGTAAAGACCTGCGTCATACCGAGTTTACGACCGAGAATCCCTTTCATGTGTGCACCTCCCTAGGGCCGTTTGACGCAACGGCACCACGTGTATCATTCCGAAGCTTATAGCTTAATTTCGATGTCAACACCCGACGGCAAGTCCAAACGCATGAGCGAATCGACCGTTTGCGGCGTCGGATTGTTAATGTCAATCAAACGCTTATGCGTACGCATTTCAAATTGCTCGCGAGAATCCTTGTACTTGTGAGGTGCGCGAAGAATCGTGTACACTTCGCGTTCCGTCGGCAATGGAATCGGACCAGAAACCTTGGCCCCCGACCGTTTTGCCGTATCGACAATACGCTCTGCCGATTGATCAAGAATCTGATGGTCATACGCTTTGAGTCGAATGCGAATCTTTTGCTTAGCCATATGTTTTCCCTCCTTTATCGCCCATTTAGTTGGACATACTCCACGGAAATTCCCCCATCGGTATCCCATATGGCATCGGACACATAGGCAACCTTCCGCTTCATCGCAATAAGAGACCAACATGCGGTATTATACTAGACCAATCGCCCTTTGACAAGAAAAAGCTTTAAAAAAATCCGGGACAGGTTTACCTGTCCCGGATTCTAACCTTCTCAGAGAAGTAATAACACTTCTTACTTGGTGATAGACGAGACGACGCCAGCGCCGACCGTACGTCCACCTTCGCGGATGGAGAAGCGAGTACCTTCTTCAACAGCGATAGGAGCGATAAGTTCTACCTTGATAGCGACGTTGTCGCCAGGCATAACCATCTCGGTTCCTTCTGGAAGCGAAACAACGCCCGTTACGTCCGTTGTACGGAAGTAGAATTGTGGACGGTAGCCGTTAAAGAACGGAGTGTGACGTCCGCCTTCTTCCTTCGTCAGAACGTAAACTTCTGCGGAAAACTGTGTGTGTGGGTTGATGCTGCCTGGTTTGCAGACAACCTGGCCACGTTCGATGTCCTTACGCTCAACACCGCGGAGAAGCGCGCCGATGTTGTCACCAGCTTCTGCGGAATCGAGGAGCTTACGGAACATCTCAATACCCGTTGCAACCGTTTTGCGGCTTTCTTCGTGCAAGCCGACGATTTCAACTTCGTCGCCAACCTTGAGCGCGCCACGTTCTACACGACCGGTAGCAACCGTACCGCGACCCGTGATGGTGAACACGTCCTCGACCGGCATCAAGAAAGGCTTGCTCGTATCGCGTTCTGGCGTTGGGATGTAGCTGTCAACAGCTTCCATCAACTCTTCGATCTTCGCGATGTAAGCCGGGTCGCCTTCGAGAGCCTTCAGTGCGGAACCGCGGATAACCGGAATGTCGTCGCCAGGGAATTCGTACTCGCTGAGGAGTTCGCGAACTTCCATCTCGACGAGTTCGAGAAGCTCTTCGTCGTCAACCATGTCGCACTTGTTCAGGAAGACAACCAAGTAAGGTACGCCGACCTGACGGGACAGAAGGATGTGCTCGCGCGTTTGTGGCATTGGGCCGTCAGCAGCGGACACGACGAGGATACCGCCGTCCATCTGAGCAGCACCGGTGATCATGTTCTTGACATAGTCAGCGTGTCCTGGGCAGTCGACGTGCGCATAGTGGCGATTGTCGGTCTCGTACTCAACGTGAGCGGTGTTGATGGTGATACCGCGTTCGCGTTCTTCTGGAGCCTTGTCGATCTCGTCATACTTTTGCGCTTGCGCCTTACCCTTGGAAGCTTGTACGCTCGTGATAGCAGCCGTCAACGTGGTCTTACCATGGTCGACGTGGCCGATGGTACCAATGTTAACGTGCGGTTTGCTACGATCAAATTTTGCCTTTGCCACGAAACTTCACTCCTTATTCGCCTTTGCTCTTCTTAATGATTGCTTCAGCTACGCTCTTCGGCACTTCCTCATAGGCAGCCAATTCCATTGCAAACGTACCGCGCCCTTGTGTGCGGGAACGAAGCGATGTCGTATAACCGAACATCTCCGACAATGGAACGAAGCCACGAACGATGCTCGCGTTGTTACGCGAATCCATGCCCTCTACGCGACCGCGGCGAGAGTTGATGTCACCGAGGATGTCCCCCATATATTCTTCAGGGACGGTGACTTCAACCTTCATGACTGGTTCCAACAGTACCGGGCTAGCCTTTTGTGCGCCAGCCTTAAGTGCCATCGAACCAGCAATCTTAAACGCCATTTCTGACGAGTCGACGTCGTGATAGGAACCGTCGTACAAGGACGCTTTCACATCGACGAGCGGATAACCAGCGATGACGCCACTCCGCAGCGCTTCGTGAATACCTTCTTCGACGGCCGGGATGTATTCCTTCGGAATCGCACCACCGACGACCTTGTTTTCAAAGACAAATCCCTCGCCGCGTTCCAGCGGTTCGAAGATGACTTTGACGTGACCATACTGACCGCGTCCACCAGACTGGCGAACGAATTTGCCTTCTTGGTCAACGCGCTTCGTGATGGTTTCACGATAGGCAACCTGCGGCATACCTACGTTACAATCCACCTTGAATTCGCGTTGCATGCGGTCGACGATGACCTCCAAGTGCAACTCGCCCATACCTTGAATGATGGTCTGACCGGTTTCCTGGTCTGTGTATGTTTTGAAGGTCGGATCCTCTTCCGCCAGCTTCGACAGGGCGATACCCATCTTATCCTGGTCGGCCTTCGTCTTCGGCTCAATTGAGACCGAAATAACTGGATCCGGAAACTCCATCGACTCGAGCAGCACAACGCTCTTTTCGTCGCAAAGCGTGTCGCCCGTCGTGGTGTCCTTCAAACCAACTGCAGCTGCAATGTCACCAGAGTACACCTGGGAGATCTCCTCACGGTGGTTGGCGTGCATCTGCAGGATGCGACCAATGCGTTCCCGCTTGCCCTTGGTGGAGTTGAGCACGTACGAACCGCTTTGCAGGATACCTGAGTAAACGCGGAAGAAGGCCAACTTACCCACAAACGGGTCGGTCATAATTTTGAAGGCGAGCGCAGAGAACGGCTCTTCGTCAGACGAATGGCGTTCAATTTCTTCACCTTCTGGCGTAACGCCCTTGATGGCCGGAACGTCAATCGGTGCCGGAAGGTACTCGACGACAGCATCCAACATGAGCTGGACGCCCTTGTTCCGGTAGGATGAACCGCAAAGAACCGGGAACAGCTGAACGCTGACGGTACCCTTGCGAAGCGCAGCCTTGATTTCTGGAATGGTGATTTCTTCACCCTCCAGGTACTTCATCATCAACTCTTCATCTACTTCGGCAACTGCCTCGACGAGTTCCGTGCGCTTCTCTTCCGCCAACTCCTTCATGTCAGCAGGAATTTCAGCGTCTTCGGAATGCGTGCCGAGGTCGTCGGTGTAAATGATGGCCTTCATTTCAACAAGGTCAATGATGCCGCGGAATTCATCCTCCGCACCAATTGGCAGTTGAATCGGAACAGCTTTCGCTCCAAGTCGAGTTTTCATCTGTTCGACACAGGACAGGAAGTCCGCGCCGATGATGTCCATCTTGTTGACATAGGCAATGCGAGGAACATGGTACTTGTCCGCTTGACGCCACACCGTTTCCGACTGTGGCTCAACGCCGCCCTTGGCGTCGAAGACCGCGCAAGCGCCATCGAGTACGCGCAAGGAACGTTCGACTTCAACGGTGAAGTCGACGTGTCCTGGCGTATCGATTATGTTGATGCGGTGTTCTTTCCACTGGGCGGTCGTAGCAGCGGACGTGATGGTGATACCACGCTCTTGTTCCTGGACCATCCAGTCCATGGTCGCTGCACCATCGTGAACTTCACCGATTTTGTGCACACGCCCAGTATAGAACAGAATACGCTCGGTGGTCGTCGTCTTACCGGCATCAATGTGAGCAATGATTCCGATGTTGCGCGTACGCTCGAGCGGAAATTCGCGTGCCATCCCGCCGCCTCCTTCCAAGTTAGAAAATCAATCCTACCAGCGGTAGTGAGCGAAAGCCTTGTTGGCTTCGGCCATACGGTGTGTGTCTTCGCGTTTGCGAACGGCACCACCCGTATTGTTTGCTGCGTCGAGCAACTCGTTCGCCAACTTCTCTTCCATGGTCTTTTCACCACGGAGGCGAGAGTAGTTGACCAACCAGCGCAGGCCCAACGTCACGCGACGGTCATTGCGAACTTCAATCGGCACTTGGTAGTTCGATCCGCCGACACGGCGAGCCTTGACTTCGAGCACCGGCATGATGTTGCGCATCGCCGTTTCAAACACTTCCATCGGGTCTTTGCCAGAACGTTCGCGAATCAGGTCAAACGCACCGTAGACGATACGCTGCGAAACACCCTTCTTCCCGTCCAGCATCACCTTGTTGATGAGGCGACTAACAAGCTTGTTCCCGTAAATCGGATCCGGCAATACATCACGCTTTGGAACAGGTCCTTTACGCGGCACGGAACACCCTCCTTCCTAATTTCGGTAACTTCAACGAGTTATCTAATCCATTTGGCAAGAAGCTTACTTCGCCTTTGGACGCTTTGCACCGTACTTCGAACGGCCCTGCATGCGATCTTTCACGCCTGCGGTGTCCAAAGCACCACGAACGATGTGATAACGAACACCCGGAAGGTCCTTTACACGACCACCGCGAACGAGCACGACAGAGTGCTCTTGGAGGTTGTGTCCAATCCCTGGGATGTACGCGGTCACTTCGATTGTATTGGTCAAACGCACACGAGCGTATTTACGAAGAGCCGAGTTCGGCTTCTTCGGGGTCATCGTACCAACACGAGTGCACACACCACGCTTCTGCGGTGACGGCAGGTCCGTCAAAGACTTGACGTGACTGTTGTACCCCTTTTGCAGCGCCGGTGCCGTGGACTTCTTCAGGATGTCCTTGCGACCCTTGCGAACTAATTGATTAATCGTCGGCATAACTGCACCTCCCCTCATTGCAATCAAACCTGTTGGACAGGTTACCGCCAAGCCCACAGAGCCTGGTGGTTCATCGATGAGCAAACAAAACGCCAAAGACAACACACCAAACTAGACCAGCATCACTCTGAGATGATGCTTGCCGTAGCCGCACCAACTTCAATCCCACAAGCTTTACCGAGTGTCCGCATCGTGTCAACCCACTCAATCGGAACGCGTTGTTTCGTTGCCAACTGAACCACCGGGTCGATGACGCGGACTTCAGCATCGCGGGCTACGTAGAGCCGCACGATATGCTCAGCAGACTGTTTGAGTACCTTTAACGTCTGGTTCGTGCCTATGGTCTTTTTCCTCGCTTGGCGTATGTCGTCAAGTGACACCGCACGAGCCTCCCCCAATGGAAAACACCGCGCTGACGCACACTACGGAATTCTATCACCGAGGTTTCTGGGCTGTCAACTCCATTTCGCAGGTTGACAGCCCCGAATCCATAGGTAGTTTATTCAACCGTATGTGCAGGCTCAGCTTTTAACGCATCTTCTCCATCATGTACCACATCTGCGGACCCTTCGTCCGAAGATTCCTCCTCGCCTGCCATACCAATCTGGCGATAACGAGACATACCAGTACCTGCTGGAATCAACTTACCTATAATAACGTTCTCCTTGAGACCGAGCAAGCGGTCAACTTTTCCTTTGATGGCCGCTTCCGTCAAGACGCGCGTGGTCTCTTGGAAGGATGCAGCCGACAGGAAGGAGTCCGTTTCGAGCGAAGCCTTCGTAATACCGAGCAGCGCAGGACGTGCGACTGCCGGTTCCCGACCCGACAACAGCGCGACTTTGTTCGCAGCTTCGTAGTCGAAGAGATCGACATACGTACCCGGAAGCAAATCCGTGTCGCCTGCGTCCAGAATGCGCACTTTGCGCAACATCTGACGGACCATGACTTCGACGTGCTTGTCGTTGATGTCGACGCCCTGTAGACGATAGACTCGTTGCACTTCGCGCAACAGGTAGTTTTGAACGCCCTGCAGCCCTTTGACGCGCAACATCTCTTTCGGATCTACGGAGCCTTCCGTCAGTTCTTCGCCCGCTTCGAGACTTTGCCCGACCGTCACGCGAATTCTTGAGCCGTATGGAATTTGATAGATCTTCGTCTCGCTCTCGCCCTGAAGCTCGATCTCGCGCTTATCCTTACCTTCACGGATGTCGGAAATCGTGCCTTCGAACTCAGAGATCACAGCCTGGCCTTTCGGATTCCGAGCCTCGAACAACTCCTGAATACGCGGCAAACCTTGCGTGATGTCGTCGCCCGCCACACCACCGGTGTGGAACGTGCGCATCGTCAACTGGGTACCTGGTTCACCGATGGACTGCGCCGCGATAATCCCGACTGCCTCACCGATCTCGACCATCTTCCCGGTCGCCAAGTTGCGTCCATAACAATGGATGCAGACGCCGTGGCGCGTGCGACAAGTGAGAACGGAACGAATGTAAACCTCTTTCAACCCAGATTTGACGATGGTGTCAGTTGCCTCTTCGTCGATCAGCTGGTTCTTCGCGACAATCAGCTCACCCGTTTGCGGATGATAGATGTCCTGGAACGCGATACGCCCTTCGAGCCGGTCTCCGATCTCCTCGATAACCTCGCGGCCATCGCGGATTTCGGCAACGCGAAGACCTTTATCCGTCCCACAGTCGACTTCGCGAACGATGGTATCCTGCGCGACGTCGACGAGACGGCGTGTGAGATATCCCGAGTCAGCGGTACGAAGCGCCGTGTCTGCCAACCCCTTGCGGGCACCGTGCGTCGAGATGAAGTACTCCAACACGGTGAGGCCTTCACGGAAGTTCGACTTAATCGCCAACTGAATAATTTCACCAGACGGATTGGCCATGAGGCCACGCATACCTGCGAGCTGCGTGATCTGTGAGTTACTACCGCGCGCACCAGAGGTCGCCATCATATAAATCGGGTTGAATTCGTTCATACTCTCCATCAAGGTGGTAGAGATGTTCTCCTTCGCTTCCGACCAAATCTGACTGAACGTAATGTACTGTTCTTCCTCGGTGATCAAACCGCGGCGGTACTGTTGTTTCAGCTTGTGTTCCTTCGCCTCAGCCTCTTCGATGATGCGATGCTTTTCATCTGGAACCACGATGTCGCTGACGGCGATGGTGATGCCGGCACGGGTCGAATAGTTGAACCCAAGCCGTTTCACCCGGTCGAGAATCTCCGCAGTCATCGTCGTGCCATAGCGGCGGAAACACTCACCGAGAATATTCCCGAGGTCCTTCTTGATTACGGCCTTAGGAATAGCACGGCGTTCCAGAGCTTCCCTCGGGTTGATTCCCTTATCGAAGATGAACGTCTCATCCGGTGCGCCCGACAACAGGTTCTGCTTCGCAGCGGAGTTCAGATACGGGAAGTCCGCCGGGAAGATGCTGTTGAAGATCAGTTTACCTGGCGTCGTAATCAGCAGTGCATTCTGCTGCGCCTCCGTCAAGCTGGTCTTCTCCAACACTTTCGCCGGGACGATAATCCGGGATTGCAACGTGACGAGTCCGTTGTGGCGTGCGTACTCCACTTCGGACATCGACGAGAAGATGCTTCCCTCGCCAGGTGCTCCCTCGCGCTCAATCGTCAGGTAGTATGGGCCGAGGACCATGTCCTGCGTCGGCGTCACGACCGGTTTGCCGTCCTTCGGGTTCAAGATGTTGTGCGCAGCCAACATGAGCAGACGGGCCTCGGCTTGCGCTTCCGCGGACAACGGCACGTGAACAGCCATCTGGTCACCGTCGAAGTCAGCGTTATACGCCGTACATACGAGCGGGTGCAGCTTGATGGCGCGACCTTCGACGAGCGTCGGTTCGAACGCCTGAATGCCTAGGCGGTGCAGCGTTGGAGCACGGTTGAGCAGCACAGGGTGCGCCTTGATGACATCCTCCACGACGTCCCAAACTTCAGGAGAGACGCGCTCGACTTTGCGCTTGGCACTTTTGATGTTGTGAGCGAGACCGCGTGACACCAGTTCCTTCATGACAAACGGTTTGAACAGCTCCAACGCCATTTCCTTGGGAAGCCCGCACTGATACATGCGCAGTTCCGGACCTACCACAATGACAGAGCGTCCGGAGTAGTCGACGCGCTTGCCCAGCAGGTTCTGGCGGAAGCGACCCTGCTTGCCCTTCAACATGTGCGACAAACTCTTGAGCGGTCGGTTGCCAGGCCCCGTGACCGGTCGTCCGCGACGGCCGTTGTCGATGAGGGCGTCCACCGCTTCTTGAAGCATGCGCTTCTCGTTCTGGACGATAATATCCGGCGCGCCGAGATCTAATAACCGCTTCAGGCGGTTATTCCGGTTGATGACCCGTCGATACAGATCATTCAGGTCCGACGTCGCGAAGCGTCCGCCGTCCAGTTGAACCATCGGACGCAGATCCGGAGGAATGACCGGAAGTGCCTCGAGGATCATCCACGCTGGGCGGTTGCCGGACGCGCGAAACGCCTCGACGACTTCCAGGCGCTTGATCGCGCGATTGCGGCGTTGACCTTGCGCAGAGCGAAGTTCCTCGCGGAGGAAGTCCACTTCGCGGTCCAGGTCTATCTCCTGCAGCAACGAACGGATCGCTTCAGCACCCATGCCCGCCTGAAACGCGTAGCCGTATTTCTCGCGATAGGAGCGGTACTCCTTCTCGCTGAGCAGTTGTTTCTTTTCTAGCGGCGTATCGCCGGGGTCCGTGACGACGTATGACGCGAAGTAGATGACTTCCTCGAGCGCCCGCGGCGACATGTCGAGGACCAAGCCCATGCGGCTTGGAATCCCCTTGAAATACCAAATGTGTGACACCGGAGCAGCCAATTCAATGTGCCCCATCCGCTCGCGGCGAACCTTGGCACGCGTCACTTCAACGCCACAGCGGTCACAGACGACACCCTTGTAGCGGATGCGCTTGTACTTCCCACAATGACACTCCCAGTCCCTCGTGGGACCGAAGATCTTCTCGCAGAACAGCCCCTCTTTTTCAGGGCGTAACGTACGATAGTTGATGGTCTCCGGCTTCTTCACTTCACCATGAGACCAAGACCGAATCTTTTCTGGTGATGCCAGCCCGATTTTCATGAACTCGAAGTTGTTCACGTCTAGCAAATCGTGCACCCTCCAATCCTAGCGCGTGGTGTGGGTTATCAGTCGCCGACTTCGTTGTATTCGAGATTCAAGTTGAGCTTCTCCGAACCGTCGTCCTCGTCGTCGCTTTCCTTCATCTCAATCTCCTGCTCGTCGCCCGACAGGATCTTTACATCCATACCGAGGCTCTGCAATTCCTTGATGAGGACCTTAAACGACTCCGGCACGCCCGGCTCTGGGACATTTTCGCCCTTGACGATGGCTTCATACGTCTTCACGCGACCCACGACGTCGTCTGACTTGACGGTCAAGATCTCTTGGAGCGTGTACGCGGCGCCATATGCCTCGAGAGCCCAAACTTCCATCTCACCGAAACGCTGTCCACCGAACTGCGCTTTACCGCCGAGCGGTTGTTGCGTGACGAGCGAGTAAGGACCAGTCGAACGAGCGTGAATCTTGTCGTCGACCAGGTGGTGCAGTTTCAACATGTAGACGAATCCAACCGTCACTCGGTTCTCAAACGGTTCACCGCTGCGGCCGTCGTAGAGCACGTGCTTACCGTCCGCAGGGAGGCCGGCCTCTTCCAAAGTGCTAAACACATCTTCAGGATGGGCGCCATCGAAGACCGGTGTCGCCATCTTCATACCGAGGGCTCGCGCAGCCATACCTAAGTGCGTCTCCAAAACCTGCCCGATGTTCATACGGGAAGGCACGCCGAGTGGATTCAAGACAATCTGAACCGGCGTTCCGTCCTCGAGGAACGGCATGTCTTCTTCAGGCAGGATGCGGGCGACCACACCCTTGTTCCCGTGACGTCCAGCCATCTTATCGCCTTCGGAGATCTTTCTCTTTTGTGCGATGTAGACGCGCACCAACTGATTGACACCAGCCGGCAACTCATCTCCGTTCTCGCGAGTAAAGACCTTGACGTCGACGACGATTCCAGCGCCACCATGCGGCACACGCAGAGACGTATCGCGCACCTCGCGCGCCTTCTCACCGAAAATCGCATGCAACAAGCGCTCTTCGGCCGTCAGTTCCGTAACGCCCTTCGGTGTGACCTTGCCGACGAGGATATCGCCGGTGCGAATCTCCGCGCCGATGCGGATAATTCCGCGCTCGTCGAGGTTCTTCAGTGCATCCTCGCCGACGTTCGGAATATCGCGCGTGATCTCTTCAGGGCCAAGCTTAGTATCACGAGCTTCTAACTCGTACTCCTCGATGTGAATGGACGTGTACACGTCCTCTTTCACCATCTTTTCAGACAAGAGGATTGCATCCTCGTAGTTGTAACCTTCCCACGTCATAAACGCGACGAGCACGTTGCGCCCAAGTGCCAACTCACCGTTTTGAGTAGCTGGACCGTCAGCCAAGATGTCGCCGACCTTGACGCGCTGACCTTCGCGCACGATTGGGCGTTGGTTCACACACGTGTTCTGGTTGGAGCGCGTGAATTTGATCAACCGGTACTTGGCGAGGTCGCCGCGCACGGTTTGTCCATTCGCTTGTGCCTCCTGGCGAATCCAGACTTCCTTCGCCGTCACTCGTTCCACAATGCCGCTGTGGCGGGAGACGACACAGACACCGGAGTCCTTCGCGGCCTGGTGTTCGATACCCGTTCCCACATACGGAGAGTCCGTTACGAGCAGCGGCACCGCTTGACGTTGCATGTTGGCACCCATCAAAGCGCGGTTCGCGTCGTCGTTCTCCAAGAATGGAATGAGCGCCGTCGCGACGGATACCACTTGCTTAGGCGAGACGTCCATATAGTCGATCCGGTCGCGCGATACCGCGATGACGTCCTCGCGCCTGCGGACGATGATCTCCTCCGAAGCGAGTTTGCCATCTTCGGTCAGCGGCTCGTTCGCCTGAGCTACGACGTAGTTCTCTTCCTCGTCGGCCGTCAAATAGTCAATCTTGTCCGTCACGACCCCAGTCTCCGGGTCGACGCGGCGGTACGGCGTCTCGATAAAGCCATAGGCGTTAATCCGCGCATAAGTGGACAAGGAGTTGATCAAACCGATGTTCGGACCTTCCGGCGTCTCAATCGGACACATCCGGCCATAGTGCGAATAGTGCACGTCACGCACCTCGAACCCAGCGCGTTCGCGCGTAAGACCACCCGGGCCGAGCGCAGACAGGCGGCGCTTGTGCGTGAGTTCAGCCAGCGGGTTGGTCTGATCCATAAACTGCGACAGCTGACTGGAACCGAAAAATTCCTTAATCGCGGCGATGACCGGACGAATATTGATCAGGGCCTGCGGCGTGATAGCGCTCGCGTCCTGAATCGACATGCGCTCGCGAACGACGCGCTCCATCCGAGACAAACCGATGCGGAACTGATTCTGCAACAGCTCGCCGACCGAACGGAGGCGGCGGTTCCCGAGGTGGTCGATATCGTCGGTCGTTCCAACCCCGCGAAGCAAATTGAAGAAGTAAGACACAGCAGCTAGGATGTCTGACGGCGTGATATATTTGACGTCCGTCGAGACGACTCCGTTGCTGATCACGTTCAACACGCGTCCATCTTCAGACGGGCTGAAGATCTTCACCATTTGAAGCGGCACGTTGTCGTCTTCCAGCAGGTCTCGCGTCGCGCGAACAGAGAATCGTCCGATGTTCCCTTCCAGAAGGGGGATCAAGCGATCCAACACGCGGCGGTCGATGACGGTACCGGCCTCGGCAATAATCTCGCCCGTGTCGGCATCCACCAACGTCTCGGCAAGGCGCTGGTTCAGCAGCCGATTCTTGATGTGCAACTTCTTATTGATTTTGTAACGCCCGACATTCGCCAGGTCGTAACGCTTTGGATCAAAGAAACGGGATGCCAGCAGCGCGCGAGCATTTTCCACAGTCGGCGGCTCACCAGGGCGCAGGCGTTCGTAAATCTCGACCAATGCACGTTCCGTGGAATCGGTCGTGTCTTTGTCCAAGGTGTTTTGAAGGTAGTCATCTTCTCCGATGAGCTGAGTGATGTCAGCGTCCGACGACAGCCCCAACGCACGCAAAAGCACCGTGATAGGCAACTTGCGAGTGCGATCGATACGGACGTAGACGACATCCTTGGCATCCGTCTCAAACTCGAGCCACGCGCCGCGATTCGGAATGACCGTCGCAGCGAATGTCCGTTTGCCATTTTTGTCGATCTTACTGCTATAATAGACGCTAGGTGAACGAACCAACTGGCTGACAATGACGCGTTCAGCGCCATTGATGACAAAAGTGCCGGTATCGGTCATCAGAGGAAAATCCCCCAGGAAGACCTCCTGCTCTTTTACCTCACCAGTTTCCTTGTTCAACAGTCGAACCTTGACGCGCAGCGGAGCCGCATATGTCACGTCGCGCTCTTTCGACTCTTCGACGTCGTACTTCGGTTCACCAAGACTATAGTCGATGAACTCGAGCACCAAGTTCCCAGTAAAGTCCTGGATCGGCGAAATGTCAGTAAACATTTCACGCAATCCCTCACGCAGGAACCACTCGTAAGATTTTTGCTGGATTTCAATCAGATTGGGTAATTCGAGGACTTCACGGATGCGCGAAAATGTGCGACGTTCAGCCCATCCGTACTTGACCATGTGTCCCTGCAAAACCGTCACCCCTCAAGCGGATTTGTGGACGATGCAATTTCAAAGAGGCTCTAAAGACAAAAAGAAAATGAGGCCACATCCAACCACATTTAGCAAATAGAGTTGACTAATATTCACCTATTTCCATAAACGATGAACTTTATTCATATAAGAGGTGAGCATCCGTCCAATCATCACAGTTTGCATTGGATAAGGTTATCACAAGCAAAATGCTAAGTCAACATCTATTCGCCCGTCTTTTGCGCCACCGAGTTCGCACGCCCTAGTTCTGTCCCTTAACAGCCCGAAAGATAAAGTATCCAGACTTCTTATAGACCGTGTCGACGCTGTCGAACGTTCGCTGCAACTCTTCGAGGGCCGTGGGGGCACCGTGTTTTTTCTGAATGACAATCCACAGTCGACCACCGGGAACGAGCACCCGATGCGCATCTGAAAACAGCCGGTAAACGACCGCCTTGCCGGCCCGAATGGGCGGATTGAGCAAGACATCGTCAAACGTCGATCCGACGTCGTCAGGAATTCCATCGCTCTGAACGTAGGTGCAACGATGTGCGAACGGCGCAGTGTTCCGCCTCGCCAGGTCGAGGGCTCGTCCATTGATATCGATGAGCGTCCACCTCGTGTTCGGAAAGACAGTGCCTAGCACCGCAGTGACTATGCCGTAGCCCGCACCGAGATCGACAACCTGTTCAGAACCGTCGAGTTCGACTGTCTCCAGAAGACGTCTCGTCGCGTCGTCGAGCCCCCCCTTGGAAAACACGCCTCTGTCGGTCGTCAACTTCAGATGAACGCCTCGCACGTCGACTTCAATTGTCCTCTGTTGACTCTCGACCTGCGGCTTCGCGGAGTAATAATGCTCAGTCAAATGCGCACCTCCCACAGTGGACGGCAACAACGCGCAAGAAGGGTACCCCTACGGAGCACCCTTCTCGACGAACGAACTTACTTAATTTCGATGGAAGCGCCAGCCTCTTCAAGCTTAGCCTTGATGCCCTCAGCATCTTCCTTGGAAACCTTCTCTTTGATCGGCTTTGGAGCGTTGTCAACGAGTTCCTTCGCTTCTTTCAAGCCAAGACCCGTGATTTCACGAACAACCTTGATCACGCCGATCTTGGAGGAACCAGCGCTGGTCAAGATGACGTCGAATTCGGTTTGTTCTGCAGCGCCGCCATCAGCTGCGCCTGCACCTGCGATAGCTACTGGAGCTGCAGCAGTTACACCAAATTCCTCTTCAATTGCCTTTACCAAGTCGTTCAGTTCAAGAACCGTCATATTTTTTACGGCTTCTAAGATTTCTTGAGTCGTCAACCAAATAACCTCCCTAAATTCCAGAGACAACGCTCTGGTACATAAATTCGTTTATTCAGCGGCCGGTGCTTCTGCACCGTCACCCTTTTGGTCAGCAACCTGTTGCAACGAGTATGCCAAGTTGCGCATAGGCGCTTGAAGAACGCTGAGCAACATCGAAAGCAAGCCTTCGCGAGATGGCAACTTCGCGATGCTAGCGACTTCCTCACCAGACACAACGCGACCTTCGATGATACCACCCTTCAATTCGAGGGCTTTGTGCTCACGCGAGAAATCGTACAACACCTTCGCCGCCGTTACAGCGTCGTCGTAGCCAAACGCTACAGCCGTCGGGCCAGCGAGGTACTGATCTAGGTCAGCAAAGTTCACCTGCGCAGCGGCACGGCTCGTCATGGTATTTTTTAATACCTCGTACTCGACGCCCGCCTCGCGGAGTTTCGAACGGAGCTCCGTGTCTTCCGCGACGTTCAATCCGCGGTAGTCTGCGAGCACGACGCTCGTACTGCGCTCCAAGCGCTCTGCGATCTCTTTTACGACTTGTTCCTTTTCTGGACGTACTGCCAATCCATCCACCTCCTTACAAGAATCGAGCACATGAAAAAGCGCCTCGACAGACCGAGGCGCACGCATGCCAAATAAAGGGCTGCACACGACCTCGGGAGGCAACTTTAACCCGTGGGGCGACTGGCGCTAACGCTCAAGCCAATCCCCGTGGGACCTACTGTCTACGGTCAACTTTTCAGTTTTGAACACACACACAAATTTTACGAGCAGACCGATTACTCAGCCGCTGCTACGCGTTGTGCGTTGACGCGGACACCAGGTCCCATCGTCGACGTAACCGTGACCGTGCGAACATATTGACCCTTCGCGCCAGACGGCTTCGCCTTTTGCAGTGCATCCAACAAGGTCCGGAAGTTGCCAACCAATTGGTCGACATCGAACGACACCTTGCCAATCGGGCAGTGAATAATGCCAGCCTTGTCGAGACGGTACTCAATCTTACCAGCCTTGATCTCCTGCACCGCGCGAGCTACGTCAAATGTGACGGTGCCCGTCTTCGGATTTGGCATCAAGCCCTTAGGACCGAGCGTACGACCCAAACGGCCAACGGCGCCCATCATATCCGGGGTTGCAACAACGACATCAAAGTCGAACCAACCCTGGGAGATCTTTTGAATCAAGTCGTCGTCGCCAACAAAGTCGGCGCCTGCCTCTTGTGCTTCCTTCGCCTTTTCGCCCTTGGCGAAAACAAGGACGCGCGCAGTTTTACCTGTTCCATGCGGCAGGACGACGGCACCACGAACCTGCTGATCCTGCTTCTTCGGGTCGACGCCCAAACGAACAGCAATCTCGACAGTTTCATCAAACTTCGCCTTCGCAGCTTGTTTCACAAGACCGAGGGCCTCTTGCACATCATACAGCTTTTCGCGATCAACCAGCTTTGCAGCCTCTTGAGCACGTTTAGATTTGCGAGCCATTGTTTCACCTCCATGTGGTCTACGGTTTGACAACCTCCCACGATTTCTCCGCGGGGTTAGTCCTGAATAAGGATTCCCATGCTGCGCGCGGTCCCTTCGACCATGCGCATCGCTGCTTCAACACTTGCTGCATTCAGGTCTGCCATCTTCTGTTCGGCAATTTCGCGAACCTTGTCGCGCTTCACCGTAGCAACCTTGTTGCGGTTCGGCTCTGCGGAACCAGACTCGATGCCTGCAGCCTTCTTCAACAAGACAGCAGCCGGCGGAGTTTTGAGGTCAAACGTGTACGAACGGTCTTCGTAAACGTAAAGCACGACCGGGATGATCAGGCCAACCTGATCTGCGGTACGAGCGTTGAACTCTTTACAGAACCCCATGATGTTACCAACCTGCGCTTGACCAAGCGCAGGACCTACCGGCGGAGCAGGTGTTGCTTTTCCGGCTGCGATTTGCAACTTCACAACCTTGACAATCTTCTTCGGCAACACGCCCACCTCCTTCGCTCATAATGTGGTAATCGGGTATGTGCCCTCCCACGGGACGCATCGTGAAAAGATACCTTTTCACGCATCTATCAGATTCGCGAGTGCGAATCACAGAAGTGAGGGCAGGTAAACCGCCGCTCAGCATACTGCCAGTGTCAGGACAGGCGTTCAACCTGTTGGTACTCCACCTCGAGAGGCGTCTCGCGACCAAACATCGAAACAAGCACTTTCAACTTTTGGTGTTCCGGATGCACCTCTTCAACCGTGCCAACCATATCCGCAAACGGACCTTCGACAAGTCGCACGACCTCGCCAACATCGTAAGTGATGTTGCTCTTCGGCTCGTTCGCATCCATGGACTTCAGGATAGCCTGTACTTCGTGTGGAAGTAGCGGAACCGGCTTCGAACCAGCCCCTGTCGATCCGACGAAGCCCGTAACGCCCGGCGTGTTGCGAACAACATACCAAGAGTCATCCGTCATCGCCATCTCGACCAGAACGTATCCTGGGAACACCTTACGCTGTACAACGCGCTTCTTCCCGTTTTTCAGCTCGAGTTCATCTTCCGTTGGAACCATCACATTATAAATGCGATCTTCCATCCCCATGGACTGAACGCGACTTTCCAAGTTACTCTTAACCTTGTTCTCGTAGCCCGAATACGTATGAATGACATACCAATGTTTTTCGAGGTTTTCCATAACGCGGGCAACGCGGCCCGGACACCCCCAAAGCTCAGTCCTTAAACTACACCGATGAAGGTCAACAACCGAGACACACCAACGTCGAAGCCCCAAATTAACAACCCGAGAATGACGCACAAGACCAACGAAGCGGCCGTATACAACACGATTTCACGTCGTTTCGGCCAGCGTACTCGGCGGAGTTCCCTCCACGATTCCGCAAAGAAAGCAAAAAACCCCGAGCGCTTGCGCGCCTTTGCTTCAACCAACGATTCGTTTGTCTTTGCCATACCGGATTACTCCTTTGATGCCGACTCCGACTTAGCGGGTTTCGCGGTGCGTCGTATGCGAGTTGCACGTTGGGCAATATTTCTTGAGTTCGATCCGGTCCGGATCATTTTTCTTGTTCTTGTTGCTGGTGTAATTCCGTTGTTTGCACTCTGTGCATGCCAGCGTAACGATTTCGCGCACTCAGGGCACCTCCCCTACAAGCGGTTATCCGAACATCATCCGCTCATAATTGACCGAGGATGTTCTGAAACACGCTTAATCAACGACAACGAACAAAATATGACGCAAAAACAGAAGAACCCCCTAGAAGGGGACTCACATACCTGAGTTACATTAGCATATGACGTTACGGAAAGTCAAGTATTTCTCGAGTTTGCGTTTCACGCGTTGTAACGCGTTATCGATAGACTTTACGTGACGAGCCAGATCGACGGCGATTTCTTGGTAAGATCTTCCGTCAAGGTAGAGCATCAGGACTTTGCGTTCCAGATCACTCAACAACTCAGACATCTTACCTTCAATATCGTCAAATTCTTCCTGATGTATAACTAGCTCTTCTGGATCTGATACGCGCACCGTGCAGATGACGTCGAGTAAGGTCCTGTCGGAATCTTCGTCATAGATGGGCTTGTCCAACGAAACATAGGAGTTCAGCGGAATGTGCTTCTGACGTGTCGCCGTCTTGATGGCGGTAATAATTTGCCTGGTGATACACAATTCGGCAAACGCTTTAAACGAGGAGAGCTTGTCGCCGCGGAAGTCACGAATCGACTTGTAGAGTCCAATCATGCCCTCCTGGACGATATCCTCACGGTCGGCACCGATCAAAAAATACGATCTCGCTTTCGCCCGAACAAAGTTACGATACTTGTGAATGAGGAACTCGAGTGCATCGGTATCACCGTCTCGCACTACCTCGACAAGCTCTTCGTCTGTTCGATTTTCGTAGTTCGAATAATCGGCGTCCAACTGTGTTGGCTGTGTCGACAAACCTTATCACCCCGAGCCCTGATGGTTGACGCCATTATACATTATGTAATCTATGATTATCAATGATTGTTTTCGCATAAATTCTACTTCCGCCGCCAATTTTCTAGTGCCTTTGCAATATCGTCGCGAATGGTGTCAGCGAGCGTCGGGCGCGTTCTGGCCTTGTGACCTTCCGTCTGATGTCTGATGAACTTCTGCATCGACTCGAGGCGCAACAGCAGTTCCTGCGCGGATATGCGCAAGGCCCCTCCGCCAAACGACACCTGTTGCTCTGCCGCGTCCGATGTGGCGACAGTGATATTTCGATAGTTTTCCCGGATGTCATAGACGAGATGTTCGATGCGAGCATCGGCCGTCTCGCCAGAATCCGTGAACACGATGTCGATCCCGGCGCGCCTTTCGGACACGCCAAGACCTGGTCGGTGATGTGCGTCATAGACGACGATGACGTCCTCGTCATAGACGGCGCGGTACTCGGAGAGCAGGTCTTCGAGTTCCCGCCGCGCCGACTCCAGATCGGGAATTTTCGCGAGACCCGTCCCCGCCCTGCGCGCTAAGACGTTGTAGCCATCGACAATCAGACAGCGCTGTCCCTTTCGCTTACGTTCGTTGGCGGACGACTTCATACAGCATGACCCCCGCCGCGACCGACGCGTTCAGACTTTGAACTCGTCCCAAGATCGGGATGTTGACGAGAAAGTCGCATCGTTCACTGACGAGACGGTGGAGTCCCACGCCCTCAGACCCGATGACAACCACAGTCTTGTGCGTATAATCGACGTCGACCATCCGGTGTTCTGCTTCCACGGTCGTTCCGACCACCCAGTAACCCGCTGACTTGAGCTGCTCCAACGCTTGAACGACGTTTGCCACACGGGCGACAGGCAGGTACTCGAGCGCACCCGCAGCCGCTTTGGCGACCGTCTCCGTCAGCGGCGATGCCCGGTGCTTGCCAATCACCACGCCTTGTGCCCCTGCTGCCTCAGCGGTGCGGATGATGGCGCCCAGGTTGTGCGGGTCTGTCACCCCGTCGAGCACGACAATGAGACCCACGCCAGCCGTTTCCCGCTCGACGATATCCTCTAGTTCCACGTAGTTGTACGGTGCGACGTACGCGGCCACACCTTGGTGCGCATTCCCTGCAATGGCGTCGAGGCGCGCGCGCGGGACGAATTGGACGACGACTCCCTGCTCTTTCGCCCGAGCCACAATGTGCTCAAAGCCGCCTTCGGCTGCCCCTTCTGCGATCAAGACCTTGTTGATGGGCCTTCCCTCGCTGAGCGCTGTTGCAACCGGATGCCTGCCCTTGATCAGCTGAGCTTCCGTGGTCTCCTCTTGAAGGTACACTTCTTCAGCAGCGCGTTCCGGGCGCTCCTGCCACTCTCTGCGCGCTCCCCTCGTCGAGACCGAATCCCGACGTGAACCCGCTTCGCGGCGTGGACCTCCCTCGCGACGTGGACCTCCCTCGCGACGTGGACCTCCCTCGCGGCGTGGACCTCCCTCGCGGCGTGGACCTCCCTCGCGGCGTGGACCTCCCTCGCGGCGTGGACCTCCCTCGCGGCGTGGACCTCCCTCGCGACGTGGACCTCCCTCGTGGCGCGGGCCTCCTTCGTGGCGCGGGCCTCCTTCGCGACGTGGGCCTCCTTCGCGACGTGGGTCATCCCACCCAGACGCGCTGTACCCAGATGGGCCTCTACCGCCGCGGCGGTCATCTTGCTGGCGCTTTCCTGCACGCCCCCGCTCACCGCTCGTAAATTGATTCCTGTTTGATCTACCGCTCGACCTACGTCCCTCGTTCATGAATGGGGCTCCTTTACTAACTCATCTAAATACGCAAGTGCTTGCTCCGTGATCTGCTCTAATCGCGCGTGTTGCCCTGTGCCATGAAGATGGCCAATCAACGCTTCAAAGCCGGTACTGTGGCGATAGACGATGACGTCGACGTTCTTGCGAACGTGCGCCGATTTCGCGTTCCGTCCGCGGCGCACCACAGCTGCCTCCTCGTCCGTCAACGAATCCGCGATACCCCCCAGCGCATCCGCTTGTGCGGCGGCGCTCACATAGTGCGTGCATCGCTTGTGCAGCTCATGCGGTTTACGAATCCCTTGGTTCAGGCAATGCCCTCTCGCATAGACTTCCCAAATTGCGTCGCCTATGAACGCAAGACCCAGCGAGGACAGCTCCTCGGGCTTCCAACTTTGATTCATGGTTCGAAACTCCAACGTGTGCCCTGCGGCGTATCCTCGAGGACGATGCCACGGTGTTTGAGCTCGTCGCGAATTTCGTCCGCGCGGGTGAAGTTGCGGTTGGCGCGTGCCTCATTACGCTCTTGAATCAGTCCGGCGATTTCCTCTTCAAGCGTGCTCACTTGTCTCTCTGGAATGCCAATTGCGTCCAACAGTTCGACCAAGACACTCCGATACGCCTGCAGGTCTGCCATCTTGATGTCCGTCTCCGTCAACCGGGTGTTGATGCGGCGAACGCCTTCAAAAATGGCTGAAATACCATCTGCGGTGTTAAAGTCATCGTCCATCGCCGCCGTAAACGATTCTCGTATCGCTTCGATATCCGCTGCCACATCAGGATTCAGGGACTTCCCTGTCACATCGACGACGCCCTCGATTTGTTTCAGGGCCTGCGTTCGATGATCGATGTTTTGCAGCGCTCGGTCTATCCGCAGCAGGCCCTGCTCCGCCTGCAGCAATGCTTCTTCCGTGTAATTCAACGGATGCCGGTAGTGAGCCGACAGGAGGAAGAAGCGGATCGTCCGAGGGTCCTGGCGCTGCAACAAGTCCCGCGTCATTATAAAGTTCCCGGTCGATTTGGACATCTTCTCGCCGTTGATATTCAAGGTGCCGTTGTGAAGCCAGTAGCGTGCGAACGTGTGGCCCGAATGTGCCTCGCTCTGCGCGATCTCGTTCTCGTGGTGAGGGAAGATCAGATCCCGACCACCTGCGTGAATGTCGATTTGCTCGCCGAGGTACAGCGCGTTCATCACCGAACACTCGATGTGCCAACCAGGGCGGCCAGGCCCCCAAGGGCTGTCCCAGAACTCCTCACCCGGTTTCGCCGCCTTCCACAGCGCGAAGTCGGTCGGATCGTCCTTTTCTTCCTGAACGTCGATACGGTGCCCCGCGCGCATATCCTCCGGCGACTGGTGAGACAGTTTTCCGTACTCGGCGAACGACGAGGTGTCGAAATAGACATTGCCCTGCCGCTCATAGGCGTGCCCCTTCTCAATGAGATCCTGAATATACGAGACGATCTCCGGAATGCACTCCGTCACCCGGGGGTGAACGGTCGCTTTGCGGATAAACAGAGCCTCCGCGTCAGCAAAGTAATCCTCGATGTTGGTTTGCGCCAACTGCCGCGGCGGGATGCCCAACTCGTTGGCCCGTTGGATAATCCGGTCGTCGACGTCGGTGAAATTCTGCACATAGCGAACCTCGTATCCGCGGTATTCGAGATATCGGCGAATGGTGTCAAACGCGACAAACATCCTCGCATTCCCAAGGTGAAAGTAGTTGTACACCGTTGGACCACACGCGTAGAACCGCACTTTCCCAGGTTCAATCGTCTCAAGCTGTTCCTTTTTCCCCGACATACTGTTGTACAAGACGATTGCCACTTCAAATCATCCTCTCTGTATCTCGATAGTGTTGCAACACGCCATCAAAAAAACACCGCCTCTGTCAGAGACGGTGTGCCCGCGGTTCCACTCTGGTTGACGTCGATGCACCACAAAGACGCCCACTTTACGCATATAACGGTGCTCACCGTCGGATTTTACTGAGCGCAAGGCCGTTCCTTCCGAATTGCCAGGCAGGCGCACCCCGATGCAGTCTGCACACCCACTCACAGCCCGGTTGCCCAGGTGGGTGTTCTCTGTCGTAGACTGTTTGACATCGGCCTCCTACCACGTATACCAGCCGCAACGCGCGAAATGCATCGTTGCGACAACTGCTTACATTATGACCTGCTTTCGAGTGCACTGGCAAGTCTGTCAAGAACCCAGTCTTTTGGCAACAGCGCAATCGTCTTTTGGAGGTCGGGACCGTGGACCTGACCGGTAATCGCAGCACGGACCGGCATAAACAACGCGCGCCCCTTGACGCCCTGTTCCTTTTGAATCTGCTTAAATCGCGCACGACTGGCGTCCGCCGTCCAAACTTCGTCCGCCGACGCGAGGGCAAAGTAAGCTTCGACGACCTGGCGGCTGCCCGGTTCGGCAAGCAGCTGTTGGGCCTCTTCATCGTATGTGACCCGCTGTTCAAAAAACCCTTCCGAAAGGCGCAAAAAGTCGGAAGCACAGACCATCTGTTCTTGGAACAGCGAAACGATTTGCGGTAGCCAGTCGTCCGGAACACCCGCCGGCAAAGACCTGGAAGCCCTATCGAGCTGCTGCTTCACCATGTCTGTCGCAACTTTCAAATCCAACGCTTTAAAGTATTGGTTTGCCATCCAATTGAGCTTATCCACATCGAAGACGGCGCCTGCTTTGCTGATGCGGTCGAGATCGAATTGCGAAGCGAGCGACTCCAGGTCAAACAGCTCCTGTTCCCCCTCCGGCGACCATCCGAGGAGAGCGAGGAAGTTGATGATGGCGTGAGGAACGTACCCGAGTTCCTCGTATTTCTGAATGGGCAATACACTCGGGTCGCGCTTGCTCAACTTTTTCCTGTGCTGATCGAGTACGATTGGCAAATGGGCAAATTTCGGAATATCGTACCCAAACGCCTGAAATACGAGAATTTGGCGCGGCGTGTTTGACAAGTGCTCCTCCGCGCGGATGACGTGGGTGATCTTCATCGCCGCATCGTCCACAACCACCTGAAAATTGTAGGTGGGAATCCCATTTGACTTGACGATCACATAGTCTCCGATGTCGCTGCTGTTAAACGTCACGTGTCCGCGAACCAAATCGTCCACGACGAGTTCACGGTTCTCTGGGACGTGAAATCGAATGCTGTACGGGATGCCCTGTGCTATTTTCTCCTGCCGCTCTGTCTCGGACAGCTCATAGCACACCCCGCTATAGCGCGGAACGCGCCCTTCGCGCTCAGCCGCCTCGCGTTGCTGTGCCAACTCCTCATCCGTACAGAAGCACGGATAGGCGATGCCCTTGTCTAATAGGGTCTGCACGTGCTCGCGATAGAGATCTAAGCGCTCCATACAGCGGTATGGCGCATAGGGCCCGCCGATGTCGATCCCTTCGTCCCACTCCATACCCAACCAGCGGAAGCCGTCGAGGAACGCGAGCTCTGCGCCTTCGATGTTCCGATTGGTGTCCGTATCTTCAATCCTCAAAACAAAATCCCCACCGTGGCGGCGGGCATACAAAAAATTGAACAGCGCAGTGCGTACACTGCCGATATGTAAGTGCCCCGTAGGACTAGGAGCAAACCGAACTCGAACCGTCATGATTTGTTATTCCCCTTCCGATACAAGCAGGACCACAGCCTGAGCCGCGATTCCCTCTTTGCGACCGACAAACCCTAATGTCTCCATGGTGGTCGCTTTGATGGAGACCTGGTCCACTTCACATGCGCAAGTCTGTGCGATACTCTCCCGCATCCGCAGCGAGTACGGTGCGAGCTTGGGCGCCTCTGCAAGGACCATCACGTCGAGATTGCCCAACCGGTAACCGCGCTCGTGCACCAGTTGAGAGACATGTCTCAAGAGTTCGAGGCTGTTGGCATCCTTAAATCGGAGATCTGTATTGGGAAAGTGTTGCCCAATGTCACCGAGCGCTAACGCTCCCAGCATCGCATCCATCACCGCGTGCAGCACCACATCTGCGTCTGAATGCCCCAACAGCCCAAACTCCGCGGGAATGCGCTGCCCGCCTAAAACGAGTGGCCTGCCCGCCACGATTTCGTGGACATCAAAACCGTAACCAATTCTCATCACAATTTCACTTCCCCCCACAGTTTGCTCGCGAGCCATCGCGCGTAATCCAAATCCGCCGGCGTGGTCACTTTTCCGTTGTAATGAGTCGACTCAACGCACGCGACACGGTACCCAAGCGACTCCATTAAGGCACTGTCGTCCGTCGGGGACTGCGGTGAGCCATCCGCGAGATATGCCGGATAGAGGATGTCCCCTCGTATCACTTGAGGTGTTTGTGCTAGGAAGAGTTGTTCACGTGGTACGGTGTGGTCTACGTACGCGCCGTCGCACCATTTCACCGTATCTTTGCAACCCGTACCGAGGATTGCAACACCTTCGGCCCTCGCACACGCATATGTACGGCTCACGTCTTGCGCGCTGACAAACGGCCGTGCTGCGTCGTGCACGCCCACGAGGACGTCTCGCGAATCGACCGCGAGGGAAGTGACCGTTTCATAAATGTGACGCATGCCAGCGACGACTGACTGGTGCCGAGTGTCGCCACCGACGACCAGCACACAGCGGTCAGCCCACCTAAACATCGGCAGACTGTCGCTCATCGCATCGATGTCCTCAGCGCTTGCCACCACGACGACCTGTTCTGCGCCGCCTGCCAGCATCGCTTGTACAGACCGTGTCCACATCGGTTGGCCAGCCAGACTGAAGAATTGCTTTTTAAACCCCATCCGCAGTCCCCTGCCTGCCGCCACGACAATGGCAAACAACATGTCCAATGGCTCCCTCCCATGCGAGTTGGCGCTGGCGTTCGCAAAACAGGACCGGCGAGCACCGGTCCTGTCAAACATCCTATTTTACAAAAGCCAATTTGGCCGAGTGACTATAGCGCTCTCTCAAGCAGCTTCGGCTTTGCAAATATCATTCTGCCAGCGGACGTTTGAAGCACGCTCGTGACCAACACCGACAACATGCCGCCGATATACTCACGGCCACCCTCAATGACAATCATTGTACCATCATCGAGGTACGCAACGCCCTGATTATACTCTTTCCCGTCCTTGATGACTTGCACATGCAATTCCTCGCCAGGGAGTACAATTGGTTTCAAGGCGTTCGCCAAGTCATTGATATTGAGCACCGGAACCCCTTGCAACTCACAGACCTTGTTCAGGTTAAAGTCGTTCGTCATGACCTTCCCGTTCATCTGCTTCGCAAGGCGAACCAACTTGGAGTCGACCTCCTGAATATCGTCGAAGTCAATTTCCACGATTTGAACCGGCGCCTTCAATTCCTTTTGAATCCGATTTAACACGTCGAGTCCGCGGCGACCGCGATTTCGCTTCAAGACATCAGACGAGTCAGCGATGTGCTGCAACTCTTCCAGCACAAACGACGCGATGATCAAAACGCCATCGAGGAACCCAGTCTCAACTAAGTCGGCGATACGCCCGTCGATAATCACCGACGTATCGAGGAGCTTGGCCTCGCCCGGTCGCATCGCGGATTTCTTGTCCTTGTCTTTTTCCCTGTCTCCCCGATCCTTCAAAGACAGCTTCCCAGCGAACAGGTTTAATAAATCTTCCCGCTTTGTGAAGCCAATTCGAAGACCGAGATACGCAAAGAAGATACTGACGAAGAATTGGACAGGGACACCGACGACTGGAATGGCGCGAACCTCTGGCGAAAAGAGATAAGCCACCACCAGACCGATGACCATGCCGATTGTACCACCAAGAATGTCAGCGAGTGGCGCACTTTTCAACCGTTCTTCCAACCAACGCAAAAGCGCTGAGACGTAGTTCACAAGGGAGATGGTTGCCAAGATGAACAACGCACCGCCAATTGCGGCCCCAAACCACTTGTGCGTCAAGACGAGATTATGATTTAGATGAAAGACACGAGTGAATAAGTCCGGGCCAAACGTATAACCGAGGACTACCCCAATGACCGCAAAGAACAAATGAACGACTTTTTTCAACATATATCAGTCACCTCCTGTCAATAGTATGGGCATATTAGCGTGTGTCTTAATCATGTGTTGCGATTTTCCGTGAAGCGTGTCACAAGTGTACAACCTTCTAAATATTGGGGTAGTGCTTATAGTGTAACAAAGTGCCTATGTAAGATCAAAGAAAAGCGGGCCCGGTCTCGGGCCCGACACAGAAATGATGAACTTTTGTCGAGATGTTGTTCCACTTTAGACGGTCATATCTCCCGATAGGTACTCGAAGTTTCCATCTCGCGGTCAATATCCGCATCCTGTGACGTCGAGTTCGACCTGCGATGGCGCACGTGCCTGTAGCGCATGCCGCGAAGCATGCCATATATTGCGTACACGGCTAACACGCCAAAGATGATCCAATTCGCGCGAATAAAGTGAAACTTTATCGCGCAGAAAATGGTCACGACAAAAAGCGGTACCAGGACGACGGCCGACTTCGGAAACGCCACCTTCTTGAAGTTCGGGTAGCGGACGTTGCTAACCATCAGGATGGACAAGACGAACATGCCCACGGGCAAGATGACGATGGACGGGTGAAGCACTGGTCGGGTGAGCGCCATGGTGGCAAGGATCCCGCCGGCGGCCGTAATCGGCAGCCCCACGAAAAAGGAAGACGATTTCGTCTGTACGTTGAATCGAGCCAACCGCAATGCACCGCACATCGGAAACCAGATGGCCAATGCGTCCCCCGCGATGCCCAGATGCGACAAGATTACGTTGTACATCATCGCCGCCGGAGCGACACCAAAGGTGACCAAGTCAGAGAGTGAATCGAGCTGCTTTCCGAATTCGCTCTCGGCGTGTAGGAGTCGGGCGGCACGCCCGTCGAGGCCGTCGAGCAGCATGCCGATGACGACGAGCAGCGCGGCCTCGTTAAAGCGCCCCTGACTCGAGATCAGGATGGCCACCATCCCAATGACCAAGTTCCCCAGGGTCAATACACTGGGGATAGACTTGATAAACAATGACAAGACCTCCCAAGGATATGAACGAAAGAAAACACGGCATGGCTATAAATGACGATCAATAAGTACCTGTTCCTGAATTCGGTTGAGACCGTCGCGAATGACGCGCGCCCTCACCGTACCGACGCCCTCGACTTCGTCGAGGTCATCCACGTTTGCCGCAAGAATGCGCGTGAGAATCCCAAAGTGTTCGACCAAGTTTTCGATCACCGGCTGAGGCAAGCGACTGATGCGATTAAGGAGCCGATACCCACGCGACGGGACGACTTCCTCGAGCAGGTTGACACTCGGCAAATAGCCCAGTGCCTTTGCCACCAGCGTCCCATCCAGCAAGTCATCTGCCGTCATATTGTGAAGTGTCGACAAGACGTGATGTGGCGTCACCTCAATTTCGCTGTTGAGGTAATCCTTCACCAACAGGTACGCCTGCTCGTCGACGTTTGAGACGAGTTCTTCGAGCTGCATGGTGACGAGGCGTCCCTCGTTGCCAAGCTCCGTGATATAGCGGCGAATTTCAGATTTGATCCGCAGCACGGTTTCAAATCGCTGGAGAACTGTGGTGACCTCGTCGAGTGAAACTGCCTCCTCGAACTCCAGTGCGCTCAAGTCCGTCAGTTCCTGGTCGAGCACCGTCTTATATTTCTCCAAAGTTTGCATCGCCTGATTTGCCTTTGTCAAGATGACGGAGATGTCGCGCAACACGTACTTAAAATTCCCCTGGTAGAGCGTGATCACATTTCGCCGCTGGGAAATACACACCACCAATTGGCCGCTTTCCCGTGCGACGCGCTCCGCCGTCCGATGTCGCGTTCCCGTCTCCGACGTCGGGATGGTGTGGTTCGGATTTAGGTTGGTATTTGCGTACAGGATGCGCTTTAAATCGTCGCTGATGATGATGGCGCCATCCATTTTCGCCAACTCATACAAATGCGAAGGCGTCAAGTCACACTGAATCGAAAAACCACCATCCATAATCGACTGCACCTTGTCCGATGCGCCAACCACGATGAGCCCACCGGTCTTCGCCCGCAGGATGTTTTCGATGCCCTCGCGCAATACCGTACCAGGCGCAACCATCCGAAGGATTTTATTGACGGTTACATCCATCTTTGCTTCTTCCCTCAATATCGTCACCTCTATAGCCGTACAACCTTCTAAAACGCGAGTTGTATGGCGTCCTGCAGCGATTTCACTTGAATGACCTCGAGCCCTGAAAAGGTCTCTGCGAGCGACTGGCCCGCAGGTACAAAACAGCGAGCAAATCCCAATTTTTGCGCCTCGCGCAAACGTTCTGACAAGCGGGTGACCGTGCGTACCTCGCCCGTCAAACCCACCTCGCCGATATACAGATCTCCGCGTGCCAGCGGTCTGTCTCGGTGGCTGGACACGAGCGCGAGAGCGATGCCGAGATCGACCGCCGGTTCGTCTACCCGCACGCCGCCCGCGACGTTGACATACGCATCCGACGCCTGAACTTGCAGACCGATGCGCCGTTCCAGGACGGCGAGCAACATACTCACGCGCGAGTGATCCGCCCCAGTCGACATCCTGCGAGGCGTGGCGAACCCGGTCGGCGCGACCAGCGCCTGTACCTCGAGCAACAGCGGTCGCCGCCCTTCCATGGCGGCCACGACGGCAGAACCCGGTACGACCGTCTGCCGTTCCGATAGAAATAGCAGGGACGGATTCGAGACCTCTCGCAGCCCATCGTCATGCATCTCGAACACGGCCAGTTCATTGGTCGATCCGAACCGGTTTTTCACCGCCCGCAATACTCTATACATATGATGTCGTTCGCCCTCAAAGTATAGTACGGCATCAACCATATGCTCAAGCATCCTCGGTCCGGCTATCGCTCCATCCTTGGTGACGTGACCCACGATGAACGTCGCGATGTTCTGCTGCTTCGCGAGGCGCAACAGCACTCCGGTGCACTCGCGGACCTGCGCCACACTGCCCGGTGCGGAAGTGAGGCTGGGGCGAAAGACCGTTTGAATCGAATCGATGATCAAAAAATCGGGCTTGAGGGCGGCGGCGGATTCGACGACGAGATCGAGATCGGTTTCCGCCAACACGTACAGTTCCTTGTGAACCGTTCCAAGGCGCTCTGCTCGGAGCCGAATTTGGCTCGCCGACTCCTCGCCTGACACATATAGCACACGCTTGTTCTGAGATGCGATGGACTGAGACAATTGAAGCAGTAGTGTGGACTTTCCGATTCCTGGGTCACCGCCGATGAGCACCAGCGACCCGGGCACAATCCCGCCTCCGAGCACGAAATCACACTCTGTTAACCCTGTCCGCACCCGCTGTTCGGTCTGCGGCGGAATCGATTCGATGGGCATCGGCTGCATTCGCGTCCCTGTCACAGGGCCGGTCCGCGACGTCGCTACCGTTTCCTCAATGAGGGTGTTCCACTCTCCACACCCTGGGCAACGCCCCATCCACTTTATTTCAACATGTCCGCACGCGGTGCAAACATACTGCGTTTTCGTTTTTGCCAATCAGCCGTCCCCCTAATCACTCGTCTTCTCCATCATACAGAAGTGAGCGATGCCGTCCATGATAAATGCATAAAAGAGGCTGTCCCAAAAGTAAATTTTCGTTTTCGGAGCTCCACTCTGGCGAACCCCATTTAGCAGAAAAAACCTCCACCTCCACTTTTGCAGTGGATTTGGAGGCTTTTTCATTCAAATTTCGGGACTGTCTGATGTAGTGCCACCGTTCGGCACAGCCCCCAATCAGGCTGCAGGAAACTCAGCTTAGACCTGAGGAGCAGCTTGGGCCTTTTGAACGACTTTCAGTTCGTTCCCATCGAGACCCAGCAGCACCTTGTCGCCGCGTGTCACGCTTCCAGACAACAGGGCTTCGGAAAGCCTATCCTCGATGTGGCGCTGAATGGCCCGTTTTAGCGGCCGTGCGCCGTACTGTGGATCAAAGCCCTCTTTCGCCAGGAACTGTTTCGCCTCCTCTGTCAGGGCGAATTGAACGTCCTGCTCAGCGAGTCGCTTCTGCAAATCCTTGACCATCAACTCGACGATTTGACCAATTTGCCCCTCATCGAGTGAGTGGAAGACGATGATTTCGTCGATCCGGTTGATAAACTCCGGCCGGAACGTCCGCTTTAAATCCTGCATGACCTTTTCCTTCATGTCGTTGTACTGACTCGTATTGTCCGGCTTGAACCCGACACTGCCGCCCTTGCGCAACTCCTCTGCGCCGACGTTGGAGGTCATAATGATGACTGTATTGCGGAAGTCGACCGTGCGACCTTTGCCATCGGTAAGGCGTCCGTCGTCCAGCACTTGAAGCAGGATGTTGAACACTTCCGGATGTGCCTTCTCAACTTCGTCGAGCAACACGACCGAGTAGGGCTTGCGACGGACCTTCTCCGTCAACTGTCCACCTTCATCGTAGCCGACGTATCCCGGAGGAGAGCCGACTAGGCGCGATGTCGAATGGCGCTCCATAAACTCCGACATGTCGACACGGATCATCGCATCTTCGTCGCCGAAAATGGATTCGGCCAGGGCCCGCGCCAATTCCGTCTTGCCGACACCAGTTGGGCCGAGGAAGATAAAGGACCCAATCGGGCGCTTCGGGTCCTTCAACCCAGCCCGAGCCCGACGGATGGCCCGTGAAACCGCCTCGACGGCTTCGTTTTGACCGATCACGCGGTTGTGCAGCACCGTTTCCATGTTCAATAGGCGTTCCGATTCCTCTTGCGCCAACTGTTTTACGGGAACCCCAGTCCAGGCGGCCACGACGTGCGCGATGTCGTCCGGGGTGACGCGAACGTCGTCGTGTTGCTGGGTTTGCTGCCAATGCTCCTTGAGTTCCTCAAGCTCTTGCTTGATCTTCTGCTCTTGGTCGCGCAGGTTGGCGGCCAACTCAAATTCTTGTCCCTGCACAGCCGAATCCTTTTCGCTGCGCACCTTCTCCAGCTTCTGCTCGAGGTCCTTCAGGTTCGGGGGCGCGGTGTGTGTGCGCAACCGCACTCGGGAACCTGCCTCGTCGATCAAGTCGATCGCCTTATCCGGCAAGAACCGATCCGAGATGTACCGCTCCGACAACCGAACCGCTGCGTCCAGGGCCTCATCGGTGATTTTCACGCGGTGGTGCGCCTCATAGCGGTCGCGCAGCCCCTTCAAGATCTCCAGTGCCTCTTCCGGCGACGGTTGGTCTACGGTGATCGGCTGAAAGCGGCGTTCGAGCGCGGCGTCCTTCTCGATGTGTTTGCGATACTCGTCGAGCGTCGTCGCACCGATACATTGGAGCTCGCCGCGCGCGAGTGCCGGCTTCAAGATATTCGAGGCGTCAATCGCGCCCTCGGCACCTCCGGCGCCGATCAGCGTGTGCAATTCGTCGATGAAGAGGATGATATTCCCGGCCTGCCGAATTTCATCCATGATTTTTTTCAGGCGATCCTCAAATTCCCCGCGGTACTTTGTGCCGGCGACGACGGTGCCCATATCGAGTACCATGACTCGCTTGCTGCGCAGCGTCTCCGGAATGTCGCCTGCGACAATTCGCTGAGCGAGTCCTTCGGCAATCGCCGTCTTACCGACGCCCGGCTCCCCGATGAGCACCGGGTTGTTCTTGGTCCGGCGGGATAGCACCTGGATGACGCGCTCGATTTCGCCGGCTCGGCCGATGACGGGATCGAGTTTGCCATCTCGAGCCATCTGCGTGAGGTCGCGTGCCAAACCGTCGAGCGTTGGTGTGCCTGCGGTGCTGTCCTTGTCCCCAGCCAGCTCCGCTGCGTCTCCGCCGAGCAGTTGGAGCACCTGTTGCCGCGCTTTGTTCAGGCTCACGTTCATATTCGCGAGCACGCGCGCTGCCACGCCTTCGCCTTCCCGAATGAGGCCGAGTAGAATGTGTTCTGTACCGACGTAAGTATGGTTGAGCTTGCGCGCCTCATCAATCGACAGTTCGATGACCTTCTTTGCGCGGGGCGTGTAGGTCATCGCGCTGGACTGCCCTTGTCCTTGACCGATGATGCGTTCAACTTCCTGCTGAACTTTATCTGCCTGTACGCCGAGCATTTGCAGGGCGCGCGCTGCAATCCCTTCCCCTTCGCGGACAAGACCAAGCAGGATATGCTCTGTCCCTACACCAGGGTGATGTAACCGAGTGGCCTCCTCTTGCGCCAATGCCAACACTTTTTGGGCTCGTTCCGTAAATCGTGCGTACATTATCCATGCACCTCCGTATCATCTAGTCGTAGACGTTCACGAATCAACGCTGCCCGCCGCACGTCCCGCTCTGAGGCGGACAACTCGCGACTAAAGTACTTTTGCAGAAAGGCTGGTTGAGTTGTGACCATCAGTTCTTTCAGAATCCCTGCAGAGACCCCTTGAATAATGCCGAGATCGATCCCCAGTCGCACATCTGACAGGCGCTCCAGCGTCTCGCGAGAGTCCATCCGCCGCGCGTACGCCAGGATGCCAAACGAGCGGCTCACCCGGTCTTCGAGTTGCGTCCGATTGCGCTGCAACAATTGTTGTCGCGCGTTTCGTTCGTGCTCTATCAATTGGTAGACCACGCTCTGCAGATTTCCTATGATCTCTTCCTCAGTCTCGCCGAGAGTGATTTGGTTTGATACTTGGAAGAGGTTTCCGAACGACTCAGAACCCTCGCCGTAAATCCCTCGCACCGCCAAACCGACTTGTGACACTGCGGAGAGCAACCGATTGATGCTGCCCGACAAGACGAGGCCCGGCAGATGCATCATGACAGAAGCCCGGATGCCGGTGCCGACGTTCGTCGGACACGCTGTTAAGTATCCATACTTCTCGTGGAACGCGTAGACCAATTTATTCTCTAGGGCGTCATCGATGGACGTGGCCAACTTCCACGCTTCCTCCAGGCGCATGCCCGGCAGTATACATTGAATGCGGATATGATCCTCTTCATTCACCATAATGCTGACGAGCTCATCGTCACGCAGCACTACGGCGCCATGTTTCTCCTGCTCGGCGAGATCCGGACTGATGAGATGCTTCTCCACAAGCACCTGGCGGTCCAGCGCGGACAAATCCTGACATCGAATCAGCTCGTACTGACCAAGCGCCTTGAGGGGCGCCGCTTCAATCGCCTTGCCTACCATTTCGATCACGTCGGTCGCATGACTGTCCGTCTGCAGAATTGGGAACGGATAGCCCTGCACATTTCGCGCCACGCGGATTCGACTCGTCAGCACGATGTCATCGTCCGGGCCGCCATCTCGCATCCAACGGCTCATTGCCCGCTGGAGAAAATCGCTGAGCGACATACGCATCCCTCCCTACTTATCCGTGCCCTGCTCAAGCGCCCGAATTTCATCCCGGAGCTCGGCGGCCCGCTCGAAATTTTCATCGACGACCGCCTGTTGCAGTTGACGTCGAAGCACCTCCAGCTGCCGTTGCTGCGCGATGGTGTGACCTGACTTCACGGGCACTTTCCCGGTGTGGCTATTGCCTGTCTGAATGCGGCGAAGTAACGGTTCGAGGCGACTCGAGAAGCTTTCGTAACAGTCTGGGCATCCGAAACGGCCCAATTGCGTGAATTGGTTATACGTCATGCCACAGCTCGAGCACCTCAATTGAGTCGTTTGCGCCGGCGCGACCCCAGAGGAGGATTCCATGTTCAACAGCCCACTCAGGAGCTTGTTAAAATCGAATGCGTTGCCAGAGACGAACGGATGCATGATTTCACCCTGCTCCTTTGCACACTGTTCGCACAGGTGATATCCTGTTTTCTCACCGTTCACAATCTTCGTCACATGGACGGTTGCTGCCCGCTCGTGACATCGTTCACAAAGCATGTATTACAACACCTCCAATACACAACTGCCACGGGAGTCACTCGTCTTCATACGTCGCAATGACTTGAATGGCTGTGTACAACAGTCGAGATCGCAACAGATCTCGCAGGGGCAACTCCACATTGACCACTTCTCTGCGCAACATGTTCTGGATGATTACCGCCTCGCGTCGCGTCAACCAAGACTCGCGCAGCAGCCGGTCGACAAGCGCCTCCGACGCCGACTGACTCAATTCCTTCGGCCAATTGCGCAACAACTGCAGCAGAGTGTGTTCAGGGTCGAGCTTGATTTCGCGAATTCGAATGTAGCCGCCGCCACCGCGCTTAGACTCCACCACGTAACCGTGATCCGTCGTAAACCGCGTGCTGATGACGTAGTTGATCTGCGAAGGCACGCAGTTAAACAGCTCCGCCAGCTCACTTCGCTGAATCTCCACAACCCCGAGGTCGCTCTCCTCGAGAATGCGCTTAAGGTATTGCTCGATAATATCTGATATGTTGTTCGGCATGGCTGATTACTCCCATCCTTCGGTAGCACCGCCCTCTGACTTTCACTTATATTGACTTTGACTTTTGTTGACCATATTATACACCGACGTTGCGGAAACGCAAGCGTGCCAAAGTCGTTGATAATCAACCGTTTTCAAGTTAAACTCTTCCCAACATGACCACGTTCCATGACATCAACTGCAAAAACTCGTCACGGTTCGTGTACAGAAAGGAGCCCGGCGATGTCTTCCAACAAACAAAATGAAATTGCGCTCGCCGCGGTGAAGCTGTTCGAACAAAAGGGCTACCGCGCCACTTCCGTACAGGACATCGCGGACGCCGTCGGACTTCAAAAGGGAAGTTTATATCATTACATTGCATCCAAAGAGGATTTATTAATGCAAATCGCCCACCAGGCGATTCTCCAGTTCAACGAACAACTTCAGTCCATCTTGGCGCAGGACATCTCCGCGCGCCAAAAACTTGAGCTGATGATCCGCACGCATCTCACCATGTCCATCGACAACCTGGAGACGACGACCGTTCTCTGGCGCGAAGCGTTCGCCCTGGGCGAAGGCCCGCAGGAAGTGATTGCGCGGATGTCTGACGAATACCTTAATCTCGTCACACAAATCCTTCGGGAAGGTGTTCAATCCGGGGAATTTCACGTCACAGAGCCGCGCGTTACGGCACTCGCCATCCTCGGCGCCTGCAACTGGGTATACCGGTGGTATCAACAGTCGGGCTCCCTCAGCGCCGAAGACATCTCTGACATCTTTGGCCGCCTCTTCCTCGACGGCCTGTTGACCTGAACATCTAGATGATCTCCACAACCATAAATGTCTGCAAACCCAGACAGCCGCGTCTTGATATTCATCCTCATTCTCTGGCCGCTTGTTCCGCAAGTGGCCCCGTTCACTTTACCGTCATCGATTCCATCGTCATTCACGCGACCAACACAAAAAGACCCCGAGGTAGGCATTTCTGCTTCCCTCAGGGTCCAACTCATTCGCCTGGCAACGACCTACTTTCCCAGCCCCTCTCGGGACAAGTATCCTCGGCGCTGGAGGTCTTCACGTCCGTGTTCGGTATGGGTACGGGTGTTTCCCCTCCGCTATGGTCACCAGACCGCTTGGCGTTCAGGTATTCGTTCGCACGGCTTCGGCCTATCGGCCTGCAGATGTGCTACTCACACCTTCACTCAAGCTTCCAGTTACGTCGCTCCGTAACTTTGTCTTTATCCTCGCTCCTGAATCATGGAACAACCTCTTCTTCTGTTCATCGGGTGAAGCCCTCGACCGATTCGTATCTGTCCGCTCCACGTATCACTACGCTTCCACGCCAGACCGATCTACCTTGTCTTCTTCAAGGGGTCTTACTTCCCTAACGGAATGGGATACGTTATCTTGAGGCAGGCTTCGCGCTTAGATGCTTTCAGCGCTTATCCTTTCCCGACTTGGCTACCCAGCTATGCTTCTGGCGAAACAACTGGTACACCAGCGGTCGGTTCATCCCGGTCCTCTCGTACTAAGGACGACCCCTCTCACGTATCCTGCGCCCGCGGCAGATAGGGACCGAACTGTCTCACGACGTTCTGAACCCAGCTCGCGTACCGCTTTAATGGGCGAACAGCCCAACCCTTGGGACCGACTTCAGCCCCAGGATGCGATGAGCCGACATCGAGGTGCCAAACCTCCCCGTCGATGTGAACTCTTGGGGGAGATCAGCCTGTTATCCCCGGGGTAGCTTTTATCCGTTGAGCGATGGCCCTTCCACTCGGTGCCACCGGGTCACTAAGCCCGACTTTCGTCCCTGCTCGACCTGTCCGTCTCGCAGTCAAGCTCCCTTGTGCCTTTACACGCTTCGCGCGATTTCCATCCGCGCTGAGGGAACCTTTGGGCGCCTCCGTTACTCTTTAGGAGGCGACCGCCCCAGTCAAACTGTCCACCTGACACTGTCCCATGACCAGTTTCATGGCCATTGGTTAGAACACAAGTACCTCAAGGGTGGTATCCCAACGCCGACTCCACTCAGGCTGGCGCCCAAGCTTCTCTGTCTCCCACCTATCCTGTACATGACGTACCCGTATCCCATATCAAGCTACAGTCAAGCTCCACGGGGTCTTTCCGTCTAACCGCGGGTAACCTGCATCTTCACAGGTATTACAATTTCACCGGGTCTCTCGTTGAGACAGCGCCCAAGTCGTTACGCCTTTCGTGCGGGTCAGAACTTACCTGACAAGGAATTTCGCTACCTTAGGACCGTTATAGTTACGGCCGCCGTTTACTGGGGCTTCAATTCAGAGCTTCGCCTTGCGGCTTACCCCTCCTCTTAACCTTCCAGCACCGGGCAGGCGTCAGCCCCTATACTTCGCCTTTCGGCTTCGCAGAGACCTGTGTTTTTGCTAAACAGTCGCTTGGGCCTTTTCACTGCGGCTTCTCTCGAAGCGCCCCTTCTCCCGAAGTTACGGGGCCATTTTGCCGAGTTCCTTAACGAGAGTTCTCCCGCGCGCCTTCGTGTTCTCCACGCGCCCACCTGTGTCGGTTTCCGGTACGGGCACCTCACCACTCGCTAGAGGCTTTTCTTGGCAGTGTGACTTATGGGACTTCGGTACTGTACTTCCCTCCCCATCACAGCTCACGATTACCAGGGTGCGGATTTGCCTACACCCCTCGCTCGCTGCTTGGACGGCCTCTTCCATCCGGCCGCTTCCCTCAGCCTCCTGCGTCACCCCTTCGCTCAATCGCGATGTTGGTGGTACAGGAATTTCAACCTGTTGTCCTTCGACTACGCCTTTCGGCCTCGCCTTAGGTCCCGACTTACCCTGGGCGGACGAGCCTTCCCCAGGAAACCTTGGGCTTTCGGCGGACAAGATTCTCACTTGTCTTTTCGCTACTCATACCGGCATTCTCACTTCCATCCGCTCCACCAAACCTCTCGGTTCAGCTTCCCCGCAAATGGAACGCTCCCCTACCATGTTTCCATCCATAGCTTCGGTGTCTGGTTTAGCCCCGTTACATTTTCCGCGCAGCGCCACTCGACCAGTGAGCTATTACGCACTCTTTAAATGGTGGCTGCTTCTAAGCCAACATCCTGGTTGTCTGTGCAACGCCACATCGTTCCCCACTGAACCAGTACTTTGGGACCTTAGCTGTTGGTCTGGGCTGTTTCCCTCTTGACCACGGGTCTTATCACTCGTAGTCTGACTGCCAGGTTCTTCGACAAAGTGGCATTCGCAGTTTGACTAGGCTTGGTAACCCTCGCGGGCCCCGCACCCAATCAGTGCTCTACCTCCACTTCTCATTCCCTGACGCTAGCCCTCAAGCTATTTCGGGGAGAACCAGCTATCTCCGGGTTCGATTGGAATTTCTCCCCTACCCCCAGTTCATCCCCTGGCTTTTCAACGCCAGTGGGTTCGGGCCTCCATGCGGTGTTACCCGCACTTCACCCTGACCAGGGGTAGATCACCCGGTTTCGGGTCGATGACGACAAACTATACCGCCCTATTCAGACTCGCTTTCGCTTCGGCACAGGCTCCTTCGCCTTCACCTTGCTTGCCATCATCACTCGCCGGTTCATTCTACAAAAGGCACGCCGTCACATGTCATGCATGCTCCGACTGCTTGTAAGCACACGGTTTCAGGTTCTATTTCACTCCGCTCCCGCGGTTCTTTTCACCTTTCCCTCACGGTACTATCCGCTATCGGTCGCCAAGGAGTATTTAGCCTTAGGAGGTGGTCCTCCCAGATTCCCACGGGATTTCTCGTGTCCCGCAGTACTTGGGGTCTGTTGCACATTCCACAATCCGTTTCGGTTACCGGGCTCTCACCGTCTATGGCCGGCCTTCCCATGCCGTTCTCCTACGCATTGCTTCCTGCTGGCTCCCTGCAGGTTGCCACCAACAGCCCCTCGACCCCGCATACGCATCGACTGCAGTCTGTACCACGTATACGGTTTAGGCTTCTCCGCTTTCGCTCGCCACTACTTACGGAATCGCGTTCGCTTTCTTTTCCTCGAGGTACTTAGATGTTTCAGTTCCTCGGTTGCCTCCGTACACCTATGTATTCAGTGTACGGTACTAGCGCTTCACACTAGCAGGTTTCCCCATTCGGACATCCACGGATAAATCGCTCGCTTACAGCTCCCCGTGGCATTTCGGTGTTCGCCCCGTCCTTCTTCGGCTCTTGGCGCCTAGGCATCCTCCGTGCGCTCTTTCTAACTTCACCGTTTTGACTTCCTAACCACAAACGTGATTATTCCATCTATAAATCCGGTTACGTTAACCTGTTACGCATTTACGGTTACCGGTTTACTTACTTTCGAGGTTGTTCCATATTCAGTTGCCAAGGTACCTCGCGCCTTCCAATCTGCTTCGGATTCCTTCGTTGGTCGTCCTCTGACTCGCTCACGTACAAAAGTACGCTCGACTCATCATCGTCCTCCCGCCTTGTACTCCTCGCATCTTGAAACGCGCTTTGAGTTTGCTTCCACCTCATACGAGGCTTGGCTCCCTCAAAACTAAACACCCACGTCCTAAAAGCCTTGTTTCTCCGTAGAAAGGAGGTGATCCAGCCGCACCTTCCGATACGGCTACCTTGTTACGACTTCACCCCAATCATCAACCCCACCTTCGGCGGCTGGCTCCTGAAAGGTTACCTCACCGACTTCGGGTGTTGCCGACTCTCGTGGTGTGACGGGCGGTGTGTACAAGGCCCGGGAACGGATTCACCGCGGCATGCTGATCCGCGATTACTAGCAATTCCGGCTTCATGCAGGCGAGTTGCAGCCTGCAATCCGAACTACGAACGGCTTTTTAGGTTTCGCTCCACCTCGCGGCTTCGCTTCCCGTTGTACCGCCCATTGTAGCACGTGTGTAGCCCAGGACATAAAGGGCATGATGATTTGACGTCATCCCCGCCTTCCTCCGACTTACGCCGGCAGTCACCTGTGAGTCCCCACCATTACGTGCTGGTAACACAGGTCAAGGGTTGCGCTCGTTGCGGGACTTAACCCAACATCTCACGACACGAGCTGACGACAACCATGCACCACCTGTCTCCTCTGCCCCGAAGGGAAGGACTATCTCTAGCCCGGTCAGAGGGATGTCAAGCCCTGGTAAGGTTCTTCGCGTTGCTTCGAATTAAACCACATGCTCCACTGCTTGTGCGGGCCCCCGTCAATTCCTTTGAGTTTCAGTCTTGCGACCGTACTCCCCAGGCGGAGTGCTTATTGGGTTTCCTTCGGCACTGGGGTGTGTCCCCCAACACCTAGCACTCATCGTTTACGGCGTGGACTACCAGGGTATCTAATCCTGTTTGCTCCCCACGCTTTCGTGCCTCAGCGTCAGTCACTGTCCAGCAAGGCGCCTTCGCCACTGGTATTCCTCCACATATCTACGCATTTCACCGCTACACGTGGAATTCCCCTTGCCTCTCCAGCACTCAAGTTATGCAGTTTCCAAAGCAATCCCAAGGTTGAGCCTTGGACTTTCACTTCAGACTTACACAACCGCCTACGCACGCTTTACGCCCAGTGATTCCGGACAACGCTTGCCCCCTACGTATTACCGCGGCTGCTGGCACGTAGTTAGCCGGGGCTTCCTCACTCGGTACCGTCTCACAAGGAGCTTTCCACTCTCCTTGTCGCTCTCCCCGAGCAACAGAGCTTTACAACCCGAAGGCCTTCTTCGCTCACGCGGCGTTGCTCCGTCAGGCTTGCGCCCATTGCGGAAGATTCCCTACTGCTGCCTCCCGTAGGAGTCTGGGCCGTGTCTCAGTCCCAGTGTGGCCGGTCACCCTCTCAGGTCGGCTACGCATCGTCGCCTTGGTGGGCCGTTACCTCACCAACTAGCTAATGCGCCGCGGGCTCCTCTATCAGCGATGCAGTTGCACCTTTCAACACAGGAAGATGCCTTCCCGTGTGTCATCCGGCATTAGCACCCGTTTCCGAGTGTTATTCCAGTCTGACAGGCAGATTGCCCACGTGTTACTCACCCGTCCGCCGCTAACCCCGAAGGGTTCGCTCGACTTGCATGTATTAGGCACGCCGCCAGCGTTCGTCCTGAGCCAGGATCAAACTCTCAAAAAATGTTACTGGCGTTACTTCATAAATGTCTCGACGATGACTGTCGTCTCGACCGAAACTTTTAGGCGTGTGTGTTTAGTTTTCAAGGAACCAAATCAATCAGTGCCACCGAAGCAGCTCAGCTAATATACCACGAATCTATCGTTGTTGTCTACTGGAACATTTTGCTTCAACTCGGTCGAACGTTACGGTTCGAAGCTGTGAGCCAATCAACCAGCGACTCGGTATATCCTGTTTGTTCAGCAGTGCCGCCGAAGCGACAGGTAGGAGTATAGCATGCATCCAGACGACATGTCAAATGCAGAATACCTATGTCGGGATAGTGCACATGACCCCAGTTACTGACCGGGATCGATGGAAGTTGTGAACAAGCACCGAACGCCAGTACACCGGGTGAAATGCACACCGGAAAGGGTTCCGGTGGACGCCGCGATACGAATTAGGCAAAACCCCAATTCGTATCGCCGCAACGTGATAGGAATCAACATCGCTACTTGTCCATCGGAACGAGAGGTTATATTACATTATTGAACGATAAATTCCGCCATCGAGCGGATGGTGATTGGACCAGGTTCCGCAGGGGAAAAAGCGTCCTCACCAGGCTTGCGCTGTAGGAACTGCAGCGTTTTCGGCACCCCGGGAATCAGGTCAAAATGGTTGTCCGAAAAAACACCTTCAAATTCGGAGGTAATCCACACGCTCTTGGCGAGTACATTGGTCTCCACGACGAAGGAGGAGCCGTCCCCGCCTTCGACTGGCTTCGCCGTGATGGACGGGAGTGGTAGCGCAATTTGGTTCGCCGGAACGAAGTAATGTTCCTTTGCGTCGATTACCTCGCCGTCTTGCTCCAACGTCACCAACAAGACGACGTCGTTCGGGTTGTGGGTCGCGACGAGATCGTCCACGGGAAGTGAAAGCACGACTTGCGCCGTGTTCGCCTTCACTTGCACTGTGTACGTCAGTTCCTTCAGCAATAGCCCTTTGAAGTCGAACAACTGCAGGTGCACGTTCCCCTTCGTCTCCTCTAAAACATCGGAGATGACATGGATTTCTAGCGCTCCGTCCGCGCCGCCAATCGATACCGCCACATCACGGAAGCTCTTCTTCGCGTAGTACTGGAGTGCCTTCCAGCGCCCGTAATAATCCATGCTCGACCACGATGCCACTGGCCAACAGTCGTTAATCTGCCAGTACAGCGTACCCATGCAGTACGGCTTCTTCCGACGGTGCGCTTCCATCGCCATTTTGATGGCCTCTGCCTGAAGCACCTGACTCATGTATAAGAAGGACGGGAAGTCCTTAGGTTGCTTGAAGTAGATGTCCATGTACTCCTTAATCAGGCGGTTTCCGTCACCACTTCGTTGGTGCCAACGCATCACGTCCGACTCCAATGCCATGTCGGCGTCGGTTGCGTAACTTTGAACCGTTTTCAATTCCGGGAACGATTGGAACCCGTATTCACTCATGAAGCGACCTAGATACACGTTGTAATTCGAGAATGGTTCTACCGCATGCCACACGCCCCAATAGTGAATATCACCAACCGAAGAGTCATTGCGAGCGTGCTGATCTTTATCGCGTGTGAGCGCCTGCATCGGCGAAGAAGGCCAGTAGTCGGCACCGGGTGCGAAGGATTCGACGACTTGCGGAAGCGTTTCGTGAAAAATGGCTTCGTAATCGCGCCAGATCTTTTCCCGAATCTCCGGGGCATACTGCTGTTTCCAACCCCAACCACCTTCTTCGTCGTACTGCGACCAAGCGGTGTCCATTTCGTTGTTGCCGCACCACAATACGATGGATGGGTGATTGCGCAGACGAGTGACGTTCTCCTCTGCCTCCATGCGCACATTCTTCAGAAATTCTTCATCGCCTGGGTACATGCTGCACGCAAACATGAAGTCTTGCCATACTAGCAGGCCATACTCATCGCACAGATTGTAAAAATCGTCATTCTCATAAAAGCCGCCGCCCCATACGCGAAGCATGTTCATGTTCGACTCCACGGCAGTGACAATCTCATGTTTGTATCGCTCGTACGAAACATCTGTCAGGAAGCTATCATTGGGAATGTGATTGGCACCCTTTGCAAATACAGGCACCCCATTCAGCTCAAAGTAGAACGACGTGCCTTGCGCGTCCTCGTCGCGGACCAGGCGAACGGATCGAAGGCCTGTTCTGACCGATTTCTGCGCGACGGCGGCATCGCCCTGAACGAGCGTAGCGGTAAACGTATACAAGTACTGTTCGCCTAGGCCTCGCGACCACCACAGTCTCGGGTTCTCCACCACGACATCTACATCAATCTGGTTTACCCCTGCCTCAAGCTTGACCATCCAGATAACGTCAACGCCCTCGGTGACAAGGTGAATAGCCCCGTCCCAACTGCCTTCGGACTCGATCTCGACAGCAGCCGTCAACTTCGCAGCAGTCGCAGTGACCTCCTTCTGATGGATGAACACGTCGGCGATGCGAGCGCGGGACCACCCCTCCAGCCACACGTCACGCCAGATGCCGCTCGTCACAAACCGAGGCCCCCAATCCCAGCCGTAATGGTATGGTGCCTTGCGCGCGAATACGCTGAGCTTGTTGTCGCCCAAGCCTCCACGCTCCGACTGGTCGTTTGTCGCAGGCAGCGCATAACCTAACCGTTCAAGCTTCGGCAGGTCCTCCTGAATCGGCGAACGGAAGTAGACGCGCAGCGTGTTACCCTCTGCCTTCAAAAGCCGCTTCACGTCAGCACGCCACGCCCTAAACATATTGTCGGCCGACAATATCTTCTCCTCATTGAGGTACACGTCGGCGTATGTGTCGAGGCCTGCGAACACGAGATTCACATTCGACGAGGTGAGGATGTCGTCCGGCACATCAAAGACACTGCTGTATTCCCAATCCTTTTTGTCGATCCACTGTAAGTCTCCTTCGTTTGTCCCATAAAACGGATGGGCAATGCGCTCATTTGTCAGCAAATCGGTATGAACACAGCCTGGGACCGCGGCCGGGAGCCAGTACTGCTCATCGGCCGACTTGAACCTCCAGTTTCCGATCAGGCACTTCGCTCCGCTCATAATATCCTCCTCGATCTCACCACAAAACCGTGACAATCCCCCACACCCACACAAACAGTAACCTATACTTATATCCTGTTAGCACTAACAAATATGTTTACGTTTGCAATGTATCATATGAGCGACGACTTTAGTGGTTCGGAATGTTTCCCCACTCCCGAAAACGTACTGAAACAGTAAAACCGATGCCATTTCACCTGAAGGCTGTTAGCAAATTGGCTCATTTGGTAATCGTGAAACCGTCGTTCCCACAACACTCACGCACGTAGCCGCGTCCCTCCCCGACCCCAAGGCACGCCCGTTCAAACCTCGCAATTCGATTTGCGCGGCATTAGCCTAACTTAAGCTAGTAATTATTTCCCCAGGGAATGTGTCACTTTTTAGGGTGCGAGCGAGGCATTACATAGGATACCAACTGTCTCCGACAAAACAGTACCAGGATTCGTTGCCAGTATATTCCCGACCTCATCATCGCCCAATCCCCGACCAACACAAAAAGACCCCGAGGTAGGCATTTCTGCTTCCCTCAGGGTCCAACTCATTCGCCTGGCAACGACCTACTTTCCCAGCCCCTCTCGGGACAAGTATCCTCGGCGCTGGAGGTCTTCACGTCCGTGTTCGGTATGGGTACGGGTGTTTCCTCCGCTATGGTCACCAGACCGCTTGGCGTTCAGGTATTCGTTCGCACGGCTTCGGCCTATCGGCCTGCAGATGTGCTACTCACACCTTCACTCAAGCTTCCAGTTACGTCGCTCCGTAACTTTGTCTTTATCCTCGCTCCTGAATCATGGAACAACCTCTTCTTCTGTTCATCGGGTGAAGCCCTCGACCGATTCGTATCTGTCCGCTCCACGTATCACTACGCTTCCACGCCAGACCGATCTACCTTGTCTTCTTCAAGGGGTCTTACTTCCCTAACGGAATGGGATACGTTATCTTGAGGCAGGCTTCGCGCTTAGATGCTTTCAGCGCTTATCCTTTCCCGACTTGGCTACCCAGCTATGCTTCTGGCGAAACAACTGGTACACCAGCGGTCGGTTCATCCCGGTCCTCTCGTACTAAGGACGACCCCTCTCACGTATCCTGCGCCCGCGGCAGATAGGGACCGAACTGTCTCACGACGTTCTGAACCCAGCTCGCGTACCGCTTTAATGGGCGAACAGCCCAACCCTTGGGACCGACTTCAGCCCCAGGATGCGATGAGCCGACATCGAGGTGCCAAACCTCCCCGTCGATGTGAACTCTTGGGGGAGATCAGCCTGTTATCCCCGGGGTAGCTTTTATCCGTTGAGCGATGGCCCTTCCACTCGGTGCCACCGGGTCACTAAGCCCGACTTTCGTCCCTGCTCGACCTGTCCGTCTCGCAGTCAAGCTCCCTTGTGCCTTTACACGCTTCGCGCGATTTCCATCCGCGCTGAGGGAACCTTTGGGCGCCTCCGTTACTCTTTAGGAGGCGACCGCCCCAGTCAAACTGTCCACCTGACACTGTCCCATGACCAGTTTCATGGCCATTGGTTAGAACACAAGTACCTCAAGGGTGGTATCCCAACGCCGACTCCACTCAGGCTGGCGCCCAAGCTTCTCTGTCTCCCACCTATCCTGTACATGACGTACCCGTATCCCATATCAAGCTACAGTCAAGCTCCACGGGGTCTTTCCGTCTAACCGCGGGTAACCTGCATCTTCACAGGTATTACAATTTCACCGGGTCTCTCGTTGAGACAGCGCCCAAGTCGTTACGCCTTTCGTGCGGGTCAGAACTTACCTGACAAGGAATTTCGCTACCTTAGGACCGTTATAGTTACGGCCGCCGTTTACTGGGGCTTCAATTCAGAGCTTCGCCTTGCGGCTTACCCCTCCTCTTAACCTTCCAGCACCGGGCAGGCGTCAGCCCCTATACTTCGCCTTTCGGCTTCGCAGAGACCTGTGTTTTTGCTAAACAGTCGCTTGGGCCTTTTCACTGCGGCTTCTCTCGAAGCGCCCCTTCTCCCGAAGTTACGGGGCCATTTTGCCGAGTTCCTTAACGAGAGTTCTCCCGCGCGCCTTCGTGTTCTCCACGCGCCCACCTGTGTCGGTTTCCGGTACGGGCACCTCACCACTCGCTAGAGGCTTTTCTTGGCAGTGTGACTTATGGGACTTCGGTACTGTACTTCCCTCCCCATCACAGCTCACGATTACCAGGGTGCGGATTTGCCTACACCCCTCGCTCGCTGCTTGGACGGCCTCTTCCATCCGGCCGCTTCCCTCAGCCTCCTGCGTCACCCCTTCGCTCAATCGCGATGTTGGTGGTACAGGAATTTCAACCTGTTGTCCTTCGACTACGCCTTTCGGCCTCGCCTTAGGTCCCGACTTACCCTGGGCGGACGAGCCTTCCCCAGGAAACCTTGGGCTTTCGGCGGACAAGATTCTCACTTGTCTTTTCGCTACTCATACCGGCATTCTCACTTCCATCCGCTCCACCAAACCTCTCAGTTCAGCTTCCCCGCAAATGGAACGCTCCCCTACCATGTTTCCATCCATAGCTTCGGTGTCTGGTTTAGCCCCGTTACATTTTCCGCGCAGCGCCACTCGACCAGTGAGCTATTACGCACTCTTTAAATGGTGGCTGCTTCTAAGCCAACATCCTGGTTGTCTGTGCAACGCCACATCGTTCCCCACTGAACCAGTACTTTGGGACCTTAGCTGTTGGTCTGGGCTGTTTCCCTCTTGACCACGGGTCTTATCACTCGTAGTCTGACTGCCAGGTTCTTCGACAAAGTGGCATTCGCAGTTTGACTAGGCTTGGTAACCCTCGCGGGCCCCGCACCCAATCAGTGCTCTACCTCCACTTCTCATTCCCTGACGCTAGCCCTCAAGCTATTTCGGGGAGAACCAGCTATCTCCGGGTTCGATTGGAATTTCTCCCCTACCCCCAGTTCATCCCCTGGCTTTTCAACGCCAGTGGGTTCGGGCCTCCATGCGGTGTTACCCGCACTTCACCCTGACCAGGGGTAGATCACCCGGTTTCGGGTCGATGACGACAAACTATACCGCCCTATTCAGACTCGCTTTCGCTTCGGCACAGGCTCCTTCGCCTTCACCTTGCTTGCCATCATCACTCGCCGGTTCATTCTACAAAAGGCACGCCGTCACATGTCATGCATGCTCCGACTGCTTGTAAGCACACGGTTTCAGGTTCTATTTCACTCCGCTCCCGCGGTTCTTTTCACCTTTCCCTCACGGTACTATCCGCTATCGGTCGCCAAGGAGTATTTAGCCTTAGGAGGTGGTCCTCCCAGATTCCCACGGGATTTCTCGTGTCCCGCAGTACTTGGGGTCTGTTGCACATTCCACAATCCGTTTCGGTTACCGGGCTCTCACCGTCTATGGCCGGCCTTCCCATGCCGTTCTCCTACGCATTGCTTCCTGCTGGCTCCCTGCAGGTTGCCACCAACAGCCCCTCGACCCCGCATACGCATCGACTGCAGTCTGTACCACGTATACGGTTTAGGCTTCTCCGCTTTCGCTCGCCACTACTTACGGAATCGCGTTCGCTTTCTTTTCCTCGAGGTACTTAGATGTTTCAGTTCCCTCGGTTGCCTCCGTACACCTATGTATTCAGTGTACGGTACTAGCGCTTCACACTAGCAGGTTTCCCCATTCGGACATCCACGGCTCAATGCTCGCTTACAGCTCCCCGTGGCATTTCGGTGTTCGCCCCGTCCTTCTTCGGCTCTTGGCGCCTAGGCATCCTCCGTGCGCTCTTTCTAACTTCACCGTTTTGACTTCCTAACCACAAACGTGATTATTCCATCTATAAATCCGGTTACGTTAACCTGTTACGCATTTACGGTTACCGGTTTTACTTATTCGAGGTTGTTCCATATTCAGTTGCCAAGGTACCTCGCGCCTTCCAATCTGCTTCGGATTCCTTCGTTGGTCGTCCTCTGACTCGCTCACGTACAAAAGTACGCTCGACTCATCATCGTCCTCCCGCCTTGTACTCCTCGCATCTTGAAACGCGCTTTGAGTTTGCTTCCACCTCATACGAGGCTTGGCTCCCTCAAAACTAAACACCCACGTCCTAAAAGCCTTGTTTCTCCGTAGAAAGGAGGTGATCCAGCCGCACCTTCCGATACGGCTACCTTGTTACGACTTCACCCCAATCATCAACCCCACCTTCGGCGGCTGGCTCCCTAAGGTTACCTCACCGACTTCGGGTGTTGCCGACTCTCGTGGTGTGACGGGCGGTGTGTACAAGGCCCGGGAACGGATTCACCGCGGCATGCTGATCCGCGATTACTAGCAATTCCGGCTTCATGCAGGCGAGTTGCAGCCTGCAATCCGAACTACGAACGGCTTTTTAGGTTTCGCTCCACCTCGCGGCTTCGCTTCCCGTTGTACCGCCCATTGTAGCACGTGTGTAGCCCAGGACATAAAGGGCATGATGATTTGACGTCATCCCCGCCTTCCTCCGACTTACGCCGGCAGTCACCTGTGAGTCCCCACCACTACGTGCTGGTAACACAGGTCAAGGGTTGCGCTCGTTGCGGGACTTAACCCAACATCTCACGACACGAGCTGACGACAACCATGCACCACCTGTCTCCTCTGCCCCGAAGGGAAGGACTATCTCTAGCCCGGTCAGAGGGATGTCAAGCCCTGGTAAGGTTCTTCGCGTTGCTTCGAATTAAACCACATGCTCCACTGCTTGTGCGGGCCCCCGTCAATTCCTTTGAGTTTCAGTCTTGCGACCGTACTCCCCAGGCGGAGTGCTTATTGGGTTTCCTTCGGCACTGGGGTGTGTCCCCCCAACACCTAGCACTCATCGTTTACGGCGTGGACTACCAGGGTATCTAATCCTGTTTGCTCCCCACGCTTTCGTGCCTCAGCGTCAGTCACTGTCCAGCAAGGCGCCTTCGCCACTGGTATTCCTCCACATATCTACGCATTTCACCGCTACACGTGGAATTCCCCTTGCCTCTCCAGCACTCAAGTTATGCAGTTTCCAAAGCAATCCCAAGGTTGAGCCTTGGACTTTCACTTCAGACTTACACAACCGCCTACGCACGCTTTACGCCCAGTGATTCCGGACAACGCTTGCCCCCTACGTATTACCGCGGCTGCTGGCACGTAGTTAGCCGGGGCTTCCTCACTCGGTACCGTCTCACAAGGAGCTTTCCACTCTCCTTGTCGCTCTCCCCGAGCAACAGAGCTTTACAACCCGAAGGCCTTCTTCGCTCACGCGGCGTTGCTCCGTCAGGCTTGCGCCCATTGCGGAAGATTCCCTACTGCTGCCTCCCGTAGGAGTCTGGGCCGTGTCTCAGTCCCAGTGTGGCCGGTCACCCTCTCAGGTCGGCTACGCATCGTCGCCTTGGTGGGCCGTTACCTCACCAACTAGCTAATGCGCCGCGGGCTCCTCTATCAGCGATGCAGTTGCACCTTTCAACACAGGAAGATGCCTCCCCGTGTGTCATCCGGCATTAGCACCCGTTTCCGAGTGTTATTCCAGTCTGACAGGCAGATTGCCCACGTGTTACTCACCCGTCCGCCGCTAACCCCGAAGGGTTCGCTCGACTTGCATGTATTAGGCACGCCGCCAGCGTTCGTCCTGAGCCAGGATCAAACTCTCAAAAAATGTTACTGGCGTTACTTCATAAATGTCTCGACGACGACTGTCGTCTCGACCGAAACTTTTAGGCGTGTGTGTTTAGTTTTCAAGGAACCAAATCAATCAGTGCCGCCGAAGCAGCTCAGACAATATACCACGAATCTATCTTCGCTGTCTACTGGAACATTTTGCTTCAACTCGGTCGAACGTTACGGTTCGAAGCTGTGAGCCAATCAACCAGCGACTTGGTATATCCTGTTTGTTCAGCAGTGCCGCCGAAGCGACGTCGATTAATATAGCACGCGGCTACAGAGTATGTCAAACATGATTTTTTACTTGAAGGACCGGACCGATGCGCGGCATCCGGAGAACACCAGATGGATGCGAGTGATGCGCTACGCTGCGAAATCGCCAGGAACACGATGCGCAAAAAAAGAGTCCGCCTGCTGGCGGACTCTCGTGCGCAAAAGGCTCGTCAAGCCTCGATGTCCTGCGCTTCGATGGCGCACTGCATCGAGGCGAATCCCCTCTGCGATTTACTCAGCGGATGCGGCTGCATCGTCTCCCTGATCCGTCTTTTGCTCCGCGCGTTCGCGCATGAGCGGGAACAAGAGGACGTCACGGATGGACGGTTGACCCGTCAACAACATGACGAGACGATCGATACCGATACCCAATCCCCCCGTCGGCGGCATACCATGTTCGAGGGCGGTGAGGAAGTCTTCGTCGAGATCTTGCGCTTCATCGTTGCCCGCTTCACGTTCCTTGAGTTGGGCGACGAACCGGTTGCGTTGATCGATCGGATCATTTAACTCGCTGAACGCATTCCCGTGTTCACGACCGACAATGAACAACTCGAAGCGGTCTGTGAAGCGCGGGTCGTCCACGTTCATCTTGGCAAGCGGTGAGATCTCCACCGGGTGCCCGTAGACAAACGTCGGTTGCACGAGCTTGTCCTCGACGCGCTGCTCAAAGAACTCGTTCAGAATATGACCATACGTCATGTGGTCCGTAATTTGAATGTGATGTTCCTTGGCCAAGCGACGGGCCTCGTCGTCGGACGTCACCGCGCGGAAGTCCACACCTGTATGCTCCTGGACGAGATCTGCCATGTGCGCCCGCCGCCACGGCGACTCTAGGTCGATGGTCCAGTCGCCGTATGTAAGATGAAGCGATCCGCTGACCTTTTGCGCAGCATACCGGATCATGCCCTCAGTGAGGTCCATGATGTCGTGGAAGTCGGCATACGCCTGATACAGTTCCAGCATCGTGAATTCTGGGTTGTGGCGCGTCGATACACCTTCGTTCCGGTACACGCGCCCGATTTCGTACACGCGCTCCAAACCGCCCACAATTAGCCGCTTGAGATGCAACTCAATGGCGATTCGAAGAAACAGGTCGATATCGAGGGCGTTGTGGTGTGTCGTAAACGGTCGTGCATGTGCACCGCTCGCAACTGCGTGCAGCGTTGGCGTTTCCACCTCGAGGTAGTCGCGCTCGTCGAGATATTGGCGAATCGCTTGAATAATCTTCGAACGCGCGATAAAAATATCGCGAACTTCAGGGTTTACGATGAGATCGAGATAGCGTTGGCGGTAGCGCGTCTCCACGTCCTTCAGGCCGTGGAACTTTTCCGGCAGCGGCCGCAATGCCTTCGAGAGCATGTCCAACTTTTCCGCAAGCACCGTGATCTCGCCGCGGTTCGTGCGAAACACCGTCCCCTCGATCCCGATGAAATCACCGAGGTCGAGCAGGTTGAAGACGTTGTATTGCGCCTCCCCCAGCACGTCGATCTTGGCGTAAATTTGAATACTTCCGGAGCGGTCATTGAGCACGGCGAACGACGCCTTTCCGTGCCCGCGGCGCACCATCAATCGCCCCGCAATCCGCACTCGAAGTGCCGCGCTTTCCAGTTGTTCCTTGTCCTTATCCGCACCAAATGCGAGGATTTCAGCGGCGTTGTGCGTGACCTCATAGCGATGGCCGAACGGGTCCACACCTTGTTCACGCATCTGGTTCATCTTGTCGATTCGGATTTGAATTAAATCCTGTTCCTCCATAGTCACCTCTCCAATGTAAACGGACGAGGAGGGTCCTCGTCCGGCCTGGAATCATTTGTGATGTATCATGAAAACGTTATCGTTTGATGTCGAGAATTTTGAATTGCAGGACGCCAGCGGGAACACTGACTTCGACGAGGGAACCGACGCTCTTTCCGAGCAGTGCTCGTCCGACCGGGGATTCGTTTGAGATCTTGTTTTGTGCCGGGTTTGCTTCCGCAGAGCCGACGATGGTGTATTGGATCTCTTCATCAAACTCGATGTCTTTCAACGTGACGGTAGAGCCGATGCTGACCACGTCGGTATCCACTTCGTCCTCATTGATGATACGAGCGTTGCGAAGCATCTTCTCCAAGGTCATAATGCGACCTTCGACGAACGCTTGTTCATTCTTCGCGTCTTCGTATTCGGAGTTTTCACTAATGTCTCCGTAACTAATTGCCAATTTAATGCGATCTGCCACTTCACGTCGCTTCACGCTTTTCAGTTGCTCAAGTTCGTCCTCGAGCTTCTTTAATCCTTCTGGTGTTAAGAGGACTTCTTTTTCGGCCATATAACTTCCGCTCCTTTATAAAACCAGTCGAACAGATACATATGCGTGAAGCCGATTGCCCATTCAGTCAGTACCAGCGTATGAACTCCGACCAGAATAGAAGAACATTGGTCGCCATGGGCGCCAACGTCTATGCGCCATTATAGAGACGGTCCCACACATTGTCAATCAATGAAAAGAGGGTGAGGATAGTCACATCATGCCGTTTAGTTCGCCATCGGCATCTCCAAATAGTTCCGCCTCGGTGACGTTGAGCAGCTCCGTCAGGCGCCGAATCAGCTGCGGTGACGGGGTGCGAGTTCCGCGCTCCAGGGACCCGACGATAGCGACGCTGACCCCGAGGAGCTCAGCCAGTTCGATTTGCGTCATGTGCTTTAATTTGCGATACGCTCGCATCTTTCTACCAAAAACGTCCGACATGGTGCACCTCGTCTTTCTGTCTCTGCTCCTCTGCAAGCGCGCTGATGTTTCGCCCGCCTAAACCTTTTTTGGCCGGAATCAGTTCAGCGAGTGGAACGAGAACAAACGCTCGCGCCCACATTCGAGGATGCGGGACCTGAAAGTCTTTAAAGCATATGTAGTCGTCGTCATACAGTAACACGTCACAATCGAGCGTCCGGGGACCAAAGCGAATATCGCGCACGCGCTTCGCCCGTCCCTCGATGTCCTGCAGAGCCGCCAGCAGTTGACGCGCCGTCAGCCGCGTTGACACGTGGACTACCATGTTCAGAAAATCCGGCTGATCCGCGTATCCCACTGGCGCCGTCTCGTACACCGACGAGCACCGGCAGGCCCCTAACTCACTTAGGGCGTCTACAGCGAATTTCAGGTGTTCGATCCGCCTTCCCAGATTGGAACCAATGCCGACGAACACATCGTGCATATCCCTAGTTGGTGACGACATTGCAAATCGCCTCCAACATTCTACATACGCGAACCGTCTCTTTGACGTCGTGAACGCGTACGATGCGAACGCCGTGCAACACGCCATATGCAACCGTTGCGAGCGTCCCTTCGAGCCGCTCGTCCACCGGTACTTCTAACGCGTTGCCGATGACCCGCTTGCGACTCGTCCCTAAGAGGACAGGGTACCCAAGATCACAGAACAGATCAATGTCACGCATGCAGCCCAGATTCTGCTCCTGAGTTTTTGCAAATCCAATCCCAGGGTCAACGATGATTCTGCGCGATTCTACGCCTGCGTCCAGCAGTCGCTCAACACCAAGTCTCGTCTCCTCGACGAAAACTTTGCTACCCAGTGTTCGATCGACGTGCGTCCGATTATGCATATATACATATTGCGCTGTACCGCGCCGCAACACCTGTGGCATCCGCGGGTCCCCACACGCGGAAATATCGTTGATGATCTGCACGCCGAGCACCATCGCCCGCTCCGCGGTACTGGCGTGGTACGTGTCAATCGAGATGGGAACTGGGATGTCCGGCAACAAAGCCTGCAACACCGGTTCCAACCTCGACCACTCGGTCTCGTCGTCGAGCGGCGTGTAGCCTGGACGGGTGCTTTCCGCGCCGATGTCCAACACGTCTGCGCCCGCCTCGATCAGTTCATACGCCCGCTCCACTGCGCCTTGGACTGTGTCGTATCTGCCACCGTCGGAAAATGAGTCCGGGGTCACGTTGAGGATGCCCATCACTTGCACATTCATCTGTGTCCACTTCCCCTCTCCGTTCATCACGCCTGTGGCTCTTCGTCGATTTGTTCAATCATGGCATCGAGATCGGACGCCGAAAAGTGGTATTTGTTTCCGCAAAAATGGCACGTGAGTTCCGCCTCGCCAGCCTCCTCGCGAAGGGTTGCGAGTTCTTCGCGCCCCAGGCTGATGAGTACGCGCGACAGTCGTTCATAAGAGCACGTACAGCGAAATTGCACATCGCTGATGTGGTGGATTTGAGCATCCGGGCAGAGTTTGAGCAAGAGCGCTTGCGCAGACGGATATTCCTGGAGAAAGTGAGTGACGCTCGGCACTTCTCGCAGGCGTTCCTCGACATACGCGATATCGCTCTCGTCATGGCCCGGCATCAACTGAATGAGAAATCCGCCGGCGACAATCGGCTGATCGTCGGTGCCAACTAGGACACCGGCGCCAACAGCCGACGGGACCTGCTCCGACGTGACAAAGTAGTACGTAAAATCATCCGCGATCTCGCCCGTCTGCAGTTCACTGCTCCCGGTGTAGAAGTCCTTCAGCCCCATATCCCGAATGACGTATAATTGCCCCTGTCCGACACCGCCGCCCACATCGAGCTTCGAAGCGGCGTTGAGTGGCAAGTCGACGTGCGGATTGTCGACATACCCTCGGACGGAGCCAGCCGGTGTCGCCTCCACCCAGATCTGGCCAATCGGGCCATCTCCGTCGATTTTGACCGTAATTCGCTCTTCGTTTTTCAGCATCGTCGCCATCATCGCCGTGATGGAGGCGGTTCGCCCCAGAGCGGCAGTGACCACCGGCCAGGTATCGTGCCGCCGCTGCAGTTCACCGACAAGGTCTGTAGTTAGGCAGGAAAAGATCAGTACGCGACCGTCGCGCGCCGTGGCGCGGATGACTGTATCCTTGTCCAATGAAAAATCCTCCTCACGATGTGCGTGGTTTGTAGGTATTGCGAGCCCAAAGCAACCGAAGTCCTTCAAGCGTTAGATGTGGATCTATGTGGTGCACCGTCTCCAGTCTATCCGCAATCAAATGTGACAGCCCACCTGTGACCACGACGTGAAATGGCAAGTCGAGTTCCCGCTTGACGCGATGGACAAGGCCGTCGACCATGGCGACGGCACCAAAGAGAATACCCGCTTGCATGCTAAGTGTAGTGCTGCGCTCGACGAGGCGATGAGGCCACACCATATCCACTTGTGGCAGGCGCGACGCCGACTCAAACAGCGCAGTCGCCCCCGTCATCAAGCCCGGAGCAATCGCACCACCCAGATACTGACCCGCGTCGTCGATGACGGACAGTGTGGTGGCTGTGCCGAGATCGACAATGATCAGTGGACTTTGATAGCGGTGCACGGCGGCGACCGCATTGGCAATCCGGTCTGCCCCCAGTTCCCGCGGATCCTCGTATCGGATGGGAATGCCCGTCTTGATGCCGGGCCCCACCACCAGCGGCGACACTTTAAAATACGTCTCGATGGCGCGGACGAACGTGTTCAAAAGCGGAGGAACCACACAACTGAGGATACAGTGCGTCACCTGCAGAGATGGTTCCAGAGTGGACAGGAGGATTCGAAATTGAAGCCCTAACTCGTCCGACGTGACTCTGTGCTCGGTGCGAATGCGCCACGACGCCAACAAGCAGTCGCCCTGGTAGACACCCAAACTCGTGTTTGTATTGCCAACATCGAGCACGAACAGCCTTTCCATAGATGTCCGACCTTTCGTGCGTGCTTAGGATTCACAAGTCACAATATGAATATCAGAAGCGGTCGCGAGATTCAACTCGTAAGGTGAGATTGGCTCTCCTCGTTCGTTTTCAATCGCCCGGACAACCGGGACTTGATGATTGTTCGCGGAGGGCTTGATCACCACCGCACAATCTCCATTTGAAAGACGAACGGTCATTCCGATTGGATAAATGGAAATGGTTGTCGAAAACGCATCGATAGCGGAACTCGACAATTTCGTCCCTTTGTCTGCCAAAAGGATGGCATATGCGTCGTGCGGTAAAAACGCTTGACGGTAGACTCGGTTTGCCGTCAATGCCTCGTACACGTCGACGACTGCAGTCAACTGCGCGAAGGGGTGGATCTCCGACTCCTTCAATCCCCAGGGATAACCGCTCCCATCAAGTCGTTCATGGTGTTGCAGGGCGATGAGAGACGACTTAGTCGAAAAGTCCCGCAGTTCCCTGAGCATGTCATATCCAAGCTGTGCATGTGATTGGACGGCGCGGTATTCCGCCTTGTCCAGCCGCCCAGGCTTTCGCAGGATCTCCTGTGGCAGGCGCATCTTGCCCACGTCGTGCAACAGCGTCCCCATCCCCAAGTCCACCAGGTCCGCGCTGGATAATCCGATATGAAGGCCGAGCGTCAACGCATAAAACGTGACGTTCACGGAGTGATGAAACAGTTCACCGTCTGTCAGATAGACAGATCCCAACTGCTCACCAGCGCCGTTATTCGCCTGCAACTGCTGGATGACGTCTTCAAGTAAGGAGCCAAACCGCTTGCGAAGGAACGTGGGCTTGAGTCGGTTGGAAAACCCTGAGACAGACAATTCCTCGAGCGTCTCATAGGTGACGTTCAACAGTTCTGCCTTCGTGACCTCTTCGACCATCTCCGTGACGATGACGTCATCCGTGCTTTTACTCTCGATGCAAACCGCCCGAATGCCCACTCTATTCAACCGTTTGATGAGACTTTCTGTGAGTACGATGCCCCGGGCCAAAAGAGTCCGTCCGCGTTCATCAGATACTCGCTGAGCGAGCGTACTCCCTGGCTTGATATATTTTAGTGCGACCCATCGCACAATCATCCCTCCGAACGGAGTAGCTATCAAGTTGTCGAAATATGTCCCCTTTTGGTATTCACAAAAAAGCCCCCGAGTTCCTGCCTCGGGGGCTTTTTTTCTAAATTTATCTGACCGCGATGACCAACTGCAATCGGGTGTTTATTTGTGCTCTTCCATAATCTCGCGGATTTCTTCCTCGTCCACGGTTTCCTTCTCGAGCAAGCGGTTTGCCAGTGCGTCCAGGCATGCGCGCTTGTCAGTCAGGATTTTGCGCGTGCGCTCGTAACACGTTTCGACAATTTCCTTCATTTCACGGTCGATTTCAAAGGCAACCTGGTCACTGTAGTTCGGCTCGCCCTGCAAATCCTTGCCGAGGAACACCTGACCGCCTTGACGGCTACCATACTGCACCGGCCCAAGTTTTTCGCTCATGCCGTACTCGGTGATCATGCTCCGTGCGATCCCGGTGACGCGCTCGAGGTCATTAGAAGCACCGGTGCTGATCTCGCCGAGGACGATCTCCTCTGCCACACGTCCACCAAGCAAGCCACAAATCTGATTGTACATGTTTTGACGAGTGATGAAGAATCGGTCTTCCTTCGGAAGGGTAACCGTGTATCCACCCGCCATTCCGCGCGGGATAATGGTAACCTTGTGCACCGTGTCACCTGTCTGCAGAAAGTAACCGACGACCGCGTGCCCCGATTCGTGGAAAGCCACCAACCTGCGCTCGTGTTCGCTGATCACGCGACTTCTCTTTTCAGGTCCAGCCATGACGCGGTCGATTGCCTCATCGATGTCGCTGTTCGTGATCTCTCGCTCACGCCGACGAGCAGCCAACAGCGCAGCCTCGTTCAAGACGTTCTCCAAATCCGCCCCAGTGAATCCCGGCGTCCGCTTCGCGATGACATCCATTTTGATGTCGCGAGCAAACGGTTTATTGCGCGCGTGCACGCGAAGGATTTCCTCGCGTCCCTTGACGTCCGGTCGGTTGACGATGATTTGACGGTCCATCCGGCCCGGGCGAAGCAACGCTGGGTCGAGAATGTCCGGCCTGTTCGTCGCGGCGATGATGATAATACCCTCGTTCGCCGAGAAGCCGTCCATCTCGACGAGCAACTGGTTCAGCGTCTGCTCGCGTTCGTCGTGGCCGCCGCCGAGACCAGCGCCGCGATGGCGCCCAACGGCGTCGATTTCGTCGATAAAGATAATACAAGGAGCGTTTTTCTTCGCGTTCTCAAACAGGTCGCGCACGCGGGAAGCGCCGACGCCTACGAACATCTCGACGAAGTCGGAACCGCTGATACTGAAAAACGGAACGCCTGCTTCACCCGCCACCGCTCTCGCCAACAGCGTCTTACCAGTACCCGGAGGGCCGACGAGCAGAACGCCTTTCGGAATTCGCGCACCGAGTGCGGAAAACCGCTTCGGATCTTTGAGAAACTCGACAATTTCGACGAGTTCTTCCTTCTCCTCATCCGCACCGGCCACGTCTGCAAACGTGATCTTCCGCTTTTCCTCCGAGTACAGCCGCGCACGGCTCTTGCCGAAGTTCATCACTCGACTGCCGCCGCCCTGCGCCTGATTGAACAGGAAGAACATCAAGATGAACAAGAACACGAACGGTACAACCGACTCGAGGAATTGAATCCACACACTCGCCTTGGGCTGAGGCGATACGTTAAACGACACGTTGTTGGCCGTCAGTGTCGGATATAGGTTATCGTCGTAGAGCGCTCTCGTCTCAAATTTCTTACCATTCTTCAACTGTCCATCCAAGATCGCCGTCAGGCCCTCAGGCGTCACCTGAACCGGTTGGCTAGAACTGGAGCTGATTTGCCCCTGCTTCATTTCCTGGACAAATTGACTGTATGGAATCGTCTGCCGCGTGTGATCTGAGCCCGTCAGATACTGCACGACACCGACAATCGCTAATAAAATGAGCACGTAAAATACGATACTCCGATAGAACTTGTTCATGCCCTACCTCCTCTCGGTCATGGCGGGAATATTGTACCATACGCTCGAAACCCTTCCTAGTCGCGCAAGGTGACTCCCCGTCAGTCCGTTTTGCTTGTCGCATAGATGTCAGATTTTAAGACGCCCACAAACGGCAAGTTGCGGTACTGCTCTGCATAGTCGAGACCATAACCGACAATAAAGGCATTGGGCACGGTAAATCCGTAGTAGTCGGGAGCAATGTCGACTTTGCGTCCGCTCGGTTTGTCAAACAGTGACACAATCTTGACGGATGCAGCATGGCGATGCATCAGCGCATCGCGTAAGTACTTCAGGGTCAGTCCCGTGTCGACGATGTCCTCCACGATGACGACGTGCCGTCCTTCGATGGACCGCTCCAGGTCCTTCAAGATCCGCACCACACCAGATGATTGCGAGGAGGCGCCATAGCTCGAAATCGCCATGAAGTCCATCTCCATCGGGACGTTTACCCGTTTCACCAGGTCGGCCATGAAGAGTGTCGCACCCTTCAGGATGCAAATAAACAGCGGATTCTTTCCTCGGTAGTCCTCTGTAAGCTGATTGCCCAGCTCCAAAACCTTGCTCAAAATCGTTTGTTCGTCAAATAGAATGCTTTCTACGTCGGGATGCATGTGTGCCTCCTAGTACGTGTTATTCACTTATCATACGTCGTGTACCCCGCGACAATGTCCCAATTTGTTGGCGAGCATCACGATTCATGTGTGCCACGACGACCAACACATCCCTGTCCGCCGCCTGTACCGTCTGTACTTCTGTACGGACCAGACCTGGCAGCCAAACGACTTCTCCATTCACGGTAACGATGGGCCACTGTGATCGAAAAGAACGGGGAACTTTTTTGTCGGTGTATATGTCCTGGAGCTTTTTCGATCCGTTTAAGCCCAAGGGGCGAATCCGGACCGCTGTGGGTAGGCCGACAGAGACCTCCAGTGCCCTTCCCGCCGGCAGGCATAACCGCCACAACCCTTTGCAACGCGCGCAGAGATCGTCCCGATTGCGGGTGACCACCGCGAAGAATCGCCAACGGGCCAATGGGCCCTCCAACGTGAGACGGTGATTCTCCGCTGGATCCCAGCCGGTAGTCGACGGCAGAGCGACTGCAGAGAATCGAGACGGATACCCTATGTACAGACTTTCGTAGCTCCTCCATACGTGGATCCCACGCGGAAGTTGGAGACTACTCCCTGTTCCACTCGCTCCCGCCAGTTGCCGCACGGCTTCGAGATGCCGCTGCGTCCAGCCTACAGATGCGAAACAATTCAATAGTATGTGAATCAGTCGACGTTGTAAAGAAACGTGCGCGGCGTTGAACAGGTCGCGATGGACCTGAAACAGCCCATCCCCCCGCGTCACGACGGCCCGTTCCTTTAGTGCCTGTGCGGCGGCCGTCAGATAGTCGTCATCGTCTTGTAATGCCCCGGTCAACCGCGCCGTGAGCGCCCCGATCTCGGGCTGCAGATGGCGGAGTCTGGGGACCACGTGGTGACGAAGGTAATTGCGCGAGAACCGGTCGTCTTGATTGGTCTCGTCCTCCACATAGGGTACTTGGTTCGCCGCGGCGTACTCTGCCAGTCCCACTTTGGACAGCGCGAGCAGCGGGCGCAGGATGGGGATCCCCTCTCGCGTCGTGATGGCTCGCATCCCCGAGAGGCCGTGTAGCCCCGCACCGCGAAGCCAGCGCATGAGCACGGTCTCCACTTGATCATCCTGGTGGTGTGCGAGGATCACCACCGGGTTTATGTGCCTTTGCGCCTCGGCTAAAAATGCCTCATACCTGGCCGTTCGCGCGGCGGCTTCCAAACCTTCACCGGAGTTCATGTCCACCTGTACCCTGACCGATTTGTGGGCAATTCCCAATGCACGACAGTATTGATTCACAAGTGCTGCGTCGCGGTCGGCTGTCTGCCGCAACCCGTGGTGTACGTGGAGTGCGAGGAGGGATCGAAAAAGGGGTGGCCTCTGTGCCGACAACGCGTGCAGAACGTGCAGCATCGTCATGGAATCTAGCCCACCCGATACACCTACGATGAGTGTGTTTTGAGAAACGGTATACTGCTCGAAAAACCGCCTTACTGTGTCCGCCACTTGCATAACTGTGTCTCACTTCCGACTGACGACTTACGACCGACTGCGCCATCCGCGTAGCATTGCCCGCTTATGCGCTGACTTGGCCTATTGACTCATCCCCATCTTAACAGAGGGATACGTAAGTTCATAACTATCGAAGATATTCCGCCCACGCGCCCGCGGTCGAGATCACAGCGCAGGTCAACGCCCACCACATGAGACGTTCCGTCCAGTCCGCAGACCGCCTTCGGGCCTTCGCCGAACTGTGCACAGGCTTGTTCCCAAACGGCCCGCGCCGTTGCCCTGCGGTAGGCGCTGTGGCGGAACGAGGGGCCCGCGTCCGAGCCTTTGGCGCGCTTTGTTTCACCACGCTCGTCGACCGGAGATTCAGCGTATAGAGGCGGCGCACGAACTCGTCCGCAGTGTGGATGCGCCCGCGCACGGCATCCTCCAACATGGCGCCGACAGATTTGTCGTGCCGCCCGCGAATCGAGCGCAGAATCCAGGCTTGCCGGCGTTCCACGGGCCACTGCGGCAAGCTCTGCGGTACGGACTCGAACAGCGTGGCCACCATCAGCGCAACCGCCTCGATGTCGTAGCGCGCAGACGCGCGCCGCTCGCCAAATCCCCAGTACGCGGCGTCGGATGTCGGCGTGAATTGGCGGACGGATCTGCCAAAGGGGGTGACCCCACCCACGTCGACGAACCGGACGCACTGGTTTTTGCGCAAATCCACGAGGAGGTTCTGCGGTTTGACGTCACAAAACGCGTGCTGCGACTTGTGCAAGGCTCGCAGGCCGTATCCTACGCCGAGCAAGACGCGCTTCACGTCGTGCGAGCTGAGCGTCTTCCAGATCTCGTCGAGGGGTCTGCCCTCGACCTGCTCCATAACATAAAAGTACAGCGCGGGATGCGTCGCGCTGTCGTCGATACAGTGTGGCTTGGGAAACGCGAAGCCGGTCGAGCTCAACTGTTCGAGCAGTCCCCATTCAAACGCGACCGCGCCGACGTCATCACACACTTTCATCGCGTACAGGGCGCCATCGGTGCCGCGCACGGAGTAGACGGCGCCGTTTGCACCTGCGCCCAGTTGCGCCTGTACCGTCCACTCCTGTCGACTCCACTTGCCGACGACCCTGTCTCCGGGCCGAAGCGGCGTGCGCTGTGCCGCATTCATGCGTAGTCTCGCCTCGGGCCATCGTGTTCATCCTGCGAAGGGCCGTTGCGCACGTTCTTGATAAGGCTTATCGCGTGTCGAATCGCAGGCCCAGTTGGCGTGCCCCCGCGGGCCTGAAGCGAAGTCTCGAGTTCCTTCATATCGACTTGGTCGGAGAAATCCTGAATCAGCTTGGTCGGCTGCTCTCCGTGCCCAGGGAACGACACCACCGCCACTCGCGAGGTACCCAAGCGGACCTGAAGGGATAGCGCAAGGTCGCGAACCGCCTCCCGGACCGTCGGGATCTTGTCCTTCATGCTGGCGCTCGTGTCGATGGCGACCACGAGATGGAGGCCCACCTCCTCCTCCAACTTGTCGACCACTTGCATCACGCGGCTACGCTCCGTCGGCGGTAACTCCTCCGTCGTTTTCCCCATAACGCTCTGGAGTTCCTGATTGACCACCTGTTGGAGGGTCATTTGCATCGTCTGGTGGGTCATCATCTGTGCTGTGGCGGAGAGGTCAACTGGGTGCACGATACGGCACATCCCGCCGCCCGAATCTGCGATGGACATCGCCTCGTCGCGCCCCTGGTCGCCCATCTCCCCCTTGTCCACGACTCCGATGACGTTGACGACAATCCCTCGTCGATGTGCCTCTGCAGCACACATAATCGGATCTTCACCAATATTGGAGTACCCGTCTGTAATGACGAGAATTTGACGAATCATTGCCTCTTTACTCAATGAACCCACCTCCGCATTGTTCTATGTCCAGTATGGACGCGAGAGGTGGGCTTCATTCACTTAACGCTATGAAATTTTGAAAGGACGTCGGTTAAGCTCCACGGCGTTTCATTGGCTTTCGTAAACTCGGCACGCTCGGCAGTTTAATCGCGGCCCACTCCTGTTCTCGGTGCTCGACTACGGCGACAACCACAGTCATGTCGTCGCGGATGGCGCCGTGGTTCATCCGAACCGCCGTCTCGATCAGCGTGTCCGCGATGTCCTGCGGGTTCGTGGTCTCCAACTTCGCAATGACTGACCGAAGCCAAGTTTCACTATCGTAATTGTGCGGCGGCGCGTCGTATAGCCCGTCCGACATCAGCACCAAAATATCCCCGGCCCGCAGTTGGTGTTCGATAGACTGCACTTCGATATCCTGCAAGATGCCAATCGGCACGTTATCCCCCGTGATCTCGATGACCTCGTTCCCGCGTTTGATGTAGCTCGGCGCGGACCCGACCTTTAAGAAGTCGGCCTTCGCGTTGAACAGGTCGATGAGCGCCATGTCGAGCGTCGTGAACATCTCGTCTCGCGATCTCAACAGCAACGTGGAGTTTACGGTTCGAATCGCCAATTTTTCGTCGAACCCTGCCTTCATTAGTTTCTTGAGCAAATCGATGGCCGCCTTCGACTCCCGGTTGGCGCGCTCGCCGTTGCCCATCCCGTCACTGACTGCCACCGCGTAGCGCCCGTTGCCGAGATCGACACTGGTGTGTGTGTCCCCCGAGACAATTCTGCCGTCTCTCGCCACCGTCGCCACGGCGGTATTGACCTGGAACAACCGGGCGGACGCAAAGACGCTCGTGCAAGGTCCCCCTTCGTGCTGTTGCTGAACTTGTGCGACGCTGATGTGTTCCCCAAGGATGCCCGAGAGCAGCGGGGCGATCATCCGAGCTGAGTTTTCGTAAGCCCCTTCCGTCGGCTGTGTCACTTCGATTTCCACTTTACCCGGCTCGAGACTCACGATGTGAACGTCGTCGACGTACAGCCCGAGCTGCTCCAACGCCGCGATGATCTGTTCCTCGTCGGAAAGGGACGATTTGTGGTCCTCGTCCATCTCGATGGCCATGCCCCGCACCGCGGATGCGACCCCAGACAGCTGGGCAGAGAGCAAGGTCCGTTGTTCGCGGAGTTTTTTCATCCACTTGGCATCCCGATTCGTGATATCGAGATTGTAGCGCAGCGTACTCATCAGCGGATCGAGTCGAATGCACCGCTCTTTCATCTCCGGGCTGGCGTTCGCCCGTCGACCTCCCGCTGATTCGATGTTGCGCAACGTGTTGGCCATCGCGTGATACGTCTGCATGCTCTCCTTGTCCCAGCACTTCGCTTTGCGTGGACAAAGTGCACAGACGTGTTGCGAAGTGGCGGAGACGATCTGCGTAACGAGCTGTTGCGCGGCTGCATACTCAGTCTCTCCTGTATCGCTAAACGACTTGGAGAGTTCGTCGAACACTTGGCTGACCTCATGAATCTTCTCCGTGAGCAAGGCGTTTACGCGCTGTACCCTCTCCCGCTCGGATTGGGTGTGTTCGCGCGTACCTGGCACATACGTCCGCAATTCGTTCTCGAGTCGTTTGGGCGTCATGAAGTAGAGCACCGACGCGATGCCGGCGGTCAACAGGCCGACGAGGAGCGTGTGTACATTGTAGGCGTATGTGGCCGTCAACACGGTCGTACTCAACACAAACGACACACTGACAAAAAAGCGGTTTGTATCCCGCAACAGCCCACCGAGTAGGGCCGCAAATCCGAGAATGGCAACCTGTGACAACGACGCCTGGTGGTTCAACAGTGTCAGCATGCTCACCACAATCGCGCCTGCGGCGCCGACACCGATACCCGCGCAGGTCATGACCAGCACAATCCAGTCCACGGCCACCCCAGATAGGGCCACTCCTTTGATCTCCAGTCCACTAAAGCCCATTACCACCGACGCCACCAAGATCACGACACTAATAATTTGCTCATATTTCAATGTACGAGTATGTTCCTGACCGATAAACAAACTCATGCATTGAATGAAGATGAGCGATAAGATGGTGACGAGCGCAGCCTGGGCCAACGCGATGAGGACGTCGTACTTTGTCCACACGGTGCCAATCATGGCGAGCTTGGCGACCAGCGATACGATACCGGCCGTGATTGGTATGAAATGCAGGTCAGGCGACTTTTTGCGGAACACATACCGCCGTGCGACGCGATAGAGGAGCAGCTCCACCAGCATCGTGATGGCAGCGAGCGTCCCGCCGACCGTATAGCTCCCCGCTATCGCGAGGTACGCCGGCCAAGCCCGCTTTCTGCCTGCGACCTCTGACAGGACAGCGAAGTAAGCGAGTCCGAACGGGGATACAACATGTTCTATGTTGGCACGTCCTAACAAAAAACCAATTGCCGTCAGGACAAGTACGCGCCGCCACGCATGCCAAGTCCAACGTGGCAAGGGAACGACCTGTGAACTTGTCCGATTGTCCGTTGCACTGTTGTGCATCAGGGATAATTGCGCCATGACACGCGCTCCTTCCAGTAATGTGTATGGCCATTATACGAAGGTGATGACAAATATTTTGTCAAACTGCGTCACGGCGACCGATAAATATTCCGACAATTTATGATGCCAATCGTGCTTGTCTGCGCCTATGGGGAACTCGCCCTGCTTCGAGCACGGCTGTGGACGAGTGGAAACATCATACCAGCATAAGTTACAAGGAGGAATTTACGTGTCCGAACCTTCATCAAATCGCCCATCCTGGGACGAGTATTTCATGATGATGGCCCGCGATGTCGTCGCGCAGCGGGCCACGTGTAACCGGCGGAAAGTGGGTGCCGTCATCGTTCGCAACAAGCGGATTCTCACGACCGGCTACAACGGCTCCCCGCCTGGGATGCCACACTGCACAGACGTGGGTTGTTGGGAAGTAGACGGTCACTGTATCCGAACCATCCACGCCGAACAAAACGCGATTGCACAAGCGGCACTACACGGCGTAAGCACGGATGGAGCCACCATCTACATCACTGCGGCGCCCTGTGTGAATTGTGCAAAACTGCTGATTGCATCTGGTATTTCACGCGTGGTTTACGCGGACGAGTACACCGATTCTCTGGGTCAACAGGTCCTCGAGGAAAAGGGCATACAGTGTGAACAATACGGAGGGCGCTAACCACATTCACGTCCCGACACGAATCGGTGCGAAGCGGCGAATGCGGGAGAATTTTGGCGGATAACAGGGTTGTTCGTGGGGCACAAACGCCTAGTTCTGCGTAAACTAACATCAAACCTAGGCAGAAATCAGCCGCTACCACGTCAAAAGGCGAGGTGAATGGAATGCCGGAATGGTTACGAAGTCAACTGAGGCGGGCGTTCCAGAATCGCGATAGAAAATCCATTCAAATGCTCAATCAAGCGTTCTTTCGATACCGCAATCGTCAAACGTAAGGCGCCCGTCGAGCGTGTTGCACAGGTCTGCGGCCAGAGGCCCTGTGCAACACCCACGACCACGACGACTGTCGCACGCCGACGCGCTCCGTCATCGTGATGTGTCCCTCTTCACGTGGCAGCGAGAAGGGTGAACCCCGCAAAAATGCAATACGCGATGAGCAGCCATACCGCTTGTTTGAGCCTACGCCGACGCACGTTCCAGACGGCAGTCAAGACGACTCCAAGTGTGAGCAGACACATGAACATCGTCAGCAGGAATGGATGGACAGCCGGAATCCACGGGCGCATCGTCTTCCCCTTAATGACGGCTCAGCACGCGACCTCGGAACTTCGCGAGAATCCGTTGCATGACGGCTTCATCCACAGGTCCAAGCTGCCCCTTGTACATATCCAACGAAATGTGGCAGCCATCCCGGTCGTTGATATCGGCAAAGCCCATAATGACCTGTTCGCCGCTCTCCAATTGATACTCGAGATAATACGTGTCCGCCATATCTGTGAGCCCCTCCTCGACACGGCTGCTGAACAACAGCCGGAAACGTCCGAAAAACAAAAGGAAAACCGGGCAGCCAACAGCCTGCCCGGTTCGCGTTATGTCCAGTATAGCAAAGGTTACCCTCTCCGACCACCGCGGCCGCCGCGTTTAGATTCGTTTCTGCGCAGCGCCGAGAGACGTTCCTCGCTGTCTTTAAGAAAACGATTCATCAGCTGGTCAAATGAACCACCCCGGGGACCACCTTGGCCACCACGTCCGCCTTGACCGCGACCACCCTGGCCACCACGCCCGCCGTAGCCACTTTGACCACCGCGACCGCCGTAACCGCCTTGACCACCGCTGTGTTGTGGACGGGTGCTCTGCGAACTCGCCGCAGTTTCACTGGCTTGGCGGATGGAGAGTGCAATTTTGCCGTCAGCACCCACGCTGATGACTTTGACTGTCACCTCATCATCCACGTGCAAAAAGTCGTGAACGTCTTTGACATAGCTGTCCGAAATCTCCGAAATGTGAACGAGACCTGTTGCACCTTCTGGCAAAGTCACAAACGCTCCAAACCGAGTGATCCCTGTAACCTTGCCTGTCAACTTACTGCCGACCTCAATGGCCATAAAGACGCCGTTCCTCCCTATTCGCGTCGAACGAATAAAAAAATGATAATTCCTGGTCTGCACGAGACTCTTGCCTCGGACGGGTGCCAAGTCGTGTTGTCCGGTTGGAGGCGCGGCCCCCTATTCGTACAATCACGTCAATATTATCCGTGTTGACTGTTGTTTTGCAAATCAAACGGTACCTGACCTGGCATCGTTAGGCCAAAGTTTTGTGCGGAGTACTTTTCAATATACGCATCACTGTTCAATTGTTGCTTTTCCTGCTGCAAACGTTGGTTCTGCGCTTTCAACTGACTCAGTTGCGATGCGTACTGTTGGTGTTGCGCCTGTAAATTGACCAGTTGAGGGCGCTCTGCATGCAGATAGTGGAATAACGACCAGCCACAGATGACGATCAGTGCCAAGTAGCGCAAACGGAACAAAGGATGTCTTTGTCTAATTTGAGTACGTGCGTTTGGGGCGACTGTAGTCTTTCCGTGTTGACGAGTTGCAAGCACGAGCGCAACGCTCCCTGTGATGAGTTAGGAAACCGAACGAGGCTTCTTTTTCAGCACATTCGACAGCCAGTCCCAAAACACCTGCTCATATGCTTGAAGTTTTTTTCGCCACGCGCGTTCAGGCTTCCAAAAACGGCGCAATGGAAAGAAACAAACGGTTGCCACAAAGCGGATAACAGCAGAGATACCGTCCTCGATATGACATCCCAAGGCATAGAGTATGCACAATATACGCCAGGCGACACGGCAAGTGACTAAAATTGGCACTCCAATCAGCCGATACAGCAGCCGTCCGAAGAACATCACCACGCCGCGCACAAACCGGACGATGGCAAACGCACTGCCGATGACGACGCGCCGGAACAGAACCCGATACACTAAGTAACCTACACCAATCAGGAGAAACGTATACACGCGGAAGGTACCCTGTATCGTAATAAAGGTGAGATAGTAGACGACGAACCCGGAAGCCACCCAAAACACCAGATCCAAAAACGGCCTAAGCCAACGCAGCAGCTTCGTTGCCCCTGTGACGGTGGAGTAAAAGTCGAACGCTGTGCCCATACACCATCCACTCGCCAGCATCCAGAACACATACGAGGCGTTTACCATCGTATCGGTCATCGCAACAATCGCCTCGCAAAGCCCTTCCGCTTCGTCTCATCCGCGTACTGCAAGGCTACAATATGACCCTCAATGCGCACGATACCGGCCTTTACATCAAACTGCTTCATGTGAAGGGAATCGCCTTCGATGTAGAGGTTGCCCGAGGTAGTGACCAGTTCAAAGGCGTTCACGTCGAAGCTCGTAACCCGCTCGACGCCGGTGATTTCGAGCGCCTCCCGCCCTGTTAACCGGACATTGTGTGCGTCTTGTGCGCCCAAATCTTGCACCCCCAAGTTGTCCAAGTGTCCACCCTAAGTGTATGAGCGACTGCCAATTATAGAACTGCTGCTGGCCGGAAAGCCGGGGTGGGGGGCTTGATGCGCGAAGTGGAGCGCGACGGGCGGATAGTTCACCGCCAATGTTAAACACACCTTGGCCGATGGCCGCCGAGGTCTAGAAAAAGTAGTGGGAAACGCCAGTTCTGCAAGTCTACTTGGCGAATAAGGGGACGTAAGAAAGAGGTCGCCACCAGAGCGCATGACGCTTCAGGGCGACCTCTTTCCTACGATGAAGTTCCGAGATGTTACGCCTCATCCTCGTCGTCCACGTATTCTGGCTCGACGGCCTCGCGGGCCACCGAGGAAATCACGTGGTACAACTCGAGGGCTTCATCCCGACGAGGATGATCCGCAAGCTTTCGAACTTCAACCGTGACCGTCTTGTTTCCGTAACGGATGGCTAAAGTATCGCCAACTTGCACGGTGGTCGATGCTTTGGCAGTTCGATTTCCCACCGTTACACGCCCGGCATCGCAGATCTGCTTGGCGAGTGTACGGCGTTTGATGAGACGCGAGACCTTCAGAAATTTATCGAGACGCAAGGGTTAGCGAGTGCTCTCCTTGAGCTTGTTGCCTGGTTTAAAAGCTGGGACCGTCGAAGCTGGAATCTCAATCACTTCGCCAGTTTGTGGGTTGCGGCCTGAGCGGGCAGCGCGCGCACGCGTCTCAAACGTGCCAAAGCCAATGACTTGAACCTTCTCACCGGAGCTCAACGTTTCCTCGATGATTTCAAATACGCTGTTAACGGCCTGTTCGGCGTCTTTTTTCTTCAGACCAGTCTTGTCGGCCACTTGGTTGATCAATTCCATTTTATTCACTTGCGGGATACCCCTTTCGTGGGAATGTCGGGAATCTAATTCGTCCTTTCCCGCCCGATTCCTGCTAATTTTTTTCCTGCAATTCGATTTTTGCCTTACTCCAGAATTCATCTAGCTCGTCCAGGCTGAATGAATCCCAGTCCTTACCGGACTCTCGTACGGCTGATTCTACCAGGTTGAATCGGTCTACAAACTTTCGCGTCGCGTGCATCAAGAGCACTTCGGCGTCCTTTTTCCGGAACCTGCTTAGGTTCACGCACGCAAACAGCAGATCTCCGAGCTCCTCATCAGCCGCATCGCTGTCCTCACCGGCACGCAGTTCTTCTTCTAATTCAGTCATTTCCTCTTTTATTTTTTCTAATACATCTTTTACTTGTTTCCAATCGAATCCGACTTTGGCGGCAGCCATCTGGACGTCCGCCGCCACGGTCAAAGCTGGGCCACTAAGCGACACATTGTCTAGGATTCTTGGCGAATCTTCCGACGCTCTCTCCGCTTGCTTGACTTCGTCCCACAGCTGGTTGGCATCGCTTACGTTTGCTGCCGTTTCGCCCCCGAATACGTGCGGATGCCTGCGAATCAACTTCGCCGCCAATCTCTCAAACACGTCTCGAATGCTAAACTCGCCAAACTCCTCCCCGATTTGCGCGTGAAGCAGTACCTGCAAGAGAAGGTCGCCGAGCTCTTCGGCGAGGTGGTCATAGTCCGCGGCGTCGATCGCCTCCGCCACTTCATACGCTTCCTCGATGACATATTTGCGCAAGCTTTCGTGTGTCTGCTCCCTGTCCCAAGGACAACCGCCCGGCGCGCGCAAAGCGGCCACAATGTCCATGGCCTCCCAAGGGTCCCGCAGGCGGTTCGTGCGGCTTTGCATCGGCGCAACGTAAACGGTCGTCAAGTGGTCGACCCACGGCACCCGGTCAAGCTCATATAGTGGCATCCGTTCGATCCGCTCCTCGCCAGCGACTCCAGCCGCGCGCAAGACGGTGATTTCATAGTCGTCCGGGTAGACCTCCATCAACGTCAACTTGGTCTCTGCCGCAATCGTCGGCTGGTACACCTGCGCAATCAGGGTGTGGAGAGCAGGGTTCAGCAGTCTTCCGGCGAGGGTTGTCCCATCGAGCAGCAGGAGACCGTCGATGGGATCTATCTTCAGTCGCGCCGCCGCGATGTCGAGAAAGCTCTGGCCCGGACCGATATCGACCTGAACTCCGGGGACATCCTGTTCCAACAAGTTTTGCACGCTTTGCTCGGCGACCAGTGGGTGCCCGGGAACGGCGTAGATGAAGTCGGTGCCATGGGACGCTTTCTCGATGAGCCGCTCGGCCATCTGGCGGTAGACTTCGTCGAAGTGATCGAGCGTTTCGTACAGGTCGTCGTACGCCTCAAACGCAAAACCCTGTTCCTCCAGTTGGGCCACGACTGGGTGAATGCGCGTACGCAGCACAATCGGCATGCCACTCTTCAACAACTGATATGTACCCATCGGGAGACCGCTTAGATCCCCAGGCCCCAAGCCTACAACGTGGATGACGGCCATGTTTTTCCACCCTCTCAGTGCATAGAGAAAAACCTCCGGCTAACGCGTGCCAGGAGTGGTCCAATATGCGGAATTGACATCAACTCTTCTTCAGATAACGATCCGCTCACAAGTATAGCAAACAAGTAGACGGCTACGCCGGCACCCAGGATGACGAGCGTCGCAACCGCCGACCACAGCCGACCGGCGGCCGGCCCGCCAAACACTTCCCACTGCCGCTCCAGTGCGAACACGGCACCACTCATGATGGTGGTGGCGATGAGCGGTCGGTAGAGCCAGCGGCTGAGCGCCAGGCGATCTCCGAACAGGTGCCTCACTGCGTGAAGGTTTAGAACGGCGGCGACTATGTAGCTGATCACCGTCGCGAACGCGGCACCTGCAATGCCGTAGCGTGGAACGAAAATAAAGTTTGCCACAAGTTTGACCAAACACGAAACCAACATATACACGATGGGCCGATAGATCCACCCAGCCCCCTGTAAGAGTGCAGCCGTCGTCGTCTGGATACTCGCAAACAGAATCGACAAGGCTAACACCTGAATCGCAGCAGTTCCGTCCGCATCCGTGAACAAGGCCACGTTGATCGGCTTGGCGGCCAGCACCAGTCCCGCTGTGGCCGGGAGCGCCAGCAACACGGTGAGGCGAAGGGCCATGTCCACGCGGTTTGCGAGCAACTCGCGATGGCCGAGGGTGAACGCTTCCGAGATGGCCGGCATCACGGCCACGCCAATCCCGGCGGCGAGCGTCGTCGGCAACATCGTCAATTTAAACGCGCGGCCACTGAGCAACCCAAATTGCGTCGTCGCTAGATTTTGACTTTCCCCCACGCGCTTTAATAGATTTACGACCGTGATCACGTCGACGTTGTGCAACAGGGGGACGACCAGTGCGCCGATGCTGATCGGAAACGCGTAATAAATCAACTTCTTGGTGACCGTTCGGCCGTCGACTTTCTGCCGCGTCAAGTCCTCCGGAATAAAGCGGCCCCGGCGCCGCCAATACACGAGCATCGCGATGAACCCTGCCAAGGCGCCCGTCACGGCACCAAATGCCGCACCTGCGGCGGACACTCGCTGGGACGCACCAATGTCGACAAAGTACACGGACAGGCCGATGATCGTCGCGACGCGCACTAACTGCTCGAGCACCTGTGAAAAGGCGGTCGGATCCATCCACTGGTACCCCTGAAAATAGCCGCGCAGCACGCTCAAAATGGGGACGACTAAAAGTGCCGGTGAGATGGCTCGAATGGCGGATACACTCTCCGGGTCGCCTGCGATGACGGCCCATTCCGGAGCGAACAGATAGAGCACGAGAAAGGCGAAGACGCCCCCCAGCGACAAGAGCCAGGCGGCCACGCGCAGCACTTGCTTGGCTGCGGCCGGATTGCCGTCCGCCACTTCTTCGGCGACCAGTTTCGAAATCGCCACCGGAAACCCGGCGGTTGCCACCGCCAATAGTGTGGCGTAGATAGGATAGGCCATCTGAAAGAGGCCCATACCGTGATCGCCGATGATGTTCTGCAACACGATGGTGTAAATGGAGCCGAGGAATTTAGACAACATCGCAGCCCCCGCCAAGAGCATGGCGCCACGTACGAAGTTCCGAGATCCGATCAACTCTATCCCCCCTGGAAAGCAACCCTGTCCCATATGTATGGGACAATCCAGGGAGATAGTCCTGAATCCCAAGCAGACGTGAAAAGGCCTGCTGCAGTCGACGCCGCAACAGGCCTTGTCCAACATAAAATGAACCGCGATGCAAATCCATTAGACCTAAAGCTTTTCCGGTTACTGTTCCATCTGGCGCGCGAGAAAGCCAGCGGCTGTCTCGGCGAGTTTTGTCTCTGTGTCGCCCATTTTCACGTTGTCTTCCCGCGAGATAATGACCACGGCGCCAATTGGATCCCCCGCTGCGATAATTGGAGCGATCACGCGAGCGGAGAGGTGTTCAGTGCGATCCTTCACCACAGAAAAGTCACCAGGTGTACTGTTCACAATGGTCTTTCGATCCTCCATCGCCTGTTCGACGTCCTCGCTCACGGATTTGTCCAGGAAGTCTTTCTTCGAGGAACCCGCAGCTGCGATAAAGACGTCACGGTCGGCAATGAGTGCGATATGACCCGTGGAATCTGCCAACGAATCAGCGTATTCCTTCGCGAAGTCCCCTAGTTCGCCGATCGGGGAGTACTTTTTCAAGATGACTTCTCCGTCGCGATCGACAAAAATCTCCAAGGGATCGCCTTCGCGGATCCGCAGCGTGCGTCGAATTTCCTTCGGAATCACCACGCGACCGAGGTCATCAATTCTCCGTACGATGCCTGTTGCTTTCAAGAAATGATCCCTCACCCTCATGAAGTTTGGTGCAACGGATGTCTGACGTGACTGTATTATGTGACACCAATTTGCCCTCTATGCACCAGTCGAGCAAAGGCATGGGGGGAAAGGGACTTAGCTGGCGCTGCAGGTTGAAACGTCACTTCACTTCGGCGACTTTTTCGGCCGACTTGTTCGAAGTCCGAACGGCCTCGACATAATCCTGAAGGAAAGCCTGCAACTTCTTCAACAGGTCTTCGTGACTGAGGCCCTTCGTCCGAAACGACACGAAGATCAGGCCGTTGGGTCGGCGGGTGAGCTGCCCTTGGTGCTTCATCGTCATCGACAGCAGCTTCGCATAATCGATCGCCGGCGAGTCCTCATCACCTGGAAAGCGTACTGCCGTCTCCGCCCCGTGGGAGGAGATCTGATCCGCGCCCGCATGAGCGGCGAAGCTCTTCAAACGAGCGACGCCGAGCAGATTGCGAACTTCTGTCGGCAAATCACCATAGCGATCTTCGAGCTCTTCCTCCAAGTCGTTTGCCTCGTTCTGCGTCTGAACGTGCTTAAACCGTTTGTACATCGCGATCTTCTGCGCGGCATCGCGAATGTAGCTGTCCGGCAAGTAGGCTTCGACCGGGAGATCAATACTCGGCTCAGGCGCTTGCTTCACCTGCTCACCGCGAAGCTCGCGAACGGCCTGCGCCAGCATCTCACTGTACATGTCAAAGCCCACGGAGTTGATAAATCCGTGTTGCTCTGCCCCGAGCAGATTTCCGGCGCCGCGAATAGACAGGTCCCGCATCGCGATTTTAAAGCCGCTCCCCAGTTCCGTGAACTCCTTGATGGCTGAGAGACGCTTTTCGGCAATTTCGTTGAGAACTTTATCACGCTGGTACGTGAAATAGGCGTAGGCGATACGGTTGGAGCGCCCTACGCGCCCACGCAGTTGATACAACTGAGACAACCCGAAACGGTCGGCGTCGTACACCACGAGCGTATTGACGTTGGAGATGTCGAGGCCCGTCTCGATGATGGTCGTCGTGACCAAGACGTCGATTTCGCCCTCCAAAAAGTCGAGCATCGCGCGCTCGAGTTCATCCTCCGCCATTTGCCCGTGTGCCACGCCAATTCTCGCCCCCGGTGCCAGCCGCCCGATGCGCTCAGCCATGCCGTGGATGGACTGAACCTGGTTGTACACGAAGTACACCTGTCCGCCGCGCCCAAGCTCGCGCTCCAAGGCCTCGCGAATCAGCCCTTCGTTGTACTCGACGACGTACGTCTGAACCGGGAATCGGTTTTCAGGAGGCGTCTCGATGACCGACAAATCTCGCACGCCCATCATCGACATGTGCAGTGTACGAGGGATGGGCGTCGCAGTCAGCGTCAAACAGTCGACGTTCGCCCGCATCTGCTTCAGGCGCTCCTTGTGCGTCACGCCAAAGCGTTGTTCCTCGTCTACGATGAGCAGACCCAAGTCCTTAAATTGGATAGACTTTTGGAGCAGCCTGTGGGTGCCGATAACAATGTCCACACTGCCATCCTTCAATCCCTTGACGCACGCTTGCGACTCCTTGCGGGTTCGAAAGCGGCTGAGCATGTCGATGGTCACCGGAAATCCTGCGAAGCGCTCCTTGAACGTCTCGTAGTGCTGCTGTGCCAAGACGGTCGTCGGCACGAGTATCGCCACCTGCTTGCCGTCCATCGCCGCCTTGAATGCCGCGCGCACCGCGACTTCCGTCTTGCCATAGCCCACGTCTCCGCAGAGCAGGCGGTCCATGGGGCGGGATCTTTCCATGTCGCGCTTGATATCGGATATCGCACGCAGTTGATCCGGCGTTTCCTCGTATGGAAACATGTTCTCGAAGTCGACCTGCCAGGGGGTGTCTGGAGAAAACGCGTGCCCGGGCGTCGCTTCGCGGGAAGCGTAGAGTTTGACCAGGTCTTCAGCGATGTCCTTGACCGTCTTACTGACCCGCGATTTGACCTTTTGCCACTCACTGCCGCCCAAGTGGTACAACTTCGGTTCCTTCTCACCGGATCCGACGTACCGTTGAATTTGGTCAATCTGGTCGACTGGAACGTACAGACTGTCGTTTCCGGCATAACTCAGGTACAGGTAATCCTTGTGGCGACCGTCTACGTCGAGGGTCTTGATGCCCAAGTACTTACCGATACCGTGATTGACGTGCACGACGAAGTCGCCCACGTTCAACTCTTGGTAACTCTTGATCCGCTCGGCGTCCGACAGTTCCACGCGCGACCTGCGGTGCTTGCGCTTGGCAGTGAACACTTCGCTTTCGACGACGACGACGAGTCGGTGCATCGGCAACTCGAACCCGCTCGATAGATTGACTGTGAGAATTTGCGGAACGGTAGTCGCGCTAAACTCCTCAGCCCTATCCGCCTCGATGCGATAATCCTCCAAAACGCGCTCCAGGTGGTCGGCCCGTTCCTTGGTGGCTGCGGCGAACACGACGTGTAACCCGCTCTTCAACCAACGAGCCACTTCCGATTTCAGGACGTTCATCTGACCGTGGAAGTTCTGCATACTCTTCGACGTGACGTTGATTACGCGGCTGAAGCGCTGCCCGGCCCCGGCCCTCGTGAACGTCGAGAACTGCACTTTGCCATGTGGGACCTGAGCCAAAATGGCCTCGTGATCCGTCGGGGCGACGGTGCCTGACAGGATATCCCCGCGCATCAGGGCCGCAGACAGCCACTCTGCGAACTCCTTCTCGAGCGACTTCGCCCGCTCACTCAACCTCGACGGTTCATCCAGACAGACGAAGTAGCTCCCTGGAACGTAGTCGAACAGGGTGTTTAACTCGGTTTCAAACAGTTGCGCGTAGCGCGCAAGCCCCGTAAACGCCTGACCGCTCTGCAGTTTGCGAAGGTCCGAACCGACGACTGTCTGCAACCTGTCGCGCACTTCGATGTCGTTGACGGTGCGAAGTCGTGCGTCGAGGTGTTTCTCGATTTTGGCCGCAGCCAATCTCGCAGCCGTCACAGAAACCAACAAGTCGGAAGCGGGGCCAAAAGAAACCGATTCCAATTTATCTAGAGAGCGTTGGGAAGCGGGATCGAACGTACGAATGCTATCCACATCCGTATCAAACCACTCGATACGGTACGGGTGAGTCGCCGCCATCGGAAAGATGTCGAGAATGCCACCCCGAAGGCTGAATTGGCCCCGAGTCTCCACCAGTTCCACACGCTCATAGCCACTTTTTACAATGCGCTCGGTGACGTTCTCGAGAGATACGGCGTCCCCGACGCTCAATTCAATCGACTGCTGGAGGAATTGCGCTCGGGACGTCAACGGCTGCGTGGCCGCAAGGAGTGTCGTCACGACAATCGTGGGGGTTCCTCGCGAGAGCGCTTCAAGTACGTTCAAACGTTCAGATATGACATCGGATGAGGACGCGACGAGATCGACCATCGCATTTTCCCGTTCCGGGAACAAGAGTACCTGAGCATCAGGCAGATATTCTTTGAGGTCTTCCCAAATGGTCTGCGCCTGACTGGACGTATGTGTCACGACGACCATGGATTCCTTCACTACATCCTGATTGCGCAGGGCGTACAATGCAGCCATAAATACCTGTCGCCCTGCGCCTGCGACGCCTGTTACCAGCGCGTCGTTTCGTTGTGGTCCGATTTGTTCAGATAAGGTTTGTAATGCTTCATCTGCGGCTACGAGGCGAACGAGACCCTTCACGATACCCCTCCTACATCTAAGGTGCAAAACGCACAAAGGACCTTAGCAAATAGCCAAGGCCTGACACGCACGTCCTGTGCATGTTTGGGTACAAGACCCTGCGAGGTCGACTCGAAGTTGTCCGAATCAGCGATGGTCACTGATTCGGACGCAAAACGCACGCCATATCCTTACTGTATGACGTGACCCTCGACAAGTAACTCTGGATTCATATTGACAGCCTGTTCGCAGTGCTCACAGACCGTATGGATCTTCACCGCATCTGCGGTCGATTCGATGACATCCCGCTGATGGTCATGGCTGAGGTGATGAAGACCGAGACGCTCTACACCATCCGTATATGACCACTGCGCCTGCTCAACCGTTCCGACTGGATACTTACAATATCGGCACACGTATTCAAACCGCATAGGTTCCCCACCTCGTATCGTCTTCTGACACTAGTATGGGGGCAGAATGCGTGCCGCATACCTGAAGGAAGCGGTCAGACCTCGAACGGCGCGGTTAGAATGACACCTGATTATATTCGTTCATCGCGCGCTCAAACCCGTGTTCGACGCTGTAAAGAGCCGCTTCTGTTGCCGCTTCTGCGGCCTTGTCGACCCTGGTTCTGTCATCTTTGGCAAAGGCGCCAAGCACGTGCCCGATAACGTCTATGCCCGGGGCCGGCCGGCCGATGCCCAAGCGCATACGGCAAAATGACTCGGTGCCGAGTTGCGCCACGATGGATTTGATGCCGTTGTGGCCTCCGGCACTGCCGCGGGCCCGCAATTTTAGCTGACCTGGCGCGAAATCCATATCGTCATAGGCGATGATGACGTCTTCCTCAGTGCGCAACCGATAATAGTTAACGATTTCTTGTACGGCCATGCCGCTAAGGTTCATAAATGTCTGCGGCTTCACTAAGAGCACTGTTTCGTTCCCGACTCGGCTCTCGCCGACAAACGATTGGAACTTTGCCCTGGTCACCGATACGCCAAGCTTAGCCGCAAGCCTATCGACGACCCAAAAGCCAACATTGTGCCGCGTTTGTTCGTACTTCGGGCCAGGATTCCCGAGGCCTACGATGACTTTCACAACCGTGTCCCCTTACGTGCGAAGCGCGTCAGATCAGTCGAACAACTGACTGATGGAACGCTGCGTGTGCACGCGAATGATTGCCTCTGCGATCAATTCTGCCACAGACAGCACGCGAATTTTGTCGATCCGTTTGTGTTCCGGCAAAGCGATTGTATTTGTGACGACGACTTCCTGAATTTCAGAGTTTTGGATGCGCTCTACCCCGTCGCCGGAGAGAACCGGGTGAATGCAACACGCGTAAACGCCCTTCGCGCCTCGATTCAACAACTCCTTCGCACCAGCCGTAATGGTACCGGCGGTGTCGATCATGTCGTCGATTAAGATGGCCGTTTTCCCCTGGATGTCACCGATGATGTTCATCACTTGCGCGACGTTGACGGCCGGCCTGCGCTTGTCGATGATCGCCAGCGGAGCGCCCAGGCGCTCCGCGAACTGACGCGCGCGCGTAACGCCGCCCATGTCTGGAGATACAACCACCGGGTCCTCCAACTGCTTGTCCAAAAAGTAGTCGGCTAAAATCGGCATGCCGACGAGGTGATCAAGTGGGATGTCGAAGAAGCCCTGAATCTGTCCAGCGTGCAAGTCCATACAAATGACCCGATTTGCGCCGGCTTTTTCAAGCAGGTTGGCCACGAGCTTGGCGGTGATTGGGTCGCGGGCGCGCGCCTTCCGGTCTTGCCTCGCGTAGCCATAGTACGGGATGACGACATTGATGGCTCGCGCGGACGCACGCTTGAGGGCATCCACCATGATCAAAAGCTCCATCAGGTGCTCATTGACCGGCGCACTGGTCGGCTGAATGATGAAGACGTTGCTGCCGCGCACGCTCTCGCCGATGTTAATTTGCACTTCTCCATCCTTGAATCGGTTGACCTGACACTCCGCCAACGACACGCCGATGTAGTCTGCAATTTCCTGTGCCAGCGCCGGGTTTGAATTGCCGGTCACTAGTTTTAAATCGCCATCAATGGCCACGACTGTCCCCGCCTTCCGATGAGTTCGCTTGTTTCTTCTTCGCTTTCCACGCTCGAACGTAGTTTGGTTTAGTCACTTGCGGTACGCGGCCAATGACGAACGCGTCGTCACCGGCGTCTTGCGTCACAGTCGTACCCGCGACGATATACGACCCTTCGCCGACGTTGACCGGAGCGATGAGATTGACATTCGATCCGACAAAGCTGTGATCGCCAACGACCGTCTTGTGCTTGCGCTCACCATCGTAGTTCACGGTAATGACCCCACAGCCGACGTTGACATTGGCGCCGATGTCCGCATCTCCTACGTACGTGAGATGGCTGACTTTCGTATCGTCTCCAATTCGACTGTTCTTGACCTCGACAAAGTCCCCCACCTTCACGCGTTTGCCGACGTCCGCCCCCGGTCGCAAATAGGCGAACGGGCCAACCTGGGTGTCGTCGCCGATTCGGCTGTCGACCGCCACCGAGTATTGAACGGTCGCTCGCTCTCCGACTGTGACGTTTGTGAGCTGGGCATTGGGCCCGACGACCGAGAACGCCCCAACGGAGGTGGCCCCCATCAATATCGTACCCGGCAACAGTGTGACGTCTGCGGACAGTTGGACGTTGGCATCGATATACGTACTGTCCGGGTCTATCATCGTGACGCCCTCGCGCATCCAATGCTCCACAATTCGGCGGCGACACAACTGCTCAACGCGAGCGAGTTGGAGTCGGTCGTTCACGCTCGCGATTTCATCCACGTCGTCCACCGTTACTGGAATTGCCGGTTGACCACTGTTGCGCAATATCGCGATGGTATCTGTCAGGTAGTATTCATGTTGCGCGTTGTCCGGGCTCAGCTGTTCGACAGACTGTCGCAGCGCCCCCGCGTCATACACGTACATTCCCGTGTTGACGACACAGTGCTGACGTTCCTCTGGCGTCGCATCTTTTTCTTCGACGATTCTCGAAACAAATCCCGACTCGTCTACAAACACGCGGCCGAGTCCCGTCGGATCCTCCACGTTTGCCGTCAAAATGCCGACGGCAGCCCCTGCTTCCTCCCGTTGTGCAAACAACTTGTTCAACGTGCCAGCGCGAATGAGCGGCGCGTCGCCGTATAGGACGACGACCGATTCCGCATCGGGGCGAACGTGCGGCAAAGCGGCCCGAACCGCATCGCCCGTGCCTAACTGCTCCTCCTGAACCGCGACGTCCGCGCGCCCAGAAACCGCTTCCATAACCTTTTCTCGCTGTTGGCCGACGACCACAATCACCTGCGACAACCCCATTTCTTCGAGGGTGTCGAGAATGTGCGAGATCATCGGCTTACCGCAGACTTCATGTAAGACCTTGTGCCGCTTCGACTTCATCCGGCTACCGTGCCCGGCCGCCAGCACGATGGCGCTTCTAATCATGCTATCTCCTCCGTGATGTGACAGGTCATCGAAATCCACCGTCGCCAGATGCCACAGCACCCTATGGACCACCGGCTGCAGCGCTGTTTCGAAATTCCTCAAGTCATCCGGTTATATTCAACGATGAGTCGTCCCTCAGTTTACCTGATGGCTACAGACCAATTCAATTTTACACGTTATTGGTGGGATGGGTCACGTGGAATGACGTGATAGCCTTGATTTGGACACAATCTCGGCGGCCGAGGTCGACCAAGACAGACGATTCAGACCTTCATTTGGATAAAACCGGTACGGATTCCACTCAGCCAACTACAGGGATACTGCGGTTTGACTGCAAAAAACCCTGACCACAAGCCAGGGTTTTGGTGATATTTCGGTTAAGCCGTCGGTTCTTCAACAATTGATGCGTCATCTGCTCCCGTGTATTCCCCGACGCGATAATAAGCTTGGAGAACCGCTTCTTGTATTTTTTGTCTCGTCGTCGAAGAAATTGGGTGAGCAATGTCTCGAAATTCACCATCGGGTGTTTTTTTGCTTGGCATCGCGACAAACATACCATTGTTTCCGTCGATAATGCGAATATCGTGTACGACGAACTCGCTATCAATCGTAATCGACGCAATTGCCTTCATGCGACCATCTGTGGTTACTCTGCGCAGCCGTACATCTGTAATTTGCACCCTTGTGTCACCACCCTATCCTTACCCTTTGGGCGATTCTCCCTCTTGACACAATTCAACACTTCCATATAATCTCCTGCACACATCGTCATAATTTTTTCAAAACTTTTCGAAACCTGTCGAATTGAAACTCGTCAAACGGTAGAGGTATTTGGGAATGGCGGGAATCGCGGTGTAAATGAAGGGGAACAGTTCGTCAGCCCGAGACATTCGCAAAGCGCAAACGCCGAGTAGAGCCAGATGCGACCTTTGCGGCGGCGGTACCAGCATCGCTAACCCGCCGCCGCAACGTGTCTCAACCCTTGTAGACAATAAGTTCGATTTCGACCTGTACACCACGTGGTAGAGCGGCCACTTGCACGGTCGATCTCGCCGGTTTATGGTCGCCAAAAAACGTCTCGCAAGCGCTGTTAACCACGCCGAAATCCGCCAAGTTGGTCATGAAGATGGTCGCTTTCACAACTTGGTTACGGGATGCCTGTGCCTCAGTGAGGACCGCGTCAAGGTTGGCAAACACCTGCTTCACCTGTGCGCCGATGTCGCCCTCGACGACATCGCCGGCAGCCGTCAGCGGAATCTGTCCCGAAGTATACAGGAATGGCCCCACTTCCACGGCCTGTGAGTACGGGCCAATGGCTGCCGGAGCTGCGTTTGAATGGATGATCTTCATGAACATACTCTCCTTACACGGTAATCGTCCAGCAGCCAGTGACAAACGGGCAGTGCGGTCATCATGCCTTCGCGTCACCGAATGCGGACTAGCCGTTTTGAATGTCAATCAGTGTAGCGGGCTCTACGTGAACCCCCTGTTCACTGACCTCATGGACACGCAACAACGCAAAGTAGTCGTTGACCATTTTGTGGGTCGGTTGCGACGTCGCCATGAAGACAGCTGTGCCGACGACCGTAGCGGAGAACTCTTTCAGTAAGTGTTCGACGGCGCGAGCCGTGGCTCCGGCGCGCATGAAGTCGTCGACGATGAGTGCGCGAGCGTCCGGCGGAATCGTGCGTTTGCCGAGTGACATCGTCTGAATTCTCCTGGTCGATCCCGACACGTAGTGCGTGCTGATGGTCGGCCCCTCCGTCACCCGTTGATCTCGCCTCACTATCGCAATTGGCACGTTGAGATGGCGAGCAGTGGCCGCCGCTAAGGTGATGCCCTTGGTCTCCACCGTCACGACGACATTGATGCCTTTGTTCGTATACTGCATGCTGACGAGGCGCCCCACCGTGTCCAGCACGTGCGGATCTCCGAGCACGTCCGACAAATAGACAAAGTCTCCCGGCAGTACGCGGTCAGGCTTGGACAGTTTGTGCGCCAATCCGTCGAGGAACTGGCGCGCTTCGTCCATCGGAACCCCGGAGTGAAAGCGAACGCCGCCTTGTGCGCCGACGCTCGTTTCGACGATTCCGCGCTGTGCCTCCGCCAACGTCTTGCGAATGGTGGCGACATCCTCACTCAGCGAGGATTTGGCGATGTCCCACGCCTCAGAGAGGTGAGCAAGCGACAGCGCCTGAAGCGGACGCTCCACAAGAAGCTGTGTTAATCGAATCAGTCGCTCCGAACGCTGCACAACCTTGCCCCCTTTCTATAGTATCGCCACCGTTACTCCGACTTTGGCTGCAAACTCGTCAGGGATGATACGTTCCCTACAAATTGCGAGAAATATACATCCCGCATGATGCCCCGTAGTGCGTTGTACATCCGGTTGGCCTGCTGAATCGTCGGCGCCAGCAAGAACAGTGTGGGCCCGCTTCCGGACATGTGAACAGGATGGCGCGTAACCGCCTCGACCTTTTCCGAGAGTTGCAGAACCTCTGGATAGATGCCAAATGTCACAGGCTGCAACCGGTTGCTCACAAGCGCCGGAATGACGTCGACGTCGTCGTCGACCAGCGCCGCCACCATCCGCTCGCTGGTTGGCCGCACAGTGAAGTCTCCCGGCCGAAGCCCTTTGTAGATGTCCGCCGTCGACACGAACACGCGGGGATGGATGAGCAGCACGTACATGTGGCACCGATGCTCCACCCGGGTGAGCTGCTCCCCGCGCCCGCGGGCGATGGCAGTGCCCCCGTAGACGCAAAATGGCACGTCAGAACCGATTTCGGCACCCATTTCGGCGAGCTCGTCGAGCGAGAGCCCCGTTCCAAACAGCCGGTTCATCCCGCGCAGGGTCGCTGCCGCATCACTCGATCCGCCAGCCAAACCAGCCGCCACCGGGATATTTTTTTCCAGGTTGATATGTACCCCCGCGGAGATCTCTGTTCGCCGCAAGAACAGCTTGGCTGCTTGGACGGCGAGATTGCGGTCGTCCGTGGGTACATATGTGGCATTGCTCTCCAGGACAATCCTGTCTTCCGGGTGGCGCTCAAGCCAGACCAAATCCGACAGATCTATGCTTTGCATCACCATGTCTACTTCATGATAACCGTCAGGACGCCGATGCAGCACATCCAGCGTCAGGTTCACTTTTGCGTACGCCCGTTCTAACAGCAAAACTCCCACCTCGACATGGACTAAGCATGCCGAGGTGGGAGGACAAAGTCAAGTCGCGCACGCGGAAAATTCGAGCGACCGGAACTACAACATCGCGTACGTTTTGTTCGTGTACATCGCGATTTCCGTCACTCGCTCACCACCGCGTTCCAACAACAGCCGCTCAAGCGGTTCGGACGACTCGTAGAACATGCACACGATATCGCCCGCCTGAAGGGTGTCTAACGCGTAAGCCAACGCCTCTGTCTCGGCGAGCACCGTACGCGTCGGCTTGTGCGGTACAGTTCGTCGCAGAGTCTGCGACATCATCTGCGCGATTTCCCCGTTGGCGCGTCCCCGTTTGTCCGCGTCCTCTTTGACGATAAACGCGTCAAATACGGGGGCGAGCGCCTCTGTCGACTGCACGACCACCGAATCGGCCCGGTCGCCGGGCACGCCGATGATACCAAACAACCGTCGATGCGGCAGGCGCTTCACCCACTCGCCAACCGCTTGAAATCCCGCTGCATTGTGCGCGTAGTCAAGAATGATGTGAAAGCCGCCTGGCATGCGATACATCATACAGCGCCCGCGATTCGCCTCTGGTTGGAACTGCCGCAGAGCGAGTGCGACAGACCTTCTCGACAGCCCCGCGGCGCGAAGCGCGGCTGTCGCAAGCAGTGCGTTTTCGATGTGAAATCCGATGGTCCCCCGCATCGTGATGGGAATGTCTGCGACGGCAATCACGTGGCGCTTCATGGCTCCGTTCGCTTCGATAAGGTCCCCGTTTTCGACGTAGAATGCCGTTCCGCCCATGGCCAGGTGGCGCAATACGAGAGGGTTATCCGATCTCGATGAAGTGAGCACCACGCCTGACTGCAAACGCTCCATCAGCGCCACGAGATGCTCGTCATCGGCGTTGAGGACCACCGTGCCCTCTGGGTGCACGCACTCCGCGACGAGCGACTTGACGTGGACGAGGTCTTCAATCGTGTCGATGGCGTCCTGCCCGATGTGATCGAGTGAAATATTGGTTAGTACAGCCACGTCTGCCTTGTCGTAGGCGAGGCCTCCGCGCACAATACCGCCACGCGCCGTCTCGAGCACCGCAACTTCCACTTCTGGGTCCGACAAAACGAGGCGTGCGCTGCGAGGTCCAGTCGTATCCCCGCGTTGAATTAGTTCATCGTTGATGTACACGCCACCCGTCGTCGTGCAGCCAACGGTTTTTCCCTCACGCTGGATACCGTGCGCAATCAGGCGCGTCGTCGTCGTCTTTCCATTGGTCCCTGTGACCGAAATGATTGGAATCCGGCCGTTTTGTCCGCGCGGAAAGACAGATTCCACGATGTAATCCGCGACGTCGATTGGCATGCCGTGTGATGGATGCTGATGCATGCGGATGCCAGGCGCCGCGTTGACTTCGATGACGGCACAATTGTCGGCCGTGGCGGCGTCCTGAATTTCCTGAACCACCATATCTACGCCGCAGACGTCCAGCCCGACGAGTTTTGCACTGCGCTCCGCCAGGCGCTTGTAACTGGGGTGGATTTGCCGCGTGATGTCGTGTGCTTCGCCACCCGTCGACAGGTTCGCACTCTCGCGCAAGTCCACCCGTTCTCCCGCCTGCGGGACGGAATCCAGTGTGCGCCCTGCTTTGACGAGAGTTTCCTGCAGGACCTCGTCTAGGTGGATCTTCGTCAGCGGGCGCTCGTGCCCGTCGCCGCGCCGCGGATCTTGATTGGCCTCTTCAATTAACTCAGAAATGGTATGTACGCCATCGCCTACCACGTGAGCTGGGTCGCGCCGCGATACCGCCACACAAGTTCCGGATACGACGAGCAGGCGAAGGTTCTCCCCAAACACATACGACTCAACGAGTACCTCATCCGAATACGACTTTGCGATTTGAAACGCCCGCGTCGCTTGCGACTCGTCGGTGATGTTCAGGCTGACACCCTGCCCCTGCCGACCGTCGAATGGCTTCATCACGACTGGGGCGCGCAGCGCGTGGAACAGGCGAAGCGCATCCGCTTCGCTGCGGGCGACACCGCCGTCCGGGACGGGAATCCCGCCTTCGCGCAGAATGTCCTTCGTCAATTCCTTGTTGCACGAGATGTCGACGGCGACGCACGACGTCTGATCCGTGATGGTCGCGGAGATGCGCTTTCTATGCACACCTTGGCCAAGCTCCAGGAGACTTCCATCGCCGATGCGGCGAAACGGAATCTGTCGCCTCGCACAGGCGTCAGCGATGGCCTGGGTGCTGGGTCCCAACTGTTCACTGGCCACGATGTGCTTCGCCTGCGCAACCGCCTGCGAGATATATTCAGTAAGCCCTTCGGACTTCCCTTCGGTCAGGCGCCGTACGAGCTCCATCGCGCGTTCGAGCAAAACCGTTTGCCCATCAAACGACTTGCACTCCATGACGATGTCGTAGATGCCAGGCCCGTCCGCGTAGACTGTTTTTCCATAGTGGACGTCCAGTTCCGCGAGCGTCGCCAACTCGATGGTCACGTGCTCGACGATGTGGCCGAAATAAGTGCCTCCGTAAAGCCGTTCCACAAACCCTCCTGGCGCCCCTTTGGCACAGTGGTGCTCTCTGAGTCCAGGCAGCAATTCCAACAGTTTTTCGGTAAATCCAGGAAAGTCGAAACTCTCCTTGTCCGTGTAGGATTCCAAATGAACACGTGCAACCAAAATCGGTTTATAAAGGTATACGTTCGGGCCATCGATATGGCGGACCGATACGATGTTCATGAGGACAGCTCCTTGTTGTGTTTACGGACCCACTCCTTGAAATCGGGAATGGGGTTCCGATCCCTTAAGTCAAACCCACAGCCTTCTGGCAACGTATGAAGTTTTACGCCACACAGGGCCAGCGATTCGTCCCGACCGACTTGATCTAGGTTCGAGTAGGTGACACTGCCTGCGTCGACGATGCTCACGGCCCCTTGCCCGATAACTTCAATCACGTGGTCCTGCACAACCACCGCCGTGTTCTCATCGATACCAAGTCCGAGATGATGTGGGTACTGAGCCACTGCAGACAGCAAACGACCGAGACGTCCCCGCTGTGCGAAGTGCTGGTCAATGACTACGCCATCCAGAAACTCCATGCCTGGCGCCATGTCGACGATGCTCACGCGCGGATTGGTCTCCGCCTCACCTTCCACAATCATCGTGCTCGACATCATCGAGGCGCCGGCGCTGGTCCCGCCCAACGTGACGCCGCGATGTGCAGCGTCGTGCAGGGCCGCATCCACCCGGGTCCCTCCGAGGAGCTTGGTGATGCGCAATTGGTCTCCACCTGTGAAATAGATGCACGTGGCGTTCCCAATCATTTTGACGGCGCTTTCGAGGTTTGCGGCATCGCGTTTGGAGACGTCAAATGTCCGCACATCCTCCACACCGATGCGCTCGAACACCTCGATATAATCCATCCCAACTTCCACCGGCAACTCAGTGGCCACCGTGATGACCAGTACTCTCGCGCTCTTGCCGCCACCGAGCTCCACTAAGCGCCGAAGAATTTTGCATTCACCCTTCTTATCTTCAGCCCCACCCACAATGACTAAAGGGCCAGTATGGCCTGCCAAGCGGCTCCCTCCCTAACTCACGCATGTACGTTAGAGTGAAAATACATGGCTATCCTTTCCCAGGGCGCGCATTCTATGCGCCATTACCCGTGCGTGCTACGAGGCGCCACCGGATCTACACAAATGGCTGAGGGCGATGCCCTCAGCCATTTGTCGTCATTCTGTTTGGTTAGATTGCGCCATAGCTCGCTCCGCGATTTCAAGGGCACGTTTCACCATGTTCCCTGCGTCCTTCGCTCGAATGCCACCCCAGCCCTCTTGTGCTATCGTGTCATAAAAGCCAAGATCCTTAGCAAGTTCCACTTTGAATGCCTCTGACATCGTTCCCCGTCTTCTCGCCATGCCGGTTCCCTCCCTGCGACAGTGATGACGACAGGACTAGCATTCGCTCTGCATCCAATCATTACCCTGTCAAACGTTGTCTGCGGGAGGTCGTGGTCACGGTGAAAGGCGCCGAAAAAAATAAAAAGAGGCGTCTCCGCCTCTTCCTCTATCCCATATCCGAAGTTCCGCTCTGTTACTGTTCGACTGCAAACTTAGCAGTATTGCCGTCTTCCGTACAAAGCATGAGCTCTACTGTTTCCGTCAAGACATCCGCATAACTGTACGAAACACGTTCAAACGAACCATCCGGTGGATCTAGCTTGACTACAAACACCGATGGATAAGTCTCTTCCAAGACCCCGAAGCGTTCAACTGTCTTTCTTCTGCCTCCGTTGGCGCGGAGTAGTACGCGTTCGCCGATGAGTCCGTCTAGACTCTTTTTAATATCGTGGAGCGCATTTTTTGCCAACACACACCACCTCTTTCCGTCACTAAGTATAGCACGGGGAAGAGAGGTGTGTCAAGAACGGAAAAACAATTATATCAGCGCATGAATTTTATTGTCAATGGGTATTTTATAAGGTTTACAGACTGTTTTTTAATACGAAGATTTCGGTAATCCCAATCGGTATTTTCCTCGTGATTCCAATCCTCCAATGCCGTCTGTCCCCGTGTACGTCGACTTGACCGCATCGTACAGGTTCACGGTCTCGTGAATGGGTGTAAAGGCGATTTTCTCGGCGATAAAGACGGGATCGAGTGCGTGGATCATGATCCGCTGCGGCGAACTGGCAAAATTCGCTCCCGCGTCCAAAATCCCCTCAAAGTGCGACTGGCAAGCACCGGCGATGATCACGAGGTCATCCATGTTTCGCGCATGTTTCCTGGCGTTTGAGACGGTGCGCACGAAATTCTGCGAGTTGCGGTAGTTCTGAATGTCCGCCCAATCCTTGCCTTTGCGAATCACGCCGTCATGCCCCGTAATAATTAAAATGTCCGGCTCATACTGTTCCAAGAGACTATTGACCAAGCTTGGCATTTGCGCTTCCGACACATGCTGTCCGATAGCCCGGATACCGAGTTCACGATACATTGTCATACATTTTTGCAGATACGTTCCATCACCATCTAAGTGAAGAACCCGACCGGGCCGTTCAAAAAAATCCGGGTTGGCTTGGAAGCGGCTTTCCCGACGCAGTGCGCGCTTTTCGTGCTCCATCGCACGGCGCGACTGGATTAGTCGAAGGCACTCGCCTTCGACCTGGGTGCGAGCGGCTTCGAATTGGCGCAATTCATCGTCACTGACCTTTTCCAGGTCGTCATACGGTGCATCCGCTATGAGTCGAACGTCCAGGCCTTTAATGATGGCCGTTTCTGACGCCTGGTCGACTTCAACGACGACAAAGCAGACGTCCTTCCCGTATGATTTTCGCGTGACTAAGTCGCCTATTCTCCACATGAAACCACCCTCCTCCGAGGCTCATCTGCCCTTACCATATGTCACGTGTTCGCCGTTGTGACAACCGAGGGGTGATTTACTGTGAATATTCCCGTGTTCGCCATCATCGGCGCGCGAAATGAAGCGAGGGACATCGAAAACGTACTTCGTCAATTGGGCCGCGCCGGTATTCAGGGAGCGGTAGTCGTCTGCAACGGGGGCACCGACGATACACTCGCGCGCACGCTCGCGTTCAACGCCCAGTCCCCGTTCCCGGTTGCCACCGTGTTCTTCCACGCTGCGCTTGGCCACGACGTGGCGAGGGCCGTCGGCACGTATGCGCTGTTGCGACGGGTGTCGGCAGCGTGTAAAAGCGCTTATTGCCTGTACCTGGACGCGGACCTGTCCGGATCTTTTGGGCCGATGCTGGCCGATTTTATCGCCTTTGGCACCGCAGAAGACCGTGACGTGACATCGCTCTCGTCCAGTTGCCTTCGCGACGAGGGGATGGCCGGCGCGGCAGCCATTTGGCGAGAGGCCCTGCACCATCAGAAGGCCGTCCCGGAAAGTGCTGTCCCGTTCATGGTCCCACTACTCGTCCACACGCGCCTGTTTCGCCGTGTGTCCCCCCTCCTTCTCGCAAATCCGGGCTGTTGGGTCGCCGTCGTCGCCCGCCTCGAAACGGCCAGCTGGTGCACGTACGACGCCTGGGACAATCGCCTCGTGGGCCACCGTAGCCGCTCACCCGCGCACGCTCGTGCGATGCGCGAGCGCATCGCCTTGGACGGTCGTACCGTCTATTCAATTCTCGGGCATCGCCAATTGCCGCGCACTTCAGTCGCGCCATGTGCGCCGCTCCCAAGCCGCAACCTAGAGGCCTTAGAGCGGTATGCTGCCGCGGCGACGTGGATCATCCCACCCCGTGGCGATTAGCTTCTGTGATGCCATCCCGCGCACCAGGGTTTCCTTCGTAGCCGTGCCGCAGTCCTTCACCAGGCGACGGGAACCTGTACGCCAAGGTCAAGCGTACTGGTCGAATTCGTCAGTGCTTCGTATACCTATCCGCCACCGTGGAAGCCCCATACGAATTCGGCTTAATTCGCGCCTCGTACCCGTTGGCTTCAATCCACGCCACGATTTCACGGATCCACTGTTTTGTTTCCCCGCGTTCACCAATGTCGAGATGGACCTCGATAGGCCAATCCGGGGAGCCTTGTGCGACGGGATAGGTGGAGTCGTGTGTGCCAACTTTGAGGTGTTCCATGAGTTGCCCACTGGTTTGGATGGAGAGTGCGGCTTCTGTAAACATGCGCTGGCGGAGAGAATAGAGGTGTTCATGAACGAATTTGCGTACGAAGTAGCGTGCCCCGTGGCCCGTTTTATGCAGGATGATGGCTGTGGCAAAGGTCGCCGTGGAGCCGTTTCCCTTTAACTGAGAGTCCGTACCAATAATGAGTCGGTATTCAGCACCCGGATTCGCGGCCCGCTCGTGCAAGATGTCGGCGGCTACATCTTCCAGGCTAAGCTGCCCACGCGTTGGACTTTGAAACCTCACGGCACATCCCCCCTCATGCTACCGTTAGTATATTCTAATTCGTCAGAAATAGAGAAACGGGGCTCTGCCGCGACCGTTTTGTCGCTGCCTAGCGGCCGTGCGGTACGGCGGTTCGTGTGCCGTACCGCGGCGACCACGGGGAATCCTGTCCGCGGGCGATTACACTTGTGATAGCGTGAGATATCGGTTTGCAAGCGCTGCGAACTGTTCGATGGACAAGGTCTCCGCGCGTGCCTCGGGGCGCACGCCCGCATCCTCTATCCACGCTTTACACGTGTCTTTTGGTACGCCCATGGCGTTCGAGAGCGCGTTCAACAACGTTTTGCGCCGTGTGGAAAACGCCGCCTTGACGACTCGGAAGAACACTTTCTCGTCCTCCACCGAAACGTCTTGTGGCTGAGTGCAGTCGAGCAGCACGACGGCTGAATCGACTCCTGGCTGTGGCGCGAAGGCACCGGGTGGCACGGTGAACAGTCGCTTTGCACTGGCGCGGTACTGGATGCCGACCGACAGGACCCCATACTCTTTGCCGCCAGGGCCGGCCACCATCCGATCAGCCACCTCTTTTTGCACCATGACGACTGCGCGCTCCAAAGGCAGATTTGCTTCGAGAACCTGAAACAAAATTGGCGTCGTGATGTAATATGGCAGGTTTGCCGCGAAGCACAGTTTGCGATCCCCTGTCAGATCCGGTTGCAAAAGGCCAGCCAAGTCGACGTCGAGCACGTCCGCAAACGTCACCTCGACATTCGGATAAGGCTCTAAGACATCGCGAAGGACGGGGCGAAGCGTCTCGTCCTTCTCAATGGCCACCACTTTCGCGGCACGGCGCGCGAGCTCCACGGTTAAAGCGCCGGCCCCCGGCCCGATTTCGAGCACAAGCGTGTGATCGTCAGGACGGACGGCGTCGGCGATGCGGTCGAGCACGTTTTGGTCGATGAGAAAGTTCTGGCCAAACTGCTTCTTCGTATGAAAGTCGTGCTTCTGCAAGAGATCCCGCATGCGGGGCGAAGTTTCGCGCTCTCCAGCCGTCATTCTGTCTGCAACCTTTCTAACGCGGACTCCCACTCCTCGCGAGTGACGCCGAGTGTGTTCAACTTGTTTAGAAACGCCTTAGCGTTGCCGTATCCGATACCTAGCATGTCCCCGAGTGCCGTCCGGCGCGCTGCGGCCTCCTCGCAACCAAGGAGTCGCGCTTCCAATAAGTCGCTCTGTGTAAACCGTTCCACTGGAGTGGTCGATGGGTGCGACTCACTACGTGACAGGCGGACCTTTAGGATGGCCGCGCGCACGTCCGCCGGGGCCGCGTGCTCCACGCCGAGCCCCTTTGCGCTTTGTGCACGCTTGCGCGGGATGTGTGCGTGCCCGCACCCAGGCACCGCCTGATCGATGCGCCTGCGAATGCGCTCGCCTGCACCATCTGGGTCAGTCAGCACGATGACGCCGCGCGTTCGCACCGCACGCCGTAGCACATCCATCGTGCGCTGCCCAATGCGGTCACCGCCAAGGACGTGAACGTCCGCTTGGACGGCGAGATCGACCACTTGTTTGTCGTGAATCCCTTCGACGACCACGATTTCGTCGACGACAGGGCGCTCGTGCTCATTCACCATACGGCTTCACACCCCGAAACAAGGCGAGTGCATTGGCGGTCGTTTGAGCCGCCAGCACATCGACATCGACACCGCGAACCTGCGCGATTTGCTCCGCAACGAGCCGCACCCGCGCAGGTTCGTTGCGCTTTCCGCGAAACGGGTGCGGGGAGAGGTACGGGCTGTCCGTTTCGATGAGAATGCGGTCGTCCGGAATCTGCGCCGCCACCTCGCGAACGTCTTCGGCCTTCTTGAACGTCACTGGGCCGCCGAAGGAGATATAAAACCCAAGCGCCATGCACTTCTCTGCCACATCCAACGTCTCGTTGAAACAGTGCATGACGCCACCAACCTCTGCCGCCCCGGCGTCGCGAAGCACGTCGACCACGTCCTTGGTCGACTCGCGATTGTGAATGATGATGGGCAGGTCGACTCGTTTCGCCAACTCGATTTGTCTTCGCAAAACGGCCTGTTGCTCCGGTCGCGGCGCGGCGTCCCAGTAGTAGTCAAGCCCGATTTCGCCAATCGCGACGACCTTCTGGTGTGCCGCCAGGCGTTCGACTTCGTCGAAGTCACAGGCGGGTACGTCCTTGGCTGACTCCGGATGAATGCCAACTGCGGCGTACACGCCCTCGTACCGCTCTGCAATGGCGATCGCACGGCGGGCCGTCACGACATCGATCGCAGGGACGACGATGTACTTGACGCCCGCTGCGCGAGCACCTTGAATGACCAAGTCGACGTCATCGGAAAATTGTTCATCCATCAAATGGCAATGGGTGTCGAACAAAGTCACTTGACAATCGCTCCGTTAGGCATCGAGTCAGGGACGGTGGCAAGCGTCAACGTATCGCCCTGTGAGGCCGCGAGAATCATGCCCTGGGACTGCACACCGCGCAATTTCACAGGCTTCAGGTTCGCCACGACGATGACCTTTTTGCCGACGAGCTCTTCCGGCGTAAAGTACTTGGCGATACCAGAGACAATCTGTCGGGTCTCGAAGCCCAGATCTACCTGGAACTGAAGGAGTTTGTCTGCTCCCTCGACTTTTGCAGCCGTCTTGATTTGGCCTACGCGGAGTTCCACCTGGTCGAATGTGTCGATGCCGATCTGCGGTTTACCTGGGTCCTTCGTCTCGTCCTGCGGCTTGGCGCCCACTTCATTGTTCTGTTTTTGCAATTCCTTTGCGCCCGTCATCTCTTCCAATGCTTCAATCTCCTTTTCTACGTCCAGCCGTGGGAACAGCGGTGCCGCTTGTGCGACGCGCTGCCCCGACGGACCATCTCCAAACGCCAAGCGATGCCAAGCAAAGTCATCGTCTGACCAACCGAATTGAGCCTTGATGGTCACTGGCGCATCCGTCATGAACGGCTGAACCACGACGCCAGCGAGCCGGATGGCTTCAACCATGTTGTAGAGCACCGTGTGCAATCGCTCAGTCTGCCCCTCTTTGTGTAACTTCCAAGGCTGACACTCGTCGATATACTTGTTTGCTCGCCGCACGAGGGTCCACAGCTCTGTCAGTGCGACAGAGAACTGCATTTGGTCCATCGCATTCTCCACCGACGACACAGCGGCTTCCGCTACGCTCCTCAGCTCGTCGTCCGCACCGGCGCTCTCGTTCGGGTGCGGGACGACCCCGTCGTTAAACTTCCCGAGCATCGCGACCGTGCGGTGGATGAGGTTGCCGAAGTCGTTGGCGAGATCGTAGTTCAACCGCTCGACCATCGCCTCCGGCGTAAAAATGCCGTCCTGGCCGAAGGGGACCTCGCGGAGTAAAAAGTAACGGAACGCGTCCCGGCCGTAGCGGTCGACGAGTTGCAGCGGATCGATCACGTTCCCCTTCGACTTACTCATCTTTCCACCCTTCGCCAGGAAGAAACCGTGGCCAAACACCTTTTTCGGGAGTGGAAGGTCGAGCGCCATCAGGATGATGGGCCAGTAGATGCTGTGAAAGCGCACGATGTCCTTCCCGACGACGTGCACATCGGCTGGCCAATACTTCTGAAACTTCTCCTGCTGAGCTACGTCGTCCGATCCGTAGCCGATGGCGGTGATGTAGTTCGTGAGCGCATCCAGCCACACGTAGACCACGTGTTTCGGGTCGCTCTTGACGTGGATGCCCCAGTCAAATGAGGTCCGCGACACACACAGGTCTTGGAGGCCTGGTTGGATGAAGTTTTTCAGCATTTCCGTCTTGCGCCCGACCGGCTCGATAAAGCCTGGGTTTTCCTCGTAGTATTGGACCAAGCGGTCGACATACTTACTCATGCGGAAGAAGTACGATTCCTCGCGCACAAACTGCACCTCGCGCCCACACTCCGGACATTTCCCGTCCTTCAGCTCGCGTTCCAGCCAAAACGATTCGTCGGGCGTGCAGTACCAACCCTCGTACTCCGACAGATAGATATCGTCCTTGGCGAGTAGCCTTTCAAAGATCTCGGCGACGACTTTAGTATGGCGGTCCTCCGTCGTCCGAATGAAGTCGTCGTACGAAATATTGAGCTTTTGCCACAATCCTTGAATCCACTCGATGATCGGATCGAGAAACGGTTTTGGCTCGAGACCAGCCTGCGCCGCCCTGGTTTGGATTTTCTGGCCGTGCTCATCGGTCCCCGTCAAAAAGAAGACGTCGTAACCGCGCAGCCGTTTATACCTGGCCATCGCGTCAGCCGCGACGGTGGTGTAGGCATGCCCGATGTGCAGCCTATCGTTCGGGTAGTAAATCGGGGTCGTGATATAAAATGTCGGTTTCCCCATAGAATCAATCACCTTCTTCAACAGGATTGTTCGCCGTTCCCCAGGCTGGATCTATTGACCGCTGCCCCGGACTGCCCTTGACGATAACCGAGAACCTGTCCAGCGGGCGCCTCAAAGGCCCTGAAACGACAAAAAAACCCCGTCCACATTGGGACGAGGGTTACTCGCGGTACCACCCAACTTCGCACCATGTACTCGGTGCCTCGTTCTGAGTGCTGTTGACACTCTGTCCGATAACGGGAACCCCCGTGTGCGTCTAAGAGCGCCAGGCGCCATTCGACACACATCCTCCGGAACCATACTCCCCAGCAGTTCATTACCGGCTTTCACCATCCCGGCTCGCTACAATCGGCAGTCCGCAAATCATCACCTGGGTCGACCAGCCAAACGACACAGCGCCAATGCGCTGACGCCTGGCAGACGAAACACGCCCATCGCGGTCGCATGTCCGCAATCGAGAATTGCAACATCCGACCTATGAAGATTTCCAACAGCCATATCAATGACACTTCTCTGGGTACCATTCCTTCATCGACACGTATTCGCCTACTTTTCGTTCGACTAAGCTCTCATCGCAAGAGTCAAACATAACATGATTATTACCATACATGACGCAACTTACTGTAGTCAATTTTCGTACAAAACTTCCAAATTTAAAACTGTAAGGACTTGCAAAAAATGCGTGATCATTTATATTTAAGTTAATTGAAGTATTTGCATGATGTGATAGAGAAACGTGCTCTCACGCGTGTCAATTTGCTTCTACTAAACACAGAGATACCCACAAATCCGAGAACCGGGGGATGGTACAGTATGAAGTCTACAGGGATTGTACGTAAGGTAGATGAACTAGGGCGTGTCGTAATTCCGATCGAACTGCGTCGCACACTGGGCATCGGTGAAAAAGATGCGTTGGAAATCTACGTCGATGGCGACCGTATCATATTGAAGAAGTATGAGCCTGCATGTATTTTCTGTGGTCAAGCGGATGAGATCATTCACTTTAAAGGCAAGAACATCTGCCCGTCCTGTATCGCTGAAATGAGTTCCTGATCACGAAAGAAGATCACATCAGGCTGGTGCACGGTGCACCAGCCTTTTCTAGCATCTCTCCGTCACGTCTCCTCTGGAGATAGCGTCTCGTTGTACAACGCCCTGCGATTTACCCCGTATTTCTCGGTGGCTGCCTGCACGGCCGACTTGTGTCGTTCACCTGCCGCCACGCGGTCCACCACAAATTTTACCGCTTCTTCCATCTGGTCAGCCGGCGAAACTTCAGCTGTAAGCGAGCCGCGGTTGTCGACGAGGATAACAAACTCTCCGCGCACGCTCTCCTCCTCGCTGTAGAGAACCAACTCGGATAACGTACCGCGTACGAATGTCTCGTACTGCTTTGTCAGTTCTTTGGCTAACACGGCATTCTTGTCGCCGAGTTGTTCGCGCAAGAACAGAAGCGTCGCGTGCAACCGATGAGGTGACTCATACATCACCAGCGTGGCCGGAAGTGGGAGAAACGGCGTGAGCCACTCCTTGGCTCCCTTGGCCGATCTCGGTGGAAATCCAAGATAGACAAACGGCGTCATCGGCAGTCCGCTACCGACCAGCCCAGCCAAGAGGGCACTGGGCCCTGGAACCGGAATCACGGGGATGCCACGCTCGATGGCCGTATCAACAATGATCGCCCCTGGATCCGACAAAAGCGGTGTCCCGGCATCCGACACGAGCGCAATCGATTTGCCCTCGTCCCAGGCGTGTTGCGCAAATCCTTGACGGGATTGCTCGTTGTGCTGATGATAGCTGATGAGTTGCTCTGGATGAATATCGAAGTGCGTCAATAACTTTCGCGTGTGGCGCGTGTCTTCACACGCCACCACGTCGACCGAGCGCAACGTGTCGAGCAATCGGTGACTCACATCCGAAAGGTTCCCTATCGGTGTGCTGCACACGTATAATTTCGGCCCTTCATCCGCATTGTTCCTAACCACGTGAACCATCTGTACCACCGCCTATAAAAAAGCCCGTTCTCTCGAACGGGCTCGTCATGACGTCACAATCGGGGCTCTTACCACACGCGGGTGAAACCCCGTTCGGAAACGCACTGTTTAGGTCTTCTGGATAAACGACAGGCAGAAAAGACATTCTCCCTCAGTGCGCAAGCTCCCATACTTGACATTGCAAATGTGAAAACCTTCTCGATAAATACGTGTTAAGTTGTCTTGAGCTGAACCTGGCCCATGTGCGCTTTGCTTTCCAAGCGATTCTTGTTGGAAGTGCTCATTCTCGCGCTCGAGACGTTGGTTTTCCTCAATCAGATCTTGAATCTTTTGCTTTAACGTGCCTAGTTCTACGTAAAGTTCGCCAATCCGTTCTTCCAAATTGGCCACCTGCACGAATAACGACTGTTTGTCCATGGCCCGTACCGACCCCGCTTACGCCATTGCGTCTTCGCCTTGGTAAGAATCGTTCTCAAATTTCAGGCAACACATCAAACGCCCACATAGGCCCGAAATTTTCGATGGGTTTAACGACAAGCTCTGATCTTTTGCCATGCGAATCGAGACAGGGTCAAATTCCCCCATCCATGTGGAACAGCACAAGAGGCGTCCACACGGCCCGATACCACCCAAGATTTTGGCTTCATCTCGAACGCCGATTTGACGCAATTCAATTCGAACGCGGAACACGCTCGCGAGATCTTTAACGAGTTCTCGGAAATCCACACGGCCCTCCGCCGTGAAGTAAAAAATCAGTTTGTTGCGGTCGAACGTGTACTCCGCATCGACGAGTTTCATCTCCAACGAATGCTTTTCCACCTTCTCGCGGAAGATGATCATGGCTTGACGAGCTCGCGAGCGGTTTTCATCTACCGTCTGCGAGTCCTCCGAGGTCGCTATCCGCATCACTTGCTTGAGCGGCAGCACTACGGAATCCTCCGATACCTCACGCTTGTCCACAACAACTGTTCCGTATTCGACCCCTCTCGCGGTCTCGACGATTACGTGTGCATCCTTGTGTATCGGTAAATCGCCTGGAGCGAAATAATAAATTTTCCCGGCAGGCTTAAAACGAACACCGACAATCTCATACATCCGGTAAAACCTCCCGCAGTCGGATGCACATCTGCTCGAAATTCAGCAGCGTCGCGACGTGGGATTCCAATCGCTGGCGGCTATCGAGTACGATCTCGATGGCGCGCGTCCACTGCTTCACTTCGAGTATGGGAGCGATGCGCTTAATTGAGGCTTCCCAGTCCTGAAAGCGAATGCTCGACTGACCGACACGAGTATGCAAGATGTCACGAAGATATTCGACGAGCAGCGTCAAGCTATCCGCCGGAGATACTTCTTCACAATAGGACTGCCACTGGGCAGCGAGGATGAGCGCTGGACATTTGTCCACCAGCCACATCTGTGTCCATTTTATCATTTTCTCGACAAAACCATCAAACGAATGATTTTCCGCCCCTTGTGTAGCCTCCTCCAACAATGGAACAACCTGGGGGTCGGTGTGTGGAGCCGCTCCGGATTCGGTGATGGTGTAGATGGTGCAGCGTGATCGGATGGTCGAGAGCACCGCCTGCCGCCCGAGCGCAGTGAGAAGTGCAAACACGCCTCTTTGCGGCTCCTCGAGCGTCTTTAAGATGCGATTCGCCGCCACGCCCGTCATGTGATCCGCGCCATACAGGGTATATACCTTTTTACCACTATGGGCGCGCACGGGCAGCCAACGTTGCATCGCTTCGATTTCGCTCGTCTTGATGGCCTGACCGCCTACTTCCAAGAAGTCAGTCTGGACATCCGCGTGGAATTTGATGCATGCACTGCACTGACCGCAAGGGCGAGATTCGCCCTCGCAGAGCAGAACTTGCGCAATATATCTAGCGGCCAGGTTCGTCGCACGGTTCGTTCCAACGAGCAAGGCGGCGTGCGGCATCCTATCGGTCGCGAGCGCGTCCAATATCGAGGCGGGCAGAATCAACGGGTCAGAAGGCGGGATGATGAAGTGGGTCATAGATGAACACACCTTCCGTGGACTCCGATGGTCTTTCGACGATCTCCAACCGATGGATTAGAACTGTTCAAATTGCTCGACGTCGAGCACAAACACGGTCGCTCCGCCAACTTGGACGTTGACCGGATACGGGATGTAAGACTCCATACTCGCACCCATTGGCGACATCGGAGCAACGATTTGCTCGCGCGCTTTACAAGAGTGTTGAATGATTTCCTTGACGTCATCGACCTTGTCGTCGTCGGTACCAATTAAAAATGTGGTGTTGCCTGCGTGGAGAAAGCCGCCCGTCGACGCGAGTTTCGTCGCTCTGATGTTCGCCTTAACGAGGTTCTGGGCCAATTTGGCACTATCCTTGTCCTGCACAACGGCCACTACCAATTTCATCCCGGTCCACCTACCGTTCAAGGTTTTTTGGAGTCTTGATGTATTTCCATACAATATGGTAAATTTCCTGCTCTAGTGCATCCACGGGCAAGCGGGCATCCACCATGTGGATTCGCTCCTGCGCCGCTTGTGCAAGCTTCGCAAAAACGGCTTGGACACGACTAAAATATGCGGCGTCGCGAGCTTCGATGCGGTCCAGTTGGCCCCTGCCACGCGACTGGCAGAGCCTCGTCCGAGCGTCCTCGAGAGGGAGCTCAAACATGATTGTAAGGTCGGGCATCACGCCATGGACCGCGAATTCATTGAGTCCCGCCACAGCCTGTTCGCCGAGGCCGAGCCCGCCTCCTTGGTAGGCGATGGAGGCGTCGACAAACCTGTCGCAGAGGACCACTTTCCCGGCTTGCAGGCTCGGCAGGATGACTTCTTCGACGTGCTGTGCCCGCGAGGCGGCGTACAGCAACGCCTCCGTCCGCGGCGTCATCCCCTGGTTGTCTCTACTCAACAGGAGCGCCCTGATCTCGTCGCCGAGCTTCGTGCCGCCTGGCTCCCTCGTGCACACGACATCCACTCCGGCGGCCTGGAGGGCGCTCGCCAACCGATTGACCTGAGTGGTCTTCCCTGCCCCATCAATGCCCTCAAACGTGATAAATAAACCGCGTTCTCTCACTCTATGACCTCCAACTGCTCTCCATCGTCGATTCCGACCACGACTCCGCCATGCGAAATCCACTCAGTGAGGCAAGCGATTTGCTCTCCAGTGATCTCCTGCCCTGGCCACAGCGCCGCAACGCCAGGCGGATAAGGCGCTACCGGAGCCGCGAGAATACGCCCTTGCGCGTGTGCCAGCGGCACAGACACGCGCTTTCGTTTCGCCACTTCCCGCGGTCGCAAGAGCGTCCTCGTCCGATTCGCGAGCTGGTAGATAGCGTTCACGGGAGCAAGTTCGGAAGGTGCGGCGACCTCATCTTCCCGCCACTGTTGTAAGACGCCGAAGAACCTCTGATATTCGTAATCCGGTTGGGCAAATCCAAAGATGGCGAGGACCCCAAGAGCGTCTGCAAACTCTGTGAAGACACCGCGGGACTGCAACATTTCGTCGAGCTGCCGACTGCGACTAGCCGATCCCGTCGGGATCCACCACCGCATGGGGTCGACAACCAGGTCCAACTCCTTTGCACTCCGGTATCGATGGAGGCGCAAAAGCGTCCTTTCCGCCTCTCGTGGGCCCTCCCCTCGCAGCCACGCCTGGGCACCGTCTAAGGAGGCCAAGAGGAGGTAGGACGGACTGGTGGTTTGGAGGAAGAGAAGCCGCTCCTCGAGCACCCTCTCGTCGACGAGTGTCCCCTTCAAGTGGACCCAAGCAGCCTGCGTCAGACAAGGCAGGGTCTTATGCGGGCTCTGGATAACGACGTCGGCGCCTTCCTGCACACTGTGCCTTGGCAAGGCTTCAACGAGCCCGAAATGCGCTCCGTGCGCCTCGTCGACAATCACCGGCACGCCGTGGCGATGGGCGATGTGGGCCATCTCCTTCACGGGTGCAACCACCCCCTGATAGGTGGGGGACGTCACAAACACCGCCGCTATGTCGTCTTCCTCCGCCAGGACGTCGACCAACTGGCGCAGATCCGGCGGGCCAAAGGTGGAGAGGTCCTCCCGCCAAGGGCTCGGCACAAAGAGTGCCTGTGCGTCCGCATACACCAGCCCTCGCCACGCACTGATGTGGCAGGGGCCGAGCATCAGCACCGTGCCCTTGCCTGTCGACTGAACGCAAGCGGCAATCGCGGCCATGACGCAAGCGGTGGCCCCGTTGACACTATAAAAACAGCGCTGTGAGCCGTAGTGCTCTGCGGTGTATCGTTGAGAGGCGCGAATACACTCGACGGCGTGATGTAGATTGTCGAGCCCTGTTAACTCTGTGGCGTCGAGCTTGGTCGCCTGGCCCAGCCACTGTTGAAGCGGTGCAGGCAGCGCCCGGCCTTGGTGGTGCCCTGGTACGTGAAGCGATACTTTCTCGCGCATGGCGTGCGCGAGAAGTGCGTCGATAATGGGTGTTTCAGGCTGTTGATCCGGCAAAGGATTGTCTTCCTTACTTTTGAATTGATATCTCTCTTATGATAGCGGTGCTCCCCTCGAGCAGGCAACGCCGACATCTCGCAAAGACGTGACAAAGCGGCTGCGAAGAAGCGCGTGACTTCCTCGCAGCCGCTTTGTCGCAACTCTGCCAATGTGCAATCGAGATCTGGTTCACGGCGAACTCGTCTAGGCTGCACAAACGGCACATTAGTGACCCAGCGTCAACGCTGACCACCAAATCCGCTTCATTTCATTCACGTAGTGTTGATAAACTTCGTCTCGGACATCCGAGTGCACGATATCGCGCTCACAGTCGCTACAGATGAATTGACCGCAAATCCGAATGCCATGGTCTTTCCCCTGGTGACAGATGATACACGATGAATTTTCCTTGGGATGGGTTTCCAAACCGGACTCACCTACCTATGACGCTCTACGGAACATTGATAACCTATCTTTTATTTTGACTCTATTTGCTCTTGTCTATACGTGCCTACCAAATTTGATGAATTCCAATCCCCGCGTTATCCGAGTTTGCTGCCACAGCGAGGGCAACCATCGTCAGAATACTGAATATCACGCGTGCCCACCCCCGGTCTTCACATCACCTTATGAGCAAGGCTCGCCATTGTTTCAGGCGCACGCGTGAAGTCCTCCGCCTCGCGGCCAGCCGCTATGCTATAATGCTTGTCGAAACGGAGGTGGAGAGGTGAGTCGAACAGATTCGTCGAGCCTCGCCCGTGGAGCCTCTTTGTACGTCGTCTGTGTCGCGCTCGCGAAGGTTTTGGGCCTTGTGTGGATCATCCCAGTCACGGCGCTAATTGGCGGCGCCGGTCTCGGCATCTACTCAAATGCGTACTCTGTCTACAACATCCTTCAGCAGCTTGCGACGAGTGGCTTCCCACTTGCTATGGGCAAACTTGTAAGTGAACGACGAGCCACCGATGACCGGGCCGTCGTTGAACATATTTATCGTGTGACTATGCGGTCGTTGTTGGTGTTCAGCGTGATCGCGTTCTTGTTGATGTGGTTTGGAGCTCCTTTATTTGCGCATCTCATCTCGTTTAAGAACCCAAAGGCGTCCCTCGCCCAGAACGTCCCTTCCATCCACGCGGTGTCTCTGATGCTGCTCGTGATTCCTGCGATGAGTGGCCTTCGTGGATATCTTCAAGGGTTCCAGCTCCTCGCCGCGCCAGCGTATTCGCAGACGGTCGAGCAGTTGTTCCGGGTCATTGCCATGGTCGTTGGAGCTTATCTGGTGGTCAATCGGTTGGGGATGAGCAAGAGCATTGATGGTGCCGCCGCGGCGACATTTGGCGGGTTTGTCGGCGGGGTCGCAGGCCTTATCCTGTTGATCGCGGCCGTGCGGCCGATCCGGCGCGCTGAGCGGGCCTACGGATACGAAGAGAGTCCATTTCGCGACGGGGAAATTTTACGGATGGTGTACCGTCTGGCCATTCCAGTCAGCCTGGGCGGTCTCGTCGTCCCCATCGCAAACTTAGTCGATTCCTGGACGGTCACAAATTTGTTACAAACAGTTGGCCAGACGTTTCAGGAGGCTACCACAAACTACGGTATCCTTACTCGTCAGGCTATGTATTTAGTACAGTTGCCGATGGCGTTCGCCTATGCGATCGGCGTCGCCGTGCTGCCAACCGTTTCGTCCGCGAAGGCGAGACGAGATCAGGCCAAAGTCCAAGAGAGCATCGTCTTTACGCTACGCAGTATGTTTCTCATCAGCTTTCCAACGGCCGCCGTACTGCTCGTGTTGAGCCGGCCCATCAACGAATCCATCTTCGGGGCGTCGGCTGGATGGTCGATCATTTCGACCGTTTCATTCATGAGCATCTTCTCGAGCCTGGAGCTCATCTCGACGTACATCCTGCAGGGCCTTGGCAAGATGTATCGGCCTGTCCGCAACATGTTTATCGGCGTAGCCGTGAAAACCCTGTTCAACTTTGTGCTGATTTTGGCCCTGCATTCGGTCATCGGCGCGGCATTGGCCACGACCATCGGCTACTTGTTCTCGTCCGCGCTCAACATCATGGCCGTCAAGAAGTACGGGCAGGCGCACTTTTCCGTGCGGCGCATCATGCTGCCATTTCTCGTGGCATCGCTGTTTCTCGTGATGTTCCTGTTCGTAGTCAACCTGCTGTTGCATATGGGCCTTACGTCTTTACTCGGGGAGAAGCGCCTCGTCTACGTCCTGCAGTTCCTGATTGCCAGTGGTTTAGGGGCCATCGTCTACCTCTTCCTGATCATTCGGTCCGGCACGCTTCGCAAAGAAGAGCTGCGTTCCGTCCCGGGTGTTGGAAGATATCTCGTGAAGTTCGGTCAACGCATCAACCGAAACCAACGGCCCACGCAACCTACGAGGACAAGACACAGAAGGTAGTTGGCCGTGAAAAGCGGTCAACTACCCTGCAAGGACCCACAGCTTGAGCGCGACGAGCGCAGCTACCCCCGGTAATCCTAAAAACCCGGCCGTGAGCGCCGTGACAGGATTAAACGGCAGGTGAAAGTTGACGTAGGTGCCCACCCAGTTGACCGCGAACACAAACAGACAGCCAAGGGCGCAGTTCCTCAGGATGATCCATGCTACAGTCCCAGGTTTTCGAAAGAACTGTCCAATTAGAAAGGCGACGACGACAATGACGCCGACCCACAGCCACATGGCCGGAATATGCACGGAATTCCCTCCTCTAATCGATGCGCCACGTCTCGTCTCGCCATTCCCACTGCATCCCATCAAACGATACGTCGTTTTCTCGCGCCAGCCGGAACAAAAAATTGAGTTGCCGCTCCGCGGCGCCGATGCGAAACACGACGTGATCGACGAGTAGAGGGTCAGAAACTTGCTCAAATTGCTGTCTGGCAATCATCAGCTCGCGGCGACTCTTCAAGATCTCCGTTAGAAGTGCAGCCTTGTCCAATTGAGACAAATCGAGTTGGTGGCTTGGATGTAGGGCAGCGGTGTGCGGATTGGGTACACTGGCGTGTGGCACCCGAGAAACCTGCGCCTCCATCGGTGATTCGGACGACGTCATAAAATAGCCTCCTTGTCCAAAGCTTAATAGATCATAGGCGGCAAGGAGGCGAATTATGACTATGCAATTGGTTGAAAGCAGAGAGACTACTACGTTGCAGCGCGCCGGGCTAAATCGTTCGACGTCCTTCTAACGCCTTTGCTAGCGTTACCTCGTCGGCGTATTCCAAATCTCCCCCGACTGGCAAACCGTGCGCGATGCGCGTCACTTTGAGGGAGAAGGGCTTCAACAGTCGAGAGATGTACATGGCGGTCGCCTCGCCTTCGACGTTCGGGTTGGTCGCCAGGATGACCTCGTCAATGTCCTCCTCACCGATTCGGGTGACGAGTTCCTTGATGCGAATGTCCTGCGGGCCAATCCCTTCCATCGGCGAAATCGCGCCATGTAATACGTGGTACGTCCCGTTGTACTCGTGTGTCCGTTCCATCGCCACGACATCGCGCGGCTCCCCGACGACACAAATCACGAGTTTGTCGCGCCGTGCATCCGAACAGATGGAACAAGGGCTTTTCTCCGTGATGTTGCAGCACGTGGTACATTCGGTCAAACCGGTCTTGAGATCCTTCAAGGCCTTCGCGAATTCGTCGACGTCGCCCTCGTCCATTTCCATCACGTGAAACGCCAGTCGGGCCGCTGTCTTCGGCCCGATGCCCGGCAGCTTCATGAACTGCTCAATCATGCGCGAAACAGGTTCTGGATATCCCCACATGTTAGAACAATCCCGGGATGTTCATGCCCTTTGTGTATTTCCCCATCTCCGACTCGGTCAGTTCCGTCACCTTCTGGTGTGCGTCTTGAAATGCGGCGAGGATGAGGTCCTGCAGCATCTCGACATCGTCGGTCACGTCCGGGCTGATTGCTACAGACAACAGTTCTTTGTGCCCATTCATCACCATCTTGACCGCCCCGCCGCCAGCAGTGCCTTCCACAGAGCGCTCACCCAGCGCCTCCTGCGCCTTCATGATATCTTCCTGCATTTTCTTCGCTTGCCGCATCAACTGATTCATATTTTTCATCGTCGTCACTCCTTGGTTTCTACAATCACTTTATCTGGGCCAAACAGCGCCCTTGCACGCTCCACAAGGTCTTGTTCAGGAGCACGCTCCCCCGTATCGCCCTCGTCTTGAAGCGATGCGATGAATTCATCCCAATCTTCCTTTAAGAGTGCAAAGATCTGCATCTCCCGGTCCACCATGACGGAGATGGCCGATTCTATCACCTGTCTATCCGCCGGCTTCATCACCGCCTCGCGATGAATGCGGCTGCCAAACGACAGGACTACGGCGAAATCCGTGGCCATGGCCACCTCGCCGTGCATCAGCCACGCATGCGATTGAATGCGATCCTGCTTCACTTTGTGCAGCACATCGCCCCAACGTTCGCGAACCGTATGTTCCAAAGCGGGATTCCTATCGGCGTACAGCCGCTCCAACGTCTCACGCTTGCGCCCTGCGGCGGCATGCTTATCTGCAGCCCGCGCCCTGCGGCGGCGTGCAATGGCCTCGTCGGTCGCCTCGCCCGCCTCCGGCACCGACGGCGCGCCAGCTGCAGGCTCCGCAGGTTGCGATGCCGCTTGCTGCGTCGGTTGCCCGGCTGACGTGCCGGCCGCCGCTGCAGGAGGAACTTGTGTGGGAGATCCCCCTGTGTGCGATGGCACCGTCGCATTTGCCTTCGGTGCGGTAGCGATGGACAACAGACTCGCCTCGAGTGCCAGTCTAGGTTGTTCCACATAGCGAAGCTGCGTGTATAACTCGCCTAATTTCGAAATGCCGTTTATGAGCCAGTCCGCACTGCAGGATGCCCGCTGCGTGATCACTCGATACGGAGCGACTGGCTTCCCATGCAAGGCGTCGTCACTCGGAGATAGCATGACAATAAACAAATCGCGCAGCACTTGCAATAAGTCGAATGCGATGCGACTCGCATCTTTGCCCCCTGCATACCACGACGATATCCGATCAAGCGCTGCCAAGTACGACGCGTCGAGCAATTCTCCGACCAGTTCGAGCAACGCCTTGGTGTCGACGCCGCCGATGACGCTCGCTACCTGAGCCTCGTCGATGGTCCCCTGGCCAAACGCAGCCGCCTGCTCCAAAAGTCCGAGCGCATCGCGCAGCCCGCCATCTGCCGCTTCGGCCAACTTCCACAAAGCGCTCGCGTCACAGGCCCACCCCTGGTGCTGCACGACCTCTTGCAGCCGCTCTACGATCGTCTCCGTGGAGATGCGATGAAAGTCAAAGCGCTGACACCGCGAGACAATCGTCCCCGGAATCTTGTGTGCTTCCGTCGTCGCCAAGACGAACAAAACATGGGCCGGCGGCTCCTCCAGCGTTTTGAGAAGCGCGTTGAACGCCTCCGTGGTCAACATGTGAACCTCGTCCACAATGTACACTTTTCGTTTGACGGTCGTCGGCGCGTAATGAACCTTGTCCCGCAATTCGCGGATTTCATCGACACCCCGGTTTGACGCCGCGTCGATTTCTTCGACGTCGACATTCGATCCGTTCGTAATCGATACGCACGCACTACACGCGTTGCACGGTTCAGCCCCATCTGGATGCTCGCAGTTGACCGCTTTCGCGAACAACTTGGCTGCACTGGTCTTGCCCGTGCCGCGCGGGCCACAAAACAGGTAGGCATGCGCTATTTTGCCCGATGTAATGGCATTGGATAAAGTCTGCCGCACATGCGGTTGTCCCATCAGATTGGAAAACGACTGAGGACGCCAAATTCGGTAGAGTGCTTGGTAGGACACAGACGTCCCTCCCTCTAGGTTTTACAGTACCACAGCGGGAGGGACGCGACCAACCATTACGATAGGAGGTTCCAGGAAACAGCGACGATACGTGCGCGTCGGTTACGACAGAAGAGAGTGCGCCTGATTGTGGAGGAATAATTTTGCGCTTTGCTGGCTAGGACCCGGCAGCGAAATAGTGAATGTCGTGCCAAAACCCTTGGAAGAGACGAGGATTTTACCGCCGTGATCCGCCACGATGCGCTCACAGATCGCAAGTCCAAGTCCGGTCCCCTTGTCCTTGGTCGTATAAAATGCATCGAAGATCTTATCCACGAGGTAATAGGGAATGCCAGGGCCCGTGTCAGAGATGTAGATTTCCGTGCGACCAGACACCATTCTCGCCCCAATCGACAAACTCCCGTCGACATCCATCGCCTCGATGGCGTTTTTGATAAGATGAAGCAGCAGTTGACGCAACATATCCCGGTCCCCGAAGAGCGTGAAATCCGCCGGGACGTCGTAGAGGAACTCCACGCCGTGGTCTCGCGCTACCGCCTGCATCCAAGGTTGAATCTCCTGGAGCAACTCCACCATCGGGAACGTGCGCTTGTCCAACTTGGTCGGCTTGGACAGTAACAGCAGTTCTGCCACAAGCGCGTTGACGCGTTCGATTTCACTCATCATCACTTCTACATACTGAATCTCTTCATCCATCAACCCGTTGTGGAGGCGCCCCTCGAGCACTTGCAGGAAGCCCTTTACAGTCGTGAGTGGGTTGCGGATCTCGTGCGCGATGCCGGCGGCGACCTTGCCCACCGTGGCCACTTTTTCAACGCGCTGCGTCTGCTGGTCGAGCGCGGCAAAGTTCCCCATGTCCTTCATCACGATATACATGCCATAGACTTGGCCTTCTTGGGATTGGTGCACGAACGTATCCATGAGCACGTGTCGCACGTCGGTGCCCACTTCCCAACGAACGACCGCGTCGCGATATTCGCATTCCGTCTGAATGATGTGTTGAAGCACCTGGTATTCGTCGCTGTCTTCCGAAAGCGCCATGTCGATTGGGACGATGGATCCCGTCGCTTGCGGCATGCCGATGAGTTCAGCTGAAATATCGTTTAAGACCGCCATACTACCATCTTTGGCCAAGTATAGAATCCCTGCATTGAGGAGCTGTGTGTCGGGTAACAGGTCTGGTTCAACAGAAAATATAGGATGCTGTTGTTTCATACTCATCACCAGTCCCCTTGAAGAGTTCTGAAGAGTTCTATGTACGGAATTTATTTCTGACAGAAAGGTAGAAATCCTCCCGGTTGACAAAACTTCCAGTAACTCGACAACTTCCGACAAAACGTCGCTGTGCAGGCGCCGAGCTCCGCCGCTACCCCCTTTTTCCGCCTTGAGGTCGGCGCGTCGCGACCCAGCCGAACCAGGGCGCTAGGCCGACCACGGCCATCAGAAGTCCTGAGCCCCAGACGTTGGGCCAATACGTGGTGGCCACCTGAAACGCATACGCACGGGCTCCCAACGCACAGCCAATTCCACCCGCGACAACGAATACGACCAGTGCTTGCACGCCGACGGAGAGCGATCTGCTGCGAATGACGACGTGCGCAGGTGCATGTTGTCGTAAAAATCTGGCCATCGCTTGCCGAACGAGGAAATTAGATGAGTGAATGTAGATTTCACGGGGCCATCTGTCGTGCTGCACCATCCATTTTGCGACGTCGAGTCCGGTTTTCTCGCCCTTCCCCAAATTGTAGTCCAATGAAAGTTTGTCGACCTGCCCCCCTGCGAGCAACCGAACGCATCGCTCATAACGCTTCACCAACGTGAAGCCGTCGGGTTCCTGTCGTCGGTCGTCGAGAAACACATTGATCCCCACCGTTATCCCAACCCATAGTGAAACGCAGCGTGTATCGCGTCCCGTTTTCTTCAGTGTCCGCAATGCGCACACCGTTCTATCCACCTCGTCGACATTGGACGCGCGCGCCCGGCGGGCGACTTCCCTGCAACACGAAAAAGGCAGGCTCTATAAAGAGCCTGCCGACTTTACACGTGACGTCTGACCAAGACCCGACTAGGCACGCCCACGTCGCCCGAAAGGTCTCCCTTAGTGCTGCTTCCGTCAGGACCTGACACGGTTCGGAAGTTTTCGCCGCATGGGACCCAGTCAGGTCTTGGTCAGACATCACGTTCTATCGCGTCTATCTAAACTGCACGAGGCACATCATACGCAGTGTGTGGCGGAGAGAGTGGGATTCGAACCCACGAGCCCCTTGCAGAGCTACTCGCTTTCGAGGCGAGCTCTTTCGACCACTCAGACATCTCTCCACAATGCAAGAAACCTTGTCAAAGATTTGTTCGCCGTTCGCGAACAGCTTTGAAAAATTCCTTCAATATATTAGCACAGTCTTCCGCCAAAACACCAGATGTAATGTTTGGTGTGTGATTCCATAAACCGGGTTCCAACAGGGAGAGTTTTGAAGTGACTGCTCCACCCTTCCGGTCGTCGGCACCGTAGACCAAACGGCGAATCCGGGCCAACATGATGGAACCAGCACACATAGGACAGGGTTCTAATGTAACATACAAGTCGCACTCTGTCAATCTCCAGGTCCCGAGTCGCCGGCTGGCTGCCTGCAGGGCGATGAGCTCTGCGTGTGCCGTCGGATCGCGCCACGTTTCACGCAAGTTCGATCCCACGGCGACCACTTCTCCGTCGCGTACGACGATGGCCCCTATCGGCACCTCTCCCTGTGCACCCGCCGCCTTCGCCTCAACAAGTGCCAAGCGCATAAAGTCCTCGTCCGATGCACCGGTTTGCACGATTGCGTCAAGCTCCTTCTGTCCCTAGTTTGTCGTGGTGCGGTTGAAGCGCAACCCGCTGAGCCGCGCGAATCAGTTCCGCCAACACATCCGACTGCCACTGAGGATGAAGATAGTCCGCCTTTACGTACACGCTTCCCTGCTCCGTGGAGACGTAGCGGGTGGGGAGGTGGTTCAAGGCCATCGCCAGCACGTCATTGGCGCATTGTTGGCAAGAACAGGTTAAAAAGCGCCGCACCTCTGCGGATGCGAGCATGTCTGTTGCCAAGTATTCTGTCACATTGTAGACCGCCATCCGGTCATCCTCCTCTGGGCCTGGTCGTTGGCGCACTGGTAGGTCCGAGCGCATACGCTGACACGAGCGCAAAGGAGGTCATCGGGTGACGCGCGGACAAATCGATTTGAATCGCATGTACTTGGACAAATGGCAGATGCACATCGCGCTTTCGCACGATGTCGTGCAGGGACTGAAACTACCCTCTACAAAACTGTTAAGCCAGTGTACCACTGTTGACTTAAACAAGCACACCGCTTGGTACGTGAAGCCAATTAACACCTGGGGCGGCCATCAGATCTCAAAGTTTGAGAAGGCCGACGACCAGGGATGGGTTCTGCGCCACCAAACGGGTTTTGCACAACGATATCGACACATCGCACAACTCGTTCAGGGCCTTCGGTTCATATACGATCCCACTGCCACGATTGTACAGCAGGCGGCGCCAGTTGCAACATGGAGAAATCGGCCGTTTGATATTCGCGTATTGTGTCAGCGCGAATCCGGTCGCTGGGTATTCGCTGGATCGCTCGCTCGCGTCGCCGCACAAGGAAGCCTCGTGTCCAATCTCGGCACCGGGCACGGCGAAGTGGTTCCCACGCGCGAGGTGCTCAATGTGCTCTACCCGAAGAGATCGAAACAATCGCGCGTGCAGCAAAGGTTGAAACAGTGCAGTTTGCGGATCTGTGAAATATTGGATAGTTACGCCTCGTTTGATGAGGTTGGGGTGGACTACGGACTGAGCCCAGAAGGTCAAGTCTGGCTGTTCGAAGTCAACACTAACGACCGTTTAGGTGGCCCGAGCCGAGCGCTCTTTGCAGAACTCCCCGACAAGACGACATATGAACAAATCGAAACGCGTGCCGAGGCCATTCGTCGAGAATGGTTCTCACAGCTGGTGCGCGAGATCATGAACGCCGACCAAACGCCGTGATTCCTTTCACACCTGTAAAGCCCACTGCATAGGGTATGGGGATGTTTTGGGCGCCTGGGCCTGAAGTGAACAGAGACAACAGTGGGGAGGATAAGTTCATGTGCGGAATTGCAGGTTGGGTGGATTGGTCTCGCGATTTGACTGGTGAGGTACAGACCGTAAAACGCATGGGCGAGACACTGTATTCGAGAGGACCAGACACGGCTGGATTGTGGTCAAATCCACACGCGCTCTTTGCGCACCGTCGCCTCATCGTCGTCGATCCCGACGGGGGACTTCAGCCGATGACGAGATCTTTCGGCGATAAAGCGTACACCCTCGTCTATAACGGCGAACTTTACAATACGGAAGACGTTCGTAAAGAGCTGTTGGCGTTAGGCTTCAAGTTTCAATCGTACTCTGACACCGAAGTCGTCCTCGTGTCTTATGTGGCGTGGGGTGAGGCTTGTGTCGAGAAGTTTAACGGGATCTTTGCATTCGCCATCTGGGACGAATTCAACCATCGTTTGTTTATGGCGCGCGACCGCCTCGGTGTAAAGCCGCTCTTCTACAGCCGTGTAGGAAACGGTGTGGTATTTGGTTCCGAATTGAAAGCCCTCCTCTCACATCCCTCTATTCATCCAGTCGTCAAAGCAGAGGGCTTGGCCGAAATATTTGCCATCGGCCCTGCGCGGACGCCTGGTCTAGGGATCTACGAAGGCGTGGAAGAGTTGCGGGCCGGGTATGTCCTCATTGGGACACCCGATAAAATCACCACCCGTCAATACTGGAAACTTCGCAGTTACGAACACCCCGACTCGCTCAAAAAGACCATCCAAACGGTGCGGGAACTGATGGTGGACATCGTCGAGCGCCAACTGATCTCCGACGTCCCAATTGCCACGTTCCTCTCTGGCGGGCTCGACTCCAGCGTCGTCTCCTCCATCGCTGCCAGGTACTTTCAACAGCAAGGCCGCGACGCGCTGCACACGTTCGCAATCGAATTCAAAGACATGGAAAAACACTTCCAAGCCAACGCGTTTCAGAAGAGTTTGGATGGCCCGTGGGCACAACGCATCTCCGAGCACATTGGGAGCGTTCACCATCGTATCATTTTTGACACGCCCGATTTGGCGGAGCATCTCCTGCACCCGCTAGCCACCCGCGACTTGCCGGGGATGGCGGACATCGACACGTCGCTGTTCTTGTTCTGTCAGCAGGTAAAACGAGACGTCACGGTGGCGCTCTCCGGGGAGGCCGCTGACGAAGTGTTTGGTGGGTACCCCTGGTTCCACCGCGAAGAGTCGCTTACGGCCGACACGTTCCCATGGTCTCTGCGCCTGCAAGAGCGGGTGAACATCATGTCAGATGAACTAAAACAGCTCATCCAACCACACAACTACGTTCAACAAAGATACGCACAGGCGCTCGACGAGGTTCCTCGCCTTGCCGGGGAATCCGCCCGCGGGGCGAGGATCCGCGAGATTGGCTATCTCAGTATCACGCGGTTCATGCCGACGCTGTTAGACCGCAAGGACCGGATGAGTATGGGTTCCGGACTCGAAGTCCGCGTCCCCTTCTGTGATCACCGCCTAGTCGAATACGTGTTCAATATCCCGTGGGACATGAAGACGGTTGGCAACGAAACGAAAGGCATTCTCCGTAAAGCGATGGAAGGATACCTGCCGGAAGATGCGCTGTACCGTAAAAAGAGCCCATACCCGTCGACGCCGAACCCGGACTACCTTGCGCTGGTCCGCGACAAAGCACTCGCCATGCTCGACGACAAGACGTCCCCTATCCACCCGTTTATCGACGAGAACGCGCTGCGGGCACTCGCCGCACTCAGCCACAATCCGACAGAGCATCGCCCTTGGTTCGGTCAAATCATGGGCACTGCTCAGATGTTCCACTACCTCTACGAGACCAACGAATGGTTACAGCAGTACCACGTGTCCGTCCGCTGATCGGTTGATAGCGGCAGGAGAGCGCAGCGCCTTATGTTCAGGGGCGTCCGTGCGCTCTCTACGCTCTCTACCCCGCGCATCCCATTGGCCATCCCTGTCACGCCCGAATGGCAGTCCTCTATCCAACGACCCGCGAAACGCCAAGGCGATAGAGGTATTCACACAGGAATTCGACGGCTTCCAGATGACGGCGCGCATCCTGTGCTGTCTCACCCCAGGCATAGATCCCGTGATTGCGGACCAATACAGCCGGAACGTCAGCCGTGGCCGCTTCGGCGACGGCTTCTCCGAGGCGAGTCAGATCTGCGTAGTTGGGGACGATGGGAATGCGAACCTCTGCGTCCTCATCCCAGTGGCCGAGTGCCTTCAACAACTCGTGTCGACGCACGAGTACAGCCCCGACGTCGCCGTACAGTTCACTGACGAGATTGTTAAACACCGTGTGTACATGCAAAATGCTACCGCACGAAAACTTTTTATACAGTTCGATATGAACGCTCGTCTCTGCGGATGGCCGGTAGCCATCAAGGCCACTCTGAACCTGCATCTTGTCGTCGATGAGCAGGACGTCTTCGACGTGTAGGCGCTGTTTGTCCGCACCGCTGCGCGTGATCGCGATGGCGAGCGGATTTCTGTCGACGAGTACCGAGAGATTCCCGCTTGTCGCAGGTAACCAGCCCTTGTCACTGCAGAATTGCGCCAGGGACACCACGGTCTGCGCCTGTTTTTCAAATGTAATCATATAAACTCGATCCTCCGTCCTGAATCGCGCCATCGACATCGTAGAACGTATCAAATGGCGATGCTGGAATACCCTGTTCTCGAACGAGCTCCAGTAATCGTGCGCGCGCGAAGACGTAATTTGCCTCCCGCGCCGCCTTAAAATCGGTGACACCGTCCCCAATGACGATAAACGAGGTCTGTCCGTCGTCCAAGCTGCGCATCACGCTCGGCTTACACAATCCACAGCCACCCTCACAGGTCGCATCACAAGGGACCGCCCACTCGACCTCGCAACGCGGTCCTCTCAAATCCAGCCGATTACAGTAGATATCCACAGGTGTGGATAAGCTGTGGATAACTGGGTGGACAAAAAAATCGAAGCCACCACTGACGACGGTGACTTTCCACCCCAGTTTTCCACAGGTGTGGATAAACTGTTGAAAACCCGGACGCACGATCGTATTCGCCTTTGCGAACGCCGCCACATCTTCAAAGCGCGCCGACGGAAGCAGGCGGAACATCTCCTCCACGCCGACCCGAACCGACTTCTTACCGCGATAGACGTCCTGGATGATCGGCTCTGCTTCGCTCGGTACAAACTCGCGCATAATCGCGGCAATCATGTCCTTTTCCGCGATCGTTCCGTCGAAATCACAAATCACACGTACAGTCAATCCCTGGTCCCCCACTTCTGTAGCGCAATCCGCAGGACTTCGCTGTGCTTGGCGGCCTCCGAGAGCGTACTGCCAGACCGGACGGCGCGGATGGCTTCGACAAACGCCTGCCCACCCGCCGCGGGCCCTTGTGGATGACCGTGAATTCCGCCGCCTGCGTTCACAATGAGATCATTCCCAAAGTCGGCGTACAGTTGCGGGACGAGGCCTGGGTAAATCCCCGCTGACGGGGCCGGAAGCGACGGCTTGTGCACAGTGTCGCTGCGAAGGTGCGCGATCAGGCGTTCAGTCGCCGTCTGCCCGAGGGTGACGGACCCGTACATCGATGGAAAAATCGCCATATCTGCCCCAGCCATTCGAGCGAGTTGCCCTAGTACGATGTCCGCCTCGACGCCGTATGTATTGCCGCCGTAGAGTGCGCCAGACACCGCGGGGTGAGCGAGAATCGGCACATTCACGTCCTCGTCAGCTGCCAAGTCAGCAACCACGTCATAGCCGTATGCCACGATGTTGACCAACAGCGCACCCGCACCAAGCTCGGACAGTCGTCGTGCGCGCTCGCGCAACTGATGGACAGGTCCGGTCAGGTTTACCGCGTACGCCGTCTCGCGCCCCGTGCGTTCGGCGATGGCGCGCGCCGCCTCTCTGTACGCCACCACGCGCGACTCCGGCGTGGCGTACGCCTCAGTGAAGAAGATTTCGTCGTCCTTGACGAGATCGACACCGCCAAGCGCCTGCTCCTCAAACTGGCTGACGAGTTCTGGCAAGGTTAAACCGACACACGCTTTAAAAATACTCATGATGAGTGGGCGCTCGACGACTCCATATCGACTTCGACACCCACTCACACCAAACTTCGGACCGGGATACTGCCTAGCGAGCTCGTCGGGAATTTGAAGCCGGACCAACCGAATCTCTCCATCCATCGACAGCTTCCCGAACACCGTGGTCAAAAGAGCCGCAAACGTCCCGTTGAAGTTCGCCTGTGGATAACCTACCGAGATCTCAGCGACCACCCGCCCGTCAGCAACCTCTTCGACGACGCGAATCCCCTGAACTTGTCCACAGTGTGCAGAAACCTGTTGATGACGGGTTTGCGGCAGTTCCGTCCAGCTCCCTATCGTTAAACCGATGGCTATGCCCTCGGCGCGTTTCTCCAAGGCCTTCTGGTGATCTACCACGCGGTACGTAGCAATCACCATCTGTGCGTTAGGTTCTATCATCTGAAGCCTCCACTCCTCCCAGTCTGCTTTCGAGATCATCATGGCATATCGCCCGGTGGGGTGTATAGCGTATTGTACAGTACGAAACAGGAATCAAGCGATGGACAGAGTATGTTTCCACAACCAATTCACACATTACACACAATCTTATCCACACATTTCTGTGGATAACTCTGTTGAAACAGTGGATAACTCCGTATGATTCAAATTTTATCGAACCTTCAGAACTGCACACAATATCATGGACAAATGCGCTGTGGTTCACTAAGATAGACGTTAATCGACAACTAGACACATGTGTTTTGTCAATATTGGGCTTTAGGAGGGTTGGCCTGTGGCTACAATTCGCGTTCGAAATACTGGCGAGCTCATTGAAGGTGAAGAAGCGGTTCGTTCTTTTCTGACGGCAAACGACGTCTACTACAATCACTGGGATGTCAGCGTCATTCCGAGTCACCTGCAAGACAAGTACGACCTTACTGATGAACAAAAAGAGGAGATCCTCGAAGCGCTAAAATCCGACATCGAGGACTTGAGCGCTGAGCGGGGCTATGTAAAATGGGACCTCATCTCTCTTTCCGACGCCAATCCAAACCTTGAGGAACTCTTGAAGAAATTTGAAGAGGTTCACACGCACACAGAGGACGAAGTGCGAGCTATCGCCGCGGGTAGTGGCATCTTCGTCATCAAGGGAAGTAACGGATATTTCGATGTGATTCTCCAACCCGGAGACGTCATTTCCGTCCCAGAAGGCAATCCTCACTTCTTTACGCTCACCGACGAGCGCAAAGTGGTGGCTGTTCGCCTCTTTATCGATCCGGCCGGCTGGGTGGCACATCCATTCGCCGACCCTTCCTTTCAGAAGGCGTAACCTACAAACACGTGAAATGGACCTCGCTCATCGCGCGAGGTCCATTTTTCGTTCCACCGCCTGTTGACGGGTAGCGCTTTATCAGCCTTGAATCAACGAAAGTACGTTTAGCAGCAGCTCGCTGCTGCTACAGGTGCGGCAGGAACGAACAGGAAGAACAGAACGAAGATGATTAGAAACACAACTGCCCAACGCGTATAGCCACCGAATACACCGTACATGAAGCATCCTCCTCTTGTGTTCAGCATCGATATACACTATGGCCAAAGGTCCAGGGCTGCTTAGGGCATCCGCCCGTTTTTCCGAAATTACCCGCGGCGTCGCTCGACGCTTTGTCTCCGGGTACAACGAAAAAAGGCCCCCTTTCGTGGACCCTCTTTTGCTGATTGGCGGAGCTGACGGGATTCGAACCCGCGGTCTCCTGCGTGACAGGCAGGCATGTTAGGCCTCTACACCACAGCTCCAAGTGGTTGCGGGGGCAGGACTTGAACCTGCGACCTTCGGGTTATGAGCCCGACGAGCTGCCAACTGCTCCACCCCGCGATATATTGGTGGGTCATGAAGGAATCGAACCTTCAACCTGCCGATTAAGAGTCGGATGCTCTGCCAATTGAGCTAATGACCCAAGCGATTAGCGAACGCTTATTAATATACCAAGGTTAGAGGCCGATGTCAATCAATCATCTACGGTAATATTTTCAACCTCAAACTCGCGCAATTCCGGTATAAAAGGCCGCCCGTTCTCAGCACGCTCTTGAAGAAATTTTTGCACCATTTTTTTGACGTCCTGAATCGCGTGTCCTTTGTTCTGTCGAAGCACCTGACACATCGGGATTTCCGCGCACGTGGCCACATACATGCCGTCAGGTAATTGAAAGAGAGAAATATGAAGCTTCATGGGCAAAAAGCGCCTCCTCCGTGATTCGCTCCCATTGTATCACGGTAGACGCTAAGCCCGAAACCTATGCTTTGGCTGTGAGAACCACTTCTTCGGTCGACACGTCACAGTACGCGAGCGTCTGCCGAATGTCGCTCGCCAAATCGTCCATGATCAGTCGAGCCTCATCGTCCGTCAGTCCGTCTTCGACAATGACGTCTTGATTGACGAGCAGGTGAATTGAGTCGACAAGCGACCGTCGGATACGAAAGGGCCTAGTGAGTCGACGGCGCACATGATGGACGCAGATGCGCTGCACCAAGCTGTCGACGAGCTTTCTCTCCTTCTCGGTGAGGGCGACACCGGGATGTCTGATCTGAACTTGCAGCATCTCAACCATACGAAAAAAGCTCCTTAAGAACGATACACATGACCGAAAGTTATCTTGGTATCGATTCTACTAGGAGATCTCTTGTTTGTCGTTGGAGAGTCTTGCTAGTAACAGAAGCTCTTTCCCGCTACCGTTCGATCTCAATGAACGTCCCGGTGGTGTTTCCTGTCGTGGCGGCCGCGTGCAATCCAGTCATGCAATTGAACCGCATCGAGCTCCCCTTCGACATATCGACCGTAAGGCGCCACGTAGGCCGGCAGCCAACCGTTGTTACGAGCCCAGTCAAGCGCTTCTTGCGGGCTTGGATGCCCCGTGATGGCGTGACCTTTTCCATCGGTCGTCACGATCCAATAATTCTCCGGCTTTTCTTCCGGCCCCGTGACAGTCCAGTCCCCTTGATACTGATTTACAATGGGCAGGTCCTCAGCCTCAAAGTAAAACCCCAAGCCTGAGAGCGTTTCGTGGTGTTCTTCTCGACTCACGGTATCATCCCCCTTTGCGAAATCTAGCCTACCCGCCCCCCGGGCTTGTTATGTGCGGGGTAAATCCTGGCTGACGATTTTCTTCAAGAAGGAAACGTTGTCCCCACTTGTAAAAAGTGTGAACGAAGTGGCTCCCGGAACGATGATACTCGTCAATTTACCAGAGTCAAACACTTCCAGCGTGCCCTGATTTGGCAGCCTGTCCGCGTACAAGTCACCCTGATAGTGTCCCTCACCATCCTGTTGCGTTTGCGGCACATCACTAAAAACGCTTCGCGGTACAACGCGAGTCTGGAATATGACGAAGCGGCTAACCACCGGCTGCGGCGGCGCGTCCGCTTGACTGTACGTTCCAATAACAGAGGGGCCGCGGGCGCATCGAGTACGCGAAACCATCCGAGTAACTCCTCAACCTGCATATCCCCCAGCCAAGGTGCTGACTGAGGGTGCTAAAGAACCGATTGCGAGCTCGTTTTACGTATTCTCTTCGTCACTATCCACGACTTCACTAAACTGTTGGACTACGTGTGTATACTCGTAGCCGTGTGCGCAGTGCGTACAGCAGACACGAACGACATGTTCACCAGCAGGGGCCTTAACGTGGTTGGTACGCCCACAATGTGGGCAAATCGAATCGTACTCCCAATGTGTGTGCACCGCGTTTGTGTCCTCCTCTACTCGCCGCGATTACCCGTTACCCGTGGAATAACGACGCCCCGAGAATTAACAACACGTCTGTGACAACCCAACCGGTGACGCGTGAGGCTTTCTTCCGGCGGCTGGCCGTAAAGATGTGCGCGATGATAATCGCGACGACCATGAAGATTGGATGCCACACGAACGACGGCGCGGGGCGAGCGGTAATCCAGGTGATAATCCCGATGATGATCTGTAGATCCATGAGACCAATTGCCGCACCACGTAGGCCACGTGGAGCGCCGTTACGACTTGTGATCTCCCAGATGGTCACCACGATATCTAGGAGTATCAATAGAAATCCATAAATCATATGAAACACGACCATATGTATTCCTCCTCGTCCAAACTTGTATCCAGATTACCGCCCGACACGCACAAAGCGCAAATCATCCGCCGAATATTGATGGCCAGAATACAAACAATATCCCAGTACCCGATTGATTCCTGTCATGGAGGCGATGTCGATGAAGTCTGTTGCAGTGGAACAAGGGCTGACTCCTGTCAAGCAATACCTCGAAGAACGTGGATGTCAGGTAGTGGACATGACGGCAGACCAGCACTCCCAACCGGGCGTGTGTGCCATCGTGATCACCGGCGCCGATAAAAATGTAATGGGCATCCAAACAGTCGTCAACAACGTACCAGTGATTTCGGCGGACGGCCTGTCACCCGAAGACGTATATGATCGCGTGCAGGAATTCATTCACTGACCAAACAGGTCGGGCGTCCCTGCGCCCGACCTGGCATTCTGTATGTGCAAATCGCCATCACTCACTGAAACACGAGTCGCGCGGCCCCGAGGACGCCCGCCTGCGAACCGAGTGTCGCCGGAACGATGTTGCAAGCGCGAGCCACGCGCAGAAGCGCTTCTTCTTGGAAGGCCGCTCGAAGTGGCTCGATCAAAGAGTCGCCCGCATTGACGACACCGCCCGCGATGACGATGACATCCGGATTCAGGAGATTGGCGCCGACGGAGATGCCTAAAGCCAGCCAGCGAATCATGTCCGCAACCACCGACTGGGCGACTGTGTTGCCGGCATCGGCGAGATCGAACACTTCTTTTGCTGTTAAATCCCCTGATTGACCGACGAGTCCCGCTTCTTTTGCATGGCGCACTAAAGCCGTTGCCGACGACAACGTCTCGAGACAACCGCGATGGCCGCAATTGCACAGCTCACCGTCGTTCTTGATTTGAATGTGGCCGATTTCCCCCGCCATCGTCGACACGCCGCGGTGTATGCGACCGTCGATCACAATTCCAGCACCCACACCGGTTCCGAGCGTGATACACAGTGCAGTTCGCGAGGAACGCCCAGCACCTAGCCACACTTCACCCAGGGCCGCAACGTTCGCATCATTGTCCATCCGAACCGGCTTGCCCAACGCTTTCTCCAGCAACTCCCCCATTGGGACGTCGTACCAGTGAAGATTGACCGATTCCTCAATCCAACCTTTCTCCACATCCAGAAAGCCGGCTAGGCCGACGCCCGCACCGAACACACTCTCCCACGGCAGGCGATGGTCATCTGCCAGCGCTTTCGCGTACTCGGCAACCCCAGTGGCGAACTGCTCCGGGCCACGTTCCGGATCCGTCGGGATGGAACCCTGCGCCAATACAGTTCCATCTTCTTTCACAAAAGCGACTTTCACATTTGTTCCACCCACATCTATGCCCAACGCTACTTGCTCAGCCATCCTAACGTTCCTCTCTCACATGCCAGCCTGCTCTCAAGTTCAGGTGGACCATCACTTCGAGTATTGATGTTTGTCGATTTCTTGACGGTATTTTACCACACAAGGCGCGTCTTCGATGTTTAGAACACGCTCTAAACGACAGCGAAAATAAGCCGTTTACATGACGGGCGCCGCCACTGGTACCTCTGGCACCACATTGATAGCGTGAATGCGCACATCCTGATTCTCAGTGATCTCAATGACGTTCAAGCATGCGTTTCTCTGAACGAGTGTGCGATACGCCCCAGCGTCAGCTCCCATCAGCGCTGCAAGCAAAAGGCGATTGATGGTGTTGTGCGCCACGATGGCGATGTCCTCTGATTGGTTGGTCGCCGCTATCGTGCGAAACTCCGCTAAAACCTCCGCCTGCCGCTCGCGAAGGTCCTCTCCCTCCGGAATCCTCACTTCTTCTGGGCGGACGAGCCAATTTGCGTACACGTCCGGATACATTTTCGCCGCCTCGGCTCGCGTCAGTCCCTCAAACACGCCGAATCCGACTTCTCGAAACGAAGGTACCTCGACAAACGACTTAGTCGTAAGTTGCGGATGTAACTCTGCAATAGCGGATGCGGTCTCGTACGACCTGCGTAAACCCGAATGAAATATCTTAGAAATTTGTGCATCCCGAACCAATGTGGCGCTCTCTCTCACTTGTTGCCACCCCAGCGCGGTGAGTCCGACGTCCGACGAGCCGCAAAATCGCTCGCCGTCCGCATTGTAAACCGTCTGTCCGTGGCGAAATAAGTAAATCAACATCGTATCACCCCTGCCGATACCGGATCATCTGTGACAATTCATACGTCTTCACGTGCGTCGTCGAAAGCTTTGGCATCACGTCGTCCACCAAGTGCCGGTGGTGGGTAAAGTACAAAATTTGAACGTCGTTCGCCAACTCGTCGAGAATCTCCATCGTCACTCGCGCGCGCTCGTCGTCAAAATGCACGAGTACATCGTCCATGATCAGTGGCGGCAGCGGGGTTCCGGAACCGGCCTGTGCCTCTAAAAAGGCCAATCGCAGCGCAAAGTGCAGTTGGTCGACAGTGCCATCGCTCAACTGTGCAAAGGTACGTCGGTCACCGTCGCGATGAAGGGCCAAAATCCGCGGTGCAGCCGGATCGTCGTCCAGGTCGATGCCCTGATAGCGCCCTAGAGTCATGCGCGAAAACCGTTCAGAAGCCAATTGCAAGACGCCATTTTGGCTCTCATTCCGGTACCGTATGAGCGCCTCCTCGAGAAGGGTGAGGTTCGTCTGCGTGCGAACGACTTCGTCCCAGTAGCGCCCTACCTCTTCCGCCGCCAACGCCGCTTGTTGTGCCGCTTCTGCGACATCCGTGGCAGACCCGTCCATTTGTCGAAACACCTGTTGCTGTTCGCCGAGCTTCACCTGAGCCTCGTCTAACTGATGTTCAAGCGACGTCATCCGCTCGTGGACCTCGGCAATCTGAGCCGGCAAGGAATCGACATCGGCGACCGACTGCCACTCTTCCATCAACTCGGCGAGGCTGTGACCGTCCCCGGTCGCCAAAATCGACGCTTCGACGTCGACCAGGCGCTGTTCTGCCTGACGCTTTGCCCTCGACTGTTCAATCGCCTGTCTCAGTAAAGCGTCATCTTTGGCCTCTAGGCCATCCCGCCACACCGCCAACGACAATTCCCTTCTTGCGATAGCAGAACGGATTTTCTCGAGGCGCTCTTCCTGCGCTTCGATCAGGCGCCGTTGTTGTGCCGCTGCCTGTTTGGCTTCCACCGCAGCCGTCAATCGGCGCTGCAAGCGCTGGTACAACTCGATTACTTGTGCACGGTCAAAGCTTTGCGCATCTGTCCCATGCGTTCCAAGTGTCCGCGCGACACTCAGCACCGAGGCCTCGAACTCGCGAATAATCTGCTCTGTTTGCTCGATTCGCGCACATTGCTGACGCCAGTTGTCATACACGAGGACGAATTCCTCAAAGGCCACCAGATACGAACGGACGTGCGTGAGATCCTCAGGCAAATGTCGATACTTCTTCCTTAGTTCTCTGTAGGCTTCCTCGAGGTTTGACAACATCGCGTCGGATGCCCGCTTTTCCGCCAGCCGACTTGTGTATTTTCGCTCTGCCTCTGCCAGGGCATCGACCAACGTTCTGTATTCCCCAGTCGCGCGTTCAAAGGTCACCAGCTGCTTATCGACAAACGTCAATTGGTCATCCAGGAGCACGAGGTGCTCTGGTATGGCGATTCCGTAAAAGTTCCGCCACTGCTCCAGGCGCGTTTGTACGTCGTCGACCGCCTTCATTTCCCGGTCCATCTCAAGCTGAAGCTGATGCAATTCCTCGATTTCGCGCCGGATCGGAACAAGCCACTGTTGCGTCCACGCCTGCATCTCGCCGGGCGATTTCGGAACGATACCTGCGGGCGCCCATTCGTCCGCCCATTCGCGCGAGCACTGCGACAACTGCGACTGCAAATCTTGCAATTGTTCTAGCAAGGACTTTTGAAGGCTGAGATCGGTGGTCATCTGGGCGGTCAATTCAGCCTTTTTCGCCACTCTATCCGCCTCCCGGCGCAACCGGTCTACCGTTTCATCGGCCTCTGTGACCGCACGCTCGTACGCCTCCTCTAGCGATTCCCAGTCCTTGGCGTAGGCGGCACCCTCCAGCGTCAATTGGCCGGGGCGGTGAAGGACTTGTTTCACGAGTTGCCACCCGCGATCACGGTGCTCTCGCGCAGTTTGCAAGTCGTCCTCCGCAGGCACTGAACCTACCGCCTCAAGTTTGTCTAGTTCCGCGCGCTCACGTTCCACCGACGCGCTCAGTTGTTCAAGTTGGCGTTCCTTGGCGCTCTTCTGTTCAAATAGTTCCTGATACCGCGCACTATACTGCGCAGTGGTCTGTGGGAAGGGAATGGGGAGATGCAAGACGTCGTCCAGGCTGCCTTTCCACAAGGACTGCTCCGCCAACCGCCTCTCCAACGCCGCACGGCGGTCCGACCACTTGTCCCGCAGCGCTTCGACGCGCAACGCGGAGATCCCCCTCGTTCGCCAGGCGTTCATTTGCTCTCGTAGTGCCGCGATATCGGGAATTTCCCCAATCCGTTCAAGTGCACCTCGGCGCACCGCCTGGTCAGACTCCAGCTCACGAAGATCCCGCTCGATGACCTTCCGATCCGCCAACGCTTCCCCATACTCGCGCGCAAGCGCCTCCAACCGCTGACGGCGTTCAAAGGGGATTCGCAGGGCCAGGATGTCGTCCATCGCGTGGTCTAGCAACACGTCGCGTTTGGCTTTCGTCACTTCCCGTTCGAGTGACTGCACGGACTGATCTAGTCGGATGACCTCTTCACACGCGGATTGATAGACACCAAAGCCATCGCGAAGACGCTCGAGATCTGACGCGACAAAAAGCACCTGTTCGTCAATCGACATCGCGGACAGCGCTGCTCGTTCTCGCATCAAGGCCTCCGCCTCCAAGACCTCCTCGGCCCGCAGTCGAACCGCCTCTGCAAGGTCCTCCAGGATGGACTCTTCCTCCTGTGGCGACAACAAAGGCACGTCCTTTGACGCCGCCAGTTGTTCGAGGATGCTATGCCGCTGCTGGAACAACGGGAGATTGCGCCGAATCCGCTCCATCCGCAAGAGCGACCTGCGCAGTTGTGCGAGTTCGTCGCGGATGGCCGCGACTTGGGATTCAATCCCCTTGACCAAAGCCTCTTGCGCGAGCCAGGACTGCGGCCGCAACGCTAGGTTGCGGATGGCGGTACGCGACGCCTGGTAGTCGCGCAGTGCGCGGTTCAGCTTGGCTGTAGAATTTGCGCGCATTCCGGGGTGGAACAACTCACCGAGTTGATTCCGATAACGCTCCATCAATTGCTTGACGTGGGCCAAGCCACTGCCAGTTTCAAACAGCGTGATGCCGAGGTCGCCATCGCTCTCAAGCAGGCTTTGACCGCCGGTGCGAAGACGAGCGTGATCGAACCCAAACAGCTGTATATATCGATCCCGCTCCATTGCGAGCCAGTTCAAGCTAAAATCCCCTGCAAATGGACGCTCGTCCTCATCAATTTCCACCAGTTGTGCGCGATATCGTTTCCTCCGCAGATCGTAGATAGACTCACCTCGGACGATGGTCGCGGCCATTCTCGACTGCGAGTCATACCAGTCGCGTACTTCTGGCGTGCCGCCAAAGAGCAGGTCGACCAAGAGCTGAAGGAGCGTGCTCTTGCCCGTTTCGTTGGGTCCGTAGAGCACGTGGAGACCCTTTCCTAGCTGCAGGCTCAACTCCTCAAATTGAGCGATCGATCGGAGTTGAAGATCACGTATCTCCACGCGTTGCACCCCCTTGTAATCTAGCCGTAACCTCCATGAGGGCTTGTCTGACCAGCTCCCGCGTGTCTGTCGCGTCGACCGGGGACGGGGCGTCCTGTTCCTGCATTCGTCCCAGCAACAAACGGTGCCAAGAGGACAGTTGTTCCGCAAGTGCTGTCTGCAGTGTTCTATCCTCCGCGACGCCCTGCAGCACACCTGTGAGACTGTCCGACGGCCCAACCGCGCAAAACGATGCCGCTCCCGCATGGTTTGGCGCAACCGCGACGCGCTCTACATACACAGGTTGACTGACAGCCCACTGTGCCGCGTTCACGATTTCATGTGTCAGCTGCTCGACGTCTTGATAGAGAAACTGATGCGCAGGTGTGGACCCTTTTAGCCCGATCCGCATACAGAGAGGGATGCCAGGATGGGGTGCGGCAGCCTGTGCCACCGCCGACTTCACGGTGGGCAGCACATCGCCCAGTGTGAGAACATCTTCAATATCGCACGACACCTCGAGCCACCGAACGACGTCGAGCGCTTTTTGTTCCAGCGTGACGTCCGAACCGTCTACCGTCACGAGCACACATCCCCGTTCACCCGCTTCGCGAATGTGCCGCCCCTGAACGTTCCCTGGGTAAACCACCCACGGCTCGGACAAGACGATTTCTGGCTGGTGAATGTGCCCGAGCGCCCAATAGTTGTAACCCAGCGCCCGCAGGTCATCGAGCTGGCACGGCGCATAGCGGGCATGCCCCTCGCGCCCAGCCAGTCCCGTATGCAGTATGCCAATGTTAAAATATCCCGGCACAGCCTGCGGATAACCGAGTACTAGGTTTTCCGTAACATCTCGCACCGCAAAACTTTGTCCGTGCACGGCGACTTGGAGAGCGTCGATACGGACCGTTTCCGGATGGCGCTCGGAAAAGACGCGCACGTTCCCGGGCAGCGTCAAATGGCGAGTGAGGACGCTCGCTGCATCGTGGTTGCCGCGAATTAAATAGACGGGGATATCTGCCGCATCCAACTTCTGCATGCAGCGATTGAAAAACAAGCCAGTCGTATAATCCTCCCAATCCCCGTCGAACACGTCACCCGCGATGACGAGGAAATCGACCTTCTCCTGAATACAGAGCTCTACGAGATTTTCGAGTGCGCGGCGCGTAGCACCACGCACGCTGTCGATGACGCTGTCGTCCACAAATCGGAGCCCCCGCATCGGACTGTCCAAATGGATGTCTGCACAGTGAATAAAACGAAACACGCCGACGGCCCCCTCTGCCAATTTCGGACCATCCATCCCGATCCATAGTCCCGAACGAACCCATTCATCTTTATTGTACATCCTTTGTGGGAATGAGAAAGGGTAAGTAGAACTCATCTCAAAGCCAAGTACTGGGATGCCGCGACGCCAAATACACACCGTATTCCGCGCTTCGAAGGGTGGATGGCTCCGGTGAAACGACTGCACAACGTGAAACTAGGCAAAATTTGGCGAGTTCGCGGAACGAGCATCAGACGAAGAAAACACAAACAGGAGCACAGCCGTATGACGCGCGGTATGCCCCTGTTTGCGTGGTTTGGTCACACTGCTGGATGTTCCTTGTTGCGCTCTGTATGCGCGGGCGTTTCCTAGGATATGAGGTACGATTCCAACCGTTTCTTCACGCTCGGCCACTCGTCGTCGACAATGCTGAAATAGACGGAATCTCGAATAAAGCCATTCGGTAGAACGCGGTGTTTTCTCAGTACGCCTTCGCGGACGCCTCCGATGCGTTCAGTGGCGCGCTGGTGATGCTTTGCCATCGGCTCCAGTCGTACAATGCGCCCTTCCAGTACAACCTCATCCACCTAGTGTCCCACCCTTTCCTTCGTTTCCGCTCAGTTTACCTCATGAACGGCATAGGTGTCGGCCTGTTGTGATGTAATAAACCGACTCGGGCGACCTGGCGCGACGATGCGCAACTCGTGCATGGCGCGCGTGCACGCGGTGTAAAACAGTTGGCGCTCGAGTTCGCGGTGATACACCTCGTCAGATCCGTCGTAGATGACAACCGCGTCAAACTCCACACCTTTCGCCAAGTATGCGGGAATGATGACGATCCCCTGCACAAACGTGGCGGTTTCCTTGCTGATGAGATGGGCGGACAACGCGTCTGCGATTTGGTCGTACACAAGTTTGCTTTCGCGAGCGGTTTTGCAAATGACTGCAATCGACGAATAGCCACTCGCCTCTAACGACTTTACTTCTTCTAATACTCGCTCATCGTGCTTAGTGCGTCCCGCCAGGACCACTACGCTCGGCTTTTTGCCCTTGCGCTCGAATGGGATGATATCTTCGCCGCCCGCTATCATCCCGCGCGTAAAGCGGACAATTTCCGCGGTTGAGCGATAGCTTCGCCGCAACTTCACCAACTGCGTGCGTTCTTCGCCATATAGCGTCTCCAGCCCTCGCGCGTTGCCAAGTCCTGCCGCGTGTGCAAACACGGACTGGTTCAGGTCGCCAAGCGCAGTCATCCGACTGCGGGGAAATAACCGCCGCAAAACCTCTAGCTGCAACAAGGAGTAATCCTGTGCCTCGTCGACGATCAGATGCTTCACCGCCGTGTTGATAGCCATCCCCTGAATCAGTTCCTTCAAATAGAGAAACGGCGTCGCGTCCTCATAGGCGAGCTTTCGTTCGTCCAAGCGCTGGACCGTCTGCTGGCAGATCCCACGCCAACAAGATGGCGTTTCAATCTGCTCAAACACGTTTGCGAACAGGGCTTCGTTTGAGAAAAACTGGCGGTAGATACCGCGCACATCGACAAACGCCAACCGTTTGACCGCGCGCTTCACCTTTGCCATTCGACGATTGACCACCATGCGCGACAGGATCTCTCGCTCCTTGTCGAAGTCGTTAAACGACGCGTCGGTGCCACCCTTCATGCGGCGAACCTGATTGTAGGCCCGCTGGTAATCTTCGTGATCCAACAGCTCCACTTCGTCCTCGACCCAATGCTCGTGTAGCTCTTCCTCGATAAATGCATCGACTTGTTCAAGGACCCACTTTCGCAGGTGCTCCATGCGCAAGTGCATTCTCAAGGACGGTTCGCAGGCGTAGAACCGCTCGCGGATCTCCTGTCTGGAGACGACCACCTTGTCGCGAAACCGCACGGATTTGAACAGCATGTGATCGGTCAAGAGAAGGTCTGCATAGCGGCGCAGCGCATCGGAAAATGTGAGCGTCGACTTGAAGCGGATTCCCTCGAGCCGCGTCTCATACGACGGCGTCACCTGTTCGGTCAACAGGTATTCCAAGTGCTCGAACGGATCTTCCAATTCGAAGGTCCGGCCCAACCTGTGCTGCAAATAATCCTGAAAAGTCGTTTGCTGCATGTTCTCCTCGCCAAGCTCCGGCAGCACTGTCGAGACATAGCTGTTAAACATCGGATTGGGTGAAAACAGGACCATTTGACCTGCCTCAAGCGATCCACGGTGCTTGTATAAGAGGTAGGCGACGCGCTGTAAGGCCGCAGACGTCTTGCCACTTCCAGCCGCGCCTTGCACGATGAGCATACTCGACGTGTCGTTGCGAATGATTTCGTTCTGTTCCCGCTGAATCGTGGCGACGATGCTCTTCATCTGCGTATCGGCGTGGCGCCCAAGCGCCTGCATAAGCAACTCGTCTCCAATTGTGACGGCCGCATCGAACATCACTTCAATCGTTCCATTTCGAATCACATACTGTCGCTTGCCCGTCATCTCGCCGTAAATCTCGCCCGCAGGCGCTTCAAAGGAGACCGGCCCAGGGATGTGATCATAGTAGAGGCTGGATATCGGGGCCCGCCAATCGTAGACGAGGAACTCATCCGTTTCCTCGTCGCGGAACGAACCGATTCCGATATAGATTCGTTCCGACTCCTTCGCCCCTTGCTCCACGAAGTCGATTCGCCCGAAAAACGGTGAACTCATCAGCCGCACGAAGGTCTTCAACGCACCCTGTGCGTTCGTGTATCGGCGTTCTCGTTCCGAGAGGAGTTCCGCCTGTTGGCGGATTGCGAAATGCGTCTCCGTGATATCGTCGACATTTCCCAGGTTGACGGTGACATCGTCCCAAAAGTTGCGTCGAATCTGAACAACCTCTTCCTTGACGCCACCTAACTCCGCTTGTAAGCTGTCGACGCGTTCGTGGATACGCCTTGTCACGTGATCGACGTATTGCTGTTCTTCTCGCCATTCTTCACTTGCCACGCTCGAAATCGCCTCACATTCCATCTCCGTCGACCCCGCGACCAACGCGTGTCGCAGTGTTACCCTCACCAATGTCAAAAGGGGTCTTGACACCAAAACCATTTCGTGCTAAGTTATTATTGGATAATAATAAATAGTATTCGTTGACCTCCTGCATACCCTCTACGATACCACATCATCCCTCATATCTTCAATCTATACCGTCGTTGTTTTCATCGCTGGATGCGTCATTGTCGAGCTTCGTATACGCGGATGTGCGCTATCCCTTTGCATTCAAATCATGGGGCCGTATGAGTGCCAAGCTGTACCACCAGGGCGTTTAAGCCATTCGCACGGCGCCTACTCAGCCGTGGCGCGGCAACTGCCGCGCCACTGCACGATCAAAACTCTAACTCCGACCTCCGCCGCGCAATCCGCGGAGCAGGGGGTCGCATCTGGTGCACTGGACGATGCGCAAGCTCCGGGGACACTCCGCCATCCGTCTGCGAGCTCGATACCTGATCCATGACGGTGTCCAATTCACACGCCTCTCCATGCATCTGGTTCCCATCAGACGTCGGATCATTGCCCATGACATCGCCTCCTGCCAAATGTTGATCGCAAAGTTAGCGTGACCGCAGTCCAAGATCTGTATTCGCCAGGGCGTAAACTCCGCCGTCCCGCAGCCCCTTCTATCGCTTTGCCCCACTTGGACAAAACGCAGCTGTGCCAAACTTCGATTCCTGGCCTCGTCACGAAAAAACCCCGGCCAGATTCACAGCCGGGGATTTTTCGGATGGAACAGAAAGCAGACTGACGCCTTTGCATCAGGCTTCGACCGAATGCATGCCACTTGGCGCCTGCGGCTTTGCATCCTTCAATACGAAGTGGCCGCGGACGAGGAAGTAGACGAGCGTGAGCCCGACAAACACACCCCAGTAGACAAACAGATGCCAGATATCCGAGTGCATGAACGACACCTTACCACCGCCTACCAGGTAGCGGAATCCGTCGACGGTATACGTCATCGGCAGGTATCGACTTAAATGCTGGAAGAACGGCGGCGACAGAACCACAGGATACGTACCTGAACTGGAGGTCAGTTGCAGAATGAGCACGATGACCGAGAGAAAACGCCCCGGATTCGCCAGCGTCGTCACGAAGAACTGAATGATGGAGACGAACGTCAAACTCGTAAGTAGCGAGAATAGGACAAAGTGTGTCACATCGCCCACGTGTAAGCCGAGAGCGGAGAGCAAGATGGTGTCCGCAATCAGGGCTTGTGCCACCGCTACAGACCCGACCAAGAGGGTTTTCGACAGGAACCAGGCGAAGGACGACGACGGTTTTTCCGCGGGATCGCGGAAAGAAATAATAATCGACATCAACAGTGCGCCGACAAACAGACCGAGCGACAAGAAGTACGGCGCAAATCCTGTGCCATAGTTCGGGATGTCACCTGCTTGCGATTGGCTCAAGCCAACCGGGTTTGAGGTGGCAGAGACCACCTGCCCACTGTGAATGACGGGCATCTTCGCGGACGCACTACGCAGTTGACTAGCGAGTTGCGAGGACCCTGTGGCCACTTGTTTCGCACCGTCGGCATACTGGTTGACACCCGACATCAGGCTACCAGCGCCCGTCTGCAACTGCGACGCACCGCTCTCTAATTGCGCGAGCCCCGTGGCCACTTGACGACTGCCCTGGACCAGCGTCGGTTCTTGTTTCACAAGTGCCGCCGCGCCTGTAGCCGCCTGCTGTAACTTTGGCGCGAAGGCGCCTAGCCCCTGGTCGAGGGAATTGGTTCCACTCGACAGCGTCTTCGCACCGCTTGCCAAGGCGTCGCTGCCAGAAGAGACTTGCGATGTCCCGGCTGCCACCTGTTGACTGGCTTGAACCAGCGCCTGAAACAAGGGGTCGTTGGCGAGTTCCGGATGTGCCGCGAGGTATTGAGATAGCCCCTGTGCTAATCCCGCCGCGCCAGTTGCAGCCTGCTTAGCGCCTGCCGCTTCACTCGCGAGCCCGCTTTGAAGCTGCTTGGCAGCTTGGTTCACACTTGCTGCACCAGCACTCAGTTTCCCCGACGCCTCTGCAAGTTGGCCCAATCCAACACTCAGCTGCTGATTGCCCGCGTAGACGGACTGCGTACCGCTCTCCACCTGATTGGCACCTGCGGCCGCCTGTGCAATGCCTCCGGCCAACGTATCTGACCCCGTCGCCAAACGCTTCGCCCCACTCACGAGCTTAGGACTCGACTTGGACAGTGAATTTGCCCCAGTCGCCAAGGTTGTGGCACCACCGGACGCCTTTTGAAACCCAACCTCCAACTGTTTGATGCCAGTGACCAGATTCGTCGTATAGGTCTTCGTCAATTGCTGTGCTGTCTGCGCTTGGAGCTTCTCCATGGCGTTTTTGCCGATGATGCCTGCAATGTAATTGTGGCGGTCATTGGTCACGCTCTCGAGTTTCGGCTGAGGTGCGCCGACCGTGGTCGCGGCCTTTGCAGCATCCGACGAGAAGTCCTTCGGAATCGTTAACACCATAAAGTACTGGTTGTCTTCAAGCCCGGCCCGAGCCTTCTCAGCCGAGACGAAACTCCACTGAAAATCGTCGTTTTTTCGAAGTTGACTCTCCAGTTGCTGGCCCGCCTGAATCCGCTGCCCGGCGAACGTCGAGCCTGCATCCTCGTTCACCACGGCAACTGGGAGCCGATTCAAGTGACCGTACGGATCCCAGAACGCCCAGAGAAATATTCCCGCGTACAAAATTGGAATGAAGAAAATTGCGATGATTGGAATGAGCCGCTTCAAGCTCCCATAGTTGTATGAAAACTCTTTGCCGACAAATCGAAACAGGTTCATGGTCAACCTCCTCCCTCTGTCTATCGGTGTTTACGGTTGTCCTTGCGGACGCGCGCGGTTCAGCCCCTCTGCAAACACCACTTGGAAAATCTGCATCAGCTCCTCGTCCGACAGCGGTTCGTGTCCGCTTTCCCAATCGGCGATGATGGCCGTGTACGTGCGCAGCATAATAAACGCGACGAGTTCCGTGTTACATGGCTTCACGTCCCCGTGACTGACTCCCACCTCCAGATGATGCCGCAAATACTTGGTGACCGCCTGCTCCACGCGGGCCATCCCCTCGATCACCGCGACCGTTCCGAGTTGCTTCCCCTCTTGAGCAAGCTTGATGAGCAGTTCGTGTTGACCACGAAAACGCAAGACACTGCGCAGCGCCCGCTCGAGATTGTTGAAGAACGTGTCCGCCGGTGCGATGGACGCGTTGGCAACGGCTTCCATCTCCGCCACCAAGCGACTTAGAATGTGGTCTAATAAGGCCTCTTTGCTGGCGAAGAAGGTATATATCGTACCTTTTCCGACATTTGCGATACGAGCGACATTGTCCATCGTCGTGCCTTTGTATCCGAACTCACGAAACGAGTGTTCGGCCGCCTCGACGACTCTTTGTTGTAGGTCCAACTCCCCACCCCCTGTTGACCAAAATTCAAAAACGGTCATTTGGTCAACGTCGAGTATAGCCCCGGGCAAGCCCCAGTGTAAAGTGTGGACGGGCGCTTGTTTTCCCTGAAAAAAAAAGGGCCCTGGCGCCAGATTGCCAGGGCCCAAATCATGACAAGTCGACAGTTACCAAGCCGCGATGGCTCCGTCCGTCCGCGGTTCCGTTCCACCTACGAGATTCCCATCCTCTGTTCGCCAGATGATTTGCCCTCGTCCGAATCCGCCGGCATCACCCGCGATTTCAACCTCGTGCCCGCGCGCGCGCAAATCTTCAATGACGTCTGTTCCGTACGAATCCTCAATTGTCACGCGACGGTCTTGCATCCACTGCCAGCGAGGCGCATCCAATGCCGCCTGCGGGTTCATACCGAAGTCGATGGCGTTCATGATCACCTGTACGTGACCTTGCGGCTGCATAAATCCGCCCATCACGCCAAACGGGCCAATCGGCTGCCCGTCCTTGGTCAAGAAGCCTGGGATGATGGTGTGATAGGGGCGCTTGCCTGGAGCGAGCGCGTTCTTGTGGTTTGGATCCATGGAAAAGTTGTGACCCCGATTTTGCAGGGCGATACCCGTTCCCGGTACCACCACACCCGAGCCAAAGCCCATATAGTTACTCTGAATATAGGATACCATGTTCCCCTCGCCGTCAGCGGCGGCAAGGTAGACGGTCCCGCCCAGCACAGGTGCACCCGGATCCGGCAATAGCGCATTGTCGCCGATGCGGGCGCGCTGCTCTTGTGCGTGGGCATCGGATAACAACTCGTCGAGCGGAATATCGGCGTGCCGAGGATCTGCGATGTGACGCTTTCCGTCCTCAAACGCCAGTTTCAGAGCCTCCAGTTGCAGGTGCGTGCGTTCGCGGTCATCCATGTTCGAAAAGTCGTACCCTTTGAGGATGTTGAGTGCCATCAACGCGACGATGCCTTGGCCATTCGGCGGCAACTCCCAGACGTCATAGCCGCGGTAGTCGACGCGTACAGGGGTGACCCAGTCGGATGTGTGTGTGGCGAGGTCAGCTTTTGTAATCAGCCCCCCTGTTGCACGCGCAAACCGCTCGATCTCGTCCGCCAACTCACCCTCGTAAAACGCCTTGGCGCCGGACTCTCCAATTAGTTCCAACGTACGAGCGTGACCGGGACTGTAGAACGTCTCACCCGGTTTTGGGGCGCGTCCGTCAAATGTAAACGTCTTAAACCAGTGCTCGAATTCCTGCCCCTGCAATGCACTCGCAAAGCGATTCGCCGCAACCGCCCAGTACTTCGCCGCAATCGGCGAAACCGGGTGTCCGTCGCGGGCGAGGGAGATAGCGGGATGAAGTACTTGTCGCAACGACAATTTTCCAAATCGCTCAACTAGATCTGCCCATGCGGCCGGTGTCCCCGGGACAGTGACCGGCATCCAGCCGAATTTCGGCATTTCTTTGTGCCCGCGCCGCGAGAGTTCCTCCAGGCTGAGCCCAGCCGGAGCTACGCCGCTCCCGTTTAAGCCGTACATCTGACCTTTGTGCCAAACGATGGCAAACGAGTCGCTGCCAATGCCGTTTGACGTAGGCTCGACGACGGTCAGCGCCGCAGCCGTGGCAACCGCTGCGTCAATGGCGTTGCCGCCTTGCTGCAAGACTTGTAGGCCAGCGGCCGCTGCAAGGGGGTGGGACGTCGCGACCATGCCTTTGCGAGCGTAGACCGCGGTTCTTCTCGAAGGGTGGGGATAATGTAAGGCGTCGAAATTCATGTCGTTCCATCCTCTCTTGCTGTCTCTTTAGAAGACTGTCATCTCAGATAAATCAGAAACCTAACTAGACACAGTATACTTGGTTTTGATCTCGAAAGTTTTAGGAGTAGAATAAATTTATCATGGAAATTTCATCATTACGTCTGAGTATGTCTTCCCTCGCCTCGGACAAACATATGCTAGAAGGGTACACAGTATCTGTCGGAACCGTCAATGCCACTTCTCATCTCGTCAAGGGGGTAACGAAACCTATGCGGGTACCGGATTTGGACCAGATTGTTTCAATGGAAAAATTAGCGCTCGAGAAGTTGGAACAAGAGCACTCGACCGAGACCACGACCCACTGTCCGTTTTGTTGTGGAAACGTCCGCGTTTCCTATCATGAGTGGATCGGACTGACCTCGGTGTGCGAGAATGGGTGCTTTTAAGCGATTTCTTTGGTTCGTCGTAAACAAACGAATGGTCGTGCAACATTCGGTGCGACCGCCGCTTTGCACGGCCATCGACAACGTGCACCATTTTGTGTGACAATGCCGCCGTTCAGTACACGGCGGCATCGCCCGTGAATCCGCGACCTGTCTATCAAGAATCTCTACGCCTCAATTCTTCAATCTCCTGCTGTAGCGATCTGATCTGTTCCAGTACCTGCGTTTGAGCTGTCCCTTCGTCGTCCGTCGCGCCTTGCGACATGAGCTGAGTCACCCGAAGCTCGAGCTCGGCAATCCGGCGCTTCTTGTCTGGGTGCGCGCGCAACGGATCGTGAAGAGTTTGCAGGTAGACGTCATACCCACCATCAAACGTTTCGATACGCCCATCCTCCACATGCACCACCTGATTCGCCAGTTTTCTCACGAGATAGCGGTCGTGAGACACGAACACGAGCGCACCAGGGTAGTCGAGAAGGGCCGTCTCCACTTGTTCGCGCGTCTCCACATCGAGGTAATTCGTCGGCTCATCCAACACGAGCAGATTGGCGTCCGACAAGTACATCCGTACAAACGCCACACGACAGCGTTCCCCCATGCTAAGTTGACCGACGCGCTTATACACGTCGTTCCCGCGAAATAGGAATCCGGCCAAGATCGTCCGCGCGTACGACTGCGACATCCTGTTCTCTTGCAGGAGTGTATCCAATATCGAAAGGTCGGGATTGAGACTGGATACCTCCTGATCGAACAGCGCGACGCGAAGCGCCGGATGGCGATAAGCTTCGCCCGAAGTCGGTGCCAATTGGCCAGAAATCACCTTTAACAGCGTGCTCTTCCCAGACCCGTTTTTGCCGACCACCGCAATCCGGTCCCCCCGCCTAACTCGCAACGATGCACCCCTCAACACGTCGACACCCGGATATCCTACCGCAGCGTCCGTGATGGTAACGTACGTGCTCGCGTCGAATTGCCCTTCTCGAAAGCTCACCTGTGCCGTCGCCACGGGCGTCGGCCGCTGCGTCCGATCCGCCTCCAGCCTCGAGAGTGCCCGCTCCTTGGCCTGAAAGCGAGTGGCGTTCTTCGTTGCGCGCTTCTTGAGATACGGATTGCGCTCCCCTGCAGAAGCGTGTGCCTTATCGAACCACTGCCGATAACGACGAATGGCTTCAATTAGCTCCGCACGAGCCTTTTCCTCCTTCTCAAACGCCGCCTGTTGCGTTTCGCGCTCCAATCTCCGCAAAGCCTCCATCTTGGTGTACCCGCCGACGAAACGCCGTGCCCCGCGCGCCGTCAACTCAATGGTGGTGTCCGCTACCCGGTCGATAAAGTGACGGTCGTGCGTCACCATGATCACACTTGCACGAATGGTGCGAACCCAGTGTTCCAGCCACGCCATCGTGTCTTCATCCAAGTGGTTGGTTGGTTCGTCCAAGAGCAATACGCTCGGCCGTTTCAACATGATGCGCGCGAGTTGCAGACGCGTCTTTTGCCCCCCGCTCAGCGAGCGAAACGCCTGCCCCCACAATTGTTGCGAAAGGCCAAATTGCTCAAGTGTCCGTTCTACCTCGGCCTCCCATTCGTACCCGTCCCGCGCGAGATAGTCTTCCAACACGGCCGAATACGCTGACGTCAAATCGGACACCGACGCAGTTGACGTCGCACCCTCCGCGAGTTCTCGTTCCAGTGCCGCGCGCCGTGCTCGCAAGCGGTTCAGCTCCTCGTCCACAGACAGGGCATAATCCAGAACGGTAAGCGTGTCTGAGACGCAGTACGTCTGCTCCAAAAACCCCCACTCGGACATTGGTACAGTGCGCGTCACAAACCCGCTATCCAATGGAATAGCGCCCATTAGCGCCCGCAGCAGCGTCGTTTTGCCAACGCCGTTTCTGCCGAATAAGACGAGTTTCTCGCCAAAGTGCAACTCAAAACTGACATGTTGAAAAACCGGTTCCCCAGCCCACGACTTTGATGCATTTTCCACTCGAATCACGTGCACGCACATCGCCTCCGCACATAAAAAACGCAGGCTTCTGCCTGCGCTGCGGTGGGAAGTCGGGCGTATAGCAACAAGTTTACACGCAACAGCCGCATCGGCCGTACCCTGATGCCATGTATCCCCGTCACAAATGAAATGTGTATACCAATATCGACATATCGGCATACGTTTCCCGTCCGCTCGTTCGCAAAGGCAGAGCCTTTGGTAGCAATCGACTGTTTGCTCAAGCAAGACGGGTCAAAATCATCGGTGTGGGGATGCCTCCGTTCAATAGATGATAAGGTATATTATACAGAATTTTCAGTACCATTCAACAGGTTCGTGTATCCTCTCGTGCCAACAACCTTTCGCACAACGCAAAGCTCGGGCTCTGCGACATTCGTCGTCGCAGAGCCCGAGCTGTAAAAGAGCAAAGGCCTCTTAAACGGCCGTCGTCCATTTGCCGTCCCGCATAATCGAGACGGTTTCACCATTACGCGTGCGCGCATCGATGTTCATCTTGTCGGAACCAATCATGAAATCCACATGCATCAAACTGTCATTCAACCCGTGCGACTCCCAGTCGGCGTGCGTCAAGCTCTCACCGCCTTCGACGAGCGGATATGCGCGGCCGATGGCCAAGTGGCAGGAGGCATTTTCGTCGAACAACGTGTTATAGAAGAGTTGATTCATTTGTGCAATCGGCGAGTCGACTGGCACCAAAGCCACTTCGCCAAGATAGTGACTGCCTTCGTCCGCCTCGACAATTCTCTTCAAGGCGTCTTCGCCTTGATCCGCGGAAAATTCGACGATGCGGCCCTTCTCGAATTTGAGACGGATACCACGAATGGTCGTCCCATTGTGGTTGAGTGGCATCGTGCTGGTCACGACGCCGTTCACGCCATACTTGCTCGGTGAAGTAAAGACCTCTTCTGTCGGCATGTTTGCGACAAATGGGACGCCATCCAGCGCTGGCTTTTCTGCCGATGTCCAGAAGTGCTTCGCTGCCAGCTCAACGGTGAGGTCAGTCCCCGGTGCCTGGTAGTGCAAGCTCTGAATACCGAGCGAATTCAAATAGGCACTCCGTTTGCTCAAGTTGTCGATGTGGGCGCGCCAGTCGCTCACTGGGTCATCCCCTGTTGCGCGCGCGCAGAACAAGATATCCTTCCACAGGGCGTCGATGCGCTCGTTCTCAGGCAATTCCGGGTGAACCTTGTCGGCCCAAGCCTGCGTCGGTGCCGACGCGAGCGTCCACCGGTACTGATCTCCCGTTCGGCGGTTGTCGAAGTCGCGGAACGTGGAACTGATGGCGCGTTCGGCGGCGGTGACTCGGGCCGGATCGACCCCCTCGTAGAGGTCCGGATTCGACGCCGGAATCGCGATAAACGCGGCCCCTTCCTTAGCGAGGTGCTCCACCCACTCCAATTGCCACTTGGCGCGCGCCTCAAGGGTTTCCAAGGAACCACGCTCGACCGTTTCGCGGATCCACCACTCGTCGCCCCAATCGACCTGGACAAACTTCGCTCCGGCATCGTAAGCCACATCCACCAATTGACGGGCGAACTCCAGGTGTTCTGCGTAGACCTGACGTCGGCCAAATCCGACGACCAAGTTCTGTCCCGGTTGGAGGTTGACGCCAACTTTCACGGCCAACTCCGCGTACTTCCTCAATTGATCTGTCACGAGACGTTCATCTCCTCAACCATAAATGATCTATCACAAATCGACGATGTGATTCACATGTTCATATTATCAGAACAAATTGCGATGTAGACACCCATTTCACGCGAGGGGCCATGTCCACGAATGGCTGAACGTGCACTCGTCGCCCGGTCAAGGCGAGTGTTCATCCCGTGCTAACGGCCGTACCCAACATGCACATGTGCGTGTAGGTTGCCCTTGCCATCCGAGTTCTACCCGATTCCGGTAGTTCAAAGATGGGTCCCTGTCACGTGTCACGCTCGGTGTTCATATCGTCACCCACGCTGAAAAGAGCCGCCCATAGCCCATCTCGCGATAGACTTTGGGCGGCCCTCGATGCTACCTGTTTTACTTTCTTATCGCCCTGCTCGCGTTCGACGGCGGCGAGTAAACGTATCAATCGTAACGGCTAACAACAGGATGCCGCCTTCGACGATGTACTTCGTACTCGACGGGGCGCTTAAGAGGTCCATCCCGTTCTCCACGCTACCGATGACCAGTGCACCGGCCAAGGCGTTCCACATGCTACCGCGGCCGCCGAACAAGCTCGTGCCGCCGATGACGGCTGCGGCGATGGAATCCATCAGCAAGTTTCCGCCTCCCGAAGCCGGTGAGGCCGAACCTAGGCGAGAGGCGCCGATAATACCGCCGATGGCACCCATCAATCCAGCCAACGTGAAAATGCTGATCTTGATGGATCGCGTGTTGATGCCCGCGCGTCGAGCCGCCTCTTTATTGCCACCGAGCGCGTAGATGTGACGGCCGTACACCGTCGACTGCGTGACAAAAGCGAACAGCACGACGAAGACCAACAGGATAAAACCAGCCACGGGCAATCCGCGATACGTATTCAGGACGCCGACGACGATGGCCGAGACGACGACGAGAATCAGCGAACGAAACAAGGTCGCTCCCGTCGACTGCGCCGGCAAGTGACGTCTCTCGCGGTTCTTTTGCATCATGAACGTCCCGCCCGCGTAGAGCACGACGACGACAATCATCATCACCCATCCCAACCAGGGTGGGACGTAGGTGGAGGTTAGATTCAACAGCGTCTGGTTCGAAATCGGAACCGTCCCTGTGTTTCCGAGCATCCCCAGGAGAATGCCCTGGTAGCCGAGGGACCCGGCGAGCGTCACGATAAACGCCGGTACGCCGATGATGGTGACCCAGAATCCTTGAAACAGCCCAATCAGCCCGCCGCTCACGACGCTCGCGAGAATACAGACCCACGGGTTGACGCCAGCGACCGAGAGCAGCACGAGAACCGCCGCTGCAACGCCACTTACGGCGCCGATGGACAAGTCGATCTCACCAAGCAATAACACGAACGTCTCGCCGATGCCGAGCATTCCGATTTCGGCGATCTGCAGAATCAAGTTCGACAAGTTGCGGCCGGATAAAAAGTTTCCATTGACAGACTGAAACACTATCCAAATGACGATAAGTGCGATGATGACCGGAATGAGACCTAGATCGCCACTGGCAAAGCGGGCCCGAAACCCCGCGAACGGACCGGTGCCGCTGCTGCTGTGTTGCTGTTGTACGTTTGCACTCATCGCGCGGTGGATACCTCCTCAGCGGCGCCCGTGATGGCTGCCACAAGTTCCTCGCGGTTGGTCTCTGATTTCACAAAATTCGCCACGGTGCGACCGAGTCGGAGGACCACAATTCGGTCCGCCACCTGGAGCACGTCCGCCATGTTGTGCGAGATCACCAACACCCCTACACCCTTCTTTGCCAAACGCTCGATCAGTTCGAGGACCGCCTTGGTCTGAGCTACGCCAAGCGCGGCTGTCGGCTCGTCGAGCATCACCAATTTCGATCCCCACAGGACCGCCCGAGCGACCGCCACCATCTGTCTCTGTCCGCCAGAGAGGCCAGCGACAGGCGTGGTGAGCGCTGGAAGGTTGATGGACAGATCTCGAAGCACGGGCAATGCGCGCTCTTCCATGTCCGATTTGCGGAGCATCTTCGGAAGACCCGGGACGAGTGTGCGGCGCAACTCGCGCCCCAGGAACAAGTTGGAGACAATGTCGAGGTTGTCACACAGGGCCAGGTCTTGATAGACCGTCTGGATGCCCAGCCGCTCAGCGACGGCGGGGCTCGTGAGCGATACCGGCTGGCCGTCAAAGTAGATTTGTCCTTCGTCTGGTTGCTCGACGCCCGCAATCATTTTGATGGTCGTAGATTTACCCGCGCCGTTGTCGCCTACGAGGGCCACGACTTCACCCGGGTGAACGTCTAACGACACGCCTTGCAGGGCTTGGACCGCGCCAAAACGTTTACGTATATCCTGCACACTGAGAAGTGGTGAGCTTTGTGCGCTGTTCAAGCGGCACACCTCCTGCAAATGTAGTTCAGCTGTAGTTCAGCGAATCGCGCGATTCGACTTCGCGTCTAGGCGAGGGACGCAGGTGAAAAGAGCGCCCCTCGCCTATCGATATCGCCAGGCCCTTATTTCGGGTTATTGATTTTAGCCATCGTCGTGAAGCCGTCCTTGATCACCGTGTCCTGGATGTTGTCTTTCGTCACGACTACTGGCTGGAGTAGCACCGCTGGAATCGGAGTACCTGACCCGTTGTCCTGAGTGCCATTGACCAAGTCGGAGCTCGGCTTTTGGCCCTTCAGAATGTCCACGGCGAGTTGCGCCGCAACTTGCGCTTCCTTCGGAACCGCCTTGTAGACCGTCATCGACTGCGTGCCTAGCATGATGTCATGTAATCCATCGTCGGTCGCATCCTGACCTGTCACAGGCACCTTCCCCGCGAGGTGCTGAGCGGACAGCGCCTGGATGACGGAACCTGCCAGCCCGTCGTTCGCGGACAAGACCGCGTCGACGTGATTGTTCAGTTTTGTCAGTGCCTGCTCCATTTCGCGCAACCCGTTTTGTGGGTCCCAGTTCGGCGTGTACGTCTCATACCCGAGTTTCAACGTGCCGTTTTTGAAGAGCGGGTCTAACACGTCGTGCGCGCCCTTCGCAAAGGCCAGTGCGTTGTTGTCCGTCTGAGCGCCGTCGATCATGACCACCGTCCCGCCCTTTGGCGTATGGTCTGCAATGTATTGCCCTTGCAACTTGCCAACCTCTTCATTGTCAAAGGAGACGTAGTAGTCCACCGGCGCCTTCGAGATCATCCGGTCGTACGAGATGACCTTGACACCCGCTTTGTCGGCCTCCGTGACGATGGTTGCGGCAGCGGTGGAGTCGACTGGGTCAACCACAAGCACCTTTGCACCATTCGTAATGGCAGCTTCCGCCTGCTGCTGCTGCGTCGACGCGTCACCCTGTGCGTTCTCATAGTCGACTTTCGCGGACGGATCGAGCTTATTGACTTCCGCCGTAAAGTCTGGTTTATCTTGTGTCTCGTAACGGGCTGAAGACGTAGTATCCGGCAACAACAGCGCGATGGTACCGCTTCCATTGCTGGACGAAGAACCACCAGACGTGTCTGAACCAGACGACGATGTCGAGTTGCTGCCACATGCGGTCGCCAACGTCATAGCGATCGCCACTGCTGCACCTGCTGTAAGCACTTTTTTGATATTCATTTGTAATCCCCCTTGTGCAAACGTTTCCATCTTGAGCTCGTCAAAGCGGCCCTTTTGTGTCATCGTAGATGCAGTGAGTTAGTTTTTGTTGTTTTAAAAAACTAACTCGTCGTTTTTGTGCGCCAGAAAGGGCTTTCAAAGATTATTTTAGAATGCGCTTTCACGGCTTGGTTTGCATGTTAAACTATATACTAAGAATTAGCAATATCTCCTTGTTAAAAATATGAGGTGGATTGAGTGGCGAAGACCGTAGATGCCGCGACGATGCGGCAGATCAACAAAAAGTATGTAACGGAAATGATCTACAATCAGGGGCCGTTGTCCCGCATCGACATCTCGCAGGTGACCGGCCTCAATAAAGCGACCGTATCCTCGCTCGTCGATGAGTTGATCGCAGAGCAATTTGTGCAGGAGATAGGGCTCGGCACCTCAAGTGGCGGCCGTAAACCCGTCATGCTCAAAATCAACTCATCTGCTGGGTTCTGTATTGGGGTCGACGTGCAAATCACGCATATGAAGACCGTGCTCGCGGATTTGACGGGCGGCATCGTCTACAAGCGCATTCGGCCGATGGATGCCACGCACGGGCGGCTGTCGCAAGGTCAGTTGGAAGAGATGATTATCGAGGAGATAGATCGCGCCACACACCAAGCTCCCCCGAGCTGTCACGGGATTCTCGGGGCTGGCATCGCTTTGCCTGGCATCGTCAATTATCGCACGGGTTCCGCCTTTTACCTGCCGAATATCGAAATCGAAAACTGGGATGTCATCGGCGCCTTGTCGCAGTCCTTTTCGTTCCCCATCTTTATCGACAACGACGGCAACTGCGGAGCATGGTCCCTGTATCGAGAACGCCAGGAGCGAAACCTCGTCTTCGTCAACGTCGGCATCGGCATTGGCACCGGAATCGTGGTAAACGGACAACTGTACCGCGGATCGAACGGAATTGCCGGGGAGTTCGGCCACACTTCCATCGCCGCAATGGGCGTCGTCTGCGCCTGTGGGAGTTACGGGTGCTGGGAGCAATACGCCTCCGAACAGGCCCTGCTGCGCTATCTTCGCGAGTCGGAGGACGTTCCTGAGGCACTGGAACTCTCCCCTAATCTGGTATCTTTGGCCGTTGAGCAGGCGGCGACGCAAAGTGGTTACCAGCGCGCGTTTCGCACGCTCGGCCAGTACCTAGGCGTCGGCATCGCCAACATTATAAACGCTCTCAACCCAGGGCTTGTGGTCATCGGTGGAACGATAGCACAGGCAGCGTCGCTGTTTTTGCCAGAAGTGGAGTACGTCATTCACCATCGAGCCATGGCCACGAACAAACACGTCGCGCTCACCGTCGCGCACGAAGACGCGATTGTCGTCGGCGCCGCGCAGTTGCCCATTGCACATACCCTGCTTCAGAGCCCGCTGGCCGAAGTCTAAACACGCGAAGAACGGTGGGACGCGCCCAGGGTACAGGGCGCGGGATGGTGGTACCACGCGCAATTTCGCGTTTCCTGCTAAGGAATCCTCCATCCCGCCTGCCCTCGGGCACGCTGTCTTCGAACGGCGAAACCCTGCCGGTACGGTCAAATCAACATCATTGCGCCATCTGTGCGATGATGTTCCGCGCGGCGTACACACCGCTGCTCGCGGCTTGGGAGATGCCGCGAGAAATGCCTGGTCCGTCGCCCGCGCAGTACAAACCGCTCACCTTCGTCTGCAAGTCTCGTCCGACGTCGGCGCGCGACGCGTAAAACTTCGCTTCGACGCCGTAAAACAGCGTGTGGTCACTCGCGATACCCGGCGTCACGTGGTTCAGCGCCTCGATCATCTCCTGAAGGGCCACCATCGTCTTGTGCGGCAGGACTAGGCCGAGATCGCCAGGTACGGCCTCCTTCATCGTCGGTTCGATGAAACCTTCCTGAATTCTTTGCGGGGTGCTCCGGCGTCCTTTGAGGATATCGCCGTACTTCTGCACGATGATCGATCCGTTCGACAACTCGTTCGCCTGCCGGCAGATACTCTTCGCGAATTCGTTAGGCCTATCAAACGGTTCGGTGAACTTGTGACTCACGAGCAGAGCGAAGTTCGTGTTGTTCGTCCCGAGCTTCGGATCTTTGTAGGCGTGGCCGTTTGCCGCCATGACGCCGGTGTGGTTTTCAATGACGACGTGACCCGAAGGGTTACTGCAAAACGTCCGCACTTTGAGTCCCGTGGACGGGGAGTGGAAGATAAACTTGCCTTCGTACAAATGCTCGTTAATCTCCTGCATGACGACGTTCGACGTCTCGACGCGAACCCCGATATCCACCTGATTGTTGCTCATCTTTAACTTGTGCTTGCGAAACAATTCGGAAAGCCAGGTCGATCCATCCCGACCAGGGGCGACAATCACGTAATCGGCTGGAATGAGTTCGTTGCCGCGGACGCGAATGCCCTCAATTCTCCCGTCGACAATCTCTAAGTCTTCGACAAACGTGCGGAAGCGCAAATCGATGTGCTTTTCCAAGTAAGCGAAGATGTCGTTCATCAACGCCAAGTTCATGTCTGTGCCAATATGACGCACCCGAGCGCGCAACAACTTGAGCCCAGCCCCGATAGCACGGCGCTCAATGGCCGCGACCGCATCTGTCGTCGGGTCCGTGATGGTATCTGGTGCCCCGTGGCTCAAATTGATCTCGTCGACGTCTCGAATCAGTTGTAACACTTGCGAAGGCGGCAGATAGTCTGTGAGAAAGCCGCCAAATTCAGACGTAATATTGAATTTCCCATCGCTAAAACTGCCGGCCCCGCCTGCACCGTTAATCACGCCGCACGCAGGCCAACAACTCGCGTAGGTCTTTATTTTGTTCGCAGGAGGACACTTATCGATTTTGCCTTCCATGATGGGACAATGCCGATATTTTGCTTCGACGCCTTTGTCGACGAGGAGAACCTTCGCCTTCGGGGCCTTCCGAGTAAATTCGTAGGCTGCATACAACCCAGCAGGACCTGCGCCGATAATAATGACGTCGTACTTTTGTGTCATGTTCCTTCCTCCATATCACGCATCATCGGTAAGACCCGAACGTTTATTTCATTTTCGAATGTAATGTTCGGAATCAAACCTTTGCTATTATACCGACTTCACCACAATATGCAAGCGGAAACATCTGCAAAGGCCAATCCGGTGAAGCTTGACATGCGAACATACGTTCTTTAGATTGGAGCTAAACATCTCGTAACGGAGGGTATCACTTTGGTACATATATATTTATCCGGCCCGATGTCAGGCCATCCCGACTTCAATCGCCCTGCCTTTCACAATGCCGCTTACCTGCTCCGCGCGATTGGCTACACGGTGACCAACCCTGCCGAACAGGAGATCACAGGGGCGAGTTGGTCAGATTACATGCGGCATGACCTGGCCTTGATGATGAAGGCGGACTGTGTCGTGACATTGGAAGGGTGGCGCCAGTCGCGAGGGGCTTCACTGGAAGTGTACGTAGCGGAGCAAATCGGAATCCCAGTGTATGACTTGGCACACGTGTTAAGCGTGGAGAGCCATCCATCCACTCGACTGGATAGCAGGGTACAACAGTTATCTCTAAACCTTTAGATTGCTCATAAAATGGAAAGGCGGTCGATGAATTCATCGACCGCCGTAATAAACAGGTACTACGATAACGATACGTTGCCAGCCCTACCTCTCAGGCAACCATGCGGCTCCGAAGACCGCGCCTGTTGTGAATCAATATCTATTTAGAAACAACCGATTTTCCTCTATGTCAGGGTGAACATATTTCTTAACCAAATGGGTTTCCTACCTGTCAGCCATACATTATATCATATGTGCCGCGTTTTCGCAACCACAAGAAATCCGAGCAATAGATATCTGAGCGAAAGTACAGTCTGACTCGCCCGTTAAAACAGTCTCCCAACATCGGGGTGGAAATAATGGCGGCGACAGACCGACCGATACAAGTCGTTCCCGCCGACTTCAATCTGTTCACCGGCGTAGACTGGAACGCCATCCTTGATCTTTAGGATCATCGTGGCCTTCCGATTGCAATCCGGGTGGGCACAAATGGTCTTGATCTCCTCGATTTGATCCGCCCACAACACCGCCGCGCGACTTCCTTCAAAAAACTCATTTCGATAGTCCTTGAGTAAACCGTACATGATGGCTGGAATATTTAACTCATCCACCACTCTCGCGAGCTGTTGAATGTGATACGCCCGAAGGAACTGAACCTCGTCCACTAGGACGCAATCCGGATATGCCTCTTTTACTTGTTCAAAGAGATTCGTGTCGTCATCCACTTCAATCGCATCTTTTGCGATGCCTACCCGGGACGAAATCTGACCGCGTCCGAACCGAGCATCGATAGCGGGCGTGAACAAGGTGACCTTCTTCCCCTGCTCTTCATAATTATGTGCGACCGTCAGCAATTGAATTGACTTACTTGCGTTCATCTGTCCAAATCGATAGTACAACTTTGCCACGAAATCACCCTTTACAGGTCGTACGAAGCGCACCGAACGGCCTGTTCAATTCGCACCGATTGCTCATTGTGCTAGTAAATCTATTCTAGCACGTTCACCGCTGAGATCTGTTCCATTACCTGTACAAATACTTCCAGTGGCGTAGGGAACGTTCACCGATTCCCCGCTCCACCGTTCGATCGCCTGCAGGAGAGTGCCTGCCCGATTCTACACCACGGGCAGACGATGTCGTGAAATACGTCTATGTTCATTTGAAAAACGCCTCCTCGTCGCCCTAAGTATAGTGAAACTGCCGCGCTAGGACACGCCCGCGCGGCAGTGTGGTCTACATACGGCGTTACAACTGGTTAACGCATCATGGCGAGGGAACCCATTGGGTCCCACGGGCTCAACTCAATCGGTGTTTGCGCCAGCGCACTGAGGTTGGCCTCGCTCAAATGTTTTTTGTTGACCACAATCTGATACATGTAGTCGTCGAACCATGCGTCACTCATGACGAAAAATCCGTCCTTACCAGCGTCCTTGCCCCAACTGTTTTGCACCTTCCAGCGGTTTACTTTCCCGTCGATGACGTTCGCACCTGTAAAGACCATCGCGTGCGTCATCACGCTCTCCCCATAGTCCAAACGCTCTGCCTTCGTCATCGCAAACGACGTATCGAGCGCTCCCTCGTAGTCGAACAGACGCGCGTCCATAATCCCCGATTCACTGTCTGAGCGCTTTCCGACGTCGCAGCCAAACCACACCGATTCCCCGTCCTGAAGCTGCGCGAGGGCCAACCGCTTGACGGTGTCGATGTCGACGTTCAAGTACACGACGTCGTTCCCGCCCTCGACGTTGCCTAGATACTTTACGGTATAGGTCCTGTCGTACGGTTTATCCGAAGTAGGTGCATGAATAATGCTCACGTAATCTTTCAGGTCCACGCGAGCGTATTTTTCGAAGAAAGTCTGAGGTGTGAGCCCCGTGTCTCGATGAAACACATTGTCTTTATCGCGGTATTCAAAGTCAAACGTCGTGGGTGGCGTGCCGAGGAAGTAGCAGAGCAAGCGGTAAAACTCGCCGAGGAACAACTGCTTTTTGTCGCGCAAATCCGCGACCGAAGTACCCTGGCGATAGCAGGCGCGATAGTCGCTCGCCTCTTTGCGCAGCTTACTCGTCAACAGCCTGTTCATCACGGCGGACTTGCTGCTGTGGTAGCTCTCGGCCATCACGCACTGAGGGACGACACCGTATTTTTCCACAAGGTTGACAAACATGTCCCACTGACCGCCGTCTTGCAGAGGTGCCTGAAGCAACCACTGGACGATACGGCTATCGGTGTCCTCATCGAGGGTATCGAGGATGCGCTCCAAAAAGTAATTCGCTTTTTCGAACTTATCCCAAAACATTTGATAGGACTGTGAGAGTTCAAACGGTGCCATGTGCTTGCCGGTCGCGATATCCTGACGAATGGTATTTAACCCGGCAAACAGCCAACATCGGCCGCTCTGTTTCTGATTGGTCACTGGACCCGTGTCGATTTCTTCGGAAAACGTGTACTGCATCCGAGCCACTGCGTCCCTATCTGTAGCCACGCTCTGGATGCCGCTTTTCGTGACCGCGTTCATCCTCACCCTGTTGGCGGGAGAACTGTGGAAATCGGCTGCATATCGCTGAATTTGGGCGATGGAGATGGCTGTATTGCCGGTGCGGATTGGTGTCGCCATGCGCTCACACGCTCCCTGTCCGTCCGCGGACGCGCTGCCGCAAACATTATCAAAATATTCACTCCACGGACATTATAGCGCAGATTCCGCGTGGAGATGACGATTGGAACGTTTCGCAAAGCTGTGCATATGATGAATATTGTCTTCCGATCCAACGGACAGGACAGGCATTCCTGGAAGCGAATAACTTATTGGAACACACCTTGACTCCAGGCTGAAAGGAAGGGCTGTGCACATGAAACGGAAAATCCTATTCTCAACCGCGACAGAAGTCAATCAGGGACAAGGGTATTTTCCTCAGGACATTCGCCGATTGTACAACGTCCCGGAATACTTGACCGGCAGCGGACAAGCAATTGGCATTCTCGAGTTTTCCAACGGTTACAGCGAGAGCGACGCGCGGCAGTTCTGGGGTCTGCACGGCATTGCGGTGTCAAACGTGACCTTCGTCTCCGTCGACGGCACGCGCAACGACGGGGGAACCAGTCCGGACGACGAAGAGGCTTCACTCGATTTGCAATGGGCCGGGGCCATCGCCCCACAGGCGGAGTTGATCGTGTACGAAGCAAACGCCGGAGAGACGTTTGCGACGTTCGCCGAGGCGGTCATTGCAACGCTGCGATACGTGTTGAACGACACAACCTACCAGCCTTCCGTGCTGTCCATATCTTACGGAGACGCAGAGGCATCGTTTGACCAAGACTCGCTCCTGCAGATCTCCGAATTGCTCACTCAACTCGATCAAAAAGGCGTCACGGTCTGCATCTCGTCAGGGGACCAAGGTGCTTACGGCATGCACGATACGCGTGGCGTGCCTGAGCGCCATGCCGACGCACCTGCCTCCGTGCCGAGCGCAGTCGCCGTGGGCGGGACACATTTGAATCCGGACGGTTCGGAATCCGCCTGGACCTATTACGGCCCCCAAAATGGTGGTGCCACAGGCGGCGGTTTCAGTGACATCTTTCAAAAACCGAGTTACCAAACCTCGTTAAACGGGTCCGGCAGAGGGCTTCCAGACGTGTCACTGAACGCAGATCCGGCCACAGGCTATCAAATTATCTTCCAAGGGCAACCGGCCATCGTCGGCGGCACGTCTGTATCCTGCCCCGTATTCGCGGGTATCGTGGCCCTCCTCAACGAGCGGCGGGCACAACTCGGAAGGCCCCCCATTCAGAATCTCACCTCCCTGTTGTACACCTACGCCGCCACCCTGCCGTACCGGGACATCACCGTGGGCAACAACTCGTTCAACGGCGTAATCGGATATCAAGCGGTTCCCGGTTGGGACGCGTGCACCGGCTTTGGGTCAATCGACGCAGCGGCGTTTATCGAACAGTTGGCAGAGGTCGACGTCGCTGCGCCCGGGCCACAACCACAGAGCCCGCCCCCTGTCGGAAGTGGCCCAATTGTGTTGCCAAAGCCGAGATCGCAGTATCCAATCGTTCGCGTCCTGGCCACCATTCAAACGGTTGAAGCGGATGAAGATGTTCGCGGTGTCCACCATCATCGCCTCCTGCTGCGCGACGTCCACGTCCTCGCCATCCGCGGTGCAGATCCGAGCATCGTGAAAGGTTATGCGTTCGTCGCCATTCGGTACGGGGACGACGAGGGATTACAAGGTCCGATTCCGGGCCTACAGGCAGGGCACTCCATCGAGTTACAAGGCGAGTACATTCCACAAAATGACACCTACCCGAGTGTTGGGAATCCTGGTGACCCGGTGATTCACTTCGTCCATCACCCAATCGGGTTCGTGGTGTATGAAGGCCGCACCTACGAATGATGGTTGTCCTTACCACGGAAGCGTCGCCCAGTGGCGACGCTTTTTTGCTGTGCTAGACTGTGCTTATACGTGTTCAAAGGCACGGGTGTCTCGCCACCGTGCGACCCGTTCACATCAACGAGGAGTGTGCGCAATTATGACCTACAACTGGGTCACCATCATACTCGTGGCCATTGTCGTCGGCTCTGTTCTCGCGGGCGCGAGCCGTGGCTTTGGGCGCGAAAGTCGGTTCGTCATTTGGCAAGTCATCTCCATCGCCACGGGCGTCGTCGCCATCGCTGCCGGTTGGTGGCTGAGCCATGCCATCAGCCAGTATGTCCTGAAGCAGTCGGTTGCGAACTCACCAAAGTGGCTCGCCCAAGTCCTGATTGCTTGGCAAGAGCATCCGAGCGTCGGAAAGTGGGTTGCGTTTGGCGTTTGTTACCTCGTCCTGGCCGGGATTTTTCGAAATATCGTCTCGTTGTTCGTTCAACTGGTCCCCAGTTGGATGCCGCGTCCGCTCCAGGAGAGCCGCCTGCTCGGCGGAATTGTCGGCGGGCTGATGGGCGTCGTCCGGTCGGCCGTCATCGGCGCCCTCGTCTTCATCGCCCTGCAGTACCTCTCCATACCGCCGTTGGCGAAACAAGCGGCCGCATCCACGCCATACAAAACACTCAGTAAGCAGATTTACGAACCCTGGCTCAAGCCGCTCGTGGCAAAGGCCCTGCCGGTCCTGTCCCAAGGCGCGTTGCAGCCGCTCGCGAAGAACATCAGCATGTTTGCGGTGCCGACGGGACCCAGTGGAGAGGAAACCGGCGTACTCTTGGTTCCCAAGCAAATTTCCAGCTTGGCACTGCAATTGACCAAGGGCATGACGGATCCGAAACAGAAGGCTAAAGCGCTCTACGAGTGGGAAATTCACCACGTGACGTACGATTGGAAAAAGTACGACGACTATGTCTACCACGGCAAATGGGATCAGCAGTCGCCCTTGCAGACGCTCGAGACGGGTAAAGGGGTGTGCGCGGACTACGCCCTACTCTACGCAGATTTGGCACATGCGGCGGGTCTCAAAGTCCAAATCGACGAAGGCGTCGCTGGGACCGGCGGAGACTACGGGAGTCACGCTTGGAACGAGGTATATCTCCCAAATGTTGGACAGTGGATCACCGTGGATACGACGTGGGGATCGGCACAGGACGAATGGTTTGACGTGCCGATGTCGACGTTTGACCAGACGCACGAACAACAGACGGCCATCGTCATCGACCCGACCACGCAGTCCAACTAGAGAGGATACGGTAGATGAGCGCTGCGCTGCTGCAACACGTCGATTCGATATCCGGCCTGACGGCGCTCGTGTGTAACGGAGAGGAGGCCAGCGCGCTGACCCAAATCCCCGATGTTGGCCCTGACAATGGCGAAGCTGTAGGGCCTTGCCGTTACTCGGATGCCGTCCCACAGTGCGCGCGAAACAGCCAATTCTGGTCGGACGTGACGTACTTGCTGTGATCGAGTGAAAGGCCGTGTCCATCCGATGTCCTGGACACTTCAACGAGCCACCGGGTCAAACCCGCGACATTCATACCCTCCATTTCGTCGACTGTGAAAAAGCCGACGTCATCCACCTCGACCCCGTCCGCGCGGGGTTCTCCATGCTCATAGCGAAGTGAAAAGGCCACATATAAATTGTGAACCTGTCGTGGTTGATCCCTTAGCGCCACGACTCGGTCCACCTTCGCCGTAACGCCGGTCTCCTCAAACACTTCCCGCTCGACCGTATGATGGATAGATTCCAATTGCTCCGTGTATCCACCTGGGTTCGTCCACACCCCGCGCCCCGGGTCCTGCGCACGTCGCACAAGTAAAATGCGGTTTTCCCGGACGACCAAAGCTCCTACCCCGATGCTATAGTTCCCCCAGTGAACAAAGTCACAGACCGGGCAAGCTCGTCGTGGCACACCGCCGATCTCCTTCGTCACAAGGGCGTGTCCGCACGCTACACAAAAGTTGATAGACATGACCATCACCCGCCTAACTGATTCGTTCATCTCATCATACGCAATATCGTCAGGTAAAAAAAACACAAATCTGTTTTGGGAAGACGATGGAGAGGAAGAAGTATCATCCACCAACGAGACCTTATCGGTAGAATGCTGCGGTCAGAGGCGTAACCGCTGTCGAGATTGGGAAAGTTCCGGGACTCGCGCCAAACGGCGCCCTCACTTAGATCTGTAAGGGCGCCGTTTGGCGTGTTTGCGCTGTACTAGCGATGTTCAAAAGGCAGCACCGCTCACGTACTCGGTTATTTAATATACCGCCGGGCTCCGATATACTTCGGTCCCCAATAAGAATTACTGATACTGTCGATAGAGACGCCCATGTCCTCGGCGTCTATCATCATGCCATTCCCCATGTAGATACCGACGTGGGAGGCACCCGGAGCATATGTGCTAAAGAAGACCAAATCGCCTGGCTGCAAATCGCCTTCTGAGACAGGTACACCTGTGGCAAACTGTTCCTCAGAGGTTCGCGGAATCGATACACCGGCGTGAGCCATGACGTATTGCGTGAATCCCGAACAGTCGAATCCAGACGGAGACGTTCCGCCCCATACGTATGGGGTACCTAGGAAGGTCTGGGCAAAGCTGATAATCGAACTGGAGCTAGTGGAAACGAGATCGGACGTCTGTTGCGCGACGTAAGATGGCTGAGTTGCCTGTTGTTCTGCAGCCTGCGTCTCCGCCTCAATCGCCTGAATTTGTGACTGGGTCAGATGAATCTGGCTCTCAAGCGTACCTTGTTTCTCTTTACCAGCCTCGATGTTGGATTGAATGTTTTGCAGATCTGCCTGACGTTGTGCTTGAATGGCCCGGTCAGACTGTTGAAGTGCCGCCAATTGGTCGTGTACGGTTTGGAGCTTCGCTTGTGAAGCTTTTACCTGATCCTGCTTCTGAATGATGCTCTTTCGAAGGGTTCTCACAGAATCCACAACTTGATTCTGTGTATTCGAAATGAGCGTCAGATCATAGAGACGAGACAAAAAGTCGGAAAAGCTGTTCGCCTGGAACAATACGCCCAAATACGAAACGCTTCCATCCTCGTATGCAGTTCTGACCATCTGTGTGAGTTCATCTTGCTGTTGTTGGAGCTGCTTCTGATTCTGTGCGAGCTGCTGATTGAGGACGTCCTGTTGTGCTTTAAGGGACGACATTTGATCATTCGTAGCTGATATTTTGACATCTAGTGTATGTAACGCGTTGTCATAACTCGCAATCGCGTTTTTTAGCGTCGTCGCCTTGCTTTGTTCCGCACTGATTTGACTTTGAACCTGTGACGTTTCACTTTGCAACTGTTGCAGTTTTTGATTGTCCGAAGACAGAGAGTCCGCGTGTGCAACAGGAGCAGTCAGTGCAAACGAGCCGACCAGAAGAAACCTGCAGAAATGCCTTTTAGCTTGCTGTTCATTCTCGACCTCACAAACTCGACTTATATTCACTTTCTAAAATAACCCTTCGACACGAGGCGACGATTTCCTGCAAGCAAGATGAATTTCCGACGCCATTCAAACTGTCGCTTCCTCGTGTAAAAATTTCGGCGGACCGTGTCGAGAGCGGGCGAAAGAAAGTGGTCGACCAATAGATCATTCGTGGCGGAATTTAGTTTTTTGTGGATCGGATGCCATTAACGTATGTCCAATTGCCCAGTGTGAACGACCGAGGGCTCCTTCAGGTCCACGTCGTCCGCGCTCTGAAAGCTCACCGTGACGGTCGTCCCCTTGCCTAAGGCGCTATTGTAAAAAATTCGACCTCCGTGGCGATCAATAATCCGGTGGGTGACCATCAGCCCTAACCCGGTACCGCTGCCTTTCGTGGTGTAGAAGGGCTCTCCGAGGTGTCGAATCGTCTCTTCCGACATGCCGATCCCGGTATCTTGAATGACGATTCGCACTTGGTCGCGGGCCATCGAAGTCGTAATCGTCACCGTACCTCCTCTGGGCATCGAGTCCAGCGCGTTCTTGATGAGGTTTACAAACACCTGCTTCAACTGATTTTCCTCGCAGAGAACGGGAGGGAGAGACGAGTGTAGATGAATCACCATCTCGACGTTTGAGATCAGTGCCTGAGGTTGAAGGAAGACCGTCACGTCCTCGATCAGCCGATTTAGATTCACAAGTGCAAACTGCGCCGCCTGTGGTTTGGCCAGGACGAGCAACTCACTAGCAATTAAATCGATGCGCCCCAACTCGTGGTGAATGATCGAAAAGTAGTTCGAAGTCGCCTCCGTATCCTCTTCGATCAGTTTTAAGAAGCCCTTTACAGAGGTGAGTGGATTTCTGATCTCGTGTGCGACGCCTGCGGCGAGCTGACCGACCACGGCGAGCTTCTCCGATTTTCGGATCATCTCCTCTACCATTCTTGCCTCGGTCAAGTCCTCTGCCATACCATAAAAACCTACGACGTCGCCCCCCACGACAATCGGCACCGTCGTATACCGAACGTACACCTCGCGCCCACTCTTGTGGCGCAACGCGGTCTCCTCCGCGACTTTTATCTGCCCAGCAAACGTTTGTTCCGCCACGTCCCGTGCGATATCCTGGTCTTCCGGAAACCACATGTTGGTCCTATTCTGGCCGACGAGCTCGTCGACGCGATACCCGGTCATGTCCGCGTAGGACTGATTGACCATCACGAAATTGCCGGATCGATCAAACGCGCAAATTCCGATGGGATTGTATTCGACGAGCGAGCGATAACGCTGCTCACTCTCCTCGAGGGCGACAGTCGATTCGACCAACCGCTTGCGAAGTTGTCCCTCTTCGACCACCATTTCCATGATGAACGTCGCGAATACTAATATAAGAACCTGAATCGCAGCGGCTACGCAGAGGTTCTTCCAGAGGTGAAACGACGATGTCGACTGGCGCGTCGCCTCGACGAGACCGGCGTACACGACAATCGCGGCGAGTTCCAGCAAGATCGTGAAAACGCCCGTCAACACGATCAAGCGAAAGCGCGTTGGCTTGTGAGGAGAATCCATCCTCCGACATACGGCAAACGGGACACTCGCACAGATGAGAATCATGGTGATCATTGCGAGGGTATGTGGTTGGCGTGAAATCACTTCGAAGGCGACGAGCGTCGCGACGGCAATCATCCCTGCGTTACGCCTTCCGTAAAGAATGGACAGGATGATAGGGACGTTCTGGAAGTCGCCTGGCATCGCGAACGTATGAACGGGTGTGAGCTGCGCACCAATGGATACTACCCCCCCATAGCAACCGAGGACCACCGCACGCGCCGGAAGCTCGTCGGACATCTTCCGGAATGCCCAGATTTGGTACACTAGAATGGGAAATAGAATCATTCCGAATTGCGCGAGGTATTGATCGAACATCGCATCACAACTTTCTTGTCCGTCACTGATGTAACGTTACCTACTTCAATACTTGGAATAAACAGCGATTCCTTGTAGGAACCTGTGACAATTTTGTCTAACATCGTCGAATTCAGTCGAAATGGGTGGAATGGAGTCTACACGGCCGTGTTGAATTGTGAGATTTTTTGTGTGCGGGCAGACTGATGTGCGGGGATATGTTCTCTTCTGGCGCAGCCTGACGCTTGTCAGTCCACTTGCACCGGATGTTCGAATGTGGCTTGCAAAAAAAGGCGATGGACGTCGCTCAAAGCGACACGAGTCGCAGTTTAGCGGCCAACAACACCGCCTGTGTCCGATCCAGTACACCAAGTTTCCCGAGGATGTGACTGACGTGCACTTTGACCGTCTTCTCGCTGATGCCAAGATGAGCTCCAATCTCCTTGTTCGACAAACCTCGCGCCATGGCCTGTAGCACCTCGCGTTCTCTTTCCGTCAGCGACTCTTCTCCATGCCGGCCACTTTCAGCGCGGACATCGTCCGCTCCCCCCACCTCGCCGTCGTCGCGCGCAATAGCTTCCTTGGTGGTTTGCCCATTGCGACTGTCCGCGTGGACACCTTCTGCGTCCACCCGACTGGCCTGTGCGGCCGCCCAGACGTTGGCCTCGAGTACCATCCGCCCGGTCGCCGCCTGCCGAATCCCGCCAAGGAGCAAATCTGGCGGGACGTCTTTGTGCAGGAATCCGATGGCGCCCGCACGAACGGCGGCAAGTGCAGTCTCGTCGTCCTGAAACGAAGTGAGCGCGAGAATGCGAAGGCTGGGTCGCGACCTCCGAAGCCGCGCAATCGCCTCGATCCCGTCGAATGCCCCCGGCATCTTCAGATCCATGATGGCGACGTCGACGTGCGTATCGGCATTTTGCAGAAGTCGAACCGCGGACTCCCCAGACTCCGCCTCACCGACCACTTCGATATCGTCGGCGAGCTGCAGAAAGGCGCGCAGCCCTTCGCGTACGACCGGGTGGTCGTCGACAATCGCAACGCGAATCTTGTGTCGATTCACCTTCCCCACTCCTCCCCTACATCGTACGGCACCATCAGTTCAACACAGGTGCCTTCTCCCGATCGCCCTAGAATGGCGAGCGTCCCACCAAGTGCCGCAGCCCGTTCAAACATGCTCCTCGTTCCGAGACCCGTCCCGATATCCGAGTCTTGGCACCCCCGGCCGTCGTCCTCAATGCGCACGAAAAACCGCGTGGCATCGCCGTTCAGTCGCACGGCAATGGCGCCTGCGCCTGCGTGTTTCAGGGCGTTGTGCAAGGCCTCGTCGACGATGGCCAGCACAGCTGCGCGAACGTGCAAAGCGGGTTCGCGCAGCGGCGTATCCGGAAGGTACAACGTCACCTTCGGTCCCCGCTGCATCGACAGGGTGCGCACCCGTGCGCGCAATTCCTCCAAGACAGATGTGCTCTCGTCGATCCGCCGCAAGGCGCGGATCAAATCCCGCATTTCCTGCTGGCTCTCGGCGAGCAGTTGACCCACCCGTTCGACGGCCGCGAGGGCATCCGCGTGCGCGCCCTCCATCTGCACCGTCGCCGTGCGCACGAGCAACTGTGCCGAAAACAGCCGCTGGCTGACGGAATCGTGGAGTTCTGCTGCAATGCGATGCCGCTCTACGAGATGTGCGTGTTGCATCTCCTGTACATGGGCCTGCGCCCCAACGTAGGCCGCCGCGAGTTGCCACGCAAACGCCTGTAACAAATCGGCGTCTAAATCATCAAAGGCGTATGGGGAGTTACTTTCGATGCGCAGTTCGTACATCGTCGTCGGCAGAGGCGTCGAGATGGCGCTTTGTGCCTCGCTTAAGAGAATGGATCGACAGGTCTCACGCGGACCTCCCCCATCGCCGTGAGGTGGGTAGACATAGGCGGATAAGCGTCCCGTCGCCTTGCCTTCTGCCACGGCGACGACGTCGTCGTCGGTGTCCAGCCCCTCATCTGCCTGCGCCCCGCCACTGACCACGCCACACACCGCGTACCCGAACGCCTCGACATACGCTTCCAAAGCCTGCTGCAACAAGCGGTCGGGCGGAAGTTGACCGGACCACTCTGCAGACATGGCCGCGAGGCGCTGCAGTCTCTCCGACTTTTCGCGCGCCAACTGAAACATCCGGGCCCTGTCTAGTGCCACCGCCACCTGCTGCCCCACCGTTTGCAAAAACGCCAAGGCCTCGTTTGTAAAGACAGCCGATCCCGGCGCCGCCAGATTTAGAATCCCAAGCGGTTTGCCCTTGCTGCGCAGGGGGACGCTGGCGTGAACGCGAAGGTCGTTCGTGTCCCCCTTAGCGGACTTAAGTCGACTACACCGAACGATATTTACCGCCTCGTCCAGCTCACCGCCAACGAATTGACTCTGACACTCGCACCACCCAGTCCGCAGCGGCGCCTGAGAGCAGCAATCCAGCGCCGGTGGCAGGCCGCTGGCCCCTACTTCGACAAAGGAGCGGCGGTGTTCGTCGAACCGGAACGCCCACGCCGTTTGAAGTCCCAACGCCTCACCGAGTCTCGGCAGTATCGCATCCATCGCTCCAGACACGTCGTTGGCGTGATTCAATGCCTCCGCGATGTCGCGAAATACGGCCAGATGGTTGACGACTTCGCGAAAGCCCCGCTTTTCCATACGCCCACCCCAGACTATCCAATCTGTAGTTAGTCTAGGAGCGTGTCCGAGTATTGCGGCTTAGACTTTCTGCATTTGAGTTCAGTTCCATATTTTATTCGACTATGGGTGACTTTCCCCATGGGCACTTACTTCATTAGACGGGGACTGGTCGGTTAAGCACCATCTTTAGCACGTTGCCCAGTTTATATGACCGTATTTGAATATCTTAAGCAGATTATGGCACATGGTAACTAACGACCATTCTCCTCTGACCTTCTCAAGGCTTCGAAGTGAGAATTGGTCGAATCGTCGACAACCCTTAATTTGACCGTACACAGGCTCTACGATAGCCTTGCGTCTCGCGTAGACGGCACGGCCCTTCTTTGTTTTTAGTTTCCGAGTCATACGTTGCTTAATGGTGTAGTGTTTCGGTATTCGTCCTCTCGGTGACTCAGGCACTTCATTGTGCTTTTGACGACCTGTTGCGATGTATGGGTCAATTTCTTTCTCTTGAAGCCATGTCACGTCGTCTTCGGCAAAGTAGCCAGCATCACATGAGATTTTGTGCATCGTCGCTTTCGTATTCTCCGCCGTCATTTCGACCATTGTACGCAGGACACCGTGGTCATTTGTGTGGTCTATAACATCTGTTGCAACAATGATTTGGTACTCTTCATCGACGACAGCCTGCACATTGTATGCTTGGATAAAGCCGTCTTTCGATTTCATAATGCGAGATTCCGGATCCGTGAAGTTGCGTTGAGCCTTGTCCTCCGGAACACCTGCGAGATGACTCTCCTTGCGTGGACGACCGCGTTTCCTGGCGCCTGTCTGGTTGGTGGGGCCGTTGTCATCGTCCTTCTTGTCTTGTTGTTCGTCTTTCTGTTGCTGTTGTTCCACTCTTTCCTTGGCCTCTTTCTCCAGAGAGGACATTGCTTCCTGAATTTTTGCCAACCGGGTCTCTCTACGGGCTAACTCTTCAGGGAGTTCATCGCCCATGGTGTTACCGTACTTTTTATCTTCACTATGGTCGGTGCGTTCAGCCTGCTGCGTAAGCTCGGCGATTTCTTGGCGGAGTCGTTGCTCTTGCTGCTTCATCCGCTCGTAACTCATCGCTTTATGTTTGGATGCGTTTGCCCGAATCTTGCTGCCATCCAGCGATACATGCCCGAGCTTAACCATCCCTGCATGTTGGGCAATCTTCAAGACTTCCAAGAAAAGTTCTTTGAAGGTGACCAAATGGCGTTTCCGAAAATCACTGATTGTCCGGAAATCCGGGAACTGATTTGCGGACAGGACTCGGAACGCCACTACATCCTGACAGGCCTTTGCGATCTTTCTGGAAGAGTACATGCCTGTGCAATATGCGTAAACCAGAATCTTCAATAACATTGCCGGGTGGTACGGGGGAAAACCTCGCAGTTCTTGTTCGTACTGTTTTGTAATGATGGAGATATCGATATGATCGACCACATCACTGACAAAGTTCGCCAGGTGGCCGTCAGGTAGCCATTCATTTAACCCCGGTGGTAGTAGAATGAGTTGGTTCGGGTCGTAGTCACGAAACTTTTTTCCCAAGATTCGAAGCCTCCACTGTGAATACCAATACAGGGGACTTCGTTATTGATCCGGAAATTTCCTTTTACAAAATACTTCAGGGATTACTCGGACACGCTCCTAGCATTACAAAATCAGGTTGGAATCCCCAAACTCGTGCCATAAGTAACCCCGTTTTACCGCCTCGGCATACGCCGCAGCGAGCGCATCTCGATGGATAAACGCGTACAGCATCGCCAAGTGGCTGGTGTCGTTGTCGTGCAGGCCGGTCACAAGTCCCGTGACAGACGATACAGGCGTGTCAGGTGTAATGACGACACTCGTCCACCCCGACTCCGGCCGTACCAGCCCCGTGGTCGGATTTGTCGCCGTCGCCAGGGCGCGAACGACGGTCGTGCCGACCGCGATGACGCGCCGCCCCTGTGCCCTCGCGCGATTGACCAACGCCGCCGTCTCCTCTGGCACACTGTACCACTCGGGTAAAAATGGATGATCCGACAAGGACCCCTTCACCTCGTGGCTTGAGACGCCCGTATGCAGGGTGATTTCTGCAATGCGAATCCCCTTCTTTTCAATCCCCCTGAGCACGCGCTCTGTGAATGGCCGCGCCGCCGAGGGCATCTCCGCGGAACCCACGTCGCGCGCGAAGACCGTTTGAAAATCGGCGATGTCAGGTTGTGACTGGAGGTAGCCGTATCGGATGGGGCGCCCAATTCGTTCGGCGAGCTGCCACAAGTCCGCTTTGCACTCGAGGTACCACAGTCGACTGTCCGGATGAAACCGGCCAATCACCGTCGCGTGGTGCATGCAAAGGGCAATCCGGTCGCCGACCTGAAAGGGGCGCTCGTCTGCTGCCCCCTGTGCGTCGCGTCGCTCGACGATGTACGTCGTCTCCGTGATCCGGCTGGCCAAGTGAATGCGCATCGACTCCCCGCCTTGAAGGAGCAGAGCAGGCAGACTGGCTGGTAGCGTCTTCGACGTGTTGACGACGAGGAGGTCGCCCGGGTGGAGATAATCGGCGAGGCGGTAAAACACCGCGTGCTGCGTCTGCCCGGTGCGCCTGTCGAGGACGAGCAACTTGACTTCATCCCTGGCGATGCCTCGCTCTTCCGGAGGACGCGTCGCAGGGGTGGGTGAAACCGGGAGTCCCAGGGACAAAGACAGGTTAGCCGAGCCTCGTTCCAGTTTATCCGCTTGATGTTGTGCAGGAAGTGACTTCATCACGCGTGCACCTCCAATGTGAACACCTCCGTCACCCGAAGCCGAGCACCCGATGCAAACGCGAACGGGCGGTCGACTACGAGCGGGGTAAACAGCTCCAGCAAGCCGCCGGCGACGTCCGCCGGCTGAGCGAGCGCGCGGGCACCAGGTTCTGCCGCGCGGTGCATCGCGGTGTCCATGTCGCCGGGATCGACGGAGTAGACGTGTACACCAGTTTCGGAGAGTTCGGCCGCGAGCGTTTTGTGGAGGAGATCGAGTGCCGCCTTGGAAGCACCGTAGATGCCCCAACCCGGATAACCGCCGATAGCGGCGTCGCTCGACAGTCCGACGACGAGGCTGCGCCCGGCGTTCAGCAGGTGTGGGACTGCCTTGCGCAGCAATTGCAGAGGAGCCAGAGCATTGACCGAAAACACGTCGTGATCATTTTCTGACGTGCTTTCTAAGACGCGTGGCAGCGGCAGCCGCCCCAGAGTGGAGGCGTTGTTCACCACGGCATCGATACGCCCAAACGCCCGCAGCGTCCCGTCCACCACCTCGCGCGCAACGTCGTCATCTGCGATGTCGCCGGCGAACGATAGCACAGGTCCATAAGCGCTCAGCGATTTCGTCGCCTCCTCCACATCGCGACGCGTCCGCGCGCAGATAGATAGCGCGAACCCCCGCCGCAATAAACCCTTTGCGAGTGCAAAGCCGAGCCCTTGTGTGCCCCCGGTCACGATGGCGACAGGAGTGGATTTCGGTTCGTTAGACATCTGAATTCCTCCTTGGCTTCCTGAATCGGTTTCGCGGGTGACTTCACTTCGTCGTCATAGTCATCCGCGAGTTTTGCACTCAGGATAGCGGAGGATAGAGAACTCGCACGTCTGCTGGAAGTTGTAGAGCCCCCTACGACTTTGGTCGTAGGGCTTTAGAGGAAGGTGTGCACGACAGGGGTGTCGCACCGATTCGGAGGGAATCGCGACATCGACGCGACAAAGGCCCACATCGCGATGGTGCAAATGTGGGCCTTACAACTTTGTGTTAGAGGCTATTTCGAGGGGCCTTTCTCAATCACCTGCAGAAGTTGGCTCTGCGTCATTCCAGACTTGAACGTATACGATCCCGGTCGAATCGTCTTGTCCACCCCGGCGTGCATGAGCACCATATCGAACTGCACGGCCGGCTCGTTAATGAGGTGATTGGCGTGCAGGAACATCGACAAGTCGTGGATTGACATCCCCGATTTCAACGTAAACGTAAAGCTAGACGGGGCGTGCGTCTTCGACGTAGCGCCGCTCGTGTTGGAAGTCGAGTTGGAGGCACCCGTACTGTTGGATGTAGCGTTGCCCGCCGACGGGACACTGGAGTTGGTCGTATTCGACGACGCGCCATCCGTCGTCTTTGCTTGTCCAAGCGAAGTCGAGACACTCGCCGCTTGCCCAGATGACCCTTGTGACGTCGCGCTCACCACGGCGTGCGGCTCGTGTAAGGCATACCCAATCACCCCGGCGAGAACGACGGATACGGCAAACGCCGCCCGATAAAACCAGTTCCAGCGCAGGAGGGGGCGGTGGTACATCGAAACGACGGACTTCACGTGCCACTGTTGATGCCGACAGGACAGGCGCACGTCGATGACCCGTTGGGTGACGGATCCGCGGACGTAAAACACAATCGTATCGTCCTCCGTCTCGGTCACGATCACCTCGCCGCGCATGACAGCGTGAAAGAGCTTGTCGAGCGTTTCCTGGCTGTCGTCAAACAAGCTGCCGGCAGCCCTGAGGTAAGGGGCGATTTCATACTGAAATAAATCCTTCGGTATTGACGCGAACCCAAGGTCACTGACCGCCTTGCGAAACGATGTATGAACGACAGACCGAATCAATGGATTCGACTTGATTTTAGCTTCCTGCACAAGCATTCACCTTTTCATCAGGTTTGACACGATTATCAACTTTGCACGATACAAGGAAAATCGACAGCTGGCAACAACCGACGGTTTCCAGTCTAACAAGAAATCCACTAGCATTGCCAGTTCACCATAGAGAATACGAATGCGACATGGGCGGTGTGGGGGCTCCCGAGTAGGCAATCAATGACATCTGCTGGATGGATTGAAAAAACCATAGCAACGTGTGATATTCTCGTGATTGCTGTTTCGGTTACGGACTGTGTTCTAACGCATTTGTCGTGATAACGCCACAAGTCTGTGGGCACGATATCCAAATGTGAAGAATAGGCTAACGTCGTTCAGTCGTAACAGGTACTCTCTTTCGGCAGGTGAATGAATTGGCTAAACCAGAGTTACAAAAGTGGGTCGTCGCAAAATGCCTCAAGGAAAATCCCGCACCATTCGAACAGAGCGGATCGTCGTTCACATGGGCAGGGGACACCCGCGTCAAGAGTAAGCAAAGTGGACTCGTCTACCCGGTACACGTGGAAATTCACGTCGAAGCCGATAGGCGCACAGAAAGCCAACTATCCGCCTGTTTGTGCCGCGTCGAGGGCGTGCGGCTCGAAGATTTGCAAATTGTACACATGGTCAGTACGCGTCTACAAGGCAAGGTTCACATCTCTGGCCTTCCGAAAAAGGACATTGAAGTGGACTTCAACAAGTTCGTCAAAACCATCCCAGAAGGGGACGAAGCGTAAGCAGTCTCGCGCTTGTGACTACCGCGCGACAGGCCGCAGAAAGCAAATAGAGAGGCAGTCCTTATACTAGACTGCCTCTCCTGATACTCACATGGTCAACACCGCACGAAACCGAACTTTTGCTGACATCATTCGCTCAAATGCCTCGTTCGCGCGCTCGAGTGGGAAGGTTTCGATCATCGGCCGGATATCTGACAAGACGCTAAACGAAATGGTCTCCTCCGAGTCCTTTGCCTGGCCCGCAGTCCATCCGCGGACCGAACGGCGGCCATTGAGCAATTGTACAGGGGACAGTGGCATGGCATCACCAGAACCCGCCACGACCACCATTTCACCATTGGCGCCAAGGCCGTTGAACAGGTCTGCAATCGCCTGTCCGTTTGGGGCTGTGGCCAAGATGAGCTTCGCTCCCCCCATCTCCTGGAGGACTTTCGCTGCATCCTCCGACTGCGCATCGATGTAACGATGGGCGCCCAACTTCAATGCCAGCTCTTCCTTGTCCCGACCGCGCGACACGGCGACGGTGTGGAACCCGGCTTTTCGCGCGTACTGAATCGCCAGGTGGCCAAGACCGCCGATTCCCTGAATGACAACCAAATCGCCTGCGCGCGCAGAACTGTGTTTGAGCGCTCCAAACGTGGTGACGCCCGCGCACATCAGCGGTGCCGCATCGACGGCCGAAAGCCCTTCAGGTATCCGCGCCAGCCCGTCTGCATACGCGATCATGTACTGGGCGTAACCGCCGTCCAAAGTGAGTCCCGTGGTCTCATCGTGGCCGCCGTTCCAACCGACGCCCACCCGTTCTCCTTGACTCCAGCCGTGGACGTCGTCGCCAATTTGGTCAATCACGCCGATGACTTCGTGCCCCGGGATGCGAGGATACTGCATGTCAGGGTGATGCCCCTCCAACGCGACCACTTCACCGTGGCATACCCCACACGCTTCCACACGAATTCGAACCTGGCCGCGGCCAGGTTCAGGAATGTTCCGCTCGACGAGTTCTAGTGGACCGTTGCGCTTTGATATTTGCACTGCTTTCATCGTTCCCACTGGTCTCACACTCCAACGCGATAGTCTACGCTCGAGCGTAGCCAACTGGTCACCGGAATGCAAGTTGAGGCACCGCCCCCAATGCCTGTTGCGTGGCCGCCCCGAATAGACAGCCGCTGACCCAGGTCGCCCGCTTGCGACTGGCACTTCCGTTGCAGGCGGGTCGGTCGGCTCAGATGATATAGGGCCTTGGCCAAACCCCGTACAAACCGCCATAGGGAAGGAATAAGCCCGGCGCTGGAATCGGAAAGAACTGCACTTGTTGAAATTCGTTTGGCGTATCGGATTGGTAGATCCCCATCTCGATATCCTCTTTCGCCATCGGTTGCCCATCTGCTAATTGCGTGTGGTGAACCAAAACAAGCCCTTCGCGCATCGCCCGGTAGACAATTCCTTCATGCATGCCATAGACCGAGTGGCAATGCACCCACTTTCCCACGTACGGACGCATCGTCTCCTTCGTATACATCTCGCGCAACAACCTCCGTATCTCTAGATGCCCATACAATACGTAGGTCACTGTCCAGGTTCTTGTGCGAATGCCCATTTTTCCCCCGCACGACAGTTGGCTGATCATGTTTCATAAAATGTAACGGAGGAATTGGTTGAAGCGTCAGGAAGATCAAGAAGATCAGCAGGATAGACAGCATTCAGCGCCGATCTTTCAGACAAGGAGGCATCTAGCATGCAGTCAGTCGTTTGGAAATTGAGTTTTACACCACTCTGCGCACTTGCGTCCCTCTCTCTTGTCGTCCTCAATGCACCACTTGTAAACGCTTCGTCGACGGCGCACCGCGTGAACGTCTCAGTCGGCGGCAAGCGCATCTTGACGGCGAACTCCATCCTCGCTCCTGACCCTATGACGGGCAAGACGACAAGTTGGCTCCCTGCACAGGACGTCGAGACGGTCGCACGGGCCCTCGGACTTTCCGCCTACTGGGTGGACGGGGTCGACGAGCTCCAAATGATGTTGCCGGTGGGATCGACAGATCCTATCAAGCACACGCTCACATACCACAAGCCGTCGGCAGGCGAATTTGTGACCCTCGTCGATTCCAAGGCCGTGCAATACGCTCCACTGCGGCAAGCAAACGGGTCTGCTGGGCAAAGCTATTTGCCTGTCTACTATGTCATGCGAACGTTCCAGCAATTGGACGTGCACAGCAATTGGAACGGTTCGTCCTGGACGCTGTCCGGCCACGTGGCGAACCCGTCCGCCCCGCCTGCCCCAGGCGCACTGAACTCGACGTTTCAACTGACGCTCGCCAACGCTGACCCTGAAAACGTCGGTCTCCCGGCCCCGCCTGTCCCCGATGCGGCTCCCGTCACCGTGACGTTGCCGTTTAATCCGTCCTCGCAGCCATCCACGCTCTCGTTCCCGGACGCGAATCAGAGCGTACCGCTGCAGGACTACATGCAAACAGGCAAGGCGGAGTACATCATTCAGGAGCCCGTTGCAAACGTGGAGAGCTGGTTCGAGCAAGCGTATCAATTAGACGGGTTCCACCAAACCGGATCAGGACAGACAGGTAACGTCAAGACCGGCGAATACTCGGAGAGCCTCTTCTTCGCCCCAACCGACCAACAACCAAATCGTTCGCTGAATGTCGCGATGAGCTTTCAATCTGAGAAAACTGGCCAAACGCTGGTGGAGTACTGGGTAGCGGATTCAGTCGTTCCACCTCGACCCGCCGATACGTATATCCCGAACGGCGTCACGGAGGTGGATGTCGCGTTCGCGGACTCTCCGGGCGAGGCCACTGGTGGCGCAGACGGTGTGAACACGGCGCAGGGGAGCGCAAGCCCACAATCGTCACCAGAACCCATCACCAAAGTGACGAATCCGTCTGCGATAAAACAGTTAACCGACACCGTCAATGGGCTCACAGAGATAGACCCACCCGGTATCTCGTCAGGCGGTAGCGCTCTTTCAACCGATTGGCAGCAGGCCACGCTGGTTTTCATCACGAATACGGGTCAGAAGTTTACCGTCGTGACAGCGAAGAATGGTACGCTCTACGCACCCGTACAAATCGACGGCATACCGTTTGTCAACGGCGATGGTGCGGTATGGAACGCAATCGAACAGGCGACTGGGCACACGACCTCCTAACTCGAACCATTTCCCAAAGGGAAACTCGGTCGAGTGACGCATTTGTGTCTTCCCGCGTTATTTCATTCAATAAAATTTTGAGATGAATGAAGTATGCTGTTCCTATTACGCGGGGGTGATGACATGAACGACCACAAACATTGGGAAGTCCAGTCAATCTGTCCGAAATGCGAGAAAGCGAATAAGGTCAGTATCCCTGTAGGAGAAATTGTTGTTCGTGTACATTGCACGCATTGTGAACACGGGTATACCTATACGCACGTCGTACGCGAATACGTCGAAGTAGATGATGATTAAGCACTGACGAAGTCCGTGCACACACATTTCATACCAACCTAAGCACAAGGGGTAGTTGAATCGCGATTCAACTACCCCTTGCCGTACGGGAACTCCCCCGGCCACCGCACACACGAATGTAGTCTCCCTCTACCTGAGTGATTTTCGAGTTGCTAGAATTATAGTGAAAGTGTGTCATAGGCTGATAAGAGCACTCGACTTTGACATACCGAAAAGCATCGCGAATGAGCCATTTGAAACGCAACCACCCAGGGAGTGAATGGTATGGGAGATTGGCAACGTTACTTAGAAGAACATGCAGCGAGATTCACCGAGGAACTGGTGGACTTTCTCAGGATCCAAAGCGTGTCGACCGATTCTGCATATCGGGATGAGGTGCGAAAGGCAGCGCGTTGGACCGCAAACCGCCTTGAACAAGCGGGGATGGAACACGTTCAAATCATGGAGACCGAGGGCCACCCTGTCGTCTATGCGGACTGGTTGCATGCGCCTGGCCGCCCGACCTTACTCATTTATGGACATTTCGACGTCCAACCAGCTGACCCGCTCGAACTATGGGAGCACCCCCCGTTTGAACCCCACATTGAAGGCGACACCATTTTTGCTCGAGGTGCATCGGACATGAAGGGCAATGTCCTTCTCCCCATCTTCGCATCCGAGGCACTTCTGTCGACAACTGGTGGGCTGCCTGTCAACATGAAGTTTCTATTTGAAGGAGAGGAGGAGATCGGCAGCCCCTCCCTTGAACCCTTCATCTCGTCCCACCGGGAACTCCTCGCGTGCGATATGGTTGTCTGCGCGGATGGTGGTGTCGGGTCCAAACAAGCACCTGCCATCAACGTGGGGCGGCGCGGACTGATGGCGATAGACATTCGCGTGACCAGCGCCCGGACCGACCTACACTCGGGCGGTGCCGGCGGAATGGCCCCCAACGCCATTCACGCCCTCGTCCGCCTACTCGATTCGATGCGCGACGACGAAGGACGGATTTTGGTCGAGGGATTCTATGATGATGTACGTCCCTTGACCGCGGCAGATAGGGAGGATATCGCCCGTTATCCATTTCAGCCTGAATCCTACAAGGAGACGACTGGCATCAAAGATTTCTTCGGCGAGCCGGAATACACCCCTATGGAGCGCAATACGGTGCGACCGACGCTCGAAATCAACGGGATCTTTGGCGGATACCAAGGGGAAGGTACAAAGACGGTGATTCCACGCGAAGCGGCGGCCAAAATCACTTGTCGGTTGGTCCCCGACCAATCCCCCGACAAAATCCGCGAACTTCTTATAGCGCACATAGAGCGTCATGCACCCAAGGAAGTGGATGTCACCGTCGAGACGTTCGCCGGCGACGCAAAGGCGTACGTCCTCCCGCGCGACTACGAAGGCCTCGCTGCATTGGAGCGGGCTGTAGCGAGCGTGTCGGATCGGGAGCCGATTCGCGTCCGCGGCGGCGGTACGGTGCCCGTCACCTCACTGATCAAGGACGCACTCGGTGTCGAAACCATCACGCTTGGAGCGTCTCTAGGAAACGACCGGGCACACGCGCCAAACGAGTCGTATGACCTGGCGAATTTCCGGCGCATTCAACGCGCATTCTGCATCCTATTCGAGGAGCTCTCTAAATCGCCGGTGATGGAATAGCGCACCTGAACAGGAGCTCGCGAGCGAGGCCGCTCGCGCGAGCTCCTGTTGCCGTTTGGCGCAAACGCCCGACAGTTCAATGGACGTGATCCACACTTGGGCCAGAGCGAATGACCGCCGCCGAACCCCAATCGAGTTTGAGATAGCGCCACCCATTGCCAACGCCCAACAGGACGATGAGCGTCGCCAGCGAAATCCACGCGCCAACTTGGCCAAGATGGGCCACCAACACCAAGATGAGCGTAAGCGGAATGAAGACTAACCAGTTTGCGACGAGCGACATGCGATAGAGGTAAGTCGTATCCCCGACTCCCCGCAACCCGCCGGCAAAAATGATGTTTGCCCCGTCGAACAGCTGAATAAACGACGCGATGTGGATCAGCGAGATGGAAATCAGGTAAACCGCCGAATCGGACGTGTAAATTTTGGCGACGGGCAAGGCAAACAGCCAAAGAAATACCGAGAACAACGCCATAAAGATGAGTCCACCTACCGCCGTGTAGAGGCCACCCTGCTTGGCCTGCATGGGTTCCCCTGCCCCGATGTCCTGACCGACGATCACCGTCGCGGCCGCACCAAATCCGTTAGCTGGCATAAATCCCAGCGACAAGATGTTCAGTGCGATTTCGTTCGCGGCCACGGCCGTGGTCCCAAGACGTGTGATGCACATCGTAAAAATGAGCATTCCGAGGCTCATCGAGAGCTCCATCACGCTGAGTTTCGCACTTTCCCTGACGATGAGTTTCACCTGATCCCACTGGATTCGATACCATACCCTCGTCGCAAAACGCTTCGCGTAGAAGCCGAAATACACGACGATACTGAGGATTAGACCTAACCCCTCCGTCAGAACCATGCTCCAAGCAGCTCCCTGCAGACCAAAGCCGTTCCAATTGTACAGCCCATACGTCAAGACATACGTGAGCACGATGAGCAAGACGTTCGTAACGACCGAGATGACCATCGGCGTGCGAGTATCTCCAACTGCGCGCATATAGGCAAAAAAGACCACCGTACACATCGTGAAGGTAAACGAAAACATGCGAATGCCCAAGTACGATGTACCCGCCTGTACGATGTCGTGATTTGCCCCGAGCATGACCAAGATCTCCCGCGGCAAGACAATGCACGCCGCCGCCCAAAGTACATCGATGGCCAACGTCATAGCGAGAGCGACTTGCATCCGTTTGTTTCCGTCCGTCATCTTATTTTCTCCAAAGTTTTGCGAGACGAGAAAGTTGATGGACTCGTTGATGCCGGCAAACAGCGCCCAGATGTTATACATAAAGATATTGCAAATCCCCACCACCGCAATCGCGGTCGGGCCGAGACGCCCCACGATGACGAGTGTCAACATGCCTGTGAGGGTCATCGACGAAAAGGTGAGGATGGACGGTAAAGCCAACCGCAAAATCCGCTTCCACATGGGCACCTATATCTCACTTTCTGTGCAATTCTGTCATCAGGGCCTATGCGGTCGATGCATACCCGTGATGTTGCCGTGTGTTGCCGCTTACAACCTACCTCATTCTAGGCTCGCCCCGCAATCACCTTTCAAAAGATGTATCTCCAAACTGGTAAATTGCCTTTTCAAAGCATCTCTTCACATCCCTAGGTCCAGCCGCATGCGACTGAACGCGAAGCCTTATTGGCACAACAAAAACAGGGCGCCTAAGGCACCCTGTTTTTGTGATTTTTACATTTTTACGTTCAGTTCGACAGAGAGAGGTTCTGCAGTGGATCCTCCAACACAGGACCCATGTAGAATCCCTTAATGTTCGGCTGCACCACTGCGTACAGAACCGGTGTATACAGCGGCACCCACGGCGCGTCGGCGAGAACCTGGTTTTGAATCTTGTCGTAAAGTGCGTACCTCGCTGCGCCGTCTGGCATCACCTTGGCCTCTGCGAGCTCTTTGTCGACCGTCGGATTGTTGTAGTTACTCCAGTTGTTGTTTGGAATTTCATCGCCATTCAACAGAATATCCAAGAAATCGTACGGATCCGGGAAGTCTTGAAACCACGCGGTATAGACCAGCGGGTACTTCAGCGACTCTGTCCCCTGCAAGTACTCAGTGCTGCTGCGCGGATCAAGCGTCACATCGATGCCAATTTGTTTCAAGTCGGCCTGGATGGACGTCATCAGTTGGATAGACGTGGAGTCGTTGGGGGTCAACATACTCACCTTGAACCCGTTCGGGTAACCGGCTTGGGCGAGAAGCTGCTTCGCCTTAGCCGGGCTATATTGGTAGTCGACGTCGGACGGAAGCGTCTTTTCGTATCCCGGCATAGCAGGAGGAAGGATCTGGTTAGCCACTTCAGCCCGGCCATTCTGCAGTTGAACGAGCTTCTGCTTGTCGACGGCCATTTCAATCGCCTGGCGCACCAGTTTATTTTGAATTGGGCTGTTTGGCTTGGTGTTAAGCGCCAGATAGTACGTGGCCACCAGCGGCTGGCTCTGGAATTGATTCTTGTATTTCGGGTCGTTTTTCAAACTGATATACGTCTGCGAGTCGATATTCTGGTTCCATCCGATAAAGGCGGTTTTCCCTGATTTAAAATTGAGTCCCGCCAGGTCCTCATTTTTGTTGATATCGATGTCTATTTCATCGAGTTTAGGTTCACCAGGCTTAAAGTAATTCGGATTTTTCACGAGGACCATCTGGTTGCCTTGTTCGTATGACTTCATCTCCCAGGGGCCCGTGCCCATGGGGTCGTGATCGAACTTTTCGTTGCCAACTTGGTCGATAAACTTTTGATCTACCGCCGAGAAGAACGGCATCGCCAGCACTTTTGGGAAGAAGGCCTCGGGCTGCGTGAGTTGAATGACGAGCGTATACGGATCTGGGGCCGTGATGCCAGAGATGGTTTTGGCCGTCCCCTCGTAGTAGGCGTGCGCGCCTTTCACGGCCGGATCGAGAAAGCCCTCACCAGGGGAGTTCACCTTTTTGCTCAAGACGCGTTGGAACTCGTCGATAAAGGATTGGGCCGTGAGCGTGTCGCCATTCCAAAACTTAACGCCTTTATGCAAGTGAAAGGTGTATGTTAGTCCATCGGAGGACACGGTGTAATCAGTGGCCACGTCTGGCACGATGGTGGAAGTACCCGGTTTATAGGTCACCAGCTGATCGTAGAATTGAGGCACGACCTCCCAATCGCCGTCGTCGTAAGCAAGGGCGGGGTCGAGATGGGCGAAGTCGTCGATCTCGTCGATCGTGATAGTCCCCCCGGTTTTGGTCTGACTCGCGCTGGAGTTGTTGCTGGTCGTCGATGCGCCGCTCGTCCCACACCCGGTCACAACCAAGCCAAGCAGTGCCATGGAGCTGAATATTCCGATTCCTTTTCCAAACCAACGCTTCGACACGATGATCCCCCCAAATAAGCGTGTCCACGGCCGCCTCCGCAGTCAAGCTCACAGGCTTTGCTCGCAAACACTTCTCAATCTGATTATTCCTTCTACTCACACAGTGAATTATAAACTATCAAGGGGCGTATTTGTGTAATAGAGAGGATAAAATTAAATGGATACAATTGGAATATGGGGGTCTAGCATTCTCTTTTAGGACTGTGCAAACGGTAACTCAACTCGAAAGCACGAACCTCGGTTCAATTCGCTTTCCACGTGAATGGTTCCCTCGAACACATCGACCAGTTTCTTCACCATAAACAGTCCGATACCCTGACCGCTGGTTTCATCGTTCAACTTCTCATATTTCTGGAACAGCTTTGCTTGCTGCTCCTCGCTCAACCCACAACCGTCGTCAATCACTTCAATCGTGGCGCGATCGGCGGAACGGTACGAACGCACGACGACTTATCCGCCCTCGTAGCTATATTTGATGGCATTGCTTACGAGATTCGACAAGATGAGCTTAAAGCCGCCACTGTTGCCGAACAGCGTTTCTTTGTCGCTCAACTGCAGGTCGGTGTGCAATACTACGTTTTGCGTGCGCGCTTTGGCCTGCATAAGCTCCAACACTTCAAGCATCAGGTTAGAAGGGTGAATCATCTTTTTCACCCACAACGCGTCCGACGATAGCATGTGCTCCGTTCGGATAATATCGGATATCTCGTGGTCGATCACGGTACAGTAATCTTTGATCATCCGTCATGAGCAGCGGGTGACTGCACATCATTTCTGACATCACGTACGCCGGAACCGTCCTTCCGTTGTAAGCACAAACGGTGACAACCCCGAAATCGCCGACCGTCATGTCGCAACTGCACTCGTATGATTGTAACTGCTGCGCGATATCCGCTTGTCCACGCCAATCGACGTGTCCCCAGAGACGAATGCTCTGACCGGAGTCGACATACGGTTGAACGACGTGCTGCAGGTGTTCTAGAACGTCGCTCAAAGTGAAAATCTCCATACATCATGTAGAAGTCATAGTTGTTAACATAGCTGACGTGTTGAAGCAGTTGTTCGCGGCCGCGCTCCGTGAGCCGACGACAGACCGCCATGTACCGCTCCTCACTGTCGATGTAGACGACGTGTTGGCCCATGTCGAATCCCATTTCCACATATGAAGCGACGTTGTCCGTGTAGACTTCATCGTCTGTGTAAACGTACAGAATATGCGATCCGCTTCCGACGCGAATCGATTTGGTCAATGGAATCGTCTCGTACATAGACCGCCGCTCCTCTGCTCATCACAAAAGACCTGTTCTCATCTCAACTGAATGTTTCGCACCATCCGCCCCTGATATTTTAGTCGAAGCATCGTCTAGATCCAATAGAACAGGCAGGGTCGAGGATATCCTCAATCCCTGCCTCTTTGCACTGTTTTTATTCAGTGCGCATTCACTTGGTTTTGGTGCTCCATCACTTTTCGATGTGACGGCAGGGCCAAGGTAGCGAGGAGACTGACCAGACCGATGACAAAGATGACGATGAACACCAAATGGATACCATGTGCCAACGTTTGATGGACGACTGTCAACAACGGGGCCGGGATGGAACTTGTATTTGCGCCCGACGCTGTCAACAGTTGGCTTAGGTTCCCCGCGTTCGTGGAGGTTTTGAAGTGGCTCTTCGCGTAGGCGGCCGTCGCGCTGTTGAACAGCGATCCAAAGACGGTCACGCCGACGGTCTGACCCAGGGTGCGGACGAACGTGTTCGATGCAGTCGCAGCGCCGCGCATTTGCCAGCCTACGGCCGATTGAATCATGACCGTCGTCGGCGTCACGGCATAACCCATTCCTAGTCCGATCACGACCATCAGTCCGACAAAGTACCAGTACGGTGAATTCAACTCGATTGCCAGCATCCACGTGCCGCCCGCCGCGACGAGAATGGCGCCGATGACGGTCGTCACCTTTGTCCCAAGCCGATACATGTAGCGGCCTGCAAAAGTCGACCCCAAGGGCCACGCAATCGACATCGGCATCAACGTGAGACCTGAATTTGTAGCGCTGTGACCGAGAATCGTCTGAATCCACATCGGCAAGTAGACGTTCGCACCGATGAGGACGAAGCTCAACAGGAACGCAACGATATTCGATACCGCGATGGTCGGAATTTTGAACAGCGACAGCGGGAGCATCGGTTCTTGAACTTTTGCCTCAATGACGACAAACAGTGCGAGAAATACCACCGTGCCGATGAACAGCGAGACGATGACACCTGATCCCCACGCGTACTTCGAACCTCCGTTGAGCAGTGCGTATAGCAGCGACGATATGCCGATGGTGAACACAATGGCGCCCCAGTAGTCAATCTTTTTGGACTTGCGCTCAAAGTTCTCATGCAAAAATGCGAGGACGAGGATGAGCGAGATGGCACCAACCGGTAGATTGATGTAGAAAATCCACCGCCACGAAATATGGTCCACAAATAATCCACCGACAAGCGGACCCAAGAGTCCTGCGACACCCCAGACCGCACTGAACACGCCTTGCATGCGCGCCCGCTGCTCACCCGGGAACAAGTCGCCGATGATGGTGAAGGTCACTGGCATCACCGCACCCGCGCCAATCCCCTGGAATGCGCGGAACCACACGAGCTCTGGCATCGACTGAGCCGCGCCCGACAGCATCGAACCGACCACGAACAAGACGACGCCGATGCTGAACACGACCTTGCGACCGAACAAGTCCGAGAGCTTCCCGTAAATCGGAGTGGTGACACAAGTCGTCAGTGTATAAATGGCAAAAACCCAGCTATACAGGCTCAGTCCGCCCAACTTGCGCGCGATGTCGGGCATCGCAGTACTGACGACCGTCACGTCGATGGCGACCAGCAAAACGGCGACAAGCATCGCGATAGTCACCATTTTGCGGTTGGTTGTCTTTTGCATATAGAGAATTTCCCCTCAACTAAAAATCTGTACCCCATATCTGTCGGGGGCCTGCGCGGCATCTTACTCCTCAACGCTTGCGATCAAGGCCTCCACCCAGGCGATTTTGGCGTCATAAATCGTCACCTCGTAATCGATCACGTGTAATAGGTGCGGTCGTTCCGCCTCGGAGATACACGGCTCCTTCCTGACGTGATCAGCCTGTACCGCCAAACCGCCGGCCGCCACTTCGAGAAACGCTTTATACTGCCGGAGAATATCCAACTGCACACCCTTGTCGATGTGGTGGAACTTGCCGAGTTTGACGCGAAAAAGGTCCTCTGTCTCTTGGTTGTGCTCGAACGGACGGCGCACGAGCCGCTGAAATTCGGCGTTGCCAGACCGGGTGATCTCATACACTTTGCGCGGCTTTCCGCGCCCGGATGTAAAGTTATCGGTCACCTGCTGAATGTATCCCTCTTCCTCCATCCGGGCGATGACGGAATACAAGACGCCCCAGCTGACCTGCCGAAGAGGACCAAGGGTCTGCGACAAAATCCGGTGCAGTAGATAGCCGTGCATCGGCTTGTCTTTCAATTCACCGAGAATAAACAGTTCGTACAACGAATTCCTCCCTCCTTGTGAGCTTCGTTTTGAGGACGTAGTATGATATAACGCGCGAATATAACTTTACGATATAATAACGAGACATTCAACTGCGCCTCTGGTCGGATCGCACCTCGGTGACACGTGTGTCGGATGTCGACCGCAATTGACCTCTACGGTTGCCGCCCGCCTACCCACTCCCCCGAAATGTGGCGAATCGGGGCGTATTTATACGGCGGTTGCAGTTGCTGTTCCTCTGCAAAGCGCGGGTGCAAAAGACCGACGAGCTGCTCCAGTCCGTCCACGAGCCTCGGGCCTGGGCGACAGTACAACCCCTCTGACAACACATAGATCTGGCGATTTTGAAACGCCGGTGTCCGCCGCCACGAATCCGCTCTGTTGATGATTTTCGCGAGCGGGACTTTGTCTTGGGCAATCCCCGTCCATACCGCAAACATCATATCCGGCTGCCCTTCGCACACACGTGTGCCGTCATCTTGTACTTGCTGCCCCGGCTCGGTCGCGAAGATGTTTTCCGCCCCTGCCAAATGCGTGATCTCCGTAAGCCAATTTTCCTTTGCCGGGGAAAACACGGGCTTTGCCCACCACTCCCAATAGATGCGAAGTGCAGTTGGGTGAACTTGTGTCCACTCCTGAATTCGGCTCACACGCGCTTTGAGGCCTTGCAGCACGCGCTGCACTACAGCCCGGTCGAGTATTGCGCGTGGTATGGCGTCGGCTATCACTTCTAGCTCCTCGTACACGCCGGACAAATTGTGCGCGTTACACACGATTTGCCGGAGCCCTGTCGACTGGATGCCGTCGACTACGCGTTCCATGCCTGGCACAGACAAAGACGACAGGACGAGATCTGGAGCGAGCTGTTCGACGAGGTGGATGTCGATGTGCAGATCCGGGCCGAGCCTCGGCAGGTGCTGCAGCTTGTCTGCTGGGTAATCCGAGTAGTTGTCGACGCCGACCAGATAGTCGCCGAGGCCGAGGGCGAAGACAAGCTCGGTGTTACTTGGACACAGGGAGACGATGCGAAAATCTTTAGCCACGTGGCTTCATCCTTTCGTTGCGGCAAAATGAATGGAATAAACTGGGTTACAAATGTGCATCATACCTGGATAATTTCAGGAGGGATAACGCAGATGACAAGCTTGAACACACCAGATGGCGCACCTCACTTCACGGCCGAAGTTGAGGCGGCGTTGGCCGCACTGGTAGGGGAGATGAAAGGCACAGCACCTGTTCAGATGTCCACCCTAGATGGCGTTGTACCTGCGTGGGAAGTTCGGGTTGGCAGCCAGAGCGCACGCGTCAATCTATACGACGTCGAACAGCGTCGAAGTGTGCCCACGGAGAGCACCCCCGGTCTCAATGAGCTGCGAAGTACTCGCGAGGCAGTGCGCCATTGGTATCGGGAGACGTTCACCGACGAGTCGCCGATCCAGTGAGGAGTGCATCGTCACTCCTCCCACGCGCCATTTGTTCCAGTGCGCACCTCTACGATCTCAGCCACCGGCAACCGAATTTTCACGGCCGTCCCTCGGTGGGTGGAACTCGTGATGTCGATATCGCCGCCGTGATCGCGGACGATTTTGTAACTGACCATCAGTCCAAGGCCTGAACCCTTCTCTCGCGTCGTGTAGAAGGGCTCACCGAGATGCTTGATGCGCTCCTGGTCGATACCCACACCTTCATCCTGAATACAAATACGCACCGTCTCGCCATCGACGTCCACAAAGAGGTGAACGCGCCCTGCATCAGGCATGGCTTCAATCGCATTTTTGACGATGTTGATAAACACCTGTTTGATTTGCGTAGCCACAACGAGCACGTCGACTCGGCGCTTCACGGGTTCCAGTAGAAGCTCCACATTCTGCATGAGTGCCTGAGCGCGCAGCAAGTTGACCACATCTTGAAGCAACAGAAAAATGTCGTGCCGTTTAAACTCCGCATGCTGCGGTTTCGCGAGCAGAAGAAATTCCTCGACGATGGCCTCGATGCTGGTCAACTCAGAGAGCACGATCTCCGCGTAGTACGACTGCTTGTCCGACGGCTCCTGCAGCATCTTCGTAAACCCCTTGATGGCTGTGAGTGGGTTTCGAATTTCGTGGGCGATGCCTGCGGCGAGTTGTCCAGCAAGCGCCAGTTTTTCATTCTTGCGCGACTCCTCTTCCATTTTGATCCGCTTAGTCAGATCTCGAGAGACGACCACCACGTTGGAGATGGTGCCATCCGTGTCGATGACCGGACTGATATGCGTGTCAAAAAGGATATCCGTTCCGTCACGGTGACGGAGGCGATAGTGGGTTTGCAGAAGCGCCTTGTGTTCGAGAATCCGCTCTCTATCTCGCAACGCGATATGCCTGTCCTCTGGAGACACCAACATGAGAGTGGATCGACCCTCGAGCTCCTCGGGCAAGTAGCCGAGCAACGCGGTGTGCGAGGGGGAAGCGTAGCGTATGCGCAAGGCGCTATCGACAATGCGAATCAAGTCGGCGGACGATTCTGCGATCAAGCGATACATCTGCTCGTTTTGGCGCAAGGTGGTCTCGGCCCTCTTCAGGTTTGTGATATCCACACAAGATGCGATGACCTCCTTCACCCTGCCGTGTTCGATAATCGGTCTCAGTGAAGCAAAGTACCACACGCCATTGAGACATCCCTCGTACGACGTCACCTGCCCTTGCCACGCGAGTTCGTAATGGCGCTCCTTCTCCTTCACATGCAGCGCGTCCGGAATCACTTCTCCTAGGGTACGGCCCACAAACGTTTTCGAATCATAGCCAAGTTTGTGCACCAGTTCGCCTTCGCAGAGGGTATGAATGAACTTGCCATCGACCTTGACGAACTTAAACACCATACCCTGTTGCTGGCGAAGCGTGGCGCGCAACGTGTGGCGGGTCGCTCGAATTCGCCTCAACAGGTTACGCTGTAAGACGATGAGGATTGCAACGAGGACGACCACCCCAGCACAACACCCCCAGCCAGCCAGCATTAATGTGAATTGTAGCGTCATGACGACTGAACCCCTTGCAATTAGACTTCGCTAGTCATTCTACGCAATTCAAACCCAACCCTTTGGAGTGCGCTTACATCAAGACCAAAGCCGTGTGCGGCCTCTCCCGGATCCAGCAAGCGAAGGTGCCACCATTCTATCACGCTACCCCATGGCGCGCGCACTCGCCCAGTCGATGACGTCGGACACCGTACGCAGACCAAGCTTCTCACATAACACGATTTCGCGCCGCCACACCTCCGCGGTCATCCGGACATCCTCGTCTGCCCGATGGCGCCCATGAATCGGGACGTCCAACCACACGCACGTCTCATCCAAGGTCGGGGTGCGCGGCAATCTGCCCAGCGCTTGCGCGACCACCGCCGTGTCGATGACGATAGGCCGAAGCCGCAGCCTCCACAACTGGCGCGCGTGCCTGCCGAGAAAAGACAGCTCGTGGCGTGCGTGATGAGCAATCCACACGCGGTTGAGCGCCAACGACAATGCCGCTTGCAACACTTCCCGCAGATCTTTACCGCCTTCCACGACTTCGGGCGAGAGCCCCGTCAAGTCCCATATCTTCGCTGGAACCACCGAGATGTCCGGGTGCCTGACAAATTGATAGATGAAGTCCGAGAACTCGTCGGCCCCTTTCATACAGCCGGCCGCGAGAGACAGAATGAGATCGGTCTGCGCCGAGAAGCCGCTCGTTTCGATGTCGATGACAAAGTAATCGACATCTCGTAACGGCGACTCCCAAATTCGAGCAGTACTGGGTGCGGCCGTAGGTGCCAAACTTCGCTCGCTGCCGTCTTCTCCTCGATTTGCCCCGCGAAACCACTTCACGCTTTCTCTCACCTCGGCTTCCGAAAGGTGCGGTGCACCAAACGTTCCAACTCCCGTGCCGTGTGTAAATGTTGCGCTGCAAGCACTCGCTCGTCCTCAGACAACGCCGACCACAAAACGTGCTCCTTGTGTGATCCCTTGCCGAGGGCGTCGCGAATTTGAGCCATCACTCGCAGTTTCCAACCGAATGCGAGCGCCCGCTGAACGCGGCTGACGAGTGACGGCGCTAACCACCCGCCTCGCTCCAACTCCTTTAGTCTCTCCCCTGTGCCGAGCTGCCCGATCCGATAAGTCAAGGCCAACAGTCGAATAGAGTGGATGATCGGGCTGATGAGGCCTTCCTTGATCGGAAGGACCTCCACGTCGTCGACGCGCTCTGTCTGAACGTGGCCGAGCAGCGACAGCGAAACAGTCTTGTGAATCCCAAGATGGGCCATTTCCCAGCGAATAAACGGGGAATTGCAAATGCCATTTCGAGCGAGATCCGAAATCTCCGACCACCCGTCGAAGGAAAACAGCGGGCGCCCGTCCACGACCATGAACAAGTACCTGGTATTCTCCCAATCGGGGTAGGCGAGGTATTGATGGATTCGCCGCGCAAAGTCCTCCGTCGATCCTATCCACCGTGGGTTCGTCCCCATGACAAAACCCTGGCAAGGCGGAAACCCAAAATCATTCATACCTCTGATAAAGTCATGTAGATAATCCATTACGGTTGCAGCGTCCACTGAACCAGTCGTGACGATGGCGTAGTCCAAATCACTGTAGATCAAGTCTTCGCCGCGGCCGCCGGATCCGAACCGGATGTAGTGAAGATGTGTTCGAATCTCTTCCGGAAGATAATAGGACCAACCTAGCTTCAATGCCTGTTCACGTATCGGCTGAAACGCGTCTAACCACGCCTCTATTGATTTACCTTCCAAAAACCACGCCAAAGAAACCTCTGCTACTGCTTCAAGCCACTCTCTGCGCCTACGTTGTCCCTCTGGTACGGCCAACCATGTCCGGTCGAATGGTGGGAAGGCAACCACGCGGAAACCCTCATTTCTCAACACAGTCTATCTCGCATAACGTGCAACCGACCCACATGGTTGCGGATATCATAACACGTTTGAATCATTTGAATATGGTGATCTACTTCTTCGTCGCATATCATAATAAGATAGTACGCAGAAATGTTTCGGGTTTCCTCGCAATGAACACTCTCTGCTCATGTGGAGGCTACACGTATGAAAAACAATATCGCCAAGGCAGACATCCTTAGACAAGCCTTCCAAGACGACATCCGCTATGTTCGACTGCAGTTCACGGACTTGCACGGCACCCTGAAAAACGTTGAAATTCCCGTGAATCAGCTGGCAGAGGCACTGGATGGCAAGATCATGTTTGATGGATCATCCATCCACGGCTTCGTTCGGATCGAGGAGTCGGACATGTATTTACAGCCGGATCTGTCGACCTGGTTGATGCTTCCGTTTTCGCCTGACGGCATTAAAATCGCGCGACTGATTTGTAACATATCCCTACCCGATGGCACGCCGTTCTCGGCGGATCCACGCGGCATCCTGCAACGCGTCATCCACGAGGCAAAGGAGCTGGGTTTTGACGAATACCGTATCGGCGTGGAACTCGAATTTTTCCTTCTGAAACTAGATGATCGCAAAAAACCGACTGTGCAACCGAATGACCAGGGTGGATATTTTGACATCGCGCCAACCGACGCCGGGGAAAACTGTCGCCGCGATATTGTCCTCACGCTTCAGCAACTGGGCATCGCCGTCGCTTCCTCTCACCACGAAACGGCCCCCGGCCAACACGAAATCGACTTGCACGCCGCCGATGCCCTGACGGTCGCCGACCACATCACCACGTTAAAAATGGTCGCGCGAACGATTAGCCGCATACACGGCCTGCACGCGACCTTTATGCCAAAGCCCCTGCAGGACGAAGACGGCTCGGGCCTACACTGCCACCTGTCGCTCGGGAGAAGCAAAGAGAACGCGTTCTACCACGTGGGCGACCAGTACCATTTGAGCCCTGTCGCACGTTCGTTTATCGCGGGTTTGCTGTTCCACGCCCCAGCCATCACGGCCATCACGAATCCTCTGGTCAATAGCTACAAGCGGCTGATTCCTGGTTACGAGGCACCCGCCTACACGTTCTGGTCCACCAGCCATCGAATGCCGTTCGTGCGCGTTCCAAGTGCGACGGATACGCCAACAGACACGCAGATTGAACTCCGGTCACCGGATGCGTCCTGTAATCCGTATTTGGCGTTCGCCGCCATTTTGAAAGCTGGGCTAGATGGCGTATCGAATCGGATGTGCCCGCCGGATCCGATTCACCATTCGCTTGTGACGATGTCGGAAGACGAGCGATTTCAATATCAGATCACGCCGCTTCCCACAAGCCTGGAACAGGCCATCGAAGCTTTGGAAGAAAATGAAATCATCCAGGACGCACTTGGGATGCACGCCTTTTCACACTATTTGCAGGCGAAGCTCTGGGAGTGGGAGCAGTACCGCAAAACCGTCCACCCATGGGAGCTAGATCACTACTTGGAACGCTATTAACTCATAGCGAGAGGCCTGACACGTCGGCCAGGCCTCTCCTTTTTTCTATATAATCCGCTCTATCCCCTAACCCTGAACTGTGTGTCTGCCACTTCACAACCCGGTTCGCATGACGTTTATTTGCCACCGGACAACGGCATGGTGTGGTCCCCGAACAATTTGGTCATCTCACCAGGCGCAAGCGATTCTGGATAGGCCGATTCGTTGTGCAACGCGACATCGAGCCCCATAATTTCCTCTTCCTTCGTCACGCGCAACCCCATGACCAAATCGACGACCTTGAGCAGGATGAACGTCCCGACGCCGGAGAATACCCACGTCGCGGCCACACCGACGAGCTGAATAAGCAACTGGTGTGGGTTCCCGGCAAACAATCCGTTCGATCCCGACGAATTGACGGCCGTCGTCGCGAACAGCCCGGTTGCAATTGCGCCCCACGTACCACCGATACCGTGACCACCGAACGCGTCCAAGGCGTCGTCGTAGCCGAGCTTTTGCTTCATAAAGGTGGAAGCGAAGTAACAGATGGCCCCACCCAGAAGGCCGAGGATGATGGAGCCGCCCGGTGTGACAAAACCCGCAGCCGGCGTAATGGCTACGAGGCCTGCCACCGCGCCGGCACATGCACCGATGAGCGTGCAGTGCCCGGTGTGAATCCGCTCGACGATCAACCAGCCAATCGAAGCTGCGGCTGTCGCGGTATTCGTCGTCAGAAAGGCCTCTGCGGAGAGGAAGTTCGCGCCGAGTGCACTACCTGCGTTAAACCCGAACCAACCGAACCACAATAGCGCCGTGCCCAGAAGCACAAACGGGACGCTGTGTGCCTTGATGGAGGCCGACCCGTGCTCCGCGCGCCGCCCGAGGTAAATTGCGGCTACCAAGCCCGCGACACCGGACGAGATGTGTACTACTGTACCACCGGCAAAGTCGAGTACGCCAAGTTTGTGCAACCAGCCACCTGCACCCCAGACCCAGTGAGCCAGTGGGTCGTAGATGAAAGTCGCCCAGAGGACGATGAACACCACAAACGCGGAGAATTTCACGCGTTCCGCCAATCCGCCGACGATGAGCGCCGGGGTGATGATGGCGAACATCATCTGGAAGATGCTAAACACCATGCTCGGTATGGTCCCCGCGTAGTCTGTATCTGGAGCCGCACCGACGCCGTGCATCATGAACCACTGCAACCCGCCAATCATCCCGTGAACGTCCGGACCAAACGCGAGACTGTATCCAATGATCACCCACTGCAAAGAGACGATTAGAATGACTGCAACCACTTGAAGCATTGTCGTGATGACGTTTTTAGCCCGAACGAGTCCACCGTAAAAAAACGCCAAGCCTGGGGTCATCAGAAGGACTAGTGCGGAAGAGGCCAATATCCAAGCCGTATCCCCTGAATCAATTTTTGTCGTCGTGTCAGCAAAGCTAACACATGGAACAAGAAGCACGCCCAACAAAGCACTGAAAAACACGCCTAATTTCGTCTTGAGAGTGTACTTCATCTGCTTTCCCCCACTCCATTACATTAAATTTTCTTATAAGACTACTGGTGAGGGGATGGAACGTCAATAAATTATGTCATGATTCCTTACATGATGAAAAATAAAGTGTCGTCACAGGTCAAGTCGACAGAGTTGGACGTGGGATCTCAGCCCTCTGGCGCTCCCCGGTCGATGACACGTCTCTATATGGATGAATCAGGTGGAGTCAGGAGACGCTACAGGCAATACGTCGAGCGAGAACGAGGTGATGATCTTGGCAGAGCGCAATCAGTCCCAGGAAAAGGCCGTGTGGGAGGCGTATCTGAAAAAATGTGAGCAGGATGGGACAAAGCCGTCTGCAAAGGACTTTGCGGCGTGGGCTAAATCGCTGTTGGCGAACCTCTGACACGTCAGCGCCGACGGTGCTGCGCATTCGGGCGAACAGAGCCGGGGCACCAGAGGCCGCCTCAGCACGGCCTCTGGAATCGTTGTATCGAAAATCGGGAAATATCGTGAGTCGTGCTGCCCTGTACCGATAATTCCGCTAAGATCTCCCCGATGACGCTCGCAAACTTAAAGCCATGCCCGGAAAATCCAGCCGCGATGACGACGTGGCTGTGATTCGGATGGGTGTCCACGATGAAATGCTCGTCAGGCGTCAACGTGTACAAGCAGGTTTTGCCGGCTCGCAGCGCACCGCTCGCCTGTGGCATAAACGTCGATAAAAAACCTCGAAGCTCGCCCTCGTCCTCCGGATATGCACCAAACGTGCGATTCATCGTCTCGACGTCAGCCACCAAAAGGCCGCCGTCGTGGCGTCCGACCTTAACGCCAGAGCCGTCGAAGCTCGGAAAGCCGTAGTAGAACTCACCGGCGAGATCGAAGGTGAAGGCGGGGAATTCGGACGATGCAAACAGCGTTTCGTCACTCGCAAACCACCCGACCGTCTTGCGAACGGGCTGCAGTGGGAGATTGAGCCCTGTGGCGCGCAGCACCTGCGGCGCCGCGGCCCCCGCACTCAGAATGAGCTTGTCCGCTGAAAATGTGCCGTGGTCCGTCGCCACCACAACGTGGTTCGGGTGAATGATGACGTCTTCCACGCGCGTATTCGGCAAGACCGTCATGCCCGCTCGCGTGCCCACATCGCGAAAGGCGCGGATGCAGCGCTCGCTGAACAACACGCCAGAAGTCGTTTCGAGGCACCCCATGTACCCCTCGGGAATTCGGAGCCCTGGCAGGCGGCGTATCATCTCGTCGCGGGATAAGACCTCCAGTGGCAGGGAAAACAACTGCGCACTTTCGATGACCTCGGCAAGAAAGGCCGCCCCCTCTGAGCCGACCGACAGGACGCCCGTGTTCGCAAACAACGTCTGTCCCGACGCCTCCTCCAAAGACGCCCACAAGGTTTGTGCGCGCAGCGCGAGCGGGACATACTGCCTTCCCTCGCCGTAGGCGTGACGAATAATCCGCGTGTCGCCGTGGTGGCTGCCGAGCGCGTGAGGGGGATCGTGCGCGTCAATCAGCAGTGCGCGCACGCCCTGTTGCGCTAAATAGCACCCGGCGGCCATCCCCATCGATCCCGCCCCGACCACTACGACATCGTAATTCTTCTCCATCTGGAGCATCCTCCATCCCGTCTTCGCTTCCAATCTCGCGAATTTGTTAAGTATTTCGACAGATAGCGTTGTGAATCGGGTGTCACACTTTGTCGACGCCGCACCTCGATGGCCGGGCACCGTTCCTGCATCCAGAGGCTACGGCGTCAGGTCTCGCGCACATTCCGAGACGGTGAATGCAGCGCAACAGCGTGGCGCGACTGAGTGGTTTATAGAATATTCCATCCACTCCACCTTTCGACAGCATATGACCGGTGACTCATGCTAGACTCTCAGCGAAATCATCGAATTCATCGATCGCCCTCCCCATCGCCGGGACCGCGTTCGCCACGTTCACGTTAAAGAGGTGCAACAGATGAACTTACAATCGCTTCACAAAGTTCTACTCGCTTCTTTGTCTATGGCATTTATGCTGGTCCCGGGCCGGATCACGGAACAGCACGTCATCCCGAATATCACCGTCGTCGATGCCAGTACGGCCGAAATTCCCGCGACGACGCTAGATATTCACCGTACCACGCATCTTCACGTGATGCCAGTGGTGGAAGACAAGGTCTCGGCGCAGAGCCCCCCGACCATCTCCATCGGTGCCACAGGACAAAGTGCCTTGTGGCTGAACGAAACCCTCGCGGCGCTCGACTACCTGCCGCTGACCCTCACCCTCCCAGAGCCCGCGGCGACGGGTGGAAGTGCATCTTTGGCCGGATCGACAACAAAGGCCAAGCCTCCGGCTTCCACCACACCTGCGAATTCCACGTCGTCGTCGGCGGCGGTGAACAGGTCTCCCGCCAACGCCACAGCAAGTGCGTCGGCCACCGCGGCAGGCCCTGCATCCGACGCAACGGCGACCGCGAACACCACGGCGTCCATCGACGCCGCCGCTTCACCCACGTCAAAGTCGACGACCACTACGGCGGCGAAGCATAGCACGAGCGCACCGGTACCATCCTTAGCGGCGACGCTAGCTTTGCAGTTTCATACCGGCGCGTTCAAGCCGGTGACTGGAAAATGGAAGTGGAACGGTTCGTATCCGAGTTCCCTCGAACGGCTTTGGAACCCAAATGCCGCAACCGTGATTACAGAGGGCGCCATCATGCGCTTTCAGGCGGATCACGGCCTCGCAGTCGACGGTGTTGCCGGCCCAAACGTATACCGCGCGTTACAACAGGCGCTCACCAAAAAGTCGCTGGCTGCTCACCCATACACGTATGTGACCGTCTCAAAGGCTTCGCCTGAGCATCTCGACGTCTGGCAAAATGGGCGCAAGGTGTTCTCGAGCCTCGCCAACACCGGCATTAGCGCAAGTCCGACGCCGAATGGTACGTGGCCAGTGTACTCGCGCCTGCTCTCACAGACGATGCAGGGAAAAAATCCGGATGGCAGCACCTATCATGATCCGGGCGTTCCCTATGTAAACTATTTTTATCAAGGGTGCGCCATTCACGGGTTCCCACGGTCCTCCTATGGAAGCCCACAAAGCCTCGGATGTGTCGAGTTGCCCTTCGCGGCAGCCCAGACGGTGTACGGCCTGATTGGTTACGGGACCCTCGTCACAGTTGCCTAGGGAGGGAGAACGAGCCCTTTCAAGTCGTCAACGCGGCAGTTTATGATAGAACGCGCAGTCGCGGCCAGACGAATTCCAGTAGGTCATGTCCTGTTCGATGAGAAACCATTTGATGAGACGTATGATCAGGTCTGCTGGATATCCGACGCCTGCGAATTTCGCGCACAGCGTTTGAAGTCGCTTCTCTTTAAACTCGCGACAGGCGTACACGGCGTCGACAAACTCCAGAAACTTCTGAAACTGCTTGGGATTCGCCTCTCGTTTGAGTTCCAAATCTCGATAGACGTCCTCGTATTTTGGAGTTTTGGATTTGCCGAATCGATGACCTTCGACTTCAATTCGAAAATCGTTGCCGTTGCGACGGCCTGGTCGAACAATCCAGATGGTGCTGCCGTCCTCCATCGTCTCGACGCAGTATCGATAACGCGACGTCTTCTCCAATTTCCCGGTACCTGGCTCTTCGTTGGCAAAGTAGAGAAGGAGTCGCTTCCGAATGGCGGTACGGTCGAGATGGTTGCGAAAAGGCTGAATATCTACTTCTGTATGGTGATATAGTGCCAACGTGCGCTGCTCCATTCTAGCGTTTCAAAGTACATTGCTGCAGATATACATGTCATTGTAGCGACGCCTTCGGGCGGTGTCCATGCCGCGAGTCCATCGAGGCTGTGGAATGCCATCCTGCCTCACCTCAGCACGGTTCGATACAGTATCTGAAACCGCATACATTTAGTTTTGACATTTTTATGAATGTTGATAAAATCTTATCTACCTATTAATTGTGAGTTCTGTGGTCAATTCGCCGCATCGTGTAGCCAACGTGTCAGCGGCGCATGAACTCACGGACAAGACAACCTAAGGAGAGAGGAGGCCAGCAAATGGAGAATACGACACCGAAGAAAAAGGGCAGCCCATGGTGGTACTTGTTGATTCTCGTCCCCCTCATCGGGACGTTGTTCCCCGCGTTTTATTCTTCCGTGTCTCCACAGCTCTGGGGAATTCCCTTCTTTTACTGGTACCAGATGTTGTGGGTCATCATCAGTTCCATCGTCACGGCAATTATGTACTGGATGTTAAAAGAATCATAAATACAGATACAGCTTGGTGAGAGGGGATCCTCAACGCAATGAAATGGGCTGCGCTCGTCGTGTTTATTCTCTTTTTTCTACTCGTAACGATCCTCGGATTTGTCGCCGCCAGGTGGCGAAAGGGCGACTTGAGCCACTTGGAAGAATGGGGCCTCGCGGGAAGGCGCTTCGGCACCTTAATTACGTGGTTTCTCGTCGGCGGCGACCTGTACACCGCCTATACGTTTATCGCGGTCCCAGCACTGATGTACGGGGCTGGCGCACTTGGTTTTTACGCCGTTCCCTATACCATCGTCGTCTACCCAATTTTCTTCATGATCCTGCCCCGTTTCTGGTCGGTCGCAAAGAAGCACGGATATGTAACCGCTTCCGATTTCGTACAGGGCCGCTTTGGCGATAGACTCCTCGCGCTCGCCATCGCCTTGACGGGCATTGTGGCGACCATGCCCTACATCGCCTTACAACTCACGGGCATGCAGGCCGTGTTGGCGGCGATGGGCATCGGCGGCGAGTGGCCGCTCATCGTAGCATTCATCATCCTCGCGCTGTACACCTACACGAGTGGGCTGCGGGCGCCGGCGATGATCGCCGTGGTCAAAGACTTGATGATTTACATCACCGCCATCGTGGCCATCATCGTGTTGCCAATCAAACTCGGCGGGTTCGGCCACATCTTTCACAGTGCCCAAACGGCCCTGGCAAGTACAACGCCGCCTGGCTCGTTTGTCGTTACGCCGGCGCAGTTCTCCGTGTATGGAACGCTGGCGTTCGGTTCTGCTCTCGCCCTGTTCCTCTACCCACACGCGATGACCGGCGTGTTTAGCGCCAACAGTCGCAACACGGTCAAGCGCAACATGGCATTGTTGCCAGCTTACTCATTTGCACTCGGTATCATCGCATTGCTCGGATTTATGGCGCTGGCAGCTGGCATTCATACAAAGACGACCTCCGCCGCCGTGCCGCTGTTGTTCATCAAAGAGTTCCCAGGTTGGTTTGCAGGCTTCGCGTTCGCGGCCATTGCCATCGGTGCGATTGTCCCCGCGGCCATTATGTCCATCGCTGCGGCGAACCTCTTCACCCGCAACATTTACCGCGCCTACTTCGTCAAGTCGGCCACACCGCAGCAGGAGGCGAAAGTAGCGAAGGTCGTGTCACTCATCGTCAAACTTGGCGCGCTCGTCTTCATCATCGGGTTCCCGCAGCAGTACGCCATCAGCATGCAACAAGTTGGCGGAATTTTGGTGCTGCAGACGTTGCCGGTACTGATTTTCGGCCTATACACGCGGTGGTTCCACCGCCGGGCACTGCTTCTCGGCTGGCTGGCAGGAATTCTGTATGGGATCTACATGTGGGCGACGACCGGTTATAAGTCCACCACCTACGTCCTCCACCTCTTCGGACATTCGATGCCCGCATACGCCGCCATTTGGGCACTCATCTTGAATATCGTCGTGACGGTCGTGTTTACGCTCGTATTCAGCGCACTGAAAGTGGGCCGTGGCGAAGATAAGACTTCGGCCACCGACTATCACGTCGAGGCAAGCGTGTAACGCCCTGCATAGAGACCGCGCGACCTGCGGGCCGCCGATCTATGATTACCGTTTTGTCCAATGAACAAGGCCCTCCATCGTCATCGGTTGACGGATGGAGGGCCTCAAGTGATCTAAGCAGCACTCATGGTTGTTGTCTCTCGTTGCGCCGTTCATCTAAGAAGACGAGCAGTTGCTCGATTTTGTATAACTTGCCTTCAATTCTGTGCAGATGGCTCTGCATGTCGTCGATTTCCTGCTCCGCTTTGTAGTTGATCGCGAAGTCGATCAACGACTCGTGCTTATCCCTCGCCGCCTGTCGATTTTGACTCATCATAATGATGGGTGCCTGAAATGCCGCTATGAAGGATAGGCACAAATTTAATAAGATAAATGGCGGGCGATCAAAGCGAAGTGAATGCGTCAACCACAACGTGTTCCACAGCACCCACAGCGCAAGGACTCCCGCAAAGATCAGGATAAACGCCCAACTGCCGCCAAACGACGCAATCCTGTCGGCCAGCCTATCCGGCCACTTCGTGGCGTTCACGTACGCCTCGTCCAAGTGCATCATGATTTGACTCTCGTAATTGTCGACAAGTCGGTCGATCCGCTTGGCGTCCCCCTCGTTAATCGGGATGTCGAACCCCTCAAACGTGGACGTGTCCTCTAACCTGTCTTGCGGTTTTACGTAGAAATTCCGTTTTCCCATGCGTTCAACTCCTCGTCTTTCCGGGGAATCGAACACACCAGAATCCCTACGTGTATCGCACGCAGTGCAACAAAAGGGCATTCGGATGGTGAGACAATTCCCCGTTCATTCGTTCAGGTCCAGGCATACTGTCCAAGAGCCCATCTCCTTCTGCACACATTTGCGCACCTTCATCTTATTCACGATTTCACACTATAGCAAGGGTTTTTATCCAGATAAGTGCCGACCACTTGCCAATCCGCTACTCATACCGCCTGTACGGATATCTCATTTTGCTCCAACACACGGCGAATTTTTTCGGCGAACTGCAGTGCGTGTGAGCCATCGCCGTGGATGCAAACCGTATCAGCCTGGATGTTGACCACGTCCCCCTGCTGCGATCTGACGACGCCCTCTTTCACCATCCGAACGACTTGGTCGACAGCAGACTGGTCATCGGAGATCATCGCGTTCGGCTGCGTTCTCGGAGTCAGGGACCCGTCCGCCTGATACGTCCTGTCCGCGAATACCTCGCTCGCCGTGCACAAGCCCACGGAAATCCCCGCCTTCACGAGTTGGCTGCCAGATAAAGCGAATAAAACCAGTTGTGGATCGACATCGTGAATCGCTTTCGCAATCGCCTGCGCCAGGACCTCGTCGCGCGCTGCCATGTTATACAGTGCACCGTGCGGTTTTACGTGCCGCATCGAGGTTCCTTCAGCCGCGCAAAAGGCATGCAGCGCACCAATCTGATAGACCACCATGTCGTACGCCTCTTGAGCCGTGACGGCCATGTTGCGGCGTCCAAAGCCAATCAAGTCCGGAAGTCCCGGGTGCGCGCCGATGGCCACACCCTTGGCAGCCGCAAGCTCGACGGTACTGCGCATATTCGCTGGATCGCCAGCGTGGTAACCGCACGCGATGTTGACCGACGTGACGTAATCGAGGATTTTTTCATCCTCGCCAAGTCGATACGCGCCAAAGCTCTCGCCCATGTCACAGTTCAAATCGATGTGATACATCTCATCGCTCCCAACTATCTTCAATCGCCATCTTCAACATCAAAAACTCTTTCTGTCGCGTGCCGAGGATGGATTGCGCTTCCCCGACAGTCGTCTCCGTGAAGCCCACCTTCGCCCCCGGTTTCAGTTGGGCCAGAACCGGGATGTCGGCCGTAATGACTTGCGCGATGCGAGGGTAGCCACCCGTCGTCTGCCTATCCGCCATCAGCACAATCGGCTTCCCATCGGCCGGCACCTGAACCGTCCCCCACGTGACAGCGCTCGAGATGAGCTGCCGTGGTTCCACCAACGACAGTGAGGGGCCATCCAACCGATAGCCCATCCGGTCGGACTGAGGGTTGACGATGTACTGGTTCGACGCAAAGGCCCGCTGGCTCGACGAGGTGAAGAGATGGTACTCTGGTCCACGTACGACCCGTACCACTGGCGCATCGGAATAGGCGGGGAAGAGACTCGGACTCACGCACCATCCGGTCGTCGCGAAGGTGCCATCGGACAACGCCTCTACAAACCTCTGCATTCGCTTTTGTACGGGTGTTTTGATCTCGCCAATCGGCAATTCATCGCCGCTCTGCAGCGCGCGGCCACAGTGACCGCCAATCCCCGCGCGCAGGTAGGTGCTCTTACTGCCGAGCACCAGCGGTACATCAAAGCCGCCTGCCACTGCCACATAGGCCCGACACCCTGCACGTGGTCTGCCGAAATGGAGCGTGGCGCCCTTCCTCGCGAACACCGGGCGCCACTGCGGGATTGGCTGTCCATCCAGTTGGGCAGACAGATCTGCACCGCAAATGGAAATCCACACGTCTTTCTGCATCTCGAGCGTCGGCCCCTGAAGGGTCACTTCGAGCCCTGCTTCATCCTCGTCGTTCCCGACCAGAAGGTTCGCCGTCCGCAGTGCAAACGGATCCATGGCCCCACTGGCGATCACTCCGTACTTTTGATAGCCAAATCGACCCGTATCTTGGATGCTGGTATGCGCACCTGCCTTAAGCACTCTCATAAGGTGTCACCACGAAGTTGTACGTCTTTGTCCTGTGCCAATTCTCGATACTCTGCCGGCGTGATAGGCATGAACCGAACGCTGTACCCAGCCCGCAACAAACAGGGCGGACAAGCGCTTGGCTGAAACAGCGGCACAGGGCTCCTGCCAATCAGTTGCCACCCGCCCGGGGTCTCGATAGGGTAGATCCCCGTCTGATCTCCTGCGATTCCAACAGATCCGGTTGGAATGCGAACCCTCGGCGTCGTCAGGCGCGGCGTGGCGATGCGCTCCGACAGTCCGCTTAAGTACGGGAACCCCGGAGCGAATCCAATCATGTGAACTTGGTACAGCGGGGATGAGTGAATGCGAATGACATCCTCTTCACTCATCCCATGGTACTGCGCGACAAATTCCAAATCAGGTCCAAACTCGCCGCCGTAACACACCGGGATTTCAACAGTGCGCGCCGGGGGAGTCGCCTGGTCGTCGAGTTGCAGCAGCCGGTCCATCACCTGTCTCTGCACATCCTCGTACGAGAGGACGACTGGATTGTAGAAAATGGACACGGTCGTGAACGCGGGTACGTATTCAATCATGCCGACAAACGGGGAGTCCGCCAGGCATCGCCCAAACGCCATCACCGCGTCGTGCGCAACAGCGCCAATCGAATCGCTAAATTGCACCACCAAAACGGAGTCACCGAGCGCATACAGCGTGATGTCGTCCAACTGCACAAGGCTCCCCCCATTCGTTACAACAAGTCATCTCCGACCATCACGCCTTAACACTCCGTCCCAGCTGCGATGACCAAGTCGGTCGTGTGGAGCGCCGTCGTCGTGATGGCAATCTCCAACGCCTGGACGATCTTCTCCAAGGACATGCTCGAGGCCTCCTTGTCAACCACCTGTTCAGGAAGAAACGGAATGTGCACGAATCCGCCGCGGATAGTTTGGTACTTCGTGCTAAGCAGATGCATCAGCCCGTAAAAGATGTGGTTGCACACGTAAGTACCTGCCGTGTTCGATACGGACGCCGGGATGCCTGCGGCCTGCAGCGATTGCACGATGCGCTTCACAGGCAAGGCAGTCCAATAGGCGGCCGGGCCGCCGGCCACAATCGGCGTGTCCACAGGTTGCTGGCCCTCGTTGTCGGGAATTCGCGCATCGTCGACGTTGATGGCCACCCGCTCAGGAGTGATGTGATGTCGCCCCCCGGCCTGACCCACACAAATGACGACGTCCGGGCGAGCTTCCTCAATCGCCTTCTCCAGCACTTCGACAGAGCGACCGAAGACGGTCGGGATGGCTTTCGTGCATAGTTGGATGCGGCCTTCTGATGTTTCGAGCGTCCGCCCTTCGAGCCGCTTGACGGCTTCGAGGGCCGGATTGACGGTTTCTCCGCCAAATGGTTCAAACCCAGTTACGAGTACACGTGTATGCATCACATTCCACTCTCCTTGTCGTGAGCATCGCGTCGAGAGTTTCGTTCCGCCTAGAAACGCGCGACCAAGTACATCAAGACAATGTTGACACCTAAGAGGATGATGGCAGTCGGAAATTGGGTACGGATAACGTAATTCTTGTCCTTGAGGTCCAACAGCGCCGCCGGGACGATGTTGAAGTTCGCCGCCATCGGCGTCATCAAGGTTCCGCAGTAGCCCGCGAACATGCCAATCGCGGCAACTTTGTCCGCTTGCACGCCGAAGTGCCCGATGATCAGCGGAAGTGCGATGCCAGCCGTCATCACCGGAAAGGCCGCGAACGCGTTACCCATGATCATCGTGAACAAGGCCATTCCGACACAATATGCGAATACCGCCCAGAACAATGAATGAGCTGGAATCACGTGGTCAACCGCTTTGGCCACCACGTTGCCCACCCCCGCGCTATCGAAGATGGTCCCGAGCATGGCGAGCATTTGGGGAAGCACGGCCGCCCAACCAATCGCCTCAATCAACCGGCGAGACTCTTTCACAGAAGTCAGGGGCGAGCTCTTTGTCATCAGCATGGCGACGACGAGCGCGACCACTGCGGCAAGGCCAAGTGCTACCATCGTAATGTTTGATGGATCCAAGAGGAATTTCCCAGCAATCTTCAGGTCGTTGAGTCCTTCGACACCGCCGACCGTCACCAACGGGATGAGCAGGGCCGGAAGAAACAGCCAGCTCTTGAGCCGCCCGCGGTTGTGGTTGCGCTCTTCACTGGAAGCCTCTCCGTAGCTGCCGGTGCGAACGCCGCCAAACCCCGCGATCGCGACGATGACGAGCACCAGAATACCGATGTAGAACGGCGGGATCACTTTCGCACACATCAGGGTGATGGCGTAGATGAAGTAAAACAGACCCGTTGTTAGCCGGCGTGGGTTTTTCCTGTCAAAAAACGTGTAAATACTCGATAGGAACGTGATGATACCCGTAAAAATATAGACCGACTCAATCGAGATAATCACTGGCTCACAACCTCCTCAGAACCTACGCTTTGCGCAGGTTTTTTACCCAATCTCCGCTTGATGGACTTGTCCAGGAGGTAGAGCCGGATGGCGTGAATCACGAATACCGCAACAGCGGTTGGAATCGCCCACAACCCCATCCGGATTGGCTCGGAGTGAACGTGATTCTGGTCGAAGAAGCCCTTCATGAAAAGTACTGCACCGACGGCGATGAAGATATCTTCGCCGAAGAACAATCCGATGTTATCGACAGCCGCCGAGTGACCGCGGACCTTTTGACTGATGTCCTCCGGCACTTCCCCGTAGGTGGCCTCAATGGCACCCTCCGCCATCGGCACCACCAACGGCCGAACCATCTGTGCGGGGCCGCCGATAGAAGTGATCCCCAAGGCTGCAGAGATCTCGCGAACCAATAAATAAACCGTAAGAATCCGTCCCGCTGTCGCCGCCTTGATCTTGGCGACGAGATGTTCCGCCTGTTCGCGCAGCCCATGGCGTTCCAGGAGCCCGATCACCGGCAGCGTCGCAATAAAGATCGCCATATAGCGGTTCGTTTCGAACGCTTGTCCAAACTGCGTCAAAATACTGTAAATGGACTCGTGCGCAATGAGACCCGTCACAAGTCCGGCAACCGTCACCACAAGCATCGGATTCAACCGCAGGAGAAACCCGACAATGACCACTAATACCCCGATTAATACCACATTCGTCACCACTTTCTATACAATGCTGGGAGTTCCCAAATGACTGGCCGACGCGCCTGGATAGCCGAGAAGTGACGAACATTGTCTGGCGGCATCTTTCACGCGTTGAATGAGCAACGGAAGAACATCGTCCCCAAATCGGGTACTCAGCCCCGCGATGCTCAAGCCAGCGACTATCTCTCCCGTGTGATCGAAGACGGGCGCCGCCACGGCGGACGTGTCGTCCTGCAATTCCGAATGACTGACCGTGTAACCATTTTGCTTTGCCGCATCGAGCGCCCCGCGCAACTCATCGACGTCGGTCATCGTTCCACGACCAATCGGAAGAAGGACAACATTTTGAAAATACGCTTCCTGATCCGCCCGGGACATATAGCTCAGCAAAATCCTCGGACACGCCCCCGCATACATCGGCACGCGCCTGCCAGGGTGTTCGTTGTATATGCGCACCGGGTGGATGGTGTCCACCTTTTCCACGTACACCGCCTCAAATTGGTCTCGGACGATGAGATTTACCGCTTCGCCGACCTGATCGCGCAACTTCTGCATCACGGGCAACGCCACGTGGCGAATACTCAACCTGTCCCTGACGAGGTGCCCAAACTGTAAAAACAGGAGACCAAGCGAGTACTTCCCGGTCTCATCTTTGTCCAAAAAACCCATTTGCTCCAACGATTTCACCATTCTGAACACAGAGGTCTTCGGACTGTCGGTCAGGTGAACCATTTCGTTCAAAGTGAGCCTCTCTCGCTCGAGGAAAAGGTTAAGGATTGTAAGGGATTTCACCACGGTCGTGTTCTGACTGCTCATTCAACACCACCATTCCGTTATTCGGAATAATTGTTCCGAATATTAGTCTTGCGTAAATATTAAGATTTTGTATAGAAATATGCAATATAAAAACGAGATATGGGTAGATTTGTCGAAGGAGGACTGGAAACGCAAACACTCGCGAACAGTCCGAGCCGGTCGCGAGTGTTTGGGAGGCAGATGCTCACAGATTCAAAATAAGCTTCAGCGGCGGCCAAAAATCGTGGTCAGCTGGCGCGACGTATCCGCGGGCAACTGTGTGGAATGAGAAGCATAGGGCGTCAGTTCTGCCGTGACGTACCCGTCGTAGCCAATCTCGACGAGTGCTTGACGAACCGCGTGCCAATCCACATCCCCAGCCAAGAGCGGCACGAAGCCATGGATGTTTCCGACGCTGGTCGAAAAATCTTTGACGTGGACCTTCAGTATTCGCTCGCCCAGGTGACGAATCCACTGCTCCGGGAAGCCAAATTGCAGGACGTTGCCGACGTCGAAATAGACGCCGACGAATTCTGACTGCAGTTCGTCCACATAGCGCGCCATTTCCAGCGGGGACAGCAGGAACTTGTTCCACACGTTTTCGATCCCGATTTGAACGCCCAATTGCTCCGCGTAGATGGCCAAGTCGGCCAATTCCTCCTGGCTTCGTCGATAGCACTCCTCGTAGGGCACCTCTTTCGTGACACACCCCGGAACCACCAGGATGGTCTCTGCCTGAAGCGCTGCGGCCACTTCCAGTTGCTTGCGTACGATGTCGCGCCCGCGACGACGAATGTCGGCATCTTTAGACGATAGCGGTGACTGCCACAAAAGGCCCGTCGATACGCTCTTAAGCTCCAAATCGTGGTCAGCTGCCTGGCGTTTGATCATTCGAACATCCGACTCCACGATGTCCAGCGTGAGTCCCACGCCACCGAGGTCGTTCAAGTTGAGTTCTACGCCGTCAAACAGAGCCATCTGACTCTGCTTGAAAACCTCACTGAGAGATGTGCCTTCTGGAAAACACCATTGATTCACGGCTAGTCTCATTCGACCCTGCTCCTTTCGCAAGTCCCCAAGTCAGCGAGTAGAAGGACGCGGCATTCGACTCGATCTCGTGCCACGGTACGCTGTTCCAAACGCCCTCTGCGTCAGTTCCGTTCACGCGCATCGCCCGTATCACTGCGCCTGTGACCGCTTGGTGCTTCAAGATGACGAATTCCGTATCCGCCATCCGCGCCTTGAGCCGCTCAGTTAGCTGACCCGTGTTCCGAAAGAGTCCCCCGGACAGCACGACGCGTCGGTCGACCCCTGGCAATTGAGTGTACACAGCGTTCACGAGGTCAACGTGCGCGTTTACGGCGCGACCGACAATGTAATCCGCCACAGGGTCCACACCGGCCAAGGCAACTACCTCCTCGGCGAACGAAGCGATTACCGCAACCGGATTCTCCGAGTCGTATATCACCGGGATGAGTCGATTCGGAGAATTCAACTGAAACTTGTTCTGCACAACCTCCCACAGGGCGGTCGCAGGGCCTCGTGCCTCATACGACCGGATGGCCGCCATCAACCCTTTGCGCCCAATGTCGAAACCGCTGCCCTCGTCGCCGATCAGATAACCGTACCCACCGGCTCGCGCCACTTCGCCGTCACTTGACTCACCGACGGCGACCGTGCCGGTCCCACCGATGAGCACCACGCCAGCACGCCCATTTGTCCCGGCAGTCAGTGGTGCCATGGCATCGTTCGTCACCTCTATCGAGGCTTTGGGAAACGACGCAAAGAGCTCAGTAGCCATTTTCTGCGACTGTTCGGGGAGATCGATACCTGAAAGACATGCCGATATCCCGACGACGTCTTCACGAGTTGCTCCGATGCGCTCCAGTGCCTGTTCCGCCGTGCGCACGAGCAGCCCCCGTGCCACGTCCCACCCCACAGATGTTTGGCGCGTGGCTCCCGCCGATACAATTGCGCCATGTTTGGTATCGGTCTGGAATGCGAATACTTGTGTCGATGTCCCACCACCGTCCACGCCAATGTACACACCCAAGACTAGCCCCTCCATTCTCTGCCCTACTCGCTTGCTTGAGGCGTCAGTCGATGTCGTTTAAGTGAATCAACAATTGGGTAACTGGACAGGGCGTTTCGTCCGGGCTGACTCATAAGCAGCCAGTGCCACTTCGACCGCTTTCATCCCGTCTACGCCAGTGGCCAGTGGTTGCGTGTCGTAGCGCACACAGTCAAGGAACGATTGCACCATGTGCAAGTCCGCGTCGTCACCCCAAGGTACCCGGCGAACGCGCAGGTCAGTATCGTCGTAGTGGACGAGGCTCTGGGCGAGGGCGTCAACGGTGACCACGCCGCCTGTCCCGATCACGCGAAGCGTGACATCCCCCCACGTTGGAAACGATTTCGGTCGAGACCAACTCGGGTCGTGCGTAGCGATGACACCGTTCGCAAACGTCAGCGTGAGCAACCCGCAGTCGTCGATGCCCCCCTCGCCAAAGCGGCTGTCGACCTCAGCGTACACCTCCGTCACCTCACTGCCCGTATACCACCGCATAATATCGAGAATGTGCACGGTGTGGTCGAACACGGCTCCGCCTCCGGAGAGCGCCGGATCGACGAACCAACCGCCTGGATTTTGCCCGCGGTTGGTCCCACTCATGGCGAGAATCCGCCCAACACTGCCCGATTCTATCAAGTGCTTCAGGCGCTGCACGGGCGTGCTGTAGCGAATCGGGAACGCGGTTTGAAGCTTCACGCCCGCCTGCTCACAAGCCTTGATCATCCGCCGCGCGTCCTCCACCGTGGTGGCGAGTGGTTTTTCGCACAACACGTGCTTCCCCGCCTCTGCAGCGTCGATGACCATCTGGGCGTGGTTTGCGTTTTCGCTGCAGACAATCACCGCGTCGATGTCGTCATCCGCCAGTACGTCGTGGTAGTCCTTGACGTAAGGCGTGTGGAACTGGCTCGCCATGTCCCGCCCACGCGCTTCATCGAAATCGGAAATGATCAAGTCCACTCCACTCTTCTGTACCGCGTCGGCATAGCTTAGTGCATGCATGTGTGCAAAACTCAAAACCGCGACCTTCACGCTCCGACACTCCCTTCTTCACGACCACTCAGGTAGACTGGTTGACCCGTGCGTGCGGATTCCACCGCTGCTAGGCTAATTTGAAGCGCCCGCAGCGCGTCCTCCGGTTCCACGACACACCGCTTGTTCTCTCGAATACATTCGATGAAGTGCGCGAGTTCTTCGTAGTATGGGGAGTGCAGCAATGGGCTTTCCGGCACCTCGACGACCGACTCAGTGGAGCCTCCCCGCCGCTCGTGCAGGTGGATTGGGACACTCTCTTGGCTGTTGTGGTGAGCCAGCCCCTTGCTTCCTGCCATCTCGACCTCGGTCCGGAATCCGGGGGGAGTGGCCCACGACCCTTCCACGTGTGCGATGACGCCGTTTTTGAATCGGAGTGTGGCAAAGGCGTGATCGAGTCGGTTTGCCTCGTGGCGCAACAGTTGTTTGGCGAACACGCGGTCCACCTCGCCGAAGCACCAGCAAAGGAAGTCGAAGTCGTGAATCATCAAGTCGACAACCAAGGTTCCACTGAGGTGTTCATTGGCATACCAGTCGTTCCACGCATTCGGAAACGCCCCCCCGCGGAAGGTCCGGACCGTTCCGATGTCTCCCAGCCGTCCCGACTGGACGAGATCGTACAGTTTGCGGTACTCGGGGAAGAATCGAACGACCTGCCCGACGAACAGCCGCACACCGTTCTCCTTGCAAGCCTGGATGGCCTCACTTGCGTCCTGTGCGGAGAGCGCCAATGGTTTTTCGCTGATCACGTGCTTCCCGGCTCTCGCCGTCCGTGTGATGTAGTCCTTGTGATAGGGCGTGGGCACGCAAATGTCCACGACGTCCGGGTCTTCGACCATCATTTCTTCATAGGATGCGTAGGCGGTCGTTCCTAAGCGGGTTGCTAATGCCTGGGCCCGTTCCCATTGCGGATCGACAATGCCTAAAAACTCAATGCCCGGCATCGCTGCGTACACTTCAGAATGAACCGTTCCCATCGTACCTGCACCAATCACGGCGACCCTCATAACAACAACTCCCTCTTTGCACAATGTGTTGAAGCGTGGTGGGGACGCCCATGCCAGTTGCGCCCCCTAATGTCAGTCACTCGTCGTTCTGCTGCAAAATGGACTCGGCTTGGTTGGCCGTTGTGTCGAGTGCCTGCTGCGCGGTTTCCCGACCGCCTTTAGTGAATCTAATATGTTGAGAGGACGTTGAGGTGTCCTATGCAACCAATGTCGGTTCAGGATGGTAAACAAGTGAACAGGGTGCTTGGCGAATTCTGACCGATGTCTCGGCAAAATCATGAAGGATGGAGGTAGAATCAGTCATCCAAGCTCAGTTAGTTATTCCAACGACCGAACTATCTGGTGATGAGCCTTCCGTTGCGTTGCTGGCTGGTTACGACGACAGGGAGAAGTGAAACACGTCGTTCAGCGCGACTGCTGCGGCGCCTAGTAATTTATCATCCTCGCCAAGCGAGGTGAATCGAATAATTAAATCGTCGTTGAGGATGTTTAACGCATTGTGCAATACCTGTTCTCTGACCATTTCTAAGAAGTAGTGATTCCCCTGAAATAACTCTCCGCCAAGGATGATGGCACTTGGGTTAAACATGTTGGTCAGCGTGACCAGTCCTGTGGCGAGATAATCTGCGGTTTCCTCGAGGATTTCCGTAGCCACCTTGTCGTGTTGTTCCAAGGCAGTCAGATACGCCTCAGGAGTGATGCGATTCAAGTCACCCTGTATGAGGTCAGTGATGACGGTCGGGATACCCCGGGCGATGGACGCGTAAATCTTCGCGTAAATACTTGGCCAACTAACGTAGTTCTCGAGACAACCTGCATTTCCACACTCACAGCGAATCCCGTTGCGGTCAATCGTGATATGCCCAAATTCCCCGGCTCCGCCCTTTGAGCCGCGAAATACGGAGCCGTTGACGATGGCACCGGCGCCAATACCGTCGCCAATGGTCACGAACAACACGTTGTCCATCGATTCCGCCTGGCCGAGGTCGCGTTCCGCCAAAACGAGTGCATTCGCATCGTTGTCGAACCATACGTCCAGTCCAAATCTCTTCTCGACGATCCCTTTGAAGTCGACGTTATGTAAATACAACTTGGTGTTGTAGAGCAACAAGCCGCGCGCAGCATCGATGATCCCAGGAGCTACAATCGATATGCCGATACATCGAGTCAGGTCCGTGTACCGGGACAGAAAGTCCTCCAACGCGTTCAACATTTTTTCCACGATGGCTTCGCCGAGGCTGCCGTTCATGGGGTACACCTGTTTGGAGCCAATTTCTGCGTCTAAATTGCTCTCTCCTAACACGATGGCGGAATTGCTGATGGAGACGCAGATCAGAAAGTAGTTGTTCGGGCAAAACCGCAGCAATATCGGCTTGCGTCCACCGTTAAACGAGGATTCACCGGAGCCGATTTCCTCGACAAACCCTTCCTCGATGAGGTCGCTGACCGCAGATGTCACAGTTGTGGGACTCACACCTACGCGTTCGGCGATTTTCACTCGCGATATCGGGCCGTTCTTGCGAATCGTGTCCAGGATTAAGTAGCGATTTAATTCCTGCATCAATTTCAAGTCACCCGTCCTCTTCACGGATACCCTCCTCCCCCAGTTAATTATTCCAACGACTTTATTATCGTTGTTATAACATACGTCTCTCGTTCGAGTAAATACTAAAAATTTTAATAATCTGAATTGGCTAGTTTTGGAGAGCGGTGAGTCTACCAACGCCATGGACTCACCGCTTACAACACCGCGAGAAGCCCCCTGGTCCATCGTCCAGAGAGAGCCTTCGTATTTATTAAATATATAATTATATATTGTTTCATACGTCTCCGGTGAGCACGTAATCCAATTCTCACTCTCCAAACACAACAGTCCCGCCCCTCAACTGCCACCTAAGTCTGCGTCGGGCGCATCTGGAAAGGCGGGACGTATCATGCCATCCGAGGTCATTTCTTGTTGAGATGGTTGCGCCGAGCGAAGTCGACGAACTGAAACTTGTCCGGACGATGCCGCGATTCGGTGTATTCGAACAGAGATGCATCCTCGAGGTAAACGTGGTTCTTCACGATCACGACATAGGGAAAGTCCCCTAAATCGAGCGCCGCCTTGTCCTCATCCGTCGCCGACTCGACGACGATCTCCTTCTTCGCGAAACTGATGGAGAGGTGTAATTCATTCTCCAAGTACTCGTAAATGGAGTCTGTGCATATCTCCTTTGTCAAAAACGGAACGTACTTGCGGTCAAAATAATCGATGTCAAGGATGATTTTTTCACCCTGTATCTCCCGCGTGCGAACGACCCGCCACACGTCGTCTGTAGGCCCGACATCCAACTGAGATTGAATGAAGTCGTCTGGCTGTACGACGGTGAGTTCGTTGACAATGGTCCGCACGTCCCCGTGCATCATTTTGCTGACCTCTTTAAAACTGACCAATCCCGTCACAGGGAAGTTGTACTTTCGAATGTCTAGAACAATGGAGCCCTTCCCCTTCAATCGCTGAATGTACCCGTCTTGGGACAGCATCTCGAGCGCTTGTCGGATGGTTCCCCGCGAAACGCCATATTGCTCAATGAGGTCATACTCGGACGGAAGCTTGCTATTGGGTTTATAGGTTCCATTCTGGATGTTTGCAGCGAGTGCGTCATAAATCGCCTGAGCTTTTGTTTTCATGTGGCCCCCGAATGTAAAACGCGACCGACTCATATGGGCGTAGGTCCAGGTCATGCCAGGTATTTGGTGTGTCTTTGTAATTGGACACAAGGATTTCAGACGTCGCCCCTGCGATGGAGATCTCACTTGGCAAGACAAACTTGGCATCCACCGCGTAGAAATTGTTGATCACCAATATTGTATCGTTCTTATAGGTTCTGAGATAGACAAATAACTGCGGATCATCGGGCAAGATGACTCGATAGTCTCCGTACACAATGACATCGTGCGTCTTGCGAAGTCTGATCAACTTTTGATAATGATAAAAAATCGAATCCGGATTGGCAAGCGCGTCGTCTACATTCACGTCTCTGTAGTTTGGGGCGACGCGAATCCACGGGGTGCCTGTTGTGAATCCGGCGTTGTTCGACGCGTCCCACTGCATGGGCGTGCGCGAGTTGTCGCGCGATTTCTGCTTCAATGCAGCCATTGTGTCCGATTCACTGGTCCCCGACGATGTCAGACGCCCATAGGCGTTGATGGATTCGACGTCTCGATAGTCCTCAATCCGATCAAATCCCGGATTGGTCATGCCGATCTCCTCGCCCTGATAGATGTAGGGCGTTCCCTTCAACAGGTGAAGTGCTGTCGCCAACATCTTCGCAGATGCTTCGCGATAGTGGGCGTCATTCCCAAAGCGCGAAACAACGCGCGGTTGGTCATGGTTGCACCAAAACAGCGCATTCCAACCTCCGCCTTGCTGCATGCCGACCTGCCACTGACTCAAAATTTCCTTCAGTTGGACGAAATCAAACGGTGCGGCCACCCACTTCTCACCGTTCGGATAATCCACTTTCAAGTGATGGAAACTGAACGTCATGTTGAGTTCGCGTTCGTTTGGGTTCGTGTACTTTACGCAGTGCTCAAGTGAGGTGGAGGACATCTCCCCGACAGTGACGAACCCCGGTTTGTTGGCGAATACCCGTTGGTTCATTTCCTTTAAGTACTCGTGGATACGAGGTCCATCCGTATAGTACCTGCGGCCGTCCTCTGTGGACGTCTCCAGTGTGTCATCCGGAAATTGTTGATTCTTAGAGATCAAATTGATCACGTCGAGTCGAAAGCCATCGACGCCCTTCTCCACCCAGAAATTCATCATCTGATAGATTTCGTCGCGGAGCTTTGGGTTTTCCCAATTTAAATCCGCCTGAGTGACGTCAAACAGGTGAAGGTAATACTGATTTGCAGCCTCGTCATACGCCCATGCACTCCCGCCAAACTTCGACAGCCAATTGTTCGGTTCGTCTCTCCAGATATAAAAATCGCGATAAGGACTGTCCTTGGACTTCCTGGCTTCCTGAAACCACATATGATCGGTTGACGTGTGATTCACCACGATGTCCATCACGACCTTCATGTCGCGACGGTGAGCTTCGTCGAATAGGGTTTCCAACTCCGCCATCGTCCCGTACTGCGGGTTCACCCGATAGTAGTCACTGATGTCGTACCCATTATCTCGTTGTGGAGACTCGTAAATGGGCGTGAGCCATAAAATGTCCACACCGAGTTCTCGCAAATAGTCGAGCTTATGGATGATGCCGCGAAGGTCTCCGATGCCATCCCCGGTCGTGTCGAGGAAGCTCTTCGGATAAATCTGGTAAACAACGGATTTCTTCCACCACGCGTCTTGCATATCTCTTCACCGCCACTTTAAGATGAACGAACTCAACCCACGGGCAAACTGGTTTTGCCCGTGGGTTGAGTGACATATGAAAATTAGAATTGAAGCTTGCGCGTTTTCGCCAGAATCGTGGTCAGTACGAACGGGATCACGATAGCGATGGCCATGCCGACGAAGAACGGGCCCCACTTGTCCGTGATGATCGAGAGAAAGCCTGGTAGCCCACCGACGCCCACTGAGAACGCGCGAACATGTTGCATCGTGATCCACGCACCCGCAATCGCGGAGCCAACCATCGAAGAGATAAAGGGAAAGCGGAACCGCAGGTTGACACCAAACATCGCGGGTTCTGTGATGCCCAAGTACGCCGAAATGGCGGACGTGAAGGACATGCTGCGAAGTTTCTCGTCCTTGGCGACGAACATCATCGCGAGCGCTGCGGAGCCTTGAGCGATGTTGGACAAGGCCAGTATCGGCCACAAAAATGTCGATCCGGTCTGCGCAATCAACTGCAAGTCGACTGCGAGAAACATTTGGTGCATGCCTGTGACCACGAGCACACAGTAGAATCCCCCGTAAATGAGCCCGCCGAGCAATGCGTAGTGATTGAAGATGTAGACTAACCCGTCGGTAATTTCGCGGCCAATTGCAAAGGTGACTGGGCCAATGATGACAAACGAGATAAACCCTGTGACGAGCAAAGCAATCGGTGCGACCAAAATCAACTTAAGCGTGTCGGGAACGCGCTTGGTGAGCCAACGCTCGAGTTTGGCCAGCACGTATGAGGCGATCAGCACCGGCAGGACCTGCCCTTGATAACCGACCTTTTGAACGTGCAGTCCAAATAGGTTCCAGTACGGGACAGTTCCTTTCAAATGCGCCTGGGCGAACGAATACGCATTCAGCAGTTCGGGGTTGATGAGCATCAGCCCCAGAACGATACCCAAGAGCTCACTGCCACCGAATTTCTTTACCGCGGACCACCCAATGAGCCCCGGCAAGAACGTAAACGACGTATTCGCGATGACGTTGATGATGTCGGCAAAGTCTTTCCAGTTCGTGTGGACGTCGACAAACGACTGGTTGTGATAAAAGATTCCAGGACCCGTCAGAATATTGTTGACACCCATCAACAAGCCAGCAGTGACAATCGCCGGCAGCAACGGGATAAAGATATCGGCCAAGGTCTTCACGAGCCGTTGCAGCGGGTTCAAGTTCTTTTCCGCTGCGCTCTTGACCTGTTCCTTCGTAGCTCGACCAATTCCACCAATCTCAATAAACTTCTCGTAAACCCTTTCAACCGTCCCAGGTCCAATGATGATTTGGAACTGCCCATTGGCGGAGAAAAACCCTTGAACCAACGCGTTGGCTTCGAGTGCCTGTTTGTCAATTTTGTCCTCGTCATTCAACGCAAGTCGCAAACGAGTTACGCAGTGCGTCGCCGATGCGACATTTTCCTTACCGCCTACGGCATCAAGAATACCGGCGACGGATTGTTCGGTGATCTTCATACTCAACTCTCCTATCCAGAAACCCGCTGAGTCAGTCGTCAGCGTCGACGAACGAAGCATACAAACGTTTTCACGAGACCAACATGTATAAACAAGTTCATCGAACATAATAACTTGTTTATACATGTTGGTCAACCGTTTTCTTCGCTGCATTCTGTGGGGGAATTGGACACAAACAAGGACGTGCAGACTCCCGCACGCCCTGTCACTCAGAATGAGGGTGAACGTCGGCGGTTGCCCCGGCGTCCACCGAAAGATCGCTACTTCGTCATCCGCGTTTCGACCTTCAAAAGCCAGCTGTCCCCCGCCCGAGCAGGTGCCGCATCCGCCTTGGAGAGGTGTTCGACCTTTTGCATGTTCGTGATGACCACCGGGGTCACCAGAGACTTGGCCGTCGTTTGAAGCTTGTCGAGATCGAGACGGATGAGCGGCGTACCCACCTCGACTTGCATCCCCTGTTCTGCGAGTTTGGTGAATCCCTCACCCTTCAGTTCGACCGTGTCCATCCCGACGTGAATCAACACCTCAATCCCCTCTGGGGTCGTGATGCCGGCCGCGTGACCCGTTGGGAACAGTTGCGTCAACGTTCCCGCCACAGGGGCAACAACCGTGTCGGACGTCGGCAAAATCGCGAGTCCATCGCCGATCATCTTCTGCGCGAAAACCGGATCATCCACCGCTTCCAGTGGAAGAATATCGCCGTCCACCGGCGCAAGAACGATGATTTCCCGCGCATCGGCACGTTCTTCAGACGGCGTTCGCTTAAACAGGTTTTTAAACATGACACATTCCCCTCTGTTACTCGAATACAATCCACTTCCGATGTCAGTACTGCAGTTGCTCTAAAAAGGCGGCCAATTCTGCAACCGCTTGATCTGCGTCCGAACCCTCGGCGCGAATGGTGACCGTACTCCCCTGATTCACCGCCATCGCCATCACTCCGAGGATGCTCTTGGCATCCGCCTGCTTACCGTCCTTCTCGAGGGTGATTTTACTCGCGAAGGCCTGCGCCTTATTGACCAACATCGCGGCGGGTCGAGCGTGAATCCCCGTTGGATTCTGGATGACGAGCGTCTTCTCAGCCATGTTTGTCCCTCCTTGAAAGTGTCGAATGATTGGATGGATGTTCCAATCTAGGTATATCCACTGCCGACAAAGCAACGTATCAGCCAAACGCGATTGGACCGATTATGTAGATAACGAATCTAGTATGTGAACAAACGCTTTCACCAAAACATGTTCATACATATATGATAAATATCATAACTTGTATAAACATGTTGATCAACATTGGATACTACTCCCTCCAGATAACGCTTGTTTGAAAAGACTCCCTCGATGTTTACGGGGACAAGACAAAACAACACGCGTCCACTACGGGGCGCGTGTTGTTTTGTTGGACCACCATTTCCTAATCCGTAACGGCTGTTCTGCCAAGCGTCTGCAACTGCCGCATCGATCCGTACAAATCCACAAATCTGGAGAACTCGACTTCGTCGTAGAACGAGCAGGTTCCTGCGCCAAACGCCTTCGCGACCTCAATCACGAATCGGGCCGCAGTCGCGATGTCGATCTCGTGGCTTGCACCCGTCGCGCATCCCGGCACCGTGCTCTCGGCCGTGATGGCGACGCCGACGACTGGGGCGCTGGTCGCTACGCACGGCTGCAGGATACTGTTGATATGGTACAGTTGGTTCCCGTACGGTGTGATGTCCTGCATACTCACCGCAAACGTATGTGCCAGTCGTCCAGAGGTGATCTCCAATAGCGAAACGAGATCGTGGCTGATTGGGAGAATACAACCTTCTTTGACGGTCGGCGAAATGGCCACACCGCGGTAATTAAACACGCGATTCCCCTTCGTCGTGTCGATGGTCAGGATGGCATCCATCTCGCCGCTGACCTCGTGCTGGTTCATGGTATACATATCTACCGGGGAGCCCATAAAGTTGACCGGATGGTGCACAATCGTCGGGGCGTTGGGACAGATGTGCGTGGCAATCATCACGTCGCCGGCCAATATGTCTCCCTTATTGTGCATCTGAGTCAACTTGAGCGCCGCCGCCAGTGCCGCTATCGCCCCGTCGCCATCAGAGACCAATCCGATGCGTTCTGGGCGCGCGCCGATGCCGCCCAATCGACCAATCACCCCGAGCGTGGGAGCGTCGCCACCGCTTGTCTTCCCGTTTCTTCCGGGGATACAAACCCTTATAAAATCGGTGGAACCCGGCTCTCCCACCACCGTTTCCACGTCAACGCGCGAAGCCCCGCGCCCTTCCAGAAAATCTTTCACATCAAGACCGGTGATCTGGGGATCATCCAGCAGTTCGTACAGTTCCATCGTCTGTTTCAACGTCATCAGGCAGCTCTCCTCACCTTGCGTCGACCTTTACGAGCAGTTGTGCTACACCGCGGCAAACGCATGGCCGGGCCAACGGGTCACACCAAATTTACGCTCGTCGGAAACACATATTTGCAGATCTCTTTTTCCACAGCCTTTTCCACGACTGTGAATAACGATCGGTCGCGCATGCCCGCACCAAGCTTTAAATTCTGACGTGGGACGACGACCACTGTGACACTCTGCCCTCGCTCTATCTCTGCCGTGATCAACGGCAAACCGGATTCTGTATCGACCGTCATCACCAGGTCTGGAAAAGTAGCCAGTCGCTGTCCGTGCCGCTCGAGTGTCATATACTCGTTCCAAAACGTCATTTCGACGTCCGCGATGGTGACGAAGCCCACGTCAAATCCGCCTTCTGTTTGCAGAATGACATCTTCAACCAGACCCTGGGCCACCTTTTGCCCACCTAGGAAATCGAGCGCTGCATCGATGACCGCCCGACCGCCGGCTCTGCTTGCCTTTAACACTCGATGTCCCAGGTCGATGGCCTGACCAATCCCGCCAACCGCCCCGTGTTCGTGTGCATACTTTGCAGTCACTGGATTCCTTGCAACAGCGACGAGGCCACCTGCTTGAACGGACGCGTGGCGAACGAGTACAGCGGTCTGCTGCAGGGAGCCGCGGACAACCGCCTCCACGTACCGCTCTCCTCGGCCCCCGACAGCGGCCTGTACGCTCACGTAGTCCGGCAGTCGATGGAGTCCGAGTGACCCCATGACGCCCGTCGGGTGCGCCCGGCCGTTACACGGCGCGTCGACCACGGGAATGCCCAAGTTTGCGGCCTGTACCCATCCGTTCACCGTTGCCGCTGCACCATTCTCATTCGTGACAACACCTGCGACACGTGCCCCCAATTCCGTTTCGAGTCGCTGTACTGCGCGCAGGAAGTGCGCGGTCTCGACATGTCGATCCTGTGCCGCCGGCGCACCGACCAACGCGACGGTAAGCACGATGGCGCCATCCTGCAACTCATCTGGAGTCACCAATAGAGGTGGGTGCTTCTCCATTGCGAGCCGCCCAAACTCCAATCCGTCGTTCGTCCATCCCCCGCCGCCGCCACCGAGAAACTTCCCTCCCATCACGGCTGCTTCGATGTCTGCTATCGTCAGTTGCCTGACTGACATTGGCACCTCACCCTTTCAAGCCAAGGCAAAGGGAGGACTGCATCGCATCCTCCCTAACGCCGAAAGATATTCACCGCATCCCAGTCAACGTAGACAAAAGATATTTTTCCTTTTCCTTAGGTACCCCGACTTGTCGATAGAAATCTGGATAGGCTTGTTCGAGTGGGACAAACGGGGTGTCGTAGCCGAACTGTTTCGGTCCCCACACTTGCAGCGCCGCGCAGCTTCGCATGATTTCCGGCGTCGGGATGCCGACGACCACGACGCGTTGTCCGTAGCGCAGGCGTTCGTTCGTGATTGCATAGCCCGTGTCGGGATCGAGTAGGGTAATGAGATCCGGCACACTCGCCACCACTTGTTCGCCAACTTTGGCGATCAGGTTCTCGTTCTGGAAGTCGATGACCATCGACTTCCCTGCATCATCGTCAAACCCCTGTAACTGCGCACTTCCTACCGCAAACCCGTTCGAAGTGCGCCGTGACACGTCCACGACCTTGCCCTGAAACAGTGCAATTCCATGGCCATAAATCGTGTCTCGCGTTGCGGAAAGCGCCGCCTGAACCGGATTTACATGCGAACGATGGGCCGCCTGGATGGCGTTTCCCAAGCGGATCGCCATCGATATCGTCCCTCGTACGGCGGTGTCCCGCAGTTGTGTACCCGTCATGGGGTAGTCGACTAGGTGAGAATACCCGCCCATCTTGACCGTGCAAGCTCGTGCAAACGACTCCAACCTGTAGTTATCGACCGTCTCGAAGAGCACCACGTTTCCCCATTCGTCGGCAATGCACGCCGGCGTGCCGGAAACGCCGAGCACGTGGAAGGTCTCCATCTGCAACTCGGGGAACGCTCGCCCCATGCCGTCGCCGTCGACAACAGGCAATCCCATTCTTGCGGCGACCACAAACGGAATCATGCTGTTCATCCCGCCACACTCGATTGGGCAGAGTGCGGTCACCTTCTTGCCAAGATGGCGTTCCATTCGGAGAACAGCCAGATACCCTTCTTCCCCTGCGGGCAGCTTTTCGAGAAAGACCGTGGGAGCCCCCATCATGGCGACGGGAAACACCACATCCCCTTCGCTGATGTCGTCCAGCGAAATCAGGTCGACCGGGCCATATTCCGCAACCGCCTGTTGTGCCATCAGTTTTCCGATGAGTGGATCCCCACCGCCACCCGTCCCTAAAATCGCTGCGCCAATCGACAACGCCTCTAATTCCTGCTCAGTGACTCGCATGGGCACCAACCTTTTGCTCCTGGCTGTATGAGGCCAAGGTCCCCGCGACAGTGACTTTGATTCGCACCGCGTTTCCTGGTAGATAGGCGATAGGAATCTCCTCAATTTCCACGACTTCTATCGTCGACGCTTCGGCGCCTGCTCGGATGGCCTCCGCGATGGCGATGGACTTCGCCTCTGCGAGAACCTCTTCACGGGACTTCTGATCCATCGCGAAAATCCTGTCCACGCGTCCGCTCACCTGCGCGATGGCCGCGCCAATGGCGTTGGCGACGTCATAGTTCTCCGGTCGATACACTTCTGAGACGCCTTCAAATTGGCTAGGTAGCAACACGCTGCCCCCGCCTACCAGAATCAACGGCGTGGCCTCAGCGCTCGTCTTCATTCGGTCGATCGCCTCTGCAGTCTTGTCGATGGCGACCTCATAAGCCCGATTTGCCACTTCTTCCGGGAGATGAACCGCATGCGTGCCAACCTTGGCCTTGCCCAAGGAGACGACCACGTCGGTAAACGTCGTCGTGTCGCCGCCAAACGCACGGCCCTCCTGAACAATTCGATACCCCACACTTTTTGGACCGACTTCAACTTTGCCATCCACTTCTGTAACCCGACTTCCGCCGCCAAGCCCAATGGAGTACAAGTCTGGCATACGGAAGTTGGTCCGAACACCGCCGACGTCGACCGCGACGAACGATTCTCTCGGAAACCCGTTGACGAGCACGCCGACATCTGTGGAGGTCCCCCCGACATCGACGACAATGGCGTTTTTCAACCCAGTCAAGTACGCTGCGCCGCGCATACTGTTGGTCGGTCCACAGGCGATGGTGAGAATCGGATACAAGAGTGCATATTCCACCGACATCAATGTGCCGTCGTTTTGAGCCAAGTACAGCGCCGCGTGCACGTCGAGATCGGCAAGCGCCTGCTGGAACGACAAGGTCGCTCGTTTTGCGACGTTTGACACCGCCGCGTTCAACACAGTCGCGTTCTCGCGTTCAAGAAGCCCGACACTGCCCAACTGATAAGAGAGCGAAATCGGGATGTCCTCGCCGAGGATTTCGCGGAAGATCCGGGCTGCACGCTCCTCGTGATCCGTATTGACCGGGGAAAAGACCCCTGTGATGGCGACGGCTTGCACCTTTCCCTTGACCGCCTGGGCGATGGTCGCAAGTTCCGCCTCGTCTAAAGGCGCGATTTCGCGACCGTCAAACTCGTGCCCTCCACCGACGATCCAGGAGTACTGCGCATACCGCTCGCGCAGGTCTTCCGGCCACCCAGCAAGTGGTTTGACGGCACGGGTGGCCGGTGCACCCAATCGAACAATCGCCACGTCGTTCAACTCGCGTCGCTCGATGATGGCGTTCGTCACTTGCGTCGTCCCGAGCATGGCGTGCGTGATGTCTGCCCCTTCGACGCCGCTTTGCTGTAAAACCGTCCCAACCCCCGCTCGAATGCCACTGACAATATCTGCAGTGACCGCGGTTTTGGTCTTCGCGATGACCGCGTTCTCCCGGTCCAATAAAACGACGTCCGTATTGGTTCCGCCGACGTCAATTCCCAAACGATAAGACATACACGTTCCTCCTCGGTCATACCCTGGTGTCTAATTTAATCCGCGTGCTCCGCAACTTGCCGCAGCGGCTTAAAGTCGAAGTCGTATCCAAAGTACCTGGGGCCAACTAACTCCAGGCACTCCGGTCGGTGCCAGACCGGCGCGCACGGCATGGCAATGACGATAACCCTCTGCCCGTATCGCAACTCTTCGGTCGTAATGGGATGGACCGTTTCTTGATCAAGTACGGTGATGAGATCCGGTACGGTCGCCATCGGTTCCCCATCCCGCATTGCAATAAGGTTTTCATTTTGGAACTCGATCCGGCAGATAGAACCAGCATCCCCCGCCGTCCCTTCCAGCGTGACGGTTCCACGGGCGAATCCGCCTACCGTCCTGCGCATGACGTCAGTCAGCTTGCCGCGGAACAGTTCCACTCCGTCTGTAAATTTGAGCAGTTTGTCCAGTCGAATCGCTGCGTCCTCTTTGGCCGCCAACAGTTCTCCGATTTTTATCGCGGTGGAGAGCGTTCCATGGATTAGATTCGGACGCATGTCGCGTGCGTTGGCACCATACAGTGCCAGCATCGAAGATCCACCCATCACAATCGTGGCATTGCGCGAGAGCGCCTCTGTCCATGCGCCGTCGACCGTCGACAGCAACACCGTATTCCCCTTCTCATCCGCGACCATCATCGGCGTTGCAGGGATCCCGCCAAAGTGCAGCGCAGTCATGGGGATTTCCGGGAAGGCCCGGCCCATGCCGTCGGCGTCGACCAGGGGGATCCCCAACTCCGCCGCGACGACGAACGGAATCGTAGAGTTGAGTCCCCCCGCCTCGATGGACACCGTCGCGGCCGCCTTTCGACCAAGAAACTTCTCTAACTGTGTGAACGCCTTGACAGGCTCATCCCCACTAGGCATCTTTTCCACCATTACGGTTGGCGCGCCCATCATCGCCGACGGAATGACGAGGTCGTCGTCGGCCAATTCATCGATGGAGATCAGTTCAACCGGGCCGTATTGCTCAATCGCCTGCTTGGCCATCAGTGCGCCAATATACGGGTCACCTCCGCCACCCGTACCCAGTACGGTAGCGCCAAGCGCGAGATAGTCGATGTCGCGTGCATGAATCAGTCTTCTCATTCCGTCACCACCTAGCTGTCAAATAAACGATCCTTGGGAGACACGGCAGTTCTACGCGTGTCTCCCCAGTGTTTAGTTCGCGAACTCCTTGGTTTCTACCCGGCCATAAGTAACCGAATGATTGCGGTTGACGAGCTTGCTAAGAACGTAGTAGGCCACGGCCGCTACCACCAATGAGTTGATAGAGGGGATTCCCCACTTCACCAATTCGCCGACGAGAAACGCTCCAATCCAGGAGACGAGCGTGATCGGATTCCAGGATTCGTACGCGCTAGGCAATACGCCTCGCTCCCGGGACGATTGAAGTTCGTCTTTATACCTCCGGATGAGAAAGTACTCGACCACCATGATGCCGCCAACAGGGGGCACGGCGACGCCTAGCAGCGTAAGAAATCCTTCGAACTGGTCCAGAATGCCGAGTACCGACAACAGCGTTCCGACAGCCCCAAACAAAATGGTTACGCCGACCCGGCTAATTCGCTTGCGAAAGACGACATCGAACAGGTTGACGATGCCAAGTGACGATGAATACAGGTTCCAGTCGTTAATTTTGAGTGTTGCCGTCACGAGGACGACCGTCCCGATCACACCACTCGTCGACATGACGATGGTGATGACGTTTGCGGATTTCGTCGCGTGGGCAAGCAACACGCCAATCAACCCGATGACATACTCGCCCAGGGTGATACCTAGGACGGTCTGTTTAATCACGCCGGCTACGGAACGGTTATAACGCGTCATGTCCGGGGAAATGATAGCCCCGGTAATGAAGCCTCCAGCGACCATGCTAGCAGCTGCTCCGAGCGTAAGAGCAGGGCCCGGCGCCCCCATCGAGACGAGGTGTCCGAAGGAGTAATGCGTGAGTTCGCGCCCAATCGAGAAGAAGGCAATCACCATGAAGAGCGGTACCGTGATGTAAGCCGTAAAGCCCATGGACAAAAATCCGTAAATGACGACCACCGTGACAAGCGCGCCAGTGACAATCGACCACAACCAAATTGGACCACCTAGTAACTGGTTTAATCCGTCTGCGAACACTTGATTTTGCACACCAAACCAGCCAACAAGGGAAATGGCGATGACAATACTGACGATGACCGACCCGAGTCGGCCAAATCCGGTCCAGCGAACGAGCATCGTCGTGCTGAGTCCCTCTTTCATACCTGCAATGCCGACAAAGATAGAGATGATTTCCAAGATGACAGCGCCGAGTGTGAGTGCGAAGAATGCGTGCCAAAAGTTCATGCCAAATCCGAGCGTCGCTCCTAAGAGAAACTGCGAAAGGGCCGACATCTGACCGAAGCGCATGGTCGCTATCCCAAACCAATGCCGCCGTTCACTGTCTGGAACTCTAGACAGGGAGTAGTCATCCAGCTTTTGACCAGCCGGATCCGCCTGATTCATGCCTCATTCCTCCTCTTTTACGTTTTGTCCTGCCGTTTGATTTATCGTAATTTACATTGAATTCTGGATATAGTTACAGAACGAACAAAAAAACAGGCGAGATTGTGCACGCCGCACAAAACTCCCCGTACATTTGGAGGTATTTTCATAAACATCCTCAGGATAGGGGACTTGGATTTCGCAGGCGCCATGTGCGGATAGCTAGTTGGTACGTAAACCGAATCTGGTCGTCATCAAGGCTGACGTTCAAAAGCTTTTCCGCGCGCTTCAGGCGGTATCGCAACGTGTTGCGATGTAAGTATAGCTTCTCGGCGGCGGCCTGCATCTTGGCTCCACATTCCAGGTACGCCTCTAGTGCCTCGAGCAGAGGGAAGTTTCCCTTGTCCTCAACCAATGGCTTGAGTACTTGCAGGACGTGCTCATAAGATGAATCCTCTGCTGGAGCAGGAAGGATGCGGTTGACGACATCCCCGCTATGGTCTGCGAATTGAACCGATTTCGTCTGCGATAAAACACTCAAAAAATCGACGTACGACCGCTCCGTCATGGCGCCTGCCACCTGTAGAAGGTCGGCTGCGTGGGACATCCCCACCACATTTCTTCGAACAAAATAAGACCGCAAAGAAGTCTGCAACCGGATCTCCAATTGGTGGATCAACTCACGAACCATCTGCTCTACGCCATTCACGCCATTGCGTGGAAGTCCGAAGCAGAATAAGACGACCCCTTCGTTATCCCGCCAATCTTTCCACGGTACACAAGACGTCAACGCGGACTGCGTCCCAAATGCATAGCGCGAGTCTTCGCAAAGTCTCAACGCCTGCTCGCGCAGGTTTAACGTAACTTGTGAAAATGAGCGATACGCATAAGGCCTGTCCGCAATTCGGTGAATCCGTTGCCGACGGTCGACTCCGTCTCCTGAACTGCTCACCCAGAGCAGTCCGACAGAATGGACCTGATTTGCAGAAATGAGTTCCAGACGGCGACGGGCGGACAATGACTCATGCAATTCGGGCATCTGAGCGGCGGATCGCGTGAGATCCCCTAAGTCGTTCGCACGAATGACAGGCAAACGCGATACCGAGTAGTACAGTGCACTCTCAAAGGAACAGGCCCACTCGCTTTGCGACGCAAGCCCAGGAAGCTCAGCGAGGAGAAAGTAGCCGGTCTGCGCGGATAGCACCCCCGTAAATTCTTCTATCCACAAAAGCTCTTCATCCGCGTGCAGTAACGGACATGGCTCGTGTGGGAGCAACTCAAGGAGGAACGCTTGGTGTAGCACCTGAATCGGAACCTGAAGGGTTCGCCGCCCGTCGCGGGATTGCCACTTTGCTTTAAGCAACCCTAGCTGTCCCCTATCCGTTAGCCGCAGCGTCGCCGTGACGAAGAGTTCGTGCTCGATGGTGTCCATCCATGCGTCCAACGTAAAGGATTCGTGAAACGCCGCTTCCAATCGCCCCCGCACCTGTCGAATCCGCTGCCGCACCTGTTGGGTTCTCTGAACAAAAATCGTATAGAATTGGCGGGCGAAAACGGAGTAATTGATGGGGGCGTCAATCCACACGAGCGGTAAGCCTAAATGGTCTGCAAGCATGAGTGTCGCCTTGGAAAAATCGGATCGTTTGCCACCCTGAAAGACGATCCCAACGACGCCGGCTTGCTGGAAAAAACGAAGGAGTAAGTCGAAGGTCGAGGAGTACGCAGGGAACACGTGTGCCTTGACAAACACCAAAGTGTCCGCAAATTCACTGTTTTCCGTATTTTGTAACCAGACTTTTTCGTCACTCAACAAGATGATGTCGCGGCATAACTCGTCCCAGCCGGCGCCACCGGCCAACAACTCAGTTGGATATGCAAGAGAAGCCACAAATTCTCGCACAGAAATCACGTGAACGCCTCCCTTTCGACAGGTCTCACCTGTCAGTCACCGTATCGCTCGCAAGTCTGAGTCTCACTGTGAGTTGATTTATTGTACTACGGACGTGTTCACCTGTGGAGGACAGCGCTTACTTGCGGTTGGTGTGGGAGTTCGAGACGCGGTTGCACGGCCGTGGGTCATCCCCCGGCCGTGCAACGGCGACGATATGTTTTTGTTTACCTGTACTGTGGCAACCACTTGCCGTGGGCGTCTATCAAATCGTCACAGAGAGATACGATATCGTCCAGTGACAGCTCCGCCGAAGTGTGCGGATCAAGCATTGCCGCGTGATAGATGTGCTCCCGTTTACCTGTGATGGCGGCTTCGATGGTCAGCAACTGCGTGTTGATGTTGGTTCTGTTCAGCGCCGCGCACTGTGCCGGAAGATTCCCCACATAGGTAGGTGTCACTCCGCTTGAATCGACGAGACACGGGACTTCCACACAAGCTTCCCGCGGCAAGTTCGGGATAAGGCCGGTGTTCATGACATTTGCGCCGATTTTAAACGGAACGTTGGTCTCCATAGCCTCCATAATATACGAAGCGTACTCATGAGTCCGTTGATGGGATAATTGCTTATTTTGAACCAGTTCATCCCGCATGGATTTCCATCTGTTAATTTGATTGACACACCGTCTTGGATACTCGTCAAGCGGAATATTGAAACGCTCGATGAGGTCCGGATAGTTTTTCTTGATAAAGTATGGATGGTATTCCGCATTGTGTTCGGAGGATTCCGTGACGTAATAGCCAAATCGCAACATGAGTTCGAGTCGGACCATATCATCGTGTTTCTCCAACTGTTTTTCGCGTGCACGCCGCTTAATTTCCGGATAAAGATCTTCACCGTCCTTGGTGACCTCGAGCAACCAGGCCATATGATTGATGCCGGCAATTTTCGATTGTACGCCCGTGGGATCCATCCCTAAATTTTCAAATAGATGGGGTACACACACTTGAACGCTGTGACATAGCCCGACCGTGCGAATTCCCCCATAAGTATTCATCACGTTGGTCAAAACAGCCATCGGGTTGGTGTAGTTCAAAAATAAAGCGTCGGGGCACACCTCTTGCATATCTCTGGCGATGTCAAGCATCACAGGAATGGTGCGCAGATTGCGGAAGATGCCGCCGATGCCGACTGTATCGGCAATCGTTTGTCGCAATCCGTACTTCTTGGGAATCTCGAAGTCGGTGATTGTACAGGGATCATATCCTCCGACCTGAATCGCGTTCACGACGTACTTGGCGCCGCGCAGTGCCTCCTGGCGGTCTTCGTACGCCCTGATATGCACATGGCTGTGGGTGCTCTCCTTCAAGTTGTTCAACATCTTTTCGGAATCATGCAGCCGCTCCATATCGATGTCGTACAATGCAAATTCGAAGCCCTGAAGCGCCGGGGTCAACATGCTGTCCCCCAACACGTTCTTTGCAAACACTGTGCTCCCAGCACCGATAAAGGTAATCTTGTTCAACAAAATCCTCTCCGTTCTTAAGAGTTTATTACACCATCAGAACTTTAAGATTAATGCGTATTCAGTGCAGGACGCTCTTGCGCCTTGTCGGACTCGCCTGCATTTTTGTTTGCGGCTATCCGATCCGCCTGCATTTCTTCCACAGTTTTCACTCTTAGCCTAGCTGCCCCCTCGTACTGACGGGTAGGAAGCAACTGCCCAGAGCTCAATCGCCCTTTCGCCTTCTGAATTGCCCCACTGTACTGAGGAAGCCATTTCTCTTGGGCGACCAGCATTTCATCTACCATCTGCCAAATTTCTGGTGGATTACAGACTGCGCCTACGAGCGGATCCATCATCATCGCCTGTCGAAGTAACGTATCGTTCCCATGAACTGCCGCTTCGACCGCAAGCCGTTGAACGGAGATACTCGCATTGCAGACGGCTGCGCATCCGAGAGGTAGGTCGCCGACGTGCGGGATGCTAATCCCATTCCCATCAACATAACCAGGCGCCTCAATGATGGCATCGTCTGGCAAATTGGAGATGACGCCGTTATTTACGACGTTAAAGTGACCTCGATACACTCTGCCGGTCTCTAGACCCTCGATAATATACGATCCGTGTTCACGACCACGCGTCTCTTGCGAATAAACCATGGCTGGGTCGTTCATCCAATTCGGGAAGTCTGTCTCAAACCAATTACGCCCCTCGGTACATACCCGCAAGTACCCACCTGTCTCACCGTTGATCCAAGTACCTAGGTCAATCCAATCGCAGATTTCCTCCGGCCGTTTACGATACCATGGAACGTACTCGCTCAAATGTCCGTTGGACTCCGTGCTGTAATAGCCAAAACGCCTCAGCATGTCGATGCGGACCTTTTCGGTCTGACTGAACTCCGGATGATTCTCGAATGCCTCCAACAGCTTTCCGGTAAGGTCCTCTCCGTTGTGCTTAATTTGGATATACCAAGTTTGGTGGTTAATGCCCGCACAAATGATGTCCACTTCGTTCTGCGGCAAGCCAAGTGCCTTGGCAATTTGTTCGTGGCCGCCTTGTACGCCGTGGCAGAGGCCAATCGTCTTTACCCCGCCATACTTGTTGCAAGCCCACGTCATCATCGCCATGGGGTTGGCGTAATTGAGCATCAAGCACCCTGGTTCCGCGACCTCCTGGATGTCTTTACATATCTGCAGCATCTCGGCGATGCCCCGTTGACCGTACATGATTCCGCCAGCACACAAGGTGTCACCCACACACTGGTCAACGCCATATTTGAGAGGAATATCGACGTCCAACTGGAATGCCTCAAGTCCGCCAATCCGAACCACTACGAATACGTACCGAGCGTCTTTCAGTGCCTCTCGCCGATCCGTTGTGGAAGAAATTTCTATGTCTAATCCGTTTTCACGAATATCCCGTTGGCAGAGTTGTGTCACCATATCGAGATTGTGCGGATTGATGTCCGTAAAGGCCACTTCAATGTCATGAAACTCTGGAACGGACAACAGGTCTCGTAACAAACCTCTCGTAAAGCCGATACTGCCAGCACCGATGAACGCAATTTTAAACGACATGCGAAAACCATCCTCTCGTAAACTTCTCTTCTCTAGGAAACCGGTGCTATATTACTGCAATCACTTGTGAATGATACTTTCATTTATGGAGGACCGAGCAATCACATCCTTTCCCGAGAAATATTCTCAAGCTCAACCCTTGAGTCCAGTGATAGCGATTCCCTCAATGAACGTCCTTTGCGTGAGGAAGAACAAAATAATTAAGGGCAGCGTGGCAACCGTGGAAGCGGCCATCAATAGTCCCCACTGTGTACCGTAAGAACTCACATATTGCTGAAGCCCTAGCGAAATGGTATACAGCGAAGAATTGTTCAAGTAGATAATGGGGCCCAAGAAATCGTTCCAGCAATACATGAACTGGAACAGCGCTACGGTGGCCAACGCTGGCTTCGCTAAAGGCAGAATGATTTTGTAAAATATTTTGAACTCACTCGCCCCATCCATGTAGGCAGCCTCAGAAAGTGATTTAGGGATGGTCATAAAGAATTGTCTCAGCAAAAATATCTGAAAGGCATTCCCAAAAAACGATGGGATGATCAGTGGCTTGAACGACCCTACCCAACCGATGTTCTTAAATAGAATAAACAGCGGAATCATCGTCACCTGAAACGGAAGCATCATTGTGGCTAGCATGAGAAAGAACAGAAAACCTCGCTCTGGCCATTCAATGCGTGCAAATCCATATGCTACGACACTGCATGACAACACGGTCCCAATCACGGTGGCTACACAATAGTAAAGTGTATTTAAGATATAGTGAAAAAATGGTTCAAACTTCATCGAACTCGGGTAGTTCGCCCAGTCGAACGGATGCGGTATCCAAACAGGCGGCCATGACATCTGCTCGAAACTAGGTTTTATCGAAGTAGAAATCATCCAGAACAGTGGGAAAACAAACCCAATCCCTAGTAAGATGAGAACCGCATGTTTCGTGAAACTGGCTAAGTGCCGTTTCACCTTTGGCTTGCGGGTGACAGGTTGACTACCTAATTGGATAGTCCCGGGTTGTGTACTCATTGAGCTATCCTCCTAACTTTCAATTCGAAGTTCCGGCTGCCCCAAAAGGAGCAACCGTCCTCAACTCACTACTTGGCATCGTTTTGGAGTTCTTGGTTTGCTTGGTTCTGCAAGTCCGACAAAGCTTGCGTTACACTCTTCTTGCCCTGTAACACATAGTCCTCAGCATTGGTAAGCTGTGTTTCATACAACATCGCTGCAGGTGTGACAGGGTCTGTGGTCGACTTCGGGCTATTGAGGACATTCACAAATTGTTTGCGCACCGGGTCTTGTGAAAGCCACTTCTGATACGCAGGTTGCTTGGTAATCTCAGGCGAGTTCGGAACCCATCCACCCGTTGGGTAAGCTTCTGCAGCCCATGCGGCATTTTCGTAGCCAGCCAGCCAGGAGATGAATTCAAAAGCCTGCTCTGGATGTTTCGAGCCCGACGGAATCATATTGTAGTTTCCGTTGATCCACGTAGAGTTCGCGTTCCCTCCTGGTCCCACCGGGAGGGGCTCCACACCGTAACTTAAGCTTGGGTCATCCGCCTGAATTTGACCCATCTCCCACATGCCCGAAATCGTAAATCCTTCCTTACCAATATCGAATGCATCTGTCGAGCCGCCTCCAGCAGAATCCAATCCGCTTGTAAATGCGCTGACTTGTGAGTAGGGGTATTTCTTAAACTGAGCAATATACGACATATCATTTTCGGCCTTCGTGTTTAACAAATTGTATTTCCCGTTCGTGAACAGGTCGCTACCGCTTAGGCCGAAGGCCGGCATTAAATGTTCGAAGTTTCCACTAGGGTAGAATCCCATCTGTGTCACGACGCCGCCGTTGCCAAACTTCCATTCCTTATTCTGGACCGTGAACAGTTGTGCGAGAGTCGTTGGCGGATCGTTAGGATTGAGTCCAGCCTGCTTCATCATCGTCTTGTTGTAATACAAAGCGTACGTGTTTTCGGTCCACGGCATCGCATAAAGCTTGCCATTGTAGGTTCCAAACTGGGTCACCGAAGGATAGAACCAATTTTTTAACCCAGCGTATTTGCCGGTCATAAACTGATCTAGGTTCATCACCGCACCTTTTGCGGCAAATTCACCAATGGAAGCGTTCCACTCGGTGAAGACATCTGGTGGATCCCCAGCTGCAATGGCCGTGAGTAGCTTCTGGTCCCCACTTGCTGAGGGAACTGCAAGCATATTTACATGGATGTTTGGATGGGTGGCATTGAATTGGTCGACCATCTTTTGTACGACTTGCTCCCATTTTCCTGACCACATATTCCAGTATGTGAGTTGCACAACCCCGCCGCTGGAACTCGAGGTGTCTTTCGAGCCCGAACTAGAGGTCGATGCCGTTCCACATCCTTGCACGACTGTGCTAGCACCAACCACAACTACAGACAACAACCCCGTACTCAATTTCCACGTTTTCATAGCCATGCTTCAGTAACCCCCTAAAATTCGTATGTGCTTCAACTGTGCCTGGCACAGTGGTCGCCAAGTTCATGTCGAATCTCCGTGCTCACACGATTATTGTTCTGAGCCGTAGTAAACCCATTTGGAAGAGCCTCTGTAGACCAGTACAGTGACAACGAGAATCAGAACGAACAGCAACCAGGCCATTGCTGAGGCATAGCCGAGATGCAAGTACTGGAACGCCTGTTGGTACAAGTAGAGTGCGAAGAACATCGAAGCGTTGTCTGGTCCACCTTGCGTCATGACGTATGCTTGTGTGAAGAATTGGAATGATCCGATTAGTCCCATAATTACGTTGAATAAAATGACTGGGCTAATCATCGGAATCGTAATTTTGATAGACCTTTGCCAAGCGTTGGCCCCCTCAATGATGGCCGCTTCGTATAGATCCTTGGAGACCCCTTGTAACCCGGCCAGGTAAATCACAACGGTCTGACCAACACCCCAGAGACTCATCAGAATCAACGACGGTTTTACCCAATGAACCGAATAGAGCCATCCAGGAGCCGGGAGCCCAACCGCACGCAGCAACGCATCGAGGAACCCGAAAGAGGGATTAAACAACCAAATCCAAAGCACGGAAGATGCCACAAACGGGACAATCGCCGGCAAATAAAACACAGTGCGATAGATGGTTAGTCCTCGAACGTTCATATTCAGCAACAAGGCAATACCTAGAGCTACAATCGTAGAGAGTGGTACCGAGAAGATGGTGTAATACAACGTATTGTAGAGAGAGTGCCAGAATAGCGGGTCATGCATCAAATTGGAATAATTTTTCAGACCAATCCACTGTGGTGAGGAGATAATGTCGTAGTTTGTAAAACTGTAATACAACGATGCTAGAAACGGAAATAGCGCGAAGGCCAAAAATCCAATGACCCATGGAGATATAAACAACCAGCCCGTAATCCGATTTCTCCGCAATCTTGCACGGTTTACCTGAATCCGCTTTCTTGGCCTCTTTAAAGCCATCGCTTCATTTGAGTAACTCACCAAACCACCTACTCTTCAGTCAGATTGTGGGTACCTCTTTCTGGCGCAACCGGAGACATCTCAAGGTGATGTAGCAGTTCAACCATGCCGCAGCGGGCACAAGACCAATCACGATGGCAACTTTCGACGTCACGATGGCCACAATCACCATTGCCCAAGCCAGGAAAACGGTTACAACAGACAAAAAGAAGTTTTTGATACCCGTGAAAAACGCCAATCGTGCCAGGTCCCAGAATGAGAGGCGGACAGAGACTAACAGTGGACCCAGGTGCATGACAGCCGATATAAAGACGATGGTAAAACCAATACAGACGCTCAACATCATCAGCGCAACATCACTATGGTTTTTTGCGTAATACGCCAACTCCCAATACAGGATGAACGCGATGCACAAGGTCGGTATCCCCACGATGTAGCTGCTTTTCAGGTATCGTTTCCAGCTAGAAAAATAGGGTCCGATGACTACCTCCTCGCCCTCTATCCAACTGCGCACTGTGGAAAACAATGCCGCAGTGCTAGGAGGAATCGTAACAATTGGCAAGGAGCAGATAATCCACAGCGCATTGAGTAAAAACAGGTTCGCAATGATGGTTCCTGCTCTACTCCACACTCCGACAATACGGCCCTTCCACACTTGCTCTCCCTCCTTTCACTCGTAAATCTGACACTATCAACCTAATACACCTGCTCTTTCGCTGCGAACTTCTGAACAAGTCCCGCGTACAACCAATTGAGTGGAAACCGTCAAGGTGACTGGGATATCTCTACCGTTCAGTCGGTCGCGCAACAGTTTCGCAGCCAACTTTCCCATTGTCTCCGTGTGAACTTTTATAGTGGTCAAAGGAGGGCTAATAAATTGAGCCATCTCTATATCATTAAACCCAACAATGGATACGTCATCTGGAATAGACATCCCCACCTCGTTAAGTGCTTTCATTGCACCGATAGCCAACAAATCACTGGCGATAAAAAATGCAGTCGGCATCGCTTTGGATTGAATAGCCTGTTTCATCATTTCGTAACCATCGTTGACCATCCACCCGTCGGCAACGTAGATGTTAGTAGGGCGTAGGAGTTCCCGCTCCTGCATGAAACTCTCAAAGGCATGTACACGCTCATTCGCTCTCTCGACAATTTGGGTCCCACCGATGAAGCCGATTTCACGATGCCCCAAACCAAACAAGTAATTCAAAGCTTCACGCGTGGCCTTCGTATAATCAATGATGACGGAGTCGTATTTGTCGATAGTAGCTTGGCAATCAATAAACACCACGTTTTGTGTTGAAGCATAGACATCCGGGCCAAATGCGGCATCTTCACCAATGACAATCAAGCCATCTAGTTGGTTGATGTCTATAAAGGAGTCATTGCGATAGTACATCCGGATGCCTTGGGAGGAGCCCAACCCTAGGTTTGTCAACTCCCGTTCCACTCCCGAACGGATGGAGAGAAAAAACTGGTCCCAGTGCTCAACGACCTGTTTATCCCAAAACTGCACAACCCCAATACTTTTCGCAATGTGCTGCGCTTGGTTGATTTGACGCCTTCTACTCGTACGGTAATTCAGTCGGTTAGCGATTTTTAAAATGCGTGACCTGGTTTCATTTGCCACCGAAAAGGTTTGATCCCCACTTAAAACCCGGGAGACCGTAGATTCGGAGGTATTTGCCTCGCGTGCAATATCTTTAAGAGTGGCCAATTGCTACCCTCCCTTCAATTCTTGATTGATATCATTCTAATATTGAGTAAATATTGCGTCAATGTTTTTTCTTTTGTGGAGCGAGAGAAATCAGGTTGGTCAAATTCGTATTTTAGCAAGCAAAATAGTCTGAATTTCGAGATCGACAAATAACATTTTCATGCGATAATCCTGTTAAATACTTAGAAAATATTTAGTAATCTGATATTTGTTTGATAAGGGGCTTGTCACAGTGGACCACAACCGAATGAATTATGTGCTGATTTTTATCGATCCCTCCCTTTTCACCATTGCAATGACGTTTCTGTCGATTAACGCGGTCATCACGTATTTTTTGTCAGGGCTTGGCGCCACCACATTTGAAATCGGTCTAGCCAACGCATTGGTGTCGATTGGCGCTGTTGTCTCGCAACCGATGTTTGTCAACAAGGTACTCAATCTTCCGTACAAATTAAAGGCGTTTACACGCCTGCTCTACACTCAACGCTTTTTTCTTCTAGCCTTTATATTCAGTATTCCAGTACTCGCAAAGCACCACGCTCACGCCATGGTAGATCTCTTCCTCGTCTGCTGGGGGGTATTTAACTTTTTCGTCGGCTCATATAGCACGTTCTATATGACGCTGTTTGCCAAGATGATTTCAGAACAACAACGAGGAAGGCTGCGCGGATTCAGCATTGCCATCGGCAATCTACTGGCGCTCGGCGCTTCGTATGTAACGGGTCTGTTTCTGAGAAAAATTGCATTTCCCTACAATTACACCATCATTTTTGCAATCGGTGCTGTTTTTCTATTGCTGGATGCGACAGCCTTTGCATTCATGAAGGAAATACCGGATCAAGTTTCAGAGGTAAAGCTCAACTACATCCAGTACTTCCGACGCATTCCTGCGGCGCTGCGCGAGAACGCAAAGTTTAAGCAAATTGTTCTTGGCAGCTCCTTCATGGTCATCTCGCAAGTGAGCCTGGCATACTACGCTTTATACGCCATCCGGTCATATCACGCACGCGCGGAGGACATCGCTCTGTTCACGGCGATGACGGGCATCGTCAACATCGTTGGAAACATCGTGTTTGGTCTGCTCGGTGACAGATACGGTCACTCGGCGGTGCTGATTCTCTCCGCAGTCTTTGGAGGGGTGGCTGGCTTTCTCGTGATCGGACTTCATTACTTGTGGGTCGTCTATGTTGCATTTAGCCTCACCAATCTATGCTTAAGCGGCTATAGCTTGAGTAACGGGCTGTTGATGATTGAAAGCGTCCCACGCGAACGGTTGCCGATGTGTATCAGTATTAACACCGTAGTCACGCTCATTGTGTCATCTGTTTGTACAATTGCTGGAAGCATTTTTATTGAACACGTGTCGTTTACAGCGATGTTCGCCGTCACGGGTGTTGCGGGTGGTATTGCATGGGTGGTTTATCATCGCTTTCGATTGGTGCACCCTTCGTCTCCACCATCGATTACAAATGTACAATGATGTTTGAGCGATTTGAGTAAATGATCGAACGATTTCTCTAAAGACAGCAAATTGGTTCGGAGATACACTAAGGCCACTCAGGAAATTGAAGGAGGAGCCACGATGAGAGTTCAAATTGGCCAACGGGAACTGGATATGGGAAGCCGTTATCTCACGGAGTTACGAGACGCAAATGACCTCTTGGGCGACGTCAATGCCTTGCGAAACCGGTTACAAGAGGATGGTTACTTGCTCATTCGAGGCTTTCACGACCGAGAGGCGGTCCTACGCGCCCGCCGCGAGGTGCTAGAACGACTCTATGAACAGGGGAAACTGGATTCTAGTTATCCGTTGGAAGAGGGCATCATCGGCCCCGACAACAAAGGCTTTATGAGTCAAGGCCTCAACTTGGAGATGCCGCGTCTCTTGGATGTGGTTAACTCCCCCCGCGTGATGGGCTTCTTTGACGAATTCCTGGGTGGACCCTCCCTCACCTATGACGTCAAATGGCTTCGGGGTGTACCACAAAACGAGTTCTCGGGTGCCCACTACGACATCGTGTACATGGGCCGTGGCACCAAGAATGTATATACGACTTGGACGCCAATTGGTGATGTGTCCTACGAAATGGGAGGTCTTGCACTCTGCCTAGGCTCGCAGCACTTTGACAAGATTAAAGAGACATACGGTCAAATGGACGTCGATCGCGACAATGTCGTTGGTTGGTTCTCAAACGATCCAATCGAAGTTGTCGATAAATTCGGCGGTCAATGGGCTACCACAGAGTTTCAAGCTGGTGACGCCATCATTTTCGGGATGTATATCATGCACGGGTCGGTGACCAACACGTCCAATCGCTACCGTATTAGCGTGGACACCAGATATCAGTTGGCCTCTGAGCCTGTCGACGAACGGTGGTATGGAGAGAAACCGAAAATGCACTACGCTTGGAGCAAAGGGAAAACCGTGAGCATGGAAGAGGCTCGCCAAAAGTGGGGCGTCTGAAAAAGACCCGCTCCGTGCCTGTGGTGATGACTGACGACCCATTGCAGTGATTCCACAATATTTTGCTGCCGCTAGTGGAGGTGTCAAGAATTGAACGTTCGCGTTCGGACCGGATTGGCATCAGAAGCAGGTGACTGGGACATGGGGTTCCACCATCATGACGACTACGAAGTGTCAGCAGTCTTCCATGGAACCGGGATGTTCCAATGTCAGGGGACTACCATCCCTCTATCCCCGGGTAGCCTGGTGCTAATCCCACCGAACGTTCCACATCGCTACTGGGCCACCGCCCCCATCCGCTTTGGAATCATCCAGGCCGGTCCTCTGTCCCAGCGGTTGGTTGACGAGTTTTATCGTCTGACCAAGCGCCATGAGTCAAATGTATTAAGGCTGTCTCGACATGACATCGCGCTGTACGAATCAATGTTCCAAAATTGGCTATATGTCGCCTCGCGAGTGAACCGGAACAATCAAGCCATGCTTGAGACCTGGCTGCAGTTGTTCTTTGTCTTTCTCGCCGACCAATCGAAATCCCAGGACGTGCCCATCACGATGGAAGACGCTGCAGAATACATTCGTTCTCACTTATCCGAGGAACTTCGTATGGCCGATCTCGCTACGAGGTTAGGCATGGCCGAGTCTACGTTTCGCAGATTGTTCAAGACCTACTATCAGATGTCTCCGAAGCAATATCAGCAAAAGTGTCGGTTGGAAGAGGCGAAGTGGTTGTTGAGATCGACGAAAGAGTCCATGTCACAGATTGCAGAGACGATCGGATTTGCGTCCCTTCACTCATTTAGCGCCTGGTTTCAACGCGTAGAGAACGCCGCACCGACGGAGTGGCGAACGTTACAACAGTCAGGCGTTGTCTCGCACTGTGCACAGCCAGAGGAGGAGCACTTGCTGGACGCCCACGTTGTAGACCGGTGAGGGCGTGCTCGTTGCGTCATCAATGTTCTCGATCGTTCATCCACGTGGATTTCGGTGGTTTTATAGAAAAGGTTACAGGGGCCTCCCTCATTCCATCACGGTATGACGGGGCAGGATGTCGATCTAAGCATCCCGCGTTCAGCGCAGGGCCGTTGACATCTGTTGAAAAATAACCTGTTTCATTGGATATTTGTAAGTAGTCCAAAGTGGGCGAGCCCGACGTTTGTGCTTCGCCATTTCAGCTCGATATTCGTCGAAACGTTTCGCTTGAATTTTCGCGATTAACACGTCTAACCGCTGACTCATCTCGACAACATCCGGGTGTGTCAGACTCCCTTTTTCTTCGGCTAGACGAATCATGCTCTCACGCAACTCATCCACTGTGTCTACACCTAGTGCCACGACGATAGGCGCCCCTTACCCATAGTTTTGTGTCGACGGTCGACACCAAGATAAGATATCACATGAATCATGTCGAAGGCTGTCATATCGCGCAGAATCTAAATTGTTCACATTGTATGCGCATTCTATCCCTAAAACCTGTACATTCTCCCTTAAAACTCACATTCCAAATACTGTGTTCCGAATACATTGACCACATGGCGTTCGTCATTCCGTCTCCGAAACAGACTCACCGTGTTCATCGCAAATTCCCATAGGAAAGTCTACGCCGTCTACACGTACAAATCCCGTTTTGAATATCTGTACCATTTGCTCTCTATCCTTAAAACAAGAACATTTAATACAGTACGCCACTTCCAGCTTGTCCAAGCTCGTACGCCTCCTGAACAGTAACACAAAAAACCAAATAAACACCGCTAGGGCGGTATTCATTTGGTTGCATGTCTAGCTCACCATGATGATGTCTAACTCATTTCAACCTATTCACTTACTTGGTGAAGACGATTCTAACACAAAAACCTCCCCTTTGCACCCTATGTCGCCCCGTCAGGTTGGAAGTGAAGTAACAAATGGTGATGTCAGACCTATAAAGGGGTTAATCTGCCTTTCAGCGCGTAAAACGCCGCTATCGCTGACTGGTAGACCTGCTTCAAAGGGACGTCGTGTCGCTCGGCAAGCTGCCTACAGTCCTCGTACTCAGGGGCGATGTTACACAATTCGCCCGCCTGATAGGCCACTTTTACATGAACGAGGCCAAACGGAGTCGTGACTTCCTCGAACTCCCGCTCGAGCACCGCTCTGACCATCTCGTGGACGCGGACTCCGATCGTTGTCGTCTCTGATTGAATGAGTTGAATGAAGCGGTCCCTGTCATAGGGGTGACACAAAACGTTGAACTGTAAGGCTGGTCTGCCTTTCTTCATGACAACCGGCGTCCACCAGGCGTCGAGCGCCCCACATTGCAATAGCTTGTTCGCGGCATACGCTGCCCACTCTGGCGTCATATCGTCCACGTTGGCTTCCAGTGCGCAAATACGCTCGAGCTCGGTCGGCTCGACAACCAGATGACGGGGCTCTTTCGTCCCCAGTTGAATTCTAAGTACGTTCGCTATCTGAAGGTCCTTTGTCCCCGCCCCGTATCCAATCTTCTCGGTTACCATGTCCTCTATTCGCCCTGGCCTACACAGGGCACGGATGATGGCGGCACCAGTAGGTGTTACGGTTTCTCCCCAATTTCCCGAGGAGTGCGTGGTAAATCCGGTTAAGAGCTCTGCCGTCGCGGGCGCGGGGACGGGCATCAAGCCGTGTTCGCACCATACCGTCCCGCCACCGATTTCGATACTGGAGACGTAACATTCGGGCATGCCCGCCAAGTACCACCCGAGCATGGAACCAACAATGTCAACGATGGCGTCGACGGCGCCAACCTCGTGAAAGTGGACCTGATCAATTGGCAATCCGTGAATCTTGCCTTCCGCTTGCGCAAGCATTTGAAACGCCTCTTTGCTCTTGTGCAAGACGGGCTCCGGCAGTTGACTTTGATCTAATAGATTGTATATATCCGGCAAATGACGATGATGGTGTTCATGATGGTGTTCATGATGGTGTTCATGATGGTGTTCATGATGGTGACCATGGTGATGAGGACCCTGCTCGTCCGCCTCGAGAATCACGTCGACCTTCCTTGAGCGGATTCCATTCTTGTACACCGTTCGCTGAGATAGACGGTATTCGGTGACGCTCAATTTCTGTAAGAGGTTCATCCATTCCATCTCATCGATACCCAAGTCCAACCAAGCTCCAAGAAACATGTCCCCGCTCGCACCAGATGAGCACTCAATATATGCCACACGATTCATGCCGATATCCCCATTCGATTGATCATTCCCGCCAAGTAACCCGCACCGAATCCGTTGTCGATATTCACGACGCCAACCCCGGATGAGCAGGAATTTAACATCGACAACAGCGGAGTGACACCGGCGAAGTTCGTCCCGTACCCAACGCTTGTGGGCACCGCAATCACCGGCTGATGGACCAATCCTGCCACGACGCTGACGAGTGCGCCTTCCATCCCAGCGACAACCACCAGAACCCGGGATTTATACAGCGTGTCCAAATGTGCAAATAAGCGATGGATCCCCGCGACACCGACGTCGGTGATCCGCGTGACATCCGCCCCCATCAGTTCGGCCGTGATGGCGGCCTCCTCGGCTACAGGCAGGTCTGAGGTCCCAGCGCAGACAACCGCTACGTTCCCAGTCGGGGATGAGATGCCTCGCTTTAAGAAGACCGTTCTCGATAGAGGATCGTATTGCATACTAGGTGCACTCTCTTTCACAAGCTCGAACACCCGCTCGTTGGCGCGCGTCCCCAACACCGGTCCTTGCCCGTGGGCGGCCAGTCGCGCGAGGATCGCTGCCGACTGTGCAGGTGTCTTCCCTTCGCAATACACCACTTCCGGAAAGCCCTGCCGAACACTGCGGTGGTGATCTAATTGTGCAAACCCGAGGTCTTCCACATCCAAATGACGCAGGGATTCTACTCCCTCGTCTACACTCATTCGGTGATGATGCACGGCCTCAAGTATCTCTCGGTAGTCTTTCATTTGAACGGCAGCTCCTTCCCCACTCAAGTCCGGTTAGCTCGATTGCACCGACGGATTCGCTTCCAAGGCTTCATTCAAACTGCCCGTTCGATAACCCTCGAGGTCGAGCGTCACATATCGGTATCCGATTTGAACCAACTTCGTCGTGACAAGCTCTGCAACGCTGGCGACATTCACAATGTCTTGTCGAGGCACCTCGATGCGCGCCGTGTCGTTGTGATGCCGCACACGAACTTGACGGAACCCCAGTTGCGACAAGAAGAATTCCGCCTGATCGACCATCGACAGCTTGGACTGAGTAATCAACTCACCATAGGGGATACGTGAGGACAAGCATGCCAAAGACGGCTTATCCCACGTCGATAGGCCCAGTTCTTTCGATAGATAACGTATTTCACGCTTATAGAGCATCACATCCTGCAACGGGGCGATGACCCCTCTGTCCTTCGCGGCTTGTAAACCGGGGCGATAGTCTCCAAAGTCGTCCGCAATCGCACCGAACACGACACAGTTCAGCCCGTCTTGGTGCGCGATGGGGATAAGGTGTGAGAACAGTTCATTCTTGCAAAAATAGCACCGATTCACCGGATTCTCTGCGTAACCTGGTATATTCAGTTCACTGGTCTGTAAAACGACGTGCTTGGCACCTAGTTCTCTCGCCAGCTCAATCGCGGCTTCGCGCTCGCGTTCCGGGTACGTCTCGGAGTCGGCTGTCACGGCAAGGACATTTTCTCTCCCGAGCGCCGTTAATGCGGCCTGTAACAGGAACGTGCTGTCTACTCCCCCTGAAAATGCTAGCACCACAGATTTTAAATCCTGCAGTCTCGCAATGAGCTGGTCATACTTATCCCACGCCTCTTGCAAGTAGGACTCCCCCTTTTACCTCTATTGCAAATGGACGACAACATTCACGCTCGCGTTCGAAGTAGATTCACCGTGTCCCCCTAGCACAACAGTCATAAGTGAATTCGTACCTTTATCCTTAAGGTATTACGCGATAGCGGGAATTATCTTATCAATCTGGACAATCGCCCCATCTCCTTTCCAAACTTCGACCTGGCGAGCGGTATCAACCCCTCAAACCGGTTGAAAATTGGATCCCTATCCAAATTCCCAACATTCTCTCTGCGCCCCTGGATGAATTTTTAAATACGTCATGTTCGGTTAATTTCCGCAATATAACTTTTAGCAACACACGCGGTCCGTAAGTTACGAAAGTACTTAGCGGATTTGAGGAGGTCTGAACATGAGTTAGGGCGTTGCAAAGCCTGATCACCGCACCGTGGTCGGGCGGTGAAAGCGTGTACAAAGGAAGGATGGTGAGGTATGCAAGGATCACCTGTGTCAAATGCAAAAATGTCCGAAGCTATCGAGTACCTAGTGGGCAAATACAGTCCAAGCGGGAACAAAGTGGGCTGGCTCATGATCGCTTCCATCTTTATCGAGGCGTGGGATCTCTACTCTATTTCATTTGTTCTAATTTTTTTAAAGAGCATCTATCACCCATCCGCCCTGGTGCTAGGGCTAGCAGCGGGTGCGACGCAAGGCGGAGCTTTAATCGGAGCTTTAGCTGGCGGCTGGTTGACGGACAAAATTGGACGGCGTGCTGTCTTCTTAGGCACGATGGTAATGTTCTTCATTTTTGGGGTGGCACAGGCTTTTGCACCCAACATGGCCGTACTCGTCATCATTCGGTTCATCGTCGGCATTCCACTAGGTACCGATATCGCCAACGGCTATACGTACATCATGGAGTTTATGCAACGCGGCAAGCGTGAGGTGATGGGCAACCGTTGGCAATTCATGTTCGCCGTAGGAGAAGTCGTGTCGATTGCGATGGTCTTGCTCTTTTTGGTGCTCGGAATGTCGCACAGCACACTCTGGAGGCTCATTTTAGGGTTATCGGGCGTGCCAGCCATCGTCCTGTTCTTCCTCCGATACAATTTGCCGGAAACCGCTATCTGGCTCATTCAACGCGGTAAGTTTCATCAAGCAAAAGAGATATCTCAAAAAATGTATGGCGATTCTCTCGAGATGCTACCCGACGTGGACTATGATATCCCCAGCCCAAAATTGAGAGAATTTCTAAAGGATATCCACCGAGATAAAGTTCGCTGGCGGGCGACACTCTTTGGTTGGGTCGCAGGATTTATGCAAAATGGCGAATTTGCGACGTTTGCATTCTATCTACCGATTCTGTTTGTCATGGTGCACGTCTCCGGGCTTGTCCAAACGGACTTGCTGACGTTGGCCGTGTATATCGTCGCGCTGATCTCCGGCTGGGTAGGGCCTATCATCACGCCGAAAATTGGTCAACGCAGACTCAGTATCATCGGGTTTTCGATTGTTCTCGGGTCGCTGATTCTGGCTGCTGTGGCCATCTATACTGGGGCTGTCCTCCTGTTGCCGTTTGCTGCAGGCGCGATGCTCTGGGGTCACTACTGGGACGCGGAGAATACCATGACCATTCCGTCCATGGTCGCACCCGCTAGATATCGAGGTACGGCTAGTGGATTTGCGTATATGTTCGTGAAGTTGTCTGGTTTCTTAAGTATTTTCTTCTTCCCTTCCTTTTTCAGTGCCATCGGGACGGGGAACGCAACGCTGTTTACGGCCATCTTCCCACTGCTCGGTCTGCTCAGTGCCATCTTCATTCTTCCGGAAGTCTACGGATACGTGGGCAAAGAAGATTAATAGACCAGCAGCTCCAACCGCAATGCGCAATCGCCTTGCGGTTGAAGCGTCTCACCCTCGGTCACAAGTAGAGCAGCGTGTTAATGCACGTGATTTCCATGCCAACTCCGTGCGACGTTTAAGGCGCCGGCAGCGTCAAAGTGCCACTCCATCGGATCAGAAAGAATCTCAATGTCAGCTCGATTGTTTAAAACCGGAAGCAGCGACTCTGAGACGCGAATCACGTCCAATTGTAGAGTCGTGCGAAGATGCACCAATTTGACGTCCTCTTCCCGCAGAAGATTGGACGTTTTAATCGCGGTTTGGATGGCTAGTTTGTCGTTCTCGAGCACCATCGGGAGTTTGACGGGCTCGATGACCGTGGAGGTCAACGCGTTCGGATACGTCTTCTCAAAATCAATGGCGTCAAACACCTGCTTCGTCGTCGTATCTGCCACGCCAATTCCATTGGCGTTTCCATGCGTGCGTTCCGTGAGGCGACGGACGCAAATCCGTGTCACCTTCGGGCCTCCCGTCGCAAAGGGGGTGGCATAGCGACCTGTGATGTTCGGGTCCATGCCATCTCCACTCACGTCCTTGCCAATTTCATCAATCACCAATACGTCAAACGCATCCACCAGTATCCGCGGCATGAGGCTCTTCGCCCGCATCAACAAGCTAGGTTCTCGCACAAGGATATCGTTTGCGGGCAGAACGTGAATTTCCGCAATCCGATCATACGCGTTTTCAATGATCGCCACACCCGCCAAAATCGCCCCGGTTCGAAGAGACGCTTCAGCCACTTGGACGATGTGCCCAGCCATGTGTCCAAATCCCAACTTGTGACAGGATTCGGCGCCCTTCTGTTTGCCAAGCCCAATGGCGATCATCTTCACAATACCGCTCTCATACGGCCCACGAAATGCAGTGTGCGGCTTGATCCGGTTGATCACGACAATGCCATCCGCCTCGTGTGCGAGTTTATCCATGTAAATCGGCAATCCGTTGGGAAGTTGTCCAAGTTGAACGACTTCCATCGAGGATCGAATCGGGGCACCAACAGAATCCTCAGTGACGCCCAAACTCTCCAAAACTTCCTTCTGCCCCTCGGACGTCGCCCCACCGTGGCTGCCCATCCCGGGGATCACAAACGGTTGGTACCCTCGGCTCTTGAGGTGGGTTACGACCGCCTTGGTGACTTTATCAATCTGCGAGATCCCCCGGCTGCCTACGACCACAGCAATCTCGCCAGATGCCGGCCAGGCGATTCTCGACGCCTCGGCAGCAAAGGCGCGGTTGACCGTATCATCGATGTCCTCGACAGTCGGGTTTGGAAACCGCTGACCGATTTCCACCATTTTCGGAAGGGGAACATCTTCCACTAGTTGACGAATGACGCTCATTTCCTGCCACTCCTCTCGTGCACCGATACCGCGTCATGGCTTCGCGAAACGGTATGTCTACTCACAGTAATATTCAGGTAGACACACAATTAGAGCGGGTGATTCCGCGTCAGCTTAACCGAGCCCCAATTTCACATCGTCCAAGATGACGCCGTCCACCTGATGCATCGTCGACCACTCGAGCATCTCCAGGCTCCTCCCCGTCCATATCAGAACGTGATATCCCCTTACTTGTGCTTCGGCGATAAACGAGGGTTCCAGGGACGCGAATCCCCGCGAACTGTGGGTGGAACCACGATCCGGCATCGAGTCGACGGATCTCGTCCACATGTCGGTCACAGACCAGCCCTTGTCCGCTGGTGGTACGGTTCAGGTACTCGTCGTGGACGATGACGAGACTCCCGTCTTTGGTCAACCGAACATCCAGCTCAATCATGTCGGCCCCATCGGCAATCGCTTGTCGGAACGCATGAATCGTATTTTCGGGTGACGTCTCGCTCGCGCCGCGGTGGGCGATGCGCAACAGCCCATCCTGCGCGAGCACGTCCTGTACGGCCCCCCCATGTCTTGGCAGCGCGATTCCCGTCTCCGTCCCCATCATCCGTTCAACTCACTATCCGCTTGTTGTGCGGTTTGCTGCATAGTTTGGGTGACAGATTTTCCTTCGTCAAAGATCCCCTGCAGCCCCTGTTGCACGGTCTGTAGTACCCCAAGGTACTGCGGTGAAGCCGGCGCCGCCTTTTGGTATTTCAGTTCTGCAAGTGCGGTGTTGAATTGTGAATTCTTCTTCAGGAACGCCTGGTAGTCGCTCTGTTGCAAGGTTGCCTTTTGGACGGGCAAATACCCCGTCATCATCGACCACTCGGAGACCATTTTCCGCCAGCGATTTGCACCGTCCACCTGACAAGCCTCCACGAGACTTTGGGGAACGTTTTGCAGGCCCGCCAGGAATATCAGCATGTAGTAGCCGCAATACTGCCAAAGCGACACCAGCATGACCGAGATGAGGGCCGTGTGGCTGGACCCAAGCCAATTGACCGGCTTCATTCCGAAATGAGTCAGGACGTGGTTGACCAAGCCGTTGTCGGTGTTGAAGAGCAGCGTGAAGACGAGGCCGGAGCCGACGAGCGGAATGACATAGGGCGTAAAGAAGACAGTGCGATAAAAGCACGTCGTGTGCCTTCGCGAAGATATCACACGGTGGCGGCGCGCAAACGAGCTGTGTCCCATCGACGACTCCGATATCATCTCTTCTACCTTTTGTGCCATAGACTTCACCGAACCTTTCCATATGGGCGGAGTGCAGAACGGACGCGGTTTACTGCCCGTGCGCCACTCGCGGTCGCCGACACGCCGACGCGCACACTCCACCCAGAAACCATCGCGAAATGGCCAGGGTTTTACTGTTCGATGGTTTATTCGGTACTAGGCTACTGCTGGAATGTAAATTACGGATAAAGTGCCAATTGGTAATTTGTAAATTTTTATGTGGAATCGTTTCGGGGAGTACGCCTACCGCGGCACCGTGCCCGTACTCGAGTCGAGCCGCAACACAGGTCGGCGAATGAAAGGGGACCAGTTGTCCAGGTCCCTGTGTGTACTTGTAACAAGCGTTCACCTAGCGGGAACTGAGATTCAATCCGACGACGCCCAGCACAATCAGGACTAACGACGCGACTTTCAGCGCACTGAACGGCTCTTTAAAATAGAGGACGCCAATGGTGGCCATGATGGCGGTTCCGACTGCAGACCAGACGGCATAGGCCACACTCACCTCGAGGCGCTTGAGCGCGAGGTTGACGAGAATCAGACTCAATCCATAAAACACGAAAAGGGCGATGGAGGGCGTTAGTTTGCTAAACCCTCGCGACAGTTTCATCGACGTCGTGCCACAGACCTCAGCCAAAATGCCAAAGAACAAGTAAATCCACGCCATGTTTGCACCTCTCACAGTCTGTTCGCTTGCGCGTCTTAGGCAATTCCAACGCATAAGCTCACTTTACCATGCAGTGCAGAACGCGGCGATGGTCCTGTGACACTGGTTGAGTCAAGTCCCCTTTGTATCGTACGCACTCGGCCCGAAGACCGGAAATCATGAAACCGGTCAGACAGCCCACCGCCTCCATGTAGGCCTGGGCTGTCTCCACACTCACCAGTAGAGCGCCCCCTCGAAGCGCGCTGTCTTTCGATAACACCCGACTGGCACTTCGATGAGGCAGGTCTTTCCCTGGGCCTCGCAATGGTAGATGTCGTCACACGCGCCCTCGTCGTAGCCGAGTAATGGGTGTCCCCCTAGGCCATGTGCTGACGCGGATAAGAGCAAACGCTGTAAACACATCCCCACCTCCATCTGCTGCATTCGGTATCCTCGATAGCCAAAGATCTGCTGGTACCCACCGCGCGTACCGATCAAGTGGAAACACAATGGCACTTGAAATAGATTGACGGTTGGCATCGTCAGGCCCTCTTGAAGTCGCAGGCGATGATCCCCCCCATGCAGCAGCCGCAGCCCATGATGCTTGAAGTCGTAAAGATACGCACCGTCTGCGAGGCCGTCGACACCGTGCACGCAACTAGCTAGAGACACCCTCGGATAAAATTCCTGTCGATTTGAATCGATGTCGTTGTCATAGGCGAACGACATCATGGTTTCCGATAGGAGAGCGGATAGGTCCGCTAGACTCGTATGCCCCTGCACAAAGTCGAGGGCGGGTGAAAACCGCCGACGACATGCTGCGGCGAAATCGTCCGTCGGGCGTTGTGCTGCAGGAAGTGGGGCGACATCTCCATCCACGCGATTGGCCGCAAGCGGGGACGGAGGCATTTCGGTGAAAGACTCAGTTGAATGGAGCATCGATGCCTGATTCATTGTGACGAGCATCGGGTACTTCCCTTTTTTGATGGATTTGCTGTAGTGCCTGTGCTGCAGTTCGACCAGCTCTTTGCAAAGCGCTTCGGCCGATTCCACTTCGGTCGCCGCGTGGATATCCCCACGACGATTTACGATGGAGCCCTCAGTCAGAGCCAGAGGAATCACCGCATACGCGGACTCTTCCTCATCGCACAGCCCCAACAAGTGATTGATGGCCCTGTCGAGAAATTGAAAGTAGACAACGGAAGCATAGCCACACCGTTTGGCCACCTCGAGCAGCTGCCCAATGAGTGCACCGGCGTCGAGTCCCTGCAGTCGATACGAAAAGTCATGATATTTATAGAAGTTCTTCCAGAACATCGTCGAGACAAACAGCGTGCCAAAACAGGATTCCAGATGACACCTGTGGCCCAGAGCCCGTTCCAAGTACGTATCAAAATTTCCTTCCCGCAACAGCACGAAACGGTGGTGCGCGACGTCGTAGTGATAGACGCCGGGAGCCAGACCGTCCACTTTGAGGTAGGCGTACAATTCGCTCGGATAGAGAGCACCACCAGATGGCACATAGCGTCGCAACATCTGCATGAAGTTGTATCGCTCTTCCCCGTCATCAGTCGGTAGCATCACGTGGCACAGTTGTGTGAGGCCGTAACTGTACCAGAAATAATCGCCGATTTGCTGAAGGGTAACGGATGTCCTAGTCTGCGCCGGACTCACATTCAGCTCGAAACGTATGTCGGACGACAGAGGCGTGACAGGCAAATCCTGATAAAGCTTGAAGGGAAGCGGCGCATCCTCCCAGTCGACATCCAAATCCGTGGGCCGCACTTTGTCGATGTCAAAATGAAGGTTGTACAGGAATTCATCTAGTTTCATCTCGCTCACTCCAAAGCATCGGTTTACGGGAATGGATGCGGATGGGGATTCAGTTGTTCCCGCGTCAGTGGTTTGTTGGTATACCCGAGTTTCATCGGTACACAAAGGACCCTATCCAAGTGCTCTAAACGCGTGAGATGGTAGCCAAATGTCATGGGTAACATGCCGGGAATGATGACTTTTACGCAGTGCAGGCCATTTCTCGCAAGTTCGGGGGATGTCTGATTGACGACCATCACCTCGAGCTGCAACCTGGCGAGAATGTTCAATATCTCCTTTAGGTCATCCGTCAAATCGCTGTGCACAGCAGCGCTCCACTGAAAGGCTTCCTCCAGCTTTTGAACCGGTCGCTCAGGGTCTAATAAAAACGCGAGCCTCTGCTCTGCTTCCGGCAATCCATAGAGCATCGAGTGATCCCCCATCTGTTGAACGAGAGCTGGTTCATGCAGCATGCGCAAATAGGTGCCTCGCTCGGCCTCCAGCTTTTCGTCGAATCGAAGCAGCATGCCAGCAGTCTCCTGAATGGCGCCTTTAATGGCACGCATCGGGTCTACATGCGCACCAGCCGAGCACAACAGGTTTAAGCCGCTTGACCGCCTGTTCTTCGCAATGACAAAGACCGTCGGGATGCCGTTTTCCATCGTCGCGTTGTAGAAGTGAAGATCGTAGCCGGCCGCGGATCTCACGCGCTCTATCATCCACTGCAACTCGATGTCCGGGCTGCTCGACAGGTCGATGGCTGGTAGAGGTAACTTTGCGTACCAAGTCATGAGAAACGCGTCGCGTTCGACGATTTCGAGGATCCCGTGAAAGATGGCCTCTACCAGCGTGCCGCCAAGCGCACATCCGTTGGACGTCTCGTAGACGAACCCGTCCTGACAACCTAGGCTGTAGTAGGCGAGTCGCAGGGGGATGAGGATGGGTCGCTGTTTGGTCAGGGAGTACCCCCACACCCACTCCATGGCCAGATCATCGGCAAACGCTTGAAACGGAAAATCGGGGCGCGCATATTGTCGAGGGTCGTGCAATCCGACGGTGATCGGGTTTAGCGCATGGTCTTTCAGATGGGCGTAAGCGTCGTAGACAACCGTTTGCTTCCCACGAGGCTCCAGTCCACAGTAGCGTTCAAGCCCCTCCAAGATGGCCGTCACTTCACATTCCTCGTAGGAGTGGGCTCGGCCAGAAGTGCCCTCATCCCCCATCAAAAGCGGAAGATTGACACTCACTGCGGCAAATGGCGTGATGAGATCGTGTACCTTTCCGTTGAGTAGCCCCGACCCGTAATCCAAGTAGTCGTGAACGAGTTTACCACCCAAATCCTGGATAGCACGACTTCGAAAACTGTGTTCGTTCACTTTTGGACTAGGACTCAGGTCAATGACTGCAGTTTCTCGGGAATCGTCTGGCAATGTCCCACAGACTGGGCAGCCCGCGTTGGGCAAAATGAAGTGACGCGCGGTGTCGAACGTGTCTAAGTTCGTGCAGATGACGTGATCGACCACGCGGCAGGTGTCGACGTCGCACAGTATCCGCTCGACTTCCGCCACGATGAGGTTCGCCATGTGAAACAGCCCAGTCCGCGTCGCCCACACATCTCGACCAGTGCCGCCGAACGTCGCACGCTGCATCCTCAACTGCCACATTTCACGTCTATCCGCCTCTGCCATCAGCGTGCGCATATCCGCACAGTAGGAGCATCCAGCTTCTGTTGGCCGAACCAGTGGGCCAATGAATCCGTTCCCAAATGCCACAAATCCACGGAGCCACGGCAGCCCTATCCCCCGAAAGGCGTCTTCGGCCAGCGAATGAACAGACGGAGGCCAGTCGTCGTCGAGCACGAGTGCCAAATCTACGCCCGCAGGGACCTCCGACGGCACCTCCGGCTCGCGGATCGTTTCACACTCATTTCTGAAACCTAGTAGTTTGAGTACAGTATCGGCGAGCACACCATGTCCGATGACCAGGACGCGTGACGTCATTGCGATTCCCCCTGTCGGATGCATACGCCCATCACGCCCGCCAAGACGTCGGTCATAAACGGCTCGAGTGCCAAATCCAGTACCACGACGTCCTTGCCCTTCCTCGCCAGTGCGTCCAGTGCCGCAGTGACCTGCTCAAGATGGAAGCCAGGCCACGCCTCAATGTCAATAGGTGAAACCGCCTCGTCGTGCTCGATCTGCACGACGGCCGTAGAAACACACCTGACATCCTGTGCTGTGTCATCTTCTTCATCCGCACTTTCACACCTCAGGGCGTACGCCAGCGTGCGCTGCAGCGCCATACTCATGCAAAACCCAACGCTTCCAACGAAACGCCCATTCGTCCCAACCCAGGCGACGGGGAACCCAAAAGCGTCGTCGCTGATCCCGACGACAGGATCGATCCCCATCGCACGCAACGCCTGAAGATAAAACTGACACTTTTCATCCGAGATTTCGCCGAGCTCAATTAGCCGGATGGTCGCTGGATTCGTCTGCAGTGCCTGGGTCAATTCAATCGTCAAGAAGTTCTGCAAACCGCGTCCAACGGCCTCGGCCACCGTCCCCCCGGCTCCAACGCCCACAGGCTGCCCATCGTTCATGATCTCGCCAATCCGTCGCCGCACGTACTCCTCCAGCCCAGTGAGCCCCGCTTCACAACGTGCCTCTTCGTGTGTAAATCCCGTACACACCGTCTGTAGAAGTAGTTCTGCTGGGCCATTCGACGCTGGGTTGATCGGCTGTACAAGACACTGCGCAAGAGGTAGCTGTGACAGTCCGCCTTCATCCCAAACGTGAAAAATGCCCGAAGTTTTGTCTGTGATTCGGGCGAAGTAGGCTAATACCTCACTCATACTGCAGCTGGCTTCAGAGGCGATCCGCTCATGCAGATTGGCAATCCTCAAATCCGCCTCGATCCCGCCCACATCGCTCGCTGGGATCACCTCGTGCCATTTCCCCTCTAACGTCTCCACGTCCAACGTGTAAAGGCGATTGCCAGGTTCACGGTCCACCCCGACGATGGTTTTGAACAGTTCAAAAACCAGCACGTTGACGAGGATGGCCCCACTCGTGCCGGTACAACCACTCACATGTAGGTCGCGTTCGAAAGCGGTCCGATGAATACGCCGCCACACGGCTTCAAACGCAGAGGCCACGCCAGGACCCCCGCCCGGCCGAGCATTCGGAACCACAAGTCCCAGACCATTCACGAATGTCGCGGCGATAAACAACTTCTGTGCACGACGACAGATGGATTCAACGCGACGCAATTCGTCGATGTCCCCGCTTTGCGATACATAGAGCACCGCATCCATGGTTTGCACGGTATTTTGCAAGGATTCGAGGTCGGTCACCTGGTCCGTCAAATCGTGGACGGCTACGTCATCGTCCAAGTCTCGATAGAGCGACAAGACGTCTTCCAGTCGTGATGAATGTACGTCACAAGGGTCGGTGACGATCATGTTCACCGTTGAAAGCCCCGATTCTAACAGTGCGCCAGCTAGTGAAATCAGGAATGTTTCGGTACCAATCGCTAGAACGTTCGAATTTCGATATGTCTGGAACCGAAAGGCGCCCGAGCCGACCGCGTTGTCGATAAACTCGACTTGTGGTGCATAGTGCTCGACAATTTCCTCCGACAGCTGATGTTGTGTATCTGAGCTGACATCTCGAACAAACCCGTTGTCATACAGTATCCCTGCGACCTCGAAAATTCTGTCTCGATACGGCGTCGGCAATCCGTCCGTCAGGCTCGCCAATGTGTGCTGTCCGTCGAATACGGGTAGTAGTTTTTCGATCCAGGCCTGAACCGACGTCCCTTCTAATCTGAATGAACCCACATTATTTCGGAAATACACCTTCCCGTCGACATCGGGAAGAAAAAACGTATCTCCTTTCACTTTTAAGCGCATCCACGGTTGAATACTCCCCATGCTGATTCCCCTTCAACGAAATGGAATTCGGGCACATGTGTACGAGCATCGTCCTGAAACACAGTACATTGCTGTCATCATATCGCCGATGGGTCTATTTGGTTCCATAGAGAAATCCCCGTCCAAATCGCGTGTCATCGGACGGGGATCCTTGGATAGCTCAACTTTCCAAATCAATTGGAGGATTTACCAAAAGAAGAAGCAGCCAAAACAGCCGCCGCAGCGGAAACAGCCCCCACATCCGCCACAGCCACCGCAGCGAAAACATCCGCCACAGCCACCACAACGGTAGCATCCGCCACATCGGACAAGGACCGCATCATAGTCACCGCGCTTGTCGGTCGGCTTCACCTTTTCAGCGTGCAAACTGCCCAAATCCAGTTTTTGAATATCCTTTTTGAAGTCGTCCACTCGTTCCACCCCCATTCGAGGAACAGGCATCGAAAACACACACAAAATCCCGTCATCTAAACGCTAAAACTCAACTCGGCGGTCGCGCCCATGGGGCACTTCTCACCTGCTCGACGGTTTATACACCCGTATGAATTTTTCTTTGCCGACGTAAAGGCCTATACCAGGTATCACAAGGCCTATTTCTTGGTTTCGGGCGGACGCCTTTGTCATGGGATTTTGTTTGCGGATGAATGTTGCTCGCATTTTGTTTCGTCCCTGTATAATGACTCAAGGAGCATCGGGGAATTTTATTCGCAACGTTCGACGACTCTTACACAGAAGGAGAATCACCATGCCAGCTACCCGAATCGATGTTGCAAGACGTGCAATGGTGTCTGTTTCCACCGTGTCGAGAGTGTTAAACAACAGTGGGTACGTGTCCGCTGAAGTACGGCAGAGAATTGAGGCAGCCATCAAGGAACTAAACTACGTCCCAAACCGCGCCGCTCGCAGCTTGCGCTCCCAACATTACCGACAAGTGGCCTGCATTGGACCGTCCGTCAGTAATCTGTTCTACAACGATATTGTCGTAGGCATTGAAGAAACCGCCCTCGAATACGGGTATACCTTGTCCTGGTACCACTTAACGCGGGAACGAATAAAAGATATCCACGCCATCATGAAGGGGTTTTACGACGGCATCATCTTTCTCGCCCCTTTTGATATCGAGGACCTCGTCGACCTAGCCGACATCGCAAGGCGAACACCGACCTGTCTGTACAGTGACAGAGGGAAATCCTATGATATCCCCTACGTATTTGTCGACCTCAGGGCAGCGATGCGCCGCAATGTCGAGTACCTGATTTCGCTCGGCCACGAACACATTCTCTTTTTGGGACACGAATTTCACGATCCGACAGAAAACCCCCGCTATCAAGGCTATATAGATGCGCTGCAAGCACATGGATTCAGTCTGCGTGAGGAATTGGTACAGTTGATACCCAACCACAAAGATACCATCTCTTATGGTCACGATTTAGTGAGGGGCCTTGTCGAGAAGGGGGTCTTTTTCTCCGCCATCGCCGCATCAAACGATTCTGTTGCCGTAGGCGCCCTGCGCGGACTACGCGAGGCAGAGCTCCAAGTTCCCGAGGATGTCTCCGTCACGGGATGCGATGACATCGAACTGGCCAACCTCATCACGCCCGCCTTGACGACCATTCATATTCCGAGACAAGAAGTTGGAGTCAAACTGATGGAGCTTCTACTGGGGCAGATTCACAACGAACACACCGGTGGGAAGCACGTTGAACTCCCCACCCGCATGGTCATTCGCGAATCAGTAAGCCGCAACCATCGACGTCAAGACCGGTGGCGATGAAACACGTCTAGCCCAGGAAGCATCCTGCCTTCGCTGTCAAAGAGGGACATTTTACTCCAACCGGCTGGTGAATCCCCCACCTGAATCGCATCCGGCTCCCAATAGAAGACGCCTTTGCCGAGTCCGTCTGAAACGCCCTCGACGATGTCCATGACGGACTGCAGAAACGCCCTTTGGTTTTCCGGCGAAGCATCTACTGGTTCCATCGCGTTTTCAGGCTGAACTTCCGTCCACGGATAAGCCGTTTCCACAAGCACGAGGTCCTTTTGATATCGGTGCGCCAAATCGTGCAAATTTGCAGTCAAGGCTTCTAAAGTGCCATGCCACCAGGGGTAGTAGGACAACCCGATGCTGTCAAATTCGATGCCTCTTTGAAGAGCGTGATCGAGAAAGAAACGGGCTCCAAGATTATCTCCGCCGCGGTCAATATGCAACAGGACATTCACCTCTTGCCCCTGACAATCGCGTGCCGCTCGAACGCCGGACGACATGAGCCGGCTAAAGCGGTCCCACGCGTCGGTATCCTCCTTATCCGCTGGACCAAGAAGCCTGCCATCGTCCCAAAGCATCCCATACGTCACTTCGTTGCCGATTTGCACGAAGTCAGCGGGCGTGCCTTGAACTTTGAGCCGATGAAGTACGTCGTATGTGAACTGGTAAACACTTGCCACCAGTTCGTCGAAGGGCAGATTCTCCCACGCCTTCGGTTTGTACTGCTTGCCTGGGTCGGCCCACCAGTCCGAATAGTGAAAGTCGATGCCAATGACAAAACCGTGCTCCTTGAGCCGCTTGGCCATCCCAAGCGTATTCTCCACACTACAGAAGCCGTCCTTTGGGTCGTTCCACACGCGCAGACGAATGGCGTTCATTCCGTGCCGCTTCAAAATCGCCAAGCAGTCATCTTCCCCACGACCGTCAAAAAACTTGCCACCCTTTTGCTCGATTTCGTCTAGGAAAGACACATCTGCTCCACTGAGAAACTCACGAATCATCGTTCCTCCACTCCTTTCCCTTGTAACCTCCAACCGACTGTCGCGTCCGTACACAGATTGCACGTGGTACAGTGTGCGATATCTCACACAAACTTTCCGGCAGCCGGCCGTGTGAGCACCCGCACGCCATACGGAGCGATGTCTATGGAGCCGGATACATTTGTTTTCGTTAGTGCGTCCTCTAGCACTTCATTTGCTAGGGAGACTTGCTGGTTCTCGGTGGAGAAATTCATCACGAAAAGGTGATCCGTTTCGCCATCCGTTCGCAGTTGCACCGTGACCCCGTGTGGCAAATCCACGTCCAAGGCCTTAGTGAGGTTATGCCGTTGAATCAACTTCGCGACGAACTGCTTGTGGAATGGAGCCTTGTTTCTCGATGCGACATAGTACGCGACGCCTTCGCCGAACCGATTTGCCGTCAGTGCCGGTCGCCCCTGGTAGAAATCTTCCCCATAGCGGGCCAGTACCTCTGCCGTTTCCGTGTGGATGAGGTCACACAATTCATAGGCAGTGTAAGATCCGGACATGCCGAGTTCATTCCCCTCTACCACTTCAACGCAATTGCTGTCGTGGTCGTACAGGGCATCTATCTCCTCTGACCAGATACCTAGAGTTTCCCGGAGAGGCCCAGGGAACCCACCGAGAAAAGTCAGATCCGTCTCGTTGACAATCCCGGACCAGCAGGTGGATACAAACGTGCCGCCCGCCTTTACGAACGCTGCGATGCGTTCACCCACACCAGGAAGGACCATGTACAGCATCGGCGCAAGCAAGAGTTTGTACTGAGAGAAGTCCGCTTCCATGTTGATGACGTCAGCAGGAACGCCATTCTCCCACAGCCCCTGGTAAAACTCGCGCACCGTTTCCTCGTAATGCATTCCGGCATTGCGCGGACCTTGGGCATCTCGAATCGCCCAACGGTTTTCCCAGTCAAAGATAACCGCGACTTCTGGCCGAATCGTCTTCCCGACAACGTCCGAAAGCTGTTCGAGCACCTCGCCGACCTGTGCGACATCTCGGAAGACGCGTGTGTGTTCGTGGCCAACGTGATCGACTACAGCACCGTGGAACTTTTCACTCGACCCTCGACTTTTTCGCCATTGGAAGTACTGCACGCTATCGGCACCATGGGCGACCGCCTGCAGCGCGCTGAGCAGGTGCATACCGGGCCGCTTCAGTTTGCTGATGGGTTGCCAGTTGGTCGCGGACGGCGTGCTCTCCATCAGAACAAACGGCTTTCCACCTTTCATGGACCGCTTGATGTCGTGAATCATCGACACCCAGGCAGCCTGCTCGGTTTCGTCTGCCTGGTCGTGCCAAGTGGGGTAGGAGTCCCAGCAGATCAGGTCGAGATGGTCTACGAACTTCCAATAGTTCAAACCGTCGTAAGCTTCCATGAAGTTGGTTGTCACTTGCAAGTTTGCATTGACAGCACGCAGGGGGGCGATTTCATTGCGCATAAAATCTAGCGTATTGTCGGTCGTGAACCGTTTCCAATCGAGATTCAACCCGTGGACCATCGATTCTCCATGGGGTGCAGGCGACTCAATCTGCGACCAGCGAGTCATAGTATGGCTCCAAAATGGCGACCACCAAGCCTGATTCAAGTTTTCAAGAGATCCGTACTTTTCCTTCAACCATCCCCGGAAGGACTCCTGGCACAAGTCACAGTGACAATCCCCACCGTATTCGTTGGATACATGCCAACCGATAACCGCTGGGTGATGCGCATAACGCTTCGCGAGTCGAGTGTTGATCTGCTGAACCTTTTGCCGGTAGACGGGCGATGTCATACAGTGATTATGCCTCAAACCAAACAAGTTCCGCACTCGATTGGCGCCCACGCGTAAGACCTCGGGATACTTCTGTGCCATCCAGGCTGGCCTAGCCCCACTCGGCGTCGCTAAAAAAACGTAAATTTCATTCTTTGCGAGGGTATCGAGCACTTCATCCAGCCACTCAAATGTATAAACGCCCTCTTCAGGCTCGAGCGCCGACCAAGCAAATATCCCAACGGACATCACGTTGCAATGGGCGAGTTTCATTAAACGAATATCTTCCGCCAGAACCTCTGGACTATCGAGCCACTGCTCGGGATTATAATCTCCTCCGTGGAGAAAGCCCGAAATCTTGGGGTGAATGTGTGGGTATGTTGAACGCATGTCTCTCTCACCTTTTCTGTGATGTCTATCTAGTCTCTCTTAACCCTTCGTAGCACCTGCAGTCAGTCCCTTAGCCATCAGTGGGTTGAGGAAGCCAAACGCGACGGCCAAAGGAATTGCCGACAACAGAGAAGCAGCAGAGAACAGTCCCCAGTTTTGGGCGAACTGTGTATTGATCAAGTTGTACATCCCGAGCCCCAGTGTGTAATTTTGCGGAGACTGCAGCACAGTGCCTGCGAGAATGTACTCACTGTAGTAACCAATCATCGATAGAAAGAAAACGACGGCCATCATCGGTCTAGCGAGTGGCAATATGACACTGATGAAAATCCGAAAGTGACCTGCCCCATCGACGCGCGCCGCTTCATCCAGCTCGATGGGAATGGTGTCGTAAAACCCTTTCATCAACCAGATATTGAAGGCACTACCGCCAATCAAGAGCAGCATGTAAATCCAAAGGCGATCCAGGAGATTCCACTGAGACAACACCGCATAAATGGCGCCGACCGCCATCGAGTTCGGAAACATCTGCAATAAAAGTAAGACCATCAGTCCGTATTTCCGCCCCAGAAAGTGCAGGCGAGAGTATGCGTAAGCCGCCGTACTCGTAATCAGCAGCTGAGCAGCAGAGACGACTAATGCCACTTCTGTGCTGTTCCACGCCCACCGCAAAAATCCAGACGAGAAGACATTTACGTAATTCGATAACGTTGCGTGGACAGGAATGAGCGACGCGGAGGAAAGCGCGTCCGTCGAACTAAACGACGCAGTGACGACGTACAACAAAGGGGCCAGCGTGACGATGAGAACCACCCACAGGATGATGCGGATGATCCACGCTCGAAACCGGTCGTGCGATCGCAAATTCACAGCTCCTTGTTTCACGTCAATCCTCCCCCTTAAACGCGTTCGTAAAGCGCATATTAATGATGCTGATGACACCGATCATCACGAACAACACCACCGAAAGGGTCGCACTCAAATCATAGCGATTGAATTGCAGTGCAATTTTGTAAGACGACGATGCCAGAATATCTGTATACCCTGCAAACTGCGTGGTTGCACGCGCTGGGCCACCGCCGGTGAGCAAGAAGATAATGTTGAAGTTATTGAATGTAGCCGCATATGCAGGAATCAAAAGAGGCAAACTTACGCGCCAGACATTCGGAAACGTGATGAAAGAAAACCGTTGAAAAGCGTTCGTACCATCGATTGCGGCCGATTCATACTGCTCGGTCGGAATGGATTGCAGTGCACCGAGGGAAACCGTCATGAAGTACGGAAACGACAACCACAAATTCACGAGGATAATACTGACCCTCGCCCATCCAGGGGCAACGAGCCACGGTATCGCCGGGATGTGAAACAAGTGCAGAAGGGCGTTGATTTGACCATAGTTTTGGTTCATCAAGCCCTGCCACGACAAGGTCGAGATCAGAGCCGGAATCGCCCACGGAATGATCAACAAGGTCCGATATATACGGGCCTCTTTAAGAGCCTTGTCATTGACCAAGATGGCGAGGATCAAGCCAACAAAGTAATTTAGGGTCGTGGATACAAAGGTGAAGACTAAAGTCCACACCAGCGTCGGAAGAAACGCTATGGAAAGTGGATTATTCTTCGAAAATAGCTCGATATAGTTTTTCCACCCCACGAACCGGTAGTTCATAAAGTGCATTTGACTCCAGTTTGTAAACGAGATGTAGATGGTAAAAAACATCGGCAAAAAGCTCAACACACACATCGTCAGGATCGCAGGAGAAATGTACCCATATGCGCTCCACTGGATCTTGTGTTTCCGCTTTGCCCGGGTATCGCTCTGTTTTCTGCCGACCGACGTGACTGCACTCATGTGAACCCCCCCGTTCCCTGAGTAGAGGGAACGGACGGGTGAATGCTTATCACCCGTCCGAACACCATCCACTTGAAAAGAATTATCCTTGTTGAACACTGATGGCCGACTTCGTATTATTCACGTACTGTTTTGCCCCTTCAGCAGCGGACAACTTGCCACTGAGAATCGATGGAATGACGGATTGAGCGCTGTACACCGCTTGCATTTGAGCGATATTTGGGGTCGCGACGGCTGTATTGAGCTGATCGACAAAACCCTTCGCAATCGGATCGCTCGTGATGGTCGAGTTGGTCTGCAGGCTGCTGAGGGCTGGCAGGTCTGCATCCGCCTTGAAGTACTGCAATTCTGCGGCAGAGTTCGTCAGGTATTGAGCTAACGACTGTGCTGCGGCCATGTTCTTTGACTTGTCGCTCACAATCGCCGTCAAGTTACTGATGAGCGGAGTGCCAGGCTTGCCGTTCGGAAGTGTTGGAATTGGTGCAACCCCCACTTGAATCCCCGCCTTTTGCGCTGCGGCAACGTCCCACGGACCACTGATGAACATGCCTACTTTTCCGTTGTCAAACTGACTCGTTGCAACGCTTTGATCCACACTCGGATTCATCCAGTGGTACTTCTGGTCCATGTCTTGCAAGAGCTGGAACCCAGCGACTGCACCTGAGTTCGCTAGACCGATGTCGTTCGGGTCAAGCGTGCCGTTGTTGTCCTTGAAAATGTAGCCACCCATACCGCCGAGGAAGACGTAATCGTAATAGAATTGCTCCTGAGCCATGTTAAAGCCGTACTTGTTTGCATCTTTCACAAACTCATTCCAAGTGGTAGGCGGCGTCGAAATTTCCTTCTTGTTGTACATGAGCGCTACACTCTGCGCAGCGACAGGGTATGCGTAATAATTCCCACCCATTTTTACACCTTCAGCGACCTGGGAGGGGTAATCGGAGGGGTTCATCAATGTGGCCGGTGCGAGCAGCCCTTCTTGGTAAAATGTGCCCAAGTTATCGGACGGCATCGCGATGGCGACGTCCGGGCCGGTACCCGCGCGAACTTCCTGAGCCCAGTTGGAGAACTTGTCACTGCCAGTGGCCGAGTTCTGTTCCACGACAACCGTATCCCCGTGCTCTTTGCCCCACTTTGCAGCGAGCTGTTTGATCACGGTCATCTCTTCTGGTTGCCAATAGGAGAGAACATGAAGCGTGATGCCTTTCGGAATACTTGTCGAAGTCTGGTCCCCAGCGCCCGAGCTGCCGCTTCCGGAAGTGCTGGCACCGCAACCTGACAAAAGTCCCGCAAGGGATAGAACTCCTAGCGCAAGCAGTTTGACATTTCGTTTCTCCATTTTTCATTTGCCCCTCTTTCATTTGGTATCGAAACTAGCGCTGAATTTGTACTGCGAGCGTGCCCACGTAGAAAGTCATTTCGCGTTTTTCCGTTTGGTTGCCGCCCTCCGTTCCCGAACCATGATGGCACTCAGGCTCTCCCCAATCGCGCGGTCAACGGGTCTGCGCTCGCTCTGGTCGATGAATGTGGTCTCGATTTCACAAACGAATAGCGACCGTTTCAAATCGAAAAACCAAAATTCACACCTAAACGGTAGAGCAGAATCTCAACCACAGCTCAGAAAACACGAGATACGCCTTTCATTCCAGTGTGAAATCGAGACCATATTACGTGTGAAATCGAGGCCATATTTGTCTGTCAAAAAGGCCGTATTCCACACAGGAACGAGGCTAACCAGAAATCGCGTTCGCCAACCTTGTCGAAAAAGTCGAAATGTAAGCGATTTAATAATAGAACTCGGTTCGATACCGTGTCAATCACCAATATTTGATGGATATGTTAACTCGGTTCAGCATTCAACGATTTGAACGCCATCCCCGCGTCGACTCCCGGTGAATGATCTCCGTGGACACCTCGATGACTTTCTCCTCGAGGTCGTTTTCTTCGATCTGCGCGAGTAATAAATCCATCAAGATGCGACCAATTTTGTGCTTTGGTATCCTTGTCGTGGTGAGTGTGGGAGTGATGGCCCTGGCCATTTCAATATCGTCTACCCCCGTGACACTAATATCCTCTGGAACAACCAGCCCACTGTCCTTCACCGCGCGCATGGCACCAATGGCGAGAAGGTCATTGGAGGCCGCGATGGCAGTAAAGGGGCATCCCGCTCTCAACACGCGAGACGTGGATTCGTACCCCATGGACAATGTGTCCGTAAAGTCGGGGATAAACTGCAAAAGACCGCTTGGCACCTTTAACCTATGCGCCGTCATGGCATCCAGATACCCTTGAAATCTGGGGTTTTCGGATTCCTCGGTAAACTCGTAACCGAGAAACAGAATCTGTTCGTGCCCTTCCTCAATCAACTGGGTGACATTCGTTCTCATGGCGGCCCTTAAATCCACATACACGTGTGGCACGCCAAACGCATGGCCCCTATCCGAGTACACGACGGTTGGGATCTCCTTGGCGATTTCCGCGATGTCGTAGACTTTCTCAACTTCAAACGGCGAAAGAAAGATAATCCCATCATAAAAGCCCTCGAGGATCACTTTTAGATAATCCTCTTTCTTCGAAACGCGATTGAACAGTGAAAACGTGTACCCCTTAGTCAGACCTGACTCCTCTATCCCCATGACGATCTCGTGATAGAAAGGGTTTCGAATCGACGGCATCACGCACGCAATTTGCCCATAGTGTTGTTTTCGCAAGCCTTGAGCAAGCCGGTTCGGCACATAGTTCAAGTCGCGGATGGCCTGGTTGACCCGCTCCCGCACATCCGCAGCGACATACCCACTGTTATTCAACACGCGGGAAACCGTTGCGGGCGATACCCCCGCTAGTTTTGCGACATCACGACTAGTAGCCAAAAGGGGTCCCTCCTTGAACCAGCTCTCTTCCCTCACACCGTTCTAAGCAAACGCATTCATTGTCTCATTTACCTCGTTCGATTGGCGCTTGAGAATTGGGGCGGAGTTCAAAGTTAAATTTTACGTGCAACTAGGCATTTCCGCAAGCAGATGACTTGACTTACGACGGCAGATGGGAATCTTTCAGACAGCCATCACAGGCTCTTCTTTCTATCATCCGTCGGAAAATTTAGTTGACCGGTCCGCGGCCCATCCATATAATGATTTTGATTTTGAAGCATGTGGCCTCGATTTCACACGAGAAGGCAAGCGAATTTTTGTGAGAGACATCCTGACGTGGAGGTGGCGGATCGTTTTATCTGAAGGTAAGTGAAAGCGCTTTATCTTCACCTGGCATGATCTAACGCACAATTTTACAGCATTGCGCATCGATGTGCAGTTCTATTCAAACAGACAGGAGAGAATTCGATGCCTAGACGGATGAAGATGTCGATCAGGGCAACCATCGCGACCACATTGTCGGTCGCCTTCCTCATGACGGCGTGTCCACTGACGTCCTACGCGGACGTTTCAAATCCGGGGCGCGGCGCAGCGACGAACACAACAAACCCAAATTCGGTTTCCGTAGCGCCCGTACCCGCGTTACAAAATGGGCAGAGAAGTGACTTTATCATGGGCGCAGACGTCTCTGAACTCTATGCCCTCGAGCAAGCGAATAAGAAGTTTTACGACAGCGATGGACTTCAAGAAAACTGCCTGCAAATTCTCAAGAACCACGGTGTCAACTACATCCGCCTCCGCCTGTGGAACGACCCCACCAATGCGCTCGGTCAGCCACTTGGCGGAGGAAATGACGACCTTGCGGCAGATATTTCGATTGCCAAACAGGCCAAGGCACTGGGTATGAAAGTCCTCCTCGACTTTCAATACAGCGACTTCTGGGCCGACCCAGGCGAACAGAACAAACCGAAAGCATGGGCCAACGATCACGGTACAGCACTCCAAAATGACATTTACAATTTTACCTACAACACGTTGAAAACCATGAACGCGCAAGGTGTACTGCCCAACATGGTTCAAATCGGAAACGAGATTAACAACGGTATTTTGTGGCCCGACGGGGAATCCGCAACTGCGGCCGCTCCGTTGTTACAGAAGGCCGCATCTGCCGTTCGCGCCGCTGACCCAAACGCCAACGATCCCAACCGCAAAATCAAGATTGTGCTTCACCTCGCGGGAGACTCCAGTGGCAGCGTCGGTACGTTCACGAGTGACTTGAATACGTGGACGACTGGCAGTACGGCGGTCGACTTCGACGTCATCGGAATCTCGTATTACCCGTATTATCACGGAACCATGGCGCAAGACTCGAACATCCTGGACACACTCGCGAGTATGTACCATAAGCCAGTCATCGTGGCAGAGACATCGGAAGGCTGGACGTTGGCGCAAGGTGACAACACCATCAACACCTTCGATCAAAATGCCGCCTACACCGCAGGCTACACGCCCACTCCCCAAGGGCAGGCGGAAGAGATTCGCGACGTGATCAACAATGTGGCAAATGTGCCAAACGACATGGGGCTGGGCATGTTCTACTGGGGGTCTGATTGGCTCCCTGGCGACGCAACGGGTTGGACAGCGGGACAAGGCAGCAGTTGGGAGAACCAGGCACTCTTTGATTTCAACGGTCACGCACTTCCCTCGATGAACGTGTTCAACTTGGTTCGGACGTCGAACACTACGCCGCCATCCAACTTTGTATCTGCCGATCCCGTCACCGTATCCACCTCGGTAGGCGGAACGCTGACCCTGCCATCCACCGTGGAAGGTCAATATAGCGACGGCTATTACAAGCAGACGGCTGTAAGCAGTTGGGATACGTCTACCGCCGATTTGTCCAAGCCGGGGGTCTACACGGTATACGGCACGATTCTTGGCGACCCGAAGGCAGCGAGTGCCATTGTCACAGTGCAGCCGGATCAACCAAAAAATTTGGTAACGAATCCAGGGTTCGAGAATGGAGCCGACGGATGGACGAGTTCAGATGCTTCCGTCGCGGCACCGGCCACAGGAGGCAACATCACGCCACACACCGGAACATCCGACATCCACTACTGGAGCGCAGATGCATTCAGTAACGACACCGTGTCCCAAACGATTACAGGTCTTCCGGACGGCACCTATACACTCTCTGTCTGGGGCGAGGGTTCTGCGAGCGGCTCCGCCGTACCTTTCTTGTATGCCTCTGGGTATGACGCGACAGACCCAAGCGCAACGGTACAGCAGAATTTTACGCCGTCCGGCTGGAACGTCTGGAAACAGTACAGGGTCCAGGTGACGGTCACCTCGGGACAGTGCACGATTGGTGTGAATTTCAATGGCGCACCGGGCGATTGGGGAGATGTCGATGACTTGTATTTTGGATTGCCGCCCGTATCGTCTACCGCTACGCAAACCCAAGCCGTCACGGCGTATGCACCGGATGGCACGGCGCTGCAAAGTGACGCAACGGTACCCGCAAATACGCCGTACATCACACTGTCGAGCCCGACACCTGGTGCCACGATTTACTACACAACGGACGGAAGTGAGCCGGGGGATACAACCTCCTCCAGCGTGACGAACGTCTACACCGGGCGGGTCCAAATCGGTGCCAACACAGAGCTGAAGGTCTACGCGGTAGCGCCAGGATATTCGCAAAGTACTGTAACCACGTACGATTTGACAACCAACGACGCGACATCCAATTCGGCGATTCAAAATGGCGGTTTCAATCAACAGGGATCCCTCTCCCCTTGGACGCTCTCCGGCGTAACCGAAGGCACGGACAATTCGACGTACGCGTTTGACGCGACGCAGGATTCGACACCCGGTGTGGTCTATGAGGGCTCCGGTCAGTTCAAATACTGGTCGTCGAAGAGTTATTCGTTTACGTTGTCGCAAAAGGTCACCGGATTAGAAAACGGCGTATACACGTTATCTGCCGAGTCCGCGGGCGCAAACAACATGTTACTCAACTCCGACGGGATGGCGACGAACGATCCATCTCTAGCCACGCTGACGCTCTCCGCGCAAACGCCAATCGGGAAACGCTCGACAAATGTCATCAACGAAGGCGTCGCAGCGAACGGTTGGAATCAATGGAACGAGTTTGACGTGAACGACATTTACGTCACGGATGGAACATGTACGATTTCTTTCACGGCCACGGGCAGCCCAAACTATTGGGGCTACCTCGATGACGTAAAACTTGTACGAACGGGTATCCTGCCGCTGGAGAGGTTAGAAGGGTGATCTCTCTGTAACGGCCAAGGAATGGGCCACATGGGGTCGTGGGCCAGAAGGGGTGCTTGAGTCTGTAGATACGAGCAGATGACAGATTCGGGCGTCCCTATGGCCATTTCCAGTGAATAGGAGCGCCCTATGCTGCTCGGCATTTGCGGGTCTTAAGAGGTATAAAAGAAGGCCGCCTCTTAACCAACTATCGTGCGGTACATTGCTTTTTTGGTAATCCAACTGCAAACGTATCCAGTCGGAATGGCAGGAACAATCATAAGAATTCCAATGAACGTTTGATGTAAGTCATGTTCTAAATAGTTGATCGCTGAGTAGAAGTCGCCTAGTGCTCCTCCCTTTTCGCATTGCATTACAAACACAGTAAACTGTTGGATGATTAACGCTACAAACCAGCCGCATATAGCAAACCATGTGCCGTAATGAACGGAACGCTTCACGACAGTTCCCCAAATGTTCATGATGAGTAAGATAACTAGCCATTGTGCAAGCATGAGATACGCGTTCATGATAAAAGTGCTGGACAGACCAACGTAAACAACTAACAGTACCGAGCATGCATAAAACAACTTGCTTAATGCCAACGCTCATTCCCCCTCTATTTGTCTATTTTGACATTTTGCAAGGAAATCCCTCTGTTCATGGATGTATCGGAGGGGTGTATATCTGTCCTGCTGGTTTTCCGGCATAAGGGGAAGCCTATAGCAACAATCTGAGCGGCCCTCTATCAGAAAAGAAGCGACAGTACCGACCGAAGTGAATAAACGGCGGTATCTGTCGCGATGTTCGATGGTTTGAAAAGTGAGTGCTAGGTCGTGCTTTTTGTTCGGGTTTGGTGAACGTACGTTTTTTTAATCCGTCACACCATGATTTTGCAAATGTCATTCGTGAAGTCCACCGGATCTTCGACAGGCAATCCCTCAATCAAAAGCGCCTGATTGTAGAGCAAATGTGTGTAAAGACGCAATTTCTCTTTGTCATCTTCAAAGGCCGTTCGCAGCGACTGAAATACATCGTGGTTGATGTTAATTTCCAATACCTTGTCTGCTTTAATGTTCTGGTTGTTCGGCATGGCCTTCAGGACTTTTTCCATTTCAATGGTAATTTCGCCATCCGCCGTCAAGCATACAGGATGGTTTTTCAGCCGTTTAGAAATCCTCACATCCTTGACTTTGTCCCCTAGGATTTCCTTCATCTCATCAAACAAAGCCCGGTTCTCATTCGCCTCTGCTTCTGTCTGCTCGGGATTGTCCCCGGTCTCTATCCCCAAATCACCACTGGATACCGATTTAAATTCCTTATCCTGATAACTCATCATCACCTTGATGGCGAACTCATCCACGTCTTCGGTGAAGTAAAGGATTTCGTAACCCTTATCAGCGACCAGTTCCGTCTGCGGCAACTTGTCGATCCGCTCGTACGTCTCCCCTGTAGCATAGTAAATGTACTTCTGCTCTTCAGGCATTCTCGACACGTATTCAGCCAAAGTGACCAGTTTCTTTTCCTTGGACGAGTAGAACATCAACAGGTCCTGCAACACGTCCTTGTTCGCACCGAAGTCACTATAGACCCCATACTTCAGTTGGGTACCAAATGCTTTATAAAACACTTCATACTTGTCGCGATCGTCTTTCAAAAGTCGCTGCAACTGACTCGTGATCTTGCTCTTGATGTTCTTCGCGATAAGTTTCACTTGCTTATCCTGCTGCAAAATCTCACGCGAGATGTTCAGCGACAAGTCCTCCGAATCGACGATACCCTTCACAAAGCTATAGTAGTCCGGAAGCAGGTCCGGGCATTTGCCCATGATGAGGACACCGTTCGAATACAGTTCCAGTCCCTTTTCATATTCCTTGCTGTAATAGTTGAACGGTGTCTTCTCAGGGATATACAAAATTGCGTTATATCTCACCGCACCATCTACGCTGATGTGGAGATGCTGCAGCGGCTTATCAAACCCATAATGCTTCTCCATGTAGAAATTCTCGTAGTCTTCATCGGTGAGTTCGTTCTTATTCCTTCTCCAAATCGGAACCATGCTGTTGATGGTTTGCTCTTCCCGATACTCCTCGAATTCCCCAACGTTACCTTCTTTCGGCCTTCGCAATGTGACGTCCATTTTGATGGGATAACGAATAAAGTCCGAATACTTCTTGATGATCGATCTCAACCGATACTCATCCAAGTAATCGTCGTAATTCTCATCTTCCGTACTCTCTTTGAGCTTCAAGATAATCTCTGTACCGGCGGTATCCTTCTGGGTTGGCTCAATTGTGTATCCGTCCACCCCAGACGATTCCCACTTAAACGCAGTCTCGCTTCCAAAAGCTCTGCTAATGACCGTGACCGCGTCTGCCACCATGAACGCTGAATAAAAACCAACCCCGAACTGACCAATAATCCCATGTCCATCTTCCAGTTCGTTTTCGCGCTTGAAGGCCAGGGATCCACTTTGAGCGATCACACCCAAATTGTTTTCCAACTCATCCCGCGTCATGCCAATACCTGTGTCCGTAATGGTCAGCGTTCTGCTTGCCTTATCGGGAGCTACCTTGATAAAGTAATCGCCCTTGTCAAACGATAAGTTGTCGTCACCCAGTGCCTTGTAGTAGAGCTTGTCAATGGCATCGCTGGCGTTCGAAATTAACTCCCTCAGGAAAATCTCACGATTGGAGTAGATGGAATGAATCATCATCTCCAGCAGTCTCTTGGATTCCGCTTTGAATGGCGTTTTCTCCATGGAAAATGTCCCCTTTCACGGCATAGGTGGTGTATCCGTGTACATCGACCAGGTATTTAGCACTCGAGTTTGCAGAGTGCTAACAACAATGATCATTTTACATATCAGTGAGTTCTCGTCAATTTCGTTGTGATAGGGGTGTGTGGGTCCTGATGGGGTTTCTCCAGATGCTAAAAAGGAGTCCTACTAGGACGCCCTCAGGAACTATGGTTTTTGGCTGAGTATCACGGAAGGAAGGGAGGCGCACCGATCCCGTTTCACCCACGGCAATATAATTGTACCTTTCCATACTTGCCCCAGCGCCAATCGCTCCAATAGCGATTACCTAGATCATATCGCGTCAATCCAGAGGTGAAGCCTCAAAGCTTACGGGCAGTGAAATCGTCACAGTTGTACCTTCACCTGAATTGCTGGAAATCTCTAATGCACCGTTATGGTTAGCAATGATCCTTTTGCTGACCAAAAGCCCGAGGCCAGTACCCTTTTCTTTAGTGGTAACAAAAGGATCACCAATTTTATGCCTTATTTTTTCTGTAATTCCTACTCCTTCATCCGAAAATCTAACAAATACTGTGTTTTCTATGTTGGTCAAACTAACGGTCAACGCACCACCATGAGGCATCGCCTCAATTGCATTTTTGACTATGTTAATAAACACTTGTTTTAAATGATTATCCACAGCCATCACTTTGGGAATGTCTCCATCACATCGTGTAACAATGCTTACATTTTGCATGTTTGCCTGTGCGCGAAGTAATCGTACAACTTCAGCGATATTTTCGTTGAGATCCACAGGCCGGTATTGAACTGGCTGGGGCTTCGCTAAAAGAAGCATTTCACTTATAATTTTCTCGATTCTATCCAATTCACTCTCTATTATCTCGTGATAAAGGGTCTGTTTCTCAGAAGTTGACGAGGAAAGCAGTTGTACAAACCCTTTGACTGCTGTCAGTGGATTCCGGATTTCATGGGCAACGCCAGCAGCTAATTCACCGACAGCAAGCAGTTTCTCAGATTTCACGAGTAAATCTTGAGCCGCTTTTAACTCCGTTATGTCTTTACAGATTCCTGAGACTGCAATGATATGGCCATCCTTATCCTTTATTGGAGATAGGGTGACTAATGTAGTAAGTGTCTGTCCATCCTTACAAACTTTCTTACCCTGATATCCGACATATGGAACTATCCCTAATTTCACGGATTCATAATATTGAATAGATGTTGATACATCATCTGCTGGGCTTACAGGCGCCAGCGTTCCGACTAGTTCCTCTTGGCTATACCCGAACATACGCTCAAATCCGGGATTTACCTTTATAATTTTTGCATTTAAATCAAATACAGCCATGGCATCAGTAGAATAATTAAAGATTGATTCGAATAACTCTTTTGTTTCCCTGAGTTTTTCTTCAGCCTGTTTCCTCGCTGTGACATCATTACATACCACTTGTACAGCACGTTTTCCCTTAAAACTGCATGGGATACAACGGATGTCCGCGAAAATAATTTCCCGATCCAAACGAACATACTTTCTTTCTAAAATTTCAGTCAATCGAGTGCTCTGCGCTATGTGCTTCACTGTTGACAACAGGTCTTCACGCGAGTCCTCATGCACCAATTCCCAAATTGGTCGATTAAGCAACGCATCTATCGTCTTGGCTCCACACATTTCTAATGCTGCTGGATTGGCGTACACCCATTTTTCATCACTATAGACGAATATAGGCTGTGGAGACACGTCAATGAGATGTGCATATACCGCTTCGGTTCTCTTGATATATTTAACAAATTTAAACAACACCCATGACGTAAGTGCAACCCATGCGGAGAAGCGTAAGAAATTGGCCCATGGAGGTGTGGGAGTGATGTGGAATCGATTAAATATAAAACCAAGTAAAAAATTCCATATAAAACTTGCAATTACAAAGTATACAGTGACCATCCGTGGAGATAGCCGCCTTAAGGAGGCCAAGTTTAGCGACTTAAACATTCCCTTTACCAAACCTTTGTATGTTTGTTTTCAATTATATCGGTGCCAATCCAGTACCGACTAGATCTAATGTAACCCAGTGGGGCAAGATATTTTGAAAAGTTCGTCGGCAAAAAACCTCCCTATCGTTGATCGATAAGAAGGTCTGGCACATGTCACCGCCGTGGATTCACCGAAACACCCGCCGTGGTCTTACCGATATTACACCGGAATCCACCAGACTGTCGTCGACTGTCCACGCTTGGCCGGCTTGGTATGCTAGAAGTCCGGTCTCCTCATCCCCCTCATGGGACAAAGTTTCGTCCCCAATTGGCTATGTTACAAAGGCCTCAAAACAGCCCGCACAGGACTGCCATCAGCATCTGCCAGCGGGAGAGGCAATGCGGCTAGCTCATAGTCCCCAGCGGGAACATCGTCCAACACGAGCCCTTCCAGAATGTGAATGTTATGTCGAGCAAGTGCGTGATGGGCGGGCAACTCCTTGCTGTCCAGCGGATCGACCGAGGGGAGGTCCAGACCCAGTAGCTGCACACCGCGATTTTCCAGATATTCGGCGAGTTCTGGACGAATTTCAGGAATCTTGTCTGGGAAGATCCGACGATCCTTCCAAGCTCCCGTGCGAATGAGAAGGCGCGTTACTCCCTGCAAATCTATCTGAGCAATTGCTTCCACTCCGATACTTCCAATTTCACCTTGCTCTATTTGTGAAAGATGAATCACTCGGGCAGGGCCAACATACAAGTTCACATCCAGTTCCAGCACCTTTTTGCCCTTCTGGTCGAAATGGAAAGGTGCATCAATATGTGTGCCTGTGTGCGTGCTCATCGTGATCTGACCAACATTGACCGATCCGCTCAGTTGCTTAGTCCAAGTCAAGCTATACGAGAATTGGGTATCTCCAGGCCAGGTAGGGACTTTACTGTCCAATCGTTGTGAGATGTCGATCCACCTCGTCATGCCACCACACCCCGTTTCTTTTCGTAGCGCTCGTATTGTTTCTCCATCATGATGGTTTTCAACCGTTGTACCATGTCCCAGATATCTTCGAATGAGGTATAAAGAGGAATCGGTGCAAGCCGAATGACATCAGGTGCACGAAAATCAGGAACAACTCCGTTGTCCTTCAGAGCTTTGCAGATTCGTACTGCTTCCTCGTGAATCAAAGAGACGTGGCCGCCGCGACGATGGTCCTCGATTGGATTACCGATCACAAATCCCATACTCGACAGTTCGCTTTCAATCAAATCCATCATGTACTGCGTCATCCGGAGCGATTTCGCACGCAACCTGTCGATTCCGGCCTCAGCAAACATCAAAAGCGAGCCCATCAGCGGTGCAGCACTCAGAATATGAGGCGTTCCAATTTGATACGCACCCGCGTGTTCCGCCGGTGTAAGCTGGTGATCCATATCAAACTGGACGTCCTTTCTCGAACTGAACCAGCCAGCGAGGGCCGGAATCCGACCAAAGTGTCTCCGGTTGACGAATAGGCCCGCGACACTGCCTGGGCCGGCATTCAAATATTTATAATTGCACCAAACGGCAAAATCGACATCCCACAGCGATAACTCGTGATGAACTGCGCCAATCGAATGACACAAGTCAAATCCAATCGGAATGTTTCGTTCCCGTGCGGCTGCAGACAAACGCTGAATGTCCAACAATTGACCACTGCGATACAAGACTGAAGGGAGTAAAACCAAGGCAACCTCATCGCTCATCGCAGCAATGATATCTTCTTCGTTCACTGTCCTGCCGTCCCGACTTTTCACCTGGATTAAGTGTTCCTGCGGATCTAGCCCATGAAGACTGATTTGACTTTGCAAAGCGTAGATGTCAGACGGAAACGTCAGCTCATCCGCCACAATTTTGGTACGTGCTCCCTCGGGACGGTAGAACGTGGCCACAAGTTGATGAAGGTTCGTCGTTGTCGATCCCGTTACAATCACTTCCTCAGCAGATGCACCAACGAGTGGTGCCAGCATCGCACCAAGTTTCTCAGAGTAATTAAACCAAGGATGTTCCCCTTCCGTCCAACCGTCGATGCCAAATGTCCGCCAACTATCTAAAACAGCCAAAAGAGACTGCTCCGAGCGCTTGGACAGCAAACCAAGCGAGTTTCCATCCATATAGATGGTACCTTCTTTGAGGTAAAATTCTTGCTTAAAGGAAGAAAGAACATCTTCCTCGTCGAGATATTCTGCGTATGCCCGGGACGTATCTGACGTTGCCATTCACATCGCCTCGTTTCTAGTTTGTATCGTTGACTCAAGGATTTTGACTGGAGTTTCGCCCTCATTGCGGAACATCCTAGAGTTGCGTTCGTAAGCTCCATAACTCAGGGAAAAAGCGGTGGTCTAACACTCGTTTTAAATAAGTCACGCCGGATGAACCACCCGTTCCCTGTTTGTGGCCGATGATCCGTTCGACTGTGAGCACGTGATGATAACGCCACTGTTGCTGGCGCCCCTCAATATCCACAAGTTTCTCAGCGAGTTCGTAGAGATCCCAATATTGATTTACATCGCGGTAGACAGTCAGCCACGCTGCCTCAACACTAGCATTTGGCTGATATTCTTGTGACCAATCTCTATCTAGACATGCTTCATCGATTGGTAATCCTCGCGCTGCCAAGGCCCGAATCGCCACATCATAAATACTAGGTTCATGTATTGCACGTTGCAGTTGTTCATGCAGCTCAGGTTGGTGCTTGTAAACGGACAAAATATGAGGTGTTTTAAATCCGAGCGCAAATTCAATCAACCGATTTTGGTAGGACTGAAAACCGGATGAATATCCTAATTTATTCCGGAATTCCATATATTCAGCCGGGGTCAACGTCGAGAGTACATCCCATGACTGAATTAATTGTTGCTGAATCCGAGCGACGCGTGACAACATCTTGAACGCTGGTTCTAAATCGTGATCACGAATACAACCAATTGCAGCGTTTAGTTCATGTAAAATTAACTTCATCCACAATTCGCTCGATTGGTGAATAATGATAAATAACATCTCATCGTGATGATCTGACAATCTGTGCTGACTCTTCAATATTTTATCTAGTTGAAGATAATCACTGTATGTCATGTCCTTTTGGAAGTCAGTATGGATGTGTTTTTCTAGCTTAGTTACTTCCTGTTTGTTGCTTTCGGAATTTGACAATGATTTCCCTCTCCCATGTTAGCTAACCGACCAAACCTGGCTAACAAAATGTGATGTTTTTTATTAGGTACTGCCTTTTAAATCGTGGACTGGGCCTAAATTGAAAACGCATACACCAGCAGTTCTACGATCCACCGTCTTATCCCAACCGATTTGCAGACGTGTAGAATATATTTAACATACTTTAATATCGTACGTGAATATACACAATAGATGATGATTACTCAACAATCGTTCTTAGGCTTCCCTTTACACGGATTACAACAGTTCCCAGCCCACTCGAATCGTCCCCCAAACTCCAAAGTCCCTTCAATCATGAACGGATCCCCCCGAGAATACGATGTTTTTGAACGGTAGTTGAAAGGGCTTTCAATTAGGTGCAGCGGAGGGATTCCAGATGAATGGGAAAGCCGGAAATGTTCGCTGGAGTATCGGGGGGCTAATTGGGCTCGGTGTGATCGTAAATTACTTTGACCGTGTGAACATCAGCGTAGCTACACACCCCATGATGAATCAATTTCACCTTTCGTTGGGCCGGGTCGGAATACTGCTATCCGCGTTCTCATGGTCTTACACAGTCATGCAAATCCCAATCGGATCGATCCTGGATCGGATTGGGATAAAGTGGCTGAATAGAATTGGCATTATATTGTGGAGTCTGGCGACGATGCTCACTGCCGTAGCAGGTGGCATGGGTATCGTCATTTTGTCGCGCGTGTTGCTGGGTATTGCGGAGTGTCCGGCGTTCCCCGGCGCGTCCAAGGCAACGGGTTACTGGTTTCCACTTCGTGAACGAGGTCTCGCGACATCACTGTTTGATGGTGCCGCGAAAATTTCTAACGTGCTCGGCATTCCGCTCGTTGCATGGACGATGACCATGTGGGGGTGGCGTGGCGGTTTTTGGTTTACAGCCATTTTAAGCCTGGTGTTCGCCGTCGTGTGGTGGATTTGGTACCGGGACCCCGAAGAGCACAAGAAGATCACGAAGGAGGAACTTGAATATATTAAGGAAGGTGGCGCGCAAGAAACAGGTGCTCCAGAAGATGGAGTGCTTCGCAGCTTAGGATTTTTGCTCACACAACGCAAGGTACTGGCGCTGACCTTCGGTTTTGCTGCCTATGGTTACGCCTTTGGGCTGCTTTCCTCCTGGATCCCAGGCTATCTCGAAACACAGATGCACATGTCGCTGCTGAAAACTGGCGCCTATTCTGTCGTTCCTTGGATAGTCGCGTCCGTAGCCGACGTGTTCATTGGTGGTTGGCTGGTGGATAAGGTCATCCGCAGCGGGCGTGACGCAAGCAAGGTCCGCAAGACATTTATGGCCATTGGCATGATTCTAGGCCTCACGGTCGGACTCGCCGGATTTACGAAGAACCCAATCATCGCGATTATCTGGATCACCATCTCACTTGCTGGCCTCAGTATGTTTGCTCCGATTGGATGGAGCTTACCCTCCATTGTCGCCCCGAAAGGAACAGTTGGTATCGTGGGCGGTATTATGAATTTCCTCAATGGCTTCGTCGGAATCGTTTCAACCATCTTAACAGGTTATGTAGCACAGGCATCCCACTCGTTCGCAGGACCATTTATTCTAGCAGCTTGTGTGCTAGTGGTCGGTATCTTTTTCTACACCGTGGTCATGGGGCGGATCGAGCAAATTCAACGATAATCTACGAACGCTCCTCGTTTGCCAGTAAACATAGCAAGAAGGAGGGCTCGTACGCGATGCCGACGATACGCGACGTGCGCGTGATCATCACCGCACCAGAAGGGATCAACCTGGTGGTTATCAAGGTAGAGACGTCTGAACCGGAACTCTATGGTGTGGGTTGCGCGACATTTACACAACGGGCTAAGTCTGTCAAAGATGCCGTCGAGTCTTACCTGAAACCGTTTGTTGTCGGAAAGTCGCCCGATGCTATTGGAGATATTTGGCATTCCGCCATGGTCAGCGGCTATTGGCGGAATGGTCCGATTATGAATAACGCGTTATCAGGTTTGGATATGGCACTATGGGACATCAAAGGCAAGCAGGCCGGCATGCCAGTTTATCAACTGCTCGGTGGTAAGTGCAGGGAGGGCGTTGCGCTATACCGCCACGCAGAGGGGCGCGATCCGGTCGAGATAGAGGACAGAGCCATATCTCTGATGGAACAGGGCTTCCGCTACGTTCGGTGCCAAATGGGCGGCTATGGCGGCAGTCTCGATATCGACCAACGAACACAGATCACAACGGCCTCGCACGGTGCGAACGCGTCAAATCGTTCTCCGAAAAACGCCCCAAATGGCGCTTACTATGACCCAGATGCATACGCGCGCAGTGTTCCGGCCATGTTCGACCACCTTCGATCCCGTCTCGGCTTCAACGTGGAACTGATTCACGACATTCATGAACGACTGGTCCCAATTGAGGCGATGAGATTAGCGAACAATCTGGAACCCTATCGACTGTTTTATCTCGAGGACCCTGTAGCACCCGAGGACGTGGCGTGGCTTGAGAAACTAAGGGGAAGAACGACCATTCCCATCGCCATGGGTGAGTTGTTTACAAATCCCTTGGAATGGCTGCCGCTGATCGAAAATCGGTGGATCGATTTTATCCGCTGCCACGTGAGTGCCATCGGCGGCATTACCCCGGCACGAAAACTGGCAACCTTGTGTGAGGCGTTCGGAATTCGTACAGCATGGCACGGACCAGGCGATGTGTCACCGATTGGGCATGCCGCGAACGTACACTTAGATCTGTGCAGCGCAAACTTTGGAGTACAGGAATGGACGGTTATTACCGATAAATTGCGCGAGGTGTTCCCAGGGGCACCTGAAGTTGAGCATGGGTATGCGTATCCCAGCGACAAACCAGGTCTTGGTGTGGACATTGACGAAACGGCCGCAAGGAAATATCCGTACGTCGATCAACTGCCAACTTGGACACTCGCCCGAGCCGTGGACGGGACTGCGGTCCGGCCGTAGGAGGGCAAATCATGAAAATTACGGATATCTCGATTCAACACATTCGGCCTCGTTCAGCCATTCTTAGTATGCACACAGATGAAGGCATCACAGGTTACGGAGAGTGCGTGCTTGAAGGCCGCGGAAGAACGGTCGAGAAGGCAGTACAAGAATTGACCGACTATCTAATCGGCAAGGATCCACGGCAAATCGAACACCACTGGCAAGCCATCTATCGCGGTACCTTTTACCACGGCGGCCCCGTGTTATGCAGTGCGTTGAGCGGCGTTGAACAGGCGATGTGGGACATTCTTGGCAAATCCCTGGGTGTACCAGTCTACACTTTACTGGGTGGTGCTGTCCGATCCCGAATTCGTATGTACCGCCACGTCCATGGCGAGACACTGGATGCGTTACGGTCCCAGTGCCACGAAGCCATCGAACAGGGATATACCATGGTCAAAACGGCGCTTCCGGAACCAGCGCGGATGATTGAAACGCCAGATTATATCCGACGCCAAGTGAGGTTTATGGAGACCATTCGCGAGGAAATTGGGTGGGGTATTGATTTCGCGATCGATTTTCACGGACGCGTGGCACCGGCTTTAGCCATTCGTCTAGCCAAGGAATTTGAACCCTTGCAACCAGTGTTTATTGAGGAGCCCTGCCTGTCACAGAATATCGACGCGATGGCAACCATCGCTCGATCAACCTCGATCCCTGTGGCGACTGGCGAGCGATTGTATACCAAATGGGGTTTTCGCGAGCTGCTCGAGAAACAAGCTGCTGCCGTGATTCAGCCGGACGTTTGTCACTGCGGCGGTATTTCCGAAGCGAAGAAAATTGCTGCCATGGCTGAAAGTTATTTTGTCTCCTTCGCCCCACACAACGCACTCAGTGGCATGAATCTCGCTGCCAGTTTGCAGGTAGTCGCCACTATTCCCAACTTTTTAGCTCAAGAACAAGTTCATCTTGGTGAAGGACTGTTCAAGCAACCATTTCAAGTTCGCGACGGTTATATCGAGTTACCGACGACACCTGGTCTTGGCGTAGACATTGATGAGGAGGCGATGAAGGAATTGATATACACCGGAGAACATCAGAATCCACTGTGGCTTCATGAAGATGACGGATCGGTAGCGGACTGGTAGGGGCAGGACGGCTCCGTGGTGCTGCGTGGATGGTCTGAGAACGAATATAAGCCAACTCGTCGAAATGGAAGGCGAGGTGGCTTATGTCTGTTCACTTACAGCCGTCACGAGAGAAGCGAGATGACGAAGCGGTGCCCATAACGTGGGGACGGGCCTTTTAGCTGAAATAAACCGGCACTACATAAGATTTTTCTGGCGATTCGAACCCCCGCACGACGCGGTTTAGGAATCGGTTGAGTCTAGATCCATGGAGTGCTGTGAAGTGGTGTTTTTCCTTGTGTTATAAGGGTTCTTGGCACACCTTATTCCACCACGTGTTACGTCATTTTAGGCCGTTATTGGACGTTTGTTAGAAGTATGTTAGAAGTCCGGTTAGAAAAAGTACGTGAAGTAAGACGTGGTTTTCAACAGAATTGCTTACGAACGAGAAGGGAACTCACTACGAAGCTGGTGCACGTAAGTTCTCTCCTCATTAAACCGAGTATTGTATAGACAGGCACAATGCAACATGTGCGCAGCCTCAGAGCCTTTTCATACGTGGAATGTACTCCCATAAGCGGTGTTCCAAGTTTCAGGGGGTAGTCCGTTATTCACAAGAACTCCTGTGTATATCTTATACACTTACCTACAACAACTCTGTGGATACTGTGTAAAAAGTAGAAAAATGGCGAGATATTTTTTACGAGGCACGCAATAGTCTGTGGATAAGTGTATGGGTAAAAGTGTTTGACCGACAACATGTTTCGCGTCTTCTCAAAACACTCCTGAAATAATCGCACTAGAAAAAGCCTCCATGTCCACTGTGACAGCTTTTTCTAAGGAATGTGGTATGATGCTTTAACTCATTAGAGAAACCAAATAAGTTCTCTATAGGAATCAAAAACAACCAATTAAATTTCCGATTTATCGTTTGATTAGAGCAATTAAGGCCATTTAAAGCGTCGGTAGGTAAAAGAACAGATGACTTTCTGAAAAGAGTATCTTACCAAGTTAAATACCCATTAGTCATTGCATACTTATTCGACAATGGTGTTGTACGCTCGTAACACTCGATACCTACATTTTTAGGTCGAATATGTTCTTCGACCCGATGCATAAATGGTCCACTCTTGTAATATTTCGTTACAGCCTTAAGATAGACCAAAATCGAACACCCGGCTTGCGAAACGAGACTTACATAATACTGGGTAGTCTTAGAAGTACCTTCATCAACGCAACTACACAAAACAGCCAAGGAGTCCTCACGATTGCCCGATTACGCCCACGTTGGTAGCCAAAACTCGACACGTCCGCGACGGCTATTCGAGACTACATCAAAATAGATGAATTTCAGGAAAGGGTCTTAAACCGATGGACTTGTCAATGTATTACGCCTACGTACATCTTCTCAAAAGTGCATTAGAGGTCTGGAAGTGATATATAATCATTAAAAGCACTCGTCCGTTCATGGAAAAGACGGCCGTCCCATAATGGTAGTAACCATGGAGTCCTTATGAAATTTTCTTGTTAGGCAAGCACAGTTCCCTTGTTTTACTAGTACTTCCGCGGACATTAGCGTGCTTCACAATATAAGAGAGAAGTCGCCGACTACGCTCTAGGTACTGGATACGCGTTTCAAGTTCACAGCAATATTTCTGAAGTTCCATATATTCAATGTGCAGATTCATGTGTTCTTTGCGGAGTGTGCAATGTTCTTGACTTAAGTTTGTGATAGACCGTTTGAGATTCGTAAATACAAATCCCATCCCCAGAGTCAACAAGCCAATTACCACATAAACAAACAACATTCTTCATCACTCCCGATTTGTTTGTTAACTACTATGACGTTACTGACACGCTGAGATTCCCTTGCTGTTGATATCATTTTCGTAGATTTGTGAGACTGATTCAACGGGTGTATTTTCGGAAGTTTTGACGAATACGCACGAATTAACGGTTCTTAGGTCTACGAAACGCTATTTTCGTCCCTTAGCCTGTATTTGGTCGTTTTGCTGTTGGGACTCCATATTCAACTTTATACGCTCGTTTGAAAGATGCTCCTTACGTCAGAGAGCCTTTGTGTAACAGAGTCACGTTCACCTGGATGTCGGGTTTGGCATGTGCAAAGGCCTCGGCCCATTGTTGCTGAACATAACGTTCCGTGGCCAAGTGATGTAACAACACATATTCCCCAAATCCGTACGCATCAAGTCGATTCTGTTGAAATCGTTGCAAGACACGTTCCGCTTCCTGTTGATCTTGGTTTGCCAATACCCTTTCGTAGCGGCGTATTTCTTGTTCCGTAAGTGGTTCTGAACCTTCGCTTTCATCTTGCGTAATGGTGCCAGTCACATGAATTTTTGCATGCAGGACTGGAATTTGACTTTGCATGGTGACCGATAGGTGACTACGACTCTGTATATTGCTCACTTGAAATGCCCGATCTTTGTCTTGGACCCACTGTGAAAATCGTTCAATCTTGTCATTGACCAGATTGAAATATACTGTATCCTTCGGTGAAAGTTCGAGGCTCGGACGCGTTTTATCAAATGCGATTAGGCCATACAACTTAATTCCACCGTCGGCAGCTCTGACGAGTCCGGTACGTGGTTTCATGCCTATTGCACGTAACTCCCGCCAAAATTCCCAAAGTCTTGTCCGGGTCGTGTATCCCTGCTGTTTGACCGTGGAACCTAAGAAACGCTCAATCATGTCCGAAGGGGCGGTAACACCCGTAGTGGACAAGATTTCCTTTGCAGATTGCGGGGTGACAAGAAGCCAAGCAAGTTTATCAGTGTTTACGATGCGGATTAGCTCCGAGACCACTCGTTGGACTTGATTTTGCGTCAGTTGACGATTCAAAATCACTGTCGAAAGGTTGGAAAGGTAAAACAAGTTTTCATATCTCGTTTGAGCGATTGAGATGGCCTCCTCAACGCCATGTGCTTGAATGGTGAAATTGCGGAAGATCGCAGTGGAACTGGCTTGACTTGAGCTCACTTCCGATTGTCCATCTCCTTTGCTTTGCCCTACATCGAAAACTGGAATTTGAAACGTGTATGATAGGTAACCGGGCTTGTCTTCTACAGGATCAACACCAATGCCAATGACTTGGGCTCGATCATTAATCTTTTCATAATCCCAGCACCCGGGCAAAAAGAGTAACAATAGACAAAGTGAACCGAGAATTAGTTTTTTTTTCAAAGACAATATCATCGTACGCGACCTCGACGTTGTTGGTTTGGCTTTTGGTATGCTTTGTCAAGTTGGGGATGGGGCACCGGGTTCTGATAGACGGTCGCTCCAGTGTCATCTTGAGGATGCAAGTGACTGGGACGTTTGTCGCGGAACCGTAGAGGTAGTTGAATAATACCGTCGAGGAATAAATCTCGAAAATGTTCTCCACTATACGGGTCCAAATATGAAATACCAAACGACTTTAAGCTACTCACTTCGTACAGCAGCCAAATGGATGTCAGTAAGATGCCATACAGTCCTAGAAAGCTGGCGCTCATAATCATGCCCCAACTACCAAGACGCACGATGGTCGCAAACTCGTAATTCGGGCTAACGAAAACGCTTACTGCTGTTAGTGAAACGACGATAATTAGAATGTTACTGACCAACCCTGCCTGAACCGAGGCTTCACCCACTACTAGACCCCCGACAATACCAATGGTTTGCCCCATTTGCTTTGGCATACGAAGTGTCGCCTCGCGTAAAATTTCCACAACGGTCTGCATAATGAAAACCTCCATGACTGCTGGAAAGGGAACGCCTGTGCGAGACCTGGCAATCTGTATTCCAAGTACTTTGGGTAGAAGTTCTGGATTGAAATCCACAAACGAAATGTATAACGCCGGTAGGTATAAAGCGAAAATGAAGGATACTATACGTAACCAGCGAATAAACGTGGTCTCATAAAAACTCCGGCTGAAGTCTTCCTCCGTTTGGAAGAAGTCTTGTAGTGTTGCCGGGACCATGATAATCGTTGGATCCCCGTCGACGAGTATGGCAATCTTCCCTTGGTTAATTTCTTTAATTGTGCTGTCGACACGCTGCATCGTACGTGTTAGCGGGAACGGTGTCCATGTATGTTCGACAATCCGTCCTTCAATTTCATATCCTTGAACGATGACATCGGCATGAATCGCCTTGATTCGTTTCAGCACCGTTTCCACCGCTACCGGGTTGGCAACATCCCCAATATATACAATCGCAACTTCTCTTCGACTTCGATATCCGACTTTCAATTGTTTAACATGTAACGTGGCTGTCTTAATTCCTTGCCGAATAAGACCCAAATTGATGTCAATGTTTTCAACAAAACTGATCTGCGACCCACGAACCGACGACTCTACAACTGGTCGTTCCGGGGCGCGGTGTTCCACGGATTTTGCACTTATGACAATCGCGGGTGAAACGCCCTCAATCATGAGTACTAAGTGTCCGGATGAGATGGCTTCTCTTAATTCAAACAAATTTTTCATAAACGTGACGCCGACGCTAGGTAGTACCTTTTTACTCAAGTACTGCGCTAAGTTATTTTGTGTGCGCTTTGGGTAGGGATACTCATGAAGCGATCGCAGAGTTTCTTGAACGACTTTTTTATCACAAATCGTGTTAATGAACAGACAGGCCGCAGAGCGTCCAGCAACATTGATACTACGTACTGTGTAATCGTCGCTGACGCCGAGGGATGGTGCGAAATAGTCAAGTGCTTTATTTAACTGCCCATCGTAATGCGGAGCATTACGGTAGTCTGGAACGTGGGGCTCTACTCTTCTTTGTGTTGGTTTCTGCTTTTTGAACAATGGAAATCAACCGCCAATCAGTTGAATTTAGGATTATGTGTATATCATAACCATATAGTGTGTGATTATGCTCGGATGGATCGAACTGGGGAGATGAAAGTGACGGAGAAAGAAAAGGTCATTCAAATTTATCAGGACGTGTTAGATGGCAGGAGAAGTCGATTTCCAAACTACTTTTTTGTCGGAGATTAGGACAAGAAGTACTTAGCTTATATCACACGTTATTTAATTGAAGACTACTTGGGCATTCCACTCGAGGAAATCCCCCGTTGCGTGAGCGCAGAAATACTATGGAATTATCGTTTACGTCCACCGGCAATGACCCATGGTTGGAACTTTATTCAGGTGATTCAAAACGCTTACCCAGGCATATTTGAGCCATGGGCGTTCAAACAAGTTTCAAATGGGTATTGCCAACGTGACGAGGGACAACAGAGGGCTCTTGATGCGATTCGGTATGTGATTGAAGAGAAATGCAGGATCCCGCACAAGGAGATTCCCCTCCGGATTACGAACCACTTTTTTAAGCAACATGGGTTGCGCGGTGTATTTAATCGATTGGGAGAGTCACCTTACCGCATCATTGATATGGTCTATCCTGGTCAATTTAAACCATGGGAATTTTCCACCGTGCCGATGAACTTCTGGCGGGACCCAGACCATGTTAAACAAGCTATGGATTGGCTTCTTTTTGAAAGGATCGGATTTTCCTCTTACCATGAGGCTGTAAAAAAGCTAACACTAAGGTACTTCTTTCAGCATCGATGTACTGGCCTTCTTCAAAGAGCTTTTGATGGAAAGTTACAGAAAGTGAAGGAATGGATCCTCGAACAACAAACGGGGATATAAACTGAGCACTCATATGCAGGTCCTTAGGGTTCGTTAACTCGGTCTATTCCCTTCTCTGACTTGGCACAGGTTCCGTCTTTAGGCCACGCAGTTTCGCGGTCATCCATTGTATAAGAGGTATGCCAGGCACTACGACCCAACTCAATGGAACCAAGTATTTATCGAGGAACTGAAAGCCTTGTTGTTCATTTCGGAACGAACAAGCGACTATCATGGTAAGAACGACCACGGGCGAAATAAACCATTTGTATTTGTCATCCGACATATTGAAGATTCGCGCAGTCAGTGTTGACAGCCCCCATATCGCGTTACTAACAAACAACACCGTAAAAGCCGTGGCAAGAATAATGATAAGAATTCCCACTCGTTCAACCGGCGAGCCCGTCAAGCGTAGTAATTGAATGGCAAATGGAAGTGAGAAAGAGATGTCTTTTGTGGCTTCCCACCCCAAGTTTAAGATCACCGCAAGAGATACGATTACAATTATAACTCCTCCAGCGATAGCGCTGATGATGGGATACCAAACCGATTGCCGCTTTTTATGTTGGTAATAGGGGTTCAGCATGAGGACGATATTAAACCCAAAGTACAGTGGATACAGATAATAAATACCGTTAATGGTGTTCGTCCAACTGGTCACTGTATGTGGAATCCACAAGCGATGTGCTTGAAATAGGAGAACCAGGAAAATGAAAACTATGCCAAGCCAAGTAAATGGGTGTACGATGCTGGCAACACGTGCTAAGGGCTCAATCCCGAGCCAAGCTCCCCTAGCCGCAACAAGACACAGTGTAACAACCAATATCCATGATGGTGTATTTGGTAAGAAACTGTTTAACACGGTAACGAAAAAGAAAATGCACAAAGCAATGAAACTGAGATAAACTGGGAAGTACAACACATCCACTGCGGTACCGATCCATTTTCCCCAAACCACCCTGCTTATGTCTGCTCCCGTGGCGTTTGGAAATCGCTCATTATTCAGAGCTATTACCCAGCCAGTTATTACCCCTACAATAACCACTCCGAGGACCGCCCATAAGGCATCTAAACCTGCATGATCTACAGCAATGCGAGGGAAGAACCAGAATGTCAATGGCAAGTAACTGGTGGATGAAAGTGCAATTACTTGAAACCAAGATAAGTATTGCTTCACGCCGACTACCCCTTCTCATGGACATCACAGATCTGTCTAATGGTGCAATATTTGCCCTTGTATCTAGTACTATTTTTAATTCACTTTATCGAGAGTAGCTCTTTTTGCACCTTGGAGGATTTCTGTTGTAAACTGCCCAGGATAAATGAGGTTCAGCGCTTTGGAGACCGAGCCATGAAATAGTTGCTTGAGCATGTTATCCAACCCGTAATGTCTAAAAGTTTGTCGGGATACTCGATATGGGATTTCATGAAATTCCAGATTTAATTTCTCGAATAATAGCCATTCCATGGCCTCTCTCGCGTGAGTAAGTCCTTCTGAACCACCCCAATACCCGTTTCCCACAGAAGGGAATTGCCAGCATTTAAATATTCCAGGATAAGCCGCTTCTATGGCTTGATATGGGGAACCGGAAAAAACGTCTTTCAGCATCGTTTCAATTCCATTTTGTTTGAAGTGCAAAGATCGAACGCTCGATGGGATCGCTTCGACGGGGATCCTTAGTTTCTCCTCGATCAACCATTTGGTTGCTGTAATGGCATGTATTCGCCCATTCTCGCCCTTCCAATATCCGTTGGGAACCTGATGAATTTCCCATGGGTGGAATGGACCGAATCCCGCATCTTGAATCGCCGCCCAGGGGGAGCCGCGGTATATTTTGTTAACCACGCTGCCCAATTTGTAGTCGATAAATGTCTTGATAGTAATTTTATGTAAGTCCTTTAACGTATAATTTAATTTGTCCACAACCATCCATCTGACTGCTTTCCGCGCCATATCTCTTCCCGTTTCGCCTACAAATACATGTTTCCTTGCCTTAATCAATTCCCAGGGCTGAAACTCCCCCGGATAAGCGTTTTCAACCACTTTAAATATAGAGTTCTGAAAATAGGTTTTTAACATACCGGCTAGTCGGTATTCTGCAAGAAGCTCGCGACAAATGCCACAGCAAATATCCTCATGGTTCCAATGCTCTTTCTCCTGTAGTACATATCGCGTGATAATCCTCGCGTTACGTTTGCCTTCATCACCGGCAAAAAAATATGGAGAAAACCCATCTATTCGATGACAAAGGATGTTCTCATACAGATGAATGATTGGATGTTCATAGTTCATAGTTGGTTTCTCCTAAGAAAGTACTTTATATGAGACATTATGTACGAGACTGGTCGGATGTATTCTTAATCCACATTTTACAAAACAGATATACAAAACATGACCTATGCAGTTGTTGTATGAATTAGGAATTTCGAAAACAAGAAAAGACTTGACAAATCAAAAACACCGCAATAATCGCCGAGAAGGTACTGGTTACCTACCTCTTAGTGATTCGGGTGTTGTGCGTGGCGAATTTATGCAAACCAAAGTTCAAAGTTTTATCGTCGTTCAGTCAGGTCGGTGGGATACCGTTGCTTTGTACCCTGTGGGAGCGTTTTGACCTCTCTCTGCTACTATCTCAATCCGGCATTTTCAAAGTTCGCGGTGTGGCGACCTGGGTCCTTGCTTTCCTTTACGTGGTCGGATTAATTAACCGTTCTCCCTCGGTGAATGCATTGTCGTCGTTTTATAACCAAGACGGTCTACTGCAACAGACACTCGGCGCGAAGAAGATATCGCAATCCGCACTCAGTCGGTTTCTGACCGGGTTTTCCGGTTGGGATGTATTCAACAATAAGCGTACTGAAAGGCTTCAGGATGACACAGACACTGCACTAACAAATGGCGATGTTCTGGCCTTGGACGACACGCATGCACCACACCCATATGCGAAGAAAATCCCCTTTCTCTATTGGCTTTACGACAGTTCCAGCAAAACCTACACATGGGCCATGAACATCGTCGCATTACACGCTGTTCGCCGAAACGGTGTTGAGTACCCATGGTCCTATTCCATCTGGAAGAAACCAGAATCGGAGACAGCTAAAGAGTCTTCAAAACTAGACTTGGCATGGCGCATGCTTCAGGATGTTCGCAAACAAGTATCGTGTCGATTGTGGGTTGTTATGGACCGTTGGTACTTCAGCAAACCATTCTTGCGTCAGTGCGAGTCTGCCAATTTCGATTGGATCACGAAGGCGAAACGCAATACGAAGCTGTTCCGTCGACTCATTGAACCGGGCACCGGGCGTGAACGATTTGTTCCCATACAGCCCATAGATTTGATTCGTGAAGTCTATCCGCGCTTGAAGATGCAACCCAAGGCGAAAGTTGCTTCTGTAGTCTGTCAGGATATCTACATACAGATGCCGGCAGAAAAACGCAATCGTAAAGGACAAATGATCATAAAAATGAAGTACACACCCATTGCTGCAGTGGTTGGCTGGCGGGTTAAGGAGGAGTCTAAGGATACCGAGCGAAGCAGGATCGACACAACCGACGAATCAGACCACGAACCCGCGGCCGACTACAAGGGTGCATATCTGCTGATGAGTAATCGTCACGACGTTCCACAGGAAGTGCTTGGGGCATGGCTACGCCGCTGGAATATTGAAATCCTGTTTCGTACAGCCAAGCAAGAGTTGGGTATGTTGAACTGCCATTCACAAAACGAGAACCACATTCATGCACACCTGACGCTGCTATTCACGGCGGAAACTCTCATTCGGTATCTGCTTTGGGCACAACGAAAAACAGCGGGCAAAGAGGATTGCACCCACGGCCAAGTGATCCGCAATCTAATTTGCATCCGCTGCCACACACGTCGAGTCCATAGTAGAAATAAACCAGACTCGATTACACTCGATCTTGACACAGTCGCAAAGGATTTTGCAAGACTGATTCGTAGACTTTGGCCACCCAATCTAGAAATCGGGTGGTTCTGTCCCTTTTCAACCAACCAATTGTTGGGGACAACTGCATAGGTCATGTACAAAATGAAAACCTTACAAATCCTAATTCCCGTACATTACTCTCGGTATCGTATCATTTCGAGGAAATTATACGTTTAGTTTGGCACCAATCCAACACACCCTCTGACCTTAAACTCTTCCTCTTAAATAACCTCCATGAATTCGTACTATCACCCGTTCAGAAAGTCTTCGTTTATGATACAACCTTCCTCATCTTCAACAATGCTGTAGGATTAGGATAAATCACGAAAAAAACTCATATCAAAATCAAAATTCCATTACTTCTAAATATCTTGAGTTATGAGATGATATGCTAAGTGATTCCAGTAGAATGGATGATAATTATGTTGATAGGTTACGCTCGTGTCTCCACTCAAGACCAGCACTTGGATTTACAACGCGATGCACTTAAGCAAGTCGGTTGTGAACGTATTTATCAGGATGTTGCCAGTGGTGCTAAATCCGAAAGAAAAGGTTTGGAGGAAGCACTGAAATACCTTCGTGAGGGAGATACACTGGTTGTTTGGAAACTGGACCGGTTAGGGCGTTCATTAAAGCACCTAATTGAAATTGTAACTCAATTACACAGTCGAGGTATTGGATTTAGAAGCGTTCAAGAAAGCATTGATACAACTACACCTGGAGGAAAACTGATATTTCACGTATTCGGGGCGTTGGCCGAGTTTGAACGTGAGATTATTCGTGAACGTACTAATGCTGGTTTAACAGCTGCACGGTCAAGGGGAAGACTCGGTGGACGACCACGAGTTATGGATGATAAAAAAATCCTAATGGCTAAAACACTTCTCGATGACCCCAAAAATTCGATTGATGATGTATGTAAGATGCTTAACGTATCAAGACCAACTTTATATAGATACATTAAATCCAGTAAGCTGTGAAATAAAAATGTACGACAAGGGATGCACTCAGACATCCAAAAAAGAAAGAGGATTGAACATACGACGATGGAGCATTTGTTATTAGATGTATTTAGTGCAGACACTTCAATCAAGAACCCAGAATTAGACAAACTCGATTACGCTACGTACGCTAAACATGTTGCAGAATCGATTGTTTCAAATGCACCTGGTGAGGGTATTGTATTTGCTGTGAATGGAAAATGGGGAACTGGAAAATCTACATTTTTGGAATTCATTAAGACTAACGTAAAAGCTGCCGAAACCGCGCCTATAATCATAGAATTTAATCCTTGGTGGTTTTCCGATAAGGACAGCTTAATTAGAGGCTTCTTTGACACCTTTAGCGATGAACTTTCTAAGGAAACGGACTGTCCGTGGAGACTAATAGAAGACTTAAAAGTACTTTGTAATCTTATAACCTCAATAAAACTTCCCAGTTGGTATGGACGAATAGCTAGTGTTTTGAATTGGACTTTGTCACAGTTCCGTAATGACGTACCAACATTGAAGAGCCAAATTAAAAACGCTATACAGAGATATAATAAGAAATTTTTAATCGTAATGGACGACTTAGATCGGTTAACCTCGGATGAAGTTATCGAAGTGATTCGTCTTATTAAGGCGATCGCTGACTTTCCAAATGTAATGTATTTGTTAGCATTCGATAAGGAAGAAGCGAGCAAAGCTATCGGGCACCGTTTGAATATAGATGGGCACACGTATCTGGAGAAAATTATACAGGTCCCCATTGATTTGCCGGTCCTAATGTCCGACGATTTAAGCAATATGTTTATTAGCTCCCTTCAAGCCTTTCTGAGCCGGATGCCAAGTGTAAATTTCTCCAACGAACGGTGGAATGATATTTATCACCAAGGGATTCGAAATCTCATAACCAAACCTAGAGACATCTCACGGATAATGAATGCTCTCCGTGTGAACTACCCTCCAATAATGAATGAAGTTGATCTAGTTGATTTTATATTCATCGAAGTGATTCGACTTCTATACCCTTCTCTGTATGAAGTCCTTCGAAATAATCCGAACAGATTCACTGGAATAGAGGAAGGTCACAATAAACAAAGTGCGCAGGTATTTCACGAAGAATGGTTAAAAAAATTCGAAGAGGACAAAAAGGAAATCCTCAGAAGTGTTATGGAGCTTGTTTTTCCAAGGTTACGTTCCGTTTGGTCCAACTATGTGTATTCGGACCAAGATGAGGTTCAATGGAGAAAGGACCTCCGTATTTGTTCTATGGAACATTATCCGATTTACTTCAAATTTGGTGTACCAACTAATCAAATTAGTAATGAGGAAATACGTACCCTATTGGCTTTCACGGATTCGATTGAATTCGAACAAGCGCTGCTCAAAATGTCGGAAGGTGTCATGCCTGATCGAACACCGCGTATCCGAAAGGTTCTCATTAAATTTGAAGACTACGTTAGCGATATACCTCAACAAAAGTTGCCTATGATCATAAAGATTCTGCTTAATCTAAGTAACGAGTTCATAACCCGTGATAACCAACAAGCTGGGTTCGCTGTAATTACGAGCGAATACCTTGTACCTCGATTGATATGGCGTTTAATCAAAGAGTTTGAGGGTGACAGAGAGAAATTGTTATACGAAGGATTCGGATTAACTACTTCATTGTACGTAATGTTTTCAATAATCGACCGCATAGTTGAAGAGGAACAAAAAGAACTAAACTGGTTCCTCAACACTATGGGCTTAAGGGGTATTGTTTCTCGCAAAATCGATGAATTGGCCCAATCAGGAACATTAATTTGTCAGAGGCGGCTACCATACATCTTGAATCGGTGGGAGAAAATATCGGACATTAACGAACCGATAAATTGGGTTTTAGGATGGATAGAGGATGACAGAAATTTGCTCTCATTCCTCATGCATTTCATTACTCCAGTGAGCTCCCAAACGCTCGGTAGTGTCAATGTACATATGAGTAAGAGTATTGATTTAAAAGCAATAAATCATTACATAAGTTTGGAACTTATTATCACGAGGTTGAATACAATTTCTAAAGATGAAAGATTAACGCAAGATGAAATAGAGGTAATCAAGTTGTTTAATTCTTCTCTGAGTCTTTCACAGGAATCCGTTATCTCTACGTGATCACGGAAAATAAAGTTATATACCGAAAAATAAAGTCGTGTACTGGAAAATAGAGTTGTATACTGGCGGCAACAACTCGCTACGAAAATCCGTCAGGCAGATGCGGGGTTATAGGATGCGGCTATATATAAAATTCGAATAAGTATGCATTCTCGGAGTGGACGCATTCCTGCATTAACGGGCAGTAGTATCCAATAGCGCCACTGCTAAATCAATACATAGAGTATCCATTTATGATGATTGAAAGAGCGTAGCACAATTACCCAAGTCAGGTGATTCGTGGCTCTTAACACTCTTGTTCGAACATAGGAATCGTCTCTAATTCCAAAAACATCGTCGTATTAAGTTGGGGCATTCGTCAAACGGCGGATGCCTTTCTTTGTGCGCCCGGCGTGCGCGCACTGTTATGGTCCCCTCGTGTACATGCCCATAGCGGTAGCCAAAGCTATACTGACATCTGTCTCCACGTCCGGACAATCACATTTTCCCTAATTACCATAATGTTGGATATGAAACGGATATTACAGAGCCTCAAAATGCCTGAATAACATTTCATAGTATGAAATCTCATACTCAATCATATCGCCTAGGCGTATGTTAATCGCCCTCTCGCCATGTCGACCTTGGTCATCGATGCCAAAGCCTCTAATTAGCGCTACATCTGTCTTTCTACGGCAAATATTTTGCATATCATCCACACGAATCAAATATAGCCCGCTTACTTCACCCAACGCTGGGCTATAATCCGACATCGTTTCTTCTTGTAATGAATTCTGCAATGTCTTTGCTTTGATCCAAGCAGATGTTCTCCACAAAACGTCGATCTTTAACTGTGGTTTTGAGGAAATTCCACATATGCCTTCCGGTATTTGTCCAAGAGTATCCGAAGAACAAGACATATTGTGTGGTGTCAAATAAGGAGGGATTAGTATTGGCTGATTCGCCTATTAATGCATTGGATTTAATGTGTGACAACACCGCTGTGGCACCTAGCCTCACAGTAGGTCCCATCGTAACAAAGGTACCGGTCGTACTTGCTGAGGTCGCGGTACAAGTGAACACGGATTTTACGTTCACTGTCCCCGCACCAGTACTTGAAATCAAAACCATTGACAAAAGGGTCAACTTAACGGAATCTCTGCTAGCACTTCCATCAAACAAACTATTTTTGAAAGGGTTTGTACGTAAGAATATTCAGTATGCGACGCCCACCACTTTCACCGGGACATCTGTTAGTTCCAACATTGAATCTCTCACCATTGACGTACCGTTCAGCTGCGTGACGGATTTAACAGGGCGTTTTCTCAACCTACCTACTCCCATACGTACAAATTCTCGGTCAGAATTTGAATTCTTTACTTCTACACCGTTGGCTGGTCAACCTGGATTCGCGGCAAAGGATGTATTGTCCATGGGCGACCTGGCGGAATTTAATCAAATCAGTACTGAGAACTTCAACGAATTGCCGTTCGTTGAACTCATTTCCGCGACTATCACGGAATTTGACTTATCGATAGGTCGCACACCAGGTACAGTAGTGGTTCCTCCGCCTACTCCGACCATAGCACCGCCATTCGAGGAAGGTACTTTTACGATGATTGAGGAAAAGATGGTCATCGATATCACACTGAAGGTATTACAGAAGCAGCAAGTCCAATCGGGAGCCACAGGTGCTACAGGTGCTACAGGTGCTACAGGTGCTACAGGTGCTACAGGTGCTACAGGTGCTACGGGTGCTACGGGTGCTACGGGTGCTACGGGTGCCACCGGAGGAACTGGAGCCACTGGAGCCACTGGAGCCACTGGAGCCACTGGAGCCACTGGAGCCACTGGAGCCACTGGAGCCACTGGAGCCACTGGAGCCACTGGAGCCACTGGAGCCACTGGAGCCACTGGAGCCACTGGAGCCACTGGAGCCACTGGAGCCACTGGAGCCACTGGAGCCACTGGAGCCACTGGAGCCACTGGAGCCACTGGAGCCACTGGAGCCACTGGAGCCACTGGAGCCACTGGAGCCACTGGAGCCACTGGAGCCACTGGAGCCACTGGAGCCACTGGAGCCACTGGAGCCACTGGAGCCACTGGAGCCACTGGAGCCACTGGAGCCACTGGAGCCACTGGAGCCACTGGAGCCACTGGAGCCACTGGAGCCACTGGAGCCACTGGAGCCACTGGAGCCACTGGAGCCACTGGAGCCACTGGAGCCACTGGAGCCACTGGAGCCACTGGAGCCACTGGAGCCACTGGAGCCACTGGAGCCACTGGAGCCACTGGAGCCACTGGAGCCACTGGAGCCACTGGAGCCACTGGAGCCACTGGAGCCACTGGAGCCACTGGAGCCACTGGAGCCACTGGAGCCACTGGAGCCACTGGAGCCACTGGAGCCACTGGAGCCACTGGAGCCACTGGAGCCACTGGAGCCACTGGAGCCACTGGAGCCACTGGAGCCACTGGAGCCACTGGAGCCACTGGAGCCACTGGAGCCACTGGAGCCACTGGAGCCACTGGAGCCACTGGAGCCACTGGAGCCACTGGAGCCACTGGAGCCACTGGAGCCACTGGAGCCACTGGAGCCACTGGAGCCACTGGAGCCACTGGAGCCACTGGAGCCACTGGAGCCACTGGAGCCACTGGAGCCACTGGAGCCACTGGAGCCACTGGAGCCACTGGAGCCACTGGAGCCACTGGAGCCACTGGAGCCACTGGAGCCACTGGAGCCACTGGAGCCACTGGAGCCACTGGAGCCACTGGAGCCACTGGAGCCACTGGAGCCACTGGAGCCACTGGAGCCACTGGAGCCACTGGAGCCACTGGAGCCACTGGAGCCACTGGAGCCACTGGAGCCACTGGAGCCACTGGAGCCACTGGAGCCACTGGAGCCACTGGAGCCACTGGAGCCACTGGAGCCACTGGAGCCACTGGAGCCACTGGAGCCACTGGAGCCACTGGAGCCACTGGAGCCACTGGAGCCACTGGAGCCACTGGAGCCACTGGAGCCACTGGAGCCACTGGAGCCACTGGAGCCACTGGAGCCACTGGAGCCACTGGAGCCACTGGAGCCACTGGAGCCACTGGAGCCACTGGAGCCACTGGAGCCACTGGAGCCACTGGAGCCACTGGAGCCACTGGAGCCACTGGAGCCACTGGAGCCACTGGAGCCACTGGAGCCACTGGAGCCACTGGAGCCACTGGAGCCACTGGAGCCACTGGAGCCACTGGAGCCACTGGAGCCACTGGAGCCACTGGAGCCACTGGAGCCACTGGAGCTGGACGGGTGCTACTGGGGCTACTGGAGTATTAAACTTTGCAGATTTTTTTGCATTGATGCCTCCTAATAATGCAGCAACAGTTGCCCCCGGTACAGACGTAAGTTTTCCGGACGATGGACCTACCAGTGGGACTACTATTACCCGTACTGGTCCCAGTTCATTTAACTTGTCTGCAATTGGCACTTATCAGGTCTTGTTTCAGGTGAGTGTGACCGAAGCGGGCCAACTGATTTTAACTATCAATGGCGGTGATCTAGACTATACGGTGGTCGGAAGAGCAACAGGTACTTCTCAGATAGTAGGAATGGCTCTTGTGCAAACGACAGTCATCAATTCAGTACTCACTGTACGAAATCCTGCTGGCGAATCAACGGCCCTAACCATCACTCCTCTCGCCGGAGGAACAAGGTCTGTTTCAGCACACCTTGTTATCACACAACTCGCATAGTGGGAAATAGAAAGACATACTCGAGCCAATATCCATGCAGCGTCTGCCGCAGTCCGTTTTGTCAGCTCGTGCATGAGGAACGATTGCGAAAGGCACGGCTATTCCAGATTAGCCGCGTCTCCGAAAAAACCTTCAGGGGTATGAGTGTTCAGTCTATACGCCTCCCTTCAACCTTGCAACCGGACAAACTGAGTCGTGTCAGTTTGTCCGGAACAATAAGGAACTAGTACTGTACGATCCCATAGGCACCGGAACTATGCAAAGCAATTACTTAGGGTCTAGTGAATAATCGATAAATCCAGTCCTAGGAGCATGTCCGAGTAATATCATTTGAAAAATCATTAGGTATTTCCAATTTAAAGCATTTTCAATTTAATCGATCAGGTTGATAGGATATAGCCGTTTTCTTGATTGTGGGTACATTGACGGGTAGGGGGGTAGCATCGACATCCGGCCCACTCTAGCTGTAACGGAAAATCTTCAACAGGTTGTGGCACATGGCCACCAGCGACCATTCACCTCGGGCGTTGGAGAGTCCTGGCACGGAGAATCGTTCGAAACCTCGGCAACTCTTGATTTGTCCGTATACGGGTTCGACAATCACCTTGCGCCGGGCAGAGATGGAATGGCCTTCCTGGTTCTCAGTTTCCGGGCCATGCGCTCCGGATGGTACAATGTTTCGGAATCCGACCTCTTGGCGAATCTGGTACCTCATTGTGTTTTGAGCGTCGCGTTACAATGTATGAGTCAATGCCTTTCTCCTGCAGCCATGTCACATCTTCCTTGACAGTCATCGCGTTGCAGTTGTTGGTCATGAATCTGGAGAAGACCCTTCGGGCTCCTCTTATGTCCATGTTGAGTTTGCTGATGAAAAGCGCTGGTCCCGACATGATCACGCTGCGACTGGCGTGAAGCCCGGATTTGCGTTTGTTCAGCATCCCCTATTTACAGATTCGGTCGAACGACCGTTCTGGTTTAACTGCGACATCAAACACAATGCAGTCAGCATCCTGACTTTGAGCGATACAGTCGAGTAAGATATCTACCTAGAACGACGCAATTCGGTCGTCATCATCAACTAACGCACGTGACGTACTGACCCTGTGCCTGTTCTATCAACAGATTTCGTTTGGCTCCTATAGTGCGATGTTTCTCGAGAAGAACCAAGAATTCTACTGATTTATTCGTTGTTTGACGGTATAACTCTTGTACGATGCCATCTTAAGAAATCCAGGCGTTCCGGAACTGATGGGATAAGAATGGACAACGTGATATCCAACTTCACCACCCCCTACAGTTAATCTTCTGAGAGACGACTTTCAAGGTATGCTTTATTGAGCAACACAAACTCTTGTGTTGGTCGATATCTTCGGGCAATTTCATTATGTTCGAAGGCCTTGCGATAATCCCCCATCCGGTCGTAACAAACGCACAGTTGCAAGTGGGGAAGCCACGTCCAGTATGCGTTGTTCACAAACCCCCAATTGGCATCAGGTTTGGGCAAATTGGTTGCGAGTTCATACCAAAAAGCCGCCTTCTTCCACTCAGATTTTTGGAGGAAATAATATCCCATACGGCAGCAAAAGTCGGCTCGAGGTGTATCATACAAAAATGAGCGTAGAGTGTACTCCTGCTCCTTGTCCGGTTGATTCAGGTTGTGATAGCAATCTGCCAACTTCCCACAGGCTGCAATAACATCTTCAATCCATCCTTGATGTGTATTGAGAAATTGATCATAAACCGCGGCAGCATCCTCGAATCGACGGTGATCTAACAATTCGTTGGCGTAGTAGTATAAGTCTCGTGGTTCAAAGGTCTCACCCCGTGCCAATCGAGCCTCATAAATTCGGATGTTTCGATCCGATTCATGTTCTACACTGACGTGTGTTACTGCGATATCACTGTTGAGGATATTGCCTCCCACTAAGAGGTATTCGTGGACGGCTCCATGCCAACGAAACTTGTTCGCCCGTTTTACGAGGCGGTTCCTACGTGATTTCGATGTGACGTTGCCATCCTGATCGAAAGAGAGATGGTACTCCATGCTCACGGAATCAACAGAGAAGTTCAGGGATTGTTTCAACTCGGCAAGCTTTTTCCGATCTTTTTCATAGATTACATCATCAGCATCGAGCCAGAGAATGTAGTCCATAGTGGCCCGATCGAACGCAAAGTTCCGTGCGGCTGCAAAGTCATGGATCCATTCGAAGTGATAAATCTTATCAGTATATCTCTTAAGAATTTCAACTGTATCATCTGTTGACCCGGTATCCACTACGATAATTTCATCTACGATGTCCCGTATAGAATTCAAGCATCGCGCAATGGTCTCTTGCTCATTTTTTACAATCATACACAAGCTAATGGTAATCGGCATTTCAAACATCAAATCGTGAATGTTCTGTCCCCACTTCTCTGCAGCCTTGAGTTTATTCTGGACTAACAGTTGAGCAAAGTTTACGTCCGTGATGTTACGGACTGTCACATGACCTACGTGATGGACGAAGGAGTCATAGACAATCCGTAGAGAGTATCCAGCTTGAAGCGCCCGCAAGCATAAATCATCATCCTCGTAATTGCCGATTCCGAAGCGTTCGTCAAACCATCCGATTTCATCAAGGACTGAACGCTTTACGAGCAGGCAAAAACCGACGATACGGCGCGCCGAAGCCCATTGACCTGAGTGTTGCTCGCAATGCTCCTTGGCGAACCTGTCGAGATCTGATAATTCGTGATATGTGACAGGGATTTGCTGCTGTCCGCTTACGTAATTGGAGACAGGTCCTACCATCCCCACGCGCTCATCGCTGTGCAATTCCCTGAGCAAATTTTTCAACCAGTTTTTCGTAACCACCGTATCATTGTTGAGAAACAACACACTGTCACCACTTGCAGCCTCAATGCCTTGATTGCATCCCTTGGGAAATCCCAGGTTTGTCTCGTTACGAACTAGTTTTACGTCCTGTTGGTCTTTGAGACTTTGACTCGTTTCATCCGTTGACCCGTTGTCGACCACGATTAGTTCATATGGTTCCGGTGTATGCAGTCGTATACTTTCCAGGCACGCTTTAGTCACCGTCCACTCATTGTGCGTCAGGATTACAATGCTCGTTAACATGTTTTCAGGATCACCTCGGTCTGGTGTTGCACCACTTTCCATCGTTTTCAATGAAATGGTTGCATCCATTTCCTGTTTATATGATCCTGTACATTTAGCCGGTACGGACGCGTGTCCCGACTCTGCTCGACACATGACACATTGGCAGGTCTAATACCGTAAGCAGACAGGTGTAGGGCCAACATTTTAACAAAAACATACGCTAATACATTTTTTAGGGGAATCAGGCTTGCTTAAACTTGTACAATCGTCGATTGAATCCATTCGAGAAGTGAATTCGTGGAGAGACGAATGATCAGGGTGGTAGAGGCATCTATAACCCATTTGATCGTGGAAAATAAAGTTGGATACCCAAAAATAAAGTCGTACTGTATCCTAACTGCAATGACTCATGACGTGAATCGGCCCCGGAAATGTTGGGTAGACAGGAACCTGTTATACATGAAATCCGTATAAGTATTCATTCTAGGGATGGAAGCGTTCTTGCATTATTGGGCAGTTTAACGACACAACAATATTCAGACACCTATTTTTTTTGCTAAATTCACTTCTTCCTGTTTCTCCTGTTTTCTTTGGATTAGTGCCTGGGCGATGATGAAGACACCCAGGCATATCAAGATGGATCCTCCGATAAGATTCGCTACAGAACCAATATAAGATGAGACAAAAATCCCCGAGATGCCACCGATCAAGGCGGCTAATAAGGATGTTGTCGCAATCACCAGTACAGATTTCCAGGGCACATGTATTTTACGTGACCCATAGGAAAGACCAATTCCAATGTTGTCCATATTGAAGGCAACCCCGATAACGATTGCCATTATTAAAGATGAAATGTTCAAGGGAAATTCCCCTTTACTGGATTATCACCACTGTTGTTTTCTATCGGCTCGTTTATCCTGTAACTTGATGAATCCCGACTAAGATCAATAAGAGTCCAGCGGCAAAAGACGAGTATTCACCGAGCAGTCTTGCGAGAATACCGATGCCTACCACGTTTCCGAGCCAGATCATGATGTAGCCCCAGATGGCAATACTGAAGACAATTACCCATATCGTAGATGCATTAGAGACAGTAGCCCCAAATCCGATTGCCAAATTCGTAAATGACAGTGCGAAGCCCAGAACAATTCCTTGTTTCCACCCTGGTTTTTGGATACGTATTTGTTTGTGGGTACGGGAAACTCGGGGATGCAGGTATTTGGAATACCAGAAAAATAACCCGATGTAAACGAGAACAATGCACGCTGCCCAACCTGCTTGTGTAACCGTAATATAATGAGCGATGACTTTTCCCATGTACGCACCTAAAAGTGCCGTACAAAACCCCAACTGCGTTGATGATTGCATTCACCCAATGGGGAAATTTGATCTTTTCACTTCCGTAAGCGATACCTGTACCACAGTTGTCGAAATTCGAGCCAATTCCAATCAAATTCGCTGTAATGAACGCACTTAACCAGCCCATTTTCCCTACGCCTCCGCCTTTCGGTCCTTATAAGGGTATGGGGGCGGACTGTCTTACGAATTGGACAGAACAACCAAGGCATTGGGCAAAGTTGATGACAACTGATCTGGACGAATCCCGCTTCTTGAACATACGGGTGCGAATGTCTGAGAAGGACTCGGACTCCTCGATACATAAATATACAGTATTGGTTCAGAACTGTTACTGCGTTAGCGGGCAGTTTAGCTAAACTACTGTCGGTGTGAAATATGGTATTATTTATATAATTCAAAATGCAAAGGGGTACGCCTGTGTATATTGCGTTAAATCCAGTCCTCAATAAAAATTTCTAGGGGATTGGATAGCGACAATCCCCGTATTAAAGGGGAATTGTATAATGGCGGATTTACAGACGAAACGTCTGCGTATGGTGTCTTGGAATCAAGAACTAGCTTTGGCAGCTATTCATGACAAGGTCGAGTTAGGTCGCATACTGAATGTTGAAGTACCCAATGATTTTCCAAGTGATCCAGTTCGAGAATTCGTATTCCCCATGACACTGAAGGAACTTGAACAAGATCCCAGGGTCGGAAAATGGAGCGGAATGATTGTTCATGTTTCGGATGCTATCCTGATCGGTTCCATGGGCTTTAAATCCCCACCAGATCAACTCGGGAATGTTGAAATTGGGTATGACATTATCTCTGAGTACCAGGGGCATGGATATGCCACGGAGATGGCTCAGGCGTTGATTGAATGGGCTTTCCATCAACCGAAGGTCAGCTGTGTCACCGCAGAGTGCCTTGTCACCAACGTACCGTCTATTCGTGTACTGGAAAAGGTCGGGATGAAAAAGTTATCTCAAACGGAAGACATGATCTATTGGGAAATGAATAAGCGGTGATAAGGGTGAAGGGTAGCCTGCTTTTGGGCTACCTTTTATTCGTGATTTGTTCTTCAGCTAACGGGAAGCGAAAATTCAAGAAACGTTCTTCTGCTAACGGGCAGTTATACGCAATTAGGTAGTTCAGAGCAGCATGATACAATTCAGAATACAGAGAGAAGTGGAGAGGTGGAGTATCTATGGAACATATCGAAAAAATTAGGATTGGTGCATCAAATGTCACCAGTCAAGGTCAGAGTCCCTTGGTATCCACGTGTAATAAAATCTGGCGTTCACGATGGACAGCGGATATCTCGTTGTTGCTTGTTGCCTTGGTTTGGGGAACCACGTATGTGGCTTCTAAGCATGTTGTTTCTAGCGTACCCGTAATGCAATTCCTGTTCATTCGATTTTTACTGACCACAATCCTCATGTTGCCACTGACTTTCGGAGCAATACGTAAAGCGAATCGCTCCACATGGATAACGGGCATTGTCTTTGGAGCATTCTTGTTCGCTATCTTCACACTTGAAACCTACGGTGTGGCGAATACATCTGCCGCAAATGCAGGATTTATCATCAGTCTCTTTGCGGTAATGGTTCCGTTGATACAAAGTGTTGTATATCGAAAGCGACCCAAGTTGACCTTACTCGGTGCTGTGATTGTTTCAGTTCTGGGAACAGCTTTACTGACCTTACATGGATATCACATCAACATTGGGGATTTCTTGGTTCTTGGAGCCGCGTTTTGTCGTGCTGTTCAAATGACTTTCACGAAGAAAATGACAGATGGCAAGGAAATGAACTCAGGTGCGTTAACGACAATCCAATTGGTTCTGGTGCAAAAATATTTGAATACACCATATGTAGTGTGGATTCAGTTACGATACACCACTGTATATTGTGGTTTCGTGAATTTTTGCACCAGAACCATCACACTTTATGGTCCTTTTAAACCTTCTTCGCAAAAGTATGAGAGTGTATCAGTTAACTATAAAAAAATTCACGCTCCAACTCTTTTACTACAAGGGACAGCAGACCCTACAGTTCCTTGGCAATCGGTTCAGTTCTTTTATGATGAGCTGAGACAGACAAATAAAAATGCCCATCTCATTTTAGTTCCTGGTGCTGGTCATGGAGTTCATGACAAAGAAGGACAAACCGACATTAATCAATGGTACAAAGAAACTGGAATGTAAGTATATAATATTGGTCATTTTTTGGTTCAAAAACTTGCACATAACTGCCCGATAGCGACATTTCGGCGTCGGCAACGGGAACGAATATTCATACAAAAACAGTGACAGACAGCCTGTTCAGTTATCGCGTTAACTGAACAAGCTTATGTTAATTTCCTGGCCCATAACATTCCTGCAACAATGCAAGCTCCCCCAATCATAGCAGTCACCGACAGACTTTCACCAAGAATTAGAACTGAAGCTAACGCGGCGAAAATGGGTTCACTACTCATCAGGACGGCAACCCGTGAAGGTGAAGTTCTTCGTATCATGGTCAGTTGAACAAAAAATGCAAACATCGTAGCGAATACCGCTAAATAGCCTGTTATCAACCAAAAAGAGACTGTCAGATGTGTGTAGGATGGATGCTGGAACATGGTGACACCGCCCGAACCAACGGCGACAACTCCTAATTGGATGGTTCTGGTGCAAAAATTCACGAAACCACAATATACAGTGGTGTATCGTAACTGAATCCACACTACATATGGTGTATTCAAATATTTTTGCACCAGAACCGTGTTGAGTACAGTTATTCCATCAAGCTTCCCGACTGCTTCTCCGTCTTTTCCCCAATTTTGGATTGATGATCCGAGGAACTTTTCGGGTTTGATGTCCCCATGCTCTGTTGCTGTTTCGTTTGCTGTTTCGTTTGCTGTTTCGTTTGCTGTTTCATTTGTTGTTGCATTTGTTGTTTCATTTGCTGTTTCATTTGTTGTTGCATTTGTTGTTGCATCTGCACTTGCATTTTTTGTGTTGCTTGTGCCACCGCCATGGTAATCATTTTTTGCAACTCGCTTGCAATTTTCGGATCCTTTAGCAAAGGTATCATTGCATCTGCCATTTCAGAACGCAGGGCGGGCGTAGCCGAAATATCATTGAACCCTTGAACATCTTGAGTCAGTTTTCTGGTCCTAAAATCTTTGTCGTTAAGAATTGCGCCGCTCATCTTTAACGATAGTTCTTTAACGTTTCGTGAAGTGGATGGGTTATTTAGGCTTAAGATCTGTTCATTTACTCCCTGCTGCAGGATTTCTCGTTGTAAAACGGGATCCTTTAATGCTTTCTTTCGAGATTCATTTTGAATTTCGACTAATTGCTGATGTTTTTTTGTGTCGGCATTTATCCCATCCAGCACCGCTAATGTAGATACCATTAACTGTTCCTTACCTGTTGGGTGATTGGTCATCAGTTGATTCATTTGGGTGTTGAATACAATAAGTCTCTGTCGTAGCTCAGGATCGGCCATCATCATCCCTTGTTCTTTCATTGTATTTTGGAGAATCGACCGTTTCGTTTGTTCATCTTGCTGCATCACTTGTAGTCTGCCATCTGAAAATGCTCTTTGAACTGATGCGCTTTTGGCCATACTTTGTGTTGCGTTTTGCATACTCTGAGATTTTTGTCCCTGTCTCCCTTCTTGAGCACATCCTGTTACCACAATTGCACCACAAATCAAAACAGACAGTAACTTATTCTTCATTATTAAGCCCCCCTGTTATACCCACGGCTGTCGAACGAACAAGCAATAAAACACAGGCATTTTCATCTACCACGATTTCATCCGCCGAAAGTGCAATCATCGTTCCGCCTGACATGGCGTAATGCGGGACAAACACAGTAACTTTTGACGGATGGTGGCTAAGTGCGTGTGCGATCTGTTCCGATGCCAAAACAATTCCACCCGGCGTATGCAAGATGAGGTCAATTGGCATGAAATCTGGCGTCATACGAATGGCACGTACAATTTGTTCCGAATCCTCAATCGAAATGTAATTCCTAAGTGGAATTCCAAGAAAACTTATTCGTCTCTTGGCGGTGAATCAATGTGATCACTCGTGTATCCCGTCGGCGCTCCACTTGTCGAATCGCCCGCATGCGTTGTGACTTGATTCAGTATTGACGCCACACAGGTACGAGTGTCTATACGAGGAAGAGCAACCAAAACCACATAACCTCAACACCTCAAGGAATTTGGAAAAGAGGTTGACAGTAACAGACTTCGGTACAAGACGATAAAAATCATGGCTCAGCACAATAGGTGGTGTGATACTGAAATATCTGGGCAAATCGCCCCGACTTATGTATCGCAGACTTCATTGTGCCGAACTGCAAAACCGATTTAGTGAAAATCGACGTCAATTTGCCGACCTATTTGTGCCTGACTTTTCGGCAGCCTGATTTCCAAAATACCACTCTTATATGACGCTTTTGCTCCTGTTTCGCTAACCTCTGTGGGAAGTGGAATTGTTCTGGAAAATTGTCCATAATAGCGTTCTGTCCGATGCATGTTCTCGTCTTTCTGTTCACTGGTACGTTCAATCTTACCGTTCAAATGAAGGTGGCCGTCATGAACGGTGATGTTTACATCTTCCCTCTTCTCCAGTCCAGGGATCTCGGCAGTCACAACTACTTCAGTTTGTGTTTCATGAACATCAACCGGAACTCTCGCCATCCCGGAAAAATGAGTTTCAAACCAATCGCTGTCGAAAATCCGTGGAAAGCGGGAACCATCCTGTTTTATCAGACGAAATGGGTCATAGGGAATAAGCGGCATCCTTGAGGGCACCTCCGGAGTTGTTTTTGAGTTTATGTTGTCCAGGGACCATACAAACATTCCAAAGAAGGGCTTGGCTAGATACCGCTGCTCGATAAACCGCAACAAACCTTGAAAAGATACACACATTTCCTGTTCACCAAGATTCTGAGTTCGTAAGATCAGAGCCTGTACACTCTCTTCGTGTCGGTGCTAGGAACGAGCCGGATAACTGTCAAGTATTCCATAGACAATCGCCGGTACACGCCCGCCTGCATTCACATTACATATGGTGAAACGAACAACATGAGGGAGGGGGAGGCAAATGTATCACCCTTTGTATCCAGTTGCATGCCGACTGGTGGGGCGAGTGGTCGTGGCTCACCATGTTACGGGGAGAAAGTACGTCGGTGTTTTGCATTCCGTGTCTACGTCCGGGATTTACTTGCGTCAATACACGGCAGCTGTCAGTTTTAACCACAATGAAGAGAATTCAGTGGAACTTTCCATCCAAAAGGGTGTTCAGGACGATCAGGTAAGTTTAGTGTATTCACCTCTCGGTTATTTTGCATTCGGCGCACTGACCGGGTTGACACTCGGTGCGCTGGCGACGGCTCCGTATTACGGATATGGTTACGGCGGATATTACTGGTAATCATGAACACGACAAAGGGACACTCTTCCCTTTGTCGTGTTGTTTGCAGCCAAACTCTAAATCGGTTCTGGTGCAAAAACAGCAGGCGTGCTAGTATTGTCCGGATAAACTTCAGGGATGAGGCTGGCATATTATGAATGCGTTCAAATGGAAGCACTTCGAATCTCATATTATCCTGATGGCGGTTCGGTGGTATTTGCGATACAGCTTAAGTTACCGGGACATCGTCGAACTGCTAAAAGAAAGAGGAGTTCAGGTTTCTCATACCACAATCCTGCGATGGGTCCATCAGTTCGGTCCAGAGTTGGACAAGCGTATTCGACGTTATTTGAAGCCGACCACCGATTCCTACAGAGTTGACGAAACCTATATTAAAGTAAAAGGAAAATGGGCTTATCTATATAGAGCAGTAGACTCTAAAGGGCAAACTGTTGACTTCATGCTGTCTTCGAGTCGAGATGTCAAAGCTGCAAAGCGGTTCTTCAGAAAAGCGCTTTCTTCTCCACACAATCAAACGCCGCGAGTCATCACCGTAGATAAAAACCCTACTTACCCTCCGGCACTACAACAATTAAAGGACGAAATGGAGATACCGCAAGAAACCTCCATCCGGCAGACGAAATACCTGAATAACATTGTTGAACAAGATCATCGATTCATCAAGAAAATCACGAATCCGATGATGGGGTTCAAATCGTTTCAAACTGCCGACTATACACTCAAGGGCATTGAGGCTATACACATGATAAGGAAAGAACTGGTCAAGTCACCTCACGTACCTGTCTCTTCCCTCGTAGATTTTATCAGTGAACTCTTCCACTTCGCTGCATAACCCCATATCAACGATATTAGGATCCATCTCTACCCTCTTTTGATTTTTGCACCAGAACCGATTTCTTTTTATCGATACGTTGCAAAACTTTGACAAGACTCATAATTTGGCCACCTCAATATTTGACACCCATTCAAACAATAACCAAGTTTGCAATTGCAACAGAAACGACACTAAGCGGTAATTTAGGAACGAATAGAGTATATAATAAAGGTTCCCGTGGCAGAATTATGAATTTTTAGCAATTAGAGTTACAGTGAGAAAACAATACGAGATAAATAACTACGGCCCTCATAACGCAATATTTGGTCGAGAAATAAAGCTGCCCTTGTTAAGGGGGCATACCGTCACATGAAGCTTTTAATATGACCAACTGATATATCTGTACTTCAGTCAATTCTATACGCCTGCAAGAAATTCGGTTCTTTACACATTTTGATAAGACATTTATCGGTTGTTTACCAATAAAGGGATCCCTTTATAGGCAAACAACCGATAACAAAAGACCTAACCCCCCGCGTCATGCGGGACTTTAACGAAATGGAACTATCGTCTTCGATGAGTGTAAGAAGTCCCTTTCGGTTCTTTACACATCTTGAATTCTCCAAAATAGCACCGTGATCATTGAGGCTCATCGTTGATTACATGCAGGATCAGACTTGGGAACCCGTTTCGCAAATAGCTCACTTTGTCCTAATCTGAAGTTTGTAATTTTCTGAGTACAGTACAAAAAGCGGCATAATCTTAAAAGCACATTATCTTATAGAAAAACGCTATCAGGATCAGTCTTAAACGGATAATGCTCGTGATGCAAGTACCCGTTTCCGTCTTTTAAAACGCCATCCCTGTCTAAATGTCCACAGAATTCGTCAATTGGAAGTTTAACTAGGGTCTGATGAATGAACTACGCAATGACCACGGTCGTGCCGAAATCTGTTCCAAAAAGTTCTCCGAGTATGAGCAAAAAAAGAAGCCGTAGCCTCTTTTCGAGATTCATAATCAGTAACTGGATGGCAATGACCGTCTCGCTTGTCTGCCGAAGGCGCGTTCGCATTAAGCCAAGCCCGTAGATGCGCTTGCCTTCACCAACCAAACTTTCCTTCCACTGCGTTGCGCTCGCCCATATCTTGTTGTTCCATTTTCTTTTGCTCACGGTCGACTTGCTTTGGTGGTCGTCCAAGTTTCGGACCACTCATCCGGATTTCATGGTCTTTGCAGTACTGAAGATTCTCACGTGTCCTGTAGATTTTGTCCGCCAAGATGGTCTCCGGATAATATCCGAAACGCTCAACGTACCGCTCCACTGACTCAATTAGCGTCGAACCCTCGTTGAAGCTGTCCCAACTTGTTCTCTCCATCAGTGTATATCCTTCAACCACACTGATTGACACCTTTGCACCAAACTCCACATTTGCTTTTGCCTTTCCACGTACAATCGGTCGAACGTCGGGTTGTGCAATGCTTACGATTCTATCGTCCACCCGATGACTACGGCTCTGATACATTTCTCGCTGTTGCCGATATAGCTCACCAATGACCAAAAGGTCACGATATTGTCGCCGTGAGAGTGCCATGAGGGGAGTGTAATGTACGAGTTGTTCAATGAATTTCAAGTTCCGTGCCACATAACGCAATTGCCGACCGACAGCCTTGCGAATCTCAGCACGACTCGGCTTACGGTTCTTCGCTGTCCTCAAGTAGTCACGACGTGCTTGACGACGTCGGTCTCTGGGCTTCTTCACTTCGCCCTTATGCGGCGCGTGAAGCGTATCAATGATGTCTTCCAGCTTCTCCCGCGCTCTGTTTAACAGCGACAGGTCTGTCGGATACGCGATGTCTGCCGGTGTACAGGTTGCGTCCAGAATGAGCTTCCCTTGATGGGTTTGAGGCTCCTGAACCTCAGCTTTTGATTGACTGTTTACTTCGGACTGTCCAGATTCCCTGGGGGGTTCATTGTTGTTTTGGTCATCGTCGCCATTCTGCTCATCCTTCAGTCCGGCTTGCACGATCCACTCATTCACTTGGTTGATGACGTCGGGTCCCAACCGTTTGCGAAAATGGGTGAGCAGAGACGGGTCAAACGGGGGTTCTTCTTGATACGCCGGGAGACCAATGAAGTATTGAAGGTACGGGTTTTCCGTGATGTGCTGGACCAAATGACGGTCTGAAAAACCTTCCCGCTCCTGAATAATCAGGGCACCAAGCGCCATCCGAACCGAAACCGCACGTCAGCCCCGAACGTCCTTGCTGAAGTGCTTGCTGTACTCCTGTTCTACACGTCGCCATGGGATATACGAAAGTTGAACCCAGCGGTTGTTCTCGCTAAGTCGTCCCCCAAACGGGAGAAAGAAGTCTCCGGGAAGTATCTGTTGGTCCTGATGATTCGCGTACAATGCCGGTCCTCCAAGTGCACGGTTTTTCGCTTGTTCCGCTCAAAATCGATACACTTTACTTCGACAAATCATACGCTGATTCCTTGCCAAGCGTGGGTTTATGGTTCATTCAGTAGACCCTAACTAGTTCATAGTCATATTCCTTGGCTAACTTGCGCAGTTGGTTTAATGCTTTTTCTCGTGTAGAAAAGATACCAATCGGATAATAGTTAGGAAATTGAGTCCTTTCATCCACCACAAACAAACCCCAAATATATTCGGTTTTCATTGCCTGGCTCCCTTATGGTTTTTTTGCATTTATTTAGATGTGTTTTTGTGATTGCGCTTCAAGACGGGACCCTTCAAGCCTTTTCTTTAATACATCCATGTCACTATGGATGTCCACATGTGGAGTATACCTATACTCAATGGTAACCGCTCCGTCACCAGAAATGATAATAGACCGTAACAGAACAATCATTAGGGTTCGTAGCTCTGTATCGTTAAACTCCTGTATGGCATAATCTCGATAATGGTTTATCGTCAAAGATAAGTTATCATTTTGGAGTAAGGAAGATATTCTTTGAATAGTCACCTTTACGTGATCCATTTCGTGTTTGTTCTCAAATAATTGATTTTGAAGTAAGTCAACCCAGTTTGTGTAGTTTGGCGTATCTGGGTCACACACTTTCAACTTATGTTGCAACTCCAATTGTTTTAATTCCAAGTGTTCTAAATTTGTAGATAATATCTTATTCCAAGTCGATAGTTCCAATTTTGCGACGTTAATTTGTTTGTCTAGCGTGCTCACCCATTCGGAAATAAATTTATGAAGGATCTTGTTATCCAGAGTAGTAGTTTCAAAACGAGTATGGCATTGTGAGCAATAGTAATACACGTATTTCTTAGTCGGCTTACTTGGGGTTTGGTCCTTAATTCGAAGATGGATACCACATTTTTTGCACACTAAGAGTCCTTGGTACAAATGAGACGTCGATATAGCTCGTTTATTTTGTTGCTTAATTTCACGCAGGGACTGAACAATCTCCCATAGATAAACTGGTATTATAGCTGGTACAACATCCTTAAATAAGGTCATTTGCTGACCTTGGTTCTCAAGATCGGACTCTAGAGACCGTAAATTCCAGTAAAGATCCCCCAAGTATGTTTGATTGGTTAAAATCACATCTATAGATGATGCACTCCAGGTATGACTTTTCACGTGAATCAATTTTAGTGTGTTGAGCATTTGCGAAATCTGTTGTGATGAGTACCCCCAACTTGCAACGTAATAGATGAAATAGACGACATCGGCTTCATACGGTACTCGGATCAAATTACGCGTTTCTTTGTCATACCTATATCCATACGGAGGGCGTGAACCAGGGTGCTGGACCTTTTCCTGTTTTAACAGCCCCTTTTGGAAGTCCTTCGATTTATTTCTCTTATTCTCCGACTCTTGCCTGCCAGTAATCATTCTAAGTACAACTTCAGGAGACCAGGGATTCCACTCTTCTTCCAATCCAACGCGGAAGAACTTAACCATAGGATTTTCACCTTTTACGGGTTTAAAGACTTGATTTACCCAACTGGAAAATCGTCGATCAGCACGAGTTTCATCGTAAAAGATGACAGCTTTGGCATCACCTATTTTAAGATAGCGCATTAACTCTATTACCCCTGGTCGCTTTGCGGCCTCTTTTTTGTACCCACTTACTGCCTCATCTCGATAGATTTTAATGATTTCATAGCCCAGACGAGATGCCCACTCACGGACATCTCTCGTCTGGGTTTCCAATGATGTATTGCCCTTTTGCTTTGGATCAGAAACTCTTACATATTCTACGGCAGGTAACAACGACAACGTTTATGCACCTTCCCCTAGATCTAGATATTGGCTCCAACAGAAATCAACCTCGGCATGTGTTGGGTACAATCGCACAGTGTCAATTAATGCATCTGTCGCTAGTCTCAATTGGTCATCTTTTCCGAACTCATCAGAAAGCTGATCCTTAACGATTGCAACTAGATTATTAATGTCTTTAAGAATTTTGTGGGCTTGATCCTGTTCCGTAAGTAATTCTTCCAACTTCTTTTTTGTCTTAGACAAAACTTCAAATTTCTCGGTTTCTTCACCTGGACTACAATTGTGTACAATGTCATCGGACAGCTTTCGAATCTCTAGCTCTACCTTATTGATTTCTTTTTCCCGCATTTGAAACCAACGTCGCAAAAATACGGAAGTGTCCCTGCGAACAGCTTCACCATCAATTTGCGTGATTCTTTCCTTCACTAATTCTTGCAGTTGTACATCTAAAGCACGAGCTGGCACTCGTAGTTTGTGCCGACTGCATACATACTCTTCATCAGGTAAATAGTTTGTATTTAAGTGCATGGGCAGCCCGCACAGCCCACAAACTGGAACAACGAGGTGTGGAGGAGATTGAAGTTTATAATTATATAACTCATCTTGAAATTCCCGCAATTTAGTTTCTACTTGTTGATACATATCTGGGTCAATAATAGCTGGTGCATAGTCAAGAACCGTATACTGACCATTTGCGACCCGAAGGCCAGCGTAAAACGGAGTGTCTAACATCGCGAGAACACGCTTGTCGGGCCGCTTTAAAAGTTTTGAGTACTCTCGAATCACTGACACCCTGTCTTCGAAAGTACTAGCTTTATGAAAATCGTCAAACAGGTGTTTTACCTTGTTAGCCTTTGTCTCATCGATTACGTACTCTTTACGCGAAATCCGTATATATCCATACAAATGTGTCGGATAGGAACGAAGAGCTTCTTGCGTTTTCCTACGAATCGCCTGGCCTTCGAGGTAAGCCATGTAACCCATTAAGCTCTCAACACTATCAGGCTGTATCTGAAGTTCACTGGCCTCAGTAAAGACTACTTTTACTCCATGTTTTAGTAACCCGCTGCGGATATCGTCCCATTCGTAGGGTTCACGCATCATTCGATCCCTATGATACACGTAAACGACACTAATTCTACCTTGCTCGGCCCATTTCAAAAGTCGTTGCATTTCTGGCCGTTCTTGCAGTGGTACTGTGTTTGCACTCACCGCATAATCATGGAAAAATTCGATGTCTTCGGACGGGACATCTTTAATATATGAAGCAATGCTATTTACCTGTAATTGAAAGTCCTGTCCGTCCGTGCTAACGCGATAATAGACGGCTGTTTTCTTTCGACGGTTTGGTCGCTTTTTGTTCATTAGAATCATACTCTCCCTCATGACGAATTCTTTTCTTGATTTAACGGTCCGTACATCCGTTCACTTGCTTTAAGCAATTTACTCGCATAAATCGGGTCCGGTCGCAGTTCTTGTATGAGTAACTTTGTTAAAATTCTTCGGATCCAAAGTTCGGATTCACGTGACTTTGTTTCGTCGTAAACGGATTTAACTATCTTTATTTCCAAATTATGATCAGCACCTTACAGGTTTTTTTACAAGTTCTTACCTGTGGTGTGAATAGATATACCTTTCGTTTTTCCCGAAACACTTGAGCCAGGGAGCAACTGAATTTGAACGGCTTTCGTGTCTTTGAACAAAATAAATTTGGTATCAGTTTTACTGCCCGGAAAATCCAGCTTTTTAAATATCGGTTCCATTCTTATTCCATCTCCTAAGATCAATGATTAGTTTCTCAAGGACCTGCTGTGATAACAAAAGGTCATCAATTCGGTTCTTTAGACAGTCTTCCAAAGTGGTAGGTGTTTCTCTGGACTTTGAGACGTTCTCCTGACCCACTTAACAACACTCCAATGGTGATTATTTGTTTAAAGATTGTTTTTCCAACCATTCTGTTAACTGGTCGGTAGGAATTCGGATAATCCTACCAATCTGAATTTTGGGGAATCCAGGTTGTTTCGTCATTTCATAAGCCGTACTGCGACCGATGTTTACTAGCTTTGCAAACTCCATGATAGTGATATATTGATTCATTCATGTCCCTCCAATTGGAGCACCCTGGAAAAACAAAAAGCGGCCAAACTGACAGCAAAGTCAGTTCGGCCGCTTTATCGGGCAGCTCATTTTAAGTTGATTTAACCATAACAAAACGTAAAATTGTCGTCAAGAGGCGAAGTAAAAAATTGTGATGGGTAAGTCAACTTCCTCTTGACAATAGAAACAAGTGTAGTACATTAAACGCCATAAAGTTGTATATTGCGTGTCCGTTAAAACACGCCATGGGATATTTCCCATGGCGTGTTTTTGTTTACGTAAATATGTGAACAATGATAACCGATTGAAAGAAATAATGAGGTGAACATGATGAGGGGCACAGTCACGAAAAAGGGGAACAGATGGTATATTGTCTACACGATCGGAGTTCTTCCAAACGGGAAACGCAAGCAAAAGTGGGAATCAGGGTTTCGCACCAAACGCGAGGCGGAGCTTGCACTCGCGAAGCGACTAGTGGAAATCGGAACGAATTCTTATGTTGAACCTACTACCTTGCTCTTCAAGGATTTTGTTGAAGCATGGGCTACAGACAAGGAGAACCAAGTTCGCCCCACGACATGGCGTTCATACAGCTGGAATTTGCGTGTTTACATTCTTCCTCAACTAGGTTCAAAGAAATTAAAGGATTTAACGGCCCCGCAAATTCAGCACTTTTACTCAGTGATACGCCAAATGCCCCGATCTGATGGAAAGCCTGGAAACATTTCAGAGCGTACCATTTTGCACGTACACCTGCTACTTCATCAGATATTTAAACGAGCAGTAAAGTGGGGGTATATTGGCATGAATCCATGTGACCTAGTAGATAAGCCGAAAGTGGAGGAACCGGACTTAAACGTTTGGACATTAGATGAAGGCAGGACGTTCCTGAAGTTTGCAGAGGCAAACTCACTATATCCTCTCTTTCTCCTGTTATTTACAACAGGTATGCGAATTGGCGAAGTTTTAGGATTACGATGGCAGGACATTAATTTCGATGAAAACACACTAAGTGTCACACAGCAGGTGGTTTTTGTTAAGGGAGGATACAAAATTGGGCCTCCGAAAACAAAGGCTGGCCGACGCACCATCGATATTAACGCGCAGGTCACGAAAGCCCTTCTAGATCACCGGATACATTGGAACCAGTTGAGAGAACTGGGTGGTGAGCACTTTCAAATCGACTTGGATTTGGTGTTCTGTACAAAAAAGGGAACTCCAATTTTTCGTAGTAATGTAACCAAGGCGTACAACGAGATTGTTGAAAAAGCTGGGTTAAAGAGAATTCGGATTCACGATATACGCCATACTCATGCCAGTTTACTCCTGGAACAAGGCGAGAGTATCAAGGTCGTTCAAGAACGCATCGGTCACGAAAAAGCGGATGTTTTATTGAATCGATACGCCCATGTTCTACCGAGAATGCAGCGTAAGGCAGTTGACACGTTTGGTGCGCGACTTTTCGACACCCCAGACTCTGTGTAGAAAAATGGCATGGATAATACAAGTTTAAAATTGACCCGTAAACAAGCTTTGAGTTTATTTAGGTTTGCCTTATGTGAGCGGTCAGAGAATGTTAGAACAGGGTTAGAAACCAAGAGCGAATTCACTTTAACTTGCCTTGCACAAAGGGAGCTTTCTGGATCAAAAGACGTGGACTCGAACTTAACGACTTTTGGAGGCGAATCGTGGCCTTGCAAAATTACGACGCGATGATGTTTATCTGCAGAATGTCTAGCCCTAACTTTTGCGGTCATCCAGTTTGAACCATAGCCCGCCTTACGGCTTAGTACAAATACCCTGCGTTTTATATTTGGCTTCACTCAAGACTTGGAATGAGCAAAATGTCACTTTTAATGGGAAACACTACTATTCCAAGCTTCTACTCTGCGACTGTAGTGAAGGGGCTAACTGTGTCTCCGTTGCCTACGTGTCGATTATGCCGAGGTTTCTCAACAAACCGCGTCTTTTACAAACCGTGTGCACCTAGTTGAAAAGCTTTAAACCAACAGACACTTCGAGAAGAAAGATTAATTGTGATAGCCTCTAGGCCTTATGACGCGGAAAAGTAGAATAAAACGTTCATTTTTTACCTCTTCGATGGTCATTTTGAGTCAATGAAATAAGCCCGTTTAGGGGATTGAGATATCACTACCTGCACCACAAGGCCGTTCACCTTGCGACTACCGTCATCCTTTCACTGACATCGAAAACCTCGACCGAATATCAGCCGAGGTGTTACCTCTTTCCCCTTTTAACCTTTTGTTCCTCCCCCTTCCAATTCAGCCACACACGGTACATACTCAGGAACGGGATATCTACTTAAATGTGGTCAATTGAACGATGAGACACGGGTACAGGCATCTGCATGGCGACCATTGCTCACCCTTGGATATTTTTGATTGTTCGTAAGTAGGTCGAGTCGCATATTATCGAACCTGGCACGTTACTTTGGTTAATCGGGGACGCCACCATGGTTGATTCAACACTTAGGTTCTGCATGACTCCAGTTGTTGAGTACTAACCTATCTCTTGCGCTTCTTTTTCTTTTTGTGATGCCTGGACCCTGTCGATTTTCGCGTTCGCCCTAGTGAACCAACGTAAACATCCGCAAGGCCTGCAAAGCTGTCGATGTCATCGAGATATAAATCAAATGAGCGAAGATCCAGAATTCCATCTGACTCTGCAACAGGTTTTCCGTGGTGAAAAGCGGCAGCTTCCATCAATTCCCTGGAGGGCAGAAACAAGTCAGTGTTATCCAGAGCCATCGATGCATCAAGCAAATTGCGAAGCAACAGACGAATCATTTTATGGCGTTCAGTAAACTCGAGCTTAGTGTAGAACCTCGCATGGGCAAGGGCTAAATGAGAATGACGGATGCAAGCTTCAAGTTCGTCAATGTGGTAGAGAATATTGGCCAGTGATGCGTGCGACTCTACCTGAGCACTGTCATTGCGAAGAGATTGTTCGAAGGCAACAACAGCAAGCTCAGGCGCACCACCACGTCGATACACATTGCCAAGGCGGTTCCACAGAAATGCGTCATCTGGTTTTTGCACAATTAGGTCAAGCAAATGCTCCTCCGCATCCGTCGCCGACTTGGGTTCATGTCCATCGAAGGATTGAAAGCTACCGAACTGAACCACCGATCCATCATCGTCATCCGTTACACTCCATCGAAGCGTGGCTGCTAGGAGGAACATTATAAAGTCATTCCCGAACGACCACTCCCCTCCCCCATTGCAATGCTTGCATCGGAAATACCCCGTAAACTGAATGTAATCATAAATATCCTGCGCTACTTGTCCAAGACTCTCTTCTTCGTGACCAGCATGGGCGAATGGATTTGTTTTTTGGAATAATTCCGGATGAACCACAATCAGGCCGAGGTCATATTGACCCCGCCGGCCGCACCCGCGACATGTCAACCATTGTTTGTTCTCTGTGTAATCGTTCGGAACATACTGCCGTTTGCGATGAACGATCTCTGCATATGTGCCAGGCAACGCAGAGAGCTGTACAACTGATGTGTTGTTCTCTTGTCGCTCAATTCCAATAGCTGCCATCAGCCGCGGATTCATCTGCACCTTAGGTGATGTTTTCGGTGTCCTTTTCATCTTGCGTCTGGTCCTTTCTATGAGTTGTTACGTTCTGCATGACTCCAGTTGTTGAATGACTCGGCGAATCATCACCTGAACCTTATATACTCAATCGGTTCCCACCTCCGAAAGCAGCGGAAGATACTTTGGGTCGTTAGATTGCATCACCTTGTCCAGAAGCAACGTAATCAGGTCTCGGTTACCATGACCACGAGCCGACACGACCTCGCTGATTGCTCGAAAGCCTGTCTTTCTGCTGCCTGCTCCTTTTATTACGAACATGTTGATCCATTCTTGTTGATTGGTTAACCTCCTGCACTACATACGGATATACAGACGTGATGCGGCTTACTTCACGACGCCTACATTCGCCCGAGTCAAGCCCACTTTTGTCACTATTGTACCACGGTAGCCAGCCCTGTCTCTTGAAAGGAAGGACCGTGTGATGTTACACCAGAGTGTGTATGTCAGAGATAGATGGCATGCAGTTGTGTAGAGGGGGGCTGTTGGTGCTCGATAACACGAATAACGCATTGGACCTTGAGCGGGTGGTTCTGGTGCAAAAATATTTGTACACACCATATCTGGACGGGATTTTGAATCAAATCAGGTCCATGTTCACTATATATGGCGTGCCTAAAATTTTTTGCACCAGAACCGGGCAAACTGATCCTGTTCTTCACGACTAATCTCGTATTTCTTTGCGAGATTTTCTGCCGTAATGCCCATCGGCGGGTTTCCGACTTCGCGCGGCGACAATTTTAATCGTTGAAATTGAGGAGGTTGCAAGCTGTACAGAGTCGTTGGCTTGGCCATCATATAAGGTGCTTGACTGTAACTCTCTACCCCGCCGGCGATGTAGATATCGCCGTCTCCCGCCTGGATGGCTTGTGCCGCTATATGAAGGGCGTTCAGTCCTGACCCGCATTGTCGATCCACCGTTAGGCCTGGAATGGCAAGCGATAACGCTGTTTTCAGCGCTGACACGCGTGCAATATTACCGCCTCCTCCCAGGACGTTGCCCATCACGACATCATCTATCATGTCTGGCTGTACATTGGCACGCGAAATGGACTCCGCAATTACGGTAGCCGCATAATAATGTGGGGGAACGGACGCAAGCGCGCCACCCATGCGGGCAATCGGCGTGCGAACGGCCGCGATAATCACTGGATCTCGATCCATGTTGTTTCCTCCCTATGATTTCTTCCAACTTACTTTCTTGCGTTGCCCTGCCGCGCGCGGCCACCGCCACACGCGGCATATTGTTTCAGGCGCGTTTGCTCTTGAACCAAGGTCCTCGACCGACAAAGATGAGAACACCGTAAACCGCGGCACCTATCCAGCACACGTCGAACCAAGCGCCAAAGCCATATTTATCTGCGACTGGAAAGGTGATGGACCCAGCAACAGCCACAAGGACATTGGTCGCAAATGCCCAGATTGCCCAGCCAGTTGCCTGCAAGGTTGGATGAATGTCTTCAAGGTTTTCTGAGAACAAGGCCATCCAAGGTCCAAACCCAATCCCAAGGAGAACACCTGACAATGAGTTGTACAGTATCATGGTTCCAGTTGACACATGATGACCGATTAGGTGAATCCAGAAGTACATAAAGAGGAGTAAGCCGATGACACCGATGAAGGAAAAGATTTTGCGCAGTCGCAATCTGTCGGACAGCCAACCAACCACGACCAACGCAACCATGTTGGCAAGCCAGAAGTAACTAGCAAAGGTAGACGCTTTTGCCGGCGAATACTTGAACACGGTCGTTAAATACACCGGGCCAAATGCTTGGTTAAAGAAGTACAAGAGCAGGAACAGGACGATACCGACTGCCAGGGCCCAAATGCGAAACGAACCATACACCAGTTTCGTCGACGCGATGGTTTCATCTTTATCCTTTGAAGACTGGTTGACACTCGCAACATCGTTATGGTCTTGAACGATTTGGGCGCGTAGACCAGGACACAAATCGCGAATGAGGAAGGCAACAATCAGCGCGACGATGAGACAGAAGATGCCCATAATGACAAACTGCGATTGCCACGTATTGTGAAACTTCGGCAATGTAGCACCCGCGACACCCGCAGCCAAGTAGTTCGCTCCTACCGGGCCGAAGGTCCAAAGTCCAAAGCCTAAGGCGCGTCCAACACGTGGTGTAAAGTCCCGAATCAGCCCTGTCGTCGCCGGAATGCAGACACCTAGAATGATGGCCATGATGAAACGAACAATAATAAATTGCGTTGTGTTGTGAACGAGGCACATTGCGAACACAGCAATGGCGGTGACGAGCGTTCCTGCGACAACAAAGAACATACGTCCGTACTTGTCGATCCATGGACCAGAGATAAGCGCCACAATCGCTGAAATGACAGCACTCCCTGCAACGATGAAACCGTAGTCCGTCAAAGATAAATGCAAGTCTGGAAGCATGATGGGAACGACTGGTGCCAGTTCCCCTTCATAGTTTGCGACAATGTTGGCAATAATCACGAGGGCAAGCAAACCTACGCGCATCCAGCCGACTGGATACTTCATGATGTATCGAGATTGTACCCAACTCATCATACGCTTTATCCTCCTCTACTCGGGCGGTTGCGATTTTGCCCCTTACCGACTTCACATTAGTTTTAATATTCAGATATAATCAGATGAACGCAACCCTTTTCCTCGCTCTTGGGTATCTATATATTCCCTCTGCTAGCGGAAAATGTAACCGTTTTCAAAAAACTTTGATAGTTGAGCTAGGCGACTTGACGCCGCCAGCCTGTCAGTTCTCTATAGACACCAGTGCATCGAGTGCTTCAACGTGCGAACCGCGTACCCACAGTGGATTCACTTCAAGCGCCCGCAATTGTTCGGCGTGACAAACGGCGACCTGAGCAATTTGATAGATGACGTCTACCAACCGGTCTAGGTCAGCCCCTGTTCTACCACGAACGCCCTGTAGGAGCGATCCGCTGCGCAGCTCCTGCAACATGCCACGGATGTCATTGTGCGTCACCGGCAGGACACGTAGACTCGTGTCCTTGAGGACTTCGACAAAGATCCCCCCCATGCCCACGGCAAGCACTGGGCCCCAGAGCGCATCACGAACGACCCCGACCAACATCTCAATGCCATCCCCCCGCATCGGGGAGACGAGAATGCCGTCTAGTTGGCAGTTTGGGACGTGCTGTTTGACTGATGCGAGAATCCTCTCAAATGCGTCCCGAACCTCCGCTTCAGATTGAAGCCCTAAAGCAACGCCACCGACATCACTCTTGTGCTGAATATCGGGAGACTGAACTTTTAACACGACCGGATAGCCGACGGAGTTCGCCGCATTGATGGCTTCATCCAATGTCCCTGCAAGCACGCCAGGCACAACCGGCACACCATGTTCCGCCAAAAAAGCCCGTGCCGCGTGTTCGCTCCATTCTCCTGCAGGCAACCGCCCCTCTGGTCCTCGCGGGATTTCGTACGCATGCGATTGGGCTTTCGTTTCACGGTATTTTTCGTGCCACCACACGGCCTTCCCAAGAGCAGACATGCCGTGTTCCATCCCGCCGACGAAGTGTAAATTGAACTTTTCGAGAACGGATCGACCAAATGGTGTGATGTCGATAGAGCTGTTGCTCACGATGACGATAGGAATGTTGGACCGTTGAATGACGTCTCGAAGTTGCCCATATTGGTCGAACAAGGGGCCGACATCCTCTGGTTCCGCTCTCGGCGGATCCGTTAGGCATAAGAGAAAATCAAAGCCTGGGTCATTCGAGACCACAGCGAGTGCACGGCGCATCAGGGTGCCATCGACTACGACGAAGCCTGTGACATCCAGTGGATTGTGAACCGTGGAGAAGGTGGGTACAATCTCTTTCAATCGATCGACCGTCTCCGGGGCGAACTCTGGCAAAAGGATACCTTCGTCAGTAGCGCGATCGGACAAGATGTCGCACGCCCCGCCAGACGGCGTTACGACACCTAATCGGCGGCCGGTCAAGGGCGGCGTATAGCCAAGAAGACCTGCTGTCGTAATGAGATCTTCCAAGGAGTGCACGCGGATAACTCCCAGTTGACGGAATGCCGCATCATTGACGGCATCGTCGCCGACGAGCGCACCTGTATGAGCCATCGCCGTTTTGGCGCTGTGTTCGCTGCGGCCGATTTTCATCGCAACAATGGGCTTACCATGTGCCAGGGCTTTCTTTGCAATGCACTCAAATTCCTTCGGCTGACGAATCGACTCCAGGAAGACTGCGAGGACTTTCGTCGATTCGTCCTCAATTAAATAGTCCATGACGTCCGTCGCCGACATCATCGTTTCGTTGCCCATGGACACCAACAGACTGAGCCCCACGTTTCGTGCTTGTGCAAGCGTCAGAACTGTACTGGCCAAAGCGCCGCTCTGCAGGACAATCCCCACAGGGCCAGGCTTCAACGGCGGCGTGATCGGAAGGCCGTACGGCGTCAACTGAGCGGAGACATTCACGAACCCGTTGCCATTTGGGCCGAGCAGCACTTGGTTGTGCGACTCTGCAAATTCGAGCACCTCGCGTTCCAACGCACTCCCCTCTGGTCCGATCTCGCTAAATCCCGATGTGAGGATCACCAGATTGCGAATGTTCGCCGCATCCGCGTCTCTCAGAACTTGCAGCACCTGGGTGGTTGGCACCATGACATATGCGAGATCAACCGGTTCCTCGATATCGAGCAATGATGCGACCGCCTTCTGTCCGTGCACCACGGCATGCTTCGGATGAACACAGTGAATCGTCGCTCCGTCTCGCCCCCCAAAACTCTTCACATTTAGATAAGTGAAAAGTGACCATCTCGATTTATCTGTCGCACCAACGAGCGCAATGCTTTTCGGATGGAAGAATTGGCATAACCGCTCCGGACTCGTTAGTGTACTCACTCAACCACCTCCTGATCCACCACGGGAGCCACCGTAGGTCCACCGTCGACGTACAACGTGGTCCCGTTGATAAATGCTGCAGATGGCGATGCTAAATACAGGACTGCCTCCACGACGTCGGCAGGAACGCCTAGCCGCCCGACGGATCTCGTTTTGCCTGCTCGCTCAATCCGCTTCGCCGAATTCTGATAAAGCACGTCCTTTGCTGCATCCGTGAGAATCGGCCCTGGTGCGACCGTGTTGACTCGGATCCCCAAGGGGCCCCATTCGGTGGCCAAGGTGCGCGTCATGTTGACGAGTCCCGCCTTCGCAGCACCGTACGCGACCATGCCCGGCGCACTGTCGCGGCCGGCGACCGAGCCGATGTTAACAATTACCCCTCGACGTTGTTCAGACATCAGCCGAAACGCGGCTTTGGAAAGGATGTACGGCCCCAGCAGATTGATGTTGAGCACCGACGCAAACCCGTTCGGGCTCAAATCTGCTGCCTTCGCATAGAAACTGCCACCAGCATTGTTGATCAAAATGTCGATCCCGCCGAAATTTCTCTCGATATCATCAAAGACGCACGCGATGGCGTGCTCGTCTCGCACGTCCGCCGCGTACACTGGTGCCTCTACGAGCTTAGGATGCTGCGCCTTCACCCACAGCAATTTCTCTTCGCGCCGCGACAGCAGAGCAACCTTTGCACCAGCTTCTGCAAAGCCGTACACGATATGTTCCCCGATACCCTGTGATGCCCCAGTCACCAGGACCCGTTTGCCTGTAAAGTTGTACATCGTCACATAGACCTCTTTTCCCAACTCAAATTCAAAGACTTAGTCCGCGTCGTCCACAACTTCGAAGTAGGGGAGGGTCAGGTTGTCGTCGATTTTCTCAAACGTGACGCGAACAGGTGCGCCAATGCGGACTAGGTCACGCGGCCCTTTGGTGCGCGTCATCATGCGCACGCCCTCGGCCAGTTCGACAATGGCGACGACAAACGGCGTCTCCTCCGCAAATGGACCGAATGACCGATGTACCACGGTGTAAGCGTAAATGCGACCGGCGCCGCTGGCTGTCACCCAATCAATTACGTCTGAAAAACAATGTGGACAAATGGATCTTGGATAAAAAATGTGTCGCTCGCAGGTCTGACACTTTTGAATGCGCAATTGACCCTCATCGACGCCTTCCCAGTAGGGCGCTGAATCACCGTCACGAACGGGTAATGGAAAACGGCTCTCCATATCAATCCCTCCCTAGTATCACAGTAGAAGTAGAAGATAGGACACCGCCAGTGCCGTTGACCAAGGCGATTTTTGCGTCCGCCACTTGCCTATCTCCACACTCTCCCCGCAACTGCCTCGCGGCTTCAATGAGAAGATAGATGCCGTACATCCCCGGATGACAATAGGAAAGGCCACCGCCGTTCGTGTTCATCGGGAAGTCTCCGCCTGGAGCAGTCCGTCCACCACTCACAAACGCGCCACCTTCACCAAACTGACAGAAACCGAGCGCTTCCAACGTCAACAGGACGGTAATGGTGAACGAATCGTAAATCTCTGCCACATCGATCTCATGATGGCCGATACCGGCCATCTCAAACGCTTTGCGGCCCGACTCTCGCGCTCCGGTTACCGTCAAATCTGGCATGTTGACGATGCTGTTGTGCGTATGCGTCTCCCCGTGCCCCAAAATCCAGACCGGTTTTGTCTTTGCTCTGGCTGCCGCCTGCTTCGACGCGACAACCACGGCGCCACCGCCGTCTGTCACGAGACAACAGTCGAGCAAGTGAAGCGGTTCTGCAATCCAGCGCGAATTCAACACGTCGTCAATCGTAATGGGATCCCGCATCATGGCCTTCTCATTCATCGTTGCCCACTTTCTCGTCGCAACGGCAATTTCAGCAAGTTGTTCACTCGTGGTGCCATATTGGTGCATGTGGCGCATCGCAGCCATCGCATACGCGCCGACAGGAGTCGGTAATCCGCACCAACGTTCAAACTGTTCTGTCAATGTGACGTATGGAGACATCGCCATTCTGCCCCGATTCGATTTCTGCGTACTGCCGTACGTGATTAATGCGACATCGAACAGTCCTGCCTTGATGCCCGCCATCGCATGACCGACGTGAGCTTCGAAGGAACTCCCGCCGATGTTCGTACCGTCGGTAAATTTCGGCTGAATGCCAAGATACTCCGCCAACATGAGATTCGGTGCCCATGCCCAATTGCCCGCTGTGAAGACAGCATCCACGTCATCCTTGGTGAAACCTGCTTCTGCAAGGGCAGCCTTCGCTGCCTGCGCTTGCAATTGCAGGACCGTTTTACCCGGCGTATAGCCCAGATCAGATTCGGCGACACCGACAATTGCAGCTATCCGGTCTGACGTCATTGGATTCATCACCTCACTGTGCTTGAGTACCTTAATTCCCTAAAGTGCCTGGTTAAGAACACCGTTCCCATAAGAAACAAGATGGGTGTCGACATTCTCGGACTTCTGCTCATAGGTACTGAAGGGTGGTCTCGCCAATCGTCTGCGGTTTTCCTTCATCGCGGGCCGCCTGAATCGCTAATGTGAGGGTCTTTTCTTGTTCATTCTTCGCAACGACGTGCCCAGTGCACGTCAGCACGTCGCCGGGACGCACCATGCCGGCGAACCGGACCTTCAGTTGTCGCACATATCCTCGATTGCCGACCAACTCGCTGGCATACTGGCCGAGGAAGCCCATACTGAGCATGCCGTGTGCAATGACGCCAGGCAGTCCCACCTTGCGTGCCGTTTCGTCATCTGTGTGAATCAGGTTGAAGTCCCCTGATGCACCCGCGTATTTGACCAGCTGCACTTTTTCAATCGCCGGCTTCACCAGCGGTGGTGCAACCGTGCCAACTTCAGCCTCTGCAAAACCGATGAGACTCATCTTCAACCCTCCCTATGACTACCGCAGGATGATGGTACTCCGACCTGAGAATACGAGATGTCCACCGACATCTTCGCCTATGATTTCCGTCACGAGAAAAGTCATGTTCCCAAGCTTGCCAGACCGCTCATACACATCCGCCACACGGCTGGAACAGCGGAGTACGTCCCCCGCGACAATCGGGCGCTCGTAGGTGTATTCCTGCTCGCCGTGCAGGACGCGACTCAATTCGAAATGCACATCAGGCAATGGTAAGCGAAATGTCGTCGGAAACGTCGGCGGCGCGACGAGACTCGCATATCCATTGGCTTGTGCGTACGCCTCATCGCAATACAGCGGATTCTTGTCGCCAATCGCCTCCACAAATTTGCGAATAGCTCCCTTTTCGATCTCGATGGCACGCGCTTCCCCAGTGCGCCCAATGACATTCTTGTCAATCAACACGTGACTCCCCCACCTTTCCATGCAACCGTAAGTCCACTCCGTTGCAATGCCCCTCGCGGATGGCTTCGATATACGCGCGCTCTGACGAAATGTCCACCGTAAACTCGGTGACGCACAACCCCAACTTATCGGCGTGGTGTGCATCACTGCCGCCGGTCACGGGCAATCCCAAGTCCTTGGCCGCCTGTCTTACCAAATTTTCCTCTTGTGGAACACCAGACCCATTGCACGCCTCCAGTGCATTCACATACTGAAACACGGGACGTCTCACGACTTCCTCCCAAGGCGGAAGTCCCTTTGGTATATGCCCGTACGTGTAATACGGCGAAATCTCACTGCGGAACGGATGCGCCAAGACCATCACGCCGTCGACTTCATCCACGTATCGACGCAGCACCTCGATATCGTGAATCCCTGGCAAATACGCATCCAAGCCGTACGTGAGCACATGCCCGAGGTTCGTCGTGACCTCTACGCCGCAGATAACAATCACGTCCGTCGCATCACGTAAGGCCTGTGCATCCCGTCGGGTCCACACATAGTCGTGATCCGTAATACATACGCCGCAGATGTCGGATGTGTTGACCCAATTCACCAACTCTTCCAGTTGAATGGCGCCGTCGTGCGATCCGGTGGCTGTATGCAGATGCGTCTCGAATCTCATTCGCGTCAGTCCATCAAGTCTCCGACCTTCACGTGACCGCGAAGCAGATTGCGCGAGATAATGAAGCGTTGGATTTCGTCCGTGCCCTCAAAGATGCGCCAGACTCTCATTTCGCGATACCAGCGCTCAATCGGCAGTTCTTTCGTATAACCCATGCCCCCGTGAATCTGCAGCACTCTGTCGCAAACGTCATTCGCCATGTTTGCGCCGAACAGTTTCGCCATGGAAGCATAGTGGCGTGGATCCTTGCCATTCTCCGCCAACCATGCCGCGTGTAAAACAAGCCAACGGGTGGCCTCAATTTCCACAGCTGAGTCGGCAATTTGCCATTGAATCGCTTGGCGTTCCGCAATCGGCTTGCCGAATGTCACACGTGTTTTGGAGTGATCGATGGCCATTTGGAGTAAGCGCTCTGCCGCACCGACGCCGCGGGCAGGAATCATGTAGCGACCTTGGCCAATCCACTTCATACCGAGGTTGAAGCCACCTCCGAGTTCACCGAGAATGTTTTCTTCCGGCACACGAACGTCCTCGAAGACGAGCGACGCTGGTCCCCATTCACCCATCGTATGGATGTACTCGGACCGCCAGCCCATATCGCGATCAACCAGGAAGCAGGTCACCCCACCGCGTGCACCTTTCTCCTTATCCGTGACGGCGAACACCATGGCGAAGTCCGCCTCGTTGCCGTTTGTAATGAAGACTTTCTCGCCGTTGAGAACCCAGTGGTCACCGTCCTTGACTGCTGACATATGAATGTTGGCAGCGTCGGAACCAGCCCCTGGCTCGGTGAGTGCGAAGCACGATCTCAGCTTGCCGTTGATGGTTGGCAGCAAGTATTTCTCTTTTTGCTCTTCGTTGCAGTAATAGAGAATGTTGTCCGCAGAGCCGCCGAAGTTGAACGGTACAAACGTCCGGCCGAGTTCCATCGCAATCAAGGCGGACATCACTGGCCCTAAGTCTGCGCCACCGTACTCTTCCGGCGTATTGATCCCCCAGAACCCGAGCTCTTGCGCCTTCTTTTGGAGTGCGCGAATCTTCTCGCGCTCCATCCCGGGGCGTCCTTCACGCTCGTTTCGCAAGACGTCTTGTTCGAGTGGCATCAGTTCGTTTTTCACGAATTCGCGAATGGTTTGTTGGACGAGCTTTTGTTCTTTCGTCAATCTAAAATCCATATAATAACCTCCCTAAATTGGTAGAGATGATTGCCCTGAATTCGATTTACCTTTGCCTTTCGCCGCTGATTCAGCGGCTGCCGCCGTTGATATAAATGACTTGCCCGGACACGTAGCTCGCGTCGTCGCTCACGAGAAATGCAACAACGTTCGCCACATCTTCTGGGCTGCCAACGCGGCGTAGAGGAATGCGTTCGGAGGCGAGACGCTTGTTTTCTTCAAAGTCGATGCCGACGCGCTCCGCCGTCGCCTTCGTCATATCCGTTGCAATGAAACCAGGTGCGACCGCATTGACATTGATGTTAAAGGGCCCAAGTTCGATGGCCAATGTCTTCGTGAAACCTTGAAGTCCTGCTTTCGCGGCGGAATAGTTTGCCTGACCGCGATTGCCGAGGGCCGAGGTGCTGCTAGTATTGACGATTTTTCCGTATTTCTGTTTGACCATGTACTGTTGCGCGGCACGACTGCACAAGAAACTGCCCTTGAGGTGCACGTCCAACACCGTGTCCCAATCATTTTCCGACATCTTGAACAAGAGATTGTCGCGGAGTAAGCCTGCATTGTTGACGAGAATATCCAGTTTGCCGAACTTCTCGGCTACTTGCGCGAATCCCATCTCAACCTCTTGTGCCACGGAGACGTCACAACCGACGCCGATGGCCTCGCCGCCAGCCGCCTGGATCGCTTCCACTGTCTCCTTCGTAAACTCCTCTTTCACATCAAACACACCAACCTTAGCTCCGCCTGCCGCCAAACACTTGGCAGTTGCAGCCCCAATACCGCGACCGGCACCTGTGACAAGCGCAACGCGCCCCTCAAAACGACTCATTCTAAACCCCTCCTGTTATGATTGTGCCGTGTATACCAGCACACCCTGATTGCTTTCCACTTTCACGACAGAGCGTTCTACTAACAGGTCCATGTGCCCCATAATTTCCGAAAGCCCGAGAAACACAGCACCCCCCTGAAGCCATGGGAACATAGCAGAACTGATCTCATAAATCGTGCTTAGCCCGTCCTGAACGTGTTGAAGAATCGCCTCACAACGCTCTTCATGCTCTTGAAAACGCGCATCAATCAACGATTGGTGCCCGACGTACGGGCTCCCGTGTCCCGGATACACGGTTCGAAACGCCAAGGCTCTCGTGCGCGCCATCGAACTCCTGTACTGAAGTAGTGCCTTCAACCGGTCCGCCTGTGCTGGAGACGGCGGTTCCATGAACGCGTTGGCCGAAATATCCTTTAAAAGATGATCCCCAACAAACGCGTCGCCAGCTTCTTCATTCCACAAACAGATGTCCGTCTGACTGTGTCCAGGCACATATAAGACCTGATAGTCTCGACTTCCAGCCCGAATGACATCGCCGTCGTCCACGTAGTGAACACCTGCCCACTTTTGCTCCCGGTATTTGTGATTGCGCGTCACTTTTCCTTCGGCGCCACACGCGCGAAAAAAATCTTGAAAGTAGGCATTCACACGCTCGAATTCCGCCATGCCACCCTGTAATGCAAAGCGGGCGCCAGAATGAACAAAGATCGGTGCATCCACTTCCCGCTGAATAGCATGGACACCACCGGTATGGTCTGTGTGCATGTGCGTCACGACAATCTGGTCAATATCCTTCCAGTCGAGCCCTACGTTCATCAAGGCTTGATGGATCTGACGGACGGAATCGTCAAGCCAGATGCCGGTGTCTATCAAAGTGACAGGGTTTCCCAAGAGCAAATACGCATTGACACTGCCTTCCGGATAAGGAGTCGTGATTCGAATCGGAACGATGTTGGCGATGGCAATTCCCCCTCCCGGACGCTTCTGTCCAAAACATGCAACCGAATCTGTAAACGCTTACATCAACAGCATGGAATGTACCAACTGCTGTTGCTCCTCGACGAAGCGTTCAAGAGGCATCTCACCGAACAACCAACTCTTCTTCAATGCCCACAAGTGTCCAATCCCTATCAGGTTGAATGCCACAAGTTCGGAAGAGACAGCCTGTTTGAAAATGCCATTTTGCTTTCCTTCGTCAATGATATCGACGATTTTCGCCTTCGTTTCGCGCTCAAGTTCGAGAATCTGTTGGCGTGTCTCCTTATCTATCGTGGAAAGATCTTTATACAGAATCATGAGGATCCTCGATCCGTTGTCGAGTTCTTCATACAAATCCCGCATGAGGGCATCGATGCGCGCTATCGGATCGTCGATATCCTTAATTTTCTGAAACACTTCCCGATAGAGAAGGGAGGCCTCTTTCACCACCCCAAGCAGGATGTCTTCCTTCTTCGGAAACACGTAATAAATGAGTCCAACGCTGAGTCCCGCTTCATGTGCAATGTCACCTAAGGAAACGCCGTGATAACCTCTTTGACTAAACAAAGTTCGCGCCGCGACGAGGATCGTCTGTTTGCGATCAGCTCTCTTGGCCATCGTTCACCTCCTCATCTCATCCAGTTTCCATACCTTGGAATGGATTTTTGTTGAACGTTCAACTTATATCCGGCCGCGTCCGTGCCGATGTTCAACCATATGACCCAAACGTGACATATAGTACTGAGCGTTTTGCAGATTAAAGCCCCCTCAAAACGGTGGTCTTGACCGGTACATCCACGGTCCCCTTCGACGACGACACGGCCCCGGTCGCTGACCGCGATCCGGTCAACCAATTGGTCGGCCTCATCGAGGTACTGCGTTGTCAACAGCACGGTGGACCCCGACCGCACCAGCCGGTGGGCTTTTTACCCATTCTTCTGCACACTGAATCACCGAAAACACAACAACCTGTACGTAAATATAGTGGTAAAGTCCGTGCCGCGGGGATTATTCAAATTGTCACTTCCTGTATGTGGGGCGTTATCACTCTTGTTCAAATCGTGTATGTTCTACAAAATGGTATAGGGACCACCAACCTCTTTGTTGCAGCATGGAATACAATCATGACAGTCTATGGGATCATTGAGGGTGTGAAACTTCTAAATGGTCGTAAGACGGAAGCTAGAGCAGGATTTAGGTCCGCTGTTGCAGGCATTGTCTGGTACCTGATTCAACCCATTGGTCCGCAAAGCTGCCTGTAAGGAAAACACAGCCCAAACAATAGCATTCATATTCATGCATATTCATACACAGTATTCTGTAGTGGTCTTCTTGAACATTCGCACCCAATAGTTCAATTAAATTTCGCCTTCATATGCCTTCGCCCAATGATATGGTTGAATTTCTTTTAGCGTCTTGTAATCCAATTCACCATTCTCCGTGAACACCGCAGCCTTAACATCTTCCCCCCAGTAAATCAATCTCTCTTGGCAAATGCCGCATGGAGTCAAAATCTTGAACTTGGAATTTTCATCGTCACGAACCACACAAATGGAGTAGGTCACAGGATCATTGAATTTATGAGCCTCCAGGATTGCTCCAGTCTCAATGCATACGTTAGTTGCATCAACGAGCACTTCAGGTGCGACACTGGTTAAAATACGTTCACCCTTTGTATACATGGCTGCAGCACCGCCCCAACCAACAGGGTATCTTTGTTTAATTAATTCAACTGCAGCATCGTACAATTTTTGTTCTATATTCATCAATCATTCCTCCTCATTTCATCTTGAGTTTTCCTGCCCAGTAGTGCAATAAAGATCTCACGGTTCAAACTGTATTTTTATGCAATGAACAACAATTGAGCTTGCCCAGTTTCCCCTTAGCGACAGAACGTTTTCAATTGATTATTGGTATTGAACAACCCGATAATAAATCATTAAAGGCATGAAGTTGTTCTGGAACAACTTTAATTGCCCAAGTGACAAGCCTGTTTCTTCAAAAACTTCTCGTCGTGCCGTGTCCTCCAAGGTCTCCCCTAATTCCATGTAGCCACCAGGAAATCCCCAAAACCCATTATCAGTGCGTTGGTGTAAGAGCAGGCTCCCTTCACTGTTGAAGACAAAAGCTCCCGCAACCACCATAATAATTTTTCTCATTGCCAATCAAATCACGAACATGCTTCACATAGTCTGCCACGTTAATTCACCTTCGTTTTTCAATAGTCTCGTTTGAGTAAACATGCCCTTTAACGCAATAAGAAAGCCCAATATCATCTGTCGCATAGGCTCCCGTTAAGCTCATAACATTTTTCGTCGTTCATTCGGTTTAATAAGCAATGACGTCACCTATGTAATCACTTATGGGCTGTGAAGTGTCCACTCTGACGAATCAGTTCCAAAAGTGCGATCTTGTCTGTAGAAACCACTGTAGTACCTCCTCTACTAGTGTGATTTGGTCGTCACTTTTAGTAGATTGCACTCAATGGCTCTTTCGTCAAGATCCAGCCTTTGAATTTACACCAATACCTGAGACTCTAACTTCGTATAAGGACAATCCTCCAATGGGTTTATGAATTGCGCCCTAGGTTTTGCCACATCCGAACTATAAATCCCAGAAGCATGATGAGCGCAGGAAGGAGAAAAGGCGAGGTACAATCTTCAAGGTACATGCCTGAAAAATTACCCATATGAAATGGAGGAAGAAGTTCGAATAGTGGCTCAAATGGCGTTTCCCATAGGGCTAGAATTCCATCTGTCCAACCATCAATGTGTAAGTGATGAGTAATTGGCGCGGTAAAGACAAGTACAATGGCCGGGAACTGGCCATAGAAAGATTTCCGGACAAGCGTTCCGATTGAGAGACCCTTCCTCAATTCATTCGTTGACCAAAGCACGAACGTAATAATCCAGAATGATGAAACTACACGTTGCAGCAATGTCATCCCAGTACACAGGGATACCGTCAATATTGTAAAAAAATAGAAATCAATAAAAACTAATCGCATATCGCCCCTCCCGTGGATACCTGTTACGCATGCCTTACTTAAAGCGACTTAAAACTCCCTTGCCAAGTGATGATGTTTTGACCTCTTGTAGCTTAGGACTGACGGCGAGATCGTCCGGAATAATCCATCGACTCTGCGCGCATAGTTGCACTCCTTGCGCATCAAAGGCAGACCAGACCAATTTACTACAATACATACTATTGTGGTCGTGGAGCCCACCAAAAATGCTGTAACCACGGTCAACTTGGGCAAGAGCATAATGGGCTGCACGTAACCGAAGTGGATATGAGCACAGCACTCGTTTGACACGTACCTCATCGTACCCATGAAAGGATTGAACCGGAATCACATGGGTGCCTTCTCGAAAGTTGGAGGATTCTACAACTTTCCCATTTCCTACGTACAGTGCGCAGTGGGTGTAATACCCGTACCCACCTCCCGCATCGTGACAAAAGATGATGTCACCTGGAACGAGATCATCGAACACTGCCTGATTCGGATGACCTTGGTAGGAACCATTAAAGCGTCCATGAATAGCGCCTTCGAGCACCGTGCTCATAATGGTTAATGTGTGTTGATCGTGAGCCCATGTTACCGGAACCACCCCAACGAGCAAAGGTGTAGCCAACAATCCAGAATATAATCCAAGCCTCAGGAGCTTACGCGATTGTTTATACCTTCTCCAGCGACCGTTTCGTGAGTACCTCATAAGCAAGCCTCTACTAAAAGTTAATAAATCGACATTCTCTGCAAATCATGCCCTTTCTTAAGTGCGCTTATGTAAAAATTGACTTTACCGTATCAAAACGCCGGCCCATTAACACTTTGAATTGTGAGTGGCTACAATTAAACGGAATATATGCCCGCTGTTTTCGACGTCTCTGCAAAACATAAACTGTCCTAAGTATCCGCGTTATACCTTGCTTAAGATTTTCGGTGCTTGTTGTATATTAATATTTCTATTCAATATAAAAGTATTGGTTGATTTCTAAGGCCCGTTCCCCCTGCGACCGGATCGCTTGCCGCGTAACGAATGCTACGGACACCTGACATTACGTTAGCTCCAAAACAGAGAACACAGGGCTCAGTCGTCGTGTATAGCACATGACTTGAAACTGATCCGAGTCAGTTTGCCTTACCTGCAACAGCACATTAATTTCAGCATGTGCTAGACGATTGGAACAGGTTTGATACTCAGGTGTATAGATCTCATTAACCCGATCTCTTCCGCGATAAACGATTGGCTCATTCTCATTTAACAAGTACAGCTCCAGTCGGAATTGACCATTACGAAAAGATTCCCATGCTTCCTCAAAACAGGCTTTCCATGCTTGGGACAATGATTCCCACATGGGCCCCCTCTCTCGGAATCTAATTGCCTACAATCTCTTGTTGTATATGCAATAAATTTAAACAGCTATAGAATAAATTACATATTTGTATGCAAGTAGATAGCTAGTTTCTTTTTGCACATAGCTGCCCGTTTGTTGAAGAAGCTGGTAAGCCCAACCGTTGTATTTCTATGCATTATTTTACCACATTGGTAGGCCTGGAGACCGTCCCCCCCCCAAGCCATTAAGATTGTCATTGAACGAAGTAACGTTCGTATGCTTGCTGGCGAGATGTTCCACTCAACGTAGCGTATAATTGCGTCGTCTCTGGCTTTTCATGGCCAAGGATTGATTGTACGGCCACCAATGGGGCACCCTGGTTTAACAGCATAGTGGCAAGCGTATGCCTCATCTTGTGTGGGCTGACTCGCTCTGTTAAATTACATCGTGCAGCAATTCGTTTAAAAAAGTATTGAATCTGATGCACGGACATCCGATGCGGCTGGCGCATGGTGACAAACAGAGCGGGGTCATGGTCGTTCCTCTCTCGAAGGTATCGTTTCACCCAAATCCGTGCCTTTGCCCCAAAGTACACCTCACGTTCCTTGTCACCCTTACCAAGGACCGTTACTGCGCCACGATGCCAGTCGATTTCATTTCGATTTAACCGTTGAATTTCGGATATTCTACCGCCCGTAGCGAAAAAGAATTCAACCAACGCATGCTCAAGGGAGGAGTTACACGAGTCACGAAGCAATTCCAGTTCGTCTATCGTCAGAGCCTTCGGATCTCGCTTTCCTTGCTTGGGCTCCTTCAATTTGAGTGTAGGGTTTCTTACGAGCAGGTCTGCCTCAACAAGCCATCCGAATAAACTCTTGATGGATCGGATTTTGTGGCCAAGACTTGAAGGCTTTAAGTGTTCATGATGACTAAGATGGTCGCGTAATATATTCAGTGTCACTTCTTCCAACGGTAAGTCGCCGATGTCCGCAACAACAATTTATGTTGCTGCCGATAGGCGCGAATCGTAAACGGCGAGAATCCCTCCTGACTTCGAACGCTCAAAAATGTTTCGGACACCTGAGACAGAATCATGAGTTCAACCTCCCCTTGGGACTCTAGTGAAACTACGATTCAACTCTAGTAAATTAGCATTCCCAAAAGGAAAGGTAGCAAACCCTGCTATCGGCGGCCAAAAGTGAACAAATGGACGACGCTTAGTTTCCGCAGTAATATCAACACTGATCTCCTTTTCTGCACGTCAAGTAATATTCTCGTGTATATTAATAATAATAAACTGTATAAAAATGCGGATTTGTCAGTTTAGAGTTATGTCGTAATCGGGCAGCAAAGGTCAATAGCAGTTCTTCTAGAAAAACTGGTAGAGGCTCGTTTGGATACAATAAAAGTTGCAAGTCCCGTCCGGGGAAGATCTCGGACATCCAACTGCCTATAGGGGTGGGGCGGCCCGGGCGCGAGCCGGCAATTGCACTCAGCACCAGCCTGACCCGTGACACCCTGCGATACCCTGCGATACCCTGCGATACCCTGCGATACCCTGCGATACCCTGCGATACCCTGCGATACCCTGCGATACCCTGCGATACCCTGCGATACCCTGCGATACCCTGCGATACCCTGCGATACCCTGCGATACCCGCTCTGCGGTCGCCAAGGCGTAATTCCACCGCTCTGCGGCAACAGGTGAAAAGGGGCGGATGTGAACGTGAACAGTGTACAAAGGGAAAACGGATGACCTTTCATTTTGCAATTGGAGGATTTTGGTCATATTTGTCGAACGACGTAATCAATATACGTTGGTTCCGAAGCGATATTGTTGAAACGAGGGACTCCAATGAGTGTTTACCTAGAGGAACTAAGAGAGGATTACCACAATGACAAGGTGGTTCCGTTCATCGGTGCAGGGTTGTCAGTTCCCTTCAACGTACCGACATGGAAGCAATTAATTGAGGAGATTACCTTGAAATATGCGGTCGGCAAAAGAGAATATATCAAGTCGGCTGTGGATATGAATCTGGACCTAGGAGACTATTGGGGGGCAATAGACGATTTGAAGAAGCATGCATTTATCGAGGATGACGAAATACAAAAAGAGATCGTAACATTGATTCGACAACGGCAGATTAAATTGGACGATGATTCTCTACATAATTACTCTGATTTAGCAAATATGAGATTCAAACTTCATTTAACTACAAATTATGAAGAAATCCTATATAGAGCGTGTCCGAAAAGCCCGCAATTTTGAGTAAATAGCAAAACGCACCGATCCGCAAAACTGGTAAAATTGAAGGTATCCAGCCGTCAAATTTTCCAGTTCTGGAGGTGCGTTTTTCCATAGATTTGCAGTTAGACCTGCTTCCATACGCCTATTATAACACGCTTGGCTTCGACCCCGAACTCGTTGATTACGTAGATCACATTGACGACTCATTCCTGGACCTGCTCGTCGGACCCCTGTACGACAAGAGAGGACGCAGACCCGCATCTCCAATCGCCTATTTCCGGATGCACTATCTGTATTTCACTAGGCCGGAGATTACCTCATTCCGTCAATTGTGCAAACAGTTGCGAGACCCAAAGAACCAGGCGTGGCGCAGCTTCATCGGTGTACCCAATCCAGCAAAGGTTCCGTCACACCAGAGCCTGAGTGACTTCCGTAACAAAGTAGGGCCGGACGTATTCGAACAAATTCGTGACGAGTTTATACGTCAATCCATTCACATGGAGGGATTCATCCAGGACACCCTCGCCGCTATTGACTCTCGTCCGATTTACGCCAATGTCAACGGATACAAGAAAAAACGCTGCGATTGTGAGGTTAAGTCAGTTTGCACATGTGAAAAAACGTTTTCTGACCCGGACGCCACCTATGGGGCACAGCGCAGCAAGGTGAACCAGAACCGTTTCTTCGTTGGTTACCGGAAGCACTCGATTGCAGTAAGAACATCTCAAGGACCTGTGGCCTTGTTGTCTATCCTTAAGCCTGCGAATGTGGGCGACATTCGAGTGATGCTTCCACTGATAGAGAAACTCCGGCAGATTAACGAAATGCGCACTCAGTATCTCGTTGCCGACATGGGTTACATAGATGCGGATGACCAGAAGGAGGCATACCACAAACACAGTATGGCTGTGGTTACAGGGTTTCGCAGTGGTATGGTGATGCCAGAGGAATGTAATGAACATGGGCAACCTGAGTGCGAACAAGGCGAACGACTGATTTGGGATGGCTTTGACTGGAAAACGGCCACTTCCTGGTTTCGTGGGGACTCAGAGAAATGCCAGTCATGCCCGCTATCCGGGGTATGCAGCAGGCAATTCGAATTTTCCTTTGACGACAAACCGATTGCATACGGCCCGGTGCCACAAGGCACCATGCTGCATGCCCAGATGCTTGATTTCAGAAGGCAGATTGAGCTGTCCTTTGCGCAAGAGTCCAATGAGTTGACAACAGTTATGAAACACAAGAAGGTGCCTGTACGAACAAACAAACGAGTACAGTCCTTCTTCACCATGCAGGATATATTCCAGCTCATGCAGGCGAGGATAGGTCACATTCGAGAGACCATGCTGCCTGATGACCACATAGAGCGAATTACACAAATGTATACAGTCCAGGCCGAGCAATTGAAACTCGATATCGCTGCATAGGCAAGCAGAACCTGGAAAATAAACAAAAGCCAATGTTACTGACAAGGGGTTCGTGCGCCCATTTTCAAGGGTGAGCAGGCAATGTGTTCCCATACGGAGGCATTCACCAAATTACCAAGTAAACTTATCCCATATCAGGAAGCCTGTATTCATGTATTTGGCTAGACATTTACTCGAATCGGATGCTTTTCGGACAACCTCATATAGGCATTTGGATTGCGAGAATATTCCAATACAGCTTAAGGACATTGAATCTTCAACTCAGAATCTGTTTGACGAAAGGAGAGTGTGCCATCTTCACGGATTTACTAGCAATTCTGGCACGATCGTTATTAGTCGGACGGGGTATGAGAAATTATATGGTGAACATAAGTACGATAATATCTTACGTCTTGTTACTGGTACGAAGAGGATCTTATTTTTAGGCTTTTCGTTTGACGATCAATTTATACAAACCTTAATCAGCCACCACAAAGAATCGTTCAAGGGCACCCACTACATCATTCTATCAGATCCGCCTGAAGAGAAAATCAAAAAGCTAAGAGAGGAATATGGATTACTCACGATTCCGTATAGTACGGAGGGGTCATCACATGTACAGGAGATAAGGAAAATTCTACAGTATGTATCGAAGCCCTTATTAGATCCGTCTGATCAGGGTAGTGGCGGTTCGGCCAATAAGCCAAACGGTTCCGAACATGAAGTTATCGTTGGTGCTGGATTGCCGGATCGGGAGCGGGACGTTGAAGGGAATTTGTTTTTCAGAAAGCTAAAACTTGAAAACATCGATGCTGATACAATTGAATTGGCCAAGTTGTTTTACATTGCGGCAGACACATACATAAGAGAATTGAAAAAAAGTGGTATGAGCATGCGAGTGATCGATGCAATTTTCCTCAAAGTGTTTACAAAGTACAAGGAGCACTATGTGGATACCTTTAAGAAATACGGAGATAGCCATTTGTCACCGCAGTGCATAAAAGCTTAGAGGTAATTGATTATGGTCGATATGCAGAGTTATTCCAGGGTAACAAGTCCGACGAGAACGAGAACAGAGGACTAATACATCTTCTGGCTGATGAAGACAACAAAGTATGGTGGGGGGACAAGAGACTTGCAGGCATATGATTTGTCAGATGACCGCGTCGTTCCTCCATCGGTCCAACTGCTGTTTGAAAACGAAGTGTTGGATTTGACAAAAACAGCCGTGTTAATGGATGTACTTACGAGTCGCAGACGAAAACGCTTCAGGAAAGTGTCGGAAATAGTATTTTACTACAGCATCGCAAATTTTAATCTCGCTAGTTTGTTCGCATCTAACAGAATGATCTTCAACGGATATTCGGCCAATCGCTATTTCAGGTTTGAAACTGTTGTTAACAATCTGCTTTTGCGACTGTTTCAGATGGACTACATCGAGATAAAAGGAAATCTCAATGTCAGGTCAAGCGACCTTGAGGTTGCGCTAACTTTAGCAGGACTTTCGTTCGTCAAGCACCTGAAGTCGGATTACTTTACGAGGCTTTCAGAACAGTATTTGTATACTTTAAACACCATTGATTTTTCGCCTGCCAACATAAAGATACTTAGGGGAGAGCGTAATGACTCGAATGATTTTCACTAAATTAGTGATCCAAGGCACGGCATACAGACGCACGATTGAGTTTAACAAGGGATTAACCATCATCAGGGGAGACAAAACCTCTGGAAAGTCCCTTGTTCTAAATTTGATCGACTATTGTTTGGGAAGGACTCAAAAGATCGATTTGACGGTGCAGAGAGAGCTAAATTTACACTGCGATCGGGTTTTTCTTGAGGTTACTCAAGATGAGGAAACCTTTACGATAGGCCGTTTACTTAAGGAGAGACAAAGCAAGTTTAGCATATACTACTGTTCTTTCAATGAGTTAGACGGATATACGCCCAAAGTGGTAAACCAAGAGGAGCTTATGCAGTTCCTCATGCGAAAGTTACGTCTTAGCGAGTATAAACTAGTTAAGCACCAGAGACATAGCAACAAACAAGAGCTAGAAACTGTGTCTTTTAGGGACGTCTTCCGATATGTTTACGTCCACCAGTGTGTATGGTCAAATAAAAATGGAGGTTTCGATCATCAGAAATTCCCTGATCTAATCATTAAGAAATCCTTGCTGATGTCATCAGGAAATCCCTGATCTGATCTGGAAATTTCCCTGGTGTATCTCTCCTAATTGTGTCATTTGCTTCTTACAATCCTCTTTGTAGAAATGCGAGGAGGAGAAAGGATGACGATGAGTATGGAGCAGATTCACCGGATCAAGGAACTGCAACTCCAAGAGAAAGGAGCGTATCAGATTGCAAAGGAATTGGGGCTAGATCCCAAGACCGTTCGGAAATACATGAAGCAGGAGGACTTCTCCCCAAGGCTGCCTGTGCCAGTGTCTAAGCCATCCAAGTTGGATCCCTACAAGCCAACCATTGATGCATGGCTTCTTCAAGATGCTAAAAATCGGTACAAGCAACGTCATACGGGGAAGCGAGTATATGACCGACTCGTGAAAAAGTTTCCGGAGTTCAACTGTTCGTACCCGACCGTGAACCGATACGTGACCGCATTTCGTCAACGCCAGCACCTTAGTAAGAAGGGCTATCTTGAACTTCAGTGGCATCCTGGAGAGGCTCAGGCTGATTTTGGTGAATGTGATGTGATTGTAAACGGCGTGCGACGCGTTACGAAGTATCTGGTGGTATCTTTCCCGCATAGCAATGCAGGATTTGTTCAGTGCTTTCTCGGTGAAACTGCTGAATGCTTATGCCAAGGATTAATGGACGTCTTTTATCATATTGAGGGTGTTCCGTCACGACTTGTGATTGACAATGCCACAGCAGCCGGCAGGCGAATTGGAGAGCTAGTTCGCCTTACACAGTTGTTTAAGCGATTCCAAGCCCATTTCGGATTTGAGATTACATTCTGCAATCCGAATAGCGGTCATGAAAAAGGAAATGTGGAGAACAAGGTTGGTTACGCTCGGAGAAATTACATGGTTCCCCTACCATCCAAAGTGTCATTGCATGAGTGGAACACTGAATTATTCGAACTATGCGATTTGGATAATAGCCGCGAGCACTACAAGAAAGGAGTACCTATCTGCGAGTTGTTTGAGAAGGACAAGGAAGCCATGCGAGCACTCCCAAACGCGCCGTTTGAATCTTGCCGATATGGGCATGTAAAGACCAACGGCTATGGCAAGTTCATACTTGATGGCAAGCACACTTATTCTTCCTCGCCGCTGTATGCAGACCGGGAGATTATTGTCCGGATCGGCGCACATTTCATTGAACCACTTGATGAAGCGGGTGACGTTATCTCTCGCCACGAAAGGGAGTTCGGTACAGAGCGGACAGACACAGTCGACTGGTTAACGATGCTAGATCAATTGATTGTAAAACCAGGAGCATGGCGAAACAGCCTGATGCGTAGCCAAATGTCCTACGAGGTTCGTGATTACATGGATGAGCAGGACAGGAGTGGGTTACGGCAAGCGTTACGCCTCATGAAGGATTTGTCTAACCAATATGGCTTGGACGTTGCGGTGACTTCGATACAGGAAGCAATTGTTCGCAAACGCACACAAGGCATTGAGGTCAATGCAGCAGTTGTTGCGGCTCGGATTGCTCACTACGGTCTGGATACGCCAGGGGAGCCTGGACCCGACATGAGCCAGTATGATGTTTTACTACCCGCATTCGGAGGTGAAGTGCATGGACCGCAGTGAGATACGACTAGAAATCTCACAATACTGCCGACAATTAATCCTGAGTCAGAATGCGGTACGGTTATGCGATTTAGAAGCTACGCCAAGACAGGAGGAGTTTCTACATAAGGTGTTCCGGGAGGAATTGGAGCACCGCGAGCGTCAGCGGAGAATTCGTTTATTTCAACGAGCTGCGTTCCCTGTACGAAAAACGCTGGAGGGGTACGAATTCAGTTCACTTCGCCTGCCCTCTACCTTGTCCCTGGATGAACTGACTTCGTGTCAGTTTGTCCAGGAGAAAAAGAACCTCGTTCTGTATGGTCCTGTCGGCACTGGTAAGACACACCTTGCCATTGCCTTAGGAACGAAAGCGTGTGAGATGGGAATTGTTACGAGGTTTTTCACCGCAGCATCCCTGGTGACACGACTGAGCGAGAGCAAACGCGCTGGATCTTTAGAACGCATAATGAAGGAACTAGAAAAGGCTCAGCTTGTGGTCATTGATGAGTGGGGTTACCTTCCGATGGACCGTGAAGAGGCGCAGCTATTATTTCAAGTGGTTGCAGCTAGTTACGAGAGACGAAGTTTGGTGATCACCACGAATCTGGAGTTCTCCAAATGGGGCGGTATTTTCACGGATGACCAGATGGCTGCTGCAATGATTGACCGTCTGGCGCACCATGGACAACTTGTTGTGTTTGAGGGAGAAAGCTACCGACTAAAACACGCATTGATGCGGCAAAAATGACCCAAACAGAACTGGAAATACACCAGGGAATTCTCGTGATAATACCAGGGGATTTTAGTTGATCACACCAGGGAAAAATCGATGATTACACCAAGGAAAAAGTGATGATAAAACCAGGGAAATCTTCTTGACAAAACACACACCAGCACGAATTAGGAACGAGTGATTTCTTGTCCCACAAAGATAGTTTCAAGCGTTACAAGAACCCACGTGCTTTTGAAGTCCTATTCAATCTGATTAGTCCAGATATCGATAATGTAAAACAACAGCTCGTGGATGCAAAAAACAAAATTGCCGATACTAAGACCGAAATAGTGGGTTTGAAATCCTATTTACGGGACAAGGATGCAGAAGACTACACGACTCTATGGCTCAAACATGAGCACAATCTGAATGAAATAGAGACGCGAAGTAAAGAAAAGGCGTCGATTGTTAACGACAGCAAGGGTAATCGAAACGAAGAGACTGAAATGTATGCAACCCTAAAGAAGGACCTCACCGGAATCGTAAACCAAATAGTTCAATATGAAAGAGAGAAAAATGACTACCTATTGTCTGTCAGTTCAAAGAAATTTCTAAGGCAAGATTACGACAATGAAAGGGAAGAAATACTCGCCACACTTGAACTTAACTACACATTAGTGATTCCCGATCAGACTATTGAGTGTCCATTATGTAAGTCTCTTGTGCCGCACCGAGGCCATGAGTCACGCGAGGCGAATTCCGTGGGAACTCTGAAGAAAATTGAAGAGGAACTCAAAAGAAAGATTCAACTAGTAACTCGTATGATCGACAACGATAATAAAGCAATCCAAGAATTAGACCAAAAAATTTCGCAAATGAGAAAAAGACAGGCGATATTTAGCGATGCTGCGATGGAGTTCACGAAAGAACTTGACGTTCCGTTTCTATCGCAAATTGACAGTATAAATAGCATTATAAACCAGTTGAATATGGAACAAGAAATCTTAAAAGAATGCCTGAGAATGCACCGTAAAATTACAGAAAAAGGGAAGTTGATCGAAGATCTAGAAGGCGAGGTAGGCCGCCTCAATGCAGAATTGGATAATTTGTACGTGAGTGAGGCCCTTACGAATTCAACATTCGCTTTTTTGACACAGCAGTACAAACAGTTCATGGGTAGATTGAAGTATGAAGTCGATGCAGAGACCTACATTCATGCCGATACGTACCTGCCATATTATCGTGGGTCCAACGTCTACTCCCACGAGAGCGGTGGATTGCAGTTATGTATGCAACTGTCTTACTTGTTCGCGATTATTTCAAGCAAGAGTGAAGGGTATTGTTCCGGGCATCCAGGCATCCTAATGCTAGATTCCTTAAGCAAATACCTCGGCACCTTGAAATCGAGTCCAGAATCTAGACAGACTATTGACGAAGTGGAGAAGCCCGAGAAGGACCTTATCAATGATCCAGAGGTGTACGACGAGATATACAAAATAGTCGTCGAATTATCGTCGGAATATCAAATAATTATCGTCGAGAATACGCCACCCAGCTTGGTTAACAATTGCGTTAAGTACACCTTCCTAAGCGGAGAAAAGGGCCTCATCAACCCGGAGGTTAATGAGTTTTCTAAGATTGATTAGTACATAGAACATGTCCGGTAAGGCTTACGGCTTATATCTGCCTTGTAGCTAATATTGCGGTAAGCCCCAATTCTCCTGCAAGAAATCGGGTCTCCCTTTTTATGCTCCAGCAGGGACATTCCGCAACACTGTCGCTTGCCTTATTGAGCTACTCCTAAACCTCGGATATGTCGATACAGTCCCAGTTATCGCCTTATACCTATGCACCCATTTCCTGAACCTTGTAGATTGGCACCGCCTACATGGACAGGAGCAAAGGAATTGTTCGAGATGGTCCATTAAAGAGTATATAAGCAAACGATACCGCTTAGATGGGTGTTCTATCAGGGATAGTTAGTAGACAGTCCAAGGCTTCACATCACAAACCCTCCTCGAAAATGGACGAAGTCTCCTGAATCTGCCCACCGAAAAACAACTGAGGCATTCTCTACTAATCAGCCCCAAAATACCACCAATCTACCACCAAATGCTATTGAACAAACGGGGGCGTTAATCCCATAAGATTGTGCATGCATTTGTGCATGGATATACACAATCTCGACCGATGTCTTGTGTCGCTAGCGGGCAGATAAATTCAATATGAGTTATCATAAAATTCACTATATACTAGGAAGAGAATGTTCGGCAAAAACGGAGTTCTGTTCGGAGGTGAAACGCATGGTGTTTGATTCATTATTTGAAAACGACGTTCCCTCATTCCTTCGCCACTGAGTGAAGGAATCGGGACGCAATTTCCCTTCGCCAGTGGACAACGCATGTCCAAATATGACGGAGGGATATTGATGAATACACGGTATTTAGGCGGCTTATACATGGCACTTGCCGCAAGTATATGGGGCGGCATGTATGTAGTAAGCAAGATTATACTTGCAACCGTTCAGCCCATGGAACTTGTCTGGCTCAGGTATGTGGTTGCCCTGATTACGCTGGCAGTTTGCATCGTTGCTACGAAGCAATCTTGGAAAATCAGCTGGAGGCATGTGCCACTTGTAGTTGCTGTCGGAGTTATTGGATACTTGGTGTCCATATGGACGCAGTTCCTTGGAACCAAACTGTCGACGGCGCAGATGGGAGCCATGATTACGTCGGCAACACCTGCTTTTATGGTGGTGTTTGGTCGTCTCCTGTTGAAGGAAAAGGTAACCCTACGGAGAGCGTTTTCCGTTGGGCTTGCCACGATAGGTGTTCTCATGATTGTTGGTATCGGAGGCATAAGCCATTCGTACCAACTTGGGGGCATGATTTTATTCGTTGCTGCCATCACGTGGGCACTGATGTCTGTATTAGTCAAACGTATTCCGAACGATTACTCGCAACTGACGGTAACGCTTTACGCCACATTTGTAGCCACGCTGCTCATCACACCGATTGCAGTCGGACAATTGGTTCATACAACAGCTAGTACGTGGCAGCAGTCAGGCATGTGGGGCGGGATTCTATACTTAGGGGTAGTTTCTACAGCAGGTGCGTTTTTCTTATGGAACAAGGGACTACAAATGGTTGATGCGTCATCTGGCGGGTTGTTCTTTTTCTTTCAACCACTTGTCGGTACATTTCTAGGGTGGTTACTTCTTGGCGAAGTAGTTGGAGTTTCATTTTGGTTAGGGGCGGCATTGATTGTCATCAGTGTTTCTCTGGTTGTACTAGATTCCTAAGAAACATGTAAACAGATTTGTTGGTCCGAATGTCACGTCTCAGGACCCTGTAAGTTGGTTTTGCATGAACATGCACTGTTAATGACCTTGAGCTTGATGAACATCAGGGGCATTTAACGCCATATGCATGAACTCTAGAGGTTGTCGCAGCAACACTAGAATTTAGACCGCGTTTTCGAGCTCGCGGGAAACACAGAATCCGTTATCTCATTTATGTAAGGAACGGGGATCGCGCCTGCGATCCCCTTCTGAATCTCATATGCGTTACAGAGTTCTTGACCCTTTTCGGACACACATTTTACAGTTTCTTATCGTCTATCTTGTCGAGCCAGTCTTCAATGACCCCGATCACCGATTTCACACAGCCGTCTTCAAATGGAGAGATGAGGTTCGCCACCTTGACCAACTCTGTGAACGGTTTGCTGCCGCCTTGCTTGCACAACTTGACATAGTCCGCCCATGCTGAGTCGCGGTCTTCATGCATGCGCTTCCAGAACTGCAGAGCACAGATCTGCGCCAGCGCGTAGTCAATGTAGTAAAACGGCGTCCTGAAGAGATGACTTTGTTGGTGCCAGAAGCCACCGCGCTCCAGGTACTCGTTTTCCGAGTAATTGCGGTGCGGAAAGTACTTCCGCTCAATCTCTCTCCAGGCGAGTTTTCGTTCAGCCGGCGTCGCATCCGGGTTCTCATAGACAAAGTGCTGGAATTCGTCACCCGATACCACATACGGAATAAGCTGTAGGGCGGACTGCAAATGGTAGAACTTGTACTTCGCCGTATCCTCCTCGAAGAACAACTCCATCCACGGCCAGGTGAAGAACTCCATACTCATCGAAGGGATCTCGCACGCTTCTAACGTCGGCCAGTTATACTCTGGAATCTCATAACCACGGCTCTGGTACACTTGATAGGCATGGCCTGCTTCGTGCGTCAACACGTCGATGTCGCCGGACGTCCCATTGAAGTTGGAGAAGATGAACGGTGCCTTATACTTGCTGAGGTATGTACAATACCCGCGGTCAGCTTTCCCCTTCTTGCTGACGAGGTCCATCAGTCCATTGTCAATCATGAACTGGAAGAACTCGTCGGTTTCCGCAGACAGTTCAGAATACATCTTACGTCCGTTATCGACGATCCACTCCGGACTGCCTTTTGCCGTTGGATTCCCAGACTCGAACTGGAATCCGGTGTCATAGTACTGAAGCGTGTCGAGGCCTAGCCGATCACGCTGTCTCTCGCGTAATTTCTCTGCCGCCGGAACGATGTACGTGAGGACCTGCGTTCGGAACTTCGCGACCATCTCGGCGTTATAATCCGTCCGGCTCATGCGGGCGTAGCCGAGTTGTACAAAGTTGTCGTAGCCGAGTTTTTTCGCAACCTTGGTACGGACCTTCACCAACTGGTCGTAGATGTCGTCGAGCTTGGCCTCATGTTCGACGAAAAACCCGTAGCGAGCTTCAGACGCGCGTTTGCGCATAGCGCGATCGGCCGATTGGATGAAGGGCTCTAATTGGGACAGGTTTCTCTCTTCACCTTCGAACATGATCTTTGCCGAAGCGAGCAATTGCTGGTATTCACTCGTCAGCTTATTTTCAGTGGCCAAATCGTCGACAATTTCCGGCGAAAAGGTCTTGAGACACAGTTCCGCCAACTTGAAAAGTTGCGTCCCCCACTTCGCTTTGAGTTCACTCTGAAACTTGGAGTTTACAAGCGCTGAATAGAAGTCGCTGATGAGGCCCTCGTAGACTGGCTGCACTTCGTCGAAAAAGTCTTGCTCTTGTTTGTAAAACTCATCGGTGGTGTCAATCGTGTGGCGAATTCCCGCAAGTTCATGCATCGTTTCGAACTCCGCGCGCAGACCGTTAATCTGCCCCATAGCGTTCTCTTGTTGATCGTACGTCGCAGCATCTGTGAAGTTCTGGATGGACGTTGCGAATTGTTGTTTGAACGTCTCTATATCTGGTCGTCGATACGGCAGCTCATGAAATTTCATCCGTTTCGCTCTCCCTTGTTTGGTATCCTTCACTTGACTCTTGCAAAAATTTCGCCGTCGATTTTCAGTAACTCATCGCGATAAATAGGGGTCTTTGTCGACGACGTAAAATTAGGTAGGACAACCAGACTTCGAGTCGAATTAACGGTATCGGAGTCAAAACGACCAAAGGGGTTGTCCACGATGATCCTGGCCTTTCAAACGAGTCCCTCCTCCCTATATCCACCCAACACATGAACATATCGGTGCTATTGATTTCGATAGTCGGATTCCGTCACACTCGTCTTACCCATCATGTACACGTTCTGAAGTAGTTGAATGTTGCTGGAAAAACGTGTAACAATCATAAATTACCTGAATCCGTGACGTGGATTTTCAAGAGGACGACAAAAATCGCGTGAAATCAAGTAAAATGGCGCTATCAGATGGACGAATCTACCTCACCTACTTGGTGGTGCCTTCATGCGTTTTGTGATCGAAGAGTCAGATGAAATATTGACATCCCATTCTGGACTTGCTCTGGTTGGACTGCTCCTTGGCAAGACTCAACTATCCGCACGTCTCAATGCCCTCCCTGTCCCAGGGCGCGCGTATACGGAAATTTCGAATCAAGATGTTGCCTACGCCTACCTGGGCCTCTTGTGTCAGGGGAAGAGCGACTTTGACCACATTGAGCCGTTGCGTCAGGACGAGTTCTTCCCTGAAGCGCTGACCATTTCCAATGTACCGTCGAGTCCAACACTACGCCAACGCCTGGATCTCGTAGCACCCGAAGAAAAATGTGACTGGCAATCGGTTATCCTCGAAGAATCAGCTGACCTATTGAGCAAGGTGGGCGTGTACCTTGCACCCATTGTACTGGGGGATGGGCATCGTGAATATCTACCGCTTGACATTGATGTATCCCCATTTGACAACTCAGGAACCAAGAAGGAGGGCGTGTCTCGTACCTATAAAGGGTGCGACGGATACGCGCCGATTTTCGCTTACTTAGGACAGGAAGGATACGCCGTTCACGTAGAGTTCCGAACGGGAAGTACACATTGTCAAAAGGGGACCGCCGCGTTTCTGGCTCAGAGTATCCGCTATGCTCAACGAATTTCGGACAAGCGCCTACTCGTACGCTTAGATGCGGGAAATGACAGCGTAGAAAACTTAGTCGTATGCAGGGCCGACGAAACCTCGGCCGACTTTATCGTGAAGAAGAACCTACGTAAGGAGAACCCGAATGCGTGGTTGCTGACGGCTGAGCAACACGGTACCTACACAGAGCCCCGTGCAGGGAAGAAGGTGTACAGAGGGTCCATCCTGTCTCCAATGAAGGGATTAGAAAAACCGGTCCGGATGGTGTTTGAAGTGATTGAACGCACGATCCAGAGCGACGGTCAAGCATTACTCATCCCGAGCATTGAGGTAAACGTCTACGTCACGAGCTTGCCAGAGGCTCCAGAGGTGATCATCGACCTGTATCATGCACATGGAACGATGGAGCAATTTCATAGCGAGATCAAGACAGATTTAGATTTGGAACGGTTGCCCTCGGGGAAGTTTGCAACGAACGACCTTGTCTTGCATTTTGGTGTACTGGCATATAACCTGTTGCGCATCATCGGACAGGAGAGCCTGAGAGAGCAGGATGCACCGATTCGGAAGAAAGCAGAGAGGCGACGCATACGCACCGTGATCCAGAATCTCATCACGCTTGCGGCGAAAATGACGAGACACGCGAGGCAGACACGGCTACGATTCGGACGAGGTAACCGGTGGTTGCCCGTGTTTAGGCGACTATACGAAGCATTTGGATGAAGAAGGGAAAGAGCGTCCGATGTATCCACATGTGAATGCATCCCTGAAACGAAGGGGTTATTCACCTGTGGACAAATTCACAGACTCCTCTCTTCTGCAAAAATGAACCACTCTGTTGACTGCTCGCCGACGCTTGGAGTCATGTTCAAAACTACCTTGACCAGTCTCTACAGACGTCACGGATTCAGGGTTATTTCACAATACTGGAAAATGGGAATGTGTACGTGATTACGGAGATTCCACAAGCGAAACGAAGTATTTCTTTAAATCTAGGAACCGACTGGGTTCCTTCAAAACCTGTTGGGTCCCATTGATAATGATCGGTGCAAAGACATCCTCAGCAAGCAGCGAAGCCTGTTGAGCACCTCCATCGTGTCTGGGAGCACGTTCATCTCCAAACTGGTACCCTTTTTTTGCAGTTACGATGAGGTATCTTCCAGTTTGACAGTGAGCCGCGCTCCAGAGTTGGTGCAACGCGTCCGGATATTTACCGTATGTAATCGTACGATGTTTTCCCACTGTGATATCAAGAATTGACTGATTCCCTTTGATTCCCCACGCTTGTCCATATGAGTCCGTAAAGGGTCCATCTTTGTAAAAGGACAATGGGGTTCCAGAATTCTCCGGTGTCGTCACAAGTACTTTATTTCCATCGGACCACGCAATAAGGTCAAGTCGCTTTTCTTGCCTCAACTGGTTTACTGCCTCATCGGGGCGTACGTGATCATTTAAGAGATAAACATACGCCATTCTTGAATTCACGGCTAAGGCTACATCATCACTCGAATCCAATGTCTTCCCCCAACGATAAATATCGTACTTCGAAAGTGAATCCTTGAGAAAAATGGTGGGCTGTTTCTTTGTGGGGAAAACCGCTGTTACTCCTCCATCACCCATCACAATGAGGGTCATATGATGTAAAGTTTTATCCCAAGTACCATACGACGCAAGGATTTTCTGAAGGTTTTTTTCGACGTCGGTAACCCCCTTCATGGAATTCACTCCATGTTTGTGAATAACCGTGTCGTTACTGGGCAAGTACACCATTGTGAAATCGGGCAACTTCCCCTGTTTTATAAGACGCAGCAATGCCTCAGTGGCAAAGTCGTCATTCATTCCTAGTCTGTTAAACACTCCTGCCTTACTCGTATCTGCCCACTGTGAGGTTAACCCACCAAGCACCAACGTATCGGGTCCTTGGACCGTGTATGTGCCTGTTTGCGTAAATGGTCGCGTATAAACCGGAAGTGTAAGCTGGTGAGCTTTTCTCCCCCGATAAATCAACATATTGATTGCCCCGGTACTGTATCCAGCATCCTGTAAATCTTCGAATATCGTTTGTACGCCCTTCGAAAGATGTGTCTGGTTTAAGTCATAAAGCGCATTTTGTGAAACAGTTTTTGTTCCAATCATCATAGTTTGCCAAAAATTGTTTCCGTAGTTTACAATTGTATTTCTTTTTGTATCAAACCACACTAATCCAGGAATGCGATGCTCATCTGGCGACACCCCAGTTACCACTGTACTCAGGTCAGAAACAGACATCGACGGAAATGAAGCAACGATATTGGGAAAATAATGACCGTTCCGTACCAAATATCGAAGTGCCACAAACTTCTTGTCGTTCATTGCCTTGTTGATGGATCGATTCGTTAGTGAATCGACGACAATAACAACCACTTTATGTCCGTTCACGTGTTGAACGGTACTCGATTGCTTAGGCTCGTTCCCAGTGCTACAACCAGTAACCAAGACCATAATCAATACAACAATGAAGAAGATTCTCATCAACCTCTTACCCCTTATTAACCGACCTAAGACGTAAAATGTGCACATCTTAAGAATTTCATGACCAAGCTCATTTCTTTGTTATCTTCACCAGTCATTTGGATGACGAATCTTGAAGAGGAATATAGCGAAGGTTAAAGAACAAAGTGCTGGCGTTGAATGAACGAGATTTTTCTGTCGAAACATATTTTTCTCGTCATGAGAGGGTGGAATTTTACATATGTGGTTTTGGATCTTGTTTTTTATTTGGACCCTTGTTCCCGTCTGGCGGCAATACTTCATCAACTATCGGCGTCTTTGTGCCATCCGGAGGCTTGAACGAAAACGCGGTACCAGGGTGATTACATTAATCCATCGGCAGGAAACCATCAGCTTTCTTGGTATCCCGCTCCGCAATTACATCTCGGTTGAAGACTCTGAACAGGTTTTGCGTGCTATTCGTTTAACTCCAGATACCATGCCGATTGATATCATTTTGCATACCCCCGGAGGGCTCGTACTTGCCTCGGAACAAATCGCGCATGCTCTGAATCACCACCTTGCAAAAGTCACGATTTTTGTTCCACACTACGCAATGTCCGGCGGGACCATGATCGCACTTGCCGCCGATGAAATTGTGATGGACCTAAACGCCGTCCTTGGTCCGGTTGATCCACAACTTGGACAGTATCCTGCGGCTTCAATTATAGCGATAACCGAACAAAAGCCTTTGGACCAAATCAAAGATGAGACGTTGATATTAGCAGACATATCGCGTAAGGCAATCCATCAAGTAGAGGAATTTTTAAAGCATCTTCTTCACGGAAAAATGGAGCGTGAAAGAGCTTCTGAAATCGTCCGCATTCTTTCATCAGGTTATTGGACCCACGATTATCCGATTACTCCGGAACAGGTCGAACAGTTAGGTTTACCTATATATGTAGGATTGCCACCTGAAGTCTATGAACTTATGGAGCTTTATCCGCAACCATCTGGGCGACGCCCTACGGTTCAGTATGTCCCTACGCGCTATGACGGACGGGATTGATAAGTGCACGGTTATTCATGAATATCGAGGCAACTTTTTCGCCGAGAAGGTGGATTAACGGTGTATCGACCGGACCTGGCGAAATCATTTGTACATGGATTCCCTCTGGTCTCAGTTCTTGCCGTAAAGATAAAGCAAGCCCACGAAGTGCGTGTTTCGTTACGGCGTATGCAGCAAAGAAAGGTGGCGTACAAGGAACGGATAAAAGATAAAATCAGAACAATAGATTTACGTTGACCATTTCTGATCAACAGAAAAAATGCTTGTATAGTGTTTACGGCACCCCAATAATTCACTTCCATCACATGCTTAGCGATGCCAATATCCATCATTTCGACCGGCGACAGGTAAAATGCAGCGGCTCCGTATATCAGTACATCCAACCGACCAAATTGGCTCCCAATTTGGTCTGCGACTTGTTCCACTTCTTCCGGTGACGTAACGTCTGCAGCAAATGCTTGAACCTTACCCCCGGTTAACTGGATCTCATCGACAACTTCTTGTAAACGTTCTTTACCTCTGGCAATCAACAGCGTCTCTGTTCCTTGTTTAGCCAGCAGCAACGCACATTCTCTGCCGATACCGCTTGAACCTCCAACAATGGCTACGACTTGATGCTCTAGCGATTCACGGAAACCTGTTTACAAAGTATAAACATGATCTCAATATACCCAAATTGTTCCACTGAAACCCCAGTTACAATTTATGTTGAGACGGGCAGGTTTTTCGACCATTTCACATTATTGTAGGGGATCCCATCGTGCCGTTACATTCAGACTATCGATTGCTGGCTGAACACATCATGCAAAACATTCACCGTTTGAAGAATTTCGTGGAAATCAATTCGCCAAGGTAGCGTCCCGTCAAGTGGTGTAAATTCGTTGAATGCAAGCACTTTGTGACAGGCGTCATTTATGTAAGACTGACGTTGGTGCCAGCAACTCTTCGTCTTGGTTTCCAGTCAGTTTCGCCATCGATTCCCTGCTGAAGTATCACCTTGCAACAATCCATTCGTCGCGTTGTTCTTGGCGAATTGCACCAATAAGCCTTACAACGGATTCTGAGCGACGCCCGAATCTCACAGTTGAGACGTTCCAGTGGGTTTGTAGAGCAAATCTGCCGCCAATGTTCTTTCGGGAACGCCATGTAAGCTAATACATACATCCACTTGCGCCTGCTCCAGGATGCTCATTGCTTTTGGAAACCGCCCGTTCAATGCGGCTTGTTGCGCTAAAGCCCCCTACCGTGAAAATAGCATAAAAAAGCTCCCGTGTTCTCCGTCTTAGACATATATGGATATTTCAGGAAGTTGGTTGAACTATGACTGTCAAACCGAGTTTCTCCAGAGAATGCAAGTGACGACGGATAACTCGTTCTCGGTTCCGCTCTTCGTGGTACGTTGGCCCAAGGTCCTCGTATTCTGTCTGATTGACCAGCATGTGATAGATGATAATTAACATGTAGTGACCGACTGCCACGGCTGCTCTCTTGGATCCCCGACGCGCAGCGATTCGGTGATACTTAGCGGACAGATAGGTATTCTTTGTTCTGGCGGCGCCACGTGCGGCTTCGATTAACGCTTCTCGTAACCAAGGATCTCCCTTGCGGGTCTTGCCACTTCGTCGTTTACCCGCACTTTCATTGTTGCCTGGACACATTCCTGCCCAGGACGCCAGGTGTTGCGCACTTGGAAACCTGCTCATGTCGGTACCGATCTCCGCCAGTATCAGTTCCGCCGTCCGCTCGCCAATTCCAGGTATCGTCTGGATTCGCCGGAGATCTTCGTCAAAGGGCGCATCCGCTGCTCAATTTCAGCACTTACTTCCTCGATCAACTCATCAAGGTGATCGATGTGCCGAAGCTGAACAGCAAGCATCATCTGCTGGTGCGGACGAACAACACCGTGCAATGCACGTTTCAGTTCTGCGGTCTTGTTACGGAGGCGTCCCTTCACGATCTCCTTGAGCCGTGATTCATCCATTTTTCCACCAATGAGTTCAGTGAGGATGGCTCGACCCGATACGCCAACCACATCACTTGCCACCGATGCCAATTTGATATTTGCTCCTTCAAGGACTTTCTGGAGGCGGTTGACTTCATTGGCACGTTCCCGGACGAGAGACTTGCGGTACCGGACCAGTTCCCGAAGTTCACGCTGATTTCGGTCAGGGATATAGCTCCCCTTGAGCAGGCCATGGCGCAGCAGGTCCGCTATCCATTCAGCGTCCCGAACATCCGTCTTTCGACCCGGAACCTGCTTGATGTGCTGGGCATTGACGACCAACGCCTCGAGATCCCTGTCTTCGAGAAGGTTGAAGATCGGCTTCCAAAAGACGCCCGTACTTTCCATCGCCACATGCGTGCATTCATGACCGAGAATCCACTTTATGAGCGACTCAAGGTCATCCGTCATCGTTCCGAACGTCCGAATCTCCTTTATCTCCGGCGTGATCACACAACCAACGACCTTCTTCTTGTGGACATCCAGTCCGCAGCATCGCTCGTGTACAACCTGCATAATGCTGCCACTCCTTACCCAAAGAAGTACAGCCACGTGGCGACCGATGCGATAAGAATTCTACCGTACGTGCTTCCCGACAGCGGGAGCGACAAATCGTGGTGCTCCAAGTCGCCAACTCCGTCTTATGCACGGACTCGTGGTACCAGGGGGCGACGAGCTCCGTGTGGCTGTCTAGCGACATAGTAGATCACGGATCTACATTTTCATAGATTGTGGTGCCGCCAGGCGGCATGGGGGTCTTATGTGCAATAGCCTCTCGGCATTGGATTTTCACTGATTCCCCAGGGGTTCTGTCCTTGAGGGAATCTTCGTTTGCCCCCATGTTCATTTACCCCACTTGACAATTCAAAATTGGAAATTCATCGCCGCCAGGAGAAGAAACTGTGGTATTTACACCAAATTTTACTTGACTTTTCAGAATGACCCCAACAATCCCCGAGAAGGGCTAACCGCTCTATCTCATCTGAATTGGGGTTGCGTTATGCTGCCAGTGGTCAGGTCTCATGAGCAGTACCAATCGTTCGTTCAGCAACAACTGCGTATTCACTATGCAAATGGGTCGCTTCTGTTTGTCTCCAAAGACTGGTCACTTGTTAAGAAGTTCTGGATCACCGACCTCTCTGGCACGTTTAACTTACTCCAAGAAAATTTCTCGTGTCGTGGTCCAAAGTCCATTGACCCTGCCGACTTACTGCGTTCGTATCTGCTCATGCTTCAGGTTGGGGAACCATCTGTCACAGAGTGGGTCAATCAATTACGGCGCTGCCCATTGTATGCTATCCTTAGCGGCTTTGAGTACGGGAAAACGCCAGGCGTTGGTACGTTCTACGGCTTCTTCCGACGGTTGTGGTCTTGTGATTCTGCAAATCTTTCACCCAAACACAGACTCAACCGTAAGAAAATCAAAGGTGGCAAAAAGGGTGAAAAGGCACCCACCAAAGCGTACAGCAAAATCGCAAAACTAATGACTCAACTACAGAAGCGTTCCAGCAACAAAGTCCAACCTTTCGACGTTCTACTTAGATTATTTCAACGTCAATTTCTTACCGTCTCTGCGAAATCCAGCTTATTAGGTAACACCTGCGCCCTTCTATTGCTAGCGATGGAATGCCACTTCAGACAGCTACCCAAGTTCGTAGTCGGCGACTTTGCAACTGTCGCGAACTCGGCGTTGTACCATGCAGGTGCTATCGTATCTACTCCCAACCCGACTGTGACATGGGGTGGGACAGTTATCGAAACAAATACTTTTTCGGTTATCACCTCTATACATTTGTTGCTGCCGATAGCCCCTATGACCTACCGCTCTATCCCAGGTTGCAGCGAGCTTCCCGCCATGATGCGACATCGTGGGTGGTTAGTGCCCGCGAGTTTGTTGAACGCTTTCGTGATTACACCTGGGACAAGGCAATTTTAGACGCTGCACACGACGCGCTGCCAATTTACGAGTACCTTCATTCGCGAAGTATTAAGCCGTTCATTGATTTGAACTTGCGCAGTACAGGAAGTAAATAAAGGAGTTCAGAAGGATGACATCACATTTTCCCCGACTGGGATCCCCTTCTGCAAGAAGGGATTGGAGATGAAAGACCGTGGATATGACAGTACACGGGGTCGACGCAAATACTATTGTCCGCTCGTCGTAAAAGGCGTGGTGACTTGTGATACGCCTTGTTCCGATTCAACTTACGGAAGATGCGTTCACACATACACCAAACACAATCCTCGCTTGTTCCCACCCGTTGCCCGCAACAGCAACGAGTGGGTCAATGTCTACAAACGCAGAACCACCTGCGAGCGTAGCAACAAGCGAGTAAAAGAGGATTACCTCCTCGAAGCTGCAAGCATCGCAGTACCATGATGTGGACAGTCCGCATCTACGGCATCGCCATGTGTCAACACATGGACGCTTGGTACCAAGAGAGCAATCTAGACCTGAGATCGATGCTCTTGTCAGCCTGAGAATACCCCAATCATACCATCTCCAGCGATGACTTTTTGAAAATCGAATCATCATCGCTCTGTTTGCTATACCCTTTTTCATGGAACATCGTCCCAACAACCATGAAACCGTCGATTTCCAGCGCATTTCTGGAATTCCACCTGTTTTATATCACTTTTCAAGACTCCAATGCTGAGAGGCTATTGCAATAAATATGCTACTGAATATTCAACGAGGCTGCATAGATTCATAACTCCTATTAGCTGGATTAGATGCTCAGATTCAAGTGACAGGTTCTGGTGCAAAAATTCACGAACAGTGGTGTATCGTAACTGAGTCCACACTACATATGGTGTATTCAAATATTTTTGCACCAGAACCGGAATCTCTTTGTCGCACGTCTTGTGGCAGTACCTGGTTGCCATGTTTGTACTCACATTAAGGGAAATCATCAAACTTCCCGGTGATGGGGGAATACAACACCTCGCTCCTGGCAGATGAACAGTTGCGCGGTACCTACTTTGGTGTCAGTTCCATTGGTGGCCTCAGTTTCTTTGTCGGGCCTTGGCTTGGCGGCGTCATCCTCCATGCCAGCAGCGGTACAGTTTTGTTCCTCGTCGCTGCGGGTTTTTCGTTCCTTGCTACACCTATGTATCGAACGGCTGATAAAATTCGCTTGTCGAGGCAAAGTAAATGCCAGCAAGAGACTACGCTCAGTGCATTTTTGGTACGTCCAGACGTACATAAAGCGAAACGCGTGGGCCAAATTAGTAACATTCCAAGTACACTGGGGAGGGCGATGAAATGCCACTTCGTGGACATGAAGCGTTTGAGCTGAATGAGTTGTTGTATGGCTGCGTGAATACGATTAACAGCATGGGAATTTTCATCAACCAAGCGAAAGACCCGGAATTAAAGGGCATTCTTCAGAAGCACCAGGACGCGCACATTCAGGACTATAACATGAAGGTAGAGTGGGCGAGATCGGGATCATGCAATGAAAAGCTGAATGTCCCGCCGATGCCGGCAAAATCGGCAGGCACACAAAAACCACCACAAGCTGTAACGCCAAATCCAAACGCTGCGGCGTTCGACGACAGGGGTATTGGAACAGCCTATTTGGTCAGTCTTAAGGCCAACGGAAAGAGCTATGCTTCGGCTGCGTTTGAGGCAGACGAACCACAGTTGCGCCAGTTCCTTGAGGATGCATTTACAATGTGTTCCCATCACGCCTTTGAAGTTGCAGGCTGGATGAGCAAGAACGGCTATTATCCTGGAGAACAAGCGACAGGCACGTATCTTAAAGCCCTCAATCAAACGTACGATCCCGTTCCCCAAATGGCAGGGGTCCACTAACCGGGTTCCTCAGCGAAATTGTGAATGTGGGACTGGCTTCCCTGTATGCGCTCGCATGCAGGGGCGTTTTGTATGACGGCTTGGAGTCATCGGATTACTGTTGGCCCGGATCATTCCATTACCATTTATCGTGGTCAACTACACAGCAGGGGTTTCGCGATCGGTAAAACCATGGAACTATATTTGGACGTCGGCAGTGGGGGGTATTCCACACTATGTCGCGGCTGCTCTCTTATTTGTCGGAGCATCGCGGAAATACCTCATTTTGCTTGTTAGCGGTGGAATTGTACTTCTGGTCGTGTGGACCTTGGGATATCTGTTCAACAGTCACGTTCAACGGTTAAAACGATGGGCCCACTAAAAGAAGGGATGACGAGAATTTCTGCCCCTGGGAGTCGAAGCAACATCGAATGGATTGCTATCGCCGGAATTCGGCGATCACCATGCGCAATCGCGCTTTTGGTTGGAGGTAATTAAATGGCTAAGGCTTTATTGTTGCCAGCCTCATTAGGAGACGGACATAAGCAGGTGGCATCGGCATTACGAAACGTCTTTATTGAGCATGGTGTGGAAGTTATAGAGGTTGACTGCTTTCGTTCAACAAACTTTCGTATGGCTAGGTGTCTCGAATATTCGTACGAGTGGATGACCCGTTACACTCCACCAGTATATGGAATGTTGTACAGAATGACCTCGAATCTAGGTCCACATAGTAGACTTTGGAAGGCCACGTCCTTCTTTTCTAAGCCGGCAGTAATTCGTGCGCTAGAGCAATATCATCCAGACATTGTGTTGCAATTGTTCCCAAACCATTCATTGGCAAGACTTATCTGGCAATGGAACAGACCATATCTTGGAGTTGTCTTAACCGACTACAGCATCCACGGAAGTTGGTTTCATGATAATGTTGACACTTATTTTTTCGCAAATGAGGAGATCTGTGAAATCGCACGGCCATTCGTGTCAGCACAAGCGGAAGTAGTGATATCAGGAATTCCCATTCGGTCCCAATTTCATATACACGATTCACCACAAAACCTGTCGAAGAATCGCCCTTATATTCTGTTTGCTACAGGTGGCCGCGGCGTATTTCCACACTTGCGACGTGCAATTGTAATTGCTCGTCGAGTGTTGCCTAATCATGCTGTGTATGTAATGTGTGGTCGTAATGAAGTTATGCTTCACCAAGTGGAGGGATTTGCTGTAAACGACCCGGACATTCATGGCTTGCCATTTGTGAATAATGTATCCTCTTGGTTACGAGGGGCGTCGTTTGCCGTCATAAAATCGGGAGGAGTAACAGTGAGTGAATGCCTAGCCAGTCATTGCCCGATGGTCATCTATCATCCACAGCCAGGGCAAGAAGCAAATAACGCAGCCTTTATAAAACGCATAGGGGCGGCCGACATTGCACGAAATTCCGAAGAATTCTATACCATCCTCAAAAGAATGAAATCTTCGAGTCAACGTACAGAAATGGCCTTTGCTTGTGCGTCCGCAGCACGTCCTGATGCGGCAAAACGAATTGTGGAACATGCCTTGCAACGATTGAAGATACGTTAAAACACATCTGAGACAACGTCATGATTTTGAAGATTACCGTAATCATGGACCTCCGATGTCTAAGGTCACCCGGTCAAAGGCTTTTGACTGTTCACGAATCTTGACGGCTAAGCCGACTCTGCCAAGTGCACTTAATAGCTGTTCCTTCCCCACGCATCTCTCTATCTGTGGAGTCTTCCAAAACGCCCACAGGGAGATTAATCCCGTCACAAAATGAGTGCGCATCTGCCATGTATGTCGATGCACAGACAAGGAAAAATTAAACATTGTTCAAACTTTCCAACACATATTCCGGCAATTCCGTCTGTGTAAGAGCTGCTGACGTTCAACAAGTTGTATAAACAAAAGTCTGTGTTATATCTGCATACGAAGGTCGGTGAACGGGATGCGAATCGCCATATTCTCTGAGACATTTCTCCCTGGAACGGATGGTGTTGTCACACGTTTGTGTGGTACATTAAAGCACCTATCTGAATCAGGTCATGATGTACTATTATTTGCGCCTCATGGAGCCCCGCCAACGTACGCCTTTGCCACGATTATCGGAATCCCTTCCTTTCGTTTTTTTCTTTATCCTGAAAAGAAATTTGCGTTGCCCTTTCCAAGGGTCGGAAAAGTTCTAAAAGAATTTCAGCCTGATCTTATACACGCCGTAAATCCGGGCTTTCTTGGCTTCGCCGCAATTTACTACGCGCGAAGGTATCGTGTACCGCTTATTGCGTCCTATCACACACACATACCGACGTATGCACGTTATTACCGGCTCCCTTGGTTGGAACCATTTTTGTGGTGGTGTTTTCGCCCGATACACAATCGAGCTGAAATCAACCTATGTCCGTCCAGTGCAACAATAGTAGAGCTAGAGTCCCGAGGATTTCGTGACCTCGCTTTGTGGGAATGCGGCGTAGATTTGCAGATGTTTTCGCCTGCAAAGCGTTCAGAGCAAATGCGCACACGTCTGTTAAACCGCCACAAGGATAATCACCAAAAGTTATTATTGTACGTGGGGCGCCTTGCCAAAGAAAAGGAAATTGAGAATCTGCGTCCATGCCTTGACCGAATGCCTGATATACATTTAGCCATTGTAGGAGATGGTTCGTACCGCTCAACACTAGAGTCCATTTTTGCAGGTACCAATACAGTATTCACTGGGTACTTGTTCGGAGAGGAATTAGCACAGGCGTACGCTTCTGCAGACGGCTTTGTCTTTACATCAACCACTGAAACCCTTGGGCTTGTATTATATGAAGCGATGGCAAGTGGTCTGCCAGTGATGGCCTCGAATAGTCCCGCCACACAAGAGGTATTGGAACACGGAAGAATTGGATTTATATTCGACCCAGAAGATTTCGATTCCATGTTGGAAGCGCTAAATGGATTGTTGTATGACGAAAGACAACGCAAAAGAGTCCAAGCATTGGCAAAAGACATTGTATTTACCCTGGACTGGAGCAAACCAACTGAACAACTTCTCAGCCATTATCAACGCTTGCTTGTCCCGCGAGCTGCAAATCAACCTTAACCCATTCAAGATTCGACTTATTAACCAGCATCCATGTTGCAGGGGGCGTTCCTTATAGAAACCTTATTTATCGTCAATCCCACAGCCGGAAGAGGAACAACCAAATCACGATGGGATGCTTTCGAACGGCAACTAAAGAAATATACAACTTTCCCTTATAAAGTACACTTTACGACCCGTTCAGGGGAAGCAGAAACTGTTTCTTTGCAGGCAACCCACTCGCACTTTGAACGAGTGATCGCCGTTGGTGGAGATGGGACCGTTAATGAAATTGTCAACGGAGTGCTTGGCAGAGATGTGATGATTGGGATACTTCCGTTTGGTACAGGTAATGACTTGGCACGGTCGATAGAAGCTAATAAATCCGATAAAGACCTACTACATATGCTGTGTTACCCTAAGGAAGCGTCTTTAAATGTGGCGAAAATTAACGGACGGCACTTTATTAACGCAGCAGGCATCGGATTTGACGGAATAGTTGCGAATCATATAAATCGGCATATGTTCATCAAAATCCTCGGGGCACTTGGATATTCCTTAAGCGCCATTACTGTGTTAAAATCATTCACTCCATCTGAAGTGATGCTCAACATTGACGGAAATTGTGTAATTCTATCACACGTGTGGATGATCGCCATCGGGAATGGCTCCTTTTATGGAGGTGGTATGAAAATCTGCCCGTCTGCCAAGTACGACGACGATTTGCTTGACGTGTGTATCGTGTCTAACTTGGGGAAAATGAATTTCTTAAAACTCCTTCCGTCCGTCTATACGGGAAGGCACGTTGAGAAGGAGACTTTTATTACAACGCAGCAAGGAAAGCACATCGAGATTACTTGCCCCGATTACATGATTGCTCATGCCGATGGTGAACTCATTGCCTCCTCTTCCCTTCAGATCAGTGTTAGTGAAAAACGAATTCGTTTTCTCACCTAGTAAAGGAAAACCTGTAGCAGGGGTTATCGAGCCCAGTGCCTGTGCGGGCTGCATCGCAAACTCACTGTATACTTTCTTGACCCACGATACAACTTGTTGAACTGAGCTCTACGGAACTCTTTAAATTTTGGATCGTTTGCATCACATCTTGAGCCAGCAATCGATAATCTGAATGAAATGGTATGATAGGATCTCCTACAATTATTTGAAATCGTCTGAATAATTTAGCTCGTTGAGCACAAATAGCGATCGGAACGATTGGTACAAATTTAGCTTTTGTTGCAATAAACCCAACTCCCGGTTTCCAAGGAAGCTGACGTCCATTGCGATTTCTCGTTCCCTCAGGGAAGATCCCGACAACCTCGCCCATCTTCAGAAGCAAAATGGCGTAACGAATTGCACCAATCCCTATCCCAGTACGCTTCACAGGAAACGCGTTAAGTTTTTTTAAAATCGAACGTAGTACAGGGATCCGAAATAGCTCGTCCTTCGCCATAAATTTAATCGTTGGGTTTAGGCATACACCAAGCAGTATCGGGTCGTGATTGGAAATGTGATTCGAGGCGATAATATAGGGACCACAAACAGGTAGTTTCTCAAGCCCGTTAACGGTGACTCGGTGAGAAGCCTTGTAGTACATTTGAATGATGCATTTTAAAAACAAACGTGTGTTTACCATATAAAATGGTGCTCCTTAGAATGAAATCGAACGAGGATCTTATCCGCAAATATCCTGTCCAATACCGTCCATCGTCATCCAATGTTCATATACAGCGTGACTCATTCGATTCGGCACGCTAGGCGAGATTCGCAACGTAAAATTTGATTGTGCAATGCACAATTTGGGTATATTGAAACATAGACGGTTTGTAGTAAGGTGGCGAATTCATGTGAGCGGATTAGCGAATCAAGTGGTGGCGATTGTTGGGGGTTCAAGTGGTATTGGCAGGGAGAGTGCACTGCTGTTTGCTACACAAGGAACACAGACGCTGTTGATTGCTAGAGGGAGGGAACGCTTACGAGAATCCGTCGATGAGATCCGTGCGAACGGAGGAAAGGCTCAAGAATTTCCCGCAGACATTACATCCCCGGATGAAGTAATACAACTTGCGAATCAGATTCGAAGCCAATTTGGGCGCGTGGATGTACTCATATACGGTGCGGCTGAATTCTACCTATCACCGGTGGAGATGATGGATTGTGGCCTCGCCAAGCATGCAATGGAAGTGAATTATTGGGGTGCCGTGAACGTGACGCAGGCATTTTTGTCGTTAATCAGAAATGGTGAACGAAAAACCATTGTCTTCATTTCATCGTTGTCCGTTCCGTGTACACCACCTTTTTTGCAGCATACGCTGCAACTAAACACGCTCTTCGCGGGTTTGCTTTATCTTTGCGGCAAGAACTGAAACCTGAAGGAATACGCGTGCAAATGATAACGCCAGGTCCTGTCGATACGCCGTTAATCGAGAATTACCTTCACCGCGAAATGTATCGCTTACCGCCTGGAATCCCGGTGTTACAACCGAGAATAACAGCCAAGCAAATCTATAAGGCGGTGATTCAGCGTAAACAAGACGTAGTGGTTCCAAAACGAATGGGTTGGGCGGCCCGCCTTGCCTACGCGTTCCCCTCTTTGGTTGAATCATATTATCGTTTATCTGTCCCTGATTGGATCCAGTCGATTCAAACCCAGATTGAGAAACATAAACATCGCACCTTGGAGCCGCACCCAACAGTCGTTCAAAGCAATTCCACGGTTACGACATCGGAACCTGAGGAATAATTCGGCCTTCAATCCGTTCAAAAATATCGTCGAGGTCTCGACCTGTAATGGTTAAACCGTGGTTTTTCAGCCCAATGATCGCACGGTCAGGATTATCTTCCTCGCGAACCAGTTGTGCTACTGCGCGGGCGAGTTCCACGGTACCGCAAGGGTAATTAATCTGGGTCGAAGGAATCCCATCCATCCACGCATGAATGTGAACAACGGCGCCCACTTTGGGGTGCTCTGTATAGATCATCCAATGTTCGATGGCGTCAACGGATACCCTTCGAGGTGTAACGTTGGGAGGCACACTCAACTGCATCGTTTTGCGCTCTTCATGAAAATGCTTAACAAGAAGCATGTCTTCCCCAATACGACTCAAGTTCCCTTTGTTTACTCCGCTCGCGCTCATCCAAAAGCGCCGGTCGTCTTTTCGTGCGCTTAAATTGCCATAGCTCAACCCACCGATCCCGAAAAGTCGCTTGACATGCCGAAAATCTTCTGGTGGGAGAATTTCCTGTATCGGAAATGGTGCGGGGAACAAATCTATTTCGTCGATTTTTTTTGCTGCAAGGCGAACTTGTTCAGTAATATCGTCCCCTTCCCAAAGGTCTTCCGGTAGGTCGGGTTCAAATTCGTTGTTAATGATCAAACTCGATGAAGCCAAAGGTTCCATGCGTTTGAAAATATATTCGAAGTACTTGTCATCCTGTCCCATCTCATAAGGCACTTTATAATAGCCCTGTTCAAGCGTTACGAAATAGGTATGTATGTGGTCGCCAGTGTTCACGATATAAATTAATAAGTTTGACAGCGCGCGAATCAAAGTCGGGTAGGCCGCACGGAGGACGTCTTGTGGCTGCTCGTTTGTTTCGACAACTGAAATAACATAAGTCGCCTGTGCTTTCCGACGATAAGGACGTGGGGAGCTGGCTTCGACAAAATTGAAAACGAGCCGAATATCCTTTTCCGCTGGATCAACGAAGCGGTATCCGTTTTTCTGAAGAACTTGCTGGACTCCGTCCATGAACCACCTCAGAACGTCGGTGTTGATTTGCCCTGATACCGAGTAGACCATGTTACCTCCTCCTGTCATCTAAAATCACGATATATTGTATACGGATTGTTGTTGATTTATCCCAATAAGTTGAGCGGCAACGAGATATGAAAATTGAACGAATGAATATCAGTATTTTCCGCACAAATTTGGTTAGTTTGATGATACTTCAGATGCTGAATGCGAATTGAATTCCCCATCCCGGAGTCCTCCGTATTCCCGGATGAGGCGATGCTTTGATATCGCCACAATTTTGGGGATAAAAATGTCTGGACGAGCCTCAAATAATGAACTTGCATTTGGGTTTGTCATGCGAAAAATGTTCCGCAAATACCATTCCAAAAAACGGTAAGTAGGCTGGCTCTGAATGGGAAAGGTGCTAAATCCAAAGCGTTCTACACCTCGATGGATAAACGTTGTACTATATAGGATTTTTGCTTTTTCATACTTGTGGGAAGCAACACAATCAGCAAGCACAGGCAAGGACTGCTTGGTTTCTTTTATTAGCCTGGCTGCCATGCTGACCACAGAGCCATGCTCACGTATGGCTTGATTCAATACTTTGTTGTTCATGTGAATCTCGATGATGGGGTCAAACCTACGTACACGGATTCCGTCAACGGACAACGATCGTCCGAGATATCGGTGCTTAGCAATGCAAAACAGATCCGACTTTCCCTGTTGTAGAGGTTTGATTCCTAACGCCAAACGGAACAATGCATCGCATGATTTCCAAATCAATCCATGGATACGGTCATTTTGACCACCTTTCTGTTGCTGTACTTGATCCTCGATAAAGTACTCTTCACCAAGGAAGAAAGCTAACAAAATATGCACCATGTTCATCGCTCTATCCCGGTGTAATCGGATCATAACCATCAGCCCCCTGCACTCTACAAGATCGGTGTCGATGGGTATTATCGACGAACAAATGGAAATTACACTCGAAGGGAGCGTAAAATGGTTGCCGACAAACATTATGTGCATGCACTCCCGCCTACACCCTCAAGCGAATTGAGTTACGAAAAGGACAGGTGGAGCCACAGAACTTACCTGTCTCTTCTGTCGTGAAGTTCATCAATCAGCAAACGCAATCGAGCGCATGAAGTATGAAATAGCACAGGAACTCGGCGCAGACACATCATCTCCTCTGAATGGAGCTGTCGGCGATGAAATGACGCCACGGCTGGTTGCATTCGCAGAACAAAGCTTGTCCGGTCACTCTGGTGGGTTACTGTAAAGGAGACAACTAAAATGAAGGTTCGTAAGCTCGTGATCTGTGGGGGCATCACGCTATTGTTGGCAACTGGGTGTGTCCCAGGGGTGCAAAACGCTACAAACAACGCAGGGAACACAATGGGTAGTGCTGCAAACACTGTAGGCAATGCGACGAGAAACGTATCCCAATGAAAAATGCCCTCGCCCCGTAGTCGGAGCAAGAGCTTCGGTTTACGTTTGCACTGCTGTCGGTTGTTCAGTCGGAGCTGGTGCACTTGCTTGTCACTGCATCTAAAATTTAAGACGGACTCCCAATGTTCCTGGTCTTAAATGTCCTCCTTGACGCAAGTCAGGCTTCTCTGTCCACACCCAGACGGGATATCCCTTAGCTAGGCGCACTATTGATCTAATCTAGCCGGGTAGCTTGGGCACCTTGCGGTGCCCTCGCCCCCTCAGAACCGTGCGTGACGTAGGGTAGACCGCCGACGAGGTACTAAAAGCAGCCCTTTTCCTTCGGTCCCCCTCCGAACCGGGCTTGCAGCTTTCACTGCACCCAGCTCTCCAGTGCCTCATTTCATGTTCAGGTATTTTTACGTCCCGCATGAATGTCTTCATGACATCTGCGGCAGACGATAAGTGTCTTCCGTTTGCGTGATGCCATGTTCTTTACCCATTCAGGTTGTTCTTTTCTTCCCTTGCCCTTTAAATCTTTCAGGTGTCGGATATGGTGTACCTCAATGTTTTCATGGGATTCACACAGTTCGCAGGTGTTAGCAAGAAGCCGTTGAATTAACTCTGAGCGCTGACTATTCCAAATAACCGGCGGAGAGTCATTTAATTCGACTGCCCTGATTCTTCTTGCTAGGGAAATCCCGCCCCACTTTGCCATGAGTGGCTTGCGTCCCTCGCCTCTCTCAATAGTCACTTGAAGTCCTTTTCGAGGTCCCTGCTCAGTCTGCAGTACAGTTCGATAGCGACGATAGACCTCATTCACGCTTATACGATACTTGCGTGCGAGTGTTTTCGTCAGCGATTGTTCCATAATATGTCTTAAACGGCTAAGCTGGTGGCGATTGAATGCTAGCTGGTAGTACTCCGCAATCCCCCGAAACTCCGCCTGAAACTGAGATATGATACTATAGGCTGTATTTACAGTGCGTTCCGTTCGACGAATGGGTTTTCCATTCCGAAGGTAGGGTTTACACTTTTCCCGAATGACTTTCATCGGTACTTTTAGACCGATTTGTCCATTGATGCTACGGTGACCACGCTTGTCATGCTTATGATCATTATTGAGAACCATAATCTCATAACCTAGAAAACGCGCTGTTTCAGTTCGCGCGTGCGTGATTAGAGTCTTCGTCTCAGACAGTTCTAGCCTGAGAGAATTGCGGAGGAAGTCTCCAATTTGTCGCTTGATATCCTCTGCTTCACACTTTGGTCCGCTCAGCCCTAACAGCCAATCATCGGCGTATCGTATGTAGCGAAGTCGTCGGAATCCCGGGTCTTCAGGGTCTCTAGATGGGAGACATTGCAGCTGATTTCTCAGTTGCCTCGCCCGTTCCTTATTTCCCTGTTTCTCGTAGTACGTGATTTGTCGATGAACTCTCATGTATTCAGGATTCGGAGCACGTCGAGTTCCAGCATTGTACTTGGGCAGGATTTCTGCCTCGACAAACTTGTCCAATTTATCCAAATAGATATTTGCTAAAATCGGACTCGAAACGCCACCCTGTGGGGCACCACTTAAAGTTGCATGATACCGCCACTCTTCCAAATACCCAGCGTCGAGTAAACCCTGAATGAGGCGCAAAAAGCGTTGATCGTGGATTTTGTCTGCTAAAGTGGAAAGCAGAAATGTGTGATCCAATCGATCGAAACATTGGGATATATCGCCTTCGACGAACCATGTAGTTCCTCGCCATCCTGAATGAATCATGTCAAGCGCTGTGTGACAGCCTCGACCCGGGCGGAATCCATGTGATTTCGAGCTAAACTGAGGCTCGTAATATGCCTCCAAAAGGTTGCGGATAACCTCTTGCAACAGCTTGTCCGACCACGATGGTAGTCCTAGAGGACGTTTCTGGTTGGAATTCTTCTTCGCGATGTACGTTCGACGGACAGGATTCCATCTGTAGCGCTCATTACGAACGGCGTCGATAATGGTTTGAATTTTCGTTAGTGACATACCATCTGCTGTTTCCGGTGTTGTTCCAGGAGTGAGAGCTCCATGATTACGATAAATGCGACCATATGCCCGTAGGTAAAGGAAAGGGTTGAATAAATTACGATACAGACGTTTCAGCGGTTGACCTCGTTTACCTAACTCATGAATGACTCCGAGTACAGTTTCGGCGCTCTGCATTTCGCATACCTCCCTGTCTTGAGAGTCAAAAACACCTGTGTCCCTTTGCCTTGTGAGCGACTTTCTCACTCTCCTTGGTGGGGCATTACTCCCACGACTACTACGGACACTCCGTTACCATAGGGCTCGCGCCCCTTAGGCAATCCCGCATTCCCATTGCACTGGACGTATCTAGCGCGACTTAGGCGTCCCGTTCGTCTCCTTGAGTGAACTCACTGTTCACCGCTCATCAGTCAGAAGGTTGGGGCGACAAAACTCGGAATCGCCTGATACTGATGACCCTGCTCTAAGGCGTTGTGTCAGGAGATGTGACGGTTCCATCGCTGGAGACTGGGATTCATACAATACAGTCTTCGCCATATCACGCGGGTCTTGCACGACTACGCCCTAAACGCCTTCGGTTCGTATCGCACTTTCCCACCATGCTACTTTCCCCTCCCGCTTTCGCGTTTAGGTAGGGTGGGTGACCCAGAGGCAATTCTTCCGAGCCTCTCCTCTCTACAAGAGGTATCCAGCGCCTGGTGAAACGGCGCACAGTTTTCCCGCATACGGCTTTCGTTACCCGTTTGTGGCTGATGATATCGAGTCAGATTTGACAAGGGTTCAATTCACAGAAACCATACCCAAGAATCAATCGCACATCATCTGTTCCGTAACCTTTACCGAAAGGCTAAAGAGTTCCTTGACATCAGTCCTACTGCTCTATAGGGAAAATGGAACCTGTGTAGCACTAAGAAGTTATGAAATCTTTCTTCTGCTGACTGATTCAATCTACTTTTCCTAACCATTCAACACCTAGTATTGTCATTCTATAGGAATGTCGTCTTCTTCCCTCGGAAGTTCATCGAACATTTGAATTATGATAGATAACGTAACAGTGTCATTATACAGATGAACTGACCGAAGTTTTACTATCGGAAGGATACCATCCAAAATCACAGGTTTAAGCAATGAAGTAATATACGCCCCAATACGATAATAGAAATCAATATCTGTCCCTATAACTCTACAGCGAAAAGAGAGCGTGTTATTCTCACGAAATTCAATATCAATTCTGGTATGAAAAGGTCGCTTTAAGATCGTATATGCGTCGCTATCGAAGGGCAGGTTAATGTCAAGTGAGATACCATCCAGAACATACGACAAAGCTTTATCTTGAACCAAAATCTCGACCGTAGATGGAAAGTTGTACATTGCAGCATAAAATTTGTCGGCAATGTCTACTGCTAAATGTCTTTCAAATTTCATTATGGGTATCCTCCCCGCGTTTAAACTACTTAGTTGCAATTTCACCTTCTTTCTTAAGGCTAAAATCTAGGAAAGCTTTTATCAAACCAATGCAAGATTACTGAAAAAGCAAATTGTCAACTAGATCTCGTGAAATACTTATTGGTACAGTTCCAGATAAACTTGGGGTAAATTTAGAGGTAGGTTAGCAAACAGAAGGGAGCAGTTGATAAATTGTTAGTTGGGGTCGATGGTGTTTTCCGAGCTTTACAAAGAACATGGGCTTAGTACTGTACACACAAAGTTTATGATACTGGTAGATCTATTCCCCTTCGCCAAAAACAATTTGGCCATAACGCCATGTTGCAAAATTGTAGTAGAATTACGAACTATCATTTCGTTCTCCGCAAGTAGACTGTCTGTTCACATTAAGGATGCACTCTCCGCTATCGTACTTTTAAGTGGTTATGGGGATCTGAGTAATAATTCATTTGTAGGGCTTCTGAAAGTCATAAAGAATAAACCTTGGATTAGCTATTAGTCCGAGCAACATAACACCTTGCTACTCTTCCAGTGTTTGGAACACTCATCAAACTCCTATAAAATCCTCTTCTGGGAACACGTGCGGTCCCAAGAATCAAGTAATCTGTATGTCTTATTTGTCTGCAAACTGTAACATCCCAACAACTGGCTGTGTATTCCGGTCAAAGTGGCCACTTGTTCCGGAAAATAGCGGCCACTTGTTCCGGAAATATGTAGGCCACTGTTCCGGTAATTCGCGGCCAGTTTCCGTCCCTCAAAAGCGTGGTTATATCTTAAATAGCAGACTCCTCATTTTCTAGCAATGGGCTCTTGAGTTTTCTCATTGATTCCCCCTGTAAATTGACCTTGTAGGAGCTGTGTACCAAGCGGTCTAGGATAGCATCTGCGACTGTGGGGTCCGCGAATTGGGAGTGCCACATTTCAACAGGGAGTTGACTCGCAATACACGTTGATTTAAGCGATGTCCTATCGTCCAGGATATCGAGGAGCTCTCTTCCGTCTGATGTGGATATGGAGGCGAGACCCCAATCGTCTAGAATCAGTAAGTCTGTCTTGGCGAGCTTCGCGGCCAAACGTGAGTATGACCCATCCGCCTTTGACAAGGTAATGTCTTGGAACAATCGAGATACTCGATAGTATCTGACCGAGAAACCCAATCGACACGCTGCTGTCTCGAGTGCACAAGATAAATAGGTTTTGCCACCGCCTGTGGGACCCGTTACAACAAGATTGTGGTGAGCAGCAATCCACTGGCCGCTTGTCAGGTGACGAATGAGTGCGGAATCTAAACCACGTGCAGGACGATGGTCGACTTCTTCAGGTGTTGCCTGAACCTTGAATTTTGCCTCTCTAATGAGTTTCCCTAAACGTTGGTTATAACGGGACGTGACTTCATGGTCCACCAATAATCCAAAGCGCTCTTCGAAAGATAGCCCCTGTAATGTGGGGTCCTGCATTTGCCTTAGGTATGCTTCCGCCATAGCAGTGAGTCGTAATCCCCGCAGCGCGTCCACCGTGTGATTATTTAACATGTTCTAGCCTCCTCCAACTCATTTAGTGGACAATGTTTTGCTTAGAAGATTGATAGTAGGCCGCACCGCGCACATTGCTGTGCATGGGTGTTGGGTTGTCGATATGAAGTGGCAGGGTGAGCTGTTCCATGCCCTTTTTCAGCATAGTCTTGACGCTTGCCAAAGAAATTGTGTTTGCAAGGAGCGCCTTTTCTGCTGCTCGTTCCAAGCGCTGACCTGAGTATTGTTTTGAAAGGCTTAGTAGACCTAAACAGGAACGATACCCTTGTTCTGGATGCCGTTTGCTGTCTAGAATGCGTGAGACTAAAATCCCGGTGTTTGGGCCGATGCTGTTTCCCCAGTTGATGAGACGGGACGGCGTCCACTCGGCGTGTGCTTGATGAGACCTTGGCCGATGAGCGGAGTCCGTGACAAACTGACCTTTGGCCGTACCCCGAACATGGCTTGCTACGCGATTCCCCTTGTGAAAAATCTCTATTACCCTCTGAGTGCATCTTACGCCCACTTCTTGTCCAACCAACGGATAGGGGACACTGTAATATGTGCCCTGCACCGCTACGTGATAATCTATATTTACCCTTGCCGTTCTCCAGGTGGCGAACTCGTAGGGCGTTTCACGCAGGGGCTGGAGGGCTGGTTTGTCTACTGCCTCGAACAGTGACTTACGGGACCCCTCCAGCTTTTGAAACGGTTTTTCGTTCAGCCGAATGACAAGCTCTCGAATCGCTACATTCAGCTCATCTAGACTGAAGAAAGTCCGTTTACGTAGCACGGCTAGAATCCAGCGCTCTGCCAGCAACACTGCCGCCTCGACCTTTGCCTTATCTCGCGGTTTGCGTGGCCGTGCTGGTAACACTGCACAGCCGTAATATGACGCCATCTCGAAGTAGGTCCGATTGAGGGTAGGCTCATAACGGTCGGACTTGTTTACGCCAGATTTCAGATTGTCTGGAACTAAGAGCTTTGGCACGCCTCCAAAGAACTCAAATGCATGAACATGTCCTTGAATGAATGACTCCAGATTCTGTGACCACTGAGCCTCTACATATGTGTAGCTACTCGCACCAAGTGTAGCCACAAAAATTTGCGCCTCATGAATTTCACCGGTTTCAGGGTCAATGACCCGAGCAGTTGGTCCAGCGTAGTCGACGAACATCTTTTCTCCCGCCCGGTGTTCGTGTCGCATGGTGACTTGTTTTGTTGATACCGTTCACAAAATTGGGTGTGTTGATATCCGTCGGGGTGCTGCTCCTTGTACTCCATCCACAGCAATTGAAGGGTAACGCCCTTCTTTCGCATCTCCATGTGAATTTCATTCCAATTGGGCTCGAAGCAGTTCTTGGGTCGGCCTTGTGGTCGGGGAAAGAGGGCCCTTTCAAGCTGTGACTCGGTCATGTCGTCCGGCAGCGCCATGTGATGCCGGCTTCGTCTGCACGACGGATAATTTTTCCGATAGTGGCCCTAGAGAGCATGAGGCTTGACGCGATAGCACGCTCGCTCATTTGGGACTGGTGGTAAAGGCGTAATACTTCGTGGATTTTGTGCATGTTGGTCCTCCGACTGGCCAATAGACTAAATCTCCCTTCGCTTGAGATGCAATCTCATTCAAGGGTAGAAAATTGTCTACCTGCCGCGTTTTTTGGAACCCACGCTTTTTATGAGGGACGACTTTAGACGCGGAAATAAGCTGTCACCAGATGGCCGTCATTTGCGGATTTGGTGGCCGTTATTTTCCGGATTGAGTGGCTGCTATTTTCCGGATTCGGTGGCTGCTATTTTCCGGAATCCCTGGCTACTATTTTCCGGAATACGCAGCTGGCTACGCATGAGCCGAGAGACGATTCATAATAAGTCGTCATACTGAGCGAGGATTTTAATATCCATGGCATCAACACCTTGCTTGTACAGGTTATGGGGATCTAAATCCAACTCACCCGGCCAAGTTACTGTCCCCAACTCAGGATCAATGTAAAACTGTTCAAAAAACTTCTTCTCGCGTAACTGTTCGAGAACACCTTTCATCAGTGGCTTTATGTCAACGAATTTACGTTCGTTGTTGTAAAATTCAAGAAGTAACCAGCCATTCAGCCTCGTAAGACTTTACCCTTGATAATTCGAACCATGATGACACCTACCATTCTTAAAATCGAAATTTCAGACAGCATTGGCCACGTCCATTTGTATCTAATTACTCAGCAAGGCTTGATATTGGGAAACCCCTTTCATTGAACTTAAGCTCCAGAGCACGAACTGCGTTTAAGAGTTTTTCCGGATGGCCTCAAAGGCTCCCCATCTTGTATCGAGGGGTTTGCAAAATAGAGAAACAAAGACCTAGTAAGCCACGCATCATGAGATAAATTTGGTGGGTGTTAATAAAAGCTGTTTTCGTAAAGTTTGTTTCTCTTCAGACAATACTAAGTGTACTGCATAATAACCAGGTCATGTTAATTGACCAAATTCTCTCTCATACTCTTCATAGAACTAATCACTCCACAACTTTAGATTTTGTGGAGTCGTCGTTAATATGTTGAATGACGTCCTCAATACGACACCCCAGATGTGTGCAAATCTTGTCCAATATCTCTAACGATACGTATTCGTCTTTACTGATTTTCGCCAACGTCGTGGACGACGCACCAATCGCATCCCTTAACTCACTTTTCGTCACATGCTTACGATGTAAAGTTGCTGCTAAAGGGGCATAGGAAAACACAAATTATTCCTCCCAGAATTAGTTTTAATCCGATAATATAGCAATCTCTTTACGTTTCCAAAGACAAAATCCAACTGTAAAATCCTCTCATCTCCCCCGCGCCTTATTCGTGTATATTTTCTTTACTTATATGGATATTATGTTTATGTATTCACAAACGACGAGTAGAGTTAAATTCTATACGTCAATTTATCGTAAGTAGGGGGATTCTAATGCAGTCTGAGTACGTAAATGAAGAATATGCAATGTCAGAACTGGCCCGAAGTTATCTCTATCACTTGAACCCAATCTGGGATGGTCCGTACACAGAGAGTTTAACCAGCTATACAAGCCGACTATCTGACGCACACGGATTAACCATGGCGGATTTCCTTAAAGAAGTTCTCAGCTCAGTTTTACATAAGCCTTACCTTAACGATATCCTGAAAAAAGGGGGAACAAGGTTTTTCTATTATTCTAGCGCTTTCAATGGATTGGCCCGTGGTGCAGAGCGATTGGTACAGGGATTGCAATATTTGACAAAAGTTGAAAACCTTCAACTCTTAACCTTTTTACCATATCGAGAAGTTCTGTCACATATAGGGCTTCTTCACCGGTTTCGTGCGTGGTGCCCGCTATGTTATCAGGAGTGGATAGAGAGCAATGCGATTATTTACGACCCGCTCATATGGTCTGTGCAGACCGCAGAGTTCTGCTCCATTCATCGTAGTAGATTAGTACACATCTGCTCTAAATGCGGGCGAAATCAATTTCATTGGGAACGGTATAGTCGACCAGGATACTGCTCATGTGGAAATTGGCTTGGAGTGTCTGGTTCTATTAGTTGCTCTAATCAACCTTCTTACTTTATCAACAATACTGATAACCAAATGGGCATATCACGTTCCACAAGGGTCTGTACAATAATACAACTAGCACAAGAAAAGCAGTCACAACAAATTTGTGCACAACAAATTATCAGTCATTTACTGACTCTGACTGACGGGAATGTAGCCCTACTGGCCCGCAGAGTGGGACTTCCGAAGTCTACTATGCAGGGCTGGACACAACGTTCGCGTGTTCCTCTTCCTTCCTTAATTGACTTAAGCCTAAAGTTAAATCTTAATTTACATGACATCTTGCTATGCTCTGCATTTCATGATGTTACTGCATTCACCACTTTAGCTTCACCACAAGTTTTTAAATCATCAAGTCGAATTTCTCCCTTTCGATCCAGCGACGTAGAAATATTGCTGCAAACTGAATTGCTTGGGAACCCTCCAAGATCATTACGATGTGTCTCGAAAGCTATTGGCGTAGGTCTGACCACTTTACGCAGAAGATTTCCTAAACTAAGCCAACAGATAAGCGACAGATACCGTGACTATATCCAGCAACAATCGGAGACAAGGTTTCTGATGATAAGTTGTGAGATAAAGAGATGTGTCCAAGTACTAAGCAAGGAAGGAATCTATCCAAGTCGTAGACAGGTGGAACGCTTTCTCGGTCGGCCAGCCCTTTTGCATGAGTTTCGTTTACAGCAAGTTTGGAAACAAGAAATTATGAAATTGTATTCTGTTGACAAAATTCAGATCCGGAGAAATCTGTTGTCCTGCGAATCAAAATGGAAACTGTTACACTCGAAATGTAGCCATTAATAGGCCGAAATATCATAGCTTAGGTGATAAATATGCTCGACGAACATGAATTTTCAAAGTGGTGTCTCTCGATGGGACTCGACGAAAATGCACGAAAAGTTATCTCAAGGATCCGGGAATCCGGTCCATCTCGCAGAGTTCAGGGAGGACCGTTCAATTCACATGGACGTTATCCAAGCCAGAAAATGGGGTTCACTGTACAATGGGAAAGTGGCAACGTGGAGAGACTGGCTGTATGGCTTTACGAGCATGATGATGATGTTCTGGAATACTACGACCAGCCAGAAAAAATTAAGCTGGCCTACGTAGGTAAGGACGGAAAAAAGAAAGGTCTACTACATACTCCAGATTTCTTTGTGCTTCGGACTCAGTCTGCTGGATGGGAAGAATGGAAAACCCAAGATAGACTAATTCAACTATCAGAGAAGGACCCGGCACGCTTTACAAAATTGAACGATAGCTGGATTTGCCCGCCCGGCCAAGATTATGCATCACAATTCGGTCTTAATTACTCCCTACGGTCTAGCTCAGAAATAAGCCCAACATACGCAGGGAATATTCATTTCTTGTCGGATTATCTTCAACAACCGATTTCGTTGGACGATGAAAAACTCGAAGAGTTAAAAAATCTCTTATATCGGCAACCCGGGATAAGTCTCAGTGATTTACTTCAATCACCCATAGACATCGATTCAGACACAGTGTATATCGCCATTGCTTCTGAAAAAGTATACGTGGATTTATCCAAAGAACCGTTTAGTGAGCGAGAGTATATACAGATTTTCCCTACTAAGGAAGTTGCAGAAGCTTTCTATATTACCAATACGAGTCCTAAAACCATACAAGATGATCACCAAATTATTCTCGAAGTCGGCCAGAAATTTACGTGGGATGGAGCAACATGGGAAGTCGTCAATGTTGGGGTCACGCAGATTTCCTTCAAGAATGACCATGGAGATATCCAGACTCTTTCCATTAGTGGATTCGAGTCGATTGTCAAACAAGGAAATATTCAGGGCATACGAACAGTTAAATCAGGCTCAGCCGTTTCAGAAATCGCCCTCGAAGCACGCAAAGAAAACCTAAAGATTGCACTCGAACGTTATAAAGCGATTAAACCATTTCTGGATGGTCATAAAAAACCAAGCTCGGCATCAAGAAACGTTCGACGCTGGATCAAAAGATACAATTTATCATTAGAATCCACAGGGTATGGCCTGGATGGTCTATTGCCACAGAATCGACGAAAAGGTAACCGAGAGCCAAGGCTACCGGAGTCAACCATTACAAAAATGATCGAGTTTATAAGCGATCACTACGAAAAATATCAACAACCCACCATCTACACGTCATATATTTTATTTCAAAAAAAATGCAACAATGAAGGTTTACTGTGTCCCAGTTATCCGACTTACGCAAGATACGTACACGAACGACCGAAAGTTACACAGGAAAAGAAACGAAAAGGTGATAAAGCAGCAAGAAAACATCAGGAATTTTCTATATGGCACCTTGAGTTTTCAACACCGAGACACGGGGAACGCCCGTTTGAGATTGCACATATCGACCATACTGTACTAGACGTAGAGGTACGACTCGGTGAAACTGGCAAAACCGCTCGCCCGTGGTTAACCTTGATGGTGGATGCCTTTAGTCGACGAGTTCTGGCATTCGATGTGGATTTCGAAAGTCCTAGTACACGTAGCAACATGAGAGTCATACGTAAGTGTGTCGAGCGATTTCAACGTCTACCGGATGCGTTCGTTGTCGACGGAGGCAAAGACTTTGAAAGCGTCTATTTCGAAACCCTAGCGGCTCGATATAATTCGGAGATCAAATCCAGGAGAGGTAAGCCTCGAAATGGCTCTGTTATTGAACGGATTTTTGGCACGACCAACAAAATGATACTGTACGATCTCATTGCAAATACGCAAAGTACCAAGAATGTACGCGAACTTACACCAAAAACAAATCCGAAGAACAATGCAGTATGGAACTTACGTGCACTAGACGACTTACTCCAATCTTGGTTTTACGAAACTTATGACACGCAAGACCATCCTGCACTTGGGACGAATCCACGAGACATGTTTATAACTGGAGTCAGTCTGACAGGGCAACGACCACAACGCATTGTGCCGTACGATAAGGAGTTTCAGATTCTTACGTGTCCAGAAACGGTCCGTAAAGAATTAAAGGTTCAAGTGGGACGGGGTGTAAAGATCAATTATCTGTACTATTGGACGGACGATTTCCGTGATGGGCGTATCGAAGGAACCAGTGTTCCAACAAGAGTTGATCCAGACAACGCCGGAATTGCCTATGCGTATATCCTAGGCCGTTGGGTGGAATTACACTCCGAAGAATACTTAATACTACGCGGACGTAGTAGGCAGCAGGTAGAAATTGCAACTAAAATCCTGAGGGAACGCTCTAAACAAACCATGAAAGTGCGCCGCACAATAAATGCACATCAAATTGCTCGCTTGTTAACAGAAGCACATGACAAAGAACTCCAATTACAAATCGAAATAGATGAGGCGAGAAACAAGAAGAATGGCCAAATTGCACAAGATCATGTTACGGCAAAAATCACATCCGTTTCACCGAGACTGAAAGAAACACATAAGTCTTCGACGCTGACATCAAACTCCACTAAACCGAGTCAAGAATTTGGCAATCTGGAGGATCTGCTATGAATGAAATGACACCAAAATTTGATCAGTCATTGCTAACCACGTCGAACCACGAAAGGTTGCTTGCCTTTAAGCAGGGCAGGATTATTCACCCTAGATTGGTTACAGTTTTGAATACGCTAATGAGTTGGGCTACAGAGCCTGTTGCCACGCAGATTGTCTTTGTTCCAGGTCCAAGTGGTGTAGGGAAAACAACACTTCTTGATGTCTTCGAGCAAAAGTTGGTGAAACACTTTTTACAACAGATGCAAGAGGATCCAGGGGTTATTCCTGTTGTTCGAATTGAAGCAGATCCCCCACACTCGAATGGCTTGTTTAGTTGGAGCAACTTTTATATTAAAATTCTTCAAAATCTGAATCAGCCATTGGCTGGTGCCGTAACGAATCGGCTTAGAGCCGACGAATTAAGACGAGCTATGCATAAAGCGCTCACTTATCGAAAAACGAGAGTCTTAATTATTGATGAAGCCCAAAGTATTGGTTTAGTATCTTCCGGAAGAAGACTGTCCGATCAAATGGATAATCTTAAAAATTTGTTTAACCTAACCGGTGTCGTGATAGTATTGGTCGGCACATATGAACTACTGAAACTTCGTGAACTGAGTGGTCAGATTGGGCGTCGATCGATTAGAGAAGATTTTTCCCGATACCATAATAAAAATTTTCATAGTGAAAATAAAGGCCAGGCAAAAGATAATGATTTAGAAACTTTTCGAGACATCCTATTGGAATTTCAACGTAGGCTACCCGTACAGACTATGCCAGATTTCATGCCTTATTTTAACTATCTCTATGCCCATTCGATTGGATGTACAGGAATTTTGAAAGATTGGTTAACTCGCGCTCTGTTTCGTAGTCTGAATGAAGAGGGTCCCACAGTTACTTATGAACACTTAAAACAAACAGCATTAGACTCGTCAATTTGTATGCAATTAATTAACGAGGCTAAATATGGTGAAGAATCCTTCTTGCGTGAGCAGGCACTGGAGGACGAGCTTCTACTCGGGTTCGACAGTTACAACCCGTTTATAAGCATTTGTGGATAACCGGAATCCCGTAACGGCGCGGAATTCCGGTTATTTTATGTAGGCATTTTTACGAAAAGTTGTAGACATGCGAATTTCTGTGGATAACTAGTATTGTTATCCACAGTAGTTGACTTCGTAGAACATATGATTTTAAAATGTAGACATGTACATACGGCGGATATCACGAAAAAATAAAAACGGTTCTGTCACGTCCTACGTGCAGCTTGCCCATAATGAACGCAATCCCAAGACCGGCAATCCCCAAGCGAAAGTCCTCTACCACTTCGGGCGTGAAGATGAAGTGGACATGGATGGATTGAAGAGGCTTGCCGCGAGCATCTCACGATTCCTTGGTGATGAACCCGTTGCGTCGGAGCCCAAGGATAGCGTGCAGTTGAGTCTGCTCGATAGCAAAACGTTTGGCACCGCTTATATCGTCGACTCGTTGTGGCATGAACTTGGCGTGGGTCAAGCCATATCCAAGCGTCTGGCACAGCGCAAATATGAAGCCCCGATAGAGCGGGCCATCTTTGCGATGGTCGCCAATCGAGCCTTGGACCCCTCGAGCAAGCTTGGCATGGAGGACTGGGTGAAGCGAGACATCGCACTCCCCGGTGTTGAGAACTTTGAGGTCCACCAGGGGTACCGTGCAATGGATTTCCTGATTGAATCGGACGTAGACATCCAGAGAGAAGTGTTCGAGACTGTCGCCGACTTGTTGAACCTGGAAGTCGACTTACTGTTCTTTGACACCACGTCAAGCTACTTTGAAATGGATGACGAGCCGGAAGAAGACAGTCTGAAGCAACCCGGCTACTCCAAGGACCACCGGCCGGACTTACCGCAGGTCGTAATTGGTTTTGTAGTGACCCGAGACGGCATCCCTGTGCGGTGTTGGGTATGGCCAGGGAACACGTCAGACATGACCGTCATTCCAGAAGTGAAGAAGGACCTCATTGGCTGGCGTCTCGGACGCGTCGTTACGGTCGTCGACCGTGGGTTCAGCTCGGAGGACAATTTACGTGAACTCCAGAAAGCCGGAGGGCATTACATTGCTGGAGAGAAGATGACCTCTGGGAAGCAGACAGTCGAAGATGCCATGTCTCGTCCTGGGCGATTTAAAACGATACGGGATAACCTTGAAATAAAGGAAATCGTCGTAGGAGACGGTGAGGCACGGGTCCGATATGTGCTCGTTCGCAACCCAGATGAAGCTCGCCGAGATGCGTTTCGGCGCGAGGCACACCTCAAGGCCCTGGAAGCAGAGCTCGCACGACTCAAGGAGTTGGATAACGACGCACACACCAAGGCGCACTGTCGATTGCAAAGTCACCCGACCTTCAAGCGTTACTTGAAGTCGGACAAGCGTGGCAATCTCACAGTTGACCACCAGGCGGTTAAGGCGATGGAACGACTGGACGGAAAGTATCTGATCCGAACCTCAGACGACACACTGTCCGCGGAAGATGTGGCCCTTGGATACAAGCAGCTCTGGCAGGTTGAGGCGGCATTCCGTTCTCTGAAACAGACCATGGAATTGCGCCCGATGTACCACAGGAAGAATGAGCGGATTCGGGCACATGTACTACTGTGCTGGCTCTCGTTACTTTTGGTTCGGGTGGCAGAGAACCGAACTAGCCACACATGGCGAGAGATCCGTTCTGTCATGAACGAGATGCACCTTGTAACCTACAAAGCTGGTAGCGGCAGAGTCCGGCAGCGAACAGAAGTAACCCCGGAGCAGGCACAAATCCTGAAAGCGCTGGGTTACGAACATCCACCGTTGTTCTCGGACATATCCACAGATACGCTGTAGGCACCACACGAAGTTATCCACAGTCCCGAAACCCTAGAAGCACCAACGGGTTTCGGGATTTCGTGTATCTACGACTGTCGAAGCCGAGTTCTACTGACGTGTTTTCCTGATGGACTGCCGGATGAAAAAAAGGTTTTACCACAGAATATCGAAGAATCTCCAAAAACCAAGAAACGTACACCTGGTAAACGAAAGCCTCAACGAGACAAGGTTGGCGGGTTTTAAAGGAATACCGTTGCGGGAATACCTCTTGATTCAGGAATGCTACCCGATCGCTAGATGAGAAAGGGATGATGATTGTGACTATGGAGTGGTACGACCAAGAAGAAGACATTCCTACTCCTCCAAGAAGTCGACTTTACAATTTGCCATTAATCGGGAATGGAACTACTTATGTAGAAAGTCTAAGAAGCTACATCTTGCGCCTAGCAGAAGCTCATGGAATGTCAGTATTAGATCTTATTCGAAATGAAATCCAGCCTTCAACAGTGATAAAAATGATTCCACGAAAGTTAGGGGGGATAAATCAAATTACAGCAGCGTACGTTGATATATTAGAAAAAGCTACTACGAATCCTTTTTTGCATTTATCCAGCCTGCTACCCTGGGCAAATAAAATCGCATCGTCTCAAATTAGTAGACAGACTCGTGCATGGTGTCCCCTTTGTTTCCAATCATGGAAGGACAATAATCAAACTATCTATGAACCACTTATTTGGCAATTGACACCCTCATCAATATGTCTCAGGCATCAAATTCCACTGGAATCTACTTGCCCGATTTGTAAAAGTTCATCAGATGCTAAGTCAAAAGCAATGAATGGACATTGCTGGAAATGTGGGACATGGCTTGGTAGGCCCCCACAGCCGATTCCGAGAACGCAAGCTTTAGATTTAGCCGTTGTGGAAATGCACCAGAATTTAGAGCAATTTTTGTCCATACAACCGGGTTCCGTTCCAGAGAACTCCTTAAGAAATACAATTGAGCACGTAAGTAAGTTGCTAACGAAAGGAAACAAAGCAGAGTTGGCAAGACGGCTTGGTATACGTGTTGGTAGGTTCGCCAGCCTCTCAGAAGGTACTACATTACCTCATTTGATGGAGCTATTAAAAATATGTCAATTGTTTAACATTAATCCAGAAGATCTTTTCTTTACTCCCTGTGAGAAGTGGGTAAATACGCAAGACTTTAAGGAAATAGCCGTGGCAAGCGAGGAATCAGGGCAACGTCGATATGTTAGTAAGGATGAAGCTCGTCGTTATCTTGAATCAATAGTTAACGACAAGAATAACTTCCTTTCCTTAACACAAATTTCGAAGAACCTTGGGGTTCACTCGATTACCTTGAAGAAAAACTTCCCTGAACTCACAACTATTATTACCCAGAAAAGGTTATATAGGATTCATAAAGCAAAAAAACCCAAGGGGAAAAGACGAAAAATTAATTGGCCACAAATTGCTGAAGAGCTAGTTCAGATGTTGAACGATGGTGACATAACCGAATCAGTTCGGGCTATCGGCACAAGACTAAACTTTCCATTCCCTGGGTTAATGAGAGAATATCCACAAATTCATGAAGAAATCACAAAGAGGTATGCATTGTATCGAGAAAAAGAAAGAAAACGTCTTTTTGACGAAAAAGCAAATAACATTAGAAAGACAGTAATGGAACTTCGATCTCAGAACTTACAACCGACTCTAAAGCTTGTTCAGGAAAGAGTCGGTCAAACATTAAGTATAGACCTGATTAAGGTGTGGAGAAGAGCAGTACAGACAGATCTGAATGAAAATTTTTAAGCATAACTTGTCCTAAAAATTTTTAAAGCATAAGCTGACCATATTGGACAACTTATGCTTTAAGTCACATGCCACGACGGGTCGGTCGTGGTTTTGCATGGTGGAGGCGAGGCATCTCGAACCCGCGTCCGTTGGATGCTTCTTGATGTTAGAAGTTTGTTAGAAGAATGGGTTTTACGGCATCTGAAGCGATCCGTTCCAGTCCCCAAAACCCATTCATACCAAGCGTTTCTGGCGCACCCGGAGGGATTCGAACCCCCGCAAGACGCGGTTTAGGAAACCACCGCTCTATCCTACTGAGCTACGGGTGCATGTGTTCAATGCCCTAATATTTTACCTCAATCCACCGCAAATTTCAATCCACTTACGCAAACTGGAAATCCACCTGAGCTTAATGTAGGCACTGGCCCACCAACAGCCGTCGAAGCCCACATGCGGCCTCCCGCTATACCCGCAGCACACCATCCCCCGCGGTCCCGCCTACCGCCGCTCCATCCCACCAAACGGCAACTTCCCCTTCAGCATCCCCAGCTCGCAATCCGCCACGTCGATCACCACGCTGCCAGCCCGACACGAAAAGTCCTGCACCTTCAGCCCAATCTTGAGGGGCTCAAGGATACTTGGCACGTGCAACTTCAGGACTTGGCGCAGCACTTCGATGCCCTGGGGGGCGTCCTTGACTGCCTCTTGGAGGGATCGCTCGACAATCGACGCCGGAATCGGCACCAGTTTGCGGGCTGAAATTTCCACGGCAATTTCGTCTCGGTCCTTGTAGCAATGTGGGCGCGCGATGAAGTCCACGTTCCACATAAGGAACTTGAGTTGTCCGTAGATGCCGTCGTCGCGGATCTCAACGATGCGGAGTTTGACCTCGGGGGCGAGTTCGTGGATCCATTGATTGATATCGTCTGCGGATAGTTTGAGACTGACTTGCGAGATGCGCATAGGTACCTCCTGTGAAGGCCGACGGCGGGCCCGCTGGCCTGCCACAGTGATGGGGTGGCCTAGCGTTGCGAGGCCACCCACGATAAGCTTCAGTACAGCAGTAAACTACGGCGGCGATTACGCTTTGACCGGTGCCGCCGCGGTGATGACCTCTAGCCCGCCCATATATGGGACCAGGGCCTTTGGTATGCGAACGGATCCATCCGCCTGTTGGTTGTTCTCGAGGATGGCAGCGACGGTGCGGCCGACGGCCAACCCTGACCCATTGAGCGTATGCACGAACTCCGGCTTTGATGTGTCGTCCGGGCGGAAGCGCAGGTTCGCGCGGCGGGCCTGGAACTCCTCGAAGTTGGTGCAGGAGCTGATCTCGCGGTACGTGTTGGAGGCTGGGATCCAGACTTCCAAGTCGTACTTTTTGGCGTCTTTCGAGCCGAGATCGCCGGTGCAGATCTCGATTTGGCGGTACGGCAAGTCGAGTGCCTCGAGGATGTCTGCGCAGTCCTTGGTGAGCTGCTCGAGCACGTCGTAGGACTTGTCCGGGTGGCAGAGAATGACGAGCTCAACCTTTTGGAACTGGTGCAGGCGGATGAGGCCGCGGGTGTCCTTGCCGGCGGATCCGGCTTCGGATCGGAAGCAAGAGCTGTATCCCGCGAACTTGGTCGGCAGCTGCTCAGCGCCGAGTATCTCGTCGCGGTAGTAGTTCGTGAGTGGCACTTCGGCCGTCGGAATGAGGTAGTACGGCAGTCCTTCGAGCTTGAACATCTCGTCGCCGAACTTGGGCAGGTTGCCGGTGCCAATCAGGCTCTCCTCGTTCGCGATAAACGCGGGGAACATCTCGGTGTAGCCGTGTTTGTCCGCGTGATAGTCGAGCATGAATGCCGCGAGGGCGCGTTCGAGGCGCGCGCCGAGGCCTTTGTACAGTACGAAGCGCGATCCGGTGATCTTCACGGCTCGCTCCGTGTCCAGGATGCCGAGGCTTTCGGCGATTTCCCAGTGCGGCTTTGGCTCGAAGTCGAACTTCGGCAGCTCGCCCCACGTGCGGATGACCGGGTTGTCGTCCTCAGACTCGCCCTCTGGCACAGAGTCGTGTGGGACGTTCGGGAGGCTCAACAAGATGTCGCGGATAGTCTCGTCCTGCTGGCGGATGATGTCGTCGAGCTCCTTGATGCGATTGCCGACCGCTTTCATCTGCGCGATGTCGTCCGTCGCGTCCTCACCGTTCTTCTTCTTGCGCGCGATGGCTTCTGACGTGGTGTTACGCAGGTTCTTCAGGCGTTCTGTCTCCGTAAGGTTCGCGCGCCACGCTTCGTCGGCTGCGAGGAGTTGGTCAATCAGGGCTGGATCTACCTTTTTGCGTCCAAGTTTCTGTTTGAACTCGTCCGGTCGTTGCCGGATGGCTCGAATATCTAGCATATGTACACCTCGCTCATTCGTTCGGATAAAGCGCGTCCCCGCGTCACTTCACAAGTGGCCGTGGACGGCGTCTAGGTTGTTCACAGCATAGCACATCGGCTTTGCCTCTATAACAACAAACCGCCCCCGCACGGGACCTGGGCATGCGCACATGCGCTGCCTGTCTCTGTGCAAAGGGCGGTTCACGCGTTACGATCGCGCTGCGAGACCCAAAAAGTACGCGTGCAGACGCAGATCCCCCGTCAACTCAGGGTGGAATGACGTTGCAAGCAGATTGTCCTGACGCACGGCGACAATCCGGTCTTCGTAGGTCGCGAGCACTTCTACGTCGGCGCCGACAGATTGAATGTGCGGCGCGCGAATGAAGACAGCAGGATATGGATCCGCCCCGAGCACGGGCACGTCTAAATCCGCCTCAAAGCTGTCCTTTTGGCGTCCAAAGGAATTTCGGTTGACCTCGACATTCATCAGGCCGAGGTGCGTGCTCTCTTCCCCGACAATGCGGTTGGCGAGCACAATCATCCCCGCACACGTGCCAAACACCGGAAGGCCTGCGTGTGCGAGCTGTTTGATTGGATTTATCAAGTCGTATTGGCGCATCAACTTGCCGATAGCAGTGCTCTCCCCACCTGGGATGACCACTGCTTCAGCGCCGTCTAATTCGTTTGCGCGGCGGACCTCGACGGCGTCCGCGCCAAGCTCGCGAAGCACTCTGATGTGTTCGCGAAATGCACCCTGGACCGCGATTACGCCAACTTTCATCCGAACAGACCCCTTTTTCTGTACTCTAGATGCCCTCTGATGCCCACCCTTATGCACGCGGCCCGAGAGGCCGTGGCCTTGGTGCGGGAACATCCCTTACCAGCCGCGCGAAGCCATTCTTTCTTCGGGGCGGAGGGTATTGAGATCAATGCCTGTCATCGCCGTGCCGAGATCCTTCGACAATTCGCCCAGCAGCGCGTAATCCTGGTAGTGCGTGGTCGCCTGCACGATTGCGCGAGCGAACTTCTCTGGGTTCTCGGACTTGAAGATACCGGAGCCGACGAAGACGCCGTCCGAACCGAGTTCCATCATGAGCGCTGCATCGGCTGGTGTTGCCACGCCGCCCGCTGCGAAGTTCACGACTGGCAGTTTGCCCGTCTCGTGGATTTCGCGCAGGATGTGCAGCGGTGCGCCGAGGTTCTTCGCCTCTGCGTACAGCTCGTCCTCCGACAGGCTTTGGATGTGGCGGATTTGCATTTGCATCATGCGTTGATGCTTGACGGCTTCGATGATGTTGCCTGTGCCAGGTTCGCCCTTCGTGCGAATCATCGATGCGCCTTCGCCGATGCGGCGGAGCGCTTCACCGAGGTCTTTCGCGCCACACACGAACGGCACCGTGAACTTGGACTTGTCCACGTGGAACTTGTCGTCAGCCGGTGTGAGCACTTCGCTCTCGTCGATGTAGTCGACGCCCATCGCTTCGAGGATGCGCGCCTCGACGATGTGACCGATGCGGCACTTTGCCATCACAGGGATGGAGACCGCCTGCATCACCTGCTCGATGATGGTCGGGTCAGCCATGCGCGCGACGCCGCCGGCTGCGCGAATATCCGATGGTACGCGTTCGAGCGCCATGACTGCAACGGCACCAGCGGCCTCCGCAATCTTTGCCTGTTCCGCATTGATGACGTCCATAATGACGCCGCCCTTTTGCATTTCTGCCATACCGCGCTTGACGAGATCAGTTCCTGTCTTCGCCATCCGGAATTCCTCCTATCGTCACGGGCGATTTTTCAGCCCGGAAAACGTATTTCCACGCTAAATTGTATTATAGATTCCGACAGCTGTCACGATAAGTGATTGGCGGCTCGCCCGCTAATCGGTCAAGGTCATCGTTTGGCCGGTTCGCCCATGCCCGAAAATCGAGATCGAACACAGGAATCATTGAAAGGTTCCAAGCGCACGTCCCTACCGCCGTGCCAGGGCCTGAGGGCCAGCGGCGAGAGAACGTGCGCTCGGGACACGAGGTTTTAGATAGAGTAGTTTGGCGCTTCCTTCGTGATTTGGACGTCGTGTGGATGGCTCTCGCGCAACCCCGCCGCCGTAATCCGCACCAGCTGTCCTTCATCCTGCAGCTTTTGAATCGTCTGTGCGCCAGCGTACCCCATACCGGAGCGCAGACCGCCCACCATCTGGTATAGAATCTCGCTGACCGGCCCGCGATATGCAACACGTCCCTCAATGCCCTCTGGCACGAGTTTCTTCGCCTGTACCTCACCGCGCTCGCTGCCCTGGAAGTAACGGTCACCACTGCCCGCCTTCATCGCGCCGATGGAGCCCATGCCGCGGTAGACTTTAAACTGACGGCCTTGATAGATCTCGATCTCGCCCGGGCTCTCACTCGTCCCCGCCAAGAGGCTTCCGATCATCACCGTGCTCGCACCGACCGCGATGGCCTTCACGATGTCACCGGAGTATTTGATGCCGCCGTCCGCGATGATCGGAACGCCCGCTTTTCGAGCCACGGTCGCGCTGTTGTAGATGGCCGTCACCTGCGGTACGCCAACGCCTGCGACGACGCGCGTCGTACAGATAGATCCCGGCCCGATGCCGACCTTCACCGCATTGACGCCCGCGTCGATGAGCGCCTGCGTCCCCTCTGCGGTCGCCACGTTGCCGGCGATGATTTGCAGGTCAGGGTACTTCTTGCGCGCCTCGCGGATGCCCCTCAAAACGCCTTCCGAGTGACCGTGTGCCGTGTCGATGACGAGCACGTCGATTTGGGAGGCGACAAGTGCTTCGACGCGATCGAAAAACTCGCCGGACACTGTCACGGCGCCGCCGACGAGCAGGCGACCTTGTGCGTCCTTCGCCGAGTGCGGGAAGCGGCGGGCGTTCTCTATGTCCTTGATGGTAATGAGTCCGCGGAGATTGCCGTCGGAGTCCACGAGGGGGAGTTTCTCAATCTTGTTCTTCTGAAGGAGTTCCTTTGCTTCTTGCAGTGTCGTGCCGACCGGTGCAGTTACGAGCTTGCCCTGTGTCATGACTTCGCCGATTGGGCGGTCGTAATCCCGTTCAAAGCGCAGGTCGCGGTTCGTGATGATGCCGACCAGGCGCTGTGTGCCCTTCTGAACAATCGGAACACCGGAGATGCGGTACTTCGACATCAGTTCCTCGGCGTCGCGAATAGGGTGTTCAGGCGATAAAAAAATGGGATTCGTAATGACCCCACTCTCCGAACGCTTAACCCTATCGACTTCTTCCGCCTGCTGCTCGATGCTCATGTTTTTGTGAACGATGCCGATGCCGCCTTCGCGGGCCATGGCAATCGCCATCGTGGCGCTTGTAACCGTGTCCATCGCCGCACTGATCACCGGAATGTTCAGACGGATGTCGGTCGTCAACTGCGTGGTGACGTCTACGTCACGCGGCAGTACTTGCGAATGTGCTGGCAACAGAAGTACATCGTCAAATGTGAGGCCTTCCATTGCAAATTTGTTCTCCCAGGCGTTTGCCAACGTAGTCCCTCCTCTTATATTTGGAACAGGCCGTAATGGCGGGCTTTTGCGCGTCATGCTCGTCCCAGCCGAAAAATATTGAATGCAGTATAGCAACGCCCTATAGGGGTGTCAACGTGGCAGATGGGCGCCACCTGCGCAGCTTGAAAACCGACACAGTTCCTTCATATACACAGAATGATTGGACATCTGCGAGCGCATATGCTGGCATGTGCTGGTGGTTCGTTTGTCCTTCCGTTATTATGGAGACTTAAGGCGCCAATTATAGACTACAGCTACGTCATCGCCGAATTTGTGGGCTCGCAAAGTCCTCCAAGATACACCTGGAAGCAGGAATGGTACAGATATAAAATGCGTGGATTTTTGTGGATTGTGGGGAAAGACGTCTCTCCTCATGTGGCGTCAGAATCACCTGTCGTCGCGTCCATCGACGCGGCGGATGGTTGGGAGGTGAATGGTATGTATCGCGGATATCCACCTCTTGGGAGCAACGGATTTGCTGTGGCGGGCTTTGTCGTCGGCGCGATCGCCTTCGTATTGAGTTGGATACCCCTGCTCGGCATTCCCATCGGGCACTCGCTCGGCGTCATCGGGCTGATCTTATCGATCATCGGCATGATTCGGGCGTCGCGCCTCGGGAGCGGAGCGGGCCTCGCTGTGTTCGGGCTGGTTTTATCGATCATCACCATCGTGCTCAAGTCCATCCCTATTTTGAACCTGTTGTAGTCGCACCGCTAAGCAGTCCGCCGCCGGAGCGGCACACCACATAGGCCAGCGCATATACACTTGCCTGTCACCCTGCATTGAGTGCATCAATGGCACTCAATGCAGGAGGTGATCCCAGGTGGTCGTCATCCTCGACGTAAAGGTGACGGGAAGTGCAGAAATCGTGGTTGCGGCGGGCAGCAGTACTGATCCCGGCATCGTCATCGCCGACTTCCTCGGCTGGACCGTAGCAGCCGCCCTCGAACGAATCTTGGCGAAAGGATACGAACTCAGCTTCGTCACCGACAAGTTCTTCGTCTGTACGAAGACCACGACGAAAAGGCCCCTCAAGAAGCATCAGGTGACGCTGTTTCATCCAAAGCTCCGCCACCCACGTCGCCGTACCCGCAAGGCATAATCAGCGTAAAGCCGTCCCAGATTGACTGCCGGTGCCTGAGATCTAGTGTCCCCCGGTGCCCAAAAGCGCAGCTGTATACCTCCCACCGCCATCTCAGTCCAATCACACACGATTTCTCCCTCTCAAGCCATCGGCGAAGCGCTCTCACAGCGATGCGACCACTCAGCGCGTATTAAAGGTCATTGTGCGCGTTCCTGCGCCCGATGGTCCACCGCCTCCCCTTCCATTTGTGCCTGCGCGTAGAACCACGTGGACAAGAGATATAAAATGAATCAGTGAACAAAAGTCGCACCGGGGAGGCCATTATGGAGGAGCTCATCGATATTTATGACGAGGATCTACATCACATCGGAGTCGCCACCCGGACGGATGTGCACGCCAAAGGGTACTGGCACAAGACATTCCACTGTTGGGTCGCGATGGTACAGTCGGGAATTCCATTCGTAGTCCTTCAAAAGAGACACCCCACCAAGGACACGAATCCGAACAAGTTAGACGTCAGCTGTGCCGGTCATCTGTCTGCAGGAGAACAAGTGTCGGATGGCGTCCGCGAACTACACGAGGAGTTGGGTCTGGCAGTCGCGTATGAGGAGTTGCACCCCATCGGCGTCATCCACGTCGAAGCTCGCTGCAAGGATATCCTCGACTTCGAGGCATGTCACGTCTTCGCACACGTAACAGAGTGCAAACTCGAAGACTTGCGCCCGCAGGTCGATGAAGTCTCGGGGCTCTATCTGGCCCGCCTGACGGACGTCATAGCCCTATTCACCGCGGACGCCACGTCCATCGAACTAAAGGGTTATGAGGTCTCTTCATCAGGCGAACGTGTGAATCGCGTCTATCGTGCAGAAACAGACGATTTCGTAAGCCACACACACGAGTATTACGTGGATACCTTAACTTCCATCTCCAGGCTGGTGGCGGAAACCACTTAACAACTCTTTGCACGCCCTCGGCCCCAGCTTCGCCCCAATCCCCGACCAACACAAAAAGACCCCGAGGTCCGCATTTCTGCTTCCCTCAGGGTCCCTTCTCTCGCGCCTGGCAACGACCTACTTTCCCAGCCCCTCTCGGGACAAGTATCCTCGGCGCTGGAGGTCTTCACGTCCGTGTTCGGTATGGGTACGGGTGTTTCCCCTCCGCTATGGTCACCAGACCGTTTGGCGTTCAGGTATTCGTTCGCACGGCTTCGGCCTATCGGCCTGCAGATGTGCTCTCTCACCTTCACTCAAGCTTCCAGTTACGTCGCTCCGTAACTTTGTCTTTATCCTCGCTCCTGAATCATGGAACAACCTCTTCTCCACAAAGTGGATAGGTCTCGCTACGACGCTTTCGCGCCGAGTCTCGCCTTATGTTCGGGTGAAGCCCTCGACCGATTCGTATCTGTCCGCTCCACGTATCACTACGCTTCCACGCCAGACCGATCTACCTTGTCTTCTTCAAGGGGTCTTACTTCCCTAACGGAATGGGATACGTTATCTTGAGGCAGGCTTCGCGCTTAGATGCTTTCAGCGCTTATCCTTTCCCGACTTGGCTACCCAGCTATGCTTCTGGCGAAACAACTGGTACACCAGCGGTCGGTTCATCCCGGTCCTCTCGTACTAAGGACGACCCCTCTCACGTATCCTGCGCCCGCGGCAGATAGGGACCGAACTGTCTCACGACGTTCTGAACCCAGCTCGCGTACCGCTTTAATGGGCGAACAGCCCAACCCTTGGGACCGACTTCAGCCCCAGGATGCGATGAGCCGACATCGAGGTGCCAAACCTCCCCGTCGATGTGAACTCTTGGGGGAGATCAGCCTGTTATCCCCGGGGTAGCTTTTATCCGTTGAGCGATGGCCCTTCCACTCGGTTCCACCGGGTCACTAAGCCCGACTTTCGTCCCTGCTCGACCTGTCCGTCTCGCAGTCAAGCTCCCTTGTGCCTTTACACGCTTCGCGCGATTTCCATCCGCGCTGAGGGAACCTTTGGGCGCCTCCGTTACTCTTTAGGAGGCGACCGCCCCAGTCAAACTGTCCACCTGACACTGTCCCATGACCAGTTTCATGGCCATTGGTTAGAACACAAGTACCTCAAGGGTGGTATCCCAACGCCGACTCCACTCAGGCTGGCGCCCAAGCTTCTCTGTCTCCCACCTATCCTGTACATGACGTACCCGTATCCCATATCAAGCTACAGTCAAGCTCCACGGGGTCTTTCCGTCTAACCGCGGGTAACCTGCATCTTCACAGGTATTACAATTTCACCGGGTCTCTCGTTGAGACAGCGCCCAAGTCGTTACGCCTTTCGTGCGGGTCAGAACTTACCTGACAAGGAATTTCGCTACCTTAGGACCGTTATAGTTACGGCCGCCGTTTACTGGGGCTTCAATTCAGAGCTTCGCCTTGCGGCTTACCCCTCCTCTTAACCTTCCAGCACCGGGCAGGCGTCAGCCCCTATACTTCGCCTTTCGGCTTCGCAGAGACCTGTGTTTTTGCTAAACAGTCGCTTGGGCCTTTTCACTGCGGCTTCTCTCGAAGCGCCCCTTCTCCCGAAGTTACGGGGCCATTTTGCCGAGTTCCTTAACGAGAGTTCTCCCGCGCGCCTTCGTGTTCTCCACGCGCCCACCTGTGTCGGTTTCCGGTACGGGCACCTCACCACTCGCTAGAGGCTTTTCTTGGCAGTGTGACTTATGGGACTTCGGTACTGTACTTCCCTCCCCATCACAGCTCACGATTACCAGGGTGCGGATTTGCCTACACCCCTCGCTCGCTGCTTGGACGGCCTCTTCCATCCGGCCGCTTCCCTCAGCCTCCTGCGTCACCCCTTCGCTCAATCGCGATGTTGGTGGTACAGGAATTTCAACCTGTTGTCCTTCGACTACGCCTTTCGGCCTCGCCTTAGGTCCCGACTTACCCTGGGCGGACGAGCCTTCCCCAGGAAACCTTGGGCTTTCGGCGGACAAGATTCTCACTTGTCTTTTCGCTACTCATACCGGCATTCTCACTTCCATCCGCTCCACCAAACCTCTCAGTTCAGCTTCCCCGCAAATGGAACGCTCCCCTACCATGTTTCCATCCATAGCTTCGGTGTCTGGTTTAGCCCCGTTACATTTTCCGCGCAGCGCCACTCGACCAGTGAGCTATTACGCACTCTTTAAATGGTGGCTGCTTCTAAGCCAACATCCTGGTTGTCTGTGCAACGCCACATCGTTCCCCACTGAACCAGTACTTTGGGACCTTAGCTGTTGGTCTGGGCTGTTTCCCTCTTGACCACGGGTCTTATCACTCGTAGTCTGACTGCCAGGTTCTTCGACAAAGTGGCATTCGCAGTTTGACTAGGCTTGGTAACCCTCGCGGGCCCCGCACCCAATCAGTGCTCTACCTCCACTTCTCATTCCCTGACGCTAGCCCTCAAGCTATTTCGGGGAGAACCAGCTATCTCCGGGTTCGATTGGAATTTCTCCCCTACCCCCAGTTCATCCCCTGGCTTTTCAACGCCAGTGGGTTCGGGCCTCCATGCGGTGTTACCCGCACTTCACCCTGACCAGGGGTAGATCACCCGGTTTCGGGTCGATGACGACAAACTATACCGCCCTATTCAGACTCGCTTTCGCTTCGGCACAGGCTCCTTCGCCTTCACCTTGCTTGCCATCATCACTCGCCGGTTCATTCTACAAAAGGCACGCCGTCACATGTCATGCATGCTCCGACTGCTTGTAAGCACACGGTTTCAGGTTCTATTTCACTCCGCTCCCGCGGTTCTTTTCACCTTTCCCTCACGGTACTATCCGCTATCGGTCGCCAAGGAGTATTTAGCCTTAGGAGGTGGTCCTCCCAGATTCCCACGGGATTTCTCGTGTCCCGCAGTACTTGGGGTCTGTTGCACATTCCACAATCCGTTTCGGTTACCGGGCTCTCACCGTCTATGGCCGGCCTTCCCATGCCGTTCTCCTACGCATTGCTTCCTGCTGGCTCCCTGCAGGTTGCCACCAACAGCCCCTCGACCCCGCATACGCATCGACTGCAGTCTGTACCACGTATACGGTTTAGGCTTCTCCGCTTTCGCTCGCCACTACTTACGGAATCGCGTTCGCTTTCTTTTCCTCGAGGTACTTAGATGTTTCAGTTCCCTCGGTTGCCTCCGTACACCTATGTATTCAGTGTACGGTACTAGCGCTTCACACTAGCAGGTTTCCCCATTCGGACATCCACGGCTCAATGCTCGCTTACAGCTCCCCGTGGCATTTCGGTGTTCGCCCCGTCCTTCTTCGGCTCTTGGCGCCTAGGCATCCTCCGTGCGCTCTTTCTAACTTCACCGTTTTGACTTCCTAACCACAAACGTGATTATTCCATCTATAAATCCGGTTACGTTAACCTGTTACGCATTTACGGTTACCGGTTTTACTTATTCGAGGTTGTTCCATATTCAGTTGCCAAGGTACCTTGAGTTTACCTAGCCACAAGGGCTTTGGCTCCCTCAAAACTAAACACCCACGACCTAAAAGCCTTGTTTCTCCGTAGAAAGGAGGTGATCCAGCCGCACCTTCCGATACGGCTACCTTGTTACGACTTCACCCCAATCATCAACCCCACCTTCGGCGGCTGGCTCCTGAAAGGTTACCTCACCGACTTCGGGTGTTGCCGACTCTCGTGGTGTGACGGGCGGTGTGTACAAGGCCCGGGAACGGATTCACCGCGGCATGCTGATCCGCGATTACTAGCAATTCCGGCTTCATGCAGGCGAGTTGCAGCCTGCAATCCGAACTACGAACGGCTTTTTAGGTTTGGCTCCACCTCGCGGCTTCGCTTCCCGTTGTACCGCCCATTGTAGCACGTGTGTAGCCCAGGACATAAAGGGCATGATGATTTGACGTCATCCCCGCCTTCCTCCGACTTACGCCGGCAGTCACCTGTGAGTCCCCACCACTACGTGCTGGTAACACAGGTCAAGGGTTGCGCTCGTTGCGGGACTTAACCCAACATCTCACGACACGAGCTGACGACAACCATGCACCACCTGTCTCCTCTGCCCCGAAGGGAAGGACTATCTCTAGCCCGGTCAGAGGGATGTCAAGCCCTGGTAAGGTTCTTCGCGTTGCTTCGAATTAAACCACATGCTCCACTGCTTGTGCGGGCCCCCGTCAATTCCTTTGAGTTTCAGTCTTGCGACCGTACTCCCCAGGCGGAGTGCTTATTGGGTTTCCTTCGGCACTGGGGTGTGTCCCCCAACACCTAGCACTCATCGTTTACGGCGTGGACTACCAGGGTATCTAATCCTGTTTGCTCCCCACGCTTTCGTGCCTCAGCGTCAGTCACTGTCCAGCAAGGCGCCTTCGCCACTGGTATTCCTCCACATATCTACGCATTTCACCGCTACACGTGGAATTCCCCTTGCCTCTCCAGCACTCAAGTTATGCAGTTTCCAAAGCAATCCCAAGGTTGAGCCTTGGACTTTCACTTCAGACTTACACAACCGCCTACGCACGCTTTACGCCCAGTGATTCCGGACAACGCTTGCCCCCTACGTATTACCGCGGCTGCTGGCACGTAGTTAGCCGGGGCTTCCTCACTCGGTACCGTCTCACAAGGAGCTTTCCACTCTCCTTGTCGCTCTCCCCGAGCAACAGAGCTTTACAACCCGAAGGCCTTCTTCGCTCACGCGGCGTTGCTCCGTCAGGCTTGCGCCCATTGCGGAAGATTCCCTACTGCTGCCTCCCGTAGGAGTCTGGGCCGTGTCTCAGTCCCAGTGTGGCCGGTCACCCTCTCAGGTCGGCTACGCATCGTCGCCTTGGTGGGCCGTTACCTCACCAACTAGCTAATGCGCCGCGGGCTCCTCTATCAGCGATGCAGTTGCACCTTTCAACACAGGGAGATGCCTCCCCGTGTGTCATCCGGCATTAGCACCCGTTTCCGAGTGTTATTCCAGTCTGACAGGCAGATTGCCCACGTGTTACTCACCCGTCCGCCGCTAACCCCGAAGGGTTCGCTCGACTTGCATGTATTAGGCACGCCGCCAGCGTTCGTCCTGAGCCAGGATCAAACTCTCAAAAAATGTTACTGGCGTTACTTCATAAAAGTCTCGACGACGACTGTCGTCTCGACCGAAACTTTTAGGCGTGTGTGTTTAGTTTTCAAGGAACCAAATCAATCAGTGCCGCCGAAGCAGCGAAGACTACTATACCACGAATCTATCGTTGTTGTCTACTGGAACATTTTGCTTCAGCTCGTTCGAACGTTGCGGTTCGAACCTGTGAGCTGGTGTCCCATCGACTCGGTATATGCCCTGTTTGTTTCAGCAGTGCCGCCGAAGCGACAAGTAGTAATATACCACCGTAACAACCGTATGTCAAACATTTATTCTTAATTTATTTAAGATGAGTTATATGCATTAATCGTTCCAGACCAATGAATGAGAATGAGTGGCATGGACGGCTGGCACAAGCCAATCTCCGAGCTTGACCTATCGTCGAATGTCGGCAGACACATAAGCGGAGAAAAGCCGCAAGGGCGTTTACCCTTGCGGCTTTTCTTGTGACCTGGGGAACCCTAGTGTTGCTCAGACGAAGTTCAGTCCCGCACAAGCCGGTTCACGACGATGAAGCACAAGCCTACAAACGTGGCAAATGCGAGGAACATCGCGGCAGTGTGAACGATGAACTGCCATAGGACGTTAGTCATCATAGACGATATCCTCCTCGTGTCTAGCGTATCAGAAATACGGATTACTCATCCACTTCGCTGCTATCGTCATCTTCCGAAGCCATCACGCGGCTGACCGTGGCGACTTCTTCACCTTCGTCTACATTAATGAGCCGGACCCCTTGCGTGTTGCGGCTCTGTGTGGAGATGTCCTTGACGTGAATGCGAATGGCGACGCCACCTTGCGTGATGATCATGAGATCGTCCTCTGCGGTGACCATGCGCATGTCGATGACCTGGCCATTTTTCGGCGTACAGTTCATCGTCTTAATGCCCTTGCCCCCGCGTATCTGACCACGGTACTCCGTCACAGGCGTACGTTTGCCGTAACCGCGCGAGGTGACGACCAACACATCGAGATCGTCCTCCGCTACATCCATCGCGATGACCGCGTCGTCCTCGTTCAAACTGATGCCTTTGACGCCGGTGGCGCTGCGGCCCATGGCACGGACGTCCGACTCGTTGAAGCGGATGGCAAGGCCTTGACGAGTGACCATCATCATGTTCTTCTGACCGTCTGTGAGCTTGACGCCGATGACGTCGTCGTCATCGCGCAAGTTGATGGCGATGAGGCCGTTCTTGCGGATGTTCGAATACTCACTCAGAGCCGTCTTCTTGACAATACCGTGACGGGTTGCAAAGAACAAATTGATGCCGGTGATGTCGTCCGGATCCATCGATTGAACAGGGATGACGGCGGTGATTTTCTCGTCCTGCTCGATGTTGAGCAGGTTGATAATCGGAATGCCGCGCGCCTGACGACTGAATTCCGGCACCTCATAGCCCTTGATCGCGTACATCCGGCCGCGATTCGTGAAGAACAGGAGGTAGTCGTGCGTCGACGTGACGTGCAACTGCTCCATAAAGTCCTCGTCGCGCGTGCCCATCAGGGACATTCCGCGCCCCCCGCGGCGTTGACTGTGGTACGTCGACAGCGGAATGCGCTTGATGTATCCGCGATGTGTCACGGCGATGACGACGTCGTGTACCGGAATGAGATCCTCATCGTGGATGTCACCCTCGGCCGCACTGATTGTCGTCTGCCTTTCGTCGCCATACTTGTTGCGAATCTCCAGCAATTCCTCACGAATGACGCCTAGTAGTTTGTGCTCGTCGGCAAGGATGGCGCGAAGTTCGGCGATGCGCGCCTGCAGCTCCGCGTACTCCGCCTCAATCTTGTCGCGTTCCAAACCTGTCAAGCGCTGCAGGCGCATATCGAGGATGGCTTGCGCCTGTTCTTCCGATAGCGAGAACCGAGTCATCAAGCCTTCACGTGCGATGTCGGCCGTCTGCGAGGCGCGAATCAAACTGATGACTTCATCCAGGTTGTCGAGCGCGATGCGCAAACCTTCCAAGATGTGCGCCCGTGCTTCCGCCTTGTTGAGGTCGTACTGCGTCCGACGGCGGACGACCTCGCGTTGGTGATCCAGGTAGTGAAGCAGCGTCTGCTTGAGCGTGAGCACCTTCGGCTCGCCGTTGACGAGTGACAGGTTGATGACGCCAAAGCTCGTCTGCAAACTCGTGTGTTTGAACAGGTTGTTCAACACCACTTGCGGGCGAACGTCGCGACGCAGTTCGACGATGACGCGCATGCCATTTCGATCCGATTCGTCGCGCAAATCCGTAATGCCGTCCACTTTCTTGTCCCGCGCCAACTCCGCGATCTTTTCGACGATGCGCGCCTTGTTTTGTTGGTACGGAATTTCCGTGACGACAATTCGCGTCTTGCCGCCAGACATCTCCTCGAAGTGGGTTACCGCGCGAACCGGAATGGAGCCGCGCCCTGTTTCGTACGCCTTGCGAATGCCTTCGCGTCCGAGGATGATGCCGCCCGTCGGAAAGTCAGGTCCCTTGATCAGCTTCATGAGGTCATCGACGGTGGCGTCTGGATCATCAATCAATTTCACGACGCCATCGATGACTTCGCCTAGGTTGTGTGGCGGAATGTTTGTCGCCATCCCGACGGCGATGCCAGACGAACCGTTGACGAGCAAATTCGGATACCGCGACGGCAGGACGGTTGGTTCCTGTTCGTTCTCGTCGTAGTTTGGCATGAAGTCGACGGTCTCTTTGTTGATATCGCGGAGCAATTCGAGCGCGATGCCAGACATGCGAGACTCCGTATAACGCATGGCCGCCGCGGAGTCGCCATCGATGGAACCAAAGTTCCCGTGGCCATCGACAAGCGGGTAGCGGGTCGAAAAATCTTGCGCCAGGCGAACCAACGCATCGTACACCGACGCGTCGCCGTGTGGGTGAAATTTACCGAGCACGTCACCGACGATACGAGCGGATTTCTTATACGGTTTGTCTGGCGTCATGCCGGAGTCGTACATCGAGTACAGAATGCGGCGGTGAACCGGCTTCAAACCGTCGCGTACATCAGGGATTGCGCGCGCCACAATGACGCTCATCGCGTAATCCATGAACGAGTTCCTTAACTCTTGGCTGATGTCAATCGGCAGTACACTGCGATTTTCTTCGTCTGCCAAATAGATTCACTCCTTGAAACGTCCATTAGATGTCCAGGTTGCGGACATAGCGCGCGTGTTCCGCGATGAAATCGCGACGCGGTTCAACCTTGTCGCCCATGAGTGTGCTGAAGATCATGTCAGCGTCCATGGCGTCTTCCATGGTTACTCGGAGCAACGTGCGAGATTCTGGATCCATCGTGGTTTCCCACAACTGCTCCGGATTCATCTCTCCGAGACCTTTATACCGTTGTAAGCCGATACCCTGACGGCCCGTCTCCCCCAAGATCCGGTCCAGTTCTGCGTCCGAATACGCATAGCGAATGCTCTTGCCCTTCGTCACCTTGTACAGAGGCGGTTGCGCGATATAGACGTAACCGGCGTCGATGAGCGGGCGCATAAACCGGTAAAACAGCGTGAGAAGCAGGATGCGGATGTGACTTCCGTCGTGATCGGCATCCGTCATGATGACGACTTTGTGGTAGCGCGCTTTCGACAGGTCAAATTCGTCGCCGATGCCCGTTCCAGACGCGGTGATGATGGCGCGAATCTCTTCGTTGGACAAAATCTTGTCGAGCCGCGCCTTCTCTACGTTGATGATCTTTCCGCGCAGTGGAAGAATGGCCTGAGTCTGTGGATCGCGGCCCATTTTTGCCGATCCGCCCGCGGAATCACCCTCGACCAGGTAAATCTCGGAGCGCTCTGGATCCTTCGTCACACAGTCAGTCAACTTGCCTGGCAAGCTGCTCACTTCGAGCGCGCTCTTGCGGCGGGTCAATTCGCGTGCCTTGCGGGCAGCTTCGCGCGCTCGTGAAGCCGTGACGCACTTGTCGATGATCTTGCGCGCCACAGATGGGTTCTCGTCGAGGAACGTCTGTAGCTTGTCGCCGAACAGGCTCTCCACGATACCGCGCACTTCGCTGTTTCCGAGCTTGGTTTTGGTCTGGCCCTCGAACTGTGGTTCGGGTACCTTGACGCTAATGACCGAGACGATGCCCTCGCGGACGTCGTCGCCCGTCAGATTGCTTTCATTCCCCTTGATGAGGTTGTTCTTGCGGCCGTAGTCGTTGATGACGCGCGTGAGCGCACTTTTGAAACCGGACTCGTGCGTGCCGCCTTCACCAGTGTTGATGTTGTTCGCGAACGAGTAGATGGTCGACGCGTAGCCGTCGTTGTACTGAAGGGCCACTTCGACCGTCACGTCGTCTTTCACGCCTGCGACAAAAACCGGATCTTCGTGGAGTACGTCCTTGGACCGGTTGAGGTAGCTGACAAACTCCTTCACGCCGCCTTCATAGTGAAACTCCTGCGTCTTGCCGCCTTCGCGCTCGTCTTCCAGCACGATGGCCAAACCGGCATTCAGGAACGCGAGTTCCCGCAGACGGTGCTGCAGCATCTCAATCTGGAACACGGTCGTTTCCGTAAAGATCTCAGGATCTGGCAAGAACGAAACACTCGTCCCATGCTGATCGGTCGTACCGATGATCTTTAAGTCGTACTGCGGCACACCGCGTTCGTATTCCTGTACGTACACGTTGCCGTCGCGGTACACCTCGACTTTCAACCACGTAGACAAGGCGTTTACGACCGATGCGCCAACGCCGTGCAGTCCACCAGATACTTTGTAACCAGCACCACCGAACTTGCCACCTGCGTGCAAGACGGTCAGCGCCGTTTCCACGGCCGGACGGCCGGTCTTATGGTGAATCCCGACGGGGAAGCCCGCACCGTTGTCGATGACGGTAATGCTGTTGTCCTCGTGGACCTGCACGATGATTCTCGTACAGCGACCAGCGAGCGCCTCGTCAACGGCGTTGTCGACAATTTCCCAAACGAGATGGTGGAGACCCTTTACACTCGTCGAGCCAATGTACATACCTGGACGTTTGCGAACAGCCTGCAAACCCTCCAGGACTTCTATCTGCGATTCGTCATAAACTTGTTCCTCATGTGTATCTGACAACTAGTTTCCCTCCACATTCGCGCCAAAAATGACACGATGTCACGTTCCACTGCTGTATATACTTCAGGATCACCCAGTTTACGCCTTTTCAGACGCTTCCCTAGGTTATTATACCAGATGCCACCTGAAACAGGCGGGCGTCAGAAGTGAGTTCATCTTCTAGGTGAAATAGACTCGTGGTCGTAATGATGGTTTGAACCTTCCGACTCATCGACAAGACGAGATTGCGCTGTCGCTTGTCGTCGAGTTCGGAGAGCACATCGTCGAGTAGGAGAACCGGATACTCGCCTATTTCCCTGTAAATAAAGTCTATCTCGGCCAACCTCAACGACAGTGCGATGGTCCGCTGCTGACCTTGACTCGCAAAACTCTGGACGTCTTGTCCGTTGAGGAATAGCTGTATGTCATCGCGGTGTGGTCCCACGGTTGTATATCCCATCCGCATATCCATCTGTCGCCTGTCGGCCAGTCCGCGCATGAATTGTTCTGCGATCTCGTCGACCGTCATGTCGAGACCCACGCGCGGGATGGTGGATGTGTAACGAAAGTTGAAGTCTTCCCGGCCTTCTGAAATATCTACGTAAACCTGATGTGCGACCGGTTGCAACTGGGTTAAGAAGCGCAGTCGACGCAGGATGACGTGCGCACCGTACATCGAGAGTTGTTCGTCAAACGACGAGAGGTAGGCGTCGTCCGCGATGCCGCCGCTTTTCAGCAATTTGTTTCGTTGTGCAAGTGTGCGTGTATAGTTCGTCAAGTGATGCAGATACAGGGGTTGGGTTTGCCCGAGTTCGACGTCGATGAACCGGCGCCGCTCCTTCGGGCCGCCCTTGACCAATTGAAGATCCTCTGGTGCAAACAGGACAACTTGAAAATGACCGACAAAATCGGTCATTTTCGTCTGCTGAACGCGATTGACGTACGCCTTTCGGCCGCTGCTGCCAAGCTCCAGGCGGAGGCGCCGCGGTCCGTGCAGCGCCTCTACGATTCCGTCTACCGTAGCTTGCTCTTCGTCCCAACGAATTAGATCCTTATCCTTCGCGGTTCGATGCGATTTCCCGATGGCGAGCAATCCGATGGCTTCGAGCGCGTTCGTCTTTCCCTGCCCATTTTCCCCGCAAAACACATTGACGTGTTCGGACAGCTGAATGGATTGTGTGTCGTAATTGCGGAAGTGAACCAGTGACAGATCAGTCAGATGCATTCGGGTCGCCCTTCAGCACATACGTCTCTTTGCCAATTCGCACCTTGTCACCGGAGACGAGTTTTCGCCCACGCCTCGTCTCCCGGTCGCCGTTGACGCGAACGGACCCCTCTTCGAGGAAGATCTTGACCTCGCCGCCGGAAGAGACGATATCGAGTTTTTTCAAAAGTTGACCGACGGTGATATGGGGTCCAGAAAAGCGAATCTCCATACGTTCCTTCGTTACCTCCAGAGGACTGGGGAAATCAGCTGTAGCACCGACTTGTCCCCGGTCTTTTCAATGACGAACGCCTGTGTGGTCCCGTTGAAGCGCACGGTGATCTGTGCAGCGTCAAGTGCCCGCAAGGCGTCTAGGACGTAGCGCGCGTTGAACGCGATTTGCAAGTCCTCGCCATCCTTTTGTTCGATGGCGACCGTCTCCGAGACATTCCCAATCTCAGGCGAGTTCGAACTCACCGTGATGACATCACCTTGAATCTCGAGGCGAACCATGTGGTTGTCGCGGTCACGAGCGATGAGCGCGGCCCTGTCGATGGCGCCGAGGACGTCGTCTCCCGGGGCCACGATTTCCGTCTTGTGCGTGGACGGAATGATGCGCGACGTGTCAGGGTATGTCCCGTCTATTAAGCGCGTGTAGAACCGGGTGTCCCCCGTTACGAACAGGCTGTGGCTCTCGGTCAAGTACAATTCGACCAAGCTGTCGCCCGTGGGCAGGATCTTCGTGAGCTCGGTCAGCGATTTACCTGGAATCACCGCTTGCCACTTCGGCGCGTCGGACAGGCCGACGTAATGTGTCGCCAAGCGGAGGCCATCCGTCGCCGTGAACGTCAGTCTGTCGTTGGCGCACTGGATGTTGATCCCGGTCAAAATTGGTCGCACTTCTGTATTGGCCGTCGCAAACGCCGTGGTGCGAATGAGATCTCCCAACATCGAAGCTTGCAATTTCAGCCCTTGCACACCCACAAACGTAGGTAGTTTGGGAAATTCCTCCGCGTCTATTCCGTGAAGGTGAAACTGCACGGATGCAGTCGAAATTTCTGTCATATAGTTGCTTGCAACCTGCATAGTAATGACTGTGTCCGGAAGTTTTCGGATGACTTCCGAGAAGTATCTTGCAGGTAAAACGATAGATCCGGCTTGATCAATGTTCAGCTTATTGTCTTCTGTGGCGTAAATTCGCGTCTGAATTCCAAGTTCGAGGTCGTAGGCAGTCGCGATGATCTCGTTATCCCGTACCTCCAGAAGAATGCCAGACAAGACCTGTTTAGTGGTTCGCACTGCGACAGCTTTCGACACAGTTTGAACAGCTTGCATCAATGCCGATTTTTGAATGGAAAACCGCATAACGTTGGCGTACCCCTTCCAAGTTTCCGCATCACATTCAGCTCGATGATGTACTCACTAAAGTATATAGGATTAGGATCTAGGATCATATCTAAAGATCGTATTCATAGTCGTAGGTGCGGTGAATATGTGGATAACCCTAAGATCTCTATGAATCTATCGATCCACAGCCTGTTCATAACTTTGTGGATATGTGAGCTGTTTTCAGTATAAACCTTTTCCACATGTGGATAATTAGGTTAGAGTACGAATCGCTTGAGCCAAACGGTCTAAAGTTGCCTTTAATTCGACATCCTTTTGCAGCTCTTCGTTAACTCTGTCACAGGCGTGTAACACCGTCGTGTGATCCCGCCCGCCAAACGCCTCGCCAATCCGCGGCAGGGACATTTCCGTCAACTCCCGCGTCAAGTACATGGCGATTTGCCGTGGAAACGCGATATTCCGAGTCCGTTTCTTCCCCTTCAGGTCGTCGATTTTCAACCCAAAGTGGTCTCCGATGATCTTTTGCACGTGCGAAACGGTGACCGTCCGCGGCCGATCCGGCGAAATGATGTCCTTGAGCGCCGCTTGCGCCAATTCTGGCGTCACGTCCTCGTTGACGAGCGACGAATAGGCCACGACGCGAATTAAGGCGCCCTCCAGCTCGCGGATGTTCGAGTCTATCTGGTTCGCGATATAGGAAAGGACGGCCTCAGGGATCTCCAGGCCCTCTGACCTCGCCTTGCGCTGCAGGATGGCAATGCGCGTCTCGAGGTCTGGCGGCTGGATATCCGTGATGAGGCCCCACTCGAAGCGGGATCGGAGTCGGTCTTCGAGCGTCGGGATCTCCCTTGGCGGCCGGTCACTGCTGATCACAATCTGTTTCCCAGCCTCGTGCAGGCTGTTAAACGTATGGAAGAATTCCTCCTGCGTCGATTCCTTGCCGGCCAGGAATTGAATGTCGTCGATCAGCAGTACGTCGATGGAACGGTACTTGTTGCGAAACGCCTCGGTCTGACTCTCGCGGATGGCCGTAATGAACTCGTTTGTAAACTTCTCCGACGACAAATAGGAGATCTTCGCTGTTGGGTCATGTGTTTTGACGTAGTGCCCGACGGCGTGCATCAAGTGCGTCTTGCCGAGCCCGACGCCGCCGTAGATAAACAGCGGGTTGTACCCTTGTGCCGGCCGTTCGGCGACGGCTAGACACGCGGCATGGGCAAAGCGGTTGCTCGCACCGATGACGAAGGTTTCAAATGTATAGCGTGAGATCAGTGCACCTGGTGATTGATCCGCCTCATCATCTGATCCGGCGTACAGTTCAGGCCTGGACGGCGGGCGAACAGGCAACGTGTCCTGTCGTTCTTCCGACCAATCGGTGACGAACTGAATTCGATACTCCTGTTCGGTGAGTGCGATGATCATGTTTTGGATGGTGTTGGTATAGTGCTCCTCAATCCAATTTTTGACGAATGGCGTCGGCGTATAGATGAACAGGGAATGATTGGCCGCGTCATACTTCAAGATCTTCGTACCTTCGAACCAGGTTTCGAACGTCGGACCTGACAGGCGCTCCTTCATCATGGCCAGCACTTGGCTCCAAAGGCCATCGAAGTATTTAGTATCCGTGCGCGCACTCAT